>NZ_JBNRLS010000001.1:0-1222157 GCF_050379415.1 Marinobacter sp. DUT-1
TTAATAGAAAGAGGTGCAACCCAAAATAAATGCAAAAAAAGAGAGGCTGCCTGTGCCAACAACTTATGTATTTGCCAGAACTTTACCCATTTCGACATATGATAGAAGTAATATACTGGATATCGAAGGACCGTTTTTTTACAATTTATATCCTGAAAAAGTTCTATAGCGTTTGACTTTTGAAGAAACAGAACCTCGACTTCGACACCATTCTCCACTAACGCCTTAGCCACATAGCTCATGCTCTTTGGTGCCCCACCGATACCTTTACCATGATGGATCATTAAAACTTTCAATAGGATCTCCAGCGTACAATTCTGACCATTAAATCGGGTTGATTGGAGTATTATTACTCTTATACTAACTTCTTAGTGCCTCTTAAACATATTCCTAAGAAACCCAAATACTTGCCCCTGCTGAAGTATAAAGCTTATTGAGCTGGCTACGGTAACAGGGTGGTCAGCAGGGTTCTAAAAATAAGTTTCAACGAGCAAATGGAGAACTAGGTTCGCGGGACGCAATAATACATAGAATAACGCAAAAGTACGCAATCCCGCAGTGATCCCCACTTGTAGACCAGGGTGTCCAAACGGCGGAGGATGCTTTTGGAGAATGCTAGCTACTGTAGCAAAGCTGACAACATTGAGCGGCTCTCCCTTGGTTTATCAAAGCAATCTATCTTTCGCAGGAACACATATCGGATCACTTTTAATCCACCCCACAACGTGGGGTTACCCTAACGTCAGGGGAGGATCATGTGGAAAATGTTTTTAAGCTGGCCGGCATTGACTTTCGTTCCCCGCTCGCCACTCTAAATAGAAACAAGGAAACGGATTTCAGCACGTCGTGCCCTTTCTCAACCCATTCAGTCTAATTGCTGCGTTTTCTGGACACGAAGTTTCCAATTTTCTACCGCGTCGAATCAAAAGAGTCGGTCCGTAAAGCTCGCATACTGCTCCAACCGTCTAACTACAACATCGTTATCGCAAACGGATATTCCCAAATAGGCCTTAAACTTTAATGCCAAACGCTCAAACAACGCTTTAAAAAATTTATCCCACGCAGAAACCTTTGACGAGGCGTTGGTAGCCGATAACGCTCCAGACGCTTCAACCGGGTAAACATGCTTTCCTGCCTCTGGCGAAACAATAACCTCTGTACCAATCATTTTTCTCGCCAAATGAAACCAAAGATCATCCTGTTTCGGCGCTAGGTCTTTAAAATCCTCACTGAACATAGTGTCTTTATCCAGCAATGGCTTTCGATACAATACACCCGCAATTCCAATTGGCAAAAGATCCCTCCCCCTAGAACCTAAAGGGACAACCTGCCAGTTCAAATAGCTTTGTCTTCGCCCTAGCGGATTTTTCGCCGGCCGACGAGCCCTGCCACAAACAATTTCCGAAGGGTGCTGCTTTGCAGTCTGGACGAGCGAAGATAGCCACTCTTCGCCGTATATAACATCATCATCACAAGTTACTATCCAGTCTTCATCATTAGCCGTACGGTATACTGGCAATAGCTTTCTGTAAGGGCCCGTGTTTTCAACCCAGACAATCTCAACTTGGCCTCGGTCGACCATCGAACCCAACCAAACCGGCAGCTCCCTAATGCCCTCATCAATCAGGTAAGGATCTTTTGATATACACAACGCTATTCTGTCGGCCCGGTACTGCTGATTTAGAAGGGAGAGAAGCGTGTACCTTAATACCGGCAACCTTGTCGAGGTTGAAGTTAGCGTCACAATTAGTGTCATATTGATTCCACGACTGCACTATTCACAAAACAATGACTTTTAAAAAGCAATTAATTTGCTCTTTTCCAAAAACAATAACCAGAATATATCATTCTAGTTCACAAAAATTAGTATCCGAAAACTTTATAGTCATTTTTATAGATCTCCAAGATCTTATGCTCCGTGTGCTTCGAGATCTCTTCACATTTAGCCGGCGACTTATTAACTAAATCCAATCCTTTAAAGCGTGATAACTTCAAATTACGTGCAACATTTTCAAAATCAGAATCAATCGATTCGAACTTTCCTACAAAATCAACCTGGATTTCGCCTTTCCAATCACAAAGGTACCAGCTTTGTGGACGGAATATTGGATGATAAATCATACTGCCTTTTGAAAGCTCATCATCTACGAACTCATTAAAGCTTTTGTATCTACTAAGATAATCAGAAACAGAAAGATCACCGACTTGATTTCCTCCTGATTTTAAATAGTTATACCCCGAAAACGCACGATCTAGCGGGTTTCGCACAAAGGCGAATTTATAAAACTCTTTAAACCTTTTCGGTGAAGCTTGTTGATATACCCACCATGGCAAGTGTTGTCGACCAGTTACGGGCTCCCCTAAAGCCACTCGCACAGCTGTCCCAGCGGCTTTTGGAATATGCACGAAAATAACTTTTCTCTTTAAACCTGCGAGAGTATAAGGGAATAGTGCTTGCTGGTAGATAGACGTGCCTTTCAACAAAACTCTTTTTAACATACCAAACTCTAACGGTTATCAGCGGGCGCAATTAGAAAGCCGCAGCGTTAATACCAATATGACGCTTGACCATCTTATGCAAAAGTGTGTTCCAAGAAATAATTCCCAATGCAATGCCCATGGCGGCGCCAATAGCACCAAATGACGGCACAAGAGCAAGGCAAAGGATTAAGTTAATAAGGACAGCTAGCACCTGGCCTTTGAGGGTTTCTCTCTCGTAACCGGTCATTGACAATATGTACCCAACAGAACCGAAGAAAACGTTGAATAGTTGTCCAACCGCGATTATGACGACCGGCCAATATGAAATTCCTGAATACTCAGCGCCGAATGCGAACCGAATCAGTGGTTCGCCACCAAAAACTAGAACGCTTGCAACCGGAAGAGCAAAGAGGAAACTACCACGGGCTGATTTTCGCGCAAGATTTTGGAGCAAAGCCTTATCACCATCTCTGTGGGCACGCACGATGTATGGAGCAATTACCATGTTTACGAGCGTTAGCGACATTACAACAAGTTGCCCACCACGCTCTGCAACACGCATAGCAGCGGTTTGCTCGTCCGTACTGAGCACACCTAGAATAATTATTCCGATCTGGGCGTTCATAACACCCACCAGCGCAATCATAGTGAAGGGCAGCAAGGCGGTTTTCCAATGCTTTAGCCGATAGACCGCCTCAGCCCTCTTAGCCTCGCTTGGCTGGATTTTGAAAAACATCCAGCTAGCGAGCAAAAATACAAATGCCGCTGCTAGTACTTGACTCCAGATTGCTACTTCGGCATCAAGAATGCCTTGCCAAGCCAGAATAGCAAACAACACCAACACTACCGCCGGCTGAATAAGCTGGCCAGGTGCCTCTGCGTAAGCAGGCAAGCCAAGGCCCTTGATTGTGCCGACTCGAACTGCAGCCAAACCGCCAAGCGGTACCAATAGCAAAGCTATGGGAAGCAAAGACCATTTACCGTCAGTTGGTACGAAATTATATTCTAACCCCAGCATCCAATAGCCGATGACTATTGCTGCAGTTACCATTAAGACCCATACGTGAGAAGCTCTCAAGGCACCTTGGTACAATGCCCAGCTTTTTGAATGGGCAAATGTTGCTACTTCTCTGGTTAGGAGCTGCGGGAGGCCGCCACTTATCGGTAGGGCGATAAGTGGAACCAGCGCCATTATGAAAGTGTACTGGCCGAACCCCTCCGGGCCGAGAGTTCGAGCTAGGATGATACTTGTTGCCAAGCCGATGGGTATAGAGAGAAGCTTTATGGCTCCTACACCCATGAAGCTTTTAATTAGCTGTTTTCTTAGGCTCAATTTTGAAGTGTCCGGGGGTTAGATGCCGCGAGATGAACTTGATTGATGATCATCCCGGGAGTTTGGGTAGGGCCAAGCCACGATTGTAGACTGATAGTTTTTTGTGAGGGGGCTGCTTGCAACAACGTCCCACCGCCCTACCTCGCGGATTTGTAGACGTAGTTGTAGTAACCGTACCCACCATAACCATAGTTAGATGCTTTCTTTTCTACGGCGTTGAAGATTACGCCTTTTACTTCTATGCCGTTTTGTTCAAAGCGGCGCTTGGTAAGTTCCAGTTCTTTGGCCGGATTGGTGCCGAAGCGGGCTACCAGCATGGTGGTACCGGCATGTTTGCCTACGATGGCCGCGTCGGTTACCGCAAGGATGGGCGGGGTGTCTACGATGACCAGGTCGTAGTTGGTGCTGGCTTTTTTGAGGAACTCGTCAAACCGTTTGCTCATCAGCAGTTCTGACGGGTTGGGCGGTACGGTGCCCCGACTCATGAAGTCCAGGCCTTCTACATTGCTATGTTCTGTGGCTTCTTCCAGCGTTGCTTTGCCTGCTAGCAGGTCCGAAAGCCCCTTGTCGTTATTTACATTGAACACATCATGGGAGAAGCCGCGGCGCAGGTCCCCGTCGATTAACAGTACCCGTTGGTTGGCCATGGCCATTACAGCAGCTAGGTTAACAGATACAAAGGTTTTGCCCACGCCGGGACTAGGGCCGGAGATCATGAGGATGTTGTTGCGGGCGTCCATCATGCCGAAGTGGAGGCTGGTGCGCAGACTGCGTAGGCTCTCCACAGCCAGGTCTGCCGGATTCACTTCGGCTAGCAAGCCGGAGGCGTGTTCTTTCCGGCCGCGTTTCTTTTTCGCCATGTCGGCCTGGGTTTCAGACAATGGTACAGTCGCATATACCGGCAGGCCAAGTTTTTCGATGTCGTCTGGTTTTTCTATACCGCGGTTCAGCATGGCCCGCACCAGTACGATGCCGGTGCCGATCAAGCCGCCCAGCAGCAGGGCCACGACTGCGATCAAGGCCCGCTTGGGTTTTACTGGAGCCTGGGCATTTACTGCGGCCTCATCCACTACCCGCACGTTCCCCACAGTGCCGGCCCGAGCGATGTCCAGCTGCTGGATATTAGAGAGCATTTGCAGGTAGATTTTGTTGCCCACTTCTACATCCCGGCGCAGCCGGACCAGTCTCTGCTGGGTCTCGGGAAGGCCACTGAGGCGCTGGTTCAGCTCAGCTCGGCGCTGCTTCAGTTCCGCCATCTGGGAGGCCCAAGCCTTGTAACGAGGATGCGTGGGCTGGAATCGCTGCTCAATTTCCGCACGCTGGAACTCCAGTTCGGAGATCCGGGTTTCAAGGTCCACGATCTGCTCAAGGAGCGCCGTACCCTCCGCGGTAATGTCGATGGTTTCCTCTTCCACCTGGTACTGGTTCAGCTTTTGCTCCGCGGTCTCCAGTTCCCTTCTTACCTCCGGTAGGGAGTTGCGAAGGAATTCCAGGGATTTGGCGGCCTCGGCACTGGCTCGTTCTACGTTTTGGCGCACGTAATTCTGCCCGACTGCCGCTAGCACTTGTTCGGCCATGGCTGGGTCAGTGCTTTCGTAGGCCAGCTCAATGATTCCGGAACCGTTGCCTTTCTCGGAAGCAGAAACCGCCTTCTGGAGATCCATCGTCGCCGTGTACTGGCTCCGCTTGGACACATTGAAGCGGGTGCCGGGAAGAGCCACCAATTCAGTAACCATTAAAGCGTAACCGTTTGCCTCCGCTGGACTGTTGGACTTGCCCTCAAGAATCAATTCTTCCTCTTCGTTATACAGACGCCAATTATTGTCATCTCCGGCTTTCAAGACGAACGTACCTGTTCTCGACGGCACTTCCATGCGGGTGATGGTGAGCTTTTCTCCACCCCAGGCATAACCATCACCCCACAGCGGTTCGGCCAGTTCGCCTTCACCACCGTTGTATCGCCTCGCAATCGTGGCGCCAATCAGGGGGAAATAATCGGGTGTTGCCGTAATATCGAGGTTCAGATTGTCTGCCACCTCACCCAATACTCGACGACTCTTGATGAGCTGGATTTCTGTTTCAGCGTTGGAAGGTGTTTCCAGCAATCCGCCAAGCTCTTCCATGCCCGGCAGGCCACCCTGCTTTTCTTCTACCTGGATAAGAGCGTTGGCCCGGTACACCGGCGGCTGAATCAGGGCATAGAACACGCCGATAGCGGTGAATATCACCGTTACGGCGGCAATCAGCCATTTGCCATCCCAGAGGGTACCAAGCAGGGCGAGCAGGTCGATTTCGTCGTCTTGCGGGGCGTTGGTCTGGTAGCTCGGGTTGGTTGCGGTGGTGTCGGTCATGTAATTCAGTTACCCAGGTATTTGAGCCAGCTTTCGGTGGCTTGGTCTATCAGTTTGAACACGTGTTCGAAGGCCGGGCGCTGCTGGCGGTAGGGGTCTGGCACCGGCCGGTTGTTCTGCCATTTGCCCAACAGGAAGGCTCGGCCGCGAATTTGCGGAGCGATTTCGTGCAGGCGCTTCAGGTGGCCTTCCTCCATGGCCAGGATCAGGTCGGCACTAGCCAGCATTTCTTGAGTGACTTGCCTTGCCCGGTGTGCAGTGGCGTCTATGCCCCGCTCCTTCAGCAATTCCACGGCGGTGTTATCTGCTGGTTTGTCCACCAGTGCGCCTATACCGGCGGAGTGTACTTGTTTGCCGCTGTGTTCAAGCAGCCGGGCCCGCAGCAGGTATTCTGCCATGGGGCTGCGGCAAATGTTGCCTACGCACACGATGAGGATGTTATTGAACATCGTTTTAGTCGTTGGTCGTTACTTCGTCTTCAGCCCGGGCGAAGAAGTAGACGGCCTGGGCGGTGGGTACGATCTGTGCGATCAGGCGATTCCAGCGGGCGATGGGCGCTGCGGTTACGTAGACGATATCCCGCGGCTGCAGAGTGAACTGATCTGCCAGTACCAATGCAGTGGCGTTACGTGCGTGCAACTGGAACACCTCGGCGATTTTACCCGTTTCCTCGGGCGCCTTACGGATTACGAATACGCCACTGGCGTCCGCGGTGGCCTGCGCGAAACCGCCGGCATCTGCGAGGGCTTCGGCAAGGGTTATGTCTGAGCGACCGATGTTGAGGCTGCTTGGCTGGCCAACTTCACCCAGAACGAAAACTTTGGCGGCATCGTTACGGGCCACATGGATGATGTCGTTCGGGCGAAGCAATACATTTTCTCGGGTGTCGCCCTGTCTGTATAGTTCACGCAGCGAATAGCGTTTGGTTTCGCCGTTGCGGGTGAGCGTGACATTGGTCCAGTCCGCTACTTCGGTGAGACCGCCGGCGTTGCTGACAGCTTGAAGGAGTGTCAGGGGTACGTTGGTAATTGGTTGGGTTCCAGGCTGTTTTAATTCGCCGGTCAGGTAAACGCGCTTGGAGCGGAAGGACGCTACGGTCACGTCCACCTGCGGTGATTCAATGTATTCCGCCAGACGCTCCCGGAGGATTTCTCGAATCTCGGTGACTTTCAGGCCGGCGACTTCTACTTCGCCAACATAGGGGTAAAAGATGGTGCCATCGCTGTGGACCCAGTTGCCGGCTTCGGAGGGGCTGCGGTCTCCGCCAGCGGGAATAGTGAGCTCGGGATGATCCCAGACGGTGATGTTCAGAACGTCGCCCCGGTTTACCTCGTAATCGTAGCTGTTGATCTCAGATTCCAGCTTCCGGTTAAGGACGGGATTTGAGTCAGGCTTCGCCATCTTTTCCTGCAAAAGCTTTGGAGTGATGGTGTAGATGTTGACCATCTTGTCCAGATCCATGCTCTCGTCTTCATCCTGATCATAAGGGATGTGGGCTCCGGGTATGACAGCGCAACCAGAGAGACTGAGGATTATGAGCAGGGAAAATAGGGCTTTCATCCGGGATTGAGGTTCCGTGGTTGGAAATTGGATTTACAGAATTAACAAAGGGGCTGGCGTTGCCAGCCCCTTTCCTTTTTGCGCTGGCTGTTATCTTATGAGCCTGTGCCGCCGGTTGCACCGGTGGGCGGTTCCTCGGTCGTGATTGCGTCCTCAAGTTCCGCTTGGGCAGCCGCATCCTGAGTTGCCTGCTCATCGATGGCTTGTGCGTCGGGAGCAGCCGGGGCTTCATAAGTGCCAGAGCCGGAGCTCATGATTGTCTCGGCATTGTACCCATCCAGATCATTCGCGGTAGCGCCGCCATCAGAGAATTCCTGCACGACTGCCGCTACATTGGCCGGGATCAGGCTTTCTACCAGTGCACCGAAAGCAGCAGTTTCGCTGAGGTCCGGATTGGACTCCAGAACCACGTCCACATCTGCAATCAGATCAACAATCTGGGCACTCAATACCTGGTTGATCAGGTGCAGCTCAGCAGCGGTACGCTTATCGCTTCCGGAGGCACTTGTAAACGCGGCGATCGGATCATAAGTGGTCAAATCGACAGATACACCCAGCTCGGTGGCGAGCTCCGAGGCTGCATCAGCTTTAAGTTGAGCCAACGTAGCTGTTGAGCCAGCGGCCAGGGCACTCTCGACCTTCATCTGTATGATAGTGCTGAAGCCACTGATCGCAGTGCTGCCTGCCGGGGCCAGGAATTTCAGATTCGGATCAGCTTGCGCGCCGGTGTCTTCATCAATGGTGCTCTCATTCGATTCCAGTACGAGCGGAGTCAGCAGTTGAGCGTCAGTCAGGCCCACCAGGCTGAACTGGCCACCCGCACCGGTGGTGGTGCTCGGCTCACCCACGTCACAGGTTTTGTTCAGGTTCTCGTCCACACAAACGGTGGCGCCTACCAGGTAGCCATCATATACAACGCCGTCAGACACGCCGCTGGGAGTCTCACCCGGGGGCAGCGGGGAGCCGTCGTTGTCGGAGCAACCCGCAACAATCATCATCGGGGCCAGGATGGCAGTGGCCATCAGGTTACGCGTGAACAATCCTTTCTTGAACTGAGTCATATTAGCCTCTTAATCTCCTGAATGAGCGTTAGCACGTCTTTTTTGTGTTGCTTTTTATCAAAGGGCTCAGTGCCCTTCACTATAGAGAAGCGAACCGGAAACGCAACGTTTACAACCTCATACAGATTGTTTGGGGTTTCCGCTGATCTCTATTGGTTGGTTAATCGGCCCCGGTTGAAATAGACGGAGCGGATCGGGTTGGCCGATTCGATGACCCTGGCGCCACCGAAGGAAGTCAGGTTCTGGTCCTCGTTGATCCGGGTCTGGACGTTGTAGTTCCAGTCCGCGTCGCCTCGAATCTGGGCGTATCGGAACTGGCCGGTTTTCTCGGGTGTCAGCGGGATGACCCAGCCGAGGCTAATGAACTCGGCATTGGTGTTCTTGTACGACAGTTGCAGGGCGTAGTCGCCAAACCAGAAGCGGCTGTCAATACGGACGCCGGTGTCTTCCTCGAAGAATTGGCCTCCATAGACATCCACCTGGGTGTCCAGCTTCGGGTTGTAGTAGCTATAACGGGCCAGCATCTGGTTGCGCTCGACGTTGTCGTAATCCGCATGCTCGAAGGCACCGCCTACGTAGGCCAGGCTGTGTCGACCGTTGGGGCCGAGCAGCAGGGTTTCATTCAGCAGGCCGTTCCAGTCTGTGGCGTAGCGGCCGGCGTGGACGCTGGTATAGAGCTGCGGGTGCAGTTTGAAGGTTTGCTGGATTTCGGCTTCGGTCAGGTCGGTGCGTTGGCGATCCTGGTAGAACACGCCCCCTCTTTCGAAATCTTCAGTGGCGTACACTTCCGCGTTATAGGTAGCGGAAGCCAGGGCCCCGGTCCACAAGGAGACGGAGGTTTCTGCGCTGATGCCCACGGAGGCGTCCCACACACCGTATTCCGTGGCGATGCCGGAGGTGATTGTGGGGCTCAGGGTGATGCGGGGTTTCCAGGTGGGGCCGTAGCTGCCTTGAAAGTCCCATTCTGGTTCGTCCATATGGAACAGGGTATCCGGCGCGTAGTCCGCGGCCAGCATTTTGGCTGGGGCGCCCTGCTCGGGACTGTCGAGACTAATGGTGCGTTCGACGACCGGGAAGTTCTGGTTCAACAGGGTGAGTTTGGCGGTTCTGTGGAAGCCACCCAAAGCTTGCGCCGTGCGGGCGACATCGGCGATGGCATCGCGTTCGTCGCGGGTGTAGATATTGTTTTCCCATTGGATATGAAGAACATCGTCACGGCTGGCGACGGAGACTCGGTCGTAGCCGGCGGCTACCAGTTGCTGGCCGAGGGTACGGGCGAGTTCGCTGCTTTCGTTTTGGCCTGCTTCGGTGTTGGCAGCAGATGCTTCTGCAGTTGCAGCCGGTTCAGTTATTGATGGCTCTGTTTGGGGCTCGACCTGGCTGGCAATTTTGGACGTCGTGGTTTCGGGCCCGGAAGCTGCGTTTGCGTATTCGTCCGGCAGTTGGAGATGCTGTTTTCTGGCTTCGTTGCCGAAGGGAATGGAAACGCCGAGGGAGAAGAAATTGCGGTCGTTCTCGGTATCCCCTTCGTCGTAGGCCAGGACTTTGCCGTTGATCCGCATGCCCAACGGCAACAGGCCCTCGGGCGTGCTGGCGCCCAGACCCAGGCGAACATCCTGGCTGTCGTATTCGGCCATGACATTCAACCAGGGTAAAGGCTTGTAAGAGAGGCCACCGAACGGGCCGTCGAGATAGCGATCTGACTTTTGAGGGTCACCATAGCCTGCAGAAATTTCCACGGGGCCGAACTGGCGGCCGGCGACAACGTAGACGGATTCGAAATCGTCCGTTTCACCGCCGAGGTCCTGAACGCCGGCGGCCAGGGTGAACCACTCTTCCGGGATAAATGGGGCCTGAACCTTGATGTTCGCGGAGAGGTCGCGGATGCCGCAATCTTCGGCGTAACAGTTGGCCTGGGTCCGATCCCAGGTTAGCCGGCCGCCGACTTCCACGTTGGGGAAAATGCCAAACAGGCCACCGACGTTGTTGTAGTAGCCGTAGGCATCACCGGAGGTGGTTGTGCGGGTTTCCAGCGCCTGGTCCGAATACTGGACTGCGGCCTGACCGTGACCGAGCACCGTCGCGGAGGGAACATTGAGGTAACCGCTATAGCCCGGGAAGGCGAGATCTGCGGAGAAAGCCTGTTGGCCAGCCAGCGCAAGACCAGTCACAAAGACCGGTTTCAGGCACGCTACCGCCCCACCGACCAGGGTCCAGTGTTTTGAGGTCATGATATTCGTCAATTTTGCAGGGGCAAAGCGAGGGCGGGAGCTGAGAAATGCCCCGACTTGGTCCCTGTCAGGTGATTTTAGTTATTTGGATATGTTTCGGAATTGTGACGCAATTCTACGTGATGTGTGATTGCAGGCAAGTGACAGATAGTTCGATTTGACAGGATTCAGGTAGTTAGATGTGTAAAGGATTGTTAAAGGGTGAGGATGTGAATTATCTAGGGGTCTGAAGAACGCTTTCTTCTGACCCCGGGGTTGGATTTTCACTCTGAGTAAGACTGAAGTTGGGGTCAGATGAACGGAGTTCATCAGACCCCTGTGCAAAGGGGTCTGAAGAAAACCTTCTTCTGACCCCATGTTCAACCTATCTCCGAATCGACGCCACAGGCACCTTCACCATCTGCTGTTTCTGCATAAAGTTGATGAGCACGATCGCCCTCTCCTCTCCGTCATAGGCTTGGAAGATGGCGTTGATGCCTTTGAAGGGACCTTCATCCAGCTCGACCGGTTCTCCGGCTTTGATGCCACCCTTCTCAGTTACCTTATCGAGGCTGTTTTTAATGTGCTCGATGACCTCATCTTCGATGGGCGCAGGATTGTTGGAGAAGCCGACGACGCGGATAACGCCGCGCGTTGAGCGGAGCTTGGCCCAGACGGGGTTGGTTTGTTCGAGGTTGACGAAGAGGTAGCCGGGGAACAAAGGCTCCAGCTTTTTGGTGCGTTTGCCAGCCTTGATTTTTTCGACCTCGATCTTTGGGTAGAAACAGGGGATGTCCTGGTTCTGGAGATGTTGGACGGCTCGGTCGCCTTGGGCGGGTTTGTGTTGGATGGCGTACCAGGTCATTTCAAATCCGTTTGGTTCGGTTTGGGAGTTTGAGTTAAAGATGGGGCCAGATGAAAGTTTTCATCAGACCCCTGAGTTACTCGCATCAAAAATACCAACTCCCCGCCGCGACAAACCAGGGGTTCAGAATATCCTCTTTGCCATACCGCAACGGCTCACCTTCCAATGTTTGTACCTGCCCACCGGCAGCAACCAGAATCGCATGAGCTGCGGCCGTATCCCACTCGCTAGTCGGCCCCATGCGCGGGTAGATATCGGCGTGGCCTTCGGCGATGCGGCAGAATTTCAGGGAACTGCCGGCCTGGACCAGTTCGTGGTCGCCGAGCTTTTCGATGAAGGCGAGGGTTTCATCGTTCATGTGGTTTTTGCTCGCCACTACTCGCTTGGTGTCTCTCGGCTCAGCCACGCGAATACGGTGGATCTTACCGGTGCGATCACGCATGTGCGCGCCCTCGCCGACAATGCCCCAGTAGGCTGTCTTGAGAGCCGGGGCAGTGACGACGCCCATCACCGGCTGGCCGTCTTCGATCATGGCGATGTTGACGGTGAACTCGCCGTTACGCTGAGTAAAGTCCTTGGTGCCATCGATGGGATCGATCAACCAGAAACGACGCCAGTGCTTGCGCTCCTCCCATGGAATGCTCTTGCCTTCTTCCGAGAGGACGGGGATGTCCTGGCTGATGTTGCGCAGGCCCTTGTAGATAATCTCATGGGCGGCTTCATCGGCAGCGGTGATCGGCGAGTTGTCTTCCTTATAGCGAACCTTGAAGTCGGATTCGTAGATGTGGAGGACTTTCTCGCTGGCCTCGTCGGCGATTTTGAGGACATCAGGGAGTATGGAGCTGTAGTGCATGGGCGCGTCCTTGAAGACGGGGCCAGAAGAAATCTTTCTTCTGACCCAATTTTATGATGCGGTTTACTCAGGGGTCAGTAAAAGCCTTCGTCTGCCCCATTTTAGGCCATATTAGCACCCATCCCCAGAACTCAGAAACGCACTTCCCCACCCCACGGTCACCGCTCTTTCGGGGTTAGCTCAATGGTCTCAGAACCAGCCTCCGTCTATGCTTTAAGGCGACCTCGCTTAGTGGGCGAAAGATGTTGTGAGCAACCTCGTTTCTCTACGAATCAACGGCCTCGGTATTCCTTTAGCCCTGTTATCTTTGAAAGTTCTTCAATATCCTCTTCGAGGTATTTTCGGGCCGCGACAGCAACTTCTTCACTCAACCTTGGCCTAGTGATTCTTCTATACCCCGAAACCGCTCTAATCCCCAAGGCGACCTTCTCTGGGAGCACACCGAGAGAATTAATTACTTGATTTATTTTCGGCCTAGGAAAGAATACTGTTTTGTTAGAATGGGGAGCTGGTGATTCTATTTCTTCAACTTCAAGGAAATCGGTCACCTTTTTACGTTCGCTGCCTCCTCCGCTCACAAACTCCTCGAAATCAACAAACAACATTTGGCTCTGATCGAAATACTCAAGATAATTCTTTATCTGCCACAAATATTTAGAGCGATACAAATACAGCTTCCACTTATCAGTTTCTCTACCTTCCAGCTCGTCTCTAAAGGCTTGGTCGATATTTCGTGTTTCTCCACCTCTTCTCATCGAGTGCCAATATTGCGAGATACTTCGCTCCAAAGGATCCCTCAAAATCCAAATAATTTTAGCTCGGGGACAAACTTTATGTATTCGACAAGGCACTTCCTGAACATAAGAATAGGATGGAGTATCGTCTCCCACTCGAACATTATCATCTACACTTTCATCAAGCCCCAAAAACTTATTATACCGCTCTAGATTCTCGGCGTATCTATCAGCGCGGTCAAAGAAGTGAATCTCCTGCTTTTTCATATAAATCTGATCTGAGAGCATGAGCCAATGGTGCAGGCTGGTTGTACCGGACTTCATTGCTCCAACAATAATAAAGTCTACTGTCTTCAATTTTTCCCCTCTAACAATCGTGCAATACCCGCAGGATCGGGCTAGCTGACTCTTCAACGAAAAGCCTTAACGTCCCGAAACCCCCAGAGGCTCTTCGGACAAACCTTTCTGTCCAGTTTTAGTAAATGCTCGGCCACAAGCTTCCCTTCTCTTCCTTCCCACTCAGTCCCAAATGAGGCGCTATAGTACTGAACTGCAGTTTTATTGAGCCCTAGTTTGTCTAGGTCGAGCCAACTCAGAAACTCATTCACTGAACGGGCATGAAGAGCTAACCCGTGTTTAACAAAACCATACACATCAGGAGTGTCAGGGGGCTGGTACTCAAAATAAACTGGACAAACTCTAGCAACAGCGGCTTCAAGCAAAATGCTGGTATTACCGGCCACCAAACAATGCAGGCGTTCCATGAACTGTGAAATCGAATCTACTTTAGGATCACTCAAAATAACCTTGGAGTTGCCCACGTATGTTCTTTTATAGCGATTAATATCAGCAGGCGCTTGGGCCGGATGCCAACGAAGACAAACCTCACGACCAGACTCAATGACAGCATTCACAAAGCAAACTACCAAGTCTGCCCTATCGAGAGTATTAACGGCAACACCGATATACGGCTTATCCACTGGCCTCTGTATTCGAAGGTTCTTTTTTTGACCAGTTAAAAAAACTGAAGGGGCTGGAACACTTGTCGGGTAAGCAGGTTGGTTTCCCTCACACACAAGATAAGTATCCAGCGCGGACTGTCCATCAAGAAATGCATAGTTCATACGCAACGCCGGGAACAGCCTACCAACAGAAGCATGCTGAAGATACACAGTTTTAATGCCCATGTAGTGAGCAACTGCCAACATACAACGGTTGGGAACGTTATGGTCATTTGCTGTAATGACAAATTCTGGGCGGAGCCTGTTGAAGAGCCTGTAAAAATAAACCAGATAGAAATAGCTGGCGCAAAACTTATCAAAATACCAGCGAGCAGCAATTGGCGATTGCTCGCTCAGGCTTTCCGTCAAGTCCCGCCAACGGGTGATCAGTAAGTACAAGCCCTTTATATCATCAAGGGGTCCCAGATGGTAAGGCACATAACGTTCTTTTCGCTCAGGATGACCAAGAAACTTTGATTTGCAGATAGCCACTACCAGTTCACCCTGCTCTCGTAACGCATCGACTACGCCGTTTAAAGAGTTGGCCTGATTCACTGTATCGGCAAATACTAGATATTTACAAGTTTGTCCCCTTTTCACCGAGGGTTTTGAGCGAAACCGGGTCTCTTTAAACATCCATAAAAGCAGATAGAACAAACGCCAAAATATGCCACGGAGCACTGGTTTATTTCGAATCATGTGGGGCATACTCTGAAGCTGCTGGCCATGAAAGTATGCGAGCCAGGTTTCCGGTTCGTTAGCCAAGATTTTCCTGATAGCTTTGTACCAGCGCATCAACCAGGGGCACCTTTGAGGGTTATTGAATTTCTGTAGATTAAAGGACAACGGTCCCTGTTAGGCGCAACGTCCTCGATTTTTTGAGGCTAACACAACCAATTGAGGACGTAGCATCTATTTATCAAATAATGCGATCACCTTAAACGATGGTGTTCAAAAAGGCTAAGTGACAAAAAATGCAAGTTTGCTACACATCAGATCTCCGGTTCCATATCGACCAGTAAACTGGACTTACCCCCATAGCCGATAGATGATTCCATTCGTTTGCCCCTTAAACTGAAGACTAAGCTCAACAGCAACCAAGGCCTGCAGTGGCGATGCAACAAGGAATAAGTTATCAACCACCAATCAAACTCTCACAAATACGAAAATCCACAGCCTCATCAACATCCAGTGACCGCGCTCGAGGCATCACCGAAGCACACATACGCTCCGTAAAAAGCGACCCCGAACTCACCAAGCAATCAGTGCGGACAACGTAAACTGCCCCGTTCAACCGGTACTCTTTCCGGTAATCCTGAGAACGCTTCCCAGAAAGATCGATCCCCTCAAGCCTCGATGCATCACCAATCGTCCCAACCCAGGCAGTCGGATGATCAACCTCGCAAACGGCCACAACCGTATCTTCACACCCACCTTCCCGAAAGACATCCAAAGCCGCCCGAATATCATCAGCATTACGAAGGGGTGATGTGGGCTGCAAAAGCACCAGCGTCTTCGGGTCATGCCCTGCCGCTTGCTCTGCTTTTACCGCATCAATCAGAACGTCAGCGGTGGATGCGTTATCGGTAGCCAATTTATCCGGCCGCTGATACGCAATCACGCCTTCGCTTTCGTATTGCCGGGCTATGGCCAGAATTTCGTCATCGTCGCTGGTTACCATAATGCGAGCATTCAACTTTGCATCCAGCGCCTCTTCGATAGTCCAGCAAATCAGGGGCTTACCAGCCAATGGCAGCACGTTTTTGCGCGGTAAGCGCTTGCTTCCACCCCTGGCGGGAATAACAACCAGAATTTCTCCAGTATCAGCCATTTAACCGATCCTGCAATTCCGTTTGCGCCTTATGAAAATCATCCATCCGCCCAATATCCAACCAATACTCATGTATCGGGAACATATTCACGGCCTTGCCGCCGTCAATCTGCCGTTCCAGCAGCGTTGGCATATCAATCCGGGTGCCGGGCTCCACACTTTTCACCAGAGCTGGATCCAGCAGGTAAATGCCTGCATTTACAAAGAACCGGTGAACAGGTTTCTCAACCATGGATTTAATCTGGGTGCCTTCACTGGTAATCACGCCATAAGGTACCTCGTGCTCGTATTCCCGCACGCACATGGTGGCTACGCCATTATGGGTTTCGTGGAACTCCAGAAAGCTGTGCAGGTTCAGGGAGGTCAGCAGGTCGCCGTTCATCATGAACAATGGTTGATCGATCTCGTCGGGAGGCAATAAACCCAGTGCGCCGCCGGTGCCTAGCGGTTCTTCTTCGTGTACGTATTGAATGCTCACGCCCCACTTCTCACCATCACCGAAGTAATCGCGGATCACTTCCGGCATATAGTGAGTTGAGATGTAGAAACGATGAAAACCGGCTTCCACAAAGTTCAACAGGATTTGCTCAAGGATTGGCTTGTCACCCACTTTAAGCATGGGTTTCGGACAATGGTTGGTCAGCGGCCGGAGGCGAGTGCCGAAACCACCGGCCATCAGGAAGACCGGGTTATCGTGGCGGTGCTTGTTCAAGATGTCGTGCAGGTTGGCAAGGCCGACAATCCGCCCTTCAGCGTCAACCAGCGGTAGCTGCAGTAACTCATGCTTTTCCATGACCGCCAGTATGCGGCTCTCTGTCCACGATTGCTCGGCTGTCTTGGGCTGCGGGTTCATGACCTGATTAACCGGCGTTTCCAGCGGCAAGTGTTTCAGTAGCGCTCTGCGTACATCGCCGTCTGTCAGGGTGCCCAGCAACTTGTCGTTTGCATCGACAACCAAGGCGATACGCAGAGCAGCCTTGTCCAGAACTTCGATGGCTTGTTCCAGGGTAACGTCGCTGTTTACGAGGGCTTTACGCCAAGGCTTCATGGATTGCTCCGCGGATCAGGAGAAGTCATTTGCTGACAGGTTGTAGAACTGTTTCTTGCGGATGTTTTCCAGAGGGTATTCCGCAAGTACTTTGACGATCGCTTCACTGGCACCTCCATTGCCATAAGGGTTAGATACAGCGGCAAGACTGGTCTGGAAGTCGGCCGAATAGAGTGTTTCCAGGGCCGCCTGAATAGCCTCACGGTTCGGCTCGCAGTCAATCACGCTGCTCGCTTTAAGTCGTCCTTTCTGGCGATCACCGATATTCACGGTGCCGATATTGAAGGATGGCGCTTCTGCCAAGCCACTGGAGGAATTACCAACCACGCCGTCGATCTGCGCCAGGCAGGAGAAGTAGCGGAGTTGGCCAAGCGACGTATACACCTTCGCATGTGGGTGCCTTTGGGCAAACTCCCGTACCATCGCACTGAGCTCCCTACCTCCGGTGTCGGCATTCGGCATGGTAAATATCAACGTGGTATCGCCCAGCCTATCCAAAGCAGCCAACAGCTCGCCCATCTGGGCAGCCGAACTGGCCCCGCCTTCAAGGGTTACCGGGTGAAAAGTCACCAGCAGGTTCTTTTCGCCAAAGCTCAGTTCCAGGGAGCGCTCCAGTTCTTCACGGCTGAGCAGCTCGATGCGCTTGATGGCATCGATACCCATACCGCCGAAGTTGAACACCCTGTCCGGGTGCTCTCCAAGTTGAATCACTCGCCGGCGGTATTCGTCTGCGGCCACGAAATGCAGGTGAGACATTTTGGTGATGGAATGTCGGATGGCCTCATCAAAAGCGCCTTCAGTAGTCTCTCCACCATGCAAGTGCGCAACCGGTACGCCGGCAATCATGGCTGCGGAGGTGGCGGCGAATATCTCGAAGCGATCACCCAGTAATACCACGATATCCGGCGCCAGGTGTTCGTAGGCATCGGCAAACCCGATTACGCCAAGACCCATGGATTTGGTCACCGCGGTGTTGGTGTCTGAGCTCAGAAGCATCTCCACTCGGGCATCAATCTCAAAGCCGGCTTCTTCGATTTCGCGGTAGGTGGAACCGAACTCGGGCGACAAATGCATACCCGTCGCAACAACCTGCAATTCCAGCTGGGGGTGATTTTGAATCTCGCCCATCAGCCAACGTAACAACCCGAATTCGGCTCTGGTACCGGTAACCACACAAACCTTGCGAGTCATAGTTCGATCAACTCGTCTTCGCTGAAATCTCGAGGCGCAGTGCGACCAATCACGTCATCCCACTGCATGGGCGAAATGCCCGTGCCCGGACGCTTGGCCATCAGATTATCTTCACTGAACCGTTCGCCGGCCTTGATGGAGCGAGCCGCGACCAGAGATTTGCGAGCAATGGGTTTGTTTTTGAGTTCGCTGGAGCTGGGTCGTTTGATCCCATCCCCCAGCGCCGTTTCAATATTCCGGATGCCTTGCACCATGGCTTTCAGCTCATCGGGTTCCAGGCTGGCCCTGTGATCCGGCCCCGGCAAATTGCGGTCCAGGGTGAAGTGTTTTTCAATCACGGTGGCACCCAGCGCGACCGCGGCGATGGGCACTTCAATACCCGGCGTGTGGTCCGAGTAACCCACGGATACCCCGAACGCCTTACCAATGTTGACCATGGCGCGAAGATTCACATCTTCCATGGGCGTGGGGTATTCGGTGGTGCAGTGCAGAACGGTGATGTTATCTCTGGAGGTACCAGCCTGCTCCACCACATTGATCGCGGCTTCGATCTCGCCCAGATCTGCCATTCCAGTAGATAGCAGCACGTGTTTTCCCTGGCGCGTCAGGTAGCGTAGATATGGGAGGTTAGTTAGTTCGCCGGAAGGGGCCTTAACTATCTCCGTACCACCCAACTCTTCGAGTAAATCGATGCTGTCTTTATCAAAGGCGGTGGAGAAAAAACCGATACCCTGTTTTTTGCATTCAGCCATCAATTCCAGATGATTCTCGCGGGTTAACTCGAGCTTGCGAACCATCTCCTGTTGCGACTCCTGAGGATCAGTTGCGCCTTTCTGATATTCTGCCTTGGGCGCACTTCGGGAGATAATATTCGCAGCAATAAACGTCTGAAACTTTACCAGATCCGCGCCGGCTTCTGCCGCAGCCGCAATTAGTTCTTTGGCCAGCCCCATATCACCGTTATGGTTTACGCCGGCTTCAGCAATAATAAGCGTCTTCATTTGATCCTCTTGGCAGGAACACCTGCATACACAGCATTGGCTTCGCAATCTTTAATGACCACCGCACCGGAGCCCACCATGGTATTTTCGCCGACCACACGTTTCTCTGAATTACTTCCCTGATTAACCACGGCACCCGCTCCCACCCAGGAGCCTTGTTTCAAATGGACATTGCCGGAAAGGTTGGCGCCCGGAGCCATGTGGACATAGCTATCCACAAGACAATCATGGGCAACCGTAATGTTTTGATTGAAGATGCAGAAATCCCCAACGGCTATTCCGCTAGTGAAACGCGCGCCAGCGGCGACGATAGTGCCTTTGCAGCGTTCAATCATGTCTCGCTGACCGCAACCAAAGGTGGCGCTTGGGTGAATCAGATTGATGAACTGGAGCGAATCTTTAAAGCGCTCGGCAACAGCTCTGCGAATGTAGTTTTCGCCAATTCCAATCACAAACGGCATGTCTGAGTATTGCTCGACATCCTGCTCCACCACCACCTGCGCTGAAAAACTCCAGGCCTGCAATTCGGCTTCATCCCGAGCAACGTAAATAGGCTCAAGACCCAGTGCCCACGCAATATCACCGGCCTCCCTTGCCATGCCTGATGTTCCGAAAATGCCTATTTGGTTCGTCAACGTCACTTGGTCACTACGCTACTTGGTAAATTAATCACCCGGGCTTCTAGCCACTCCGCATTACTGAGATCACCACGACGACAGCTCTGATACATAGTCAGATGATTCATCAACGCCCAGATGGGCCGGGTCATCACCCCTTGTTGGTTCGTGATTTCAAGTAACTCGTTTCTGTGGGCTTTGTCCTCGCAGATAACAGCATTCAGCCAGTAATTCGACCGACAGCCTGCAGGCTCCTTCACGAAATCCAGGTTTGTGCCTGAGAAAAACGCTTGGTAAGCCACGGCTAACTCGCGCTTGGCCCCAATGAAGTTTTCCAGCTGCTCCAGCTGGGCACATCCTACTGCAGCGTTCAGGTTCGGTAACCGGTAGTTATAACCCAATTCGTCGTGAATGTATTCGAAGGAGTGCGGCTTCTTGGCTGTGGTGGTCAGATGTTTGGCGCGAGCGGCCAGCGCCTCGCCAGACAGGATCATACCCCCGCCACCGGTGGTCATGATTTTATTCCCGTTAAAGCTGAGCGTACCGAGCACACCAAAGGTTCCCGTGTGTTTGCCTTTATAAATGCTGCCCAGAGATTCAGCCGCATCCTCGACCAAAGCGAGGTTCCAGCGGCGGGCTATCAAAACCAGCCCGTCAAGATCCGCAGGATGGCCGAATGTGTGCATGGGCACACAGGCCCGAACCACTTTGTTGTCTGCGCGGGTGCGGCATACGCCTTCTGAATCCAGTTGTGCGTGCTCTTCCAACCAGGCTTCCAGCGCCTTGGCAGATAGCCCCAGCGTCTCCCGGTCTACATCGATGAAGACGGGCTCGGCATTGCAGTAGGCGATAGCATTACACGTGGCAACAAAGGTAAGCGGCTGCGTAATCACCAGATCACCCGCCTCTACCCCGGCAAGCTTCAACGCAATGTGCAGGGCTGCCGTTCCGTTGACCGTGGCGACAGCCTTGGGAGCGCCGGTATAACTGGCCATATCCTGCTCGAACCGGTCCACATAAGCGCCCACACTGGATACAAAGGTGGACTCGATGGTGTCGGCCACGTATTCCTTCTCACGGCCAGGAAACACCGGGGCGTGGAGCGGGACAAACTCGTTGGTTCCGAAATAGTCTCTGACAAACCGGATCAGTTGGTCGCTCAAAGCTGCCTCACATTTTGCTGTCGAGATATTTGCCGGTTTCTTTGTGCCCGAAATCGGGAATCATGCGGTAGAACAGGTCCACTAGATCCTGTTTGCTCCAGACCAGATCTCGCTTCATCGCGCTAATCCGCTCTTCAAACTCGGCCAGCAATTGCTCGTCAAATTCTGCCTCGTTCTTGATGATGCCGAGATTCTCGAAACGAGCCATGTCCAGAGTTTCCTGATCGGTGAAGAATTCTTCAAAATCTTTCTCACCAGTGGTATCGCTGGAGGTAAACAGGCAAGGCCATTTGCCTTGCTCCGGGAGCGTTTTCACCAATTCCCGGGCTTCGTCTTCATCGCTGCACAAAACCGGCTCGTAGCCCTTTTCTGCAAGGTACTTCACCGCGATGTCAGAAAACGAGATCAGATGAAGTTCTTCGCTGAGTTTTGGGAAGAAGATGTCCCGATTGTCGCCGAAAATGCATGACATGAGGCACAGCTCACCGGACTCTTTCGGAGTAACAAAGTAACGGCGAACGTCATCCGGCGCCACAATCGGCTGACGCTTTTCCAGGCGCTGGTTGAAGCCATGCAGCAGGGAGCCATCAGAGAAGGCGACATTGGCAAACCGTGCGGTGGAAATGTCCATTTGCAGGCTTCTGCGCATCAGGAACATTTCCATGATGCGTTTGGAAGCACCCATCATGTTCACCGGGTTTGCGGCCTTATCTGTCGACACACAGAAGTATTTTTTGGCCCCGGATTCTGCAGCCTGTCGTAGAGTTTTATCGGTATTGAAGACGTTTACATCCACCATGCGCATCAGCGTGTAAGGATCTTTTTCGCTGCGCACATGCTTGAGGGCGGAGAGGTTAAGGATGTAATCGTAGCCTCCGTCCTCCTTGAAGAAGGCATCGTACTCAACCGAACCGATATCCAAGGCGAAGGTTTGGAAATCTCCGGGGATATAACCGAAGCTGCTCCGGATATCGCGGACCAGCTCTACCAGGTTGTTTTCGCTAATGTCCACCACGTGGAGCTTGGCCGGGCTACGCTTGAAGATTTCCTTGGTAACTGCCTGGCCTATGGAGCCAGCACCGCCGAGAACGAGAAAACGGGAGCTACTGACGATGTTACGGAGCTGGTCTTCACAGCTTTCTACATCACGACTAAAAAGTTCGCGATCCCGACCTATTAAACTAAGAATTTGCATACAATTTACTCATATATTCAGTGATCAACCCTGTAATTGGATGAAGAAAACGGCTCCCCCCAACCCGGTTACAAAACTAAGATCTCAAGCGCAATTTTCTGAGAACCTTCCCGCCAGACCTTCTCACGGCCAAATAAATCAACTTGCCAAATACCGCCGCGAGATCGGAACCTTTCATGGCCCTGAGAAAACACTGAACTGAGGCTGCCATATGTTTGTTTGCAGCATCGCGATCACCGTCATCGAAGAATTGCTGAGAAATCCAGGCTTGTGTCTGGGAGCGATGAAGGTTCAAAACACGCTCATTGTCACCAGTCATACTTCCAAATACACCACCAGAGTGTTTCCTCCAAACTGCCGTCGTGTCATCAAGAAAGGCAAACCTACCCCTTTTGCCTAAATATGCTTGATAATAGACATCCCCAAAATAAATAAATTTTGTATATTTATCCGGAATTTTAATATCATTTCGAAACATATTTGTTCTGGTTCCGCCCGGAACGCGTGTTGCCGTCACCAAGCCATTGTCAACCCACAAGGCATTTGTTTTAACAAGAACAACATCCTCTTCACGTTCAAGAATATCAACTTGCTTTTGAAGTTTCTTCGGGTCGATCCAATAATCGTCACCATCACATTGAGCTACATACTTTCCGGCCGCTTCCTTTCTTAAAACCGCTCCGGCTTTTACCGTGGGCCATTTGTTGAAGGGTTCATAAACTCCTCGAACGATCCCTGGATATTTTTTTTCATATTCCCGGATAATCTCTGCAGTTCGGTCAGAAGAGCAGTCGTCCCTTACAATTATCTCAAACCTGAAGTCTGTCTCCTGAGCCAAGAAACCGTTCAATGCGTCTTCTATGAACTCTTCATGCTGATATGCAGCACATATCACACTCACTATCAACTCATCGGACTTCCACCCTGAAATAATTTCTTCTTTCGTCGGTGCTTTCAGTGGTTCAGGAGCGTCTTGGCCGACTGAGAATTCGAACATAGGTCAGTTCCAAATCCTATATATAGTTATCGCTGATAGAATACCGTTTTCGCGGCCATATTTTCTTTAACTCCATCTGAACGATCCAAAATAACTTCCCGGAGCTCTCTTTCCTGCAACTCTTCCAACCATTCTTTTGATACGGATTCCAAAGCGCTGAAAGAATTCTCGAGCTCATACCCAAGGTGCTTCATTTCAAACCTGCAGATTGACTCAATCGCCAAAATTTCGTCAGAAGCTAGTTCGCTCTTATACTTTTGACTATTATTAGAAATAACGCCCTGCTCAAGATTCCCCCAAGCTTTCTGCATCCTGGCGTTCTTTCTGGTAATTTCATCCTTGTGGAATTCAAAAATTTTCTGGTCAAATGGAACTCCAAGAAAATCAAGAATCCTTTTCACCTCATGCTCACTATTTGAGGTCAAGTCTTCATACCTCACAAAATGGGATTTGCCCATAGTAGCTAGAAGGTGATGGTTCTTGAGGCTCTGCTGTTGATCTTTTTTCCACTGGTGAGCAGCCTGAACTGCACCTCCAGGATGATCTGAGTTTTTCTTCCAGGAGAGAGCCATATCTCTTGGATCTCTAACTTGATAAA
Organism: Marinobacter sp. DUT-1; assembly: GCF_050379415.1. NCBI lineage: Bacteria > Pseudomonadati > Pseudomonadota > Gammaproteobacteria > Pseudomonadales > Marinobacteraceae > Marinobacter > Marinobacter sp. DUT-1. The sequence goes on from NZ_JBNRLS010000001.1 coordinate 24,091, forward strand.
CGAATTTTGCTTCAGGGAAGTTGGTCATCAAAAAAGGGAGAAATTCATAAACATGATTTTCCTTGACGAACAGATGCTGCTTTCCATTAGCTCTGGCTTCTTCGAGAAAGATATTCTGGATCAGTGACTTTATGTCACCCACAGGAGAAATGTTCTCAAGATCTTCGAAAGAAAAGTTCCTCTTCCAAAAAGAAAACTCTACTGATAGCAGTCTTTCAATATCTGAGAGCAGCGTTTTCCAGTTCTCAGTATCACTCAAGTCACCATAGCGAAACAGATTTCTGGCAACAGGGTTAATAATATGCTTTGTAGACGGCCCACAAATATTTTCATGACCATTCATAAGCTTAGAAATAAGGTTGCTTCCAGACCGTTCTGAACACATCAAGAAAAAAAATGCCACTCTAAAATACCTTAAAATTATGAATTTGAAATAGCCAAAAAATGATCAGGTCCTTCTCCACAATGGCATTCTACTTGCTAAAAGATAAACGGCTTCCATCCTTACAATTATAGACACGATAAAATAGACAAAAAGTCCCGAACATCCACCCAAAATAAACCAGACCCACTCCGCGTTTTGCCCAGCCTGTGATACCAGCCAAGCCGAACCACCGGCAAATATAGAAGACAGGATCGGCTTCCAAATATCAGATAACTGTTCGGAAAGAGTGTACCCAACAAGCTTTTCAGAATAATAGGTATTAGGAGCCAGGGACAGAATCGAGGCTATAAGCTGACTGACGACAATGCCAAAAACTCCGAATGGGATTGCACAGAAAAGTAAAGTCAAGTTTACAACCTTCTTGAAGACGCCAATCTTAAGAATCAAATCCGAACGACCTTTAACATTTAGCAAATTCACATTAAGTGAATGCAAAGGATATAGCATCCCAACTAGGCAAAGAACCTGTATGAAGGGCACTGCGCCTTGCCATCGCTCATCGAAAAGAAGCGAAAACAATGTCTGCGAAACTCCAGCCAGGATCGCCATGATTGGCACTATTACAGCCATCATCAGCTGCATTACTTGGCGAAACTTTCTTTTTAAGTGGACGTTATCGTCTTGTAAGGTCGACAGAGCTGGCAGAGTTGCTCTTTGCACAGCACCTGTGAGCTGTCTTGAGATCAGGTTGCTGAACTTTCTGCCAAAATAGTATAGACCGGTCAACTCCGCACCGAAGAACCGTCCAATCACCAACACATAGGAGTTCTGAAATAGCTTGTCGAGTATCCCCTCAGCAAGTATGGCCTTTCCGAAACCAAACAAGCGCTTGAATGACTCACGACTGAACTGGAGTCTTGGGCGCCACCCTGTCCCCAACCAAAGAACAATACCCGAGACCAAGGCCGCACTTAACATCTGTATGACCAGACTCCAGACTCCAAACCCATTCCAGGCTGCCCCTACTGCCAGAGTACCTGATACTAATACACCAGCCGTATTGCCCTTCATCTGCAATTTGAAGTCCATTTTCCTACTTAGAATGGCTCCTTGCACGATCTTGGTTGCATTGATGAAAACCACCAGCCCCATTACCCGAACCAATGTCGTTAATTCCGGCTGATCATAGAACTCAGCAATATAGGGGGCGCCCCCAAACAAAGCTATATAGGCCAGAACACTCAAGCCCAAATTACTATAGAAAACGGTATTCAAGTCGGCTTCACACACCTCTTTGCTTCGGATGAGTGCCGTACCAAGGCCTGAAGTAATGAATACCGTGGCTACTTCGAAAACAACCATTGACATAGCCACCAAGCCAAAAGCATCCGGAGCCAGAAACCGAGCCAAAAGCAAGGTGAAGATCGTGGTTGCACCACGAGTCAGAAACATGCTGAGCAAATTCCAGAGAACACCCACGCCAATTTTTCGATTCATGTCCTGCATGGCGCGGTCCACTTAAGTACGATTATCACTGTGAATGCCATGCTTCAGTAGAGGCGGGCCGCCTGTATACTCGCTCCGCATCTTCCTGCGAATACTCCTCTAATCGCCAACGATTGGTATTAGAAAAACTTGCCTCCCCGGCGTATGCCGGCACCTGCTCCGCACTCACTCCACCCTGCTCAATCAGCCGGCGGGTAATTTCGTTGTAGTAGTACTCCGGCCGCTGGCAGAAGTCTTCGTACTGAACCACTAGCTTCTTGTGGTCTGGTAACGCGGCAATGCCCTGTTCTATTGAGCGGTTGATGGCAGCGATCTGCCCGGCGACGGATTCCAACGGGCTCAGGTCTTTGAGGTGCGGGTATTCTTTGATCTTGAATGAGTACCAGGTATTGATGTCACCGTACTGGCGTTTTCGGGCTTCCAGCGCAGACTGGATGTTGAAGATCGGGTTTCGGCGGATCCAAATGAACAGGGGCTTATTGAATTGTTCAGCCAGTTCCGGGATGTTCTGGTTCATGATCATGGCTTTGATGGCGAACGGTTTTTTAAAGATGTTCGCCAGTGCGTTCAGTTCGTCCCGGAGGCCGGCCAGATTGGCTTTTTGCCATAACTCCTCGGCCGGCATGTAATCAAATTCGTCGAACGGCAGGAAGCGGCGCCAGAAGTACCAGAACTCGTTCGGAGCCAGTGCGCCCTTGGTTTTGCCGTTGTCGGAGCTGAAATTGATGTCCGAATTGAAGTCCAGAATTTCGTTGCGGAAGTTGTAACGCGGGTCCGTCAACAGTTGCTGGATTTTTGCGCCTACCAGCGGTGCTCCGAAAAACCGGGACAGCATGTTGGTAGGGTATGCGACAAGGCCGGTGTTGGCGAGCCATTGTGTGAATAACGTAGTACCCGAACGGAGCGGACCGACAATGAACATTTTTGAAAATTGCTCTGATGAATTCGCCAAATACCCCTCATTGGCACCAGCAAGATTGCCATTCAACTCTGTTAGCAAAGCTTCGAGATCGGACACTCGCGAAAATTGTTCTGATCGCTCTTCTTGTTCAGCCATAACGTTACTCATTTGCCATTAAAAATGATGTGACTTCCGTTAGCTCACTACGCCAACTCATAGCGCCGCAGGAAGGATTTCACCTCTTCCGGCGAGCAGTTCATCAAAACATCAATGATCGACAGGTTTGGAACGAACTCCACCCCGCCTTGGTAATATTCCACCGGCAACGAGTCAACAAATTTCAAATCAATTCCTTTCTCGAGGAAATCCTGCTTGCTGTATAAATTTCTCCCACCTGGTGCGTTAATGTAACTATCTGCGCCGAAGTGCTGGCATAGAGCTATCAGACGATCACGGGCATTCACGGAGCGGCCATAATCGATTTCGCTCGTCTTCTTAATATTCTTTTCGATATCCAGGTACGAAAAAATTTCTTCAAAGCTTTTCTTGCATACGGATGCGATTGATCGATCTGGAAACTTCAAGGTTTCCCTAACTATCGGAAAGATATTTTCAAAGTAAGGGGCCCTGGAGTAGCTATGCTCAATAGTTTTAAGCACCTTATCTACGTCTTCTGAAAATTCTAGCTCGGAGAACAATTTATTTTGAGAAGCTCCGGGGACAGGCACCGTAAAACGCGTCACTCCGCTTGGAGCCAAGACATTATTCCTATTGACGAACCCACGCTTTTTGTATGCAACGTCATCATAAATCAGAAATAGATCGGCGGCGTATATGAGGTGAAAATAGCCGATGTAGGGAAACAGGTATGGCTGCATAACCGCTAGCTTCATGCCTTTAGCTCCACCTCTATCAGATGGACCACCCGGTTCTGGACTTCAGGTTCAAGGTCCGCGTATATCGGCAAACACAGTATCCTGCTAGCAATGTCCTGAGACACCGGCTGCGCTACCTGCGCTTCCAGGCACGCCACCGATTCCAGTGAGGGGTAAAAATACCGCCTTGCCAGCACTCCATTTTCCTTGAGTGTGGCAGCCACACGCACGGCCTGTTCTTCGCTTTCGAACACCACCGGGAAGTAGGCGAAGTTGTAGTCAAGGTCTTCATGCCGGGCCTGCAGCTGGAGATTTTCCGGCATTGCTAGCTGGTAGCTCTGCCATACTTGTTTGCGTGCTTGCAGGTTTGCTTCCATTTCATCCAGCACACACAACCCCATCGCCGCCTGCAGTTCATTCATCTTGGCGTTGATGCCCAGCTCTTCAATGCTCTCCGGCCCGGTGATGCCGAAGTTGATCATTTTCTTCGCCCGCTCCAAGTCTTCCTTGCGTTTGAAAATAATCGCCCCGCCCTCGCCAGTGTGGAACAGCTTGGTGGCGTGGAAGCTGAGAGTGGCGGCGTCACCATGTGTGAGTAGGCTCTCGCCTTTGTAGTTCACACCAAAGGCGTGGGAGGCATCGTAGATGACTTTCAGGCGGTGCTTCTGGGCGATGGTGTCGATGGCTTCTACATTACAGGCGTTACCGAATACGTGTACGGGTACGATGGCTCGGGTATTCTGCGTAATGACCGCTTCAATGTTGGTCGGATTCAGGCACCAGGTGTCCCGATCTATGTCTGCGAATACCGGTTGCACGCCTTCCCATTTCAGGGAGCTGGCGGTGGCTATGAAAGAAAAAGGAGTAGTGATGGCTTCCGGCTGTGCACCAGGGGCCGTATCGTTCACGCCCAGAGTGCGATAGACAATTTGAAGGGCCAAGGTGCCGTTGGAGACAAGCAGCAGGTTCGCAACACCAAGGTACTCTTCCAGCCGCTCGGTGAGCTCCTGTACCAGTTGGCCGTTATTGGTTAGCCATTGGCGATCGTAAATGCCGTCTATGTAGCTTTTGAGCTTTTCCCGGTTGGGGAAAAAAGGTTTGGAGACCGGAATCATTGTGCGTCTTCCAGAAGATCTTGCAAATATTCGCCGTAGCCGTTTTTCTTGAGCTGGGCCGCTTGTGCTTTTATTTGACCCGGTGTTAGCCAGCCCTGATTAAAGGCGATTTCTTCAAGGCAAGCGATCTTGTAACCTTGGCGCTTTTCAATCGTCTCCACAAACTGCGCCGCTTCCAGCAGACTTTCATGGGTGCCGGTGTCCAGCCAAGCGAAACCCCGGCCCAGTAACTCTACATTCAGGTTGCCTTGTTCGAGATAGGCCCGGTTTATGCAAGTGATTTCCAGCTCACCACGGTGGCTGGGCTTTACCTGTTTGGCGATATCTACCACGCTGTTGTCGTAGAAGTAGAGGCCAGTTACGGCGTAGTGGGATTTTGCATGCTGTGGCTTTTCTTCTATGGAGATGGCGCGTTTATTTTTGTCGAATTCTACCACCCCGAAACGTTCCGGATCTTTTACCTGGTAGCCGAATACGGTGGCACCTTCAGTACGCTCTGCAGCCTGCTTTAGCTTGGGGGTGAAGCCCTGGCCATAGAAAATGTTGTCGCCCAGCACCAGGCATACACTGTCGCTGCCGATGAATTCTTCACCAATGATAAAGGCTTGGGCCAGGCCGTCCGGGCTTGGCTGCACTTCATAACTCAGATTGATGCCAAACTTTTCACCTGTGCCCAATGCGCGCTTGAATCCAGCCTGGTCTTCCGGGGTGGTGATGATCAGGATGTCCCGAATGCCCGCCAGCATGAGTACTGAGAGCGGGTAATAAATCATCGGCTTATCGTAAACTGGCAACAGCTGTTTGGAGGTTCCCAGTGTGATGGGATAAAGACGTGTGCCGGATCCGCCTGCCAGAATAATGCCCTTCATAGTATTTTCTATCTCTGCCGTTAAATAGGGGTCAGATGAAGGTTTTCATCTGACCCCGGCTGTTTCTCGGAAATCCAGCCACCTCAGGACCTCATGCCCAGGCGCTCTCTTTGATAGCTACCATTCTGAACGCGCTGGCACCAGTCGAGGTTATTCAGGTACCACTCTATGGTTTTCCGAATACCGGTTTCGAAGGTTTCTTGGGGGCTCCAACCCAGTTCTCGCTGGATCTTGCTCGCATCTATAGCGTAGCGCCGGTCATGTCCGGGGCGGTCCTGAACGAAGGTAATCAAGTCCCGATAGGGCTTATCACTTGGGCGCAGTTCCTGCAGGATATCGCAAATAGTTTCCACCACCTCAATATTCCGCCTCTCGTTGCGGCCACCGATGTTGTAGGTTTCACCTGGCACGCCCTCTGTTACTACTTTGTAAAGCGCACGGGCATGATCCTCAACGTAGAGCCAATCACGGATCTGATCACCTTTCCCGTAAACGGGTAATGGCTTGCCGTCCAGAGCGTTCAGTATCATCAAGGGTATGAGCTTTTCCGGAAAATGATACGGACCGTAATTGTTACTACAATTGGTAACCAACGTAGGCAAACCGTAAGTGCGTTTCCACGCTCTTACCAGGTGATCGGAACTGGCTTTGCTGGCCGAGTACGGACTGCTCGGTGCATAAGCAGTCTTTTCGGTGAACAACGATAGCTTGTCCCCGCTCTCTGATGCGGAGGGCGAGAGCACTTCATCAGGATGTGGAAGATCACCAAAAACCTCGTCGGTGCTGATGTGGTGGAAACGAAACTTCTCTGAGCGTGTCGCGCTCAAGGTTTGCCAATACTGGCGTGCAGCTTCCAGCAGAGTGTAAGTACCTACAATATTCGTCTCTATGAAAGCCGCGGGACCATCGATAGATCGGTCGACGTGACTCTCTGCCGCCAAATGCAGCACCGAATCTGGATTATGTTGTTCGATTACACGATCAACCTCCGCCCGATCACAAATATCCACACGCTCAAAGCAATAACGCTCACTATCACTCACTTCAGCCAGGGTCTCGAGGTTGCCCGCATAGGTGAGTTTGTCGAGGTTAATCACTTCATCCGTCGTATTTCTGATGATATGGCGAATGACGGCGGAGCCAATGAAGCCCGCACCACCCGTCACAAGTATTTTCATCTCGACAACTCTCCCTTTCAGGATTCAGGCACGCTACCGCCCCACCAACCAACATCAGTGTAATGAGGCACTAACAACCAAGCGCATTGCAAACCGAAGGCAAGCCACTGGAACAAGAAAATACGGAGAAATGTCGAGATTCTACGCCATTCCTGCCAGTATTTCAGTTACCGGCGGTAAAGGTATTCCCTTTAACAGAAAAGGCCAGAGCAACGCTCTGGCCTTCAGAAAAACCCGTGAAAGATTGAAATCAAACGCGCTCTTGGTAGTGGCGCCGCCGAAATACCACCATCAACCGCCACGCATGACTACGCCCCCAGTCATACAGCGCAAAAACTCCAATAAAACCGGTGAACATCAACCACTCGCGCACAAGGAAATACTCTCCACCCAGCCCCACACCGGCAAGCAGCAGCCCAATCCCGGTAATCATGATCAGCGCCTCCCTACCGGAGAAGCCAGCCCGCATGCAAATGTGATGCAAATGCCCCCAATCCGGGTTCATCACCGACTGCCCCTTACGGGCCCGGCGCATCATGATAGCCACCATATCCATCAACGACAGAGCAATTATCCACAACGCCGTCACCGGCCGGAACGCCATCTCACCCGGCTGAGTGCCGTTGACCAGCAACCACACCACGGCAAAGGCTTTCATCTAACCCCATTTTCGGGCCATAGTATTACTTGCATGTGGGGAACAGAGGCAAGCTTTCTTCTAATCCCAAATTAGGCCCCAGGGGTCTGATGAAATCCTTCATCTGCCCCCATCTTCACCAGAAACAAGGACGCCAACATGAAACTTCGCTTCCTCGGCGGCACAGGCACCGTCACCGGCTCCCGCTACCTGCTCTCGGACGAGAAACACCGCATGCTGGTGGATTGTGGGATGTACCAGGGCGTGAAAACCCTGCGCCGGCGGAACTGGGCGAAGTTTCCGGTGGATCCGTCCACGATTGATGCTGTGGTACTGACCCACGGGCATATCGACCACTCCGGATACCTTCCTGCGTTAGTGAAGAACGGCTTCAAGGGCAAGATCTACTGCACCAAGGCGACCCATGAGCTCTGCAAGGTGTTGCTGCCGGATGCAGGCTACCTACAGGAAGAAGACGCCAAGTACGCCTACCGCAAAAAGTTCTCCAAACACGAACACCCTGAGCCGCTGTTTACGGAAAAGGACGCCTGGGAGGCTCTGAAGCATTTCGAATCCCTGCACTACCATGAAAAGTTCGAACCGGTGAAAGGTTTTGAAGTGACGTTTACGCCCGCGGGCCACATTCTGGGTTCCTCTTGCGTGCATGTTCATCACAAGGTCGCTGACCGCACCGTGGTGTTCAGTGGCGACGTAGGCCGGCAGAACGATCTGATCATGCGCCCGCCAGAACCCATCAATAAGGCGGATGTACTGGTGTGCGAATCCACCTATGGGGACCGTACCCATGGCGAGGTGGATCCGGAGAAGGAGCTGGAAGAAATCATCACCCGCACTGCCGGCCGCGGAGGTCTTGTGCTGATGCCAGCTTTCGCCGTTGGTCGGGCGCAGATGCTTCTTTATGTGGTGCACAAGCTGATGAGCGAGAAGCGGATCCCGAAGCTGCCCGTTTACCTCAACAGCCCGATGGCAATCAAAGCCACGGAAATCTTCTGCAAACACCACAAGGAACACAAGCTCAACACCAGCCAGTGTGAGCTGATTGACGATAAAACTGAGTTTGTGCGGACGGTGGAACAATCGATTGAGCTGGATTCCGTGCGGTATCCCTGCATCATTATTTCCGCAAGCGGCATGGCCAGTGGTGGGCGGGTGCTGCACCATCTCAAGACGCTGCTGCCAAACCCAAGGAACAGCATCGTGTTTGCGGGGTTTCAAGCGCCTGGTACGCGGGGGGATGCTTTGGTGAATGGTGCAGAGTCGGTGAAGATTCACGGCGAGTATTGGCCGGTGAAGGCTGACATTTACAACTTGGACTCAATGTCTGCCCATGGGGATTACAACGAAATTCTGGAGTGGCTTGGGCAGGGATCACTGAAACCGGAGAAGGTTTATGTGACTCATGGGGAGATCGTAGCTAGTGATGTGATGCGGAAGCGCATTGCCGAGAAGTTTGGGTGGGATGCTGAAGTACCGGAGTTGTATGAGGAGGTTGAGGTTTGATGGTTTCACCAAGACGACCTGATTTCATCATCATTGGAGCCCCACGGTCTGGCACTACCTATATTGCCAGGAATCTCGATAATCATCCCTCAGCTGCAGTTGTGACAAGTAAGGATGATCCCTTTGCCAACGACATGCACTTTTTCGACACGAACACACCAAAGGGAAAAACCAACTTTGACAGGGGTTGGGACTGGTATCTTGAGCAGTTCCAAGCCTTTTCGAAAGATATCCTTGTAGGCGAGAAAACTGCGGATTACCTAACTGATCCCGATGCACCAGCGTTGATAAGCCGTTTTTTACCTGACACAAAGCTAATTGCGATACTGCGCAATCCGATCGAACGAGCACAATCGCACTTCTGGCACTCTCGACATCGGCTGCCCACAGGGTTGACCTTGGCAGATTTGGCAAAGCGAGGTGAGGATTTCAACGATGTCTGGGTCCTGGAATCCGGATTTTACGCTCGTCAACTAGAGCTATATCGTGAATATTTTGAGGAAGATCAAATGCTGCTCCTGATTCACGAGGATATCGAACGACATCCGCAGCAAACACTGGAGCGGTTATTCAAGTTTCTGGAATTAGATTCCAAGAATGCCGATTACAAAGACGCAAAAAATAAAATTAACAGTGGTTCAAGTAGTTTCGCCTCTCAGCTAGTTGCAAAGGCAGGGGCACGTCTTAGAAATTTGTTCCCGGGCCTCTACTACCTCTTGCTTAACGGCAAGCTCTCAGTAATCACGAAACCTATTCTCCAAATAGCCCGTGGGAAACAGGTAAAGCCCAAAGCAGGCAAACAGGAAAGCAAACAATATCCAGAAATGGATGAGGAGACCCGCAGGATTCTTTGGGAGCTTTACTCGGAAGATGTGAAAAAATTGTCTTCTATCATCGGCCGCGATCTTGTCAAGGATTGGAGGAGTCTCTAATTAATCAGATCAGAGATTTTAACGAACTGCCCCCCGAGACTTTGCCACGTTTTGATAATAGCTTTCAGCATAAAGTACCCCTGACCGCCGCTGAAGCATGGGTGGTCATATAAAACGTACGTCTGATTTGCGTTTATAAACTCTTCCAGGATATCTGGGAGATCTTTGGGATCAAGCCCCTTTGCAACCAGGTATTCGACGAACCCAATGGCTCCAGGTTCTCCTAGCATCCCGGTAGTTATTTCAATGGGAGCCACGGAAGCCTCGACCTGATCCCCAAGAGCTGGGAGCGCCCAACCGTGACGGTCTGCGACCGCTTTAAAACCCAACTCCCGCAATATCTCTGACAGAATGTCGGGGTTGGTAAAACCTGGTGATGCAAAAATCTTAGGTCTTTTGAGCCCCAGTGCTTCCATCCGTTTAATTCCCCAGTCCAGTTCCGTCCTTAGTCTTGCTTCGGACCACTCCCTGGCTCCGTGGTGCCATGCTGAATGGTTTTTCCCACCATGGAGTCCCAAATCATGCCCCTGAGCCTCTATATCTTTCAGCTCATTTCTCCCCACTTTGCTAACAAGGGGGTCCATAATTACTGTCCTTAGGAGGCTCGGCCAACCAAGTTTACTGCTGGCCGCCAGGCTTTCCGCTTTTATGGCTCCTGCGGCCCCTCGTTCCAGCCGCGAACGAACCACACCAGACCAATTCACGGCTTTGCCAAGATTTGCGAAAAATGTCATCGGCAGGTCCTCTTGCCTGGCCAATGCCAGAAGTGGAGGAACGCCTTTCTTTAAACAAGCAATTGTATCGATATCAAATCGTAAAATGAGCCTAGACATTCAACACCCCATCCCCTTGAATGGAGTGCCTATTAAACAAGAACGAAAAAATCTGTTTATCAGCGAGAATTAAAACCAGGCAGCCCAAGCGCCTCCATGACCCAAGCCGCACTCGCTTGACCAGGATTTCTATAACGGTAGTATGCATTGTCATTCCACAAAAGATCCGAGAATTCGGAGGAGCATCGCGCGCATCTGGCAACGCGAGAACCAAGGGGTATCATGCCAATAGATTACTCGGAATTGAACATTATCTTCCATCATCCTCGGCCGATTACGGCTAACGGACTGACGGGAAGCCAGGTCAGACCTTACAAGATGCTCCAGGCTTTCAAAAAGTTGGGCGTGAACGTACTTGAGGTCACAGGAGAAATTAGATCACGCTCAGCCAGCATGGATAGCGCGAGGAGAATGATAGAAGAGGGGAAGCGTTTTGATTTCGTCTACACGGAAAATTTGACCATCCCCTTTGCGATGTCTGAAGAACACCGTCTTCCAACTCACCCCTTTTTAGACCACAGCTTTCTTGCCTTCTGCAACTCAAGGAACATCCCCGTAAGTCTATTTAACAGGGACGTCTATTGGCGAGACAAGGCCTATAAAAAGATGCTGCCTTGGTGGGGCCGCTTGGTCACAATACCTCTGCATTGGTATGACTGGTGGTGGCATACTCGTTACCTGAACACACTCTACCTTCCCTCTGAAGCTATGGGCAGGGCTCTACCCTGGATGCACAGTTTCAAGAACGTCAGATTTCTGCCTCCCGGAACAGAAATCCCCGAAAAGCCCCGAGACCCCAACATAAACTCGCCAATCAGACTTTTTTACGTGGGCGGAATCAAACCGCCAAACTATGATTTAAGACCACTTTTGGCTGCAATGAGTAAAACAGACGCTGCCAACCTCACGGTTTGTTGTCGAGAAAGCGAATGGGACCATCTCAAGGATATCTACATTCCATTACTTTCTGATCGTGTGAGCGTCGTCCACCGGAGTGGAGCCGAGCTGGATCAGCTATATGAGCAGAGTGATTTATTTATTGTCGTTCGCGACCAGGGAACATATCTTGATTACTCCGTTCCGATCAAACTCTATGAATCTTTGGGCCATGCTCTACCGGTTCTGTGCAACCCGGGAGGGGAAACTGCACGAATCGTAGATTCAGAAAAGCTGGGCTGGATAAAGGACCCAAACGAGATACCCGACTTTCTTGCAACACTTGCAAAGAACTCCGAGCTGATCAAACAACAAAAAGAACTACTGAAGAAGCTTCGTCATAATCATACCTGGACGGAGAGAGCAGCTAAAGTATGCAAAGATATGACATTACGAACTTGAAGTTTGCCTCCCCAACTGGGAAGAATCATGGGAAGATTTGAAATCAGAAATAGGACTCTAAATCCTTTACGATGATCTCGGATGGGCTTTTATCACTCAGGAGACTAGGTTTTCGATAATTCTCGGGGTCGGAAAAAAATTGTTCAACAGAACGCTCGGAATAATTCGATAAAAGAACGTTATTACCCACCCCCTCAGTTCGTTCAGTGCTCTTTCGCATCACTAAGCATGGCAGCCCCAAGTAACTGCTCTCTTCCTGGTTGCTACCGCCATCAGTGACGAGAAAGCGGGCTCTGGCTAACACCCCTGCAAACTCGAAATAGCTGAAACGCTTTCTTAACTCAATGCCTGGCTCAGAGCTCAATTTTTCGTATAGGCCAGTGTCTCTTAGGCGCTGCTCTGTAGGCGGATGCATCACAAAAATCATAGGATAACGCCGGGATTGCTCAATAATTTTTTCAACGATCCAAGTCAACCGTTGAGTATAAAAGATATTTTCATAACGGTGGATAGATACTATTCCATAATTCGAAGGCACTGATGAAACTGACGCCTGGACTGCATGACGCGTGGCATCGAGCATTGTATTTCCAAAGGTGTCAATCACTTTTTTTCTTTTCTCAAGGAACACAACATTTTTGACCGCACTTGCGCCCGGACAGAACAAGATGTCAGCCAACCTGAATGTTGCTACACGGATCAGCTCTTCAGGAAACGGATGCAAAAAATTGAATGACCTAAGGCCACTCTCAACATGACCACACTTAAACCCCATACGTTTTGCAGCCAAGGCGCCTATCACCGTGGATAATGTGTCTCCATGCACAAGCACAACATCCTTGTCGCCTCTTTTTCTACCACTCCAGCATGAGGACGACTGTCCAGTCCGCTTCAGACAATTGAAAATCCACTTTGGAACCTGAGTTTTTTGCTTTATATCAGGACCGTTATCCAGATAAAAATCAGGATCAGGTAACGAAAAATCAGCTAGAATATCTTCTATAGTCTCTCTATGTTGGCCTGTATGGATAAAATTATAACCAACCCCTCTATCCAGCAAGGCCCTCATTATCGGGGCCATTTTGATTAGCTGAGCTTTTGTTCCGATTAGAATATGGATCATGCCAAACAGGTCTCTTTTTCGAAATACAGGGCTAATCCTAAAACTCCGAAAAGTTAATTTCCACCAACCGCCGCCTTATCTAGCATCATCCTGATCTCCACGAGCATACATCAAGGACGTAATCTGCTCAGAAACCAAGCCAACTAAAAAGATGGTCAAAGATGTTGTAAAAAGCAAAGCACTCATATTCGTGAATCGACCGAAGGAGAAGTATGTGTACCCATAATAACTCGCACCCAATAAAAACAAGAAAAATGATATAGGCACAAACAACTTCAGAGGTGAATACAGAGTTCCGATCTTAAAGATAATCAGAAGGAAACGAATACCATCCTTAATCGGTCGAATGTGGCTTTGACCTTTGCGCTTTGCTGCATGAATAGGTACATATCCCACACTGTATCCGGCCCTGAAGAACGCCATTGTTGATGTTGTCGGGTAAGAAAAGCCATTAGGAAGAAGATTTAGAAATTCCAGAAACTTATGTCGGTTAACGGCCCTAAATCCAGAGGTAAGATCCTCCACCTTGTGGCCGGTCATGTAAGTGGCCAATCCGTTATAGAACTTATTAGCGACTCCCCTACCGATTGTGGCCTGGGAGCCTGATTGTCGAGCACCCACGACGAGGTCGAACCCCTTTGATAGTTCGTCAAGCAGACGAGGGATGTCTGTCGGATCATGCTGCCCATCTGCATCCATGAAAACGAGGACATCCCCTTTCGCAGCGCGTGCACCTGCTTTTATCGCTGCCCCATTGCCCTTGGAGTATGGGTTCGTTATCACAACAGCCCCTTTCTCGAGGGCAATCTCTCCGGTTAGATCAGATGAACCGTCATCCACAACTATCACTTCTTCCTGAAGGCCACTAGAGATAAGCGCCTCTACCAGACGTCCAATCGAGTCGGCTTCATTTTTGGCAGGTATAACCACTGAAACCTTAAAATCTTTCAATCCTTAACTCCTTCTTCCAATCTGCCTGAACTCACAAGAAAAAGTCCCCGCAGTCGCTCAATTTCATTACTGTAAGCCAGGAACTCAAGCTCCCCGGAGATTTTACGTTGTGCCCCGTCTAATAGGGTTAGTGCAGCATCATACTGTCCATCAGCAGCATGGTAGCGAGCAAGCAGGACAATCTCTGAGATTGATCGAATGCGATCTGGAATATTTTCTATAGCCTTAATCGCTTCTGGCCAGGAACCCTGATCTGCAAAAATAAGCGACTTCAATATACTGAAATTTTTCCTTCCTTTGTAAGCACTGTTTCTCCAAAGCATATCTACATACGAAATCAGGTCTTCGCGAGAAAGGTATCCACATCCATCAGATCCGGATCTCATCACCCTCCAGACCTCTTTAAGGGCCGGTAAAACACCTCGATCGTACCGCGATTCTGAGAACACCTTTAAGAATTCTTTCTTTTCAGGAAGTGGAATTCTATCATCAAGACATTGCAACAGAATTAACTGTGCATACGTACCAGCATATTTTCCGAAGTCTTGGTTAACGCTATATAAAACGTTGGCCGCACTCATATAGTCGCCTTCATTCGCGAGATGGGCAGCAAACTCCTGTCGAGCTCTGATTGAACCCGGCCTTTCTGTCACCGCGGCAACTGCAAACTTCTTCGGGTCCCCCCATGTAGTCGCCTCCGTCGCTCCTACAAGCGTAATCCAACAACCCCATATAATAAGTGAGCCTTGGACGAAAACCCTCAGTCGATTTCGATCATAGTTGCGCCGAGTGAAAAACTGACCAGCGCCAAGAGCAACAGCAATAACTATTCCTACAGAAGGTAAGTAGTTCCTGTGTTCGAAGTAAAGCTCGAGTGCCAGTACAGTAGACTCCAGCAGATGACCAGTAAGGAAGAAAAGAATTGCAAAGGACAGTAGTCGATAGCGAGTCATGAAACCGACTACGACAATGGATACCAGACCAATCAAGGAAATACCAACTACTATCCAGCTCTCAATTAAAGCTCGGTAAGGAAATCCATCGTTGTAGAGATTAATTCTGGCATTCGTTGGAAACAATATTTTGGCCACATAGTCAAAGAGTATGATTATTTCAGCCAAAAGGCGCTCGCCTAATGAAAATTCTCTGTAGCCATAGCCTCCAAAGAGCTTTCCGATCATCAGGAGATATATAACAACAGTCAAAAAAGGAAAAATCAATACAACTGATTTCCAAGCCTTGTTTAGTTGGGGCCGGCATCGGGAAAAAATGGAAAATTCCAAAACGAGCACGAGCAACCCAACCAGAATAGCGGTTTCCTTAGCAAAAATCCCTATATAGCCAAATGCGATGAAACCAGTTGCAAGAATATACTCTCGCTTCCCCCAAGCAACACGATTTACTCTTAGATAACAGTAGCCCACTAGCGCAACAAGGCACATTAAAGTTGACAGTAAAACCATCCTCTGAACGACATAAAACACCGTGCTCATATTGATTGGAAGAACCAACCAAAAAAAGGAGGCGACAGCACAAAAAAAGAAAACACTCTCTTTCTTTTCTTTATTTTGATCAAGCTCAATCTGGCTAAGCAAAATTGCTAATGCATAAACCAGCGTTCCATTCGCAATATGGATAATCAAGTTTACTAGCTTGAAATTAAAAGGACTTTCTGGCCAGCTACTTGACTGCATCAAGAAGGTAATAAATGATAAAGGCCTCCCACTACCACCAACCGGAACATTTATTAAATAGCTTAAAGCGGACGACAAGCCTACCTGACCATCAGGGAGACTTTCGAGATTAGGATAGTCATCGAGATAGAAGGCGCCATAGAGTCCTGGCCATAAGATATAAACTGCAGCTAAAAGAAATAGGAAAAAAGAGAGGTGGGCGCCAAAACTTTGGAAAGCTAGTTTTTTCACGGGGTTCATCCAATAAAAAGCCGCTCCGGATAAAGGAGCGGCTTTTCGTTATCTGCGACTAAAGATTTTTTACAGGCACGGCTTCGGAGCAATTGCGTTCGGGACAGTACAACTCCAAGACCAAGTGCTGTCACTGGTGGTGAATGTAAGAGTCATAGTAGTACTACCAAGCTTTTCTGCAACACTACCAGCAGCCTTGAAGGTAGCGACGTACTCGTTGGCTGCGGTATTTGCGGTGATAGAACGCACATACTCACCAGAAGTAGTCACTGAACCCAGGTCGCCGATTGCCGGAACAGTGCCATTGTTCAGGTAGTACTCAGCCACCGGTGTCTTCAGACCGCCAAGCAGAGTAGCACCTTCTGAAGCCTGCGAACGAGCGATATAGTCTTGGTAGGCGGGGATTGCAACCGCAGCCAGAATACCGATGATCGCCACAACGATCATCAATTCAATCAAGGTGAAACCTTTCTGCGCATGATTCATTTTTTGCATTTCAATAAACCTCGTGAGTTCTCAGTTTGCGTTTTTATAGCCCGGGGGCGGTGGAGCTCGGCCCCGTTACCGCGTTGAGGGTGACTGACATCAAGCAGGCATCGTGCCAATTGCAAGATAATGTTAAAAATAAGGCGATTTCAGCAGGTTATAACGTTATGTGAACTGAATCACAGCGTTGATTATCATAGCTTTTGTGTCTTACGACGTCAGGAGGTGACGCTTTTTGTCAGTTTTCGTGCTGAGCGTCGTTTAAAATTGGGGTCAGATGAAGGCTTTCATCTGACCCCTGTGCTGGAGGCACTTTGCCAGTTTCTCAAAAGCTCTCGTGCGAGATTGAGAACCCTGATGCTTTCCAAAGCCTTCCCAGACATCTAAACTCTTTTTTCATAAATTTACGATTCAGCGACTTATAACAACCTTTTCAGAGCACTTATGGCGAGCAGCAACCGAAACGTGACGCTTACGGGCCTGGCCCGGCGATTTGTGGAAGACGGAATTTTGGATGAAGCGACTGCCAAGGACGCCTTTCTTCAGGCTTCGCAGAACCGGATTCCGCTAATAACCTATCTTACCCAGAATGAGCTGGCCAATAGCGCAAAAATGGCGTTTTCAGCGGCGATGGAATTCGGAATGTCGGTGCTGGATCTGGATGCGTTTCTTCCCGAAATGATGCCCGAAAAAGCGGTTGACGAGAAACTGATCCGGAAACATAACGCCCTGCCCCTGTACAAGCGTGGCAACAGACTGTTCATTGCCGTCTCTGACCCCACGAACATTCAGGCGCTCGACGAGATCAAGTTCAATACGGGGCTGAGTACTGACGCCATTCTGGTAGATGATGCCAAGTTACGTACTGCGATCGACAGATATCTTGAATCCCAGGACACCTCAATGGGAGATCTGGATGATGCTGATCTTGAGGGAGTGGAAACTGAGGGCGGAGAGCAGGACGAAGATGACAATGCAGTAAGCGCATCAGATGTCGACGACGCCCCGATCGTTAAGTATGTTAACAAGATGCTATTGGACGCTATTCGGGGGGGCGCATCAGATATTCACTTTGAGCCCTACGAAAAGGTCTATCGGGTTCGCTATCGGACCGACGGCATTTTGAAAGAAGTTTCCCGCCCATCTATAAAGCTGGCACCGAAAATTTCTGCGCGGGTCAAAATTATGGCGCAGCTTGATATCTCTGAACGCCGAGTACCCCAGGATGGCCGTATCAAAATGAAGCTATCCAAGACCAAGGCTATCGATTTCCGGGTAAACACCCTCCCTACTTTGTGGGGCGAAAAGATCGTTCTGCGGATTCTGGATCCCAGTCAGGCCAAACTTGGGATCGATGTGCTGGGTTACGAGGAAGATCAAAAGCAGATGTATTTGGATGCACTGGAACAGCCCCAGGGCATGATCCTGGTAACTGGACCAACAGGTTCAGGCAAGACGGTTTCTCTTTATACCGGCTTGAACATTCTCAATACCGCTGAAAGAAATATTTCCACTGCAGAGGACCCTGCGGAAATCAACCTGGAAGGCATTAACCAGGTAAACGTTAATAACAAGGTAGGACTAGGCTTCGCCGAAGCACTGCGAGCCTTCCTCCGACAGGATCCGGACGTCATTATGGTGGGCGAGATCCGGGATTTGGAAACGGCCGAGATTGCCATCAAGGCGGCGCAAACAGGCCACCTGGTATTGTCTACCCTCCACACCAACAGCGCGGCGGAAACTCTTACCCGGATGATGAACATGGGTGTTCCCGCCTTTAACATCGCCACTTCTGTGAGCCTGATTATTGCCCAGCGACTGGGTCGCCGTTTGTGCAATAGCTGCAAGCAACCCGCCGACATCCCGAAGGATGTGCTTTTGAAGGAAGGGTTCACACAGGAACAAATTGATACAGGCTTCACGTTGTACCGCCCGAAGGGCTGTGATAAATGCAATGGGGGATACAAAGGCCGCGTCGGTATTTACGAGGTGGTGAAGGTTACTGACGAACTGGCGAACATGATTATGGAAGAAGCCAGTTCCATCCAAATTGCAAAACAGGCTCAGGCTGAGGGCTTCCAAAACCTGCGGCAGTCGGCACTCCTGAAAGTTATTCAGGGAGTGACCAGCCTTGAAGAAGCCAACCGCGTGACGAAGGATTAAGCATGGCAGAGAAAGCGCAAAAGCTGGAATCGTATATTTGGCAAGGGAAGGACCGTAAAGGTAATAAATCCAAAGGCGAGTTGACCGGACCGAATCTAGCTCTGGTGAAGGCACAACTGAGGAAACAAGGAATTATTCCAGACAAGGTTAAGAAAAAACCGAAGCCTTTATTCGGCAGTAGCAAAAAAATCACGCCTTTTGATATCGCCATGCTTACGCGACAGCTAGCGACCATGATGAAGGCGGGCGTACCACTAGTGCAAAGCTTTGACATCGTCGCTGACGGGCTCGAGAACAAGGGCCTTCAGGAGCTAGTCATTAACATCAGGAATGATATTTCTTCTGGCACCAGCTTTGCCGGGGCTCTGAAAAAACATCCTAAATATTTTGATGATCTTTACTGTAACCTGGTGGACTCAGGGGAAAAGGCCGGTGCCCTCGAGCAGATGCTGGATCGAATTGCGACTTATCTTGAGAAAACGGAAATCCTCAAGAAAAAAGTGAAAAAAGCGATGACTTACCCAATTGCGGTTGTTGTGGTGGCAATAATAGTAACTGCAATCCTGTTGGTGAAGGTTGTTCCTCAGTTCGAAGCTTTGTTTCAAGGGTTCGGTGCAGACCTTCCAGTATTCACCCAATTCGTCGTTAATCTTTCAGAGTGGCTTCAAAAGTGGTGGTTCGTTGTCTTAGTGGGGATTATCGGTTCGATTTTTCTCTTCCGTGAATCCAAGAGACGATCTCGAAAATTCTCTGATTTTATTGATAAATACACTCTAAAGTTGCCCGTTGTTGGCGAAATACTTGACAAATCCGCTGTTGCAAAGTTTGGGCGGGTACTTTCGACGACCTTCGCTGCAGGCGTTCCACTAGTGGAAGCTTTGGAGTCAGTTTCCGGCGCTACCGGTAATGCTGTTTATCGAGACGCAGTGTTGAATATAAAGAACGATGTGTCCAGTGGTACCCAGCTACAAGCGTCGATGCGACAGCAGGACATTTTTCCGGTTATGGCTGTTCAGCTTACGGCTATCGGTGAAGAGTCGGGTAACCTGGATGAGATGCTCGCTAAGGTTGCAGAGCACTACGAGGGTGTCGTGGACGATCTGGTGGACAATCTGACGGCTCTGATGGAGCCGATGATTATGGCTGTCCTGGGCGTATTGGTTGGCGGCCTGATCATTGCGATGTACTTGCCGATTTTCCAGATGGGCTCGGTTGTTGGCTAACCTCGAGGTTTCGACCTGAAAATGGGGTCGGATGAAAGCTTTCATCTGACCCCCGACTTAACCCTTCCCCCTCCTCCTATGCTCAATCAAGGCTTCGAATGCAGTTCCTCGACGTTTACTTCAACACCCCCTGGCTCCTCTACCTCACCGTCACTTTCGTTTCCCTCTGCATCGGCAGCTTCCTGAACGTGGTCATCCTGCGCCTGCCCAAGATGATGCACCAGGACTGGCGCTGCCAATGTGAGGAGTTTCTGGAAGTTCCGGATAAGGAGCGGAAGCAGGAAGAGCCGGTCACGCTATCCACGCCGGCGTCTACCTGCCCTTCCTGTGGTCACAAGATCCGGGCCTGGGAGAATATTCCGGTGATCAGTTATCTGGTGCTGGGTGGCAAGTGTGCTTCGTGTAAGACCCGAATTTCACCAAGGTATCCGATCATCGAGGCGGTGACGGCGCTGTTTTCGGTGTTGACGGTTTACCTGTTGGGCCCGACTGAGGCGGCGCTTTGGGCGTTGTTGCTGGTGTGGGCATTGGTGGCGTTGACGGTGATTGATTTTGATACCCAACTGTTGCCGGATAGCATCACCTTGCCGTTGCTGTGGCTTGGGTTGGTGTTGAACTTCTTTGGGGTTTTGACTGACTTTACCAGTGCGTTCTGGGGAGCTGTGGTTGGTTATCTTTCGCTCTGGTCGGTTTACTGGTTGTTCAAGATTGTGACTGGTAAGGAAGGCATGGGGCATGGGGATTTCAAGTTGCTTGCGGCGCTTGGGGCGTGGCTTGGGTGGCAGTTGTTGCCGGCGGTGATTTTGTTGTCTTCCGTGGTTGGGGCGGTTGTTGGGATTAGTTTGATGGTGTTCCGGAAGCATGGGCGGGAGGTGCCGATTCCGTTTGGGCCTTATTTGGCGGCGGCTGGGGTGCTTTGTTTGTGGTTTGGGGATGCTATTCAGCGGGCGTGGTTTGCGTATCTTGGGGTCTGAAGAAGGCTTTCTTCTGACCCCTTCTTAGGGTTTTAGCATGAGTAAGAAAATCAACATGGGGTCAGATGAACAAGTTCATCAGACCCCTGGGGTGAGGCAGACTCCTGCGGTTGTCGGGCTCACCGGGGGGATTGGCTCCGGGAAATCTACTGTGGTTCGCATGTTTGGGGAGCTGGGGGTTCACTGGGTGGATGCCGATGATGTTGCCCGGGAGGTGGTTGAACCTGGTACCCCTGGGCTTGAGCAGATTGCTGAGCACTTCGGTCCGGATATCCTCACCGCTGAAGGCACCTTGGACCGGGCGCAGCTGCGGCAGATTGTGTTTGCCAATCCTGAGGAGCGGACTTGGCTGGAAGGCCTGCTTCATCCGATGATTCGGGAGGAGTTGATTCGGCAGTTGGAGCCTGAGGGGTATGCCCTGCCTTATGTACTTCTGGTGTCTCCATTGTTGCTGGAGACGGATCAGCATAACCTGGTCAGTAAGATCATTGTGGTGGATGTCCCGGTGGAGACGCAGGTTGAGCGGACGATGGCTCGGGATACCAATGAGCGGGATCAGGTGGAGCGGATTATTGCGGCGCAGATGCCTCGGGAGAAGCGCTTGGAGAAAGCTGACGCTATTATTGATAATGATCGGCCCATGGATGATGTGGAGCGTCAGGTTCGTGAATTGCACGAGAAGTTCCTGGTGGATTTTGGCTGACTTTTTGCGCCGTTGTTACCCGGTCGGGGTTCTGTCACTTCTGGTTTTTACCTCCCTTCCCGGACGCGCTGCGGAGCCGGTGTTTGAGGTGCATCAGCGTTCTGTTCCCGAGATTCTGGCGCCTGAGCAGCTGGGGCCTTCGTTTTATACGTTCTCTCCAGAGGAGTATTGGGCGGAGCCGGAGGAATCCTACTGGTTGACGTTTTCCAACTGGGTGTTGCGCCAGGAGCGTATTCAGGGGCCGCGGGTGCAATGGCTTGGTGCCTGGGCGGATAGGACGTTGTCGGGGTCTGCCGAGGCACTGCCGAATAATGAAAGCTACCTGCGCCTGGGGTTTGCTGCCGAATCCGAGTACAGCAACCTGGCTTCGTTCGAGCCGGAGGCCCGGTTCCGACTGGATATTCCCACCGCCAAGCGCAAGCTGCGGATTGTTA
The DNA here is from genome assembly GCF_050379415.1 of Marinobacter sp. DUT-1. NCBI lineage: Bacteria > Pseudomonadati > Pseudomonadota > Gammaproteobacteria > Pseudomonadales > Marinobacteraceae > Marinobacter > Marinobacter sp. DUT-1. Next base: position 46,163 of record NZ_JBNRLS010000001.1, read on the forward strand.
TCGAGAGCGAGAGTGAGGAGCTGATTCCGCTTGAGGAGCGGCAGCGGGACCGGCAGTTGACCGAGCCGGAGCGGACGGAGACGGAGACCACTGGTGCGCTGCGGTACCTGACCCAGATTGGGGATGCGATTAACCTTTCTACCGATATTGGTGGCCGGTTGCGGTTTCCGCCGGATGCGTTCTGGCGGGTGACGGCTGGCAAGGGCTGGCAGCTGGATGAGGACTGGGCCGGAAGTCTGCAGCAGCGGATTTATTATTTCCATCAGGAAGGCTGGGGTTCCCGGACGTGGTTCGGGGCCAGTCGGTATGTGGGGGATGACTGGCGGTTTCAGTCTTCCTCCGAGCTGGAGTATGTGCATTCGGATGAGAAGTTTCTCGCGGCGCAGATTTTCAGTGTTCGGAAGGCGGTGGATAACCGCTCGACGCTGGTTCCGCGGATTGGGGTGCTTGGAGAGAGCAAGCCCGGGTGGCGGACGACGTCGGCGTTTGTGGATCTGACCTGGCGGTATCGGTTGCATAGTGACTGGTTGTTTGGGGAGGTGATTCCGGCGTTGACGTTTCCGCGGGAGGAGAGTTTCAAGGATCGGGCTTCGGTGGTTTTGCGGGTTGAGATGTTTTTTTCTGGGACTATTGATCGGCGGTAGGTAACTCAGGGGTCTGATGAAAGCTTTCATCTGACCCCATCTTGGACCGCTAACTTGGGGTCAGAAGAATGAATTCTTCAGACCCCTGGGGTGGGGTCTGACTAACTCGGGGGTCTGATGAACTTGTTCATCTGACCCCAATTTGATTTTTAACTCGGGGTCAGAAGAAGAAAAGATTTCTTCAGACCCCTGGGGTGTTGGGGAGTGAACTTGGGAGCAGATTCTAAAAAGGGGTCAGATGAACGAGTTCATCAGACCCCTGAGGTTGAAAATGGGGTCAGAAGAACTAGTTCTTCAGACCCCGGCCTTGCCGCGACCCCGGGGGCTGGCGCCGATCTTGGCGTGACCCCTATTGCTATCACCCGGTCCTGTTTTCAGGACAAGTTCGGGGTGCCCCGCCAGCCGGGGCTTACACGCCATGCCCATGCCGAACTTGTAATTCAGTCCCCCTTTGACCGCGAGGATGCCTTTCGGGGGCTGGAGACGGCTTCGCATCTTTGGGTGATTTTCCAGTTTCATGAGGCGGTTCGGGCGGAGTGGAAGCCGGTGGTGCGGCCGCCTCGGCTGGGGGGGAATCGGAAGATGGGGGTGTTTGCCAGTCGGTCGCCGTTTCGGCCTAACAGTCTGGGGTTGTCGGTGGTTCGGAATGAGGGGCTGGCGCGTCGGGATGGGAAGCTGGTGCTGCGGATCAGTAATCATGATCTGATTGAGGGCACGCCGATTCTGGATATCAAGCCTTACCTGCCGTTTGCGGATTCGGTGCCGGAGGCGAGTCTGGGGTGGGCGGATTCGCCGCCGACGGAGCGGCTTGAGGTGGTGTTTTTGCCGGAGGCGGAGCAGCAGCTGGCGGCCCTGCCCCCGGAGGACTACCCGGATTTCCGGGCGTTGATCGAGGATGTGGTGAGTTATGATCCCCGGCCGTCGTTCCGGCGGGGGCGGGATGAGGCGCGGATTTACGGGGCGCACCTGTACGATGTGAACGTAAGGTTCCGGTTTGTAACAGAGGGCGGCGAGAAGCGTGTCGAAGTCCTAACTGTCTGTTAAACTTGATTGATTGATTTGTAGTCGACACAGGGAAGTCGCAATCTTGCACCCATACCGGTTTTTCAAGCGATTTGGCGTTCGGCCGCTGGCAGCGCGTCTGCTGGTGTATGTGCTGCTGTTCAGCCTGGTGCTTTCTCTGGCCGCCACCGGCGTGCAGATGATCGGCGAGTTCGAGCGCCGCAAGAATGATCTGATCAGTACCCAACAGAAAGCCGCCGAGCTGGTCGCCGGGAGCATGAGCAACAACCTCTGGCTGATGAATTTCAGTGAGGTGGCCAACAGCCTGGATGACATGAAGGCGGTGCCGGCGATCCAGTTTGCCCGGGTGACCACCACCACGGGCGAGGAATTCACCACCGGCACCCACCCGGACGGCAAGGTGATTTCCCAGACCATCCCCCTGATCTTTGACCGTTCCAGCTTCCAGCCTGCCCGGGAAGTCGGTAGCCTCACCGTGGTGTCTTCGGTTCAGCAGATCCACGATGAACTCTGGAAGACCGCGCTGCTAACGCTGCTGTCGATGACCGTGGTGGTGATGCTTGGAACCTTCGGATTGCTGCTGATTGTGCGGGCGACCCTGTCCCGACACCTGGAGGCCATGGCCGATTATGCCGCCCAGCTGAACCTGGACGCCCTGGTGGACCCGCTGCAGTTGCGCCGGAAGCCGCCGAGATCGCCCGATGAGTTGTCGGAGCTGGAGCAGGCCCTGAACAAGATGCGGTTGCAGATCCTGGAGGACACCCGCTCGCTCCGGCAGACCACGATCCAGTCCCAGGGGGAGCGGGACGAGGCCATTCGCGCCAACCACGCCAAGAACCAGTTCCTCGCCAACGTCAGTCATGAGCTGCGCATTCCGCTTCAGTCCGTTCTGGGTTACGCCAATCTGCTGACGGACACGCCGCTGGACCAGGAGCAGCGGGAGTACGTGAACACCCTGCTGAACGCCTCCCAGAGCCTGTCCGCCATCATCAATGACCTGCTGGATATCTCCAGTATGGAGGCAGGCAAGCTGGTGCTGGAGGAGATTCCGTTCGATCTGCGGGAAACCCTGAACGATCTGGTGCACATGCTCGGCAGCCGGGCCCGGGAGAAGGGGCTGGCGCTGGAGCTGCGCATTGACGAGAACCTGCCCTGGGCGCTGAAGGGCGATCCGGTGCGCATCCGGCAGATCCTGCTCAACCTGGTCTCCAACGCCATCAAGTTCACCGATTCCGGCCATGTACTGATCAGCATCGAGGTGCTGGGCCGGCGGGATGACAAGGCCCGGCTGCGCCTGGCGGTGGAAGATACCGGTGTGGGCATCAATCCCGAGGATATTCCGCTGGTGTACGAGCCCTACGTGCAGCTCGGCCAGCAGTTCCAGCGCCAGCTGCCCGGTGCTGGCCTGGGGCTGACTATCTGCCGCCAGCTGGTGAACCTGATGGACGGCTCGCTGGATCTGGAAAGCCGGCCCGGTGAGGGCTCCACCTTCTGGGTGGAACTGACCCTGCCGGTGGCGCCGGAGAGTGCCACCCGGGTGCGGCCGGATACCCGCAAGGTCAAGGGCAAGCATATCCTGGTGGTGGACTCCTACGAGCTGTCTCGCAAGATCACCCTGGAGATGCTGTCCCGTTACGAAGTTCACATCGAGGCGGTGAAATCCGCCGGCGAAGCGCTGACCTCCCTGCGCCAGGCCTCGGACAGCCAGCAACCGTTCGATGCCATCATCCTTGATGGCTTTGTGCCGGATATGGACAGCGACCTGCTGTGCCGGCAGATCCGTAGCAATCCCACCTGGACCGACATGCGCCTGCTGATCCTGTCGTCCAACCCGCAACGGGGCGATGCCGAGCATTTCCGGCAGGCCGGCGCCGACGCCTTCCTGAGCAAGTCCCTGCGGGAATCCTGCCTGATGCCCATCCTGAACCAGCTGTTCACGGATGCGGAGAAGGACGAGCGCCGGTTCCTGACCCGGTTCTCCCTGCAGGCGGTCACGGACACCTCCAAGCGCCGGGAACTGCCCTGTGGCCGTATGAAGGTGCTGCTGGTGGAAGATAATCCGGTCAACCGCACCCTCACCCGCCGGCTGCTGGAAAAACTCGGCTGCGATGTAATGACCGCGAACGACGGCGAGGCCGCCGCCAGCCTGTGGCAGTGGCATCCGTTCGATCTGGTGTTCATGGATTGCGTGATGCCCCGGGTGGATGGCTTCGAGGCCACCCGCCGCCTGCGGGAATGGGAAAAAGCCCACAACCGGACGCCGGTGCCGGTGGTTGCCCTGACCGCCAGCGCCATGGAGGAAGACGAGGAACGCTGCCGCCGGGCCGGCATGGATTCTTTTGTCGCCAAGCCTGTCAATATTGAAATGCTGCGGGCAGTGCTGGAACAATACTGCACCGCATCGGCGGCCACCTGAGGATTGGCCGCCGGCTATTTGCCACCAATCTGAAAAAATCGCCATGTTTGTGCAATGCCCTACCTGCAAGCAATCCGTAGAATGGTCCGAAGATAACCGGTACCGGCCATTCTGCTCGGAGCGCTGCAAACTGATTGATCTGGGCGCCTGGGCCAACGAGGAATACCGGGTGCCGGCTGAAGATGAAGATTCTTTATCGGATGCGTACCAATTAACCGACAGCAAGAAGGTAGAAGAATGAGAATCTCAAGAGTTTCCCTGATGGCACTGACCCTGGCCGCTGCACCGGCCTTCGCAGGTGATGTGGACCTGAGTCTGACCAACGATTCCGTGAAGGGGCAGGTCAACTTCTTCGGTAACAACAACGATACCCAGCTGGGCGCCGGCTACACCTACCACGAGGGCAGCCGCCACATCATGAACGTGGACTTCCACGCTCAGGGCCGCACTGCCCTTGGCAACCTGCCGACCACTGCTGGCATCGGTGTACGGGGTATCGGCTGGGATGACGACAGCCTGGACGGCGGCGCCATCGGCATCGGCGGCTTTGCTACCGTGAACGTGCCCCGGGTTCCGGGCCTGTCCTTCACCGGCGGCCTGCACTACGCCCCGGACATTCTGGCCTTCGGCGACTCCGAGGACATGACCAGCGTCGAGCTGCGCGGCAGCTACCGGGTGATCCGCAACGCCGAGGTGTTTGCCGGTTACCGTTACCTGAACACCGATCTGGATGCGCCGTTCCGCGGCGATGTGAATCTGGATGAAGGTGTGATGGCGGGTATCAAGATCTACTACTGATCGTCTCTACCCTCACGGGCGCCCGATCCTCCGGGCGCCTGTTTCGTGCCTTCCCTCACGATTTCCCTTCGTTACCGCTGCTAGACTGACAACCTGAATCTTCTGCACGGATTGTCAGACATGCACTTCAAGCACGGACTCTGGATCTCCCTGTCTGCCCTGTTACTGGCCGGCTGCGGCAGTGGCGAGGATGCCATCGACGGCGCCCGTTCCCAGACCAACGACTTCTCCGCCGCGAAAAATCCGCTGGACGACTTCAGTTCCGGCAGCACCGGCGATTCCAGCAATGCCGGCGATCTGGCGGACAACGAGGTCCGGGTCACCCTGGAGGTGCCCGGTGCGGTAGCCCTCGATGCGGAGGTGACCCGGCGTAACCTGCGGATCGTGCAGCCGGAAACCCTCAGCGTGTACACCACCAACACCTCCCTGCAGAATTTGGGCAGTATCGACGTCTCCACCCGGGAAGATGCCGGGGGCTTTACCATTATCGCCTTCCCGGACGGCCAGCCCCTGGCGCCGGATGTGGTGATCGAGGCCACCTACGGTAATGCCCGGATGCGGGCGTTCGCAGCGGACTCGGACCGGGATGTGAAGATCAATCCTTTCTCGGAATACCTGGTGCGCAATACCCTGGCGAGTTACACCCCGGGGGAGCTTGAGACCATCAGGGACTGCGTGAATGATGCCGGTGGTGAGCTGTGCCTGAACAAGTATGTCTGGTCCACCCTGGCAGACCAGGTGCACGATTTCGAAATCGATATCCCCGGCAACCTGGATGTGCCGGGCGCGCTGTCGCTGCTGGAAGGCCGGGCGGATTTTGCCCGTTATGTGGCCGCCATGGCCGACTATGCGCTGCTGGATGAGAATTCCTCCGGCAAGATCAGAGCCAGTTCCGCCGATTACAACTCGGTGTTCCTGGGAGTGGAACTGGGCCAGAGCTTTGCCGAGCCCAGTATCAGTGGCACGGGGCTCTGGGGTGTGCGAACGGCTTATGAGGAACGCCTGGAGGACGGCAACGGCGTGGGCTACGTGTACCCGGCCCTGACGCTGACCAGCTTCGATGCCTTCAATATCAAGGTGACCTCCCTGGCCACGGACATTCCCTATGAGCGGGAGGTGCTGCTGCATTCCGAAGGCAATGAGTTTTTCCTGCGCGGTTCGGAGTTCTGGGAACAGAACACGCATTCCTCCTCCCCCGGTGCGGCAACTTTGTTGGGCGATACCCGCCTGTTAGCCGGCCGGGCCCTGTATCAGAGCATCACCGGACGGGACAGCGCCCGGATTATTGGCTGGACCCGCAATCCGTATTATCTGGATGCCTACACCAGTCCGCCTGCCGATGAGTCTGTAGGGCCGGACCGAGTGATCGGTGGCTATTTCAGCGCCGGCAAGGCCATCGAGCTGGAAACCGACGGCGAGGCTCTCAAACGGGGAGCGGTGCTGGAGAATCATTACCTGTCGGCGCTGGAGCTGAACCTGCTGCGGCCGGCCGGAGAGGCTGAGTTTGATGCGGATGTGCTGGATAACCGGGGTTATAACGTGGTGTACCTGGCTTCCCGGTTTGCCGATGACACCACGCCGCTGGAACTGGATGGCGGCCTGGGCACCTGGACGATCGATGGTGAGGGCAATGTAACCCAGGCACTGGAGGTGGAAACCGTGCGTCGCGACAACACCGGGACCGTCACCCGGGCGCCGTCCGCGACAGTCAATACCGACTGGTTGATCACGCCGCGCACCTCGATACTCAGCAATGGTGACCGGGACATCGGCCGGTTGAATCTGGATATTTCGACCCCGTCCGGCAATGAGGAGAAACCTGACGTCGGTGTCGGGGCGAGTACCCCTGATGGCGCATTCCTGGCGTTCAATCTGGACGACAGTCCGTTCGGGGATGGTTTGCTGGTGGCCGCCGCGCAGTCTGCCTCTGCGGCACCGGCAAGTGGCCGGTACCGGGTTCAGGGCGTTGCTATGGCCATCTCCGGCGGCAGCAACGAACTTCGCCATTTTGACAATGCCGAGTTGGTGATCGAGGGCGGAATCGCCACCCTGAGTGGCGAGGTGATCTCGGTGCTCAATACCATCAACGGCAACGAGCTGACCACGCCGTCGGAAACCGTGATCGACGCTACCCTGACCTACACCCAGTCCGGTCCCGGGACAGTATCCCTCAGTGGCGGCAATCTGGTGCTGGACGGGTTCTATACCGAGGATCACTCCCAGCTGTATCTGAGGCTCAACCGCACGGGCACGGGCTCAAAGGCTATTGGCCTGCTGCTGGCGACCCGGATTCCCTGAGGCGACCGAAGGCTTCGGTAAACCCGGCCAGAACCCTCTGCGTACAACCTGTTATAATCATTGCCATATCCATATCGACGAGAGGTTTTATGTCTGCTGGTCGCCGGACGCTGCTGTTTCTTGTTCCGCTGATTGCTTTTGCTCTTGGTGGTGGCTTCTATATCCCATCCGGAAGCTTTGGTGACAGCAACTATGATGGCTCTGAAGTGGTCTTTGGTGAACTACCTGCCCTCCCCGACTGGGCCGATGACCGGCTGCCGGACTTCTCCAGCTACCGGGACACCACGGAGAAAAAGGCAGCGTTTTTCTCGTTCCTGTACCCGCGCATCGTGCTGGCCAACTCCCGGATCCTGCTGGAGCGGAGTTACCTGCTGCGGCTGGAGCAGAAAACCGAACTGACCGGTACAGAAAAACAGTGGCTTGGGGAACAAGCCGAACGCCTGAAGATTGAGGCTGCCACCGGAAGCCCCGAGCAGTTCAAGCTCCTGAAAAAGCGCCTGGATGTGATTCCCCCTTCTCTGGTTTTAGCCCAGGCCGCCAACGAATCCGCCTGGGGGACGTCCCGCTTTGCCCGCCAGGGCAACAACCTGTTCGGTCAGTGGTGCTTCACCAAGGGCTGCGGCCTGGTGCCGAAGAGCCGGGTGGAAGGGGCCAGCCACGAGGTGGCCAAATTCGCCTCGCCCTATCGGTCGGTACGGGCCTATATCCAGAACCTGAACCGGCATGAAACCTACCAGACCCTGCGAGACGTCCGGATGCAGGATCGTCGCGCCGAGAGTCCCCTGTCCGGCCTGGAAATGGCGGAAGGCCTGCTTGGCTATTCCGAGCGGGGCGAAGAATACGTAAAAGAGATCCGGGCCTTGATCCATTACAACAACCTGGGCTTCTACGACGAAGACTTCCGGGATTCGGTGAGGGATCGGGCGCCGTCCGACCTGCAGCAGCTGGCCTCCACCGACTCCGAGAGCCGGTTACTTCCCGGCCGGGCGGCTGACACCGGAAACGCCGCCGAAGGCTGACAGACACCGCTAACCTGCAACAAACCAGAGAACACACGGAATGCTTGATTTTCTGCCTGCGCCGCTGAAGGGGACTTTGGCGGCCCTGTCGATTTTGTTGAATACCCTGATCCTGTTCCCCTTCCTGCTTCTGTTCGCACTGATCAAGCTGATCATCCCGGTGACCCCGGTGCGCAAGGCCTGCACCGTGGTGCTCAACAACATTGCCTGGGTGTGGATTGGCTTCAACAACCTGTTGATGGACATCCTTCACAAAGTGGAGTGGGACGTGCGCGGGGTGGAGAATCTCAGCCGTGAGCACTGGTATTTCGTGACCTGCAACCACCAGAGCTGGGCCGATATTCCCGCCATCCAGTACGTGCTCAACAGCCGCATTCCCCTGCTCAAGTTCTTCCTGAAAAAGCAGCTGATCTGGGTGCCCCTGCTCGGCATCGCCTGGTGGGCGCTGGACTTCCCGTTCATGCATCGCCACACCAAGGAACAGATCGCCAAGCGCCCCGAGTTGAAAGGCAAGGACATCGCCGCCACCCAGGCCGCCTGTGAGAAGTTTCGCTATACCCCGGTGACCATTTTTAACTTTATGGAAGGCACGCGGTTTACTCCGGAGAAGCACAAGAGCCAGAACTCGCCCTATAAACACCTGCTCAAGCCCCGCGCCGGCGGGACGGCATTTGTGTTTGGGGCCATGGGGGAGATGATCCACACCATGCTGGACGTGACCATCGTGTATCCCGATGGGCGCAAGGGGTTCTGGGATTACCTGTGCGGGCGGATCCGGCGCATTGTGATTGATGTGCGGACGCGGGAAGTGCCGGCGGAGTTTCTGGGCATGGATTACGAGAACGACCGGGAGACGCGGGTGGCGTTTCAGCGGTGGGTTGGTGAGATTTGGGGGGAGAAGGATGTGCGGATTGGGGAGTTGAAGGCCGGGTGAAGGTGCTTGGCGCTAAGATGGGGTCAGAAGAAGGGACTTCTTCAGACCCCTGGGGCTGGCTCACCTCTCAAAGCAGCCCCAGCTCCCTTGCCCTCACAATCGCCTGGGTCCTGGACTTCACTTCCAGCTTGGCATTGATCCGCCTGGCATGGGTTTTCACGGTGTGCAGGGAGATGTGCAACTTGTCGGCGATCTCCTGGTTGGAGAGGCCTTTGGCGATGAGTTCCAGCACCGCCTGCTCACGGTCACTGATGGGTTCGGCCAGGGTTTCGGCGCCTGCTGTGGTGGCTTTGATGCCGAACAGTTTGCCCAGGGCGTCCTTGAACTTGCTGTCTTCCAGCTGGCCGTAGCTTTTCTCCATCAGGTCCTGGAGTTCCGCCCGCAGTTCGGTGAAGGGGCTGATGAAGTGTTCGGTGGCGGCTTCTTCGACCACGGCTGTCAGCACCTTGCGGGCCGGGGCCAGGCCTTTCTCTTCATTCAGCAAGACGGCTTCCAGCAGGCGGATGTGCAGTTCGACGCCCCAGGGGATGGCCTTGCCGTAGCGGTCACGGATACCCTCGAGGGTTTCCCGGGCCCGAATGCCGTCGCCTCTCGCCAGGTCCACGCGCACCTGCAGGCAGTCGAGCAGGCCGGGCATCATGGGGAACAGCTCGGGCACGCAGCCGCTGTCCCGGTAGGGCTGGAGTTTCTGGAGGGCCTGGACGGCGCTCTCGATCTGGTTCTGGGCCAGCCAGCAGGTGGCTTTCAGGGCTTCCAGAACCGGTACGAACAGGGATTCGTCCACCTGCCAGGCGTGCATGGTGCGCTCGGCGCGACCAATCCAGACGAAGGCATCCTCCAGTCGGTTCTCGCCCCGGCAGATCAGTACCCGGATCGCCATGGCCAACAGGAGGCCTAGATCCCGGGTCTGTTCCGCATGCCGGCCACAGAGCACCAACAGGCGATCGGCCTCGGCGATACGGCCCTGGTGCCAGAGTACCAGCACCAGGTTCAGTTGCAGGCGGGTTTCCCCGATCCGGGCTGGCCTTGCCAGCTCCTGCATGGCGGTATCCAGGCCGGTCCGTAGCAGTTGTTCGGCATGCCGAAGTGCCCCCTTCCCGAGCTCAATGCGGGCATGGGAATACACCGCCAGCGCCTCGGAACCGGAATCCCCCGCTTCTCTGGCCAGGCGTGCGGCAGCCCGGTTCGCTTCCCGGGCTTCGGTAAACTGCCCGGCGGCACACAAAGCGCTGGAACGCACAATCTGGGTGACCAGCTGGCCCTGGGGCGACAGATCGCCGTCATTCAGGGCCCTATCCGCCATTTCCAGTGCCGGCTGCACCTTGCCCTCGCCACGGAGGATAAAAGCCTGGAGCGCGGCGATGCGGGCATTATGCTCTGCCCGGTCCTCCCCGGAGAGATCATCGAGCAGCGCCCTCGCCTGTTTGAACTGGCCGCCGATGGCATGAACCCAGCTGTATACGATGCGCAGGCGGGCACTGCGCTCTAACAAGGATACCGGCAGGCTTTTGCGCAAACGGAGCAGTGAGGCGGTGTCCTGGCCCAGCAACAGGGCCTCGGAGCCCTCCGAGGCAATACGGATGACCTCGTCGCCATTTCCTGCCAGCAGCGCATAACGCAAGGCTTCCGGGAACTGCTGACGCTCGCCGAACCAGCGGCTGGCAATGGTCATCCGGGCTTCGTATCCGGTCATTGGAGACGCGCGCAACCATTCCTGCATCAGCGGATTCAGACGGAACCAACGACCACGGCCGGGCATGGGCCGGATCGGCAGGCCCTGTTCAAACACCTGGGAGGGCAACAAGGCGACCTCCGGAAGTGCCGACCGGAGCGCCAGGAGCAGCTCGTCAGAACAGAGTTCAAGTTCGGCAATGGCCCGAACCGAGCGGACCTGCCCCGGTGTCAGCCCGCCCAGGACCGAGTCCTTCAGGAAACGCTCCACACTCGGACTTTCCTGGATGGGTTTGCGTTCAAGCTCGCGCTGCACCTCACGACGGTACAGGGCCAGCGGCGTGGCCCAGCCTTCGGTGAGATCGTACAGGTTATCGACCGCGACACTGGTCAGTTTGTTAGCCGCCAGTTCCTGGTTGAAGAAGTCGAAGGTTTCCGGGCGGGAAAATTCGAAGACCGAGGGACCGAGCCGCGTAAACCGGTTTTCAAGCTCAAGGGCGTGGGTTTCAAACGGCAGACCACGGCGGGAAATCAGCACCACACACAGATGGGCAGGCAGGTCTTTGGTCAATTGTTGCAGTAGCGGCGTCACCGCGGGATTACTCAGGCTGTGCAGGTTATCCAGTACCAGCACCTGCATTGCGCCATCCGACTGCCGGGCATGGGCCACCAGCATCATGGCCAGGGCGTCGGAAAAACCGGCGCCGCCCTGCAACGCGCTTTCCAGCGCTTCGGGCATGTCAAAAGCCATGGAGAGCAGGGTCAGGAATCGGGTGGGGGCGTTATCCTGCGGCGTCAGCGAGACCCAGCGGAGTTCGTTATCAGTGGCAAAGCGGTTGCCCAGAGCGCTCAGGACGGAATGGGATTTGCCGTACCCGCTGGGTGCTTCGACAAGTACCGCATGGCTGGGTGATATGGCCCGGCTTATCCATTCATCGACGACTGGTCGGGCGAGCATATCGCTCGGTATCGATGGTACCCGGACGCGCTGGCGAAGAAGATCGCGCACCAGCTCCCCACGCTGGAGGCCGTTATTGGCAGACTGAAATTCGTCGTTGGCGGCCTTGCCGTCACTGAATGGTTTCACACACTGCCCCGCTGACAACCGGCCGGACGGCAAACGTCCTGTGCCGCAATTGGAAGAATCCAATGACTTTTGAGTGACGACCTTCTTTGGGTACGCCTTTAGTATGAGTGGAAGGTTAAACCAAGAGGGGGTTGGGCTGCAAAGATTTGGGGGAGTGTGGAGGCACTGGGGTCAGAAGAACTCGTTCTTCTGACCCCTAGTTAGAGTCAAAGATGGGGTCAGATGAAGGCTTTCATCAGACCCCTGGGGTGGGCTTAGCGGGTACCCGCGCGGCGCAGGGCGGCCGGGGTGTAGTCGCGGGAGCGGCGGTCGATGCCGAAGGTGTACGGGTTCTCTTCCTCGTTGGTCAGGCCGAGGGCCAGGTAGCGACCGGAGAGGAGATCGTACAGGGTTTCGATGGCGTACCAGGGCACGACCTGATCGTAGAACTGGACCGCATGGGCTTCGGCTACACGCCAGAGTTCGCCACGACCGTCAAAGTGGTCGATGACGGACGCCTGCCAGGTGTCTTCGTCAATGAAGAAGTCACGCTGGGCGTAGATGTGGCGCTCGCCTTCTTTCAGGGTTGCGCGCACGTGCCATACGCGGTGCAGTTCGTACCGGGTGTAGTCCTGGTTGATGTGGCCGGCCTTGATGATCTGGTCATAGTTCAGGCTCGGGTCCATCAGCTTGTAGGAGTTGTACGGAATGTACATTTCCTTCTTGCCTACCAGCTCCCAGTTGTACTTGTCCGGAGCGCCGTTGAACATGTCGAAGTTGTCCGAAGTACGCATGCCATCGGCTGCGGTACCCGGACCATCGTAGGCGACCTGCGGTGCACGGCGAACCCGACGCTGACCGGCGTTGTAGATCCACGCACGGCGGGGCTCGGCGACCTGATCGATGGTTTCATGAACCAGCAGCACGTTACCGGCCAGGCGCGCCGGCGCGGTGATGGCCTGACGGAAGTAGAAGAGTACGTTCGGGTCGTCGCCCGGCTCGTAGTCCTCCAGGTAAGTTCTCCAGGTCAGCTCGTCTTCGAAACGCACAACGGAGAAGTCACCGCCGGCGGTCGGAGTGACCTGACCGACGTTACGTTGCACGGAGCCACCCCGATAACGGGTGATGTGGTTCCAGATCACTTCCAGGCCGTTCTGGGGAATCGGGAACGGCGTGGCGCTCTGGTAGTCACCCAGACCGTTGCCATCCTTGATCAGCTCGGTCTTGGTGGCATTCTCGACGGTCTGCTCCATGACGTGATCAGGATAGGCAGCAGTACGGTGAGTCTCGTATACCGGCATGAAGTAGTCGTCGTACTTCTTGATCATCGCGACCTGGCCAGGCGACAGGTTGTCGGCGTACTGGTCCACGTTGCCCTGATCGATGACAAACTTGGGCTTCTCGTTGGGGAACGGGTTCACGTAGATACCGTCTCCCTTATAGCCCGCCGGAGGCGTGGTCAGGCCGCCCGTCCAGGGCGGAATAGCACCACCATTGCCGGCTTTCTCGGCGCCCATCGGCGTCAGGGAATCACCCAGTTTGGCCGCCTCAGCCGCAGAAACCGCCCCCCAGGCCTGGCCGGCGGACAGACTGGCAGCCAGGATACCTGTGGTCAGTAGTTTCTTGTTCAGTCTCATTTAGGTTTCCTCGTCAGACGAATTGTTTCCGGTTCAGAAGGAGTACGAAACGCTCGCGCTCACAAAATCTCGGTCAGTCAACTCGTTATACGGCTTCCCGCCGAAAAAGTTTGTGTAACCGATATTACCGGTAATCCTGTTCTGGTACACCGCCTGCAGGGACAGGCCGATTGCCTTGCTACCCTCGTTGAAGGCGCCACCCGGCTGCGGGCTGTAGCCCTGAACGTCGTGGCTCCAGGCCAGCTGCGGCGACAGGTTGATACCGGCGATCGCGTTCGGGTAATCCCACACGAAACGGGCGCGGTAGCCCCAGGAGAAATCGGTGGTGAAGCCGTCGGTGGTGCAGTAGTTGTCGTTGAGGTTCAGCGCTTCACAACCACCACTCGGTCTGGTGCCAATACCAAACGTGCCGGAGCGGCCGAATTGTGCCTCGTCATAGTCTGGAAGATCGTGCACGTAGGTTGCACCAAACTCCGTAATAAACGACAGACGACTGGCGCCCATGACCTGATCGAAGAATTTGATCAGAGTGAACTGAGCCTGGGAGACGTTGAATCGATCCCAACCACGAACGTCAGTTCCGGAGAGGTCCGCACCACCTGACTCTTCGAGGCGCTGCTGCTCAAGCAGGCTCACGGGGTTGCCATCAGCATCATCGAGCTGCAAACCGCCATAGATCAGCTCGAAAGCGTTCCACTGCAGCGGCATGTTCTCACGGAAGCTGTATTCAGCGCCAAGAGACCATCCACCCGGGGTGGTGGTGTTGATGCTAATGCCGTAGAGATCGATGTTCTCCGGGTACTCGATGTAGTAGGACGGGAAGCTCACACCGTTATCCGGGTCATTTACCACACCGCTGACATACGGCAGGCGGCTGTTGTACTTGATGTAGTAGAAACCCAGCTCAGAATCATTCAGGGCCGGCACGTACCAGCGCATGGCAATACCGAACTGGTCTTTTTCGTCGGCGTCCCGATCCCCTTCACGTGGGGCAATGAAGCCCTGGGCGTACGCCTGGGAGTCCGGCAGCTGGCCGGCGAGCAGTACCGGGCCACAACCATCGGGAGCAAAGTCGTTGGTGGAGAAGAAGGTACCACAGTCATCCGGACGGACCGGTTCCCAGTCAGTCTGGACAAAGGTCTCCAGAGTGATGTTCTGGGTGATACCGGCGGAGGCGTAGAACATTTCCACCGGCAACAGGGCGTCTTTCAGTTCGGAACCAGGTGCCCGGAAAGCCGGTACGTCCACCGGGTTGATGGTGTTGATACCACCCTGGATGAAGGTACTCTCACCCCAGCTGACCACCTGCTTACCATAACGCAGGCTGACGGGGACATTGCCGAAATACCAGTCGGAGAAGACGTAGGCGTCAAGGAATTCACCGCCTGAGGCGTTATCCTTGGCTTCCGGGTTGAGTTCACGCTGCTGGCCGACGTAATCCACGGCGCGGCTTTCGTCTTTGAGTTCGAAATCGTACCAGTAACGGCCACGGACAAAGCCACCGACGCGGGTCAGGGTGTCGCTGTCCACCGCGTAATCCAGGAACAGCTCACTGTTACCTTTGACAATCTTGGAGTAGGTGTCGCCGCTTTCGAAGTTCAGGTTGCCGTCGTCGTAGTTGTTGGTGGAAGCACCGATGTTCTCCAGCTCTCCACCGGGCGCATACTCGGGACCAAGGTTACCCTGGGCGATCAGTCGCTTGTCCCGATCCTCGACCCGCCAACCTACACCAGCTGACAGCGTCGTATTGAACTGGGCTTCCACATCTCCCATGTAAAACGAGTAGGCGGAAGCCTGGCCGGCAGCACCGGCAGCAATCGCCACGGCCAGCGGTAGTTTGGTCCAACGCTGCCATTGATGAGTTTTTCTTGTCATTGGAAGGCTACTCCATTGTTGTTCTGAGTCGCTGCTCTGATTATTGGTGTTCACGATGTATTGGAGGCTTCATGCACAGTGCTCGTGATGTTGGCACTATAGCTAACGCTGTTCGGGGCTTTGATCAGTCAAAAGTATGATTTTGCTATCACACCTCGCCGGCCGCCCGGTTACTTCGCACTGTGAATCACTATAGACAAGAAATTTGGTTGCAACCAATAAAAAAGCGGTCAGTAAACAACGGGTTTGGATGCCTGGCTTGGGTGGGAAGTGAAGATGGGGTCAGAAGAAGGTTTTCTTCAGACCCCGGAGTTCATGCACAGGGGTCTGATGAAGACTTTCATCTGACCCCGAGTTCAAGTCTGGCTCGGGTGGGAAGTGAAAATGGGGTCAGAAGAACGAGTTCTTCAGACCCCTGAGTTCGGCACTGGGGTCTGATGAAGACCTTCATCTGACCCCGAGTTAAAGGGCTAGCTCCCCAGTAGAAGCAAAGAAGGGGTCAGAAGAAAGCGTTCTTCAGACCCCGGAGTTGGCTTTACAGCATTTCGATGGCCATGGCGGTGGCTTCGCCGCCGCCGATGCACAGGGCGGCAATACCTTTCTTCTTGCCATAGTGCTTCAGCGAGTGCATCAGGGTGACCAGCAGGCGGGAGCCGGTGGAGCCGACGGGGTGGCCCTGGGCGCAGGCGCCGCCGTGGATGTTGACCTTTTCCGGGTCCAGGCCCAGCTCCTTGATCGGCATCATGGCGACCATGGCGAAGGCTTCGTTGATCTCGAACAGATCCACGTCTTCCTTGTTCCAGCCGGTCTTGGCGAACAGGGTTTCGATGGCGCCCACCGGGGCGCAGGTGAATTCGGACGGGTGCTGGGACTGGGTGCTGTGGGCAACAATCCGGGCCATGGGCTTGAGGCCGCGCTTCTCCGCCTCGGATTCGCGCATCAGCAGCAGCGCGGAGGCGCCGTCGGAGATGGAGGAGGAGTTGGCCGCGGTTACGGTGCCGTCCTTCTTGAACGCCGGACGCAGGCTCGGGATCTTGTCGATGTTGGCGTTGTGGGGCTGTTCGTCATCCTCGACGACTACCTCACCCTTGCGGGTCTTGACGGTCACCGGGATGATTTCCTCTTTCAGCAGGCCTGCTTCGATGGCTTTCTTCGCGCGGGTCAGGGATTGGATGGCGTACTCATCCATCTCCTCGCGGGTGTAACCTTTCTTGTCGGCCATATCCTGGGCGAAGGCACCCATCAGTCGACCGGTCTCGGCGTCTTCCAGACCGTCCAGGAACATGTGATCCTGCGGCGCCTGGCCGGGGCCCATGCGGTAGCCTTTGCGGGCACCCAGGAGCACGTAGGGCGCGTTTGACATGCTCTCCATGCCGCCGGCAACCATGATGTCGTTGCTGCCAGCCTTGATCAGGTCATGGGCGAACATCGCGGCTTTCATGCCGGAGCCGCACAGCTTGTTGATGGTGGTGGCACCGGTGTTATCCGGCAGACCAGCCTGACGCATGGCCTGACGGGCCGGGCCCTGTTTGAGGCCGGCGGGCAGGACGTTGCCCATGATCACTTCCTGGACGTCCGCGGGCTGCAGGCCGGCGCGTTTGACGGCCTCGGCGATGGTGAGGGCGCCGAGTTCGGGGGCGGAGACGTCCGCCAGGCTGCCCATGAAGCCGCCCATGGGGGTGCGGACGCCGCTTACGATGACTACGTTGTCGTTGCTCATTGGTGTTGGACCTCTCGGTTTGTTTGCGTTGGGGTCTGATGAAAGCCTTCATCTGACCCCTTTTTTAGTTTTTTTGACCTTGGGGTTGATTGAACATGGGGTCAGATGAAGGTTTTCATCAGACCCCTTGGCTAGGTTCTAACATGGGGTCGGAAGAACGAAGTTCTTCAGACCCCTGAGCTTGTGTCTTGCCCCTTGGTTTGGGGCTGAAAGTGGGGTCTGAAGAAAGCTTTCTTCTGACCCCGTGTTCGAGGTTTGGCTTGGAGTCAGGTTCCAAGATGGGGTCAGATGAACGAGTTCATCAGACCCCTGAGTTAAGAAGAATGAATTCTTCAGACCCCTGGGTCACGTCAGGGCTTGTGTGGTGCCTCCAGGTATTCGTGGGACTGCATTTCCAGCAGGCGGGATTCGGTGCGTTCGAATTCGAAGCCGAGGCGGCCGCCGGCGTAGAGTTCGGTGATGGGGGCTGCCGCGGAGATGATGACTTTGACGTTGCGGTCGTAGAATTCGTCGATCATGTTGATGAACCGGCGGGCCTGGTCGTCTTTGTCGCCGCCGAGCACGGGCACGTTGCTGATGATGATGGCGTGGAACTGGCGGGCCATTTCGATGTAGTCGTTCTGGGAGCGCGGGCCGTCGCAGACGTCGACGAAGTCGAACCACACCACGTCGTCGGCGTGGGCCTGGGCCGGGATCTTGCGGCCGTTGATTTCCATGGTTTTGCTGTGCTTCGCAGCCTCCACCGCCAGGCGGTCGAAACTTTCGCGCAAACTCACATCGGCCTGATCATCCAGCGGGCAGTGATAGAGCTCCGCCTGCTCCAGGGTCCGGAGACGGTAATCCACGCCGCCGTCCACGTTGACCACATCGGTGTGTTTCTTGACCAGCTCGATGGCCGGCAGGAAGCGCTGGCGTTGCAGGCCATCTTTGTAAAGTCCGTCCGGCACGATGTTGGAGGTGCACACCAGAGTCACGCCCCGGCTGAACAGGCCGTCCATGAGGGTGGCGAGGATCATGGCATCGCCGATGTCGGATACGAAGAATTCGTCAAAACAGATAACCCGGGTTTCGTCGGCAAACTTTTTGGAGACCTTCTCCAGCGGGTTTTTCTCGCCCTTGAGGGCCTTCAGTTCGTTGTGCACCCGCTGCATGAAGCGGTGGAAGTGCACCCGCATCTTGCGATCGAACGGCAGGGACTCGAAAAACGTGTCCATCAGATAGGTCTTGCCGCGGCCGACACCGCCCCAGAAGTACAGGCCCTTGACCGGCTCTTCCCTGCCCTTCTTGAGTTTGCGGCGGAGTTTGGTCATGGCCTTGTTGCGTTCACTTTCAGCTTCGACCAGTTTGTCGTACAGTGCCTGCAGGCGCTTTACCGCATCTTCCTGTGCCGGGTCCTTGTGAAAATCCGGGCGTTCAAGATCCTTCAGGTACCGCTGCCAAGGAGTCAGGTTCGCACTGGTTTCGGAGGACATCGCTGCTGTCATCAAGGTATTCCCGGAAGTTGGACATGAATTTGGGCGCGGTATTGTCGCTTATTTCGGGATTTTTCGCCATTGGGAGCGGTCGCAGGGGCAATACGACGATTGTTGCAGGCAGTAACCGTGGGCGGGGGGCGCCCCGGCGCGTTATACTGCGTTGAGGGCTTGGCTCATTTCTAGCTAAAAGGACGACACAGCATATGACGAACCTGATTCTGGCAGCGATTGCCGCATTGGTTGTTGGCATTGTCATCGGGGTAATGGTTGGCCGCTCCGGTCAGGGACAGACTCTTCGGCAGCGCCGTGCAGAGCAGCAGATTGATGAGCTGCGGAGCGAGTTTACTCGTTACCAGGCTCAGGTGAATGAGCACTTCATGGAGTCAGCCCATTTGCTTCGGCGGTTCAATGACGCCTACCGGGATGTGAACCAACACATGGCCCGGGGCGCGAATCGCCTCTGTAATGACGAGGATTGGATGGAGGAGCTTCAGCAGGAGACTTCCAAGAAGCGCCTCGAGGAAGTCCGCGAGGATGCGCCGGCCGAGCCGCCCCGGGATTATGCGCCGAAGAAGGATCCTGAGGCGAAGGGGACGCTGGCTGAGGACTTTGGGTTGGATAAGGAGCGGAAGGCTTCTTCTGAGGCTTGAAGTTACTTTTCACGGCAGGACTGCGAACTTGGGTGCGTGAGCGGATCGGGAAGGGCTGTCCAAAACCCGCTCCTTCGGCACGTCCATGTGACGCTTGAGCTCCGCCATCCATGGCTCCGCACAGTTTTGGACAGCCCTTCCCGATCCGCTCAATCAGACTTCTTTGCAATTCGCTTGGAGCACCGGGGTCAGAAGAAAGCCTTCTTCTGACCCCATTTTCATGACTCCACGTTCAAATCACACCGGGTTATCGCAATCTATAAACTGGTGGGTTACCCCGAATTCCTCTTCCAACGCCTTCCCGAGTGCCTGCACACCGTAACGCTCGGTGGCATGGTGGCCTGCAGCGAAATAGTGGATACCACATTCCCGTGCCGTGTGAGTCGTCGGTTCTGAAATTTCCCCGCTGATATACGCATGCAGGCCAGCATCCAGGGCGATGTTGATAAAGCCCTGCGCGGCGCCGGTGCACCAGCCTACCCGTTTGATCTCCTGATTGCCCTCACCGACCCACAGTGGTTCGCGGTGGAGCTTTCTGGCGATGTGGAGGCCGAATTTTTCCGGGGTCATCGGTTCCTGCAGTTCACCTTCCCAGACCAGGCCGCCCAGCGGGTGCGGGTTTTTGATTTCCAGGACGTCGGCGAGTTGGCGGTTGTTGCCGTATTCCGGGTGGTCGTCCAGCGGGAGGTGGTAAGCGACCAGGTTGATGTCGTGGTCGAGCAGCTGTTTCAGGCGCTCGCGCTTCATGCCACGGATGCGCTGGTCTTCGCCTTTCCAGAAGTAGCCGTGGTGGACGAGGATCATGTCGGCGTTGGCGTCGATGGCGGCTTCGATCAGCGCCTTGGATGCGGTTACGCCGGTGACGATGGTGTTGATTTCGTCTTTACCTTCGACCTGGAGGCCGTTGGGGCTGTAGTCCTGGAAGTTTTCGGGTTGGAGCCATTCGTTGATGGTGTTCAGGATATCGTTTCGAGCTGCCATAGAGCTCCTCCTGATTGCCTTCTGAGTTGGGAGTGGCCGGCAGGCGGGGAGGGCCTTCCGGGAACCGCTACGAGCACATCCATGTGCGCTTGACTCCGGCCATCCATGGCCTCCGACATTCCCGGAAGGCCCTCCCCGCCTGCCTCCGCGAACCATTCAGTTTTACAGAGACTGAAGGCCCTTGATCAATGCATCATTCTGCTCGGCGGTGCCGATTGTAATGCGCAAGAAGTCGCTGATTCTGGGCTTGTTGAAGTGCCGGACGATGATGCCCTGCTCTCGTAGACCCTTTGCCAGTGCCTCTCCGGACTGACCTTTGTGCCGGGCGAAGACAAAATTTGCTTTTGACGGCAGAACTTCAAAGTCCATGCCTTCCAGTGCTTCAGTTACGCGCTCGCGCTCACTGATCACGCCGTCGCAGCACTTCTGAAACCAGGCTTCGTCCTCGTAGGCGGCTTTCGCGCCGGCTAGGGCCAGTCGGTCCAGAGGATAGCTGTTGAAGCTGTTTTTCACTCGATTCAGTGCTTCGATCAGATCCTTGTGGCCAATGGCGAGACCGACACGCAAGCCTGCCAGAGAACGGGCCTTGGACAGAGTCTGGCTGACCAGCAGGTTCGGGTATTTGTCTACCAGGGTAATTGCGCTCTGGCCGCCAAAGTCCACGTAGGCTTCGTCGACTACGACCACCCGGTTGGGGTTAGCCTGAACGATGGCTTCCACTTGCTCCAGCGGCAGATAACGGCCGGTGGGAGCGTTCGGGTTCGGGAAGATGATGCCGCCGTTGGGCTGCTGGTAATCTTCCGGGTTGATCTCGAAGCTGTCGGTGAGCGGTACCTTCTTGCCTTCGATGTTATAGAGGCCACAGTAGACCGGATAGAAGCTGTAGGTCACGTCCGGGAACAGGATCGGCTCGCCGTGCTGGAACAGGGCGTAGAAGATGTGGGCCAGGACTTCGTCGGAGCCGTTGCCGAGGAATACCTGTTCCGGCTGGACTTTGTGGTAGTCGGCGATGGTTTGGCGCAGGGCCTCGCCTTCCGGGTCCGGGTAGAGGCGGAGGTTGTCGTTCAGTTCGGCCTGGATGGCTTCGATGACCTTGGGCGATGGGCCGAAGGGGTTTTCGTTGGTGTTGAGCTTGACCAGGTTTGCCATTTTCGGCTGTTCGCCCGGGACGTAGGGGACCAGGTCGTTTACCAGGGGGCTCCAGAATTTGCTCATTTGATCCTCTTACTCCGAGTCGACGGCAGGTGGGCGGCACGTCTCCCGGGAACCGCTACGAGCACCCCTTGCGGGGTCCGGCCAGCAATCACAGATTGCTGTCGTTCGGCTGCGCATGAAGCTCCGCTTCATAAACGCTTGCCTTACCCCTGTGCGCTTGTTTCGGGCCACCCATGGCCCTCTACATTCCCGGGCGGAGCCTTGCCCACCTGCCTACTAACTTTGGTGCTGGCATGTTGAACTTGGGGTCAGAAGAAAGTGTTCTTCAGACCCCTGAGTTAGGTTCGACATAGGGTCAGATGAAGGTTTTCATCAGACCCCTGAGGTCCATCTGACCCCGCTTAATCTTTGATCCGGTACTCCGCCGAGCGGGCGTGGGCGGTTAGGCCCTCGCCTCTGGCCAGGACGGAGGCTACGCGACCCATGCGGTCGGCGCCGCTGGCGCTGAAGCCGATGAGGGACGAGCGCTTCTGGAAGTCGTAGACGCCCAGTGGCGAGGAGAACCGTGCGGTGCCGCTGGTGGGCAGTACGTGGTTCGGGCCGGCGCAGTAGTCGCCCAGGGCCTCGGCGGTGTAGCGGCCCATGAAGATGGCGCCGGCGTGGCGGATGTCGTCCAGCATGGCCTGCGGGTCTTCCACGGACAGCTCAAGGTGCTCCGGGGCGATCCGGTTGGATACGTCGGCCGCTTCCTTGAGATCTGCCACCTGGATCAGGGCCGCACGGTCGGTCATGGAGGTGCGGATGATGTCCGCGCGTTCCATGGTCGGCAGCAGTTTGTTGATGCTGGCTTCCACGGCATCCAGGAATTCCGCATCCGGGCTGATCAGGATGCTCTGGGCCTGCTCGTCGTGCTCGGCCTGGGAGAACAGGTCCATGGCGATCCAGTCCGGATCGGTCTTGCCGTCAGAGATCACCAGGATCTCGGAGGGGCCGGCGATCATGTCGATGCCGACCACACCGAACACCTCGCGCTTGGCCGTGGCCACGAAGATGTTGCCCGGGCCCACGATCTTGTCCACGGAAGGGATGGTTTCCGTGCCATAGGCCAGCGCGCCGACTGCCTGGGCACCGCCGACGGTGAATACCCGGTCGACACCGGCAATGGCGGCAGCGGCCAGGACCATGTCGTTCACGACACCGTCCGGTGTGGGCACGACCATGATCACTTCACTGACGCCGGCCACTTTCGCCGGGATGGCGTTCATCAGTACGGACGAAGGGTAAGCCGCTTTGCCGCCCGGGACATACAGCCCGGCGCGGTCCAGCGGGGTTACCTTCTGGCCCAGGATCGTGCCGTCCTGGTCCTGGTACTGCCAGGACTTCTGGTCCTGACGCTCGTGGTAATCGCGGATGCGTTCGGCGGCCTTTTCCAGGGCCTCACGCTGGTCCCGGGGGATGGCGTCCAGGCTTTTCTGGAGCCGGTCCTTGCCCATTTCCAGTTCGGCCACGGAGCCGACCGCCAGGCGGTCGAACTTTTCGGTGAATTCCAGGACGGCCTGGTCACCGCGGGTTTTGACCTCGTGCAGGATGTGACGCACCGACTCGTTCACCTGATGATCTACGCTGTCGTCCCAGGCCAGGAGTTTGGCCAGTGCGCTGTCGAAGTCGCTTTGGGAGGCGTTCAGTCGTTTGATGGTTACGTCGGTCATTTCTGTGTTCCTGCTTCAGGAGGACATTGCTTTGGTTTTGCTCTGGTGCTGGGTTACCGGGGTCAGATGAAAGCTTTCATCTGACCCCAACTTCAATTCCAAGGCCAGATCCAAATTACCGGGGTCAGAAGAAGGCTTTCTTCAGACCCCTACTTTTTCTCTCGCCGCTTTTCTACGGCGGCGGCCATCTTTTCGATTATGGGGTTAATCCGCCCATGTTTCATCTTCATGGACGCACGATTAACCACTAAACGGCTGCTGATGTTTTCAATCAGGTCCCGGGCTTCGAGGCCGTTGGCCTTGAGGGTGTTACCGGTATCGACAATATCCACGATCTCGTCGGCGAGGCCGAGGATCGGGGCCAGTTCCATTGCGCCGTACAGCTTGATGATATCGGCCTGGCGGCCCTGGGCGGAATAGTACCTTCGAGCCAGGTTGACGAACTTGGTGGCCACCTTGATCCGGCCGTTCGGCGGTGTCTGGCCCTTTGGACCGGCAGTCATCAGGCGGCAGCGGGAGATGTTCAGGTCCAGGGGCTCGTACAGACCTTCCGCACCATGTTCCATCAGCACATCCTTGCCGGTCACGCCCAGGTCCGCACCGCCATACTGGACATAGGTCGGCACGTCGGTGGCACGGATGATCAGTACGCGCACGTCCGGATCGGTGGTCGGAAACACCAGCTTGCGGGATTTCTTCACGTCGTCCACCAGCTCGATGCCGGCTTCCGCCAGCAGCGGCAGGGTTTCTTCGAGGATTCGTCCCTTCGACAAGGCGATGGTGATGGAATCTGTCATGCGTCCTTCCGGTTTCCCGTCTGTGTCTGTTAGGCCGGCAGGCGGCGGATGCTCGCGCCCAGCAGCTGCAGTTTCTCTTCAATACACTCGTAGCCGCGATCGATGTGGTAGATGCGGTCCACGATGGTGTCGCCATCGGCCACCAGGCCGGCAATGACGAGGCTGGCCGAGGCCCGCAGGTCGGTCGCCATCACCGGGGCACCGGTCAGATGCTCAACGCCCTTGATGATGGCGGCGTTGCCTTCCAGGGTGATGTCCGCGCCCATGCGGCCAAGTTCCTGCAGGTGCATGAAGCGGTTCTCGAACACCGTCTCCACGATGGTACCGGTGCCTTCCGCCACCGCATTCATGGCGGCGAACTGGGCCTGCATGTCGGTGGGGAACGCCGGGTACGGAGCCGTGCGCAGGCTGACCGCTTTCGGCCGTTTACCCTTCATGTCCAGCTCGATCCAGTCCGGGCCGGTCTCGATGTGGGCGCCCGCCTCTTCCAGCTTCAGCAGGACGGCTTCAAGCAGGTCCTCACGGGTGTCCTTCAGCTTCACCCGACCACCGGTGGCGGCGGCGGCCACCAGGAAGGTGCCGGTTTCGATGCGGTCCGGCAGCACGTCGTAGTGACAGCCGTGCAGGCGCTCGACGCCGTTGATCTCGATGGTGGCGGTGCCATGGCCCTTGATGTCCGCACCCATGGCAATCAGGCACTCGGCCAGGTCGACCACTTCCGGCTCGCGGGCGGCGTTCTCGAGGATGGTCTTACCGTCGGCCAGGGCCGCGGCCATCATCAGGTTCTCGGTACCGGTTACGGTCACGGTGTCCAGGAAGATATGGGCACCCTTCAGACGACCGTTGGTCTTGGCCTTGATGTAGCCGTTCTCGACCTTGATGTCCGCACCCATCAGCTCCAGACCGTGGATGTGCAGGTTGACCGGCCGGCTGCCGATGGCACAGCCACCG
This sequence comes from Marinobacter sp. DUT-1, assembly GCF_050379415.1. Lineage (NCBI taxonomy): Bacteria > Pseudomonadati > Pseudomonadota > Gammaproteobacteria > Pseudomonadales > Marinobacteraceae > Marinobacter > Marinobacter sp. DUT-1. Next base: position 70,982 of record NZ_JBNRLS010000001.1, read on the forward strand.
GGCAGGGACACCTCGGCCTCACCAAAGTGCGCCACCAGGGGTCCGAGCACCAGAATCGAGGCGCGCATGGTCTTGACCAGCTCATAGGGGGCGTGGAAGTGCTTGATGGTGTTGGCGTGGATCTCCACGCTCATTTTCTCATCAATGATTACCTCAACACCCATGCGGCCCAGCAGCTCGATCATGGTCGTGATGTCGTGCAGGTGCGGCAGGTTGCCCACGGTCACCGGCTCATCCGCCAGAAGTGTGGCGGCGAGGATTGGCAGTGCCGCGTTCTTGGCACCGGAAATACGGATTTCGCCATCGAGGGGTCTGCGCCCGCGAATCAGAAGTTTGTCCAAAATAGAATTCCTGTGTCTGGCGGGCGTATCAGCCCTGGCGCTCGGCCCATTCTGCGGGAGTGAAGGCACGCGGATGCAGGGCGTGGATGGTGCCGTCCATAACGTGCTGGAACAGCGCCTTGTTGATCATTTGCTGCCGTTTGATGGTCGGCAGGCCCTCGAATACGTCACCCACCACGACGACCATGTAATGGGTACCATCAACCTGGACCTGAACCTCGCATCCGGGCAAGGCTTCTTCGACCAGTTTTGTGACTTCGGCGGCGTCCATAAACTATCCTCGGGTGTTTTGGAAAATCAGGGGCGAGATTGTAACCAATTAGTCGGCGCGGGTCAGCTGGGCACTCAGATTACTCAGTGATGCCAGCGAGGCAAGGCGGCCATTGATGCCTCGAAAACTCAGGTCGATACCCTGCTTCCTGGCAAGCCGCTCCCAACAGAGCATCATGGAGAGCACCACACTGTGTGCGGTTTCCAGACCGGAGACATCAACCACGAGACCATCGTTGATCCCGGAAATCAGCTGCTCCCCCTGCTGGCGAAGGCCAATGACCGACGAAGCGTTTACCTCGCCGGTCACGATCATCTCGCCATCCCGGAGCTCGGCGCGCGGTACGGAAGGACTCATGAGTTGTCTGCGTCTCCGTCCAGATCGATGGCCTTGGCGGCATCGCTCCAGCCGTCGATCACGACCTGGATCTGGCCCCGGTTCTCTTCCATTTCCTGGCTGAAACGATCCCGGAAGGCGAGACCAATGTTCACACCTTCAACGATCACGTTCTCCATCAGCCACTGGCCTTCACCGTTCCGGTACATGGAGTACACCACCGGATAGCGGTTGCCCGAGGAGCTGATGACTTCCAGATCTACCGAGGCGCGGTCTTCATCCCGCGGCAGGATGGTCGCCTCCTTCACGTTGATCTCGAAGTCGTCGGCATCGACCAGGGCCTTGGCATAGCTGTCGAACAGGCTGCGCTTGAACTTCTCGACGAACTCGTCACGCTGCTCCGGGGTGGTCTGGCGCGCGTAGCGCCCCATTACGCGGGCGGCGATGCGACGGAAATCCACAAAATCGGTCAGGGCCTCGTCCATGCTCCGGTAGAAGGCCTCGGGGTCCTTCTCATACAGGCCCCGCTCCTCATTCAACTTCTCCACCAGCTTCTGGGTGTTGACGTCCACGTATTCACGCAACTCTTCAGCCTGCTCCGCCTGCGCCTGGCTAACCACCGCGACCATCAGGGCCAGTGCCAGGAAAAGTCGTTGAGTCAAAGCAACCATCAGGATCTCCCGCTATCTCTGTTCGGTCCGTGCTCCGGTGCTCATTTACCGGAAGCAAAGTTACTGATCAGCCGCTCAAGGTTCATGGCGGACTGGGTGGAGTAGAAGGTATCGCCCGCTTGCAGCGATTCCATGTCTCCACCGATGGATATATCAATGTACTGCTCACCGAGCAGGCCGGATGTACGTATTACTGCGGAACTGTCCGCCGGAATGTTGTCCACCTCGGCATGAATCGACATTTTCACCCGGGCCTGGAAGGTTTCCTTGTCGAGGGAAATGGACTCGATGGTGCCGACCGTCACCCCGGCCATGGAGATCTTGCCCCGGGGTGTCAGGCCGCCGGTATCGTTGAAATTGGCGTACAGGGTGTAGGTGCTCTCGGCGGCCTTGGGCGACAACCCGCTGACCTGAAGCGCCAGTACCAGCAAAGCCGCCAGCCCCGCAACCATGAACAGACCAACTATGATTTCAATGGTTCTCTGTGCCATTACCGGCTCCCGTTGATCAATCTCAGAAATCGCCGAACATTACGGCGGTTAGCACAAAATCCAGCCCCAATACCGCCAGGGACGAGTAAACCACGGTCTTGGTGGTGGCGGAACTGATTCCGGCGGACGTGGGCACACAGTCGTAGCCCTGGAACACCGCGATCCAGGCGCAGACAAATCCGAACACGACGCTCTTGATGAAGCCGTTCATCACGTCGTCCACGAAGTCCACAGAGGACTGCATGTTGCCCCAGAAGGAACCTTCGAACACGCCCAGCCATTCCACACCGACCAGCATGCCGCCCCAGATACCGACCACGGAGAAGATGACCGCCAGTATCGGCATGGCGATAAAGCCGGCCCACAGGCGGGGTGCGATCACCCGCCGCAAGGGATCCACCCCCATCATTTCCATGCTGGACAGCTGCTCGGTGGCCTTCATCAGGCCGATCTCCGCGGTCAGGGCCGAGCCGGCCCGCCCGGCGAACAGCAAGGCGGTGACCACCGGCCCCAGTTCCCGCACCAGGGTCAGCGCAATCATCTGACCGATGGCAGCCTCGGAACCGTAATCGGAGAGGATGGTGTAACCCTGCAGCCCCAGCACCATGCCGATGAACAGGCCGGACACCACGACAATAGCCAGGGACAGCACCCCGACCGCATAAATCTGTTTGACCAGCAGAGGGAAGCCGGTCACCGGGCGTGGCACGCCACTCAGCACCCCGGCCAGAAAACGCCCGGAGCGACCGAGGGAAGCGACAATGTCGAGGCCCAGCCGGCCCAGGGAAGCGATACGGTCCAGCATCAGGCGCCTCCTCCCAGACCGAAGTCCTTGCCGGCATCGTCCGCGGGATAATGGAAAGGCACCGGGCCGTCCGGCTGCCCCTGCAGGAACTGCTGGACCTGATCCGACGGGTGCGCCTTCAGCTCCTCCGGCGTGCCTTCACCAATGACCTTGCCGTCGGCAATGATACAGGCGTAATGACAGATACTCAGGGACTCGGGCACGTCATGGGACACCAGCACACTGGTCAATCCCATGGAGCTGTTCAGATCCCGGATCAGTTTTACCAACACGCCCATGGCGATGGGATCCTGGCCGGCGAAAGGCTCGTCGTACATGATCAGCTCCGGATCCAGGGCAATGCTTCGAGCCAGGGCAACCCGGCGGGTCATGCCACCGGAGAGCTCCGACGGCATCAGGTGGCGGGCGCCCCGCAGGCCGACGGCTTCAAGCTTCATCAACACGATGTCGTGGATCATGTCTTCGGGCAGCTTTGTGTGCACCCGCAACGGGAAAGCCACGTTTTCAAAGACACTCAGATCGGTAAACAGGGCGCCGCTCTGGAACAGCATGCCCATCTTTTCACGCAGCGTGTACAGGGCCTTGCGCTTGAGACGCGGCACCTCGTGGCCATCCACCTGGACGCTGCCACTGTCCGGGCGCAGTTGTCCCCCGATCAGCCTTAGCAAGGTGGTCTTCCCGGTACCACTGGGGCCCATGATCGCGGTGATCTTGCCCCTGGGGATATCCAGGGTGATGCCATCGAAGATGCGCCGGCCGGAACGGGAGAAGACAACGTCCTTCAGAGATATGTATGCAGTCGAACCCATAATCTGTCCCTTTCGAGGAGGAGCTACATTATGCGATGCGGCGCCTAACCTCAATGTCTCACCGGTAAAATGTCGTGATGGTCATCACCGGATTTATTGAAAATGATATACTTCCGCCACTTTCAACGCTTTTTGCCGAATTCCCCCGATACGAGCCAGGCCAGAGCCCGATGACTGAACAGACCAGCCACGATTTCCGGACATCCGCCCTTCGCGCCATTCGCATCGAGCGCGATGCCATCGAGGCCCTCGAAGGCCGCATCGACGACCACTTCTTCCGCGCCTGCGAGACCATCATGGCCTGCAAGGGCCGGGTGGTGGTGACCGGCATGGGCAAGTCCGGTCATATCGGCAACAAGATCGCGGCTACCCTGGCCAGCACCGGCACGCCTTCTTTCTTTGTGCACCCCGGCGAAGCGAGCCATGGCGACCTGGGCATGATCACCAGCCAGGATGTCGTCATTGCCATCTCCAACAGCGGCAACACCAGTGAGGTGGTGACCATCCTGCCTCTGATCAAACGCATGGGCGCCCCGCTGATCAGCATGACCGGCAATCCGGACTCGGTGCTGGCGCGGGAGGCGGTGGCCAACCTGGATGTCCGGGTGGACGCCGAGGCCTGCCCGCTGGGCCTGGCCCCCACTTCCAGTACTACGGCAACTCTGGTCATGGGAGATGCATTGGCGGTGGCCCTGCTGGAAGCCCGGGGCTTCAGCGCCGAAGATTTCGCCTTCTCCCACCCCGGTGGCAGCCTGGGCCGGCGCCTGCTGCTCAAGGTTTCCGACATCATGCACACCGGTGAGCAGATTCCGGTCGTGACCGAAGGCACCACCCTCAGTGGCGCCTTGCTGGAGATTTCCCGCAAGGGCCTGGGCATGACGACCGTAGTGGATGCCAAAGGCGACCTCACCGGCATCTTTACCGACGGCGATCTGCGCCGCACCCTGGACCGGTCCGTGGATATCCACAACACCGCCATCGAGGAAGTAATGACCCGCCACGGCAAGACCATTGCCGCCGACCACCTGGCGGCCGAAGCCCTGAACATCATGGAAGAGATGAAGATCAACGCCCTGCCGGTCACCGACGAGAAAGGCGCCCTGGTCGGCGCCATCAACATGCACGACCTGCTCCGGGCGGGAGTGATCTGATGGCCGACCTGACCAGTCCGCTGGCTTCGCAATGGCCTGAAGAGCTGATCGCCAGGGCCGCCCGCATCCGCCTGATCGCGCTGGATGTGGACGGCATCATGAGCGACGGCAAACTCTATTTCAGCGCCAACGGCGACGAACTCAAGGGCTTCAATATCCTCGACGGCCTTGGCCTGAAACAGCTGATGGCAGCCGGCATCACCGTCGCTGTCATCACCGGCCGGCGCTCACCGTTGACCGAAAAACGCATGAACGACCTGGGCATCCCGCACCTGATGCAGGGCCGCGAAGACAAGAAGGTGGCCTTGCAGGAGCTGGTGCGCACCATGGACATTGCTCCGGAGGAAATTGCCTACATGGGGGACGACCTGCCGGACCTGCCGGCACTGCGCTTTGCCGGTCTGGGCATCACCGTACCCAACGGCTACTGGCTGGTGCGACAGCATGCGGACTACTGCACCAGCGTGGCCGGTGGCAATGGCGCCGTACGGGAAGCCTGTGACCTGATCCTGACCGCCCAGAACAAACTGGACGCCGCACTTGCCCCCTACCTGGAGCCGGCGGGATGAGCAGCCCCCTGGAGTCGCTCCGGCAAGTCAGCGAGCGCCCGCTGGTGCGGGCGCTTGCGGTGATGGCCCTGGTCGCCGTGGCCCTGTTCCTGCTGTGGCGCAGCGACGAGCCGCCGGCACCGGACCCGGAAGCTGCTGCCCTGCGCGGCCCGACCGAACCGGATGGCTTTGTGGTGGACGGTACCTACACCGCCTATGACCAGAACGGCAACCTGGAAGTGCGCTTCTCCAGCCCGCGGATCGAGCAGTTCGAGGAGGGCAACATGGCCACCATGGTATCGCCCACTGCCCGCATCCGGGGCGAACCCGGCACTGAACCCTGGACAATCTCGGCGGACAACGGCAGCCTGCTGCAGAACGAGAATCTGCTGTACCTGACCGACAACGTGCGTATCATTCGCCCGATTGGCGACCGTGAGGCGACCCTGACCACGTCAAAGCTGACGCTGGACAACGATCAGAACATCATCTATACCGACGCTCCGGTGGAGATCACCGATCGCATCGGCGTTACCCGTGCCACCGGCATGAAAGCCTGGATCAACGAGCGAATTCTGGAGCTCAACTCCGACGTGGAAGGACGTTATGAGACCGTTCAATAAACATCCGTCCGGCGTGTTGGCCACCCTGCTGGCGCTGGTCCTCAGCGGCCCGGTCCTGGCCTTCGACCTGGATTCCGACCAGCCGATCACCGTCAGCGCCGACAGCGCACGGCTCGATGACAGCAAGGGCGTGGCCACCTATACCGGTGACGTGATCCTCACCCAGGGCAAGACCCGACTGACAGCCGAACGGGTCGTGCTGTACCGCAACACCGAAGGCCTGAACCGTATCGAGGCGTCCGGCGCCCCGGCCCACTATACCCAACCGAGCCGTGACGGTGAGGGCGAGACCGATGCCCGCGCCCTTAACATCACCTGGTCTGCCACTGACCGGCAGCTGACCTTTGAACGGGAGGCGGTGATTGAGCAGAATGGCAACCTGTTCCGCGGCGACCTCATCCATTACGACACGGTTCGCCGGGTAGTTACCGCCGAGGGCGGACAGGAAACGGGATCCGGCACTGGCCGGGTTGAAATGGTTATCCAGCCCCGCAGCACCAGACAGGGATCCGATGGCAGTACTGAGAGCCAGTAACCTGGCAAAGAGCTACAAACAGAAGAAGGTGGTCATCGACGTTTCCCTGGAAATCCAGAGTGGCGAGATCGTCGGCCTGCTCGGCCCCAACGGCGCCGGCAAAACCACCTGCTTTTACATGATTGTTGGCCTGGTGCCCGCCGATCGCGGCCGCATCACCATTGATGGCCAGGACATCACGCCCCTGCCCATGCACGGGCGTGCCCGCAAGGGAATCGGCTACCTGCCCCAGGAAGCCTCGGTATTCCGCAAACTGACCGTGCGGGACAACATCATGGCGATCCTGGAAACCCGCAAGGGCCTCGGCCGGGCCGAGCGTGATGCCAAGCTCGAAGAGCTATTGGAAGAGTTCCACATCACCCACATTCGCGACAGCGTCGGCATGGCACTCTCCGGCGGCGAGCGCCGGCGGGTGGAAATCGCCCGCGCCCTGGCCATGGAGCCCGCCTTCATCCTGCTGGACGAACCCTTCGCCGGCGTGGACCCGATCTCGGTGAGCGACATCAAGCACATCATCCGCCACCTGCGGGACAAGGGCATCGGGGTACTGATCACCGACCACAACGTGCGGGAGACACTGGATATCTGCGAGAACGCCTACATCGTCTCCGGGGGGCATATCATTGCTTCCGGCAGCTCGGAGGAGATTCTGGCGAATCAGCAGGTGAAAGAGGTGTATCTGGGGAACGAGTTCCGGCTCTGAGAGTGGGGTCTGAAGAACGCCTTCTTCTGACCCCGAGTTGGAATTGAGCACAAGCCAAAGGTCCAGGTTGGGGTCAGATGAAAGTTTTCATCAGACCCCTGAGTCAGGGGCCACCCCAGGGGTCTGAAGAACGCTTTCTTCTGACCCCGGGTCGGATTTGAGCACGAGCCAAGGGTCCAGGTTGGGGTCAGATGAAAGTTTTCATCAGACCCCTGAGTTACATCCCCGCCACCTTTCATGTTCAATCTGACATCCAATTCCAGTAAACTCGGCAAAGAACTTGCTTGCTACGGCAACTAGCTAGCATACAAAGCATTTTTTCTCTGATGCCAAGGTGACAGAGCGTGACGAGTAACGGATCCTGAACGTATGGTGATGAAAGCTTCATTACAGTTAAAGCTGGGTCAGAGCCTGACCATGACGCCCCAGCTGCAACAGGCGATCCGGCTTCTGCAGCTCTCCACCCTCGATCTGCAACAGGAAATCCAGCAGGCCCTCGATTCCAATCCGATGCTGGAAACCTCCGAGGACGACGACCACGCCGAAGCGCCGGCGGACAACACCGAAAATCGGGACGACCAGGAACAGGATTCCACTGCCAGTGCCGAAACCGGTGATGACTGGGACGATGCCGGACCGGAATGGACCGGCGAGAACGAGGTTCCCGATAACATCCCGGACGACCTGCCCGTCGACACTGCCTGGGACGACATCTATCAGTCCGCGCCGGCCTCTTCGGCCCGCAATGACGACGACAACGAACAGGATTTCGAGACCCGCAACTCGCCGACGGAAACCCTGCACGATCACCTGGAATGGCAGATCAACCTGACACCCATGAGCGAGCGGGACCGGGCCATCGCCCATGCCCTGCTCGATGCGGTAGACGATCACGGCTACCTGACCAGCCCTCTGGAGGAGATCCATGCCGGCCTGCAGGACGACGCCGACGAGGATCCCCTGGAACTGGACGAGGTGGAAGCGGTGCTGCACCGGCTCCAGCATCTGGACCCGGCTGGCGTGTTTGCCCGTGATCTGCAGGAATGCCTGCTGATCCAGCTCAACCAGCTGCCGCCGGACACCCCCTGGCTGGCCCAGGCTCGGCTGGTGATTACCCACTACATCAACCTTCTGGGTAACCGGGACTACGCCCAGCTGCTGCGCAGAAGCCGCCTGAAGGAAGATCAGCTGCGGGAAGTCCTGGCGCTGATCACCGGCCTCAACCCCCGACCGGGCGATGTGATCGACCACGGCGAGCCGGATTACGTCATCCCCGATGTCATCGTCAGCAAACACAACGGCCGCTGGCGGGTGGAACTGAATCCGGAAATTGCCCCCCGCATCCGCGTGAATGCGAGCTATGCTTCTCTTATAAGGCGTGCGGACAGCAGTGCAGACAACACCTACCTGCGGGATCAATTGCAGGAGGCCAAATGGTTCATCAAGAGCCTGCAGAGCCGGAATGAAACCCTGCTTAAGGTGGCCACCCGCATCGTGGAGCACCAGCAGGGCTTCCTGGACCAGGGTGAGGAGGCGATGAAGCCGCTGATCCTGTCCGATATTGCCCAGGCCGTGGACATGCACGAGTCCACCATTTCCCGGGTGACCACACAGAAATACATGCACACGCCCCGGGGCATCTTTGAGCTGAAGTACTTTTTCTCCAGCCATGTCAGCACGGATGAAGGGGGTGAATGTTCCTCAACGGCCATTCGCGCGATGATCCGGAAACTGATTGCCGCGGAAACTCCTAAAAAGCCATTGAGTGACAGTAAAATTGCAGCCATGCTAGGAGAACAGGGCATCAAGGTGGCAAGACGCACCGTGGCCAAGTACCGGGAGGCGATGCATATTCCGCCTTCCAATGAACGCAAACGACTGGTGTAACAACAGGAGACGCCTATGCAACTCAATATTTCAGGCCATCACGTAGAATTGACTCCCTCCCTCAAGGATTATGTCACCGAGAAGTTCGACAAGCTGGAGCGCCACTTTGACCACATTTCCAACTGTCAGGTGACCCTGGAAGTCGAAAAGGTGCGCCAGATTGCGGAGGGGACTCTGCATGTAGCGGGTGGCGGTGAAATTCATGCTAAGGCCGAGAATGAGGACATGTACGCAGCCATCGATGCCCTGATCGACAAGCTGGATCGTCAGGTTCTCAAGCACAAGGAAAAGAACGTAGACCGGATGCACGGTAACGGGCAGCGTTAACAGTCCGTCTCCATGCGGTAATCCAATGGCGCTGCGGCACTTCGGGTGTCGCAGCCTTTTTTTTACGGAAATGCAGTCGATCCATGAGCGACACATCCCTGACCATAGACAACATCCTTGTACCGGAGCTGACCCTCTGCCGGGCGCCGGCATCAAGCAAGAAGCGGGTTCTGGAGTTCATCGCTGAAAAGATCCACCAGCAGGATGAAACCCTGAGCGACACCGAGATCTTCAACAACCTGATCGCGCGCGAGCGGCTCGGAAGTACCGGAATCGGCCAGGGGATTGCCATCCCCCACTGCCGGCTGGAGGGCCTGGACCGGGTGATCGGTGTGCTGATGACGCTGGAGGAAAGCGTCGAGTTCGATGCCATCGACAATCAGCCCGTGGACCTGGTGTTTGCCCTGATCGTGCCGAAGGAGGCGACCAGCGAGCATTTGGAGCTGCTGAGCCAGCTGGCCGAGAAATTCAATGAGCGGTCCTTCTGCAACAGGCTCCGCGAGTGCGAAGACGCCAGGACATTGTATGAGCGCATGACAGCCGCTAACGGCTGAACCCGACTTTACCGGAGGTATGCTGGGCATGAAGTTGATCATCGTGAGTGGCAGGTCAGGCTCAGGCAAGAGTACCGCACTGCATGTACTGGAAGATCTGGGCTTCTACTGCATCGACAACCTTCCCATCGGGTTGCTGTTTCCGTTGACCCGGGAAGCGGCCGCCCAGGAAAGGCCGGGGCGGCTGAACAAGATGGCTGTGAGTATTGATGCCCGCAACCTGTCCGGTGAGCTGGCCAATTTCGAGGATATCTACAGTCAGCTGCAGGAAACCGGCATCACGGTGGAGATCATCTACCTGGACGCGGACGAGCAATCCCTGCTGCAGCGTTTCCATGCCACCCGCCGCAAGCATCCCCTGAGTGACGACAAGACCTCCCTGCGCGAGGCCATTACCAGCGAGAAGAAGCTGCTGGAACCGCTGTCCAAGCTTGCGGACCTCTATATCAACACCACCGGCATGTCGATGTACGAACTGCGGGATCAGGTCAAGCAACGGGTGGTGGGCCGTAAAGAGCAGGAACTGGCCCTTCTGTTCCAGTCCTTCGGCTTCAAGCACGGGGTGCCGCTGGATTCCGATTACGTGTTTGATGTCCGCTGCCTGCCCAACCCCTACTGGGATACCAGCCTGCGCAAGTACGTGGGCACCGACCAGCCCGTGATCGATTTCCTGGAGCGGGAGCCGGCCAGTCGCAAGATGGTCGATGATCTGATCGCTTTCCTGGACACCTGGCTGCCCGGCTTTGCCGAAAGCAACCGCAGCTACATGACCATTTCTATCGGCTGCACCGGCGGCCAGCACCGCTCCGTGTATATCTGCGAGCAGCTGGGCAAGCATTTCCGCGAACGCTACAACAACGTGCAGGTGCGCCACACCGAGCTGCCCCACCTGCAAGCCCGGGGAGAGACCTGAAGCACCATGATTCGCCGCCCCATCACCATCATCAACAAGCTCGGCCTGCACGCCCGCGCCACGGCCAAACTGGTGGCGACCGCCTCCGAGTTCGACAGCCAGGTCCGGATCGCCCGCAACGGCCGCGAGGTGGACGCCAAAAACATCATGCAGGTGATGATGCTCGCCGCCAGCCAGGGTACCGAAGTGGAGCTGATTGCCGAAGGGCCGGATGAGGAACGGGCCATTGAGGCGCTGGTCAGGCTGATTGATGATTATTTTGGTGAGGGGGAGTAAGCGTGAACATGGGGTCAGAAGAAGGTGTTCTTCAGACCCCTGGGGATTTAACCCCGTTTTCACTCACCTGTAACGCCTAACTCCGCTATAATAAAGGCGTTTTCAGCAAGCAGGTGATCCATGACCGATATTCTGGAAAAAAGCCAGGCCAGGCAGCGTTTGCGCTCTCTGAGTGAGGCGCTGGATAGTGGTGCCCTCAAGCAGGTTGCCCGCATCCTCAATGGCGGCCTGAGCCCCAGTGATATCGCCCACCTGCTGGAATCCTCCCCTCCCCGCCAGCGTGCCCTGCTCTGGAACCTGGTGGAGAAGGATCTGGAGGGTGAAGTCCTCCAGTACCTCAGCGATGACATCCGTAGCTACTTCCTGAGCCAGCTGAACGCCCAGGAACTGGCGGACATCATCGAGGATTTCGAGTCGGACGACCTCGCCGACTTGCTGCAGCAGCTGCCGGACACGGTGATCCAGGAAGTCCTGGACACCATGGACGAACAGGACCGGCTGCGGGTCGAGGAAGTGCTGTCCTATCCGGAGGACACCGCCGGCGGCCTGATGAACACGGACACCATCACGGTGCGCCCGGACATCAGCATCGACGTTGTGCTCCGTTACCTGCGCCGGCACCGCAACCTGCCCCCGATGACCGACAGCCTGATCGTGGTCAGCCGGCGGGACGATTTTATCGGGGTGCTGCCCATTACCCGGATCCTGGTGTCCAACCCTGCGGCGACCGTGCGGGAAGTCATGGACACCGAAGTCGAACCCATTCCCGTGACCCTTTCCGACACCAAGGTAGCGACCATGTTCGAGCGCTACGACCTGATCTCGGCGCCGGTGGTCAATGAGGAGGGCCGGCTGCTCGGGCGCATCACCATCGATGACGTGGTCGACGTTATCCGGGAAGACGCCGACCACTCCCTGATGAGCATGGCCGGTCTGGACGAAGATGAAGACACCTTCGCCCCGGTCTGGAAAACCACCCGCCGCCGGGCGGTGTGGCTGGGCATCAACCTGGTCACCGCCTTCATCGCCTCGGCGGTGATCGGTCTGTTCGAAGCCACTATCAGCAAGGTGGTCGCCCTGGCAGTGCTGATGCCCATCGTCGCCAGCATGGGCGGCATTGCCGGCAGCCAGACCCTCACACTGGTCATCCGCGGCATGGCCGTGGGCCAGATCAGCGGCGCCAACGTTCGATGGCTGCTGAACCGGGAGTTCTTTGTGGGTGCCCTGAACGGCCTGTTCTGGGCGCTGGTGGTGGCCACGGCTGCGGCCGCCTGGTTCCAGGATCTGCTGATCGGCGGTATCATCGCCGCCGCCCTGGTCATCAACCTGGTAGCCGCCGCCTTTGTGGGTACCATGTTGCCGCTGTTTCTCAAGTCCCGGAACATTGATCCGGCGCTGGCGGGCAGCGTTATCCTGACCACGGTGACGGATGTGGTGGGATTTATGGCGTTTCTGGGGTTGGCGACGATTTTTTATGCGTAGGCGTTGCAACTGAACATGGGGTCAGATGAACAAGTTCATCAGACCCCTGAGTTGGGCGCGACTATGGGGTCTGATGAAAGCCTTCATCTGACCCCGACTTGGGCTTTAGGTAGCAACTATGACAGATCACCACGACGACGAATTCCAGGAAGACCTCGGTCCCAGCAAATCCCAGATCAAGCGGGAGATGCATGCCCTGCAGGAAGTGGGCAAGCGCATGCTGGATCTGAGCGACGACCAGCTCAACAGCCTGCCCATCAGCGATACCCTGAAGGCGGCCATCGTCGAGTCCCGGCGAATCCGCAAGAATGAGGCGCGCCGGCGGCACCTGCATTACATCGGCAAGGTCATGCGCAACGAGGAAGACCCGGAAGCCATCGAGCGCGGTCTCGACGCCTTCGACGCGGGCAGTGCCGAGCATACCCGCCGCCACCACCTGGCCGAGCGCTGGCGCGACCGGATGGTGGCAGAAGGGGACTCTGCCGTCGGCGAGTTTATTGATTACTGCCCGTCGGCGGATATCCAGCACCTGCGCAACCTCGCGCGGAATGCGAAGCGGGATGCCGAGAAGGAGAAGAATACCGGTCAGGCGAAGAAGCTGTTTCGGTATTTGCGGGAGTGTATTGACGAGGTGGAATAGGGTCAGCCGGGATTGGTGAAGATGGGGTCATCCCCCAGGAGTCTGAAGAACGCTTTCTTCTGACCCCGTTTTTAGATGCGATCCCGGAATTTGACCTGAACATGGGGTCAGATGAAGGCTTTCATCAGACCCCTGCGTTACCAACCCCCGGCGCCCTGGCTCAAAGCCTCCGGTGCTCCCAGACCGGCATGTTTGCCCTCACCTGCTTCAGCCGCTCCAGATCCAGCTCGGCGGTAATTACGCCGGGGCCGTCTTGTTCGCGCTCGGCGGTGATGTTGCCCCAGGGGTCGCAGATCAGGGTGTGGCCGTAGGTGCGGCGGCGCTCGCTGTTCTGGCCGCCCTGACCGGGGGCGACGACCCAGACCTGGTTCTCGATGGCCCGGGCGCGGATCAGGGCATGCCAGTGGGCATCGCCGGTCTGCCAGGTGAAGGCGCTTGGCAGGCAGACCCAGTCGGCGCCCTGCTCCCTCAGCGCGCGGAACAGCTCCGGGAAACGCAGGTCATAGCAGATGGCCATTCCCAGCTTGCCCACCGGCGTATCGATGGTCACCACCTGTTCCCCCGGCTCGAAGGTGTCCGATTCCCGGTATTGGCCGTGGGCGTCTTCGACTTTCGCGTCAAAGAGATGAATCTTGTCGTAACGACCAACCTCCTGCCCCTGATCGTCATACACCAGGCAGGTGGCCCGCACCCGATCCTCGATATCGGTACCATCCGGTCGCTGGGCCAGAGGCAGGGAGCCACCCACAATCCAGATCCCGAGCTTCCGGGCCTGGACTGACAGGAAATCCCGGATCACCGGTCTGTCGCCCGCTTCTGTCCGGCCACAGGCAATCATGTCCCGCGTCGACAGCACGGCAAAGTTCTCCGGCAGCACCGCCACCTTCGCCCCCTGTCGGGCGGCATCGGTCAACAACCGTTCCGCTTCGCGCAGGTTCGCCTCGATGTCCCGGGTACTCACCATCTGGATCGCGGCTACCCGCTGTTTTGTCTGTGTGCTCATAGAATCCTTCTCCGCTCGCACTATTCGCCGGTATCGAAGACCCGGCGAAGGTCGACCTCGGGATTATCCCAGGTCCCGGTCACACTATAGGTGGCACTGGTCAGTTTACTCAACGGGTCGCCCAGAACCTTGTCCAGCACGAACAGCGCACCGCCGATTGGCGCCCCCGCCCCCATGAGCAGAGCCGCCAGGGGGAGGTTCTGGGTAAGCGGCAGGACCACCACCAGTCGCATGTCCAGGGTTTCCTCGGACAGGTCGGTTGTACCGCTGAGCTTGAACGCGCCCGAGGGGCCGACAATCTGCAGCTCGGGATTCATGGTTACCAGTCCGTTATCGATCCGGGCCTTGCCGGAGATGGCGTCAAAGGCCACACCCCGTTCATACAGGTCGGAAAAATCCAGTTTCAGGCGCCGCCAAAGGGTGTCGGCATTCAGCAGGTTGAAGATCCGGAACACCTGGGCGGTGCTGTTCTGTTCCAGGATGATCCCGTCATCCAGCCGCAGGCTCAGGGTTCCGCTGACCTCCCGCATGGAGAAGTCATCCGGTCGCCCGGGCCAGTCCAGATCGAGTTCGATATTGGTCTGCCGGTTTTCCAGCGGAATTTCTGTGCCAAACAACTGGTTCAGGTCGGTCAGGGCACCGCCGGTGACCGAGCCGGCAAAGCGACTGACTTCCCGGTCTCCGGCAATGCTCCAGGTCATCTCGCCCAGCAGGGTCAGGGAGTTCAGGCGACCCTGGATGTCATTGACCTTGAGCTGGAACGGTTCCGGCCGCAGAAGGAACGTCCAGGTTCCCAGGCTCTCATCATTGAGCTGAAGGTCGGCAATGCTCACATCGACGTCCGGCCAGCTGCCCATATCCAGGGCCCGGAAGGCTTCCAGTTGTTCTTCCAGGGTCAGCAGCTCCGGCTGGGCTTCCCGTTGTTCATCATCCCGGACCAGTCTCAGCACCTCAAAATCCGCCTTCACCGGCTCGTCACCGTCCGGAAGTACCACCCGGCCCACCGCCCGCTCGGAACGGGTACTCACGACCCAGCGGTCCTCCAGCTGCAGCGCACTGATCCGGATATTTCTGAGGGTATGGGAACCCAGGTAAAGGTGGCCGAGGGTCAGGTCGAAACCGGTGTCGTGCCAGAGGAAATCGAAGCCCATCCGGTTCTCCCAGCTGCCGGCGATCCGCAGCCCCTCCTCGGCCCGGGGCTCGATGGTGGCCTCCAGTGGTGCCTGTTCCTTAGCGCTCTTGGCCAGTGGTTCCGGCCAGTCCACGGCGAGCCCCTCAAGGTTGGAACGTACCCGTATACCGGAGGTGGTGTCCGCTCCGACCGTCAAGGCGGCGGAATACGCGAGGATACCCTTGAGCCCGAATCCGCTGTCATTCTCCAGGCCGGCCTGGCGGAAGACCTCTGGTACTGTGAGCTTACCATCCTGGCGAATGGCAAGGCCCTGCCCGCCCTCGCCCACGCTGAGGCTGACCGCCACCGGGTCACCGAAGAATCGGGCCTGGATCGGCCCTCCGGAGAAGCCATCGACGGTATGATAAGTGAGATCGCCGGACAGCTCGGTCCAGCCAAGGTTGGCAGCGGGATAACGTACCGAGCCATTGGAGGTCTGAACCCGGGCCTGGACCACCGGCTCTCCACCCTCGCCCAGGGGCAGCTCAAGATTCAGGTCCAGCGCGTAGTCCCCTCCATACTTCAGGCTCCGGGCCTCGGAGCCGGCCATCTCGCCCAACGGGCTGTTGTCCATCCAGAAAGGCACGGCATCACCGGGCACCCGGGCAGCGGCATCCACATAGAGCCGGGTGCCATCGCCGGGAATCACCGTTACCCGGCTCGGGCGGAGTTCCAGGCCGCCGGTCCGGCCAGATTCCAACTGAACGTCCGTGTTACCGTTGTGGATATCGACCCTGCCCCGCGCCGACGTCACTTCCGGCCAGCGTTCATCGTAACGGACCGTCGCGTCCTCGAAGGTGTACCACATGGACGAGACGAACGAACCCCGGGGCGCATCGCGGCCGATCTGGCCATGGCCATAGTAGACCCCATCGGTGATCCGCGCCTCGGTGATCGCTGTAGTCAGCCATTCATACAGGCCGGGATTGACAACCTTTGCCGGCACGAAATCTGTCAGCATCCCGGCTCGGCCATCCTCGACACCGACGCGAAGACCAAGGTTGTCCTCGCCCTCACGATCCAGGCGCAGATCAAAGGCGCCGGTGAGGCTGGTGGTGTCGCCATAGCTCATCCGGATGTTATCGGAATACACGCGAGTGATGGGACCATCCATTAGCCAGGCGACGGTTCCCTGCACTTCCCGGAACGACCAGTCGTCCCGGAACAGACGGGGAAAGCCAAGGGTGACCGGCGCTCCGGCGGGCGCCAGTTCCACCGAGCCGGAATTGCGGCGCAGGGCAATCCGGCCATCCAGACCGGAGGCACCCGGAGCGCCGCCGTGGGCCTGGATCCGCACGTCACGTAACAGGCCGGTGAGCTCGAATTCCGTCAGATCACGGGCGGGCAGCCTCAGATGCATCCGATCCAGATAACCTGCGGGGCGATAGTTCCGGAGCGCACGACCCGCCCGCTCCGGCAGCAGGGGCAGGACCGAAAGCAAGCGACGCAGTGGCCCCAGGGGCAACGCATCTGCCACCACCTCGACATCCCCACCCGCCCGGGGCATCAGACGCACACTGAACGGCGGGACGGTGACCTCATTCCAGGTCCACTGGAGTTCCTGCAGGTGGATCTCTCCCCGTGAAACCACAGCGTTACCGCCGTTCTCCGCCCGCCGCCAGCCGAAACGGGCACTGATGTTCTCGATCGGCGCCAGGGATTCGCTACCCACACCCAGTTGCAGATACGGCGTCTGCACCGAGCCGCTTGCCTGCTGAAGCAGGCCATCCCGGAAGGTCAGCCAAAGCTGCCCTCCCAGATCAAAACCTTCGACACGGAGCCTGCGCCACTGGTATTCGTCGATGAGGCCGTCGAACAGCCGGCCGGAATCGACGTCCATATACAGCTGGCCAGTAAAGTCACCACGGAAGAAGTGCCGCCCGACCAGGCTGAAACTGGCCAGCTGCTGGGTGGTGCCAGGCTGCATGGCGCGGCCGGAGGCCCGGAACAGGCCACGGTGGTAGACCAGATCCAGCTGGGGGATCTCAAGATGCCGCAGCTGGCCCTGGTTGTCCCGGATCGCCAGATTGACACGAGTGAGTTTGACGTAAGGATCGGACAACCAGCGCCCTGCCAGCTCAACCCAGTCCTGGAACTGGCGCCGGGCGGGCGCAGGCAGTTCCGCACCCTCGACACCCACCTCGCCTTCCGGGGTCTGGTTGAGAGTCAGCTCGAGGCCATCGGCTTCGAAGGCTTCAAGAACCACCCGGAACCGAAACAGGGAAGCGAGGAAATCGAGGCGTATCCGGAGGTGCTGCAGGCGGACCACATAGTCCTCGGTCCCGGGTTCGATGATGTCGATATCCCGGGCCAGCAGGGTCGGGTCCAGCCAGTTCCAGCGGGCGTCAAGGCCACCGATTTCCACCTGCTTGCCGGTGCGCGCCGACAGTTCGAGCTCGAGATCGTCCCGGAAGCTCTCAATATTCTGGGTCAGTTGCCGGCCGATGCCCGCGTACAGTGCAAACAGCAGAAGCACCACCAGCAGGGACCACCACACCAGGCTCGACAGCCGTGCAGCGAGGCGTACCGGCCGACTTTCGGGAGGCGGGTCCGGCAACGGCGGCCCGTGATCGGCTGAGGACATGGATTCCGTTACTCCCCGGGCCAGTAACCTGCGCGGGCATCAGAGCAACACAACATCGTACTGCTCCTGGCTGTAGAAAGGTTCCACCTGGAAGCGGATGGTCTTGGCGATGAAGGTCTCAAGGTCGGCCACATTGTCGGACTCTTCATCCAGCAACCGGTCCACCACCTTCTGGGATGCCATCACCAGGTAGCTCTCGGCATCATAGGCCCGGTTGACCCGCAGGATTTCCCGGAAGACCTCGTAGCAGACGGTCTCGGCGGTTTTCAGGAAGCCACGGCCGTCACACACCGGGCAGGGTTCGCACAGTACCTGACCCAGGCTCTCGGTGGTGCGTTTGCGGGTCATTTCCACCAGACCCAGTTCCGACACGCCGGTGATCTTGGTCTTGGCGTGGTCACGTTCCAGCATCTTTTCCAGCATTCGGTGGACCTGGCGCTGGTGCTCGGAATCCTCCATATCGATGAAGTCGATGATAATGATGCCGCCGAGGTTGCGCAGTCGCAGCTGACGGCTGATGGCCCGGGCTGCTTCCAGGTTGGTCTTGAAGATGGTTTCTTCCAGGTTCCGATGGCCGACGAAGGCGCCGGTGTTGATATCGATGGTGGTCATTGCCTCGGTCTGGTCAATGATGACATAACCGCCCGACTTCAGCTGAACCTTGCGGCTCAGGGCCTTCTGGATCTCATCTTCGACCGAATACAGATCGAAGATCGGACGTTCACCGGGGTAGTACTCCACCATGTCCGCGAACTCGGTAACGAATTCCTGCACGAACTCCATCACCCGCTGGTAGCTCTCCCGGCTGTCGATCCGGACCTTCTCGGTCTGGGGCCGGACCAGGTCGCGGATGGTGCGGATAAACAGCGGCAGATCCTGGTACACCACCGCCGGCGCCTGCACCTTGGCGATACGCTCCTGGATGGACTGGCTGAGCCGGTGCAGGTATTTCATGTCGCCGATCAGGTCCTCGGCCGGGGCTGCCTCGGCGGCGGTCCGGATGATGTAGCCGCCCTTCACATCGGTGCTTTCTGCGGATGCCTCCTCGAGCAGGGTCTTGAGACGCTCCCGCTCGTTGTCGTCCTCGATGCGCTGGGAGATACCGATATGACTGACGCCGGGCATGAACACCAGGTACCGGGACGGAATCGACAACTGGGTGGTGAGGCGGGCGCCCTTGGTGCCAATGGGATCCTTGGTCACCTGAACCACCAGGGACTGGCCTTCCCTCAGCAGGGTACGGATGTCCGGTACGGTTTTGGGGCCCTCGGTCAGATCATCGGCCCCTGACTGGCCGGTGATCACATCCGAGGCGTGGATAAAGGCGGCGCGTTCCAGGCCAATATCGACGAACGCGGCCTCCATGCCCGGCAGCACGCGGACGACCTTTCCCTTGTAGATGTTGCCCACGATGCCCTTACGGCTGGTGCGCTCTATGTAGGCCTCCTGCAACATGCCGTTTTCCACCAGGGCGACCCGGGTTTCCACCGGCGTAACGTTGATCAGGATTTCTTCACTCATTCTTGGCTCTCCAGACTGCTTGGCCAGTTCGTCCATACCGGGAAGCCGGCCTGGGCCAGAAGTTCGGCGGTCTGCTGCAACGGCAGTCCGACCACAGCGCTGTAACTTCCCCTCAGTTCCTTCACAAAAATACCACCAAGACCCTGGATTCCATAACTTCCGGCCTTGTCCATGGGCTCGCCGCTGGCAACATAGGCGTTGATCTCGTCCCCGCCAAGCTGGCGAAATTCCACATCGGTCACCACCAGACAGGACCGGCACTGCCCGCGATGTGCCAGCGCCACTGCGGTCATCACTTGATGGACCTCGCCCGAGAGCCGCGCCAGGGTGGCACAGGCGTCGGTCCGGTTTACCGGTTTACCCAGAATGTCACCACGGAGGACTACGGACGTATCGGATCCGATTACCAGTGCCTCCGGATGCTCCGCAGCCACCGCCAGGGCTTTCTCCCGGGCCAGGCGCTCGACGTAGGTTTCCGCCGACTCGGCGGGAACCGGGGTTTCGTCCACGTCCGCCGGCCGGGTTGTGAATGCCAGTCCAATCTGCTTCAGCAGCTCTGCCCGGCGTGGTGAGGCGGAGGCAAGAATCAGGTGTGACATCGCTAGCCCAGCTTACGGTTGATATTATCGAGGAGTACACACACCACTGGCCAGATCACCGCACTGGTGGCCGCCGGCCAGAGGTACCCGAACCCGGTATCCCCCTCGACGCCGAGTACCTGCTTGATGAAATGCACCAGCATCTGGTTGATACCCAGCAGCAGGAACACCATCAGGCATTGCTGCGGCATCGGGTACATACGCAGGCGTTGGTGGATGGTCAGCACCAGGAAAGCAATCAGGCCCATGGCCATGGCGTTCACACCCAGGGGCGTTGCCTCCAGCACATCCAGCAGCAGCCCCAGGAACCAGGCCAGCAGGATGCCGAACTGGGCCGGTGCCCGGAAAGTCCAGTAGAACACCACCAGGCCCAGCCACTCGGGCCGGAACTCGAACCAGCCGACGGGGAACAGGGAGATGCTCAACACCAGTGCCAGTAGCACCGAAAACGCAAAGACCGGATAACTGATTACCGACAACATCAGCTGTCCTCCCCGGATTCTGTCATCTGGCCAGCGGTTTCTTCCGGTTCGGCAGTTTCAGGCGGGAACACCGCCAGGACCAGGCGACTCTGATTCAGCTCCGCCTTGGGTGTCGCCTGGATGGATACGAAGGGTTCGCCCTGCTCCTTGGCGATCCGGGACACCTCGGCCACCGGGTAACCCCGGGGGAAGCGGCCACCGAGGCCGGAACTGACCAGCAGGTCGCCCTCGCGGATATCGGCGGTGTCCGGCACATGCACCAGTTCCAGCGCATTGGGGTCGCCGGTGCCCAACAGAACCGCCCGCAGGCCGTTACGGACCACTTCCACCGGCACGGCGTGGCTGCTGTCCGAGACCAGCAACACCCTGGAGGTAATCTGACTGGCCTGCACCACCTGCCCCATCAGACCGTGGGCATCAAGGATCGCCTGGCCCGGGCTGACGCCGTCGCTCAGGCCCTTGTTGATAATGACTTCGTGGGAAAAGGGATCGGGCGACACTCCGACCACCTCGCCGACAATGACACGGTCGTCCAGCACTTCCGAGGAGTTCATCAACCGGCGCAGCTCGTTATTCTCGGAAGCCAGTGCCGCATACTTGAGAGCGCGGCGTTCAAGAATAAGCAGGCGGGCGCGGAGGTCTTCGTTTTCCTGCTGCAGGTCTTCTTTGGAGACGAACAGACCGGAAAACCAGTCGCTGAATTCGTAGGGGGCGTTGCCGAGCCAGTACACGGGGGCAAGACCGGTGGCGAGGGTACTGCGCACCGGTGATAGCTTGTCAAAACGAGCGTCGGCAACGATTAACGCTGCCGACGCAAGAATGATCAGGAAGAGTCTGAACCCCGGGACAGGGCCCTGGACAAAGATGGTTTTAATGGCCAGTCCTCCCCACGGGCTTAGCCCTCCTGGGAGAACATTCCGATGCCACCGCGATCAATGACTTCCAGTGCCTTGCCGCCACCACGGGCGACACAGGTCAACGGGTCTTCGGCGATGATCACCGGCAGACCGGTCTCTTCACTGATGAGCTTGTCCAGGCCACGCAGCAGGGCACCACCACCGGTCAGCACGATGCCGCGCTCAGCGATATCGGAGGCCAGTTCGGGCGGCGACTGTTCCAGGGCGCTCTTGACGGTCTGGACGATCTGGGCCAGGGATTCCTGAAGGGCGTCGAGGATCTCTTCGCTGTTCAGGGTGAAGGCCCGGGGAACGCCTTCGGCCAGGTTGCGACCGCGCACGTCGATCTCGCGGACTTCCAGGCCTTCGTAGGCGCAGCCAATTTCGTGCTTGATGCGCTCGGCGGTGGAGTCACCGATGAGGCTGCCGTAGTTGCGACGCACGTAAGTGACGATGGCTTCGTCGAACTTGTCCCCACCGACCCGCACGGATTCGGCATAGACGATGCCGTTCAGGGAGATGATGGCGATCTCGGTAGTACCACCGCCGATGTCGACGATCATGGAACCACTGGCTTCCTCGACCGGCAGGCCGGCACCGATGGCGGCGGCCATGGGCTCTTCGATCAGGAACACTTCCCGGGCGCCGGCGCCGAGTGCGGATTCGCGGATGGCCTTGCGCTCCACCTGGGTGGATTTGCTGGGCACACACACGAGCACGCGCGGGCTCGGGGTGATGAAGCTGTTCTCGTGCACTTTGTGGATGAAGTGCTGGAGCATTTTTTCGGTGACGACGAAGTCGGCAATCACACCATCCTTCATGGGACGGATGGCGGTGATGTTGCCCGGAGTCCGGCCGAGCATACGCTTGGCTTCGGCACCGACGGCGGCGACCATTTTCTGGGAACCACTCGTGCGGATGGCAACCACGGATGGCTCGTTCAGGACGATACCCCGCTCTCGCACATATATAAGGGTGTTGGCGGTGCCCAGGTCGATGGACAGGTCGCTGGAGAAAATGCCTCGGAGTCTTTTGATCAACATTCGTGTAGTTTCAACCTGAGAGTTGCGGTTGCGAAAAGAATGCGGCAACTTTAGCAGTGAGCACCTACTCAGGCAAGGCGCCATCGGGGCCCTCGGCCTTACCATTGTCACATTTTCCGAATTGTTTCAGGCCCTCCCGCGATTGTTCGAATCTGTTACCATAGTCGATTGATTCTGACTTCGGTGAAAGGAGCCCTCAGAGCCTGGTGAAGGAATGGTTGGGGGACGGCTTTCCAAAACACGCTCCTTGCGGCACGTCCCTGTGACGCTTGGGCTCCGCCATCCATGGCTCCGCACAGTTTTGGAAAGCCGTCCCCCAACCATTCCCGGGCTTGTGAGTTGCCTTCAATCAGGAAGCACAGGCACCGACCCGATTTTTCATTAAATAATCTTCACAGACTGGAGGCCACGTGAGCATTTCCCGCGAGGACATTGAAAAAGTTGCCGTGCTCGCCCGCATCAAGGTGGACGACGAGCAGGTTTCGGCACTGGAAAAGGATCTGGGCAACATTCTGGATCTGGTGGATCAACTGAGTGCCGCGGATACCGATGCGGTGGAGCCGATGGCCCATCCATTGGATGCGGTGCAGCGGTTGCGGCCGGACGAGGTGACCGAGACCAATCAGCGGGAGGCGTTCCAGGCCATCGCGCCGGCGACCGAGGACGGTCTGTACCTGGTTCCGAAGGTTATTGAGTGAGCCCGGACGGGAATCAGTTTTCGGACCATCTGACGACCAGCGATTTCAGGATTTATCATGCATAACAAGTCTGTAGCAGAGCTTTCCCGCGAGCTGGAGAGCGGCAAGATTTCCAGTGTGGAGCTGACCCGGCAGTTCCTGGACCGTCTGAAGCAGGAAGACGGCAAGTACAACAGCTTTATTACCATCACCGAAGAACAGGCACTGGCCGAAGCCAAAGCAGCTGATGAGCTGCGGGCCGCCGGCAAGGCAACGGCCTGGACCGGTGTGCCTTTTGCCCATAAGGACATTTTCTGCACCAACGGGGTTCGTACCACCTGTGGTTCGAAGATGCTGGAGAATTTCGTGCCGCCTTACGATGCAACGGTGACCGAGAAGTTCCGGCAGGCCGGCGCCGTGTGTCTGGGCAAGACCAACATGGACGAGTTCGCCATGGGGTCTTCCAACGAGTCCAGCTATTTTGGAGTCGTGACCAATCCGTGGGGGCTGTCTTCCGGTGAGAAGCGGGTACCGGGTGGTTCGTCCGGTGGTTCGGCGGCGGCTGTAGCGGCGCGGCTGGTGCCGGCGGCGACGGCGACCGATACCGGTGGTTCGATCCGCCAGCCGGCGGCGCTGTGTGGTGTGACCGGACTGAAGCCGACCTATGGCCGGGTGTCCCGTTACGGCATGATTGCGTTTGCCTCGTCCCTGGATCAGGGCGGCACCATGGCGCGAACGGCCGAAGATAACGCTCTGATGCTGAACGTGATGGCGGGGTTTGATCCGAAGGATTCCACCTCGATCGATCGGGAGGTGCCGGATTACACCGCGACCCTGAACGAGCCCTTGAAAGGCCTGAAAATCGGCCTGCCGAAGGAATACTTCACCGATCAGCTGTCTCCGGCCATGGAGGAGCAGGTTCGCAACGCGGTGAAGGAATACGAGAAGCTGGGCGCGACGGTAAAGGAGGTGTCCCTGCCGAACGCGAAGCTGGCGATTGCGGCGTACTATGTGATCGCGCCGGCGGAGGCCTCCGCCAACCTGTCCCGGTTCGACGGGGTGCGTTACGGCTATCGCTGCGAGGATCCGAAGGATCTGATGGACATGTACACCCGGACCCGCGCCGAAGGTTTCGGGGCCGAGGTGAAGCGCCGGATTCTGGTGGGCACCTATGCCCTCTCCCACGGCTATTACGATGCCTATTACCTGCAGGCCCAGAAGGTCCGCCGCCTGATCCAGCAGGATTTCGCCAATGCCTTCAAGGAAGTGGATGTGCTGATGAGCCCCACCTCCCCCTCTCCGGCATTTATACAGGGTGAGAAGACCAACGATCCGGTCACCATGTACCTGGAGGACATCTTCACCATCGCCATCAACCTCGCGGGGCTGCCGGCCATGTCCGTGCCGGCCGGTTTTGTCGACGGCTTGCCGGTTGGCCTGCAGATCATCGGTGATTACTTTGCCGAAGCCCGGCTGCTGAATGCCGCCCACCAGTTCCAGCAGGTGACCGACTGGCACCAGCGTGAACCGAAATAAGCCCGAGAGAGGAGACGAACACATGCAGTGGGATATCGTGATCGGGCTGGAAATTCACGTTCAGCTCGCCACCAAAACCAAGATCTTTTCCGGCTCCAGCACCGCTTACGGTGCCGAGCCCAACACCCAGGCCAACGCGGTGGACCTGGCCATGCCGGGCACCCTGCCGGTACCGAACGAGAACGCCTTCCGCTATGCGGTGATGTTCGGTCTGGCCGTGAACGCGGAGATCGGCCGCCGTTCCATGTTCGAGCGGAAGAACTACTTCTACCCGGATCTGCCGAAGGGCTACCAGACCACCCAGCTGGAGCAGCCGATTGTTGGCCCGGGTTACGTCGACGTCGATCTGGCGAACGGTGAGACCAAGCGCGTGCGCATCCACCACGCCCACCTGGAAGAGGACGCCGGCAAATCCCTGCACGAGGACTACCACGGCATGTCCGGCATCGATTTGAACCGGGCCGGCACGCCGCTGATCGAGGTGGTCACCGAGCCGGATATGAACAGCGCCGAGGAAGCGGTGGCCTTTGCCCGCAAGCTGCACAGCATCGTGACCTCGCTGGGCATCTGCGACGGCGACATGTCCCAGGGCTCCATGCGCTTCGACGTCAACATCTCCCTGAAGCCCAGGGGCTCCGACCAGCTTGGCACCCGCACCGAGACCAAGAACCTGAACTCCTTCCGGTTCATGGAACAGGCCATCGCCCACGAGGTGGAGCGCCAGATGGACATCCTGGAGGACGGCGGCCGCATCATCCAGGAAACCCGCCTGTACAACGGCGACCGCGACGAGTCCCGCTCGATGCGGACCAAGGAAGAAGCCAACGACTACCGTTACTTCCCCTGCCCGGACCTGCTGCCGGTGGTGATCGATGACGACTTCATCGAAGATGCCCGCAGCCGCCTGCCGGAGCTGCCGGACGCCCGTAAGGCACGCTTCAAGGAACAGTATGGTCTGAACGACTACGACGCCGGCCTGCTGTCCGGTGACGCGAAGCTGGCCGCGTTCTTTGAAGAAACGGTTGAGCACGGCAAAGACGCGAAACTGGCGGCCAACTGGATCCAGGGCGAGTTTTCAGCCCGCCTGAAGGCGGAAGAAAAGTCTGTGGCCGAGTCACCGATTACCGGGGCTCAGCTGGGTGACCTGGTGGTCCGCATTGCCGATAACACGGTTTCCTCTGCCGGCGCCAAGAAGGTATTCGAGGCGCTGTGGACCGGCGAGAATGACAACGTGGATGCGATCATTGATGCCAAGGGGCTGAAGCAGGTGTCTGACACTGGTGCCCTGGAAGCCATGGTCGATGAGGTTCTGGCGGGTATGCCGGATCAGGTGGAGCAATACCAGAATGAGGAAGATCCCAAGAAGCGCAAGAAGATGCTTGGTGGCTTTATGGGGCCGTTGATGAAGGCCTCCAAGGGTCAGGGGAACCCGAAGCTCTTTAACGAGATTCTTGTTAAGAAGCTTGGGGGGTGACCCGTTGGCTCTGGGTCGTGGTTTCTTGCTGCGGCCTTAGCCTTCCGACCTCGGGGGAGGGCCTTGGCAGGAGGCTTCTCCCAAAAACCGCTACGAGCACGTCCATGTGCGCTTGTTTCAGGCCATCCTTGGCCTTCAACATTTTTGGGAGAAGCCTCCTGCCAAGGCCCCGGACAATCGCGAATATTTCTGACAATGCCGGCCTGACTATCCCCGTCGGTCAGATTAGCGCGGGTGGGGACGGCTTTCCAAAACTGTGCGGAGCCATGGATGGCGGAGCTCAAGCGTCACATGGACGTGCCGCAAGGAGCGTGTTTTGGAAAGCCGTCCCCACCCGTGCGAGAACTCCCAGCCCGAAAGGCTAGGAGCCCAAGTCAAACCCAATCACACAAGCCGACCCCATAGATCGTGCTCATCAGCATGCTCCACAACCGCCTGAACAATTTGACCCGGAGCGAGGTCAGTCTCGCCGTTAAGGTAAACCATGCCGTCAATCTCCGGCGCATCTGCCTTGGAACGACCGATGGCACCTTCCTCGTCCACTTCGTCGATGAGAACGTCGATGGTCTTGCCGATTTTGGCCTGCAGTCGCGCTGCTGAAATCTCGGCCTGCTTGGCCATGAAACGGGCCAGGCGCTCTTCTTTTACATCCTCGGGGACGGCACCTTCCAGTTCGTTGGCCCTGGCACCTTCCACCGGACTGTAGGTGAACGCGCCCACGCGATCGAGCTGGGCTTCGTCGAGCCAGTCCAGCAGATACTGGAAATCTTCCTCGGTTTCGCCCGGGAAGCCGACGATGAAGGTGGAGCGGATAGTCAGTTCCGGACAGATTTCCCGCCACTTCTTGATGCGCTCCAGGGTCTTGCTGTCATGGGCCGGGCGTTTCATGGCCTTGAGGACTTTCGGGCTGGCGTGCTGGAACGGGATGTCCAGGTACGGCAGGATCTTGCCTTCGGCCATCAGCGGGATGATGTCGTCCACGTGGGGGTACGGGTAGACATAATGAAGGCGAACCCAGACGCCCAATTCACCGAGGGCTTCGCACAGGGCCTGCATCCTGGTCTTCAGCGGCCTGCCCTGCCAGAAACCCGTGCGGTATTTGATGTCCACGCCGTAGGCGGAGGTGTCCTGGGAGATGACCAGCAACTCCTTCACGCCGGCATCCACCAGCCGCTTGGCCTCGTCCATCACGTCGCCGATCGGGCGGCTGACCAGGTCGCCGCGCATGGACGGAATAATGCAGAACGTACAGCGGTGGTTACAGCCCTCGGAAATTTTCAGGTAGGCGTAATGCCGCGGGGTCAGCTTGATGCCCTGGGGCGGAACCAGATCCACGAAAGGGTCGTGTTCTTTCTTCGGGGGCACGTACTGGTGCACAGCGCCGACGACTTCTTCGTAGGCATGGGGGCCTGAGACGGCCAGGACGCCCGGGTGGGTTTCGCGGATCTTGTCCGCTTCCACGCCCATACAGCCGGTGACGATAACCTTGCCGTTTTCGTTCATTGCCTCGCCGATGGCATCCAGGGATTCCTGCTTGGCTGCGTCGATGAATCCGCAGGTGTTTACGACCACGATGTCGGCGTCGTCATAGGTGGGCACCACATCGTAGCCATCCTGGCGAAGCTGGGTCAGGATGCGTTCGGAGTCCACCAGGGCCTTCGGGCAACCAAGGCTGATGAAGCCTACTTTGCCGCCAGTGGCGGCCGTTTCAGTTTTGTCGGTCATAGCGTTTACAGGAATTCCCGGAGCGGCATGTCGCTCCTGCAATGAATGAAAGCGCGTAGTTTACCCCAGCTCAGGACCAGACTGCAGCCCGTCCAGGTCGGTGGAAAATACGGACTGGGAGCCAAAACTTTGACGCCCTGACCGGAAAGACGTCACAAATCTGCCACATCAGGCGTCAGATATCTTGCTGTTCACATTTTAAACACATAGAATCATTAACACTTAAGTGTTTTTTCTGGAAGGATTTTATGGGAAAGGCAGCTTCTTTTCAGACCAGTCACGCCAGAAGAGTACGAATGAAAACAACAACGGCGAAACCCAACCTGCGCAACCAACAGCGCGTCGATGTCTCTGCGGACATCACCATCGAAAAGCCTGACGGCGAATGCCTGACCTGCGCTGTTGCCAACCTTTCACGCAGCGGGGTGATGATTTCCTGCAGCGAGAAAGCCGTCCAACAATTGATACCGGACCGGAAAGCTCCTGCTCCCGGTCACTGGATTCCAGTCAAGACGCGCTTTTCCGTTCCCGTTGTGCCCACTCAGCCGGTCTCTATTATTGCCGAAGGCAGCATCGTCAACATGCGCCGCGTTGCCCGGGACGAGTTCCATCTGGGAATTCAGTTCGCCGAATTCGAAGGCAACGGCTTCGACTACGTCGACCGTTATGTCTCGCAACTCCTGGCGGATCTTCGCAAGTCCGCCGGAGCCTGAGAGACACACTTTCAAGTGCGTTGAATACTGGCGAACGCTATATTTTTATAGCCTGAAATTCTAGCCAGACTCCTTCTTATGCCATTGCTGGCTCTGTTATAGTTGCAGAACGTAACTGCACAGCCCTCGCCAGCAATGGATGATCATGACCACATATAACCTCACGCACCTGAAACAGCTGGAAGCGGAAAGCATCCACATTATCCGGGAAGTGGCCGCCGAGTTTGATAACCCGGTGATGCTCTATTCCATCGGAAAAGACTCCGCCGTGATGCTGCATCTGGCCCGCAAAGCATTCTATCCGGGCAAGCCTCCCTTCCCTCTGATGCACGTCGACACCACCTGGAAATTCCGGGACATGATCGAGTTCCGGGATCGCAAGGTGAAGGAATACGGCCTGGATCTGATCGTGCACATCAACGAGGAAGGTGTGAAACAAGGCATCGGCCCGTTTACCCACGGCAGCGCCAAGCACACCGATGTGATGAAGACCCAGTCCCTGAAGCAGGCGCTGGACAAGTACAAGTTTGACGCCGCGTTCGGCGGTGCCCGCCGGGACGAGGAGAAATCCCGGGCCAAGGAGCGGGTGTATTCGTTCCGGGATGAGCATCACCGCTGGGATCCGAAGAACCAGCGCCCCGAGCTGTGGAATATCTACAACGGCAAGATCAACAAGGGCGAAAGCATCCGGGTGTTCCCGCTCTCCAACTGGACCGAGCTGGATATCTGGCAGTACATCTACCTCGAAAACATCGAGATCGTTCCCCTCTACTATGCCGCCAAACGCCCGGTGGTCGAGCGCGATGGCACCCTGATCATGGTGGACGACGACCGCATGCCCCTGAAGGAAGGCGAGGAGCCGATGATGAAATCGGTGCGCTTCCGCACCCTCGGCTGCTACCCGCTGACCGGTGCCATTGAATCCGAGGCGGACACCCTGCCGGAGATCATCCAGGAGATGCTGCTGGCCACCAGTTCCGAGCGCCAGGGCCGGGTGATTGACCATGACTCCGCGGGATCGATGGAGCAGAAGAAGCGCGAAGGTTATTTCTGAAATAGGGGTCAGATGAAAGCTTTCATCTGACCCCGACTTTACCCCAAAGGTTTCCAAGCATGTCTCACACCTCAGATCTCATCGCCGAAGACATCCAGGCTTATCTGAAACAGCACGAAAACAAGGAACTGCTGCGCCTGCTGACCTGCGGCAGCGTGGACGACGGCAAGAGCACCCTGATCGGGCGCCTGCTGCACGACACCAAGATGATCTACGAAGATCACATGGCCAGCCTGAAGAGCGACAGCGCCAAGATGGGCACCACCGGGGAAAAGCTGGACCTCGCCCTGCTGGTGGATGGCCTCCAGGCGGAGCGGGAACAGGGCATCACCATCGATGTCGCCTACCGCTATTTCTCCACCGACAAGCGCAAGTTCATCATCGCCGATACCCCGGGCCATGAGCAGTACACCCGCAACATGGCGACCGGTGCGTCTACCGCACAACTGGCCATCCTGATGATCGACGCCCGCTACGGTGTGCTGACCCAGACCCGCCGGCATTCCTACATTGCCTCCCTGCTGGGTATCCGGCACATAGTGGTCGCGGTGAACAAGATGGACCTGGTGGATTTCAGCGAAGAACGTTTCAATGAAATCAAGGACGACTACCTGGCTTTTGCGGCCAAGCTCGGCCTGAAGGACATCCGCTTCGTGCCGATTTCCGCCCTGGAAGGCGACAACGTGGTGAACAAGAGCGAGAACACCCCCTGGTTCACCGGCCAGCCTCTAATGGAAATCCTGGAAACCGTCGAGGTCTCCCGGGACAAGAACCTGGAGCATTTCCGCTTCCCGGTGCAGTACGTCAACCGCCCGGATCTCGATTTCCGGGGCTTTTGCGGCACCATTGCCTCCGGCGTTATCCGCCCCGGCGACAAGGTCATGGCCCTGCCTTCAAAACGCACCAGCGTGATCAAGGACATCGTCACGTTCGATGGCAGGCTCGAGGAAGCCCATATCGACCAGGCCGTGACCCTGACGCTCGAGGACGAGATCGACGTCAGCCGCGGGGACATGCTGGTGAAGGTGGAAGACGAGCCGGAAGTGTCCAACCGGTTCAACGCCAACATCGTCTGGATGACTGATGCTCCGCTGGAAACCGGGCGCCTGTACGACATCAAGCTCGGCCCCACGTTCACCTCCGGAACGGTCAAGAAGATCCACCACCAGACCGACGTGAACACCCTCGAGCAACAGGCCAGCCCGAGCCGCCTGGAGCTGAACGAGATCGGCCTGTGCGAACTGACCCTGAACCAGCCGATCGCATTTGATGCCTACCAGCGCAACCATGCCACCGGCAGCTTCATCGTTGTCGACCGGCTGACCAACGTGACTGTCGGAGCGGGCATGATCGCCGGCCTGGCGGACGGCTCCGAATCCCTGGACCCGGTGACCGCAGAAGAGCGCGCACGCCGCCTGGCCCAGAAGCCGGTCATTATTGCCTGCAACGGCAAGCAGGCACCGGCGCTGGCGCTCGCGGTCGAGCGCGCCCTGTTCGACCAGGGCAAGACTGCTGTGGTGCTGAGCGAAGAGAATGCCGGAGACGCCGACGAACGCCGCCGGACGGCGCAATTGCTGACCGCTCATGGGCTGGTTGCAATTGCCGTGAACCTGGGGACTGACATTGCCAATGCGGCGGTGAGTGCCGAGTCTGCGGAGGAGATTCCGGGGGCGGTGCAGGAACTGGTACAGGGCCTGGTTCGGAGTAAGCGGATCTGAAAGTGGGGTCTGACCCCAAGTTCACGCCACCCCCACCGCTTCCCACCACAAGTTGCTACAATGCACAGCCCCGAGCGGCGCGCCGCCCTCGGGGCTTTGTCGTTCATCAATCGGGGAACAACACACCATGGCCATCAAACACCTACGCACCGCCTTTGCCAGCCAGTACCAGCCGGGCCAGCCCGCGCGCCTCAACAGCGGCGAGGCCCTGCAGGAACCCGGTGGCGATTACGAGGCCCTGCATAAGCAGATGAAGCGCCTGTTCAACAGCAAACCGGGCAAGAAGTACGGCCGTTTCTCCGAAGACCTGGGCGAATGTCCGTTCAGCAGCTGGCTCAAGGATTACCGGGAAGACAAGCAGAGCTTCGGCGCCATGACCGACCGCCTGTTCGGCCAGTGGCAGGAGCTGCTCACCGGTTGCCAGGAAGAATTCGACGGCCACCTGATGATCGTCCACGAAGCTTTGGCCGACGCCGAGGTGGTCTACCTGCTGATCCTCGAGACTGACAGCGCCATGCGCTTTGACGGCAACCAGGTCCTCGACGCCACCGACGTGCTCAGTCTGTCACGGCTGAACCTGGCCGTTCGCATCGAGCTGGATGACTGGCTGGGTGAGAACGGCAGTGAAAACTACCTCACCCTCGTCCACGGCCGCGGCACCGGCGAGCCCGGCGAACTGTTCATCCGCCTGAGTGGCTTCACCAACAACGTGGACGTGGAAAAGGAAACCATGACCTTCCTGGACGCCGTGGAAGCCTTCGCCAAGACCTCCGAACCGGAAAAAGCCGGCGAAGTCCGCTCCCGCGCCTACGAATTCTGCAAGGAACAGCATGCCCTCGGCGAGCCGGTGGAGATCGAGGCCCTGTCCGGCTACCTGGATGAGAACGAGCCCCAGCGCTTCAAGGAATTCGCCAGCCAGAATGCGGAAGTGCCGGAAACCGGGGTGTTGCATCCGGACCATCGTAAAGTGAAGAAACTGGTGCGTATTGCCGGGTCTGGTGGCGGGATGAGTGTGTCGTTTTCCTCGGACCTGGTGAATCAGGCGGTCTATTACGACCGGGACAAGGATGCGCTGACGATTACCCGTTTGCCCAAGGCGCTGCGGGAGCAGTTGCAGCGGTATCTGGAGGCTCGGGAGGAGTAAAGGTGAAGCTGGGGTCAGATGAAGGTTTTCATCAGACCCCTGAGTCGGATCGCAGCCTTGGGGGTTAGGTCGGGGTCTGAAGAACGCCTTCTTCTGACCCCTTTTTAGCGGCTTAGCGGCTTAGCGGCGGAGTCTGGTTTGAAAATGGGGTCAGATGAAGGTTTTCATCAGACCCCAGCGTTGTGACCCCGACGTTACGCCAGGTGCGGGTGCCGCTGCTTGCGCACTTCCTTCATCCACCCCACCCCGTCAACCAGCTCCCCGGTCTCAGGATCGATGGGCGGGTACGGCAGGTTGCGGTCATCGCAGTAGCGCTTCACCGTCGGCTGACACCAGCAGAACAACAGGCGGTTATACTCCTCGTCCGGCAGCCGCCGCTGCTCGAACATCCCCGCCAGCTTCCGCTGCCGCTGGGCCTCGGAGAGGATAATGGCGCAGGCCGAAGACACGTTCAGGGACTCCACCATCCCCATCATCGGGATCACAATATGCTCATCCGCCTGATCCGCCGCGGAGGAACTCACCCCGTCTACCTCGTTACCCATGATCACCGTACACGGCACCGTGTAATCCACCTCCCGGAAATCCACCGCCCGGTCGGATAGCTGAGCCGCATACAGCTTGTGCCCCTGCGCCTTCAGGTCCGCCACCGCATTATCCATCGTCGGATGGGTGTGGGTGGTCACCCAGTTGTAACTGCCACCGGCGGTCTTCCGGAACGCCCGGAAACCTTCCTTCGGCCAGACCACGTGCATGTTGGCCAGGCCAAAAGCATCGCAGGAGCGGATAATCGCCGACAGGTTTCGGGGTTTATGGACCTGATCGGTCAGGACGCGAAGATCCGGTTGTCGGGTGTTCAGGGTTTGTTTGATTCGGGCGAGGCGTTCAGGAGTCATGTTTGTTCAAATGGTTTGTTTCCGGTTGCCGGATTTACCGGGGACTATCCGACCTGGGCTACTCCGAGGTATGGGGATGGCTTGGGGACAGGCTTTCCAAAACTGTGCGGAGCCATGGATGGCGGAGCTCAAGCGCCACAGGGACGTGCTTGAGCGGGTTTTGGAAAGCCTGTCCCCAAGCCATCCTTGCACCAGAGGCCAACGGATAATACCACATAGAAACTAGCAACAAGCCGAGACAATGGTGGTTGAAGAATAATCACCCCGTTATAATACCCAGTTCCTTTTTGCTAGCGCCCCGCACAAACCACCAGTCCCGGCGCAACATCCACCAGATCACGTGAGAACCATGGCCAAAAAGCTGTACATCAAAACCCACGGCTGTCAGATGAACGAGTACGACTCTGCCCGCATGGCCGATCTGCTCAAAACCGGCGAAACCGTCGAAATGACCGATTCACCGGACGACGCCGACATCCTGCTGCTGAACACCTGCTCCATCCGGGAAAAAGCCCAGGAGAAGGTGTTCCACCAGCTGGGCCGCTGGAAAAGCCTGAAGAGCAAAAAGCCGGACCTGATTATCGGCGTTGGTGGCTGCGTCGCCAGCCAGGAAGGCCAGGCCATCATCGACCGGGCTCCCTACGTCGACATGGTCTTCGGCCCCCAGACCCTGCACCGCCTGCCGGACATGATCACCGAGATCAAAACCAAGGGAAACGGCGTCGGCGTGGTGGACGTCAGCTTTCCCGAAATCGAGAAATTCGACAATCTCCCGGAGCCAGGCGCCAACGGCCCGTCCGCATTTGTATCCATCATGGAGGGCTGCAGCAAATACTGCACCTTCTGCGTCGTGCCCTATACCCGCGGCGAAGAAGTCAGCCGTCCGGTCGATGACGTGATCGCCGAAGTCGCTCACCTGGCGGGCCAGGGCGTTCGGGAAGTGAATCTGCTTGGTCAGAACGTCAACGCCTATCGAGGTGAGACCCACGACGGCGACGTCATGGACCTGGCCGAGCTGATCGAACTGATCGCTACCATCGACGGCATCGACCGCATCCGTTACACCACCTCCCACCCGGTGGAATTCTCGGATGCCCTGATCGACGTCTACGAGAGAGTTCCCGAGCTGGTCAGCCACCTGCACCTGCCGGTCCAGAGCGGTTCCGACCGCATCCTGGCAGCCATGAAGCGCGGCCATACGGCCCTGGAGTACAAATCCAAGCTCCGCCGCCTGCGCAAGATCCGGCCAGACATCAGCTTCTCGTCCGATTTCATTATCGGCTTCCCGGGCGAAACCGAGAAGGACTTTGAAGACACCATGAAGCTGATCAATGACATCGGCTTCGACATGTCCTTCAGCTTTGTCTACAGCGCCCGCCCGGGCACGCCGGCGTCGGATCTGCCGGACGATACGCCGATGGAGGTCAAGAAGCAGCGCCTGAGCATCCTGCAGGATCGCCTGAACCAGAATGTGATGGATATCAGCCGCAAGATGGTGGGCACCACCCAACGGATCCTGGTGACCGGCCTGTCCAAGAAAGATCCCGGGGAGTATGCGGGGCGCACGGAAAACAACCGGATCGTGAACTTCCGGCACGAGAATCCGGAAGTGGTTGGGCACTTTATTGACGTCGAGATAGTGGAGGCTTATCCCAATTCTCTGCGGGGTGTGCCGGTGAACTCGGAGTTGCATTAAGACTTTCGCCCTATCCGTGTGAGGCTTGGAGTTGGGAGGCTGGTTGGAAGGGCTTCCCAAAAAACGCTCCTTCGGCACGTCCCTGTGACGCTTGGGCTCCGCCATCCATGGCTCCGCACATTTTTGGGAAGCCCTTCCAACCAGCCTCCTTCCAGCATCACAGATATAGTCCGGGGCGGTATGAACTGAACAAGCCGTCCGTCGGGGTCGGATATTGTGAAACAGGGGTCAGATGAAAGCTTTCATCTGACCCCATCTTAGATCAACACTCCCAAGCCACTTGTTTTTAAACTAACGGGCCTGCAAATATTAAGATCGGCCGGGTGCGGGGCTCCTTCCACAGACTGTTGAGGGCCAAGGACGGCCCGAAACAAGCGCACATGGACGTGCTCGTAGCGTGTCTGTGGAAGGGGCCCCGCACCTGGCCTGACTCCAAAATCCAGAACAGCTGACTCCCAAGAAACCAGGGGAGTAAACCAATACGGAGCAAGATTGAACACACACGACACAAGACAATTCGACCTGCACCCGGTAGACCAGCGCCGCCTGGCCACCCTGTGCGGCCAGTTCGACGAACATCTCAAGATGATCGAGAAACGCCTTGAGGTGACAGTCGGCCGCCGGGGCCACCATTTCCGCGTCGAGGGCGAGACCGAGCATGTCGCCGCCGCGGTGGAAGTCATCCGCCACCTGTATCGGGAAACCGAGGCCACCGACGATATTCCACCGGATACCGTGCACCTGTTCATCCGGGAGACCGGCATCGAGCGTCTCCCCGATGACGTGCCGTATGACGAAGGCCAGGTCACGGTCATCAAGACGCCGAAGATGACGGCCAAGCCCCGGGGGCGGAACCAGCAGAAGTACGTGCACAATATCCGTACCCACGATATCAACTTCGGTATCGGCCCGGCCGGTACCGGCAAGACCTGGCTGGCGGTGGCCTGTGCGGTGGAAGCGCTGAAAGACGAACAGGTCAAGCGCATTCTGCTGGTGCGTCCTGCGGTTGAGGCCGGCGAGAAGCTGGGGTTCCTGCCCGGGGACCTGGCCCAGAAGGTGGACCCTTACCTGCGTCCGCTGTACGACGCCCTCTATGAAATGCTCGGCTTTGACCAGGTCACCCGCCTGATCGAAAAAAGCGTCATCGAGATCGCGCCGCTGGCGTTCATGCGGGGCCGGACCCTGAACAACTCGTTCATCATCCTGGATGAGAGTCAGAACACCACCCGGGAGCAGATGAAGATGTTCCTGACCCGGATCGGCTTCGGCTCAACCGCCGTGATTACCGGCGACACCACCCAGGTGGATCTGCCCCGCGGGCAGAATTCCGGCCTGATTCATGCGGCCAATGTGCTGAGCAAGGTGTCCGGTATCGGTTTTACCCGCTTTAATGCCAAAGACGTGGTGCGTCACCCGTTGGTGCAGCGGATTGTCGAGGCCTACGATTCCTTTGATGACGGGAGTGCCACAGGCCAGTGAGCGAGCTGACGGTTGATTTCCAGAACGTTTATGACGGCGAGGGTGTGCCCGACGAGGCCCTGTTCCAAAAATGGGCACAGGCGGCCTGGCTGGGCGATAATCCGTCCGAGGTGACCATCCGTATTGTTGGTGCCCTCGAGAGCCAGGAGCTGAATCACGAGTACCGTGGCAAGGACAAACCGACCAATGTATTGTCCTTCCCATTTGAGGCGCCAGCGGGTATAACGGTCCCATTGGCGGGAGATCTCGTTATTTGTGCCCCGGTTGTTGAAAAAGAGGCCGGCGAACAGCATAAAACGATCGAAGCGCACTGGGCCCATATGGTGGTGCACGGCATGTTGCACCTGCAGGGCTACGATCATATCGAAGATGAAGACGCCGAGGTCATGGAAGGCCTCGAGATCCGGCTGCTGCAACAGCTCGGATACGATAACCCCTACGAAGCAGAGGAAACGGAACAAGACTCATGAGCGACGATCAGTCGAGTCGCAGCCAGGGCAACAAGTCCTGGCTGGAGCGTATATCACAGGCCTTCTCCAGCGGGCCTGAGTCCGTCGAGGACGTGCTGGAAATCCTGCGGGACGCGGAGTCCCAGAACATCATCGATGTCGATGCCATGAGCATCATCGAAGGTGCCATGCAGGTGATCGACATGCGGGTCGATGAAATCATGATCCCCCGCTCCCAGATGGTCACCGTGAAAGCTTCCCAGGACCCAAAGGAATTCCTGGGTGAAATCATTTCTTCTGCCCACAGCCGCTTCCCCGTCATTGGCGACAGCCAGGATGATGTGATCGGCATCCTGCTGGCCAAGGACCTTCTGCCCCTGGCCATGAACAATGAGCTGAACTGGAACCGCATCCGGGAAATCCTGCGCCCGCCCAACTTCGTGCCCGAGAGCAAGCGTCTGAATCAGCTGCTCAAGGAGTTCAAGGAGAACCGCAACCACATGGCCATCGTGGTGGACGAGTACGGCGGCACCGCCGGCCTGATCACCATCGAGGACGTGTTGGAGCAGATTGTTGGCGAGATCGAGGATGAGCACGACTTCGATGAAGAGACCAACATCAAGGCCCGGGGCGATGGTTCCTTTGCGGTCAAGGCGGTTACGCCCGTGGACGATTTTAACGAATTTTTCCAGACCGAACTGGACGAGGAAGAGTTCGACACCATCGGTGGCGTGGTTCTGAAAGAATTCGGTCACCTGCCCAGGCGCGGTGAAACGGTTGAATTCGGTGGCTTGCAGTTTACTATTGCCAACGCCGATAACCGTGTCATTCGTCTGTTGCAGGTAAACCGAAGTGAGCAGTAACGCCACCCCCGCCATCCTGAAAACCCCGCTGAACGGAATCCCCTGGCTGGGCGCCCTGACCCTCATAGCGGCAGGTGCGCTCCAGACCCTGACCTTCGCCCCCTTCAATCTGTGGTGGTTAGGGCCCGTATCGGTATTCCTGATCCTGCTGGTCACCATTCCCGCCGCCCCGGGCCAGCTATTCCGGGCCGGCTGGCTTACCGGCCTGGGCCTGTTTGCCACCGGGGCCAGCTGGGTCTACATCAGCATCAGTGAGCACGGCAACACCTCAATACCGATCGCCATCGTGCTCACCGTGCTGTTTGTCATGGGGCTGGCCCTGTTCCACGCCCTGGCATTCTGGTTCTGGGGCAAGCTGGCCAAAGAGAGCGCAGTACGCCGCCTGATTCTGTTCCCGGCTATCTGGATTCTTGGCGATTGGCTGCGTGGCTGGCTGCTGACTGGCTTTCCCTGGCTGTACCTGGGCACCGCCCATACCGATGGCCCCCTCGCCGGGCTGGCGCCTCTGACCGGCGTGCACGGGGTAACCTTCTGGGTGACGGTCACCGGCGTTGCGGCCTATGCCGCCGGCTGGCTGTTCCTGCGTCAGCGTCGGATAGCATCCGGAGCGGTGCTGGGCCTTGCCCTGATTCCCTGGATCGCCGCGCCGGCCATGAACCGGATTGACTGGACCGAGGTCAGCGAGCAACCCACCACCTTCGCCGCCATGCAGGGGAACATTCCCCAACAGGTGAAATGGGACCCGGACTTCCTCCGGGACCAGATCGTTACCTACCTGACCCTGACCGAAGATCACTGGGACACGGACCTGATTCTCTGGCCGGAGACCGCAATCCCGATCACCCAGGACCAGGCCGGCAAGATCATCGAGCATATTGATGGGGAACTGGGAGAAAACAGCACCCTGATCACCGGCATTCCCTGGTACGGATTCAGTGACCGGATCGAGGACTTCACCTACCACAACAGCATCATGGCCATCGGCAACGGTGGTGGCATGTACCACAAGCAGAAGCTGGTGCCCTTTGGCGAGTATGTGCCGCTGCAGAGTGTGCTCCGTGGTCTGATCGGCTTCTTCGACCTGCCCATGAGCAGTTTCAGCAAGGGCCCCGAATGGCAGGAGCCACTGACGGCCAACGGCATCAATGTGATGCCCTTCATCTGCTATGAAGTCGCCTACCCGGATTTCGTCGCCTTTAACAGCCGCGGCGCGGGCCTGCTGCTGACCATCAGTAACGACGGCTGGTTCGGCGATTCCATCGGCCCCCTGCAACACCTCCAGATCGCCCGCATGCGCGCCCTGGAAACCGGCCGCTACATGCTGCGCGGCACCAACAACGGGGTGACGGCGATCATCAATGAGAAGGGGCAGATCACCGAGCGGATTCCGCAGTTCGAGCGGGCAACGCTGACCGGCGAGGTGTTTACCGCGACCGGGAGTACGCCGTATATGCAGACGGGGTCATGGCCGGTGCTGACATTGGCGGCGATTCTGATTGTGTTTGTGCGGGAGCGGGTGATTCCCAAGAGCCAGGGATAAAGATGGGGCTGTGGCACAGGGGTCTGAAGAACTTGTTCTTCTGACCCCGAGTTGGAAGCCAGAATGGGGTCAGATGAAAGCTTTCATCAGACCCCTGAGTTAGACGTGGCACAGGGGTCTGAAGAACTTGTTCTTCTGACCCCGAGTTAGACATCAAGATGGGGTCAGATGAAAGCTTTCATCAGACCCCTCAGCCAATCAGACCCCTGAGTTACTTCTGACTCCGTCCTGGACCCCCTACTCCGCCTTTTGCGGCCACCGACTGGTCACCCGCTCGTAGTAATGCGAACCACAGGCCTCGCACGGCTCCAGGTGGCTGGTGGCGGTCAGGCAGCGCATGTGGCTGCAGTTCAGGCACCGGAACATGCCGGCGGTGGCGACTTCGCCGGAGATGTAGTGGCCGGCGTCATCGTTTTCCAGCTTCTGCTTCAGCTCCAGGGTATCCACCAGGGTCTGATCCGCCACCGACAGCAAGTTGTCTGCCAGTTGATGCTCCAGCAGGGAGATGTCCAGCTGCAACCACTCCTTCAGCCCTTCACCGGTCTCGTCCACGAAGTGCATCAGGTGTTTCAGGTCCCGCTCCAGGTAGGCTCCCAACAGGTCGGCCTCTTCCCGGGTCATTTCTTCCAGCTCGTACTCGAATTCAACGGCTTTCTGGATCTCCTCCTCCAGGGTTTCCAGGGACGTTTCCTGGAGTTCCTTCATGCGGGTCTGCACCCGCTCGAGCATCCGGTCATAGACCTCAAGGGCCTTGCCTGATAGGTGGTTGCGTTCCGGTTCTGTCATATCGGCTCCTTTCGCCAACACATGTCCTGTTCCTGTAAGTCTGGCACAGGAAAGAAAAATTGGCAGACTACCTGTTAAGCCCCGTGTGCGTTAGAATGTTCGGCCCCTTCGAACCTCTATCTGAACACAGGGTAATTTTGGTAATGGCAGGAATGGACGAGCAATATAACCCACGTGAAGTAGAACAGACCGCCCGCGAATTCTGGGAGAAGAACGAAACCTTCAAGGTGAAGGAAGAGCCGGGCAAGCCCAAGTACTACTGCCTCTCCATGTTCCCCTACCCCAGCGGCAAGCTGCACATGGGCCACGTCCGCAACTACACCATCGGCGACGTGATTTCCCGTTACCAGCGCATGCAGGGCAAGAACGTCATGCAGCCCATGGGCTGGGACGCCTTCGGCCTGCCCGCCGAGAATGCCGCCATTGCCAACAAGACCGCGCCGGCCAAGTGGACCCGCTCCAATATCGACTACATGAAGAAACAGCTCAAGCAGCTGGGCTTCGGGTATGACTGGAGCCGGGAGCTGGCGACCTGTGATCCGGATTACTACCGCTGGGAGCAGTGGTTCTTTGCCCGCCTGTATGAAAAGGGCCTGGTGTACAAGAAGATGTCCACCGTGAACTGGGATCCGGTGGACCAGACCGTGCTGGCCAACGAGCAGGTGGTTGACGGCCGGGGCTGGCGCTCCGGTGCCCTGGTTGAGCAGAAGAAGATTCCCCAGTGGTTCATCCGTATTACCGATTATGCCGAGGAACTGCTGAACGATCTCGAAGATATGGATGGCTGGCCCGAGCAGGTCAAGACCATGCAGCGGAACTGGATCGGAAAGTCCGAAGGTACCGAGCTGAGCTTCCCGCTGAAGGATCGTGATGAAGGCCTGACGGTCTATACCACCCGTCCGGACACCCTGATGGGCGTGAGTTACATGGCCGTTGCCGCCGAGCATCCGCTGGCGAAGGAAGCCGCGGAGCGTCACCGTGATGTCGCCGAATTCGTGGATGAGTGCCGTAACAGCAAGGTGGCCGAGGCCGAGCTGGCCACCATGGAGAAGAAAGGTATCGATACCGGCTTCAAGGCCGTTCATCCGCTGACCCAGGAAGAAATCCCGGTCTGGATCGCCAACTTCGTGCTGATGGACTACGGTACCGGCGCCCTGATGGCTGTACCAGGTCATGATGAACGGGACCACGAATTTGCCCTGAAATACCGTCTGCCGATCAAGCAGGTCATTGCTGCCCGGGATGGTCGCGAGATCGATGTCCAGGAAACGGCCTTTACCGAGAAGGGCACTCTGGTGTCTTCCGGCAAGTACAGCGGGCTGACCAGCGAGGAGGCCTTCGACGAGATCGCGAAGTACCTGGAAGACAACGGCATCGGCAAGCGCACCGTCAACTACCGCCTGCGTGACTGGGGCGTCTCCCGCCAGCGTTACTGGGGCGCGCCGATTCCGATGATGACTCTGGAAGACGGCACCGAAATGCCGGTGCCCGATGACCGGCTGCCGGTTCGCCTGCCGGAAGACGTGGAGATGGACGGCGTCCAGTCCCCGATCAAGGCCGATCCGGAATGGTGCAAGACCGAATACAACGGCCAGCCGGCCACCCTGGAAACCGATACCTTCGACACCTTCATGGAGTCGTCCTGGTATTACGCCCGGTTCTGCAGCCCCAACTACGACAAGGGCATGCTGGACCCGGCGGCCGCCAATTACTGGCTGCCGGTTGACCAGTACATTGGTGGTATCGAGCACGCCATTCTGCACCTGCTCTATGCCCGCTTCTTCCACAAGCTGCTGCGGGATGTCGGGCTGGTGGACAGCTCCGAGCCGTTCAAGCGCCTACTGACCCAGGGCATGGTGCTGGCCGAGACCTATTACCGTAACGACGAGAACGGTGGCAAGACCTGGTTCAATCCGGCGGATGTCACCGTCGAGCGGGACACGAAGGGACAGGTGGTCCGGGCGGTGCTCGCTTCCGACGGTGAGCCGGTGGAGATCGGTGGTGTCACCAAGATGTCCAAGTCCAAGAACAACGGCATCGACCCGCAGGCCATCATCGACGAATTTGGCGCCGACACCGTGCGCCTGTTCATGATGTTCGCAGCCCCGCCGGAGCAGTCCCTGGAGTGGTCCGACAGCGGCGTCGAGGGTGCCCACCGGTTCCTGAAGCGCCTGTGGCGGATGGTGAATGAGCATGCGGCCAGCGGCCCGGCTCCGGCGGTGGACGTGGCAACACTGAACGACGCCCAGAAGGATCTGCGCCGCAAGACCCACGAAACCATTGCCAAGGTCAGTGACGACATCAGTCGCAGGCTGACCTTCAACACCGCCATCGCCGCCGTGATGGAGTTGCTGAATGAGGTTGGCAAACTGGGGGATGATGAGCCCCAGAGCCGCGCCGTTCGCCAGGAGGCTCTGAACACCGCGGTACTGGTCCTGTCACCGATCGTCCCCCACATCTGCCATCAGCTCTGGCAGAGTCTGGGTCACGAGGAGCCGGTGGTCGAGGCTTCCTGGCCGGAAGCGGATGAAAAGGCGATGGTACGCAGCCAGATCCAGGTTGTGCTGCAGGTCAACGGTAAGGTACGGGCCAAGGAAGACGTTCCGGCAGATATTGCCAAGCCGGATCTGGAGAAGCTGGCGCTGGAGAACGAAAACGTCATGCGCTTTACCGAGGGCAAGACCGTCCGCAAGGTCATCGTGGTCCCCGGCAAGCTGGTGAACGTGGTGGCCAACTGATATGCCTTTCCGCCCTGCCCTGGAAACCGTGACTGTTCGGGCTACCGCTCTGGCGCTGGCCGCGGTGCTGACCGGCTGCGGCTTTCAGTTGCGGGGTACCTCGCCGGTGCCGGCGGCATTACAACCGCTGGCCGTGAACTGCGGTTCGCAGATCCCGGACACGCTGTGCCTGTCCGTAAAGGAGCAACTGGAACTGGGTGGGCTTGAAACCGCAGACGCAGCGAACGCCGCCTTTGTCCTTGGTCTGAAGTCCTACTCCCAGGATCGCCGGGCCTCGGCCATTACCGTCCGGGCGGCCGCTGCCGAATATACCCTGACCCAGACTGTCCGCATCGAGCTGATCACCGATGACCGGATCCCGCTGATCGCGGACACCGAGCTGAGTGCCCGGGAGAGCTACCGGTACGATGAAACCAATATCCTGGCCAAGCAACGGGAACAGGACGAGCTGGAACAGCGCATGAACGACCGGCTGGCCCAGCAGATCCTGTTCCGCCTGGCACCCATGACGGAAGCCCGGATCCAGTCGATCCGCGAGGACTATCGGGCCAGCAATCCACCGGTAGAACCCGACGCCGATCAGCCATGAAGACCCAACCGGCCCAGCTCCCTCAACTGCTCAAGAAAGGTCTGGCCCCGGTGTACCTGGTTTCCGGGGATGAGCCCCTGCTGGTGCAGGAATGCTGCGACCAGATCCGCAAGGCGGCACGGGAAACGGGTTTTCATGACCGTTTGACCTTCCATGCCGACCAGCAGCTGAACTGGAGCACGGTGGCGGAAGAGTTCAATGCCATGTCCCTGTTTGCCGAAAAGCGACGGATCGAGATCCACCTGCCCACGGGCAAACTCGGCGATGGCCGCTCGGTGCTGGAACAGGTACTCCAGCAGCCTCCCGAAGACATCATTCTGCTGCTGATCAGCACCCGCCTTGATGCCGCCGAGACCCGGCGTAAATGGTACAAGGAGCTGCAGGGCAAGGGCGTTCACGTCCCGGTCTGGCCGGTGGACGCCGACAAGTTTGAAAGCTGGCTACAGCAGCGTGCCAACCGTCAGGGGCTGC
Source organism: Marinobacter sp. DUT-1 (assembly GCF_050379415.1). Lineage (NCBI taxonomy): Bacteria > Pseudomonadati > Pseudomonadota > Gammaproteobacteria > Pseudomonadales > Marinobacteraceae > Marinobacter > Marinobacter sp. DUT-1. Next base: position 115,192 of record NZ_JBNRLS010000001.1, read on the forward strand.
ATCTGACCCGGGGTGCGCTGGCCATGCTTGCGGAACGACTGGAAGGCAACCTGCTGGCCGCCAGCCAGGAGCTGGACCGACTGGCCCTGCTGACCAATGGCAACACCATTGACGAGGAAACCATCGAGCAGGCGGTTCAGGACAGTTCCCGCTTCAATGGCTTTGAACTGGTGCTGGAGTTGCTCGCGGGCAGAGCGCCCCATGCCGGGAAAATGATCGGAGTGCTGCAACAGGAAGGCGAAAATCCGCTGGGCCTGCTGGCCGTGCTGAACCGGGACCTCAACCTGGTGGCCGAGCTTCGGGCAGCGGCGAGCCAGGGTGAGAACCCGGCGGCCTTCCTGAAGAAGCGGGGCGTGTTCCAGCCCCAACGTGCACGGGTGCTCGAACGTGCCGCCCGCCGCCTTAGCCCCGGCCAGCTGCAACAGGCCACCCGCCTGTGCAGCCAGATCGACCGCGCAGCCAAGGGTTTCGATGATCTCTCCCCCTGGCAGTACCTCCGGGATATGTCCGCTCTTCTCGCTGCAAAACCGTGACCTGGGTCAATCGACTGAAATCCGTTCATATTCAGGCCATTCCCGTACTTGACAGTTTTTCCGGTTCAGGCGCATTGTAATCGCACCATCTAACCAAGGAGGTGCCTGAAATGAGTGTTCAAGAAGAACTCAAGAAACTGTCGGAAAAAGTCAAACAGTACCGGGATGAAGCCCGAGTTCAGCTCCATCTGGCCCGCGAAGACGTCAAGGACGAGTGGGATGATCTGGAGCAGGACTGGGACAGGTTCCGTACCAAGATGGATCAGGTTCTGCATGATGCCGAGAACGCCAGCCAGGAAGCCCGCCAAACTGCGCAAAAACTCGGCGAAGACCTGAAGACCGGCTACCAGAATATCCGCAAAAAGCTCAAGTAAAGCGACCGCGACCCGTCACAAGGTCGCAAATTCCTGCCCCGAAGACCCTCGTATCGAGGGTCTTTGTGCCATACTTCACGGTAGAAGTGAACGAAGCGTCAGATTTTGTGACTTCAGCCTGTCCCCTATGACAGGCCTGAACGGACAGGGCGCTTCCAGACACTGCGAGGTATAAATGGGGTATGAAAAAGCTTCCGATCCTTTCCGCTGCCTTCCTCCTACTGATCGCCACCACCGCCGTTATCGGCCAGAACACCCGGTTCAGTGACCCGGATACCGTCATCAGGGACGAGTTCTGGGGCAAACTGTACGCCGATGGCGGGCAATCCTTTTTCTGCGATACACCCTTTACCAGCAAAGGTTTCCTGCTGACGGATGGATATGTGTATCCCCTGGCGGACATTCGCAGCGCGCTTTCCTGCGGGACGTCACGCCAATGCGAGCAGGACAACCGCTACCGTCAGATCGCCTCGGACCTGCACAACATGGTCCCGGTGCGTAACCGGATCGAGATGCAGCGCCGCAACGTTCGCTACGACAACATCGGCGATGTTGCCAAGCCCGATGAGTGTGGTATCCGGGCCAGTGCCCAGTTTTTCGAGCCGCCCGGGCGCGTCAAGGGCGACGTGGCGCGGACCATGGCCTACATGGTCAGCACCTATGACCTGCCGTGGCTGGGTGCCACCTCGGTGTTCAAGGGCTGGAACCGGCAGGATCCACCGGATGACAATGAACTGACCCGCCACCGCCGGATCGCGGAAATCCAGGGCAACGAAAACCCGTTTGTAAATAATCCGGAGCAGTTGGAACAGCTCTGACCAGATTGCCCTGAAGCGCAGCAGCCCGGAAAAAGAAAAGGCAGGTCCGCGGACCTGCCTTTCACGTTCCAGACCGTCAGACAGCGATCAGAACTCTTCTGCGGTCAGCGCCATCATGGCATCGCTGCCACTGCGGATGCCTTCCGCCAGGGAGACCGTCTTCGGCAGCAGCCGGTCAAAGTAGAAGCGCGCAGTCTTCACTTTGCCGGAATAGAAACCGGAGGTGTCACCTGCTGCCTGGGGCGCAGCCGCCTTGACGATCTTCGCCCACATGTAACCCAGGGCTGTCAGGCCGAACAGGTCCAGGTAATCCACCGAGGCGGCACCAACGGCATCCGGCGAGTTGCCGGCCTGACCAAGGACATGCTCGGTCACGTCATCGAGACGCTCCACCGCAGCGGCCAGAGGCTCCAGGAACGGGTGCAGGTGTTCGTTGTCGGCATTTTCCTCGAGGAAATTGGCCACGTCCTGGGCGAACAGTTCGTACAGTTTGCCCTGGCTGCCAACCACCTTGCGACCCATCAGATCCAGCGCCTGGATGCCGTTGGTACCCTCGTAGATCTGGGTAATCCGGCAGTCCCGGACCAGCTGTTCCTGGCCCCACTCACGGACGAAACCGTGGCCACCAAATACCTGCTGACCCAGGATACAGGCCTCGAGACCGCGGTCGGTCAGGAACGCCTTGGCCACCGGTGTGAGCAGCGCCACCATACCCTCGGCGTGCTTGCGACGCTCGTCGTCATCCGCGTACTTGGAGATATCCAGCCACTGGGCCACATAGGTGGAGAAGGCTCGACCACCTTCAACATAGCCCTTCATGGTCAGCAGCATGCGGCGCACGTCCGGATGCACGATGATCGGGTCAGCGGCCTTTTCGGGCTGCTGGGCACCGGTCGGGGCACGGCTCTGGATGCGGTCCAGGGCGTATTCGCGGGCATTCTGCAGGGAAGCTTCCGCAGCCCCGATACCCTGGATGCCTACGCCCAGGCGCTCGTAGTTCATCATGGTGAACATGGCGGCCAGGCCCTTGTTCTCCTCGCCGACCAGCCAGCCCTTGGCGCCGTCGAAGTTCATGACGCAGGTGGCGGAGCCCTTGATGCCCATCTTCTTCTCGATGGAGCCACAGCTGAAGCTGTTGCGCTCACCCAGGGAGCCGTCCTCGTTCACCAGGAACTTGGGCACCAGGAACAGGGAAATACCCTTCGGCCCCTTCGGCGCGTCCGGGAGCTTGGCCAGCACGAGGTGGATGATGTTCTCCGCCATGTCGTGCTCGCCCCAGGTGATGAAGATCTTGGTGCCGGTGACATTGAACGAGCCATCATCATTGGGCTCGGCCTTGGTACGGATGATGCCCAGGTCGGTGCCGGCGTGAGGCTCGGTCAGGTCCATGGCACCGGACCAGACACCGGAATACATGTTGGGCAGGTATTTTTCCTTCAGCTCCTGACTGCCGTGGGCATCCAGGGCCAGGCAGGCACCGGCGGTCAGCATCGGGGCCAGACCAAAGGCCATGTTGGCACCCTGCATCATTTCCTCGAACTGGGCCACCAGGGTCTTGGGCATACCCATGCCACCGAATTCCGGGTTACCACCCAGACCGTTCCAGCCACCTTCCACGATGGTCTGGTAGGCTTCCTTGAAGCCGTCCGGGGCGGTCACTTCGCCGTTATCCCATTTGCTGCCCTGCTCATCCGCTTCGCGGTTCAGGGGGGCCAGAACGCCACCGGCGATCTTGCCGGCCTCCTCGAGGATGGCATCCGCGGTTTCGGGGTCCACGTTCTCGGCCACCCTGGGCAGGGATGCCCAAAGCGCAGGCGCATCAAATACTTCATTCAGCACGAAGCGAATGTCACGTAACGGTGCCTGATATTCAGCCATTTGAAACTCTCCACAAGATTCCAGTCAGTCTTTGCAGGGCGCGGGAGGTCAAATTCCTGACCGCGAAGCCTGCTCGGCTATGTGTCCGCTGAAAGTTATGTTGTTATGGGCCGGTATTTTACCCGAAACCCCATCAGAACACATGAAAAAAGCCCGCCTCCGGGGAGCACGGGCTTTCTGGCTCAGAACGCTAACGAAGCCCGCCTCAGATGGCGAAAGCTTCTTCCGGCATGTCCAGCAGCGTATCCGCGCCGGCCAGCATGGTTTCAGCGTGCGCCCTGGACCGCGGCAGCATGCGCTTGAAGTAGAAGCGCGCTGTCTGGACCTTGGCGTTGTAGAACATTTCCTCGGTGGTACCCTCAACCATCTTGTCCAGGGCCACCTTCGCCATACGGGCCCACAGGTAGGCGAATACGGCGTAACCGGAGTACATCAGGTAGTCCACGGAGGCCGCACCCACTTCCTCGCGGTTCTTCATGGCGGCCATGCCCACCTTGGTGGTCAGCTCGCCCCACTCCTTGTTGATCGCGGCCAGCGGCTCGATGAATTCCTTCAGCTGCTCGTTATCCGCGTTCTCCTTGCAGAATACGTGTACCAGCTTGGTGAAGCCCTTGAGGGATTCGCCCTGGGTCATCAGGACCTTACGGCCCAGCAGGTCCAGTGCCTGGATACCGGTGGTACCCTCGTAGATCATGCCGATACGCGAGTCACGCACGTTCTGCTCCATGCCCCACTCGGAGATGAAGCCATGGCCACCGAATACCTGCATACCCAGGTTGGCGGACTCGTAACCGATCTCGGTCAGGAACGCCTTGGCGATCGGAGTCAGGAAGCCCAGCAGCGCGTCCGCCTGCTTGCGCTCTTCCTCGTTCTTGCCACTGTGAACCACGTCCACCTGCTGGCCGGCCAGGTAAATCAGGGCACGGGCACCCTCGGCCACGGCCTTCTGGGTCAGCAGCATGCGACGTACGTCCGGGTGTACGATGATCGGATCAGCGATACCTTCCGGGTTCTTCGGGCCGCTCAGTGAGCGCATGGCCAGACGTTCCTTGGCGTACGCCAGGGAACCCTGGAAGCCCAGTTCGGCCGCACCCAGGCCCTGAATGGCGGTACCGATACGGGCAGTGTTCATGAAGGTGAACATGCAGTTCAGGCCCTTGTTCTCCGGCCCGATCAGCCAGCCCTTGGCGCCGTCGAAGTTCATGACACAGGTGGCGTTACCGTGGATACCCATCTTGTGCTCGAGGGAGCCACAGGATACCGCGTTGCGTTCACCGGCGGAGCCGTCTTCGTTTGGCAGCTGCTTGGGCACGATGAACAGGGAGATACCCTTGGTACCTTCCGGTGCGCCAGGCAGGCGGGCCAGAACGATGTGGACGATGTTCTCGGCCATGTCGTGCTCGCCGGCGGAGATGAAGATCTTGGTGCCGGTGATACTGTAGGTGCCGTCGGCGTTGGGCTCGGCCTTACTACGCAGTGTACCCAGGTCGGAACCACAGTGCGGCTCGGTCAGGCACATGGTGCCGGTCCACTCGCCGCTGATCAGCTTGGTCAGGTAGGTCTGCTTCTGCTCTTCGGTGCCGTGGGCTTCAATGGTGTTGGTCGCGCCGTGGCTCAGGCCCGGGTACATGCCCCAGGACCAGTTGGAAGTACCAACCATTTCGCTCATGACCAGGCCGAGTGAATGTGGCAGGCCCTGGCCACCGTAGTTGGGATCGGCGGTCATGGACGGCCAGCCACCCTCGACGTACTGCTGGTATGCTTCCTTGAAGCCGGTCGGTGTCTTCACACCGTCCTCGATCAAGGTGCAGCCTTCCCGGTCACCCACCTGGTTCAGCGGAGACAGTACCTGCTCACAGAACTTTGCACCTTCCTGGATAATGGCGTCCACCATATCGGGAGTGGCGTCTTCGGCACCTTCCAGACTGGCGTAATGCTGCTCGCTGTCCAGCAGCTCGTTCATAACAAATTTGATGTCACGCAGGGGCGCTTTGTATTCAGGCATGGAATCCACCTCGGTTCTCGGTCTCAGCTGAAACAGGGTTAACAGCCTTTGGCCTTGGTTTGCTCAGACACCACAACGACACTCGCTGCGGCCTTAATTAAACACTTGTTTGAAACATACGTTTACTGGCACAGAATTGTCAATAGCCGGATGGAAAATTTGTCTGGGGTGGCCCGCCATCCGGGCACAGGAAAACACCCTGCCCTGGTGGCGGGGAAAGGGTGTCGGCGAGTATTTCAGGGCTGATGCGGGGGCGAAGGTGCCGGGCGCTTTGGAGGCAGCCGGCACACAGTCAGGTCAGTTCAGGGTTCAAGAAGTGGGCCGATATTGAGGTAGCGCGCCAGGGCGGCGGGTTCCGGCTGCTCGAGCCACGGCAGGACCCCGAGGCAGGGGGTGCCGAGATGGGTGGTCAGGTAATTGAGGGTTTCCTGTTCGCAGTCCATGGCCTCGCTTTCGACGCGGTTGGCGACCCAGCCCGCAACAGCGAGGCCATCCGAGCGTATGGCTTCGGCGCTCAATAGGGCATGGTTGATGCAGCCGAGTTTGAGGGCGACGACGAGGATGACCGGCATGTCCAGTTCACGGGGCATGGCGGCGTAGGTTTCCCGGTCGTTCAGGGGCACGCGCCAGCCACCGGCGCCTTCGACGAGCAGCAGGTCCGCGGGCTGGATCTGGAGGCCGCGGCAGAAGCCGATCAGGCGCTGTGCGGTGACGGTTTTGCCGGCCTGTTGGGCGGCGACATGGGGGGCGATGGCCGGTTCCAGGGCGATGGGGTTGATCTGGTCATAGGGGAGTTTTTCGGTGATGGCCTGTTGGAGCATCAGGGCATCTTCGTTGCGGAGGCCTTCGGGGGTCTGGTCGCAGCCGGAGGCGATGGGCTTCATGGCCAGGGTGCGTTTGCCCTGGGCTTTGGCTGCCTCGAGTATGGCAGCGGAGACCATTGTTTTGCCGACACCGGTGTCGGTGCCGGTTACGAAATAACTTTTTTTGGCCATCTTGGGCGTAACTCTCTTTAAACTTTTACTTTGGGTGGAAGCTCAGGAGGTGGAATCTCTTTCCAGGACACGCTACGAGCACCCCTTCGGGGTCCAGCCAGCAATCACAGATTGCTGTCGTTCGGCTGTCGCATGAAGCTTCGCTTCATAAACGCTCGGCCTCACCCATGTGCGCTTGTTTCGGGCCGTCCATGGCCCTCAACAGTCCCGGAGTGATTGCCCCGCGTCAGACCCAGACTTCAGTGGTTAAATCGCCCCTGAATTTTTAGAGTCACGGAGCTCGCCAAAAAACAAATGCGGATTCGTAGGTCGCGAGAATACAACCATCGTCCTCCGATGGATAAGCCCGGGACATCAATTTGAAGCGCCCTGGAGCGGTAACTGACTTCCTCCGTCCCTCACCCTTGAAACCAGCACCTAGCAGCTTCAATTCCCGGTTCAGCGCCATCGGCCTCCCATAAGGCAAACGAATGGTTTCAGTGACCAGGCCCGCCCCCGGTAAAACATTATTCGTGATATCGCGCCAGGCTTCTGGCTTTTCGAATCGGTTCACATGGGGCTGACCGGGATCGGCAGCAGCCCAGGCCTGTTTCAGCTCCCAGAGGGTGCCATCCAGCAAGGTGGAAATGGCTAACCGCCCTTCCGGCCGGAGAAGCCGGCGGCACTGGGCCAGGACCGTTCCTGGGTGCTGGCACCACTGGATCATCAGGTTGCTGAAAACCAGGTCAAAGGTGTCCGCTGAAAACGGTAAGGATTCGGCGTCGGCGGTGAGCCATTGGATGCTTTCCGGGCTCGAGGATCTGGCTTTTTCGATCATCCCGGGTGAGAGGTCCACGCCGACAATTTGCGCTTCCGGGAACCGTTTCTGCAGCGCCCGGGTAAACCATCCGGTGCCGCAACCAAGATCAAGAATGGTACGGGGAGCTGCGTTTTGCTGGGTCAAGCGCGCCAGCATGGCGTCTCCCATCCGGCGCTGCAGGCGGGAAGCCTGTTCGTAGGTAGTCGAAGCCCTGCCGAATTCCCGGGCGATATCGCTCTTGGCGGCCGGAACGGGCTGGCCCAGTGACTCTGGCGGTGTCCGGATTACGCCCATGCGGTCTCCGGGGCATCTATCAGCGACCGGCACTCTTCCAGTGCCGTCAGCAGGCGGTCGACGTCCGCCATCCGGTGCGCGGCGCTCAGGGTAACCCGCAGCCTCGCCTCGCCGGCGGGAACCGTTGGCGGGCGGATGGCGGTTACCAGCAGCCCCCTGTCTTCCAGCGCCTTGCTCAACGCCAGGGCGGCTTCGTTGGTGCCGACCATGATCGGCTGGATCGGGGTGTGGGAGGCCATCAGTTCATAACCGAGCGCCCTCGCCCCGGTCCGGAATCGGTCGATCAGGCTTTCCAGGTGTGAACGCAGGTAATCGCCCCGTTCGATGACATCGATGCTCGTGCACGTGGCCATGGCGACAGCCGGCGGCATCGCGGTGGTGTAGATATAGGTCCGGGCTTTCTGGACCAGATAATCCATCAGCAACTCCGAACCGGCCACAAACGCGCCACTGGTGCCCACAGCCTTGCCGAGGGTACCGATCAGAACCGGCACGTCTTCTTCGGTCAGTCCGGCATCCAGCACACTGCCGCGTCCCTCCGGACCGAGAACGCCGATGCCATGGGCATCATCAACCACCAGCAGAGCGTCGTGCGCCCGGCACACACGGGCCAACTCCCGCAGCGGCGCAACATCCCCGTCCATGCTGAACACACCGTCGGTCACCACCAGCTTGTGGCCACTCGTCTCCGCCAGCATGGCCTCCAGGGCAGCAACATCACCATGCCCATAACGCCGGATCCGCGCCCGGCTGAGGATGCAGCCATCGATGATCGAGGCGTGGTTCAACCGGTCCGAGAAAATCGTATCGCCCCGGCCTGTCAGGGCGGAAATCACGCCCATGTTGGCCATATAGCCGGTGGAGAAAAACAGGGCTGAACTGCGACGGGTGAAGCTTGCGAGGCGCTCTTCCAACTGGTGGTGGGCGTCGTGATGGCCACAGATCAGGTGGGAGGCGGCGCCGCCGAGGCCGGTTTCCGGGAGGGCGTTTTTCAGGGTTTCGATGTTGGCAGGATGGTTAGCCAGCCCCAGGTAATCATTGCTGCAGAACGACAACAACGGTTTGCCATCGGCTGTCAGTTCCGGTTGTTGGGGACCGGATACCAGCCGGCGAGTACGGTACAATCCCGCCTGTTTCCGCTCTTCAATCTCTTTGGCAAAGTTACGCATCGCTGTCAGACCGTTAGCGAGTTGAAGTTAACTGCCAACTTCGGGTGAAGGTCGGGACCCTCTTTCCGGGACTGTTGAGGGCCATGGACGGCCCGAAACAAGCGCACATGGATGTGCTCGTAGCGTGTCCCGGAAAGAGGGTCCCGACCTTCACTAGCACCGAAGCCCAAGCTCAACGCCTGATTCAGGCAGACTCCCGAGTAGCGTCATAAAACATATGCCGGGTCGACTCATACTCCACCGCCTCGGCAATCGCCTCTTCCTCCTGCTCCTCGGTCGCACACTGCTCCCGCTGCTCAGGCCGAATCCCAAGCTTACGGAACAACTGCATATCCGCATCCGCCTCCGGATTCGAAGTGGTCAGCAGCTTCTCGCCGTAGAAAATCGAGTTCGCCCCCGCCATGAAACACAGCGCCTGCATCTGCTCGTTCATCTGCTCACGACCGGCCGACAGCCGCACATGGGAAGCCGGCATCATGATCCGCGCCACCGCAATGATCCGGATAAACTCGAACGGATCCAGATCCTCAACGTCCTCCAACGGCGTGCCCTTCACCTTCACCAGCATATTCACCGGCACACTCTCCGGATGCTGTGGCAGGTTAGCGAGCTGAACCAGAAGACCGACCCGATCGTCTTCATCCTCGCCCATACCCATGATGCCCCCGCAGCATACCTTCATCCCTGCCTTGCGCACGTTATCCAGGGTATCCAGGCGATCCTGATAGGTACGGGTCGTGATGATGTGGTTGTAGAACTTCTCGGAGGTGTCGAGGTTGTGGTTGTAGTAATCCAGACCGGCATCCGCCAGCTCTTGCGCCTGCTCTTCCTGCAGCATGCCCAGGGTCATACAGGTTTCCAGGCCCAGGGACTTCACCTGCCTGATCATGTCCAGCACGTAGGGCATGTCCTTTTTGGTCGGACTGCGCCACGCGGCGCCCATGCAGAAGCGGGAAGCGCCCTTCTCCCGGGCAGCCTGCGCCTCGGCAACCACCTTCTCGATTTCCAGCAGCTTTTCTTTTTCCAGCCCGGTGTTGTAATGACCGCTCTGGGGGCAGTACTTGCAGTCCTCCGGGCAGGCGCCGGTCTTGATGGACAGCAGGGTACTGACCTGAACCTCATTCGGATCGAAATGCTGACGGTGCACACTCTGGGCACGGAACAGCAGGTCATTGAAAGGCAGTTCGAAAAGTGCGCGGGCTTCCTGGAGCGTCCAATCGTGACGCAGTTCATTCGCGGTCATGTTCAAGTCCTGTTAACCTTTCCCGGTCTCTGGGTTTACGGATGAAACAGATGATAATGGGACTGAACCTGCTGTCAACCTTAAAGGAGTTAAAGGTTAACAGCTCCGCAAGAGCAGGACGCTGCGTTGCCTGCCTGTCTGCCAATGCTTTCCATGGCCTTTGCGCCCCCTGCCGTGCGGATCTGCCGGTTAACCGATGGAGCTGTTTTACCTGCGGGCTACCCCTGCCCTGGGCGGCAGACAACCTGCGCTGCGGCGAATGCAGCAAGGAACCACCTCCGTTCGAGCGCGCGAGGATTCCATGGCGCTACCAGTTTCCGGTGGACGGCATGATTGGCCGCTACAAGTACCATGGCCAGCGGAAGTTCGCCCGGCCCCTGGTGGCTGACTTCGGCCAGTTCCTGGCGGACCAGCTGGCCGAGGAACCGGCCGGCATACCTGACCTGCTGGTGCCTGCGCCCATGCACCCGAAACGCCGTCGGAAACGGGGGTTCAACCAGGCCACGGACATTGCCGAACGGGTGGGACGGCAACTCGGAATTCCCGTTGGTGCCGGCCTGGTCCGGCGGGTAAAACAGGTGCAGTCCCAGCGTGAGCTGAACAGAACGCAGCGGCTGGCTAACCTGAGGGATGTTTTCGAGGTGCGGGGCACGCCTCCGGCGCGGGTCGCGGTCGTGGATGACGTTGTAACCACCGGCGCCACCGCCCGGGCCCTGGCCCTGAAACTGAAACAGGCCGGTGCACGGGAAGTGGAAATCTGGGCTCTGGCCAGGACGCCCGGCTGAGCATTGACTGCGGCCGCCTACCGGGCCAGCTTGTCCCGGACCAGCTCAGCGATGGCAAGGCAGGAGGTCAGCCCGGGAGACTCGATTCCGAACAGATTGACCAGCCCGGGAACGCCATGCTCCCCGGGCCCATCGATGCGGAAGTCGAAGAAACCTTCTTCCGGCCCCTTGAGCTTGGGGCGGATGCCGGCATAGGCAGGTTGCAGGCGCAATGCATCCAGTCCCGGCCACCACTGCCGGATACCTTCTGCGAAACGGTGGACACGCTGCGGGTCGACGGTGTAATCCTCGGTTTCAATCCACTCTACATCCGGGCCGAAACGGGCCTGGCCGGCCAGGTCCAGGGTTAAGTGAACCCCCAGCCCTCCGGCTTCTGGCACCGGGTAAATCAGGCTGTCAAACGGATGCCGGCCACTGTAGGAAAAATACACTCCCCGGGCCAACCATTGCTCCGGTCGCTGGCTATCCGGGAGCCCTTGCCAGTTTTCCGCCAGGCCCGGCGCTCCCAGCCCGGCCGCATTGACAACCTCATTGGCAAGCAGCGTGCAGGCCGAATCCCCACCCACGGTCAGGCGATGGCGCCCACGCTCAGTCACGGCCGAGAGCACCGGGGACTTCAGCACCAGCTGCCCACCGTGATCTTCCAGCTCACCGAGCAGGGACAGCATCAGACCATGGGAATCGATGATCCCGGTTTCTCGGGACCACAGTGCCGCCGCCACCCGAACATCCGGCACCCGTGCTCGGGCGTCCGCGCCGTCTACCAGCTCAAGAGGCACCCCGTTAAGTGCCGCCGCACCCTGGATCCCCGCCAGCTTCGCCTGCTGGTCCGCACGGGTTGCCACAATCCATTTGCCGCATTTCCGGTGCCCCACCTTGCGGCTGGCGCAGTAGTCATAGAGCTTCTCACGCCCGGTCACGCACAGACGGGCCTTGAGGGTGCCCTCGGGATAATAGATACCGGCATGGATCACTTCGCTGTTGCGGGAAGAAATACCCTCGCCGAACCGGCTACCGGATTCCAGGACAATCACATCCCGGCCGGCCATAGCCAGCTGCCGGGCCACGGCCAGACCGACCACGCCAGCACCGATCACCACTGTCTGAGTTTCCAGGATTTCCGATTCCGTCACCCGCAATGCCTCCCCCGATATAGCTCCGAATGCCCGGTAAACATTACCTGAACCACCATAAACGTTATACTTGCAGCCAGGAAGATTTTAACGGAGCCCCATGGATGTCGGACCGCAAACAGTTTATTGCCGTAATGGTTGTCGCTGCACTGTTCGTGGGCTGGCTGGGATGGCGCAGTTTCGAAGTCATCAGTCTTAACGAACTGCTGAAATCCGACGAAACGGTCGCCAACTACCCTTACCAGCACCGGGTGCTGCGGGTAGAGGGGGACACTGCCATCATGGGCTCGCTCCGGTCGCATTCCGTGTCCACGGAAGAGGCCCTCAGGGCGATTTTTCCGAGCATGCGGAACCTTCCGGACAACCACCGGGACTGGCAACGGGCGGAACGGCAACTGGCGCAGGTGCAGGCCCGGGCCGGCGAAATCGTCCTTGCTGACCCGGGAATCGATCATGTCCGCTGGGAACTGGACGAGAACTGGTATCATCTACTGCGCATGAAATCCAAAACCGACAAAGGCCTTTGACCACACTCCTATGCCCCATGACCCGCAACTGGCCGTATCCAGCCATCCCTACGACGCCCTCACTCCGGATGCCATCCTGGATGCCCTGGAAGAGGCGGGCTTCCCGGTCAGCGGGCGCCTGTTTGCCCTGAACAGCTACGAGAACCGGGTCTACCAGGTCGGCATCGAGGACAAGACTCCGGTGATTGCCAAGTTCTACCGTCCGGGCCGCTGGAGCGAAGCCGCCATCCGTGAAGAACACACCTTTACCCTGGAGTTGCAGGACGCAGGCATCCCCGTGGTGGCGCCGATGGTCATGTCGGGCGGGGACACTCTGGGCAAGCACGGAGACTTCCGATTTGCGGTCTTTCCCCAGCGGGGCGGCCACGCGCCCGATACCAGCGTCACCGACACGCTGTTCCGGTTGGGACAGTGGCTCGGTCAACTTCATAACATCGGGGCTCGCGAACCCTTTCATCACCGGCCCGCCTTTGCCCTGATGGAAGGCATCGAGACCAACAACCGGTTACTGATTGACGGCGACTGGATCCCCGAGGATCTGCGCCCGGCCTGGGACAGCCTGGTACCACAGCTTCTGGACCTCTGTGCCGCCCGCATCGATGATGCCGGCCCGGTGGATACCCTGCGTCTGCACGGTGACTGCCACGCTGGTAACATTCTGTGCCGGGAGGAGCAGATGCTCTTTGTCGACCTGGACGATTGCCGCTCCGGGCCGGCCATCCAGGATATGTGGCTGCTGCTGAATGGCGAAGATCACGAGCGCGGCGCCCAACTCGGGGAACTACTGGAAGGCTACGAAATGTTCCGGGACTTCAATCGCCGTGAACGCCACCTGATCGAGCCCCTGCGCTGCTACCGGCAGATCGCCCATTGTGCCTGGCTGGCCAAACGCTGGGACGACCCCGCCTTCCCCCGCTTCTTTCCCTGGTTTGCACAGCCACGGTTCTGGTCCGACCAGATCCTGTCCCTGAGGGAACAGATGGCGGCCCTACAGGCCCCGGCCATCAGCATCCCCGGCCAGTACTGACCAAAACCCATTCACTTCACAACGAGGTAGGCATGAGCCAGAGTGAAGCCCGTTACACCGTCCGTAGCCTGATTGTCACCGCCGTGGTCTCCATCGTGGGTACCATTCTGGCACTGGAGGCCTCAGGCCGAATTGACCACTCGGACAACAAGGACCATGTGCCCGTGGGCGAATTCGAGGCCATCCACGTGACACCGGATGATCCGTTCCGGATGTCGCCCAAGGCGTCGGAGTTGCACGCGGTCTGCGAGAATGGCTACCTGGCGATTGCCGCTGATGTGGATCCCTCGTTCCGGGGCATCCTGGTCGATTACAAGAACCGAGGGGTTCGTTGCCGCCGCCCGTCTCCCACCGGGCCCGCCGTCCCGGAACAGGGAGCCGCGGATGAGTAGGGAGAAAGCACCAGCCCAACCGCCGGAACAGGCCACCGACCGTCTGTTTGCCACCGAGCGAAAGCCGGAGGACTTCCGTTTCGACGCCTCGGTGGCTCGGGTCTTCCCGGACATGATTCGTCGCTCGGTACCCGGCTATACCACCATTATCCCGATGATCGAAGTGATCACCGAGCAGTACGCCCAGCCCGGCTCCAATTGCTATGACCTTGGCTGCTCCCTGGGCGCCTCCACCCTGGCCATGCGCCATGGTATTGGCGACAAGGACTGCGGGCTGTTCGGGGTGGATAACTCGGCGGCGATGATTGAACGTTGTGAGCATTACATCGCACTGGACGACTCCTCGCTTCCGGTGACCCTGCGTTGTGAAGACATTCTGGATACCGAACTGAGCAATGCCTCGGTTACCACTCTGAATTTCACCCTCCAGTTTGTGCCACCGGAACAGCGGGCAGAACTCCTTGCCCGCATCGCATCTGCGACGCGTCCCGGCGGGGTGCTGATCCTGTCCGAGAAGATCCGGTTCGAATCGGAACAGGAGCAGGAGGTCCAGACCCGCCTACACCATGAGTTCAAGCGGGCCAACGGCTATTCGGACCTGGAGATTAGCCAGAAGCGCTCGGCCATCGAACAGGTTCTGATTCCGGAGACACTTGCCAGGCACCGCGAACGCCTGTTAAGTGCCGGTTTCGACCAGGTGCTGCTGTGGTATCAGTGTTTCAATTTTGTCTCCATGCTGGCCATCAAGGCCGAATAACGACTACCGCTTACTCATGAAAACTTTCGACTGGCAACGCTATTTCAACCCGGTTCTTTCCGAACTCGATGCCCAGGGCCTGCAGGATTGGGCGGAGGCTCTTCGGGAGCAGTTCCGTCACAAATTCGAAGAGGCGCCCCACGGTGACCTGGGCCGGTGGTTGCGGGCCCTGGAAACCCTGCCCCGGTTACCGGATATTCTCGGGCAGCTGAATGCCCCGGCCGTCACCCTGGAAACCGCTCAGGCACTGACTGAAGCGGAGCAACAAAACCTGGAAGCGGGCCTGCGGGGGCTGATGCCCTGGCGTAAGGGCCCGTTCCGGTTTTTCGATACGTTTATCGACACGGAATGGCGCTCCGACTGGAAATGGGACCGGGTCGCCCCCCACCTGTCCGACCTCAAGGGCCGGCAGATCCTGGATGTAGGTTGTGGGTCCGGCTACCACTGCTGGCGCATGTATGGCGCCGGCGCCCGGCGGGTCATCGGTATCGATCCCGGCCTGCTGTTCCTGTTCCAGTTCCTGGCGGTAAAGAACTATCTGGGAGAGGTTCCGGTCGATCTGTTGCCGGTGAGAATGGAGGATCTGCCCACCAACCTGGAGATCTTCGACACCACTTTCTCCATGGGCGTGCTCTACCATCGGCGCTCGCCTCTGGATCATCTGCTGGAGCTCAAGAGCACCCTGCGCCGGGGCGGCGAACTGGTGCTGGAAACTCTGGTGGTGGACGGGCCGGAAGGCTACAGCCTGATGCCCGAGGACCGCTATGGCCAGATGCGCAACGTCTGGTTCCTGCCCAGTTGCGACACCCTGCTGCGCTGGCTGCAGCGCACCGGCTTCCGGGATGCGAGAGTGGTGGATGTCACCGAAACCACCACCGAGGAGCAGCGATCCACCGACTGGATGCGGTTCAACTCTTTGCAGAATTTTCTTGATCCGGAGGATCCTTCGAGAACGGTGGAGGGCTATCCGGGCCCGAAACGCGCCACAATCATTGCCACCAAGCCCTGAAACACAAAGCCCCGCGTAGTTGCGGGGCTTTGTGTTTACATCAGGACTCTTTTCGCCTATTCACCAAATGGATGACGCAGGGTAATCGTCTCAATCCGGTCCGGACCGGTGGAGATGATGTCGATGGGCGCCTCGATCTGTTCCTCCAGGAAGCGAATGTAGGCCTTGGCATTCTCCGGAAGCTGATCGATGCTGGTCAGGCCCACGGTGCTCTCGCTCCAGCCCGGCAGCTCCGCGTAAACCGGCTCGATGTCCTTGTAGCTGTCACAGCCGATCGGTGGACGGAAGATCTCGCCATTCGGGGTCTTGTAGCCCACGCACACCTTGACGGTTTCCAGGCCATCCAGCACGTCCAGTTTGGTCAGGCAGATACCGGACACGCTGTTGATCTGGATGGCGTGACGCAGGGCCACCGCATCAAACCAGCCACAGCGACGGGAACGACCAGTGGTGGTGCCCACCTCATTACCCTTCACCGCCAGGTGCTGGCCCATGTCGTCAAACAGCTCGGTCGGAAACGGCCCCGAACCGACACGGGTGGTGTAGGCCTTGGTAATACCCAGCACGTAATCCAGGAACAGGGGGCCAAAACCGGAACCGGTGGCGGTACCGCCAGCCGTGGTGTTGGAAGACGTCACGTACGGATAGGTACCCAGGTCAATATCCAGCAGGGAGCCCTGGGCGCCTTCGAACAGGATGTTCTCGCCACGCTTGCGATAGTCGTGCAGCAGGTCGGTCACATCCGCAGCCATGGGCAGGATTTCCTCGCCCATCTGCTTGAGTTCCTCAAGAGCGGCGTCGATGTCCTCCGCCTCTTCCTTGAAGTACTCGGTCAGCACAAAGTTGTGGTAGCTCATGATCTCCCGCAGCTTCTCCTCGAAATCTGCCGGATTGCACAGGTCGCCCAGGCGCACACCGCGACGGGATACCTTGTCCTCGTAGGCCGGGCCGATACCACGGCCGGTGGTGCCGATCTTGTCGTTACCACGGGCGCGCTCACGGGCCTGGTCGATGCGGACATGGGTGCGCAGGATGATCGGGCAGGCCAGGCTGATTTTCAGGCGCTCACGCACCGCTACGCCATTGGCTTCCAGTTCCCGGACTTCCTTGAGCAGGGCTTCCGGAGACAGGACCACACCATTGCCGATCAGGCACTGGACATCCTGGCGCAGGATACCGGAGGGAATCAGGTGCAGGGCGGTTTTCTTGCCCTCGATCACCAGTGTATGGCCGGCGTTATGGCCACCCTGGAACCGAACCACGGCAGCGACCTTGTCGGTCAGCAGGTCAACAATCTTACCCTTGCCTTCATCACCCCACTGGGTGCCCAGCACAACTACGTTCTTACCCATGATTCTCTCTCAATTCAGTCCAGCGATTCGACGACCCACTCGCCGTCCTTCTTCACCAATTGCCGGTCACACCCGCGGGTGGCAGGGTTAACACCCTCATCCTCCGGCAATGCCCGGATAACCGTTTCCGTTTTTCTCAGGTCCGAAACCGCCCCTTCCAGAGCCGGATCCTGGTCTGCCGGCGCCCAAACCGCGCCGCTCTTGAGTACTGCCCGCTCGCCCAGGGACACCAGTGCCCGGATGTCGAGACTGAAGCCGGTGGCAGGGCGGGGCCGGCCAAAGTCGCTGCCAATGGCATCGTAACGGCCGCCCTTGGCAACGGAATCCCCGTGGCCGGGCACATAGGCCGCAAACACAAGGCCGGTGTGGTAGTTGTAGCCCCGGAGCTCACAGAAATCGAAGCCGAAGCTCACTTCCGGGAAGTCCCGGGTCAGCATATTCGCCACACGGTCCAGCTTGTCGAGGGCCGCATCCAGAGAATCGGACGCGCCGCTGAGAATCTTCCGCGCTTCGACCAACGCCTCGGGGCCCCCGCTTACGCGCGCCAGCTTCCGGAGCCGGCTGCCGGCGGACCCTTCCGGGCAGTCACCCAGGAGCTCATCAAGTTCCGGTACCGATTTCCGGGCCATGGCATCGAAGATGGTTTCTTCGGTATCCCGATCGAAATCCGCCTCACCGATCAGACTCTCGTAAATCGCCACATGTGCCAGATCCAGGTGAATACGGGGCAGCCCGGCAACCCGGAGCGTTTCCAGCATCAGACTGATCACTTCCATATCCGCCGACTCGGAGGCGCTGCCAAACAACTCGCAACCGGCCTGGATTGGCGTGCGACCTGTCAGCATGTGGCGCGGTCGGGTATGCAGCACATGGCCGGCATAACACAGACGGGTAATACCTTCCTGGCCCAGGGTATGAGCATCGATTCGAGCAGCCTGTGGGGTCATGTCCGCACGAACACCCATCATCCGACCGGTAAGCTGGTCGGTCAGCTTGAAGGTCTGCAGTTCCAGGTCATGCCCGGTACCGGTAAACAGGGATTCCAGGTATTCGATCAGGGGCGGGATGACCAGCTGGTAGCCCCAGCGTTGGCAGGTATCCATTACGTCCCGGCGCAGGGATTCGATCCGTCCGGCCAGCGGCGGCAGAATGTCCTCTACCCCGTCCGGCAGTAACCAGCGATCAGATACTGTCATGAGATTCCGTTGTCTGTTATTCCCGCAACAGCCAGATGACTGCGGGGAGAGCACTCAGGATTTGCGGCGAAGTCGTGGGTCAGAAAACCCGATACAAAACCGGCCGAATTTTACACGGTTGTCGGGCACAAAAAAACCGGAATACGAAGGTATTCCGGTTTCCTGCTTCAAACCCGGCTCAGTTGGTGGCGCCCTGAGGATCCTTCAGGTACCTCAGGAAGTCGCTGTCCGAGTCGATGACCATGATGTCATCCTTGCTGGAGAATGCATTCTGATACGCCGTGATGCTGCGATAGAAGCTATAGAACTCTTCGTCCCGGCTGTAAGCATCGGCATAGATACGCGCAGCCTGGCCATCACCCTCACCGCGCAGTTCCTCGGACTTGGCAAAAGCCTCTGCCAGGATCACGGTTTGCTGGCGATCGGCATCGGCACGAATACCTTCCGCTGCCTCACGCCCGCGGGAACGGAATTCCTGGGCCAGCTTTTCACGCTCTGTTGCCATACGGCGATAAACGTTCTCACTGACCTGTTGGGGCAGTTCAATGGCCTTGACCCGGATATCCAGCACCCGGATCCCGAATTCATCAACGGACGTCTCGTTCACCTGGTCCCGCAGGGTGTGCATCAACTCATCCCGCTGACCGGAGACCACCTCGTGCATGGTGCGCACACCGAACTCGTTCCGCAGGCCGTTATCCACCCGTGAGGACAGCAGGGACTGGGCGCGGAACTCGTCACCACCGGTTGAACGGTAGAAAGTGTCCACATCGGCAATCTGCCACGCGATGTAGGAGTCCACGTCCAGAGGTTTCTTCTCGACGGTCAGGTACTGATGTGCCGGAAGGTCCGTGGTCAGCACCCGAACGTCAAACTCCCTGACCTGATCGATCACCGGCACCTTGAAGTGGATACCCGCCGGGATGTTGGTTTCAATCAGCTCACCGAAGCGCAGCAGTACGCCCCGGTGGGTTTCCGGAATGATGTAGACACTGGCCGACACCACCAGAACAACGATCAAGGCACCGGCAAGGCCGATAATACTTTTCGGACCCATTGATTATCTCCCCGTTCTGGAATTGGTGGCCTGACGATTGCGCAGTTCACGCAATACTTCGTCGGTCACTGACTGGATATCAACCTGGCCGCTCATGGAACCGGTATTACCGGAGCTGTCACGACCACTGGTCACCGTGTTGCGCTTGATCATCTGATCCAGTGGCAGGTACATCATGTTGTTGGAAGACTTGGTGTCCACAAACACTTTGCTGGTGTTGGACATTACGTTTTCCAGTGCCTGGATGTACATACGTTCACGAGTGACCCGGGGCGCATCGGAATAAACCGCCAGCAGATCCAGATAACGGGCGGTTTCACCGCGCGCGGTCTCAACAACCCGCGACTTATAGGCGTTCGCCTCCTCAATCAGACGCTGCGCCCGACCACGAGCCTCGGGAACGATCTTGTTCCGGTAAGTCTCGGCTTCTTCGATCGAGCGTTGCTCATCTTCCCGGGCACGCTGAACTTCCCGGAAGGCATCCTGGACCGGGCCAGGTGGCTGGGTGCTTTCCACGTTCACACGAACGATCCGAAGACCCGCACCATAGTCCTGCAGGAACGCCTGGAGTCGCTGCTCCACGTTGATGGCCAACTCTGCACGACCCTCGGTCAGCACGTCATCGAGGGTGGCACTACCCACCTCATGACGCAGGGCACTGTCAGTGGCAAATGCCAACGCCTGGTTGGAGTCACGCACGTTCAGCACGTAGTCCCGGGCGTTGCTGACCTGATACTGTACCTGCAGGTCGACGGTCACCAGGTTTTCGTCCTGGGTCAGCATCTGGCCCGCGGATTCGGCGCTACGTACGTTGGTTACCCGAACCTTGCGCACGTCATCAATCAGGGGCACCTTGAAGCGCAGCCCCGGATCTTCGGTACGGGAATACTCACCGAAACGAAGAACGACGGCCCGCTCCTGCTCGTCCACGGTGTAAAAGGATTGATAGACGACGTAACCGACGACCAGTATCGCCGCCAGGGCAATAATGGCACCGAAGCCTCCAGCAGTGCCGCCAGAGCCACTATCGCCGCCTCCGGACTTGCCGCCTTTGCCGCCCAACATCTTGTTGAGCTTGTCCAGGCCCTTTTTCAGAGCCTCGTCGAGGTCTGGCGGCCCCTGATCATTGCCGCCGCGACGACCACCACCGGTTCCCCAGGGATCGTTGTCGTTACGGTTTCCACCCGGTTCGTTCCAGGCCATAGTGCTCTCCGTTCCTATACTTGTCGAATGGCTGCAAATACTAGGGATTTATACTCGCCCCGGCAACCGTTTACGCTCTCAGGCATGGCTGTCTTCAAGGCGAATCTCATGTTCTTTCATGCCCGCCCGGCTCAGGAGCTGGAGCCAGTCCCGGTTCTGCAAGCGGACTTCCACCACGCTGTCACCCGTTTCCCGGTGCTCTTCACTGAGCACCGAACCGGCCTCGTGCAACAAGGCCCGCAACTTGCCGTCAGCGGGACCGAGCAGAACGAAATGGTGCACCACATCCTCGGCCAGCCGCTCAACAATGGCATCAAACAGGACATCCAGTCCTTCACCGCTGACTGCCGACACCCAGACCCGCACCGGGACCCCCTCTTCATTGCGGTCTATCCGGGGAGTGAAGCCGTCGAGCAGGTCAATCTTGTTGAACACCTGTAATACGGGAATCTCGTCCGCTCCGATCTCAGCCAGGACGCTTTCAACCTGTTCGATGTTGTCATCGCGACGGCCATCGTGACAGTCGATTATGTGCAACAGCAGGCTGGCTTCGGTGGTCTCTTCCAGAGTCGCCCGGAAGGCCTCCACCAGTTTGTGCGGCAGGTGCCGGATGAATCCGACCGTGTCCGCCAATACGACCGGCCCGATGTCCGGAAGTTCCAGCCGGCGCAATGTCGGGTCAAGGGTTGCGAACAGCTGGTTGGCCGCGTAGACGGTGGAGGTGGTCAGCCGGTTGAAGAGGGTCGACTTGCCGGCGTTGGTATACCCCACCAGAGAGACCGTTGGAATATCGGCCCGGTGCCTGGCACGGCGCCCCTGGTTCCGCTGCCTGCGAACCTTTTCCAGGCGCTTGTGGATGGACTTGATTCGCTCACGCAACAAGCGACGGTCGGTTTCGAGCTGGGTTTCACCGGGCCCCCGCAGGCCGATACCACCCTTTTGCCGCTCAAGGTGGGTCCAGCCGCGCACCAGTCGCGTGGCCATATGCTCGAGCTGGGCAAGCTCCACCTGCAGCTTGCCCTCGTGGGTCCGGGCCCGCTGGGCAAAAATATCGAGAATGACTCCGGTGCGATCCAGTACCCGGCACTTGAGCTCACGCTCGATATTGCGCTCCTGACTCGGACTCAGGGCATGATTGAACAGCACCACGTCCGCTTCCGAAGCGGCAATGGCATCACGAATCTCTTCCAGCTTGCCTTCACCCACGAACAATCGCGGGCTCGGCTGCTTGCGCGAACCGGTAATAACAGCCACCGGTTCCACGCCGGCAGAGGTCACCAGCTCCCGGAATTCTTCCAGGTCTTCGGAATCCTCATAGGCGGTAAAGTCAATGTGAACCAGAACCGCCCGTTCGCCGACATCAGGACGCTCAAACAACTTGTACAGACTCCCGGGTCATCAGAATCGACCCCTCAGAAAAACAAACACCCGCGCACCTGAAGCCGTAGAGCGGCTCTTCGGAAACGCGGGTGGCAATACCGGGGAAGCGGCTGGATCAGTCTTCAGACTCGCCCTCTCCTCCCGGGGCCTGCGGCGGAATGCGCACATTGCGGGCAGGAACCACAGTGGAAATAGCGTGCTTGTAGACCATCTGGCTGACAGTGTTTTTCAGCAAAATCACGAACTGGTCGAAAGACTCAATCTGGCCCTGTAGCTTGATACCATTGACCAGAAAGATGGAAACCGGGATGCGCTCCTTGCGCAAGGCATTGAGGTAAGGGTCTTGTAAGGAGTGCCCTTTTGACATGTGTGTTCTCCTGTTTTTAAGTAGATGCAGATCGTCGTTATTCAGGTTTTAATGTGGTGCGAAGTCCGAGTTTTTTCAAGGCTTTTGCAGCGACCATTTTATCGTCACTGTCAAGCCACCGGACATCAGACCATTTTCTCAACCAGGTGAGCTGCCGTTTTGCCAGCTGGCGGGTAGCGGCAACACCTCTGCTCACAAACTCTTCATGGTCACTGTCACCAGCCAGGTATTCCCATGCCTGCCGATAGCCGACACAGCGCATGGAGGGCAGTTCCGGATCGAGATCACCCCGGGCCATAAGCGCCCGGACTTCGTCGAGAAAACCGGCTTCCAGCATTCGGTGGAAACGCAGCTCTATTCGTTCATGAAGCACTTTCCGCTCACTCGGAGCGATTGCAAGTTGCGTTACAGTATACGGCAGAGCGCTCCCCTCGTCTGCCTGCCACCGCGTGAAATAGGTGTAATCCTCGACCCCGGCCCCCGGCGGTTGCCCCGCTGATCCGTTCTCCGCCTGCCAGAACGCCGAGATCGGTTTGCCGGTAAGGCGGACAACCTCCAACGCGCGAAGAAGGCGCTGCCGGTTATTGGGATGGATCAACCGGGCCGCCACCGGGTCCTTCTCCCGCAGCTCGTCATGGAGGGCCTGCCAGCCTCGCTCTGCCGCCTCGCGCTCCAGCCGGCCCCGCAACTCGGGATCCGCAGGCGGCAATCCGGACATGCCGTGCAGCAGGGCCTTGAAATACATCATGGTGCCGCCCACCAGCAACGGAATGCGCCCGGCCTCGGTGATTTTCTTCATTTCAGCCAGAGCGTCGCGGCGGAAGTCGGCGGCGGAATAGCTCTCCGAAGGATCACAGATATCAATCAGCCTGTGCGGCGCCCGGGCCAGCTCTTCGGCGGAGGGCTTTGCCGTGCCGATGTCCATTCCCCGGTAGATCAGGGCGGAATCGACACTGATGATGTCACACGGAAGGTGTTCACACAGGGCGATAGCCAGGTCGGTCTTGCCCGAGGCGGTTGGTCCCATCAGGAAGATGGCGGGCGGGTACTTGCCCGGGGTGCTGCTGGTTGTCATCGGAGATCCCTCAACGCCCTCGCAGGAACAGCTTGTCGAGCTCGCTCAGGGTTACCAGGGTCCAGGTGGGACGCCCGTGGTTGCACTGACCACTGCGCTCCGTTGCCTCCATGTCCCGAAGCAGGGAATTCATTTCCGGGATGGTCAGCTGGCGGTTCGCCCTGACCGAGCCATGGCAGGCCATGGTGCCCAGCAGTTCGTGGGTGACGGCCTCGACCCGGTCACTCTGACCATGCTCGATCAGATCCGCCAGCACATCCCGCACCAGCTGCTCGGCATCGGCACCGCGCAGGAGTGCCGGAACCTGCCGGACCGCGAGGGTTTCCGGTCCGATCCGCTCGATCTGCAGACCCAGTTGCTGCAACCCTTCGCCGTGGGTTTCCGTGAGCGCCGCTTCTTTCTGGCTGACCGCGATGGATACCGGCACAAGCAGAGGTTGGCTTTTCAGGTCCTGCTCGGCCAGGGCCCGCTTCATTCGCTCGTAGGTGATGCGTTCATGGGCCGCATGCATATCCACCACAATCAGGCCGGCACGACTCTGGGCCAGGATATAGATTCCGTGCAGCTGGGCGATGGCGTAGCCCAGGGGTGGCTCTTCTTCGCTATCAGCGGGGGGCGTTGCCTGTACCTGAGCGATCCCCGCTGAACCGGGAGAGGGCTCTGCGGCAACGCCACCACCGGCATTAAGAGACTGGTAGAACGCCATCTGGTCACTGGCCCGCCATTCCTGCTGTGGCTCCGGCGGCCGGCTCCCACCGAAACCGGCAGGAGCCGGGGAGGCCTGACTCGCGTTTTCCCGGGGCGGGTAAGACCAACCCTGCTGCGGGTTCGGAGCTCCTGCAGTTCCCGGACCTGCTGGCTGGGCCGAGGCCTCCCGCCCGACGGACTGTGCCACCGCCCCGCGAAAATGATCATCGGGCCGTACATCTGCCAGCGCCCGATGCAGGGTCCGGAAAATGAAATCGTGGACCAGACGACCGTCCCGGAACCTCACCTCGTGCTTGGTAGGATGCACGTTCACATCCACCGTGGCGGGATCCACTTCCAGGTAAAGCACAAAGGCCGGGTGGCGGTTGTTGTACAGCACATCCCGATAAGCCTGGCGCACCGCATGGGCCACCAGCTTGTCCCGGATCACCCGGCCGTTGACGAAGAAGTACTGCAGGTCCGCCTGGCTGCGGGAAAACGTCGGCAGCGCTACCCAGCCCCAGAGCCGCAGCCCGGTGGCCTCGGCATCAATAACCACGGCATTGTCGATGAACTGCTGGCCACACAGGGCTCCAATACGGCGCTCCCGGTCCAGCGCAGATTCAGCCGGCCGCAGGCTCTGCACCACCCGCTGGTTATGACGCAGGGTGAATCCGGTATCGAACCGGCTCAGGGCCTGGCGACGGATACATTCATCGACATGATTGAACTCGGTTTTCTCGGTGCGAAGAAATTTCCGCCGGGCCGGCGTATTGAAGAACAGGTCCCGGACTTCCACGGTGGTACCCACCGGATGGGCCGCGGGAGATATCCTGGCATCCATTTCACGACCCTCGACTTCCACCCGGGAGGCCGCTTCCTGGTTTTCGGTCCGGGAAGTCAGTGTCAACCGGGAGACCGAGCTGATACTGGCCAGCGCCTCGCCCCGGAACCCGAGGGAAGCGACGGCTTCGAGGTCATCGAGACTGGTGATCTTGCTGGTTGCATGGCGGCTCAGGGCAAGGGGCAGGTCATCCTCCTCGATGCCACTGCCATCATCACGGACGCGGATAAGCTTGACACCGCCCTGCTCTATCTCGACATCGACCCGGCCGGCACCGGCATCCAGGGCATTTTCGACCAGTTCCTTGACGACCGATGCGGGACGCTCCACCACCTCACCCGCGGCTATCTGGTTCGCCAGCCGGGGAGAGAGCAAATGAATGTGGGGCATGTTTCGGGAAAACCTCTTACTCAGGATGCGGGGATACGAATGGTTTGCCCTACCATAACACGGTCATCACTCAAGCCGTTAAACCGCATCAACTCGTTAACCGAAATCTGGTTTTCCTTGGCCAGCTGGGACAAGGTGTCCCCGCGCCGGATCCGGTATTGACTGACGTCGTTGCCGCCCTTGCCATTCTGCTTCTGCCAGGCCAACAGAGTGCCTGGCGGCGGGGTCTTGCGGAAATAGTCGTCGATGCCGTCCATGATGGCGCTGGCCAGCCGGCTGCGGTACCAGTCCGTTGCCAGGTTTTTCTCTTCCTGGGGATTGGAGATGAAGCCCGCCTCGACCAGTATGGACGGAATATCCGGCGATTTCAGTACCACGAATGCCGCCTGCTCCACGCCAGACTTATGCAACCTGGCAACGTTATCTAGCTTGCCCAGCACCGAACTGCCCACCCCGAGACTGGCATTGATGCTGGCAGTCATGGACAGGTCCAGAAGTACCCCTGCCAGCATGTCGTCGCGCCCTTCGAGAGACACGCCACCGGTGCCCCCGATCAGGTCTGAGCGGTTCTCGCTCTGTGCCAGCCAGCGAGCAGTCTCACTGGTGGCCCCACGCTGGGACAGAGCAAAGACGGACGCGCCTTTTGGCTGGGGGGTGCGGAAGGCGTCGGCATGGATCGACACAAACAGATCGGCATTATACTTTCGGGCCAGCAGTGTCCGGTTCCGCAAGCCCACGTAGTAGTCACCGGTGCGGGTCAACTTGGCGGTGTAGCCCGGCTGCTTGTTGATCAGGCTCTCCAGGGTTTTCGCCATTTTCAGGACCACGTCCTTTTCCCGGGTTCCCCGCGGGCCGATCGCGCCCGGATCCTCGCCACCATGGCCGGCATCAATCACCACAATCACATCCCGCTTGCCACCCGAATCCTGGGTCACCGTCGGCTGGGTGGCCCGCTCGAGCCGGCTGCCATTCTCATCGATCAGGTCCACAACCAGTCGATGACCATACTGCTGGTTGGGTTCCAGCTGGAAGCTGCGGGGCTTGATATCGCTTCTGAGGTCGAGCACCACCCGGAGGTCATTCCCGTTCCGCGGCGCGCTGCGAATCCGCTGGATCGGGCTGCCCGAGAGATCCAGCTTGTCCAGGTCTGCCTTGAGCGAGGCGTTACTCAGGTCAATCACCAACCGTGAGGGTCCGCTCAGGGAGAAGATGTTGTGTTGCAGCGGGCCGGTCACGTCCAGCACCAGGCGGGTGTGATCCGGCGCGGGCCAGATCCGCGCACCCTCGACACGGTCACCAGCGGCCGCTCCCCATGCCATGGCCCAGACTGTGACCAGTGCCAGCAAATTGATAAGGCTGCGTTTTCCCTTGAACATACCGCTTACCTGCAAAATATCAGCTCTCACCGGCCGTCAGTGTTCCCGACCAACCAGTTCCAGCTCGTTCATCAAATGGGCACCCTGGGCCGAACGGGCCCGGATAATCACGGACCGGCCGTCCCCTTCCCGCTCCAGGTGGATCTCCAGATCCGGCTCCGGCAGGACGCCCTTGCCCCGCTCCGGCCATTCAATCAGGCACAGGTTCTCTCCGGAGAAATAATCCCGGATGCCCATGTACTCGAGTTCTTCCGGATCGCCCAGGCGATACAGATCAAAATGATAGGCGGGCGGCTTCAGATGCTCGTAGGGCTCCACCAGAGTATAAGTCGGACTTTTTACCGCCCCCTCATGTCCGAGGCCACGCATGACACCACGACTCAGGGTTGTTTTACCCATGCCGAGGTCACCGTACAGGAATACCGTCAGCCCCTGGCCGGACTCGATGACCAGACGGGCCAGTTCCTGACCGAGCTTTTCGGTCTCCGCCTCGCCTTCCAGAAACAGGCGGCGCTCGTTACCGTAGATCGTCATCCATCCTCCCGTTTCTGAATATCGGCAAATTCAATCTGCCGGAAAACCGACGGCAGGTTATCGATCACATCGGCGGGTATCAGCCCGATGTAGCCGCGGGATTCCGAGGCCCGGTCAGCCGCCGCCAGATGGGCACAGGCCCCAAGGATGGTCGCCCGGGGCAGATCATCCAACTGACCGCACATGGCCCCGAGAATCCCCGCCAGGACATCACCCATGCCGCCGGTGGCCATTCCCGGGTTACTACCGCTGACAATATCCACCGTCTGGCTACCGGAGGCAATCACGGTTCCCGCGCCCTTTAGCAGAACCACCCCACCAAAGACGGACTGCAGTTTGCGCGCCGCTGCCATGCGGTCAACCTCGACTTCGGCAACGGTGCAGCCGAGCAAGCGCGCCGCTTCGCCGGGATGCGGTGTCAGCACCTGACGGTCCGAGGGCACGGCGACCCGGGCCGCCATCAGGTTCAGCGCATCGGCGTCCAGCACTCTTGGCTTGTCGCTGGCCAGCACCTGCTGAAGCATCTGCTGCCCCCAGGCACTCTTGCCGATCCCCGGTCCGCACACCACAACCGACGCCGCTTCGAGCAGCGGTGGCAGTTCGGACCCGTGAATAAGGCCGTGCACCATCACTGATGGACAACGGGCCAGCGCCGCCGAGATATGCTCCGGGCGCGTTGCCAGCGAAACCAGGCCAGCCCCGGAACGGGCTGCCGCTTCTGCCGCCATCAGCCCGGCGCCGCCAAACCCGCGATCCCCGGCGATGATGAGCACGTGCCCGAACCGCCCCTTGTGGGCGTTCGCCGCACGTTCCGGGAGCCACCGCCCCACGGCTTCCCAGTTCCGCAAACAGGCCACGGGAAACTGGCCACTGGCATCGATATCGTTTTCGGTACCCAGCGAGTCAAACACAACTTCGCCACACACCGCCGGCCCCTGCCCGGTGAACAACCCGGATTTGAGACCGATAAAGGTAACCGTCATCGTTGCCCGGACCACATCACCGTCGGCAACACCGGTGGTCGCATTCAGCCCGGAAGGCACATCCACCGCCAGCACCGGCACGCCACTGGCATTGCAACGGGCAATGACACCGGCAAACGGCTCCCGGGGCGCTCCGGACACACCGGTCCCGAGCAGGGCATCGACGATCAGGCCGGCATGCTCAAACGAGGCATCGAGTGCGGACTCATCAGTGGCCGACAGCTCGCGTACCTCGACGCCATCAGCAACGGCCTTCTGCCAGGCTTTGCGGGCGTCGCCGGCAAGTTTTTCGGTCGGGGCTACGGCAATGCAGGACACGGTCAGCCCGTGCCGCTTGGCGTTGGCCGCCACCAGGTAGCCGTCACCGCCGTTATTGCCCGCGCCACACAGCACCAGGACCGGACCGCAGTCGGGCCAACGCCGGACCAGGCGACGAAACGCTGCATGGGCTGCGGTCTGCATCAACTCGAAACCGTCCACGCCCAGTTCGTCAATCACGTAGCGGTCCATCTGCCGCACAGCATCGGCGGAATAGAGGTCGTCTGGTAGACTGTGCGCAGAGATGGGCGGCATGAGCCTGAGCTCCCGTTACAGAAACCGGTTTAAGAAAATTGGCCAGATACCTGTAAAGCATAGCAAAACAGGGAAAAAGGTCATAACTTAATCAAATTAAACTTCCGCAGTGAATCCACCCGGACCACACCCGCTGACGACACAGCCATGACCGAGCCGAGAGAATCTCCGCCAGCACCGCCCGAACTCGATGATTTGCCGGGTAAAATCCGGCAATGGGCGGGACAGCTGGGCTTTGCCGACGCCGGCATCACCCTGCCGGACACCGGACCCCATGCCGATCGCCTGCAGTCCTGGCTCGCGGAGGGTTACCAGGGCGAAATGGAGTATATGGGCCATCATGGCGACAAGCGTTACACCCCGACGTCGCTTGTGCCCGGCACGGCCCGGATCATCTCGGTGAGGATGGATTACCTGCCCGCACCGGATAACCCGAAACAAGCACTCACTGACCGGGAAACCGCTTACGTTACTCGTTATGCCGTGGGACGGGACTATCACAAGCTGATGCGCAAGCGCCTGGCCACCCTCGCGAAATGGATCGACGAGGCGGTCAGCGGCTTCGAGTATCGAGCGTTCGTGGATAGTGCTCCGGTGCTCGAGCGGGCGCTGGCCCAGCGAGCTGGACTGGGCTGGATCGGCAAGAACAACATGCTGATCCACCCGAAGGCCGGGTCGTTTTTCTTCCTGGGCGAGATTTTTACCAGCGCTCCGCTACCGGTGGATGATGCCTTCAAAACCGAGCACTGTGGCAGCTGCTCCGCTTGCCTGGAGATTTGCCCGACCGATGCCTTCGTCGGCCCTCACCTGCTCGATGCCCGTCGCTGTATCAGTTATCTGACCATTGAGCTGAAGGGTTCAATTCCGGAGGAGTTGCGGCCCAAGATGGGCAACCGGGTGTTCGGCTGCGATGACTGCCAGCTGGTCTGCCCCTGGAACAAGTTCAGCAAGCCAACGGCAGAGCAGGATTTCCAGCCCAGGCATGGGCTGGATAACAGTTCGCTGGCGGAGTTGTTCCTGTGGACGGAGGAACAGTTCCTGAAGCGAACGGAGGGGTCGGCGATCCGGCGCACCGGTTACGAGGGCTGGCTCCGCAATCTGGCGGTCGGCCTGGGCAACGCGCCCACCACCATTCCGGTGGTGGAAGCCTTGAAGCAGCGGGCGGACCATCCGTCAGAGATGGTCCGTGAGCATGTGCACTGGGCGTTACGCCGGCACGGGCTTACAGCTTGAAGAAGTGATCCCGGTAGTGGCGCAGTTCGTTGATGGAGTCGCGGATGTCGTCCAGTGCCAGGTGGCTGCCTTTTTTCTTCACGCCGTCGAGTACGTCGGGGCGCCAGCGGCGGGCGAGTTCTTTGACGGTGGAAACGTCGAGGTTGCGGTAGTGGAAGAAGGCTTCCAGTTCCGGCATGTATTTGACGAGGAAGCGGCGGTCCTGGCCGATGCTGTTGCCGCACAGGGGGGATTCGCCGGGGCCCACGTGTTTTTTGAGGAACGCGAGGGTTTCCTGTTCGGCTGCCGTTTCGGTGATGGTGCTTTCTTTGACGCGTTTGGTGAGGCCGCTGGCTCCGTGGGTGTTGGTGCACCATTCGTCCATGGCCTCTAGCAGGCTGTCCGGTTGGTGGACGGCGATGACCGGGCCTTCGGCGATGATGTTGAGTTCTGCATCGGTGATGATGGTGGCCATTTCTATGATGCGTTCTTTTTCCGGATCGAGGCCGGTCATTTCCAGGTCGATCCAGACCAGGCGATTGCCTTCTGACATGAGTTCCTAACCTTCTGAGTTGGGAGCAGGCTAGCGGTGGAGTAGCCTCTTCGGGAACCGCTACGAGCACGTCCATGTGCGCTTGTTTCAGGCCATCCTTGGCCTTCAACATTCCCGAAGAGGCTACCCCACCGCTAGCTCCTACTCCGGAGATATAGTCGTTAAGGTGTTCAACATACTACAGCGACCCACAAGTGATTCCAGTATGATGGCACGGTCGATGACGAACTTTCACGGGATCTCTCTAATCATTTATGGCAAAACGGCGACTGAACAAACAGCAACAGTGGCGGATCAAGAAGATCCAGCAGGAACGGGCTGCCCGTGCTGCCAAAAAGGAAAAGGTCATTGAACAGCAGGCCGAGGCCGGTGAGCTGGGGCCGGAGCAGGAAGGTCTGATCATCGCTCATTATGGCCAGCAGCTGGATGTTGAGGCCCTGGAGGGCGCGGATGCCGGGACGGTGTTCCGCTGTTTTGTCCGGGCCAACATCGACAGTCTGGTGACCGGCGACCGGGTGATCTGGCGCAAGGGCAAGAGTGAGACAGGGGTGATTGTCGCCCGGTGTGATCGCCAGAATCTTCTGCAACGGCCGGACAATTTCGGGGCGCTGAAGCCGGTGGCGGCGAATATTGATCACATCATTCTGGTGATCGCCCCGGAGCCGGAGCCCCATGACAACCTGATTGACCGGTACCTGGTGGCTTCGGAGACCAGTGATATTCCGGCGGTGATTCTGCTGAACAAGACGGATCTGATTACTGAGGAGAATCGGGAGCAGATCGAGGAACTACTCTCCCGGTATGAGAGCCTGGGTTATGAGGTTGTGCGTACGTCGGCCGCTGAATCGGGTAATGAGCCGGCGCCGGAGGTTGCGGCGCTGGTGAAGGATCAGACCAGTGTGTTTGTAGGTCAGTCTGGTGTCGGCAAGTCGTCGATTATCCAGACCCTGCTGCCGGGGGAATCGCTTCGGGTGGGGGCGGTTTCGGAAAGTACTGGTAAGGGGATCCACACCACCACGACGGCCAAGCTTTTCCATCTGCCCCTGGGCGGGGATCTGATTGATTCGCCGGGTATCCGGGAGTTCGGGCTGTGGCACATGACGCCGCAGGAGATCGAGTATGGTTTCCGTGAGATCCGGGAGCTGATTGGCATGTGCAAATTCCGGAATTGCCGGCATATGGGGGATCCCGGGTGTGCCCTGGAGGCGGCAGCCGCGGATGGGAGGATCAGTCCGGAGCGGCTGAAGAGTTTTCACCGAATTCTTGCGGACATGGCCGAGCAGCAGGCCCGGGGCCTGAGGGTGGACTGAGTCGCAAAGCGGCAAAACCGTTTCTACACCCCTACGCCGTTTTGCTAAACTGCGCGCCTTCTCAAGCAAAGGGTTCGTTTCAATGCTCGATAAACTGTTCGTCCTGAGCCAGTACGTTACGCCGCAACTGGCCGTCTCACGCCTTGCCGGTCGGTTTGCGGACAGTGAGGGCAATCCGGCTTTGAAGAACCGTGTGGTGAAGTGGTTTATCGACCGCTACGGCGTGGATATGAGTGAAGCCGTGGAGCCGGACCCGACCGCTTACCCGAGTTTCAATGCGTTTTTCACGCGGGCGCTGAAGCCGGGCATCCGCCCCATTGCCGAGGGTGAGAAGACCCTTGTCAGCCCGGTGGACGGCAAGATTTCCCAGCTGGGCCAGGTGACCGGTGACCGGGTGTTCCAGGCCAAGGGGCAGTCTTTCAGCCTGAATGAGTTGCTGGGCGATAACCTGGAGCGCACCGAAGCATTTTCCGAAGGCGAGTTTGCCACCATTTACCTCGCTCCCAGCGACTATCACCGCATTCACATGCCCATGGCCGGCAAGCTGCGGGAAATGGTGCACATCCCCGGCAAGCTGTTTTCGGTGAATCCGGTGACGGCCGAGAACGTGCCGAACCTGTTCGCCCGCAACGAGCGGGTGGTCTGTATCTTTGATACCGACGCCGGGCCCATGGCGATGGTGCTGGTGGGCGCGATGATTGTGGGTAGTGTCGAAACCACTTGGTCCGGCGTCGTGGTGCCGGGCAACGGTCTGGTAACCGACTTCCAGTACGAGGGCGAGCAGGCCCGCGAATTTGCCAAGGGCGAGGAGATGGGGCGCTTCCGGCTCGGCTCCACGGTGATCATGGTGATGCCAAAGGGTGCAGTTCGCTGGAACGAGGACCAGGTCTCCGGCAAGACTGTGCGCATGGGCGAGGCCTTCGGCGAACTGGCCTGAACTCAGGCGCGCTCGAAGGGGAAGGCCAGCACGTCCGAGATTTCGGTGGCTCCGAGCTTGAGCATGAGCAGCCGATCCAGCCCCAGGGCCACCCCGGCGCAGTCCGGTAAGCCCTGCTCCAGCGCCGCCAGGAAGGCGTCGTCGATCGGCATTTCGGGTTTTCCGGACAATCGGCGTTGACGGTTATCCGCCTCGAACCGGCGCCGTTGTTCCACCGGATCGGTCAGCTCCCAGTAACCGTTGCACAGCTCCAGTCCCCGGACATACAGCTCGAAACGGTGAGCCACGGAGTAGCCCTGATGTTCCGATACCCTTGCCAGTGACGCCTGGGAAGCCGGATAGCCGGTGATAAACGCCGGGCGCTCAACGCCGAGATTGGGCTCGACGGCAAAGCTCATCAGCAGGTCCAGGCAACCATCGCGACCCAGTCCTGCCAGCTGGTCCGGCTCCAGCCATTCCTCGCAGCGGCGCATCAGCTCCCGCTCTGTGGACTCGAACGGGTCCACGTGAGCCCAGGTCTTCACGGCGTCCCGGTAATACATGATCTCCGGTCGCTCGCAGCCCAGCCATCCGCATACCAGGTCGGAGACCTCGGTCATCAGTTCCCGGTCATCGAATCCCGGCCGGTACCATTCCAGCATCGAGAACTCCGGGTTGTGGCGCCGCCCACGCTCGCCATTGCGGAAGACCTTCGAGACCTGATAGATCGGACCAGCTCCGTCGGCCAGCAGGCGTTTCATGTGGTATTCCGGGGAGGTCTGCAGCCAGCCACCCCCGATGCCGGAGGCGGATACCTGCGCCGGGATGCCGTCCAGGTTCACGTCGGTCACGCCGCAGCGCCCCAGCACCGGGGTTTCCACTTCCATCACCCCTCTTTGCGCAAAAAAGCCGCGCACAAACGCCAGTTGATGTGCACGGCTTTTCAGGGCAGCCTGCGAGGCAGCGGGCTGCCAGACAGGTTGATCAGTCATTACCGAATCAGCTGCTCTTGACGCGGCTGACGTACTCGCCGGTCCGGGTATCAACCTTCAGCACTTCGCCGATGGTGATGAACAGAGGAACGTTGACCACGGCACCGGTGGAAAGGGTTGCCGGCTTGGAGCCGCCCTGGGCGGTATCGCCCTTCATGCCCGGATCGGTATCCACCACTTCCAGCTCGACAAAGTTGGGCGGGGTTACGGTCAGGGGAGCACCGTTGTACAGGGTAACGGTGTACACGTCCTGTTCCTTGAGCCACTTGACGGTATCGCCCACCGCCTTGGCGTCGGCCGGATACTGCTCGAAAGATCCGTCGGTCTTCATGAAATGCCAGAACTCACCGTCTGTGTAGAGGTACTCCATGTCCTGGTCGATAACGTCGGCGGCCTCCAGGCTCTCACCGGACTTGAAGGTCCGCTCCCAGACGCGGTTGGTCATCAGGTTCCGCAGTTTAACCCGATTGAAGGCCTGGCCCTTGCCCGGCTTTACAAATTCATTCTCGAGAATGATACAGGGGTCGCCATCCAGCAAAACCTTAAGACCGCCGCGGAATTCGTTGGTAGAATATGAAGCCATGAAATGTCCACCTGACACAATGTCGTTAAAATTTCAAAGGTCGCTATGATACAGCGAACCCCCGCCCGTATAGAAGCCCACATCTGTGAACAGGACTCCCGAAGCTGGCAGGAGCTGCTGTCTGCCTCGGTGATCACGCCCGGGGCACTGCTGGAACGGTTGAATCTGCCCTCCGAATCCTGGCTGGAGGGAGCGCGGGCAGGACACCGGCTGTTTCCGATCCGTGTACCGGAGCCCTTTATTGCCCGTATGAGACCCGGGAACCCCGACGACCCGCTGCTGCGCCAGGTTTTGCCGCGAATGGACGAGACGGCCGAGGTACCGGGTTTCATCCGGGATCCTCTGCAGGAGGGTGGCGCTATACAGACCACCGGGCTGATCCGGAAATATCGCAGACGGGCGCTGCTGATGGTCACGGGCCAATGCGCCATCAATTGCCGCTACTGCTTTCGCCGGCATTTCCCGTACGAAGAACAACGTCTCACGCCTGAGGACCGGAACCAGGTGCTTCAAACGCTCAATGAGAGCCCGGAAATCAATGAAGTCATCTTCAGCGGCGGCGACCCTCTGGTGGCCAACGACCGGCTGCTTGCCCGCTGGGCGGCGGATATCGCAAGTGTGCCGCACATCCGGAGAATCCGCCTGCACACCCGGCTACCGGTGGTGATCCCCCAGCGTGTGTGCGACGCCCTCTTGAAGTGGATCAGCAGCTCACCGCTGCAGGTTGTCATCGTATTGCACATCAACCACCCCGGCGAAATCGACGAACCGACCCGCCGGGGCCTGGGTTACTTGCGCTCCGCAGGAGCCACGCTGCTGAACCAAAGCGTAGTGCTCCGGGGCGTCAACGATGCGCCGGAGATTCTCGAAGAGCTGAGCGAAACCCTGTTTGATGCCGGCGTCATGCCCTACTACCTGCATGCCTTTGATCCAGTCGCTGGTGCGCATCACTTCGATGTGGGCGATAATGAAGCCCGCGAACTGGTGCGGGAATTGCTGAAAAGGCTGCCTGGGTTCCTGGTTCCGAAGCTGGTGCGGGAGGTTCCGGGTGAGGAAAGCAAGACGCCCCTGGACCTGTGGCCGTGAGCAAGATCACAATCGTGGCAGCCGATCACTTGTCAAAGTTTGTTAACTCGTGATCTTCTCGCTTTTCGCCGACCGTTTGCTATTTTAGAGTCGAATGGTGGTTACAAATAAAAACATAAGGGAAACCGACGGTGGCCCGGACATTGGCGCGAATTCATGGAAGGCACGATTCTGAAACCTGATCTACGAGTACCGGAACAGAAAACCACGACCCTGTCCTTTTGCGAAACGGCGCCGAAGCCCTTCCGCAACTGGGTGGAGCAGTTGCCCATGGCCAACATTGGCGAGGTTTCCCGGCAGCTCTACCATGCAATCATCGAGTTGAACCACCTCTCGACCGCCCCCCAGCAGAGATTGCAGTTCCTGGAACTGATCCGGGACAAAATCCACTTTGTCTGCAACGAGCTGTCCCGGCATTATCTGGGTCTGGCCGTCGCACTGCCGGAGAAGCAGCGCAAGATTGCCAATCTGGCCCAGGCCCTGCAGATGCACCTGGCCACCGGTTACAAGCTGTGCATCCTGGATGGTCTCGACAATGGTGGTCTGGACAAGAACCGAAAGCCGGTCACCATGGCGATCCACCGGGCCATCTCGGAACTGTCTGCCACCATCCTGCGCTCTCACCAGCTTTATTGTCCCAGCCCGGCCCGCAGCTGGCTGGAATGTCATCGCCTTTACCGATTCGCCCACCGCAACGGAATGGCCCATCTTCAGGTCGAAGACAACACCCTGAAATCCCGTCGCACCAGCTCACTGGCCAGCAGTTACAAGCGGGTCCTGTTGCTCGGTTGCGCCCGCCCCAACCAGCTGAGGCAGTCCGAGCTCAGCCAGGCCTATGATCTGTTCGAGACCTGGACGGAACACACCCGGTGTGGCCCGGATATTGGCGAAGACAGCCTGTTTGTGGTGAACATGGAGCGCGACAATCCCCCGATCTACCGGAGCCTGCTCGAAAACCAGCCCAGTGACGAGAGTTTCGGTTTCGACACGCGCGACCTCTCCAACATGGTTTCCGAGACGCTCCAGGCCCGGCGCTCGCGCCAGGAAAAAGAGACCCCCCTGCGTATCCCGGCCAACGTCAGCAACACCCTGCTCACCCACCTGAGTCAGGCCCTCGGCATCCTGGCCAAGCGCAACTTCAACCGCATTGCCAGTCAGGGCACCCTGGAGATCTGTGTCGGCCTCACCGCTGTCCATTATTTCATTTCCGGTGAAAAGACCTTCAGCGAATTCGTCAGCGGTAATGCAAACGCCCGGGAGGAAGAGGAAAACCACTTCCTGACCGAGTCGAAGAAAGCGGAAGATGCCTGGGCCGGCGCCCATGATGTCGGCCCCAGCGAGGAGCGGCACTCCTCCCCCGACACCCCGATCAACTTCCGTGGTGGCTATTTCGGCAGGCCCGCCGCAGAGCCGGTTGCGCAGAAAAACCTGCCCCGTTCCCACGAGGCCCTGCTGATCAACACCAGCCCCGGCGGCTACTGTGTTGGCTGGGAAGCCAATGTGCCGCCGTCCATCCAGGCCGGTGAAATCCTCGGCGTCCGCGAACAGCAATCCCATCCCTGGAGCATCGCCGTTGTGCGCTGGATCCGGCAGGTCAAACACCAGGGCACCCAGGTGGGCATTGAACTGCTGGCCCCCAGTGCCGCGCCTTGCGGCGTACGGTTGCTCCAGAAGATCGGCAACAACAGCGAGTACCTCCGGGGTTTGCTGCTGCCGGAAATCAGCGTGGTCAACCAGGCAGCTACCCTGATTACCCCCCGACTGCCCTTTCAGTCCGGGAGCCGGATCTCCCTGCTGCATGACGGCAGGCAGGACCAGGGCACACTCGGTCGCAAAGTCTCGTCCACAGGCAGTATCAGCCAGTTCGAACTGAAACTGCAGAATAATACCTCACTGAACATCTCCAGCCAGACCGATACCCCGGTGGCAAGTGAGGATGAGTTTGATTCGCTGTGGCCGTCGCTCTGATAAGCGAGACGCAGGTAGCGAACTGGCCAAACAGAGGGTTGTTATTACCCCCTATCCCCTGCATCATTCTGCATAAGTGACAGACCGGCCTCTGACTCTCGGCAAGCAGTTTTCCTCAAGGCGCTGTTTTACAAGCAGATCTTAACGCTGCCCCCGGAGCCGGCTCCGCAAACGAGTAGCACGAGACGTCTTACGAATGCAGAAAAAGAACGCCACAGTACACCTGCTGATTCTTGATCCATCTCAAAATGATGCCGAATCACTGGTCAGCCTGCTGAGGAATTCCGGGAAGGCCACACGAGCCCATCGCATCACCTCGGAGGAAGATCTTGAAGAGGTTTTGAAAACCGGCAATTGGGATCTTTTACTGGCGCGGGATGTAGACGACGAATTCAGTGCCGACGAGGCCCTGGCGATGGTACGCAGGATGGACAAGGACATTCCGTTCATCCTGCTGATGGCCGAAGAAAGCCGGGAGCGGAAAGTTGGCATCATGAAGGCCGGCGCACAGGATGCAGTGCCCTTCAACTACGCGGACCAGCTGGTGCTGACGGTCAACCGCGAGATTTCCGCCCTGGATGAGCGCCGGCGCCGGCGCGTGCTGGAATCCCATCTCCGTGAAGCAGAACAACGCTGCCAGCTGCTGCTGGAAAGCTCCAAGGACGCCATTGCCTACATCAATGACGGCATGCACATCTATGCCAACCAGTCCTACATGGACTTCCTTGGCTATGACGATATCGATGACCTGATCTGCATCCCTGTCCTGGATACACTGACGCCGGAAAGTCAGGAAAGGTACAAGGAATTCATGAAGAGCTTCGCCGATAAGGGCGAGGACGGCATGACTCTCAACTGCACGGCACAACGCAGCGATGATCAGGAACTGAAGGTCACCATGACCGTGTCGTCTGCCACCTACGATGGCGAAGCCTGTACCCAGATTGTGCTCCAGCCCGAACACAGCGATGCCGAGCTGGAAGAAAAGCTCCGCCAGATCAGCAGCCAGGATCTTCTCACCGGCCTCTATAACCGGCAGTACCTGATGGATGCGCTGTCTGAAGCCGTCGCCCGTGCCGGCAAGGACAACCAGACCGGCGCTCTCGCCTATATCGCCCTGGACAACTTCATCACCATGAAGGGTCAGGTGGGCATTGCCGGGGCCGACCTGCTCCTGGGCGACCTGGCGGCATTACTGAAGGAAACCGCCGGAGAAGACGTCACTCTGGCACGACTGAGCGATGACGCCTTCTGCATGATGTCCCTGCCCTGTGACGAGAAAACCATGGCCGAGCATGCTGAACGGGTTCGAAAGGCCATTGAGGACAACCTGTTCGACATCAATGGCAGAACCGTGCCGATGACCGTCAGTATCGGTGTGGCGGCTATTACCGAGAACTCGCCCAAGGCCGAAGAACTGCTTGGCCGTGCCCACACGGCCTCGTCCGATGTCAAAAAGCAGGACGGCCACGCCCAGGGCAATGGTGTAGTGGTCTACAACCCGGCAGACTATGAGACCCTGGATTCCAGCAATTCCGTGGAAGCTATCCAGAAAGCCCTCGAGGACAACAGCTTCCGACTCCTGTTCCAGCCGATCATCAACCTCCGGGGCGAGGGTGAGGAGCATTACGAAGCCTTCGTGCGCCTGCTCGACAAGGACGGCCAGGAAGTCTCGCCCTACGACTTCCTTCCGCCTGTAGGCCCCAACGAGACCGCGATCAAGATCGATCGCTGGGTGATCCTGAACACGATAAAGCAGCTGGCCAACCACCGCTCCCACGGCCATGACACCCGCCTGTTCGTCAATATCACGGCGGAGACCCTTCAGGACAAGACCTTCACTCCCTGGCTGAGTGTGGCTCTGAAGGCAGCAAGGCTTCCCGGTGATGTCCTGATCTTCCAGGTCCGTGAAGGTGATGCCAACAACTTCATGAAACAGGCGAAGGAGTTTTCCCGTTCGGTGCATGAGCTGCACTGCAAGGTGTCCATCTCCCAGTTCGGCTGCGCGCTGAATCCGTTCAACACCTTCAAGCACGTGGATGCGGATTATGTGAAGCTCGACGGCTCCTTTACGGAAGAAATCCAGAAGAGTGACGACGCCAAGGCCCAGCTGAAGGAAATGGTGAAGACCCTCCAGAATTCCGGCAAGCTCTCCATCATTCCGCTCGTGGAGAACGCCAGCATCCTGGCCACACTCTGGCAGGCCGGCGTGAACTACATCCAGGGCTACTATCTACAGGCCCCGACCTCGGAGATGAACTACGATTTCGGCGAGGGCTGAAAACCGACAAGGGCGCCATTCGGCGCCCTTTTTTTTTCAGCTTACCTGCCCTCAGAACTCCGAATCCTGCAACGTCTCACTGGTTTCCCGCTCCCTGAAGCCAATCAGATACAGAATCGCGTCCAGGCCAAGAGTCGAAATCGAGTGGCGGGCCGACTCCTTCACCAGCGGCTTGGCCCGAAAAGCCACCCCGAGGCCCGCCTGGCTCAGCATGGGCAGGTCGTTGGCACCATCCCCGACAGCGATCACCTGCTCCCGGGAAATGTGTTCTTTCCCGGCAATCTCCAGCAACAGCTCCGCCTTGCGCTTGCCGTCCACAATCTGCCCGGCGACCCTTCCGGTCACCTTGCCGTCCTCGATTTCCAGCTCGTTGGCATAGATGTAATCGATCCCCAGCTTACGCTGGAGGTGGCGCGCGAAATACGTGAAGCCGCCGGACAGGATCGCCGTGCGGTACCCGAGGGCCTTGAGGCTTCGGATCAGATGTTCGGCCCCTTCGGTCATGCGCAAGCGGGCGGCGATCCCCTCCAGCACCGATTCATCCAGCCCTTTGAGCAGCGCCAGACGCTCGGCAAAGCTTTGACTGAAGTCCAGCTCCCCCTGCATGGCCCGCTCGGTGATCTCCGCCACCTGGGCCCCCACGCCGGCCTCCAGTGCCAGCTCGTCGATCACCTCGGCTTCGATCAGGGTGGAATCCATGTCGAACACAACCAGACGCCGGTTACGCCGGAAGATGGAGTCCTCCTGGAAGGCAATGTCCACGTTCATCTCGCCGGCAATCTGCAGGAAATCCGCCCGCAGCTGTTCCAGATCGGATGGCGTGCCGCGCACCGAGAACTCGACACAGGCAATACGGTTTTCAGAAGGGTTCAGCGAGGGCCGGCCAGACAACCGGCTGATATTGTCGATATTCAGTCCGTGACGTGCGGTTATCGCAGACACCTGGGCAATCTGTTCTGCCTTGATGTCGCGGGCCAGCAGGGTGACGATGTAGCACGCCCGGTTCCGGCCGGCGGCCCAGGCCTGATATTCCTTCTCGGTGATCGGGGCGAAGTGGACCTGCAGGTCCAGGGCATGGAGGCGGAACAGCAGGTCCCGAATCACTGGTGAGGACTTGGACTCGTCCGGAATCTCGATCAGGATGCCCCAGGTCAGGTGATCGTGGATCACGGCCTGGCCGATATCCAGGATCCGCACATTGTAGCGACCCATGATACCGGTAATCTCGGAGGTCAGCCCCGGCTTGTCGCGGCCGGAGACATTAATCAGTACCAGTTCACTCACTGTCGGAGCTCTCCTCTTGTCCGGCCCGCGCAGCCGAAGGAATCACGTCAATGGCATCAACCCGCTGCAAGCCCCGGGGCAGCTTGTGCCCGCGCCGGCCACGCTCGCCGAGGTAATGCTCGAGGTCACTGAACTGCAGCCCCATCTTGCGCTTGCCCGCCCGAATCTCGAGCTGGTCATCCTCGGCAAACACCGCCACCGCCACGACGAATTCCTCCCGGTTCTGAACTCTCGCCGAGGGGATACTGATAATCTTGTTACCCTTGCCCTTGGCCAGTTCCGGCAACTCGTTCAGGGGGAATACCAGCATCCGCCCCTCGTTGGAAATGGCGGCGAGGTAAAGGGTCTTGTCCGCCTTCGGCACCATCACCGGCGGCATGATCTTCGCGCCCTTTGGCACCGACACAACCGCCTTGCCATTGCGGTTCTTGCTGATCATGTCCTGCAGCGAGGTAACAAAACCATAACCACCGTCGGTGACCAGCAGGGCCTTGCTGGCCGGCTCACCCATCAGCAGTCCGGCAAATGAGGCGCCGGAAGGCGGATTGATCCGGCCCGTCAAGGGCTCGCCCTGCCCTCGGGCCGAGGGCAGGGAATGCGCCATCAGGGCGTAGGCCCGGCCGGTGGAATCCAGGAAGATCGCCTGCTGGTTGTTGCGGCCGCGGGCAGCCAGTGCAAAACGATCACCGGCCTTGTAGCTCAGGCCCTCGGGCTCGATATCATGGCCCTTGGCCGCGCGCACCCAGCCCTTTTCAGAGAGCACCACGGTCACCGGATCGTTGGAGACCAGATCCACCTCGCTGAACGCCCGGGCTTCCTCCCGTTCCACGATCGGCGAGCGACGATCATCTCCGAAGGTCTCGGCGTCCTGCTGCAGTTCGGTCTTGATCAGTTCCCGGAGGCGGTCTTCGGAGCCCAGTATCGCCTGCAGCTCGTCCCGCTCGGCGGACAATTCATCCTGCTCGCCCCGGATTTTCATTTCTTCGAGTTTTGCCAGATGGCGCAGTTTCAGCTCGAGAATCGCTTCGGCCTGCTCCGGCGACAGCCCGAACCGGGCAATCAGCTCGTCCTTGGGCTTGTCCTCGTAGCGGATAATCTCGATCACTTCGTCGATGTTCAGGTAGGCAACCAGCAGACCCTCGAGGATGTGCAGCCGGGCCAACACCTTGTCCAGGCGGTGCTGGAGACGGCGTGTCACGGTGGTACGGCGGAAAGCCAGCCACTCGGTCAGGATCTCGTGCAGCCCCTTCACCCCCGGGCGGCCATCGTTACCGATGACGTTGATATTGACCCGATAGGTCTTCTCCAGATCGGTGCTGGCAAACAGGTGCGCCATCAGCCCGTCCAGGTCGACGCGGTTTGAGCGCGGCACAATCACCAGCCGGGTCGGATTTTCGTGATCGGACTCATCCCGCAGGTCCGCCACCATGGGCAGTTTCTTGGTCTGCATCTGCTGGGCAATCTGCTCCAACACCCGGTTGCCGGACACCTGGTGCGGGAGGTCTGTCACCACCACTTCACCATTTTCCCGGATCCAGCGGGCACGCATGCGCAAGGAACCACGCCCCGTCTCATACATCTGGCGGATGTCCTTGCGTGGCGTGATGATCTCCGCCCGCGTGGGGAAATCCGGCCCCTTGATGTGCTCACACAGTTCGTCGACACCGGCCTCTGGTTTGTCCAGCAAGCGGATACAGGCAGCGGCCACCTCCCGGACGTTGTGTGGCGGAATATCAGTGGCCATCCCCACCGCGATCCCGGTGGTGCCGTTCAGCAACACGTGCGGCAAGCGCGCCGGCAGGACCGATGGCTCCTCCATGGTGCCGTCGAAGTTCGGCACCCAGTCCACCGTACCCTGACCCAGCTCGCTGAGGAGCACCTCCGCAAAGGGGGCCAGGCGCGACTCGGTGTAACGCATGGCAGCAAAGGACTTGGGATCATCCGGAGAACCCCAGTTGCCCTGTCCATCCACCAGCGGATAGCGGTAGGAGAAGGGCTGGGCCATCAGCACCATGGCCTCGTAACAGGCGCTGTCACCGTGTGGGTGGAACTTACCCAGGACATCACCGACGGTACGGGCGGATTTCTTGTACTTGGAGGTGGACTTGAGCCC
The DNA here is from genome assembly GCF_050379415.1 of Marinobacter sp. DUT-1. Taxonomy (NCBI): domain Bacteria; kingdom Pseudomonadati; phylum Pseudomonadota; class Gammaproteobacteria; order Pseudomonadales; family Marinobacteraceae; genus Marinobacter; species Marinobacter sp. DUT-1. Next base: position 158,245 of record NZ_JBNRLS010000001.1, read on the forward strand.
GAGCTCCGACATGGCGTAGACAATCCGCCGCTGGACCGGCTTCAGTCCGTCCCCGACGTTGGGCAGCGCCCGGTCGAGGATGACGTACATGGAGTAATCGAGATAGGCCTTCTCCGTGTAATCCCTTAGCGAGACGCGCTCGAAGCCTTCATCGGTGGTCTGAAATTCTGGCATGGATGCCCCTTTTGCCTGAATTGCCTGTTGTTTGGAATGGCTGTGATGCTACTCTCCGCGGCCCCGAATTACACGGAGCCGAGGAAGAAGGCACATTATATGGACGCAGGGGCAGATACACCAATCCGTTACTGATCCGGTGAGGGTATGCAAACGCCAATAGCGGAATTCCCGCATGGAGAGACTGTAAGGGTCGCCGTATTCTCACCAACAGTTAATGGAAGAAAGTTTCCACTCCCGAACAAGCGGAACACTATGAAACCCAACCTGAAAGCCTGCGGGCAAGCCATGGTGACAGCCATGGTCAATGCAGTACTGGCAGTAGCGCTGATGCTCCTGGTGGAGTTTGCAATCAGTGGGAGTTTCGCGGTACCGGAGCCCTACCTGTGGGCGGGCCTGCTGATCTGGCTGGTGATTTTTGCCGGTCAATTCTGGCGTCAACGCCACCTGTGCAAGAACTGCCCGTCATCCCGGGAATCTTCAGGCTCGGTCAGACCTAACTAACCACTGATTTCATTTGTTGAGTCAGAACTCAACGCAGGGTGGGACGGTTCCGGGCTGAGCCCGGAACCGGATCTGGCAGGGTCAGCCAGGATTACTGTCGAATCCCCTCGACAGAGATAATGATCTCAACGGTCTCGGCTGTGGGGCCAAGATCCATCGGGATACCAAAGTCCTTCAACCGCAGTTCGGTCTCCGCTTCAAAGCCCATGCGGTAGCCGCCCCAGGGGTCCTCACCGTGGCCGACCATCTCGGCATCCAGGGTAACTTCTTTCGTAACACCGCGCAGGGTCAGGTCACCGATGATGTCCGCTTCGCCATCCTCGTCCACGACCACACGCTTGCTGGTGAAAGACGCTTCGGGGTGCTCATCCACGTACAGGAAATCCTCACTGCGCAGATGCTTGTCACGCTCGGCGTGGTTGGAATCAACACTGGAGGTATCGATCGTGACGTTGACAGAGCTGTTTTCCGGGTTCTCGGCATCGTACACGAACTGACCATCAAAATCGTTGAAACGGCCATACAGCCAGCTGTAGCCGAGGTGGGAAATCTTGAAGGTGATGAACTGGTGGGTACCCTTGTTATCGAAGGCGTAGGTGCCACCGTGCCCGTCGGCCTGGACGGCACCACCGACCAACGCCATGGATACCGCGGATGCAAGCAATACTTTCTTCATGAATGGTTTCTCCCTTTTGATAAACCCGCCCGGTCATCGGGCGTCACTTCTGTCTTGCCTCGCCGCTCACTTACCGAGCATACGAAGCAGAGTCCGGTCACGATCAACAAAATGATGTTTCAATGCCGCGAGGGCATGAAGCCCGGCGAGTATTACAATCGCCCAGGTTGACCAGTAATGTATGGATCCGGCAACGTCCTCCATGCCCTTCACCTGGCCGGTAACCGAGGGTACCTCGAACCAGCCGAAGACACTGATGGACGAGCCGTCTGCCGTGGAAATCAGGTAACCACTGACCATTGCGACAAACAGCAGCGCGTATAGCAGGCCATGCGCCGCATGGGCGGCAAGCACTTCCAGGCGCTGGTGATCGGACAGGGGCAATGGTGGCGGATTGGTGAATCGCCAGATTACCCGGATAACCATGACCGCCAGCAACAGTATGCCCACACTACGGTGGATATCGGGCCCACGGCGGTACCAATCGTCGTAATAGGAAAGGTCCACCATCCAGTAACCAAGCGCAAACAGGCCGATTACGGCAGCCGCCACCAGCCAGTGGATGAAGATTGCTACGGAACCGTATCGTTCGGTGCTGTTTCGGAACTGCATTGCCTGGAGACCACTCCCTGTCCTTTGAATCAATGGGCCGAGTCTAGAAAGACCGGTTGAAGAATAAAATCAAAATGTTTTGCTGCCGATCATCAGAAATTCTGATCATCGCCCTCGCTCTATCCCTTTAGTCGTATACGGGTTCTACGGATTGTTCAAAATCATGACAAAGATAAACTTCTCACATACCTTTTCAATCAGCCGGGATGAATTCAGGAGAAACGTCATGGAACTCGAATTCGACGAAAGCGTTGTTGTTCCCAGCAACAACTGAGTAAAAGCGGTCTTCGGGCCGCTCTTTTCATTCGCTCATCCCGTCAATCTTCTCCAGAACACTAACGGATTCCCGTTTCTTCAGGGAAGTTATGGTAATGCCTGCATTTTTTTGGCAATCTCCGCCAAAGAATGCAGTCTCGAGCCATAACGACCCGAAGAAACCATGCCCCAACCATCGCCTCAGAAGTTCAGATCCCCCGAGCTTGATCAGCTCTCGTCCATGATCAACCAGGAAGGCGATGTCTGGACTGCGGAATTCCAGGGGCTGACCCTGAAAACCGCTCTCCAGCCTATCTACAGCGTTTCCCACAAACGAATCGTCGGGTACGAGGCGCTGATCCGGGCATTTGACACCAGGAATACCCAGATCCTGCCGGTGGACCTGTTCAAGCTGCCAGCCTCGGATTTCGAGAATCTCCTGCTGGACCGGCTTTGCCGCTACCTGCATATCCGTAACTACAGCGGCATCAAAGATGAACTGAACTGGCTGTTCCTCAACGTTTCACCCAAGGTGGCTACGGTTGGCAACCCGTCTGACTCCTTCTTTGGCCAGCTGCTGAAGAAAACCGGGCTGCCACCGCACCGAATCGTGATGGAAATCGTCGAACAACCCACGGACGATGCCGAGCGACTGCGGGAAACCGTGGCCTACTATCGGGAGCTCGGCTGCCTGACAGCCATTGATGACTTCGGAGCGGGCCACTCCAACTTCGAACGGATCTGGAACCTGTCACCGGACATCGTCAAGCTGGACCGGACCCTGCTGACACGGGCCACCGAGGACCCGAAGGCCCGGCAGATCCTCAACGGCATCGTCTCCCTGCTGCACCAGTCGGCGTGCCTGGTTTTACTGGAGGGCGTGGAAACCCGGAGTCAGGCGATGATCGCCATCGATGCCGGCGTGGACTTTGTCCAGGGCTTCTACTTCCGCAAGCCCAGTACCAAACTCAGTGGCCTGGAGGCATCGCCCGCCGATTTTGGTCAGTTACTGGACGAGTACAAACGGCATAATCCGGTAACCTTTGATCCGACGCAGCAGGTAGTGAACTTCTTCGAGTACTTCTTCCTGAGAGCCATCGACCGGATGTATTCCGGCGCCACCATGGCGGAAGCCTGTGCGGAAATGCTCAACCACCCGACGGTTTCCCGCTGCTATCTGGTGGATGCCAACGGCATACAGATAGATGCAACCCTGGTATCGAATGCCGGCACACGCAACCTTGACCCACGGTTCCGGCCTCTGGAAGACAGCAGCAGTGCCGACTGGTATCGACAGCAGTACCTCCGTCAGGCCCTCGCACAGCCGGAGAAACTACAGGTCACAGCACCTTACCTGTGTGTCACCGGTGCCTATATGTGCGTGACCCTGTCCCTGGGTTTCTACCAGAACGGGGAGCTCAGAGTGCTTTGCTGCGACATCCTGTCCAGCCCGATCGACCCTCGAGTCAGTACAGACTGATCCCGTAAACCACGGCAATCACTGCCACGGTTACCAGGCCGATAAACAGGTTCATCGGCAGCCCGACCCGCACGAAATCAGCAAATCGGTAGCCACCGGGGCCGAATACCATCATGTTGGTCTGATACCCGAGCGGTGTGGCAAAACTGGCAGATGCGGCCATCATGACCGCAATCACGAAAGGTTCGGCGGGTGCTCCCATGGCCGTGGTCATGGACAACACCACAGGTATCACCAGAACGGCCGCGGCGTTGTTGGTCACCATTTCGGTCAGAGTGGAGACTGCGAAGTAGACCAGCAGGATAGCCAGCAGGACGTGGCCATGGCTGAGCCCCAGGATGCCCTCGGCCAGGTAGCTGGCCGCGCCGGTTTCCTGCAGGGCCGCCCCCAGGGCGAATGAGGCGGCAATGGTAAGAACGACCGGGACATCTACCGATTTCTGGGCCTGCCCCACCGAGCAGCAACCGCTGAGAATCATCAACGCGGCCCCCAGCAGCGCGGCGTTGAGCATACTCATGATCCCGCAGGCCGCCAGCCCCACGAGAACCACCAGAATGCTCCAGGACACCCAGGCCCGGTCGTGGCGCGGCGTATCGGTATCCAGATCGTTGATCAGCAGGAAATCCTTGTTATAACGCTGCCGACTGACGAAGGCGGGGCGGGCTTCCAGCAACAGTACATCCCCGGGCTTGAGGCGGATATTGCCCAGATTGCCCGAGACCCGCTCGCCACCACGAGCCACCGCCAGCACCACGGCACCGTAGCGGTCCCGGAACCTGGCATCCCGGATGGTCAGCCCGAGCACATCCGACTGGGGCGACAGCACCGCTTCCACCAGCCGCCGCTCGGTCCGGTCCTTGCTCAGGGACGGCTCGTCCTCATGCACCGAGGGCACGATACCGTTGATCCGCAGCAGGTCGGAGATGGCCTGGGTATCCCCGGCAAAGACCAGCCGGTCGCCGCCGCGCAGGTGCTCTTCGGAGGGCACCGCCGTCACCACGCTGCCATTCCGTTCGATCTCCACCAGGTAAAGGCGCTCAAGCTCCCGGAGTCCGGCCTCGCCCACGGTCTTGCCCACCAGCGGCCCACCGTCGGAAACCGCCACTTCCAGGGTGAACTCCCGCATGGAACCGAATTTCTGCTGATCTTTCCGGTCCGGCAAAAACCGGGGCATGACCAGCAGCATCACCGTCAGGCCAATGACGGCCACCGGCAGGCCGACCATGGTAATGGAGAAAATGGAGAAACCGTCGCCGCCGGTCAGCTGCTGGTACTGGCCGTTCACCACCAGGTTGGTGCTGGTGCCGATCAGCGTCAGGGTGCCGCCTAGGATGGCGGAATAGCTCAGGGGAATCATTAGCTTGGAGGGTGAAATACCGATCTTGCGGGACCATGCATGCACCGCCGGAATCATGGTCGCCACCACCGGCGTGTTGTTCAGAAACCCACTGAGCAGGGACACCGGCAGGGCAATACGGGCCTGGGCGCTGCGGACGGTTTTGGGGGAGCGAAGCAGGTGGCGCACCAGTAGATCGACGCCGCCGGAGTGGTGGATGCCCGAGGCGACCACAAACAATGCCACCACGGTAATCAGGCCGGTGTTACTGAACCCGGCCAGGGCCTGTTCCGGGGAAATCAGGCCACTGACGCTCAACACCACCAGCACGCCCATCATGACCATGTGGGGCGCAAAGCGTCCTGAGCTCATCAGTAATAATGCCGCGCCGGACAGACCCAACGCGAACCAGCCCTGCCAGTCCATATCCGGTATTCCCCGTTATGAAAACTGGCAGCATAGCGACTATCTTGAATACTTAAAAAGAATAAAGCGCGATTTTTAAATCACTTAATGGAATATTAAACCGCAACGTCGGCCATATTGCCGTAGGTTTCCAGCCACGCACGGCGGTCCGAAGCCCGCTTCTTGCCAAGCAGCATGTCCATCCGTTCATCGGTCTGATCACCCTCCTCCAGCGTCAGCATGACCAGTCGGCGGGTGTCCGGTGCCATGGTGGTCTCACGCAGCTGCAGAGGGTTCATCTCGCCAAGGCCCTTGAACCGGGTGACCTGGATCTTGCCTTTGCGCTTCTCCGCCGCCAGGCGATCGATGATGCCCTGCTTCTCGTGCTCATCCAGGGCATAGAAAGTTTCCTTGCCCAGATCGACACGATACAACGGCGGCATGGCAACGAAGACGTGCCCGGCGGCAACGAGGGGCCGGAAGTGCTTCACGAACAGCGCACACAGCAAAGTGGCGATGTGCAGGCCGTCGGAGTCCGCGTCCGCCAGGATGCAGATCTTGTTATAGCGCAGGCCGGCTAGGTCGTCCGAACCCGGATCCACACCAATGGCGACAGCGATGTCGTGGACTTCCTGGGAGGCCAGGATCTCACCGGAATCCACTTCCCAGGTGTTGAGGATCTTGCCCCGCAGGGGCATCACCGCCTGGAACTCCCGGTCCCGCGCCTGCTTGGCGGAACCACCGGCGGAGTCCCCCTCCACCAGGAACAATTCGGATCGGGCAGTATCGCCACCGGAGCAGTCAGCAAGCTTGCCAGGCAGAGCCGGGCCGGACGTGACCTTCTTCCGGGCTACCTTCTTGCTTGCCCGCAAGCGGCGCTGGGCATTGTTGATGAACAATTCGGCCAGGGCTTCGGCCACATCGGTATGCTGGTTCAGCCACAGACTGAAGGCATCCTTCACCACCCCGGAGATAAAGGCCGCGGCCTCCCGGGAAGACAGACGCTCCTTGGTCTGCCCCGAGAACTGGGGCTCCTGCATCTTGAACGAGAGCACGTAGGCCACCCGTTCCCAGATATCTTCCGGCGACAGCTTAACGCCCCGCGGAAGCAGATTGCGGAACTCGCAGAACTCCCGCATGGCCTCGAGCAGACCGGTCCGAAGCCCGTTGACGTGGGTACCGCCCTGGGCGGTCGGGATCAGGTTGACATAACTTTCCATGACCGCCTCGCCGCCCTCCGGCAACCACTGGATGGCCCAGTCCACGGCCTCCTTATTACCGGAGAAACTCCCGGTGAACGGCTCCAGGGGAACGGCCTCGATGTCCGCCAGCGCGGTGCGCAGGTAATCCCTCAGGCCATCCTCATAAAACCATTCGTCCTTCTCCCCGGTTTTTTCCTGCAGGAAGGTGACGATCAGGCCCGGGCACAGAACTGCTTTGGCGCGGAGGTTGTGGCGCAGTCGACTGATGGAGAAGTTGGGGCTGTCAAAGTACTTTGGATCAGGCTTGAAGCGCAGCCGGGTGCCGGTATTGCGCTTACCGACAGTGTCGATCACCTCCAGCTCGGTGACTTTGTCGCCGTTTGCAAAAGTCATCCGGTGCAGCTGGCCGTCGCGCTTGATGGTCACTTCCAGCTCGGTGGACAAGGCATTGACCACCGAGACACCAACCCCGTGCAGACCGCCGGAAAAATTGTAGTTGCCCTGGGAGAACTTGCCGCCGGCGTGCAGCCGGGTCAGGATCAGCTCGACGCCCGAGAGCCCCTCTTCCTTATGGATATCCACCGGCATGCCACGACCGTCGTCCTCGACACTCAGGGAGCCGTCGCTGTGCAGGATGACATCAATGCGGCGGGAGTGACCGGCAAGGGCCTCGTCGACACTGTTATCGATGACTTCCTGGGCCAGGTGGTTCGGGCGCGAGGTGTCCGTGTACATACCCGGGCGCTTGCGCACCGGATCCAGACCGCTCAGGACTTCAATGGCGTCGGCGTTGTACTGTTGCTGGCTCATAGTCAGGAAGTGACTCCGCAATTGGTCAGAAAAGCTGAGCCATAGCTTAGGGATTCAACGGCAAAGATCAACGGTTGTTTTGCTCGGGCGTGATGCGGATGTCACTCCAGCCGCTGGCAGTGACTGCAATGGCGGCGCAGGGAGTGGTCAGCGCCTGGGTGACCAACATGTCCGGTTGCGGTTCACGAATACGAACGGAAAGCTCCAGGGTGTCATCCTCGATAGCCGAGGACACCAGGGTGACACTGTAGCCGCCCGTGGGTTTCTGGCCCAGTGCTGCAAGGACCACCTGTTCCCGCGCAAAATCCACGGCCCTGAGTGGCGCCAGGGGCAAGGTCCGGTCCTGCAACCCTTCCAGACGCCCGACATCGGTCTCGCTCTTCAGAAGCAGATGACCTGGTGCCGTCAGGCCACAATGGGATGACTGGCTGATCTGCCTGGCCAGGGGCGCACCCTCATCGGTCTGAACCTGGGGCTGACTGGTTGCACAGCCGGCAACCACCATGCTGGCGCCGGCGAGGGTGAGAGTAAGACAACGGGACAGTAACGTCATGATCAGCGAATACTCTTGGTGGTTTCATTATCCGGCTGCGCCGAGAGCAGACGATAGCCCTCAAATCCCGGGCGCGGGAGAACATCGGGGGACTGGGCGGAAATCGTCGGCCTCGAGTAGCTGGTGGTCATCCGGATGCCCTGGATGGCTTCACCTGCGGTAATGGTAATCTCCTCCCGCAGACCGGAGACCGGGTACTCGGCACAGGCTTCACCAGCATGACAGATCAGACCGTCGTTATCGAGGTCCGAGCCGGCCACCAGGAAGTAGTTCCCGGGTGGAACCTCGGAAAGAAATCTGGGTTCAACGCCATCATCCGGGCGGAAGCTGAACTGGTATTGGCCATTTACCACCTCCACGGTTGCCTGGGACACAGTCGTAAAGATGTCGCCCTCCGGCACCGGGTCGACCAGCAGGACAAAGTGGCGGCCTGCGTTACGGAGGGCTTGATCGGCCAGTTGCTGACCAATGACCGGGATTTCCAGGGTGCGGGATTCACCGCCAGTATAGTTGATCTGAAGCGCTGTCCTCTCCGAAACCCCTTCCTCCAATGCCTCAGGAATCAAGGAAAGATCGATTGTAAAACTGGTTCCCGAATCAGCTGGCTCTACAGCTCCCACGTCAAGCCACGCCGCCGGCGATTTAAGCTGAACAGTATCAATGGTGACTGTGGTAGGCGAATCCCCATACACCTCCAGCGACACAGTTGCCGAAGAGGCTCCTTCCGTCGAAAGGGTGACAATGGCGGGAGACGCCGTCAGCAGGTCGGTTACCGGCGCCTCCGAGGCCGCCAATACGGACTTGGCAGCATCCATCAACCCCCAGCCAAGTTCGTCATTTCTGCACGCATTATCACAGGAGGAAACCGTAAGCTTGCCTGCCTGAAGCATCGCATTGACCGCCGGATAATCAAGCAAAGCGTTCTCATTTTTCATCAACGCCAGCACACCGGAAACATGCGGCGCGGCCATGGAGGTGCCCTGGAGGCCGGCATAGGTGGCCGTCAGGGTTCCGTCGATCACGGCTGCGCTGGTGCTGCTGACCAGATCGCCCCGGCCATCGGCATTTCCGTCCCGGCTGGCATCACCGCCCGGTGCCGCCAGGTCGACCCAGGAGCCAAAGTTGGAATACGTGGACAACACCCCGGCTCCATCCACCGCGCTGACAGCAAACACATTATCAAAGGCCGCCGGATAGGACGGCGTGCTAGATGCGGCATTTCCTGCTGCCGCCACGTAAATGGCGCCACGTGCGGTACCCAGGTTAATGGCATCCTGTAAATTCTGGATAAAAGGCAGGCCGCCCAGGCTCAGGTTAACAATATCGGCCCGGATAGGCCCGGTATCTCCGCCGGCAACCCAGTTTAGTGCATTTAGCAAATCTTCAGAGGATCCGGTACCCCCCTCGCCCAACACCCGGACAGGCACCAGCGTTGACTGGTAGGCAATACCGCCACCACCTCTCTGGTTGACCGCAGCAGCTACCGTGCCGGCCACATGAGTGCCGTGGTAGACGCTACCACCCACACTATTACCAGGGTCAGAAGGGTTATCGTCGGGTTCGGGATCGCCATCGTTGTCGTATTCGCCGGAAACAAAATCTTCAGTAATACCGACGTTGGCGTTCAGGTCCACATGCCAGTTTCCTGGCCGGCCAAAGAGCCCGGTATCCAGAACCGCAACACTCACGCCTTGCCCGCCGTCCTGGGCAAGTTGCCAGGCAATGGGAGCATTCAACAGCTCATAGTGCCACTGCTGACCCAAAGCAGGGTCGGCATAAAGCGGCTCACTGACTGGCGTCTCCTGGGATCTGACCAGGTAGTTGGGCACGGCGCTTTTCACCGCTCCGTCTTTGCGCAAGCTTTCAATCCACGCCAGAGTCTGGCTTGCCCGGTTGCCATCGCCCTGACTCACAGTCTCGGCCATTCGTACTCGCCAGAGCCCCCGACCAAGCCCTCTCATTTCAGTCATCCCGAGCGCAGACATCTGCGCTGACGCAGCGCCCTGAAACCCCTGCTCCTGCTCCAGGGCAACAATGGCCTCCCCCTCGACAAACTGATGGTTGGGCCATTCATGGACAGACTGGGCAGACAGGCCGGAAGCCGAGGACGACAGGATATAGAGCATGGGTGTTGAGTCGGCCAACACCTCTATCCGGTAGGTGCCCTCCGGCCAGGACCGGGTGTTGTCATCAGCGAGGCTGACACTCACCTGGGAGGTGGTTTCACTGGTACTGACGCTGGCGATCAGATCACCTGAAACGGGATCCAGTAACCTGAGCGTCAGACCGGAGCGGCCGGCACGGGTTGCAAACGCCTGCAGCGACACGCGCTGATCCGGAGCCAGGTTCAAGGCAAAGCGGTCGAGAGCATCAGTGAAGTAATCGGTACCGGGAAACCCGCCTGCAGTCGGATAGCTTCCGTCCTCGCTACTTACATAGCCTGCAAGAATGAATTCCGCAGGCAATGCCTGAACACTGTCAGACGGAGACGGATTCAGCGAGAGCGAATCGGCAGTATCGACATCTACCCGGGTTCCCGCCTCGATATCGATCACCCCGGAGAGTGCCACATCCACCGGCGCGGTTTCACCACCACCGGAGCCACCTCCACAACCAGCCAAAGCCACTGCCAGGCTCACTACCAAGCTTTTCCTAAGCATCCCGGGTTCCTTTTCTTCTTCCAATCCGCCTTTTCCGTCTGCCAATTCAAGCATACACCATCACCCAGCATTCGTTACCGCCCCTGTCTGCGAGTACGGGGATAAACGCCTCACGGATGAAAAAAAACCGCCAGCGGCCGGGCCGGTGGCGGTTACTTCAATCTACAGAAGCCAGGTTAGAGCGCGTAGAACAGCATCGGAATAAAGGCGACCAGCAGGAGTGTCGGCCCCATCACCGCCAGGGGCAGCAGGAGACGCTCATAGCGGTGCCAGAAGGAACCGGTGCGCTCGGCAGCAAGCACTTCCGTCTCCCCGACCACCTGTCGGGTCAGGAGGTGGTTCAACGCCACTGGCGGGCTGAGGTATCCCAGCTCGAAGGCGACGAGACACACAATCCAGAAATGCAGCGGATCGATACCCAGCTGGATCGCAGGTTGGGCAATGGTGGCGGAGACCAGAATGACAGCACCAAACGGGTCCATCACCATACCGATAACGGTCAGCATCACGACAATCACCAGCATGGCAATCCAGGGACTGGTGAGGTCCTCCGGGAACAGCGCATGGACAATATCCGAACGCTCCAGGATGCCGCCGAGACAGATCGAGAAGCCGATCAGTGCCAGCAGCGCCCCGATATGCACCGCGGAATCACTGGCGGCGGCGGAACTCCGGCTCCAGAACGCCTGGGCCCGGGTCTCACCGTCTTCCCGGCTGTCCCTGCCGGCATCCAGTAGCACCAGCGCCAGCATCACCAGCGGCAGGATCAACGGCGCACTGTACTCGTTGAACTTCAGCCCCAGGATGATCCAGATCGCCACGATCACAATGGCGCCCACGACCACGTAGGGCAGCAATGCCCGGGTCTCACCGAGGGCCGCGCGGAAGGCGCCCGGTGCCGGACGGGGCTTCCAGTTGCCCTCGGTCTTGCACACGATCAGCGAAAACAGACTGGCGGACATCAGGAATACCCAGAAGCCCCAGCTGTACATCTCCGTGGTTGTGACCTCCTTGTTCAAGGCCGCCACCACAACAATCAGCAAACAAGGATTGAGGACGACCCCCAGACTGCCGGACATGGCAGTGGTGGCGAGTGAGAGCTGGCGCCCAGCGCCGGCACGGCGCAGTTCATCGTAAACGACGCCACCGACCGCCAGGATGAAGATGCCCGAAGCACCGGTAAATGCAGTCGGAAAAGCCGTGGAAAATATGATCACCGAGGCAAGCAGCGGCGCCGGCAGGTGGAACGGCTTGATGACGTTCAGCAGCAGCTCCGGAATCCGGGTCTGTTTGAGCATCATGCCCACCAGCACATACAGGCCGATGTTGATGAACATCGACGACAGGTTGGACATCATTCCGAAGTAGATAGCCAGGCCCGACGCATAACCGTCCACCAGGAAGAAGTAGCTCATGGCAATCAGGCCCATACCGCAGTACAGCGGGATCACCAGGCCCGAGGACGCGCTCAGCTTGCCGGGACGGATCCGGTCCGGAATGTTCAGGAACCGGGTCGCGTTGATCACCATGAACAGTCCGAACACGCCGGCCCAGGCATACTGCAGACTCATGGTGTCATCCGAGCCCGGCGAGGTGGCGAGCTTGCCGAGATAGGCATTCAGGGACAGCACCATCAGTCCGTTGACCACAAACTGCACGCCCTGGCTCAACCGCCATTCGGCCCGGTTCCGTGGCAACCGGAGCGCAATGTGGTCGGTGTCCAGCGCAGCTATCGCCGCCGCCATGGCAAACATGGCAATGAACAGGTATTTGGTGAGCTCGATGTTATCGAGCAGGAACTCGGCGAGCCCCTGTTCCACCGTCTTGAACATACCCAGCGCCGGGGTTGCGTGCTTCAGGTTCTGCTCGTAGACCGCATATTGCTGCTGACACAGCTCGAGGTTGCTCTCCAGGGACTTGCGAATCGCCTCCGGATTGGGCGGCGAACTGAACAGATCGTCGGGGTCGGGCTTGTAGGCAGCCACCCGTTTGGCCACCTCCGCCTCGATATCCATTTCCAGCTGGCACGAGGGTTCCGTGGCATCCGGATTCAGCAGGTAGTAATTCGGCCAGGTCTGCTCACCCACCCAAAGCAACCGGGAATGCAGGGAATTCCCCATCCCCAACAACAGGGTGAACAACAGCAGTAGCAGGAGGACTGCCCCGTGCATGCGATGCACGGGGTAGAGCGTCCTTGCGGCCGGAGCGGTCAGTGCTCGCCAGTTCATGAGTATCCCGCCCTGTTATTCGCGGTTGGCCGCGGTGCACTCGGCAGCCGAAGGATTGCTGGCGCAGCGGATCTTGCTGAGCAGGCTCATCATCTTCGGATGGTAAACGTCCGGGGCACCGTTAAGGCCGTCCCGCATCTCAATGCGGTTCTCACGGAACATCTCCTGGTAGCCTCGAATGTCCTTCTCGGGGATCCGGACCCATTTTTCATCCGGAATCGCCGCTTCCTGGCCCTTAACGAGGTTCATGGCCTGCGGGAACATACCCCAGGCAACTTCACGGGCTTTCTGGGCGGTTTCGTCATCCAGGACGTCATCGCGGGCGACCATCTGAAGCGTCAGTTGCGCCAGCGGATAATCCACAACACCACCCTTGTCACCGATGCCCTTGTAAAGCTCCAGAGCCTCATAGGCGAACGCCGGCGCGTAGGCGGTATCGACAGAGCCGTTGTTGAACTTGCCGGCAAAGTTGGTGATGTCGGACGGCACAACCGTCGCTTTCACGTAGTTCACCATGTGAATGGCGTCTTTCTGGTAGTCCAGGGTCGCCATGCGCTTGCCGGCCAGTTCGCCGGCGGTGTCGATGCTGCGGTCGTTCACAAAGAGATAACCCGCACCCACCGGAATGATACCCAGCACCTCATAGCCGTTGTCTTTCATCAGCGGCGCCGCTTTCGGCTGCGCCAGGGTCGCCAGCAGGGTCTTCAGGTTGTCATAGGTGGGAATGGCGCCTACGGCACTGATGCTGCCGGTGAACTTGTTGAACGGACGTATCCGGATATCGGTTGCTGCCACCGCATCACACTGGCCGGCATTGAAGTCACCAATGGCCACACCCTCATCGGTGTAGGGCTTCAGTTCGAAGTCCACCCCGTGGCCCTTCATCTCCAGGGCGTAATCCTTGACGAAATTGTAGAAGTCACCGTTGGCACCAATGACATCGAACACACACATCGAAACACTCTGTGCCGATGCAAAAGGAGATGCTGCTACCAGGGCCATGGCGGTTAGGGATTTGCGGATCATATCGACCTCCGGGTCATTCTTGTGTTTATCGGTTGTTCAGAGGGTGGTGACAGCCTGCCTCAGAGCAGGCCATCCAGACTCATTGTTTCTACATTCTCGGTTTCCCGCTCAGGGCTCATCTTGCCGAAGAAGGTCTGCGGGGTGCGGTAGCCGTAATTGGCGGTCCAGTGTTTGTCTGACGAGAACCAGACTACGTCGGCGGCAACCTCATCTACCAGACGGTACTCGTCCCAGACCTCGACGGTTGCATTGGCCTCAGCGAAAGAGGCGATGGCCTCTTCGAGCTTGTCCGGGCGACCAAAGGTTTCGGCAGCCACAACCTGGAGGGCATGGGGAACACGTATGCCTTTTTCTATGCCCAGCTCGGAGCTGTGTTCAAGCACCTCCCAGGGGTCAGGGGACAATGCCGGTTTGGTATCCGGGAGCAGCAACCAGACCAGGGCACGAATCGCATTGGGCGTCCCCCCCCACTTTTCGTTGTCCAGGCAGGTAGCAGCACGCTCGGCCTGGGGCGCGATGTTTCTGGGAACACCCGCCATCGCACCGGAGTTGGCATCGTTCACGATAGCTTGCATGCCGGTCAGCAGGCCCATCAGGAAGGTGAGTTCGTCCTGCTCACTGAACAGGAAAGGACACTCCAGCGGCTCGGCCGAAGGGTCAAATTCATAGGCCGCCATAGCCCTCTGGAACGAGGCATACCGGCGCTTGGCGGTTAGGGCGTTCAGGCGTTTTGCTTCTTCCCTGGCATCCTTTGCGGCCTCGACATTGCCCTGGTAGTCCGCCCTCAGGTAGGCAAGCTCCGCCTCCCAGGCCTTGTATTCGGCACAGTTACCCGCCAGCAGCATCAGCAGGGAACCGGTGCTGTCTGGTGCATCGGTCACCCGGGAGAAAGAATAGAGCAGCGGATCAATGCCCTCACCCAGTGCGCAAGCCATCCGGGGATCGGACATCTGCAGCACATAAGGGGTGGCCTCACCCTCGGAATAGTTTGAGAGCACCACACCAGTGGTGGTGTAAATGGGATTCGCGGAACAGCCGGCAAGCAGGATCAGAGCCCCGGCGGTCAGAAGTTTCGAAGAAGCCACGCGACTGCGGCGGTATAAGGTAACCAGAGTGGAAATCATAATTCGCCCTGCTTTGCATTGTTTTTATAGATTGAGGGTACCCATCCAGGTGCCCGTCCGATTTCTGATGACGTAACGTCGCACCAAAAGGTTTCCCTACCCTCGTCGTCCACGGCTGCAAGGATGCGATCAAAACTGTCAGACAAAAATGGCTCGAATGCCGAAGCGGATATGCCGATGAGGCCAATGGCCCTCATGGAAAGGACTGCATGTCCATTTTTTTGATACGTATCAATGCATTCAGAGTAACAGTACGTTTGGGCGTGTCGCCTCGCCGGTAGGCGAACGAAGAATATCACAGCCAAAGCCCGGAACCTTTTGCCGGTTCGCCCCGTTCCCTGCGTTGCCAAAACAACAAAAGAAGGCGAAACGATGATGAACCCGAAACAAGCCATTCCACTGGCACTGATTCCCTTTATCCTGGCAGGCTGCATTTCCGACAGTGACACGCCTCCCTCACCCGCCCCGGGAGACAATACCGAGATTGCGGGAGACAACAAGACCCTTTATCGGGCGACACTCAGGCGCACATCTTTCGGCATTCCTCATATCGAGGCAGAGGACTTCTCCAGCCTCGGTTACGCCTATGGCTACGCACAGGCTGAGGACAACCTGTGTCTGCTCGCTGAAGACACCCTGACCATCCGGGGCTTGCGATCCCGGTATCTTGGCCCGGAAGGACCATACAGCATTCCCTCCAACGGGGCCTCCACAACCAACCTGAATGCGGACTTCTTCTGGCGTACCACCCTGACCGATGAAGCCATTGCGCCTTTCAAGTCAAACAGTGACCCGGAGGTGCTGGAAGCCTCGAAAGGCTATGTGGACGGATTCAACCGTTATCTATCGGAAGTGCGGGACGGCCGGCACCCGGGCCGGCACGAGGCCTGCCGTGACGAGGAGTGGCTGTTCGCCCTGGAAGAGCAGGACATGTACCGGCGCTATCTTCGGCTTGCGGTGCTGGCAAGCTCCTCGGTATTCGTCGATGGTATAGCCACTGCGCAACCACCGGAAACCACCGATACCACTCTGCCCACCGCCGAGGATCTGCTCTCGGCCCTGGAGGGCGAGGGTAGCGAAAGCCTGCCCTTCCCCTTCAGCGCGGAACTCCCGATTGGCAGCAACATGTATGGCCTTTCAGCAGAAGCAAGCCGGACTGGCGAATCAATGCTGTTCGGCAACCCGCACTTTCCCTGGGAGAAAACGGAACGCCTTTATCTGGCCCACCTGAAGGTCGGCAACGACACCGAAATCATGGGGGCGGCGTTGTATGGCCTGCCCGCTGTCCTTATCGGTTTCAACGAGCATTTTGCCTGGAGCCACACGGTATCCACGGCCTACAGGTTCACCTTCTACGAGCTCACTCTGAACCCGGCAGATCCGACTCAATACCTGTACGAGGGTGAATATGTCGATATGGAAAGCTCCGATATCACCATTGAAGTACTGGAAGAGGATGGCACCGTCGGAGAACGCACCCGCACCCTGTATCGGTCGAAGTACGGCCCGATGCTGACCTTCGAGGCCGCTGGTGTTCCGGTGCTGAACTGGTCGTCCCTGAAGGCCTACACACTCCGTGATGCCAATGCGGAAAATGACCGCCTGCTGAATCAGTTCTTCCGCTGGAACCAGGCCGACAGCTTTGAGGAATTCGTCCAACTGCATGCCAGTGTCTTGGGTGTGCCCTGGGTCAATACTGTGGCGACCGGCCCGGGACAGCAGGCGTACTACGGCGATGTGACGGTCGTACCGAACGTACCGGATGACAAGGCCACGGTTTGCGCCACCGCCCTGTCCCCGGTTTTCGACCAACTCGCGCCGGGGCTGCCGATCCTGGATGGTTCCCGGGCCGATTGTGAGTGGGACACCGACCCCGATGCACCGGCCGCCGGCATCTTCGGGCCAGCCAACCTCCCGACCCTCCGCCGGGACGACTGGGTACACAACTGCAACGACAGCTACTGGGTTACCAACCCGGAAGAACCGCTTACCGGCTTCGCCGCAATCATCGGTGATGAGGAGACAGCACGGACCCTGAGGACCCGCAAATGCATGCAGCAGGTCCAGGATCGCCTGGACGGTACCGATGGGCTGGCCGGCAGCCTCGGCTTTGACCTCGCCAACCTCCAGTCCGTGGTACTCAATAGCAGCCTTCTGTCAGAGGAATTGGCGCGGCAGGATGTGCTGGACGCTTACTGTCCGTCAGGCACGTTACTGAGCAGCTCCGGCCAGCCGGTGGACATTTCAGCCGCCTGCGAGGTGTTGCGGCAGTGGGACGGGACCCACAACCTGGATTCCGTGGGAGGCCATATCTGGCGGGAATTCTGGCGAGGTATTGACCCTTTGCCGGTCACCTCGCCGGACAAGTGGCTGTCTCCGTTCGATCCGAACGATCCAGTCAATACACCGGCGAATCTCAATGTGGCAAGCCCCCTGATCCAGACCGCCTTCGCCGATGGTGTGAAACGAATCCAGGACTCCCCGATTGCGCTGGATGCGGCCGTCCGGGATATCCAGTTGTCTGGAATCCACGACACGCCAATCCCGATTTTCGGAGGTGAGGGTTTCGAAGGCAGCTTTACCATCGCCAGTTCCCGCCCGAACGATCTGACTGACGGCCGGTACGATGTGAACTATGGCAACAGCTATATCCAGACCGTCACCTGGCGGGAAAATGGCACGCCGAAGGCCGAGGGCTTTGTGACCTACTCCCAGTCCACCGATCCGGCCTCACCCTACTTCAAGGATATGACTCAGGCCTATTCCGAGAAGCAATGGATTGCCTTCCCGTATACCGAGGAAGCTATCCGCTCCGACCCGAACCTGGTGGAATACCGGCTCGTGGAACTGGCCCGCGACTGATCCACGCCAGAACGAACAAAGGGCCCTATCCGGGGCCCTTTGTCTGACACGAAACCCCATTCAGGGCGTTGCCGGAAATCCGAGCATGGCCATGATCTGATCGGTCAAACCGTCCAGGGTCAAACCACCCCGCTCCGGCCGGTACCAGGTCACTGTCCAGCTCAGTGCTCCGGTCAGCATACGGCGAACCACGAACGGGTCCGCCAGCAGACGCTTTTGCTCACGCAACGTTCCAAGCACATCCAGCCAGAGCGCTTCATAGATATCCCGAAGCTCCAGAACTTCTGCCTGGGAATCCGCGGAAAGACTGCGCCACTCGAAAACCAGAACCGCCATGGCTTCGCCGGTCTGGCCATTGATGGACTCCAGCTCTGCCCGAACCAATGCCCGGAGCTTGTCTTTCGGTGTTTCCGCCACTTCCATGGCCGCCTGCATCAGGGCGGTGTTCAGCCGGATCGTCTCCACCATCACCGCCTTCAGGATTTCCTCCTTGGTGCGGAAATGATGGAACAGGCTGCCGGACTGGATGCCCACGGCGGCGGCGAGATCCCGGACCGTGGTGCGTTCATATCCCTTTTCCCGGAACAACCGCGCCGCTTCCTTCAGCAACCGGCCGCGGGCGCCTTGTGGGTCGGAAACGAGGTTTTCGGCGATGAGAGACTGGAGGATCTGGTTCTGGCTCACTAAGGCTATCCGGTTGGCTGATCAGGCCTTTTATACTACCTCAAATTTGTCTGTTTACAAACCAAGCGCTTGCTTGGTATTGTCATTTCCATCCTCCGATAACCCCGCCGGATGCGGGCGACAAAGACAAGGCAGACAAGATGTCAGATTCCAACCGCAAGACCGTGCGTATCGGCTGCTCCGCCGCGTTCTGGGGCGACACCGAGACCGCCGCCGCCCAACTGGTCAGGAAGGGCAATATCGACTACCTGGTGGCGGATTACCTGGCCGAGATCACCATGTCGATCATGGCCGGCCAGAAGATGAAGGACCCGACCCAGGGTTATGCCCGGGATTTTGTCCAGACTGTGATGGGCCCCTTGCTTGGCGAGATCAAAGAGAAAGGCATCCGGGTGCTGGCCAATGCCGGCGGCGTAAATCCCGTAGCCTGCCGCGATGCCCTCCAGTCGTTGTGCGAGAAGGCCGGTGTCGATCTGAAGATCGCCCTGGTGCTCGGTGACGACCTGCTGATGAAGAAGAAAAAGCTCTCCGACGCCGGCATCACCGAAATGACCACCGGCGAGCCGATGCCAGCCATGATGGTCAGCCTCAACGCCTATCTGGGGGCACCGGGCCTCGTGAGCGCGCTGGAACAGGACGCCGACATTGTCATCACCGGCCGCGTGGCGGACAGCGCCCTGGTACTGGCACCGTTGGTGCACGAGTTCGGCTGGCAATGGGACGACTATGACAAACTGGCCCAGGGCAGCCTCGCCGGCCACCTGCTGGAATGCGGTGCCCAGGCCACCGGCGGCAACTTCACCGACTGGCTGGATGTGGCCGACGGCTATGCCGACATGGGTTTTCCGATCGCCGAGGTCAGCGCCTCGGGCGACTTTGCCATCACCAAGCCCGAGGACACCGACGGCATGGTCAGCCGGGGAACCGTGGCCGAACAACTGGTCTATGAGATCGGCGATCCCCGTGCCTATCTTCTTCCCGATGTGGTGTGTGATTTCACCGGGGTCACTCTCGAAGAGTCCGGCCCCGACCGGGTAACGGTCAAAGGGGCCCGTGGCCAGAGGCCAACTGACAGCTACAAGGTCTCCGGCACCTGGCCGGACGGTTTCAAGTGCACCGTCACCTTCCTGCTGGCCGGCCTCGATGCCCGCAACAAGGCGCAGACCGTGGCCGAGGCCATCCTGGCCAAAACCTCCCGCCTGTTCAGCGAACGGGGCCTGCCAGATTACTCGGAAACCAGCATCGAACTGCTGGGTACCGAAAGTACCTACGGTGCCCACGCCCGCGGCCAGGACTGCCGGGAAGTGGTGGTGAAGATCAGCACCGCCCACCCGAAGAAAGAGGCCCTGGTACTGTTCTCCCGGGAAATCGCCCAGGCCGCCACCGGCATGGCACCCGGGATAACCGGCATCGTGGGCGGGCGGCCGACCGTCTGGCCCAAGATCCGGCTCTGGTCCTGCCTGGTTCCGAAGACCGACGTCTCGGTAACCGTAGACCTGGGAGGAGAACAGACGCCCGTGTCGATCCACACAGACGGCGGCTTTGATCCATCCGGACTTCCCGACGCTCCGGAGACCTCCACCATCACGGAAACCGACCTGGTGGTCCCATTGATCGAACTGGCCTGGGCCCGCAGCGGAGACAAGGGTGATCACAGCAACATCGGCGTTATCGCCCGCGACCCGGCCTTCGAGCCCTACATCGCTGCCGCCCTGACCGAGGCCGCCGTCGCGGACTGGATGGCCCATACCCTGAATCCCGAAATCGGACAGGTCACCCGCTGGGCCCTGCCCGGACTGCATGCTTTCAATTTCCTGCTGGAACACAGCCTCGGGGGCGGCGGCGTCGCGAGCCTGCGCATCGATCCCCAGGGCAAGGCCTTCGCCCAGCAACTTCTGGAATTCCCCGTGCCCGTCAGCCGGGCCGTGTATGAAAAAGGACAAAAACGATGAGTTATCGCTCTGTATTCCAGCCGGACCTGTTCAAAGACCACGTCTACATCGTCACCGGCGGTGGCTCCGGTATCGGCCGGTGCACCGCCCACGAGCTGGCCGCCCTGGGCGCCCGGGTCGCGCTGGTAGGCCGCAAGCAGGAGAAAGTTGATGCGGTGAAGGCGGAGATCACAGAGGACGGCGGCATCGCTTCCGCTCATGCGTGCGATATCCGCGAAGAAGAGTCGGTCAAAGCCACGGTCGCCGCCATTATCGCCGAACACGGCAGCCTGAACGGTGTGGTGAACAATGCCGGTGGCCAGTTTGCCTCCCCTCTGACCGGCATCAACCAGAAAGGCTGGGAAACCGTGGTCCGGACCAACCTCACCGGCGGCTTCCTGATGGCCCGGGAAGCCTACACCCAGGCCCTGAGTAAAACCGGCGGTGCCATCGTCAACATTGTCGCCGACATGTGGGGCGGCATGCCCGGCATGGGCCACTCCGGCGCCGCCCGGGCCGGGATGGTCAACTTCACCCAGACCGCCGCTGTGGAATGGGCTCCGTCCGGTGTCCGTGTCAACGCCGTGGCGCCCGGCTGGATCGCCTCCAGCGGCATGGACAACTATCCCGCACATATGAAGAGCTGGATCCGCAGCCTGGCCGATGCCGTGCCAATCAAGCGCCTGGGCACTGAATCGGAAGTCAGCGCCGCCATCTGTTTCCTGCTCAGCCCCGCCGCCGCCTTCATCTCCGGCGATTGCCTGAGAATCGACGGCGCCGCCTCCCAGGGCGGCCGGGTCTGGCCGATGCCGAAAGCCAAAAACAACGAGGCTTGGAACGGCTTCCACCGCGCCGTCACCCCAAAAGTTCTGAGCGAGGACTGAGGAGCCGACCATGCAGGTACTCGAAACCACGGTAAATCCCCAGTCCGACGACTTCCGGACCAACGCCGACGCCATGGAGGCCCACATCCGTACCTTCCGCGAGGTGGAGCAGAAAGTGCTGGATCTGGCCGAATCGGCGCGGGAAAAATTCACCAAACGGGGCAAACTCCTGCCCCGGGACCGGATCAACCGGTTGCTGGACCGGGGCAGTGAGTTCCTGGAACTCTGCTCTCTGGCCGGATACAAGATGCACGATGACAAGGACGGCTCCCAGGCCGGCGGTGGCATCATCGCCGGCATCGGCTCCGTCAGCGGCGTCCGCTGCCTGGTTGTGGCCAGCAACAGCGCCATCAAGGGCGGCACCATCACCCCAGCCGGCCTGGACAAGACCCTGCGGCTCCAACAGATCGCCATGGAGAACAAACTGCCCGTGGTGTCCCTGTCCGAAAGCGGCGGTGCCAACCTCAACTACGCCACCGACATCTTTGTACTCGGCGCCAGAGGCTTCGCCAATCAGGCCCGCATGTCCGCCGCCGGCATCCCCCAGGTCACCGTCGTCCATGGCAACGCCACTGCTGGCGGCGCTTACCAGCCGGGACTTTCGGACTACGTCATCACTGTGCGGGAGCAAGCCAAAATGTTCCTGGCCGGCCCGCCCCTGCTGAAAGCCGCCACCGGCGAAGTGGCCACCGATGAGGAGCTGGGCGGCGCGGAAATGCACGCCACCGTCGCCGGCACCGCCGAATACCTGGCCGAAGACGACGCCGACGGCATCCGCCAGGCCCGGGAAATCCTCGGCGCCCTGCCCTGGAACGAACAATTACCGCCGCAGCGGGAGATGTCGTGGGAGCAACCTCTGTATCCGGCTGAAGAACTTCTCGGGGTAATCCCCGCCGATTCCAAGAAGCCCTACGATGTGCGGGAAATCCTCGCCCGCATCGCCGATGGCTCCCGATTCCTGGACTTCAAGAACGGCTACGACGACCAGACCGTCTGCGGCACCATCCGGATTGAAGGCCATTCCGTCGGCATCATCGGCAACAACGGCCCGATCACCCCGGAAGGCTCCACCAAGGCGGCCCAGTTCATCCAACTCTGCGACCAGGCCGGCACCCCGATCCTGTTCCTGCACAACACCACCGGTTTCATGGTGGGAACCCATTCCGAACAGAACGGCATCATCAAACACGGGTCAAAGATGATTCAGGCGGTGGCGAACTGCCAGGTGCCGAAGTTCGCAATTGTGGTTGGCGGTTCCTATGGTGCAGGTAACTACGCGATGTGCGGCCGGGGCCTCGATCCCCGCTTCATTTTCGCCTGGCCCAACAGCCGAACGGCTGTGATGGGTCCGGCTCAGGCGGGCAAGGTGATGCGCATCGTGGCGGAGGAGAAGCAACGCCGGGGCGGCATGGAGCCGGATGCCAAGACGTTGGATTTTCTGGAGCAGGCGACGGCCAAGAAACTGGAGGATGGCTCCACGGCTCTCTACGGAACGGCCCGGCTCTGGGACGACGGCCTGATCGATCCTCGCGATACCCGGCGGGTTCTGGCTTTGGTCCTGTCAGTCTGTCGCGAGGCCGAGCTTCGGCAGCTACGGCCCAATAGTTTTGGTGTGGCCCGGTTTTGATCTGGCCATCGGTGGAGCCCGCCTCGTGGGGTTCGAATTTGAGGGGGCGAACCGGTTGGAAGGACCGCCCCTTTAAGAGTCAGCTTTTCGAGGCAAACAAAGACACAAGAACAACAGAGAAAGAGGCTCGTTACGGCAAAGGGGCAACCAAAAAAAGGAATTCAACAGGAAGCAACGCTGTCTCAGACAAAGGCGGCTGTGGGGGAAGGCTTTCAGAAAATGTAGAGGGCCATGGATGGCCCGAAACAAGCGCACATGGACGTGCTCGTAGCGGTTTTCTGAAAGCCTTCCCCCACAGTCGCCGCCCAGACTAACGGACGTGCACCAAAACCAGAAGGCACGAACTAACCACCCAGGAGAACAAGAACGTGAAATTCACAGCCGAACACGAAGCCCTGAGGAAAACGGTAAGAGACTTCGTCGAAAAAGAGATCAACCCCTACTGCGACGAATGGGAAGAAGCCGGCGAGTTTCCCATCCATGATTTGTTCAAGAAACTCGGCAACCTCGGCATCCTCGGCATCCAGAAGCCGGAAGAGTATGGCGGCATGGGCCTGGATTACAGCTACAACCTGGTTGCGGCCGAAGAACTGGGAACGGCGCTGTGTGGTGGTGTGCCACTGGCGATCGGCGTGCAGACCGACATGTGTACCCCCGCCCTCGCCCGCTTCGGCTCCGACGAACTCAAACGCGACTTCCTCGCCCCGGCCATTGCCGGTGACATGGTGGGCTGTATCGGCGTAAGCGAGGTCGGCGCAGGTTCGGACGTTGCCGGTCTGAAGACGACCGCGAAGAAAGACGGCGATGACTACATCATCAACGGCTCGAAGATGTGGATCACCAACTCGCCGAAGGCTGACTTCATCTGCCTGCTCGCCAACACCAGCGACGACAAGCCGCACAAGAACAAGTCCCTGATCGTGGTACCGATGAACTCCCCCGGCATCACTTTCAGTCCGCATCTGAACAAGCTGGGCATGCGCTCCTCTGAAACCGCCCAGATCTTCTTCGACGACGTCCGTGTTCCCCAGCGCAACCGGATCGGTGCCGAGGGCACGGGTTTCATGATGCAGATGCTGCAGTTCCAGGAGGAACGGATGTGGGGCGCAGCCAACGTCATCAAGGCGCTGGAAGTCTGTATCGACAAGACCATCGAGTACTGCCGCGAACGAAAAACATTCGGTCAGCCGCTGCTGGACAACCAGTATATCCATTTCCGGCTGGCAGAGCTGCAGACAGAAGTGGAGGCCCTGCGGGCGCTGACCTACCAGGCCTGTGAACTTCACATTGCCGGCAAGGACGTGACCAGACTGGCGTCCATGGCCAAGCTCAAGGCCGGGCGTCTGGGTCGCGAGGTGACGGACAGCTGTCTGCAGTACTGGGGTGGTAACGGTTACATGTGGGACAACCCCGTGTCACGGGCTTACCGGGATGTCCGGCTGGTGTCCATCGGCGGCGGTGCCGACGAAATCATGCTCGGGATTATCTGCAAGCTGATGGGTACCTTGCCTGGTAAGCGCCGCGACTGACCAGAGCCAAACTCGGTGCATGGTCGGCAGCCCGGAAGCACTTGCCAGGACACGCTACGAGCACGTCCATGTGCGCTCGTTTCGGGCCGTCCTTGGCCCTCAACGGTCCTGGCAAGTGCTTCCGGGCTGCCGACCCCAAATTTAGTGCGTGGAGTCACAAATGGAACAGTTACCTCATTGCGAAACGCTTCTTCTTGAAAAACAGGGCCCAACCCTGTTTTTAACCATCAACCGCCCCGATGTCCGCAACGCCATGAGCCTGCAGATGGTGGCGGAACTGGCAACGATCTTTACCCAGATCGAACACGACGAAACCATCCGTGCCGTCGTCATCCGCGGTGCCGGAGGCCACTTCTGTGCCGGTGGCGACATCAAGGACATGGCCGGGGCACGGGGGCAAAAACCGGAAGAAGGCCAGCACGACCCGTTCTACAAACTGAACCGCGCCTTCGGCCAGATGATCGAGCAGGTCAACGAGTCCTCAAAAGTCGTTATCGCGGTGACCGAAGGAGCGGTTATGGGTGGAGGCTTCGGCCTGGCCTGCGTCTCCGACGTCGCCATCGCCGGACCAATGGCCAAGTTCGGAATGCCGGAAACCACCCTGGGCGTTATCCCCGCCCAGATCGCCCCGTTCGTGGTGGAACGCATCGGCCTGACCCAGGCCCGTCGGCTGGCCCTGCTCGGCCTTCGGATTGACGCCAAAGAAGCCTGTGCCCTGGGCATAGTCCATCAGCTTGCGGAAACAGACGAAGACGTGGACCAACTCCTGGAACAGGCCCTTGAACGCGTCCGCCTTTGTGCCCCCAACGCCACGGCCGAGACCAAGGCGCTGCTGCACCGGGTCGGCCACGAACCAATGCACAAACTCCTGGACAGCGCCGCGGAAAAATTCGCAGAGGCCATCCGTGGCCCGGAAGGCGCCGAAGGCACCATGGCGTTCATGCAAAAACGCGAACCAAAGTGGGCAGGCGACACCGAATGATCGCGGGAGCAGCGGTGTGCCGGGAGGCGTTCCAGAAAATGTTGAAGGCCAAGGATGGCCTGAAACAAGCGCACATGGACGTGCTCGTAGCGGTTTTCTGGAACGCCTCCCGGCACACCGCTGCGGACTTGCACCCAACTCAGAGAAAACCACAATGCTAAAAAAACTCCTGATAGCCAACCGAGGCGAAATCGCCGTAAGGGTGATCCACACCGCCAAAGCCCTGGGCTACCGCACCGTCGCGGTCCACTCCGAAGCGGACGCCAACGCCCTGCACGTGGAACTGGCCGATGAAGCCGTCTGCATTGGTCCGGCACAGGTCTCAGCCTCCTACCTGAATGCCGATGCGATACTCGATGCGGCACGGAAAACCGGCGCCGACTGCGTTCACCCCGGTTACGGCTTCCTTTCCGAGAACTCCGCCTTCGCCAAAGCCTGCAAAGACGCCGGCCTGGTCTTCGTCGGCCCGCCCGAATCTGCCATCGAACTGATGGGCAGCAAACGCCGCTCCAAGATCGCCATGCAGGAAGCCGGCGTCCCCGTCGTTCCCGGCTACGAAGGCGACAACGCCAGCGACGACGAGCTGATCCAGGCCGCAACCGATATCGGTTTCCCGCTCATGGTCAAAGCCTCAGCGGGCGGTGGCGGCCGGGGCATGCGACTGGTCGAAAGCGAAGCCGAACTGGCCGACAACCTCAAACGGGCCCGCTCCGAGGCCAAACAGGCCTTCGGTGACGACGAGCTGATCCTCGAAAAAGCCGTCATCGAACCCCGGCACGTGGAGATCCAGGTCTTTGCCGACCGCCAGGGTAACGCCGTCTACCTGGGCGAACGGGACTGCTCCGTGCAACGGCGCCACCAGAAAGTGGTCGAAGAAGCCCCCTCCCCCTTTGTCACTCCCGACCTCCGCCAGGCCATGGGCGAGGCCGCCGTACGGGCCGCGCTCGCTTGCGGTTATGAAGGCGCCGGCACCGTCGAGTTCCTCGTGGACAAGGACCGCAACTTCTACTTCCTCGAAATGAACACCCGCCTGCAAGTGGAACACCCGGTCACCGAACTGATAACCGGCCAGGACCTGGTGGCCTGGCAGCTTGCCGTTGCCGAGGGCCAGCCCCTGCCGCTGACCCAGGATGAGATCACACTCAACGGCCATGCCATCGAAGTGCGCCTCTACGCCGAAGATCCGGCCCACGGCTTCACCCCGCAGACCGGCAAACTCCACCGGTTTGACCCTGCCGACGGTGAAGGCCTGCGCTACGACACCGGCATCCGCTCCGGCGACACCGTCAGCCCCCACTACGACCCCATGCTGGCCAAAGTCATTGCCTGGGGCCAGACACGGGATGAGGCGCGCCGCCGGCTGGTTCGCGCTCTCGAGGATACGACAGTATTCGGTGTCACCACCAATCGCTGGTTCCTCAGCCGGATCATCGCCAATGACACCTTCGGCGCCGGTGAAGCCACCACAGGCTTCCTGCAAAGCGCGTTCGCCGACGATCCATCCCTGTCGCCCCAGAAACTCCGCATCCGGGAACTGGCCCTGAGCGCCTGCCCCCTCGGCCTTGGCAGTTCAGGCCAAGGGGGCTGGAGCAACGCACCGGCCACGGTCATACCCATCAAACTGGAGGTGCAGGACGAAACCCTGGAGCTCAGGATCCGGAAAAGCGGCAACAGCCTGTCCGTGAGCCACGGCGACGACGAATACCACCTGGATGTCCAGAGCCACTCCGATGGCCTGTTATGCATCATCGACAACGGCGTTCGTCAGCGTTGCCAATACCACCGGGAAGGCGATTCCCTATATTTGCAGGCATTCGGCCAGTCCTGGTCGGTGCGCGATGTAACCCACCAGCCAGCGGCTGGCAGTGCCGGTACCGGGAGCGGCAAGCTACAGGCCAGCATGGACGGAGCTATCATTGATGTACTGGTGGCCGAAGGCGAAACCGTGGAGCAGGGCCAGACCCTGGTCATCCTCGAAGCCATGAAGATGGAACACCCGGTCAAGGCCGACCGATCTGGCGTTGTCGCCGGCGTGCATACCAGCACCGGGGCACAGGTCAAACGCAGCCAACTCCTGGTGGAAATTACAGTCACTGAAGAGAAAACATGAACCAAGACACCGTATCTGCCCGAGACATTTTCCGCAGCCTGCCCGGCGTCCTCCGCCGATTTCCCGCCATTGCGAAGGGACTGTACTACTACTCCGTCAAGGATGAGAATGCAGAGCTGACTCTGGGAAAGCTGATCGAGCAGAACGCTGAAAAATACGGCAACCGACCCGCCATCCTGTTCGAGGACCGATCCATCACCTGGAGCGAACTCGATACCTGGAGCAACCGCATCGCCCATTATCTGAAAGACAAGGGGCTGGTAAAGGGCGAGGCCATTGCCGTACTGCTGGAGAACCGGCCCGAACTGCTGGCCGTGGTCGCCGGCGCGGCCAAGGTCGGCATTGCCTGCGCCATGCTCAACACCTCCCAGAAGGGCAAGGTCCTGGCCCACAGCATCAACCTGATCCAACCGCGTATGGTCGTGGTTGGTGAAGAACTGGTCGACCACATAGAGGACATCCGCGGCGACATTCGCCCCAGGCACAGTCAGCCATTCCAGTTTCTCGCTGATACCAACACCCTGAATATGTTTGGCGAAGCACCGGCCGGCTATACCAACTTGGCGGAGCAGATCAGCAGCTATTCGGGAACCCGCCCGCTGCTGAGTAACCCGCCCACCATGGGCGATACCGCCATTTACCTGTT
Organism: Marinobacter sp. DUT-1; assembly: GCF_050379415.1. NCBI lineage: Bacteria > Pseudomonadati > Pseudomonadota > Gammaproteobacteria > Pseudomonadales > Marinobacteraceae > Marinobacter > Marinobacter sp. DUT-1. Next base: position 186,545 of record NZ_JBNRLS010000001.1, read on the forward strand.
CACCTCCGGCACCACCGGCCTGCCCAAGGCCGCACCCGGCTCCCACCGCAAGTTCGTCAAGGCCTACGGCGGCTTCGGCATGATGTCGCTGGCCATGGAGCCGGAAGATGTCCTCTACTGCACCCTGCCCCTGTACCACGGCACCGCCTTGCTGGTTTGCTGGGGCTCGGTACTGGCCGGCGGCTCTGCCATCGCCCTGCGCCGCAAGTTCTCCGCCACCGCGTTCTGGGACGACGTTCGCCGCTACAGAGCCACCACCTTCGGCTACGTGGGCGAGCTCTGCCGCTACCTGCTGAACCAGCCTCCGAGCGACCAGGACCGCAACCACAGCCTCACCAAGATGATCGGCAACGGCCTGCGCCCGTCCATCTGGAAGGAATTCAAGGAGCGCTTCGGCATCGAAACGGTGGCCGAGCTCTATGCCTCGTCCGAGGGCAATATCGGTTTCAGCAACTTCTTCAACATGGACAACACCGTTGGCTTCTCCACCGCACCCTACAAACTGGTGAAGTACCACGAGGGCACCCGGGATCCGATTCGCAACAAGAAGGGCAAACTGGAAGAGGTCAAGAAGGGCGAACCGGGTCTGCTGATCGGCGAGATCACCAAAAAATGGTCGTTCGAGGGCTACACCCAGAAGGAAGCCACGGAGCAGTCCATCCTCCGGGACGCCTTCAAGAAGGGCGATGCCTGGTTCAATACCGGCGACGTACTCAAGGAGATCGGTTTCGGACATCTTCAGTTTGTGGACAGGATGGGGGACACGTTCCGTTGGAAGGGGGAGAACGTCTCGACCACGGAGGTGGAGAACATCATCGATGGCTCGGGCATGGTAGAAGAAGCCATTGTCTACGGGGTGGAGATTCCCGGGACCAATGGCAAAGCCGGAATGGCCACGTTGGTGCCCCACAACAACGGCAAGGATTTCGACGTCAACCGTCTGTTCGCCTACCTGAAGGATAACCTGCCGCCCTATGCGGTGCCGGTGTTCGTGCGGGTCACCCACGCCATCGAGAAGACGGGTACCTTCAAGTACCGGAAGGTGGATATCCAGAAGCTCGGTTATTCACTCCGTCCCCGCGAGGAGGTGTACGCCTGCTTGCCAGGGGATTCCGGGTATACCTTGCTTGATTCAGAGCTGGTTTCTCGGATTGATGCTGGGGAGGTTCGGTTTTGAGTTTTGGCGGGGGCTGGTTGTTATGGCCCTAGCCTTCCGGGTTAGCGGTGTGGTGAGGGTGGGTGGCCCCTCCCAAAAACCGCTACAAGCACGTCCGTGTGCGCTTGTTTCGGGCCGTCCCTGGCCCTCTACATTTTTGGGAGGGGCCACCCACCCTCACCGTCAGGCTCCAGAGATATAGTCATAAAGGCATGAGCGGAAAACACCCGGCCGTTCATTGACGACTATCCCGAAAGATTCGAAAGCCCTGCTGGGGGGGACTTCCCAAAAATGTTGAAGGCCAGGGATGGCCTGAAACAAGCGCACATGGACGTGCTCGTAGCGGTTTTTGGGAAGTCCGCCCCAGCAGGGCCTACTCCGAATCCAGCAGGCTAGGGCCCAAAGTTACGGCCCATTCAAGAGCCAACCTTGAGCACCACCTTACCGGTAGCCTTGCGACCCGTGAGCGCCCCCAAGGCCTCCACGTAATTCTCGAAGTCGTAGACGGCACTGATCTTGGGATCAATTTTGCCCTCAGAGAACAGCTTCATCAGATCCATCATGTTCTGGGCACTGACCTCCGGCTCGCGACGGGTGAAGTCGCCCCAGAACACGCCGACTACGGAACAGCCCTTCAGCAAGGTCAGGTTCGCCGGGATCTTCGGAATCTCGCCGGCGGCGAAGCCGACGATCAGGTGACGGCCGTTCCAGGCCATAGCGCGCAGGGCCTGTTCCGTGAAATCGCCGCCGACGGGATCATAGATCACATCCACGCCTTTGCCCTTGGTGAGCTTCTTGGCGGTTTCCTTCAGAGGTTCTTCGGAGTAGTTGATCAGCTCGTCGGCGCCGGCTTCTTTGGCGACCGCCAGTTTCTCGGCGGAACTGGCTGCCGCGATGACGCGGGCGCCCATGGCTTTGCCCAGCTCAACGGTAGCCAGACCAACGCCGCCGCTGGCGCCCAGTACCAGAAGTGTTTCGCCCGGCTGGAGGTTGGCCCGTTGCTTGAGGGCGTGGTAGGAGGTGCCGTAGACCATGGTGAAGGCGGCGGCTTTCTCGTCGGACATGCCATCCGGCACCGGCAGGAGGTTGTCTTCTGCGGTCACCACTTCTTCTGCGAAGGCGCCGTGGCCGGTGAGTCCCGCCACGCGGTCACCGGGCTTGAAGCGGGTGACTTTCTCGCCCACCTCGATAACCTCGCCAGCCATTTCGCCGCCCGGCGAGAACGGCAGGGGCGGTTTGAACTGGTACTTGTTCTCGATGATCAGGGTGTCCGGGAAGTTCAGGCCGGCGGCCTTGACCCGAACCTTGACTCCCCTGCCCTTCACTTCGGGGCTGGGTACTTCTTCAATGACCAGTTTGTCGGCGGGGCCGTATTCCTTGCAGAGTATGGCTTTCATGGATTCTCCCGAGATTGTTTGTTGTTCGACCGGCGATTCCGGAATTCTTGATAGCGATCAAGCTAAACACTCTCGGGCCATGAGGCAAATCAGGATCCTTTATTTTTCAGAATAAACGCCGCTTATTGTCGGGCTTTTCCGGGGCATGCTCAGAGCAGTGATCCGGCATAGATGAGCGCACCAACCAGGCAGACCGCCGCGGCGATCAGACCGAACCGCAGGGCCGGAGAGAAGCCCGAGGGTTTGCGGGAGGGAGCAGTGACCGTTTCATCATGGTTGACCAGCTTCTGGCCCTGCTTTGAGTCGCGAATCAGTTGGATCATCTCTTCACACTGTTCGGACGAAAACGCCTGAGGGTTGAAACTGTCCAATCCGTGGCGTTCCAGAAATCTCCGCACATCCGCGGATAAAGGGACGTATTTCATGGACCAGTCACTGAAGGTCCGCGCCTCGATGGGCTCCTCGATCAGGGTCATGATGTTCCGGTGTCGGTCATCTTCTTTAATCCGGCCGAAGGTCTTCCGGACTTCGTTTTCTTCCCCTTCCAGATACTGGAAAAAACGGTTGTTACCGTAGTAGAGGCCGCCCACCAGGTTAGCCCTGGCGTTGTTTTTCCGGGAAGTCAGCAGAATCCGGGCAACGTGGGGTTCCACCCCTTTCTCTACGGGCTGGGCATCAAACGTGGCTTCACTGGCATAGGCCAGACGTATCAGCGACATACTGCGTCTCCATTAATCGGCGAAGGGAAAAAGAGTAAGCTGGCTGCAAGATACGCTCGAACCTGTCGCTGCGGATCACAGGTCTGCTCCGACCGAATGCAGGTCCAGGGGTCAGAGATGAATCAGGGGACGATTTCGGCTATCCTTCGCGCACCTGTCGCGGGCCTGCGCCCGTCCTGTTGTCTGTTTGCCGGGATTTTCCATGTTCGACATCATCTACCTGCTTGAAATGATCGGGGTCGTCGCCTTTGCCATTTCCGGCATGATTGTGGCGCGCTCCAAGAACATGGACCCGGTGGGTGTGTTTACCATCGGCTTTATCACGGCCCTGGGTGGTGGAACCCTGCGGGACCTGATGATGGACAACCACCCGCTGTATTGGATCAAGCATCAGGAGCAGCCCATCCTGATCCTGGCCATGGCCATCGTGTTCAGTTACTGGAACCGGGCCCAGAGCTTGCGGGAGTCCCGCATTGTGTTTCCGGATGCCATCGGGCTGGGGATTTTTTCAATCCTTGGCGCCCAACTGGCGCTGGATCTGGGCCACTCCTGGTTCGTTGCTTCCCTGCTGGGAGTGATGACCGGCACCTTCGGTGGCGCCCTGCGGGATACCTTGTGCAACGAGGTGCCGTACATCTTCCGGAAGGACCAGATCTACGCCTCTATCTCGTTCGCCGGCTGCTGGCTGTACTTCGTTTGCCAATGGTCCCTGGAAAGCGAAGCGCTGGCACTGACCATCGGGCTGCTGTTCATCGTGATCGTCCGGATGCTGGCGGTCCGCTTCGATATTCGCCTGCAAAGGGACCCTGGCCAACAATAGGCATATTTCTGTAATCCTGAACTGTCAATCATCCCTTGGCCTGAGAAAGCTCAGACGGTAACATTGCCGTTTTTTCACGCAATTCTAAACCGTTCGGCTCCAACCGGGCCCAAACCCCAACTTCCAGCACCCTGTGAGGCAGACATCCGTCATGCTTGAACGACTGTTCCAACTCCAGGCCCATGGCACCACTGTTCGTAAAGAAGTGGTTGCGGGCATTACCACTTTCCTGACCATGGCCTACATTATCGTGGTCAACCCGAGCATCCTGTCATCCACCGGCATGGATTTCGGAGCGGTTTTCGTAGCCACCTGCCTGGCGGCAACGATTGGTACCCTGATCATGGGGTTGTGGGCGAACTATCCGATTGCCCTGGCTCCGGGCATGGGCCTGAACGCGTTCTTCTCGTTTACGGTCGTCGGCAGTATGGGCTACAGCTGGGAAGTGGCCCTGGGCGCGGTGTTCCTGTCCGGCTTCATTTTCTTCATCCTGAGCGTAGTGAAGATCAGGGAGTGGTTGATCAACAGTATCCCGATGTCCCTGCGCTTCGGCATCTCGGCCGGCATCGGCTTCTTCCTGGCCCTGATCGCTCTGAAAAATGCCGGTATCGTGGTTGATCACCCCGCGACTCTGGTGGGCATGGGTGACATCAAGGTGGCGGAGAGTCTGCTGTTCTTTGGTGGCTTCGTACTGATCTGCGCCCTGTCCTTCCGCAAGATCACCGGCGCTGTGATGATCGGCATTCTGGCCATCACCGTGGTTGCCATGATGCTGGGCATGGTCGAATACAAGGGCTTTGTCTCGGCGCCACCAAGCCTCGCCCCGACTTTCATGCAACTGGACCTGGCCGGCGCATTCAATGTCGGCATGATCAGTGTGATCTTTGCCTTCCTGTTCGTGGACCTGTTTGATACCTCCGGCACTCTCATCGGCGCCGCCCAGCGTGGCGGCCTGCTGGACAAGGATGGCAAGCTGCCACGGCTCGGCCGCGCCCTGATGTCCGACTCCGTTGCCACCATGTCCGGTGCGGCGCTGGGTACCTCAACCACCACCAGCTACATCGAATCCACCGCAGGTATCTCCGCTGGCGGCCGGACCGGTCTGACCGCGGTAGTGGTCGCGGCGCTTTTCCTGGCGTGCCTGCTGCTGTCCCCAATTGCCAGCATTATTCCTCCGTATGCCACCGCCCCGGCGCTTCTGTATGTGGCCGTGCTGATGGCCAGTGGTCTGCAACTGGTAGACTGGGATGACATTACCGATGCAGCCCCGGCAATTGTCACCGCGCTGACCATGCCGCTGACCTTCTCCATCGCCAACGGTATCGCCCTGGGCTTCATTACCTACGCGGTGATCAAGGCCCTGTCTGGCCGCTGGTCGGATCTCAATGCCAGCGTCGTGACCATTGCCGTTGTCTTCGTCCTGAAATTCATGTTCCTGGATGTCGCCTGAGCGGCATCCTGACCTGTTACCGGATCTCCCATGGACTACTTCTCCGAAAGCATCAAACAGGCCATCCGCACCGTTCCGGACTGGCCGAAGCCCGGCGTGACCTTCCGTGACATCACCACTGTCCTGCAGGACAAGACCGCATTCCGGAAGCTGATCGACGCCTTCGTCCACCGTTACCACGGTGACAAGATCGATGCCGTTGCCGCCGTCGACGCCCGCGGCTTCATCATCGGTTCGGCCCTGGCCTATGAGCTCAACGCTTCGCTGGTGTTGGTGCGTAAGAAAGGCAAACTGCCCTTCGATACCCTGGTGGAAGACTATGAGCTGGAATACGGCACCGCCTCGGTAGAGCTGCATAAGGATGCGTTCAAGTCCGGCGACAAGGTGGTTCTGGTGGACGACCTGATCGCCACCGGCGGCACCATGCTTGCGGCTTCCCGCCTGATCCGGCGCATCGGCGCCGAGATCGTGGAAGTGGCGGCAATGATCGACCTGCCGGACCTGGGCGGCTCCCGGAAGCTGCAGGAGGAAGGCCTTCAGGTCTATACTGTGTGTTCGTTCGAAGGAGACTGACAACACACAGGAGGCGGCCATGCCCGATTACCAACACCACTGGAAAGATGGCACACCGGTCCATCTGCCACTCGGCAAGATCGTCTGCATTGGCCGCAACTACGCGGAACACGCCAAGGAACTGAACAACCCCGTTCCGGACGAGCCGCTGCTGTTTATCAAACCTTCCACAGCAGCGGTTCACATTACCCGCCCCCTGGAGATCCCCAAGGATCGAGGCGAGGTTCATTTTGAAACCGAGCTGGCAGTGCTGATTGGTCGCCCCCTGACCAATGCTTCCGCCAGCGAGGCCGAATCGGCCATCCTTGGCTACGGCCTGGCGCTGGACCTTACCCTTCGGGACATCCAGAACAGACTGAAGGAAAAGGGTCAGCCCTGGGAGCGCGCAAAGGCGTTTGATGGTGCCTGCCCCCTGTCCCCGTTTGTCGCCGCCGACAGATTGCCGAGGCACAATATCCACTTCACCATGGACATCGACGGCGAACGCCGCCAGACCGGCGACACCCGGGACATGCTCAACCCTATCGTGCCCCTGATTGCCCATATCAGCAGCCATTTCTCCCTGATGCCCGGCGATGTGGTGCTGACCGGCACCCCGAAAGGCGTCGGCCCGCTTCAATCCGGCCAGACCCTGACCCTGGAACTGGAGGACTTGCTGTTCCTGCAAACAAGGGTAACCTGAACGGTCGTGACTGCCCTTTGTCAGTGACGATCCCTCTCCCGATAGTGGACGTATAAGTGGCATGGCAAGAAAACCGGTTACCTCCCGAACAGGGCGCTTCTTCAAACTCGCAGGCATGACTGCCTCCGTGGCTGGCCAGTATGCCGGCCAGCGGGCGCGGCGGATGTTCCGCAGTGAAAATGACGAAGGCGCCCAGAGCGAAAGTTATACCCGCATGGCCGGCGAGATCGCGGACACCCTCGGCGAGCTCAAGGGTGCGGTGATGAAGGTTGGCCAGATCGCGTCCCAGACCCAGGATTTCCTGCCCCGGGAGTTCTCCGACGCACTGGAAAAGTTGCAGAAAGAAGCCCCGCCCATGCCCTTTGAGGTGATTGTCGAGCAGATCGAATCGGAGCTGGGCAGACCGCTGGGTGAACTCTACGAATACGTGCAGGAGGCGCCCTACGCCTCCGCCAGCATTGGCCAGGTGCACCGGGCCCGGTTGCACGACGGCACCGATGTTATCGTCAAGGTCCAGTATCCTGGCGTGGATGAGTCCTGCGACTCGGACCTCAAACAGCTCCGGATGACCCTGCGCCTGGGCGGCCTGCTGAAAATGCCGAAGGAATCCGTGGATCAGCTGTTCGCGGAGATCCGGGAGCGGCTCAGGGAGGAACTGGATTACGAGAACGAGGCCAGGAATATCGGGCTGTTTCGGGAGTTCCACAAGGATCAGCCGTGGGTGCTGATCCCGGCCGTGATCGACAGTCATTCCACCCGCCGGATCCTGACCCTGGAGCTGGTGGAAGGCGATCACGTCAGCCAGGTGACCCCGGACCGTTATGACCAGGACACGATCAATCTCATCGGCCACCGGATTTTCATGATCATGGCGGACCAGCTGTTCCGGTTCCGGTGCATCCACGGCGATCCCCACGCCGGTAATTTTGCCTACCGCCCGGATGGCAGCATCATCCTTTACGATTTTGGTTGCGTGAAGAAGCTGAAGCCCGAGATTGTGGAAGCCTACCGCAAGGCCCTGATCGCGGCACTGGAGGAAGACTACGAGGCCCTGGATCGGCACCTGATCGACCTGGGCGCCAGGGTTGGCAGCCAACCGGCGGTGGACGAGGCCTATTACGCCATGTGGCGGGACATTCTTATTGTTCCGTTCCAGGGCGACGAGCCCTACGATTTCGCCGAGGCGGATATTCACAAGCACGTGGCGGCCAAGACCAGCACGGTGTTCAAGTACCTGGATTATTTCAAACCGCCGGTGGAGAGCATCTTTATCGACCGGATGATTGCCGGGCATTACTGGATGCTGAAGCGGCTGGGGGTTCAGGCGGCGTTTCGGGTGGAATTGGAGAAATATCTCGCACTTGGGGAGTGAGCGATGTTGGGGGATACCTTCCCAAAACACGCTCCTTCGGCACCCCTCTGGGGTCCAGCCTGCAATCACAGATTGCAGTCGTTCGGTTGTCGCATGAAGCTTCGCTTCATAAGCGCTCGGCCTCACCCATGTGACGCTTGGGCTCCGCCATCCATGGCTCCGCACAGTTTTGGGAAGGTATCCCCCAACAGCGCCCATGCAGCGGAGTCAGGCTCACTATGAAGTCGGGGTCTGAAGAAAGCCTTCTTCTGACCCCATTTTCACCTACCGGTTACCCGCAAGCCTCGACACCCACTCCGCAACCCCCTCACTGGCGCCCTTGCGAATGACATTCGCGCGGGACACCGAGGCAGGCTCGCCAGGGTCAATCACGGTAATCGGCACATCCATATCCACCTCATACACCAGCCCCGCTGCGGGGTAGACCTGCAGCGAGGTACCCACAATCAGCAGGTGATCGGCGGTACGCACCACCTCGGCAGCTTTCTCCAGCATCGGCACTTCCTCGCCGAACCACACGATGTGCGGCCGCAGCTGCCCGCCGCGGTCGCAGCAGTCACCCGGATTGATGTCGTTGTAGCCGATGTCGTACACGGGCTCCGGATAGACCGAACTGCGGGCCTTGGTGAGTTCTCCGTGAAGATGGATCACATTGGAGGAGCCGCCCCGCTCGTGCAGGTCGTCCACGTTCTGGGTGACGATGGTCACCCGGTAACGTTTCTCCAGCTCCGCCAGCAGGCGGTGGGCCTGGTTGGGCTGAGCGTCCTTCAGCTGGCGGCGGCGCTCGTTGTAGAAGCGCAACACCAGCTCCCGGTTGCGCTCAAAGGCTTCGGGCGTTGCCACGTCATACACGCTGTGCTGCTCCCACAAGCCACCGTTGTCACGGAAGGTGGAGAGGCCGCTTTCGGCGCTGATGCCAGCGCCGGTGAGTACGACGATATGGTCCTGCATCAGTCGAAGATCTTGCCCGGGTTCATGATGCCGTTGGGATCGAATACCTGCTTGATGCCCTTCAGGTAGGCGATTTCCGCCTCGCTGCGGGTGTACTGCAGATACGCCTTCTTGGTCATGCCCACCCCGTGTTCGGCGGAGACGCTACCCTCATAACGCTGGACAATCTCGAACACCCACTTATTCACCTGCTGGCACTTCTCGAAGAAGTCTTCCTTGGCCATGTCTTCCGGCTTGAGGATGTTCAGGTGCAGGTTGCCGTCACCGATGTGGCCGAACCAGATGATTTCAAAATCCGGATAGTGCTCGGTCACCACGTTGTCGATTTCCTCCAGGAAACCCGGCACTTTGGATACCACCACAGAGATGTCGTTCTTGTAGGGAATCCGGGGTGCTATGGACTCGGAGATGCGCTCCCGCAGCTGCCACAGGTTCTGGGCCTGGGTTTCGCTCTGGCTGATCACGCCGTCCAGCACCCAACCCTCTTCAACACACTGTTCGAACAGCGCCATGGCATCGTCCATGACCTGATCGGACACGGCCTCGAACTCCAGCAGCGCGTAGTAAGGGGCTTCGGTCTCGAACGGTGCCTGGACCTGGCCGTGGGCCAGCACATGCTGCATGGCCTGGTGGGAGAAAAACTCGTAGGCAGTCAGGTCCAGCTTCTTCTGGAATGACTGGAGCACGTCCATGGTGTTGGTGAGATCGTTCAGGCCCAGCACCAGCACGGTGAGATCGTCCGGCTTGCGGGTCAGCTTCATGGTGGCCTCGGTGATGAAGCCCAGGGTACCTTCGGCGCCGATAAACAGGTGGCGCAGGTCGTAGCCGGTGTTGTTCTTGGCCAGATCCTTGTTCAAATCCAGAACGTCGCCCTTGCCGGTCACCACTTTCAGGCCGGCAACCCAGTCCCGGCTCATGCCGTAGCGGATCACCTTGATGCCGCCGGCGTTGGTGGACAGGTTGCCGCCAAGCTGGCTGGAGCCGGCGGACGCGAAATCCACCGGGTAATAGAGGTCATTCTCCTCGGCAAAGTTCTGCAGCTGCTCGGTCACTACGCCGGCCTGACACCGGACGGTGCGGTCACTGGCATTGAAGTCGAGGATCTGGTTCATGTTGTCGAACGCAACCACCACCTCACCATTGGCTGCAACCGCGCCGGCACTCAGGCCGGTACGGCCGCCAGAGGGCACCAGGGCTACCTGGTTCTCGTTGGCGAACCTGACCAACGCCTGGACCTGCTCAGTAGTCTTCGGCAGTGCAATGGCCAGGGGCTTGGGCGGGTAAATCTTGGTCCAGTCCTTGCCGTAGGTGTCCAGGTCCGCCGGGTCGGTCAGCACCTTGCCCGGGGTATCGCCAGTGGCAATCAGCTCTTTGAGGGAGGCAATGATCTGTTCAGAACTCATGAGTGCGTCATTCTCGTCAGGGTTGGGCCGGGGCCTGTTGACAGGCCATTCACAGGGAATTGATTCAGGCAAACCGGCGCGCTGTGAAAATCTCCGTTTATGGTATCATACCGCCCCTGTTCTGTGAGCCAGGCCGACGATCCCTGGCTCCAGGTCATTTCATGTGACGAAAGGTTCGGAAGCAAGCCAATGTCAAATACGTCTCTCGAAAAGAGCAAAATCCGGATCCTGCTGCTGGAAGGCGTGCATCAATCTGCCATTGATACCCTGAATGCCGCGGGTTACACCAACATCGAGTATCTGACTCACTCACTGGGCGAAGAAGAGCTGATCGAGAAAATTGCCGACGCGCATTTTATCGGTATCCGCTCGCGCACCCAGCTGACCGAGAAAGTATTTGAAGCCGCCCAGAAACTGGTGGCGGTAGGTTGCTTCTGTATCGGCACCAACCAGGTGGACCTCAAGGCCGCCACCCGTCGCGGTATCGCCGTATTCAACGCGCCCTTCTCCAACACCCGTTCGGTGGCGGAACTGGTGCTGGCCCAGGCCATCCTGCTGCTGCGTGGCGTACCGGAAAAAAATGCCAAGGCCCATCGCGGCGAATGGCTGAAGTCCGCCAAGAACAGCTTCGAGATCCGTGGCAAGAAACTGGGCATCATCGGCTATGGCAACATCGGCACCCAGTTCAGTGTCCTGGCCGAGGGCCTCGGCATGGATGTGTACTTCTACGATGTGGTCTCCAAGCTGCCGATCGGCAACGCCACTCAGGTCGGCACCCTGCAGGAGCTCCTCAACATCGCGGATGTCGTATCCCTGCACGTACCGGAAACCCCGGCCACCAAGTACATGTTCAAGGCCGAGCAGTTTGCCCAGATGAAACCGGGCAGCATCCTGATGAATGCCTCCCGCGGCACCGTGGTGGACATCGACGCTCTCGCCGATGCCCTGAGCTCCGGCAAGCTGTTGGGCGCTGCCATTGACGTATTCCCGGTCGAACCCAAGTCCAACAACGAGGAGTTCGTTTCTCCGCTGCGCGAGTTCGACAACGTCATCCTCACCCCGCACGTGGGCGGCTCCACCATGGAAGCCCAGGAGAACATCGGCCGTGAAGTGGCGGAAAAGCTGGCCATGTACAGTGACAACGGCACTTCCGTTTCCTCCGTGAACTTCCCGGAAGTGGCACTGCCCTCACACCCGAACCAGCACCGCCTGCTGCATATCCACGAGAACGTGCCCGGCGTGATGTCCGAGATCAACCAGGTATTCTCCGAGAACGAGATCAACGTTTGTGGCCAGTATCTGCAGACCAAGGAGGACATCGGTTACGTGGTGATCGATGTGGACAAGGCCTACAGCGAGCTGGCGCTCGAGAAGCTGCGTCAGGTCAAGGGCACTATCCGCTGCCGCGTGCTGTTCTGAGCCGTCAGGCGATGATTGCAGTACCACCGAAGCCCGGGCCAACGCCCGGGCTTTTTTATGTCGGAAGATCAGCGGGGGACCTGAAGCAACAGGTTCGGTGACCCGCTCTTGATATCTCCGAGCACATTGGTCGCGGCCAGCTCGTCCAGCGCTGTGTCGACCTGATCGGGCGTCAGTCCCGGATCTGTCCCCAGCAAAAGCGCTGCAGTCCCGGCCACATGGGGCGAGGCCATGGACGTCCCGCTGATGGTGTTGGTTTCAGTATCGCTCTGGTACCAGGCGGCGGTAATGTCGGAGCCCGGAGCGAACAGATCCAGACAGGTCCCGAAATTGGAGAACGACGAACGCTGGTCTTCGCGGGTGCTACTGCCGACGGTAATGGCCTCAGGCACCCGGTTCGGGGAACCGCTGCAGGCGTCGGCGTCACTGTTGCCAGCCGCCACCACGAAGGTCACACCCTGCTCGACCGCTCCGCGTACGGCCTCGTCAAGCGCATCGGAATTGCCACCACCCAGTGACATGTTCGCCACCGCGGGAGGCTGGTGATTTGCCGCCACCCAGTCAACGCCGGCAATCACATCGGCATTACTGCCCGCTCCCGAGCAATCCAGCACCCTCACTGCAGCCACAGACGCCTGCTTGGCGATACCATAGGCGCTGCCAACAGCCGTGCTGGCGACATGGGTACCATGCCCGTTACAGTCGGAGGTGTCCGACGGGTCAGTCTCGCCGCCAAGATTGAGCAGGGAGCCAACCAACGGCAGCCCACCGAGACCCAACAGACCGGTGTCATTCACTGCGAAGTTGCGCCCTTCAATGACCCGGCCCGTGAATTCCTGGTGGGAGGCCCTGAGCCCGGTATCGATGACATACACATTGACGCCCCCGCCGGCCTGATCCGGATACTGGTAGGTTTCATCCAGCGGGAGGTACGCCTGATCCACCCTGTCGAGACCCCAGGTTGCATCCGCCTGGGTGGCATTGGCCATGACGACCGTGTCGGGCTCCACTGCCAGCACACCCGGCATGGACTCGAGCAGGGCTGCCTGGGTTTCGCTGAGCTCAACCGCCGCACCGGTGAGGGCGGTCTGGTACAGATGAAGGAGCTCACCTCCGCCCACAGCCATCAGAATGGCATCGACACCGGCACGGAGGTCGGCCACCCCGAGCAGGCCCGGAAGTTCCGGGTCCAGGCGAAGAATGTAACGTCCCGGCACGATGTCTCCGGCCTGTAACGTCTGTTCGCTGCCGGCCTGTTGAGCTTCACCATCCAGCAGCCCTGCATGGGCAGGTATGGCTGCCGCAAGGGCAACGCTGAGACAGGTGGCGGTCAAGGTTATTTTTATCATGGTATCGGCTCCTTTCCTTTGTCGATTTGTTGTGGAACTACCCGCACAAGGTTGCGTGAGAGAGCAACGAAGTCCATGCAGAAGAGGCCAATACACGGCTGGTTTTCAGAGATTTAATGAAAAAATCCGCATTTTCCCTTGAGAAAGCAGGGATACGAGCCATGGTTAAAGTACAGTCTGGTTCCGACCAGCCCATTCATACCGCGACAGGAGAAAATCGATGTCACTCAGGGAGTCCCTGTTGAACAAGCTGCAGACCCAGACCGAACACTGGAGCAGGCAGATCGACCAGTTACGGGCAGAGGCGGACGCCAAGATGGCCAAGGCCGAGGATGATAAGGCGGAGGCTGAGATCCAGAAGGAGTTTTCGGAGAAGATCCAGTCCCTCGAGGACCAGATAGAAACTGCCAGGACCAAGCTCGGTGAACTGAAGGAATCAGGCGAGGATCAGTTGGACAACCTCAAACAGCGCATCGACGAGTGGTTGCCCAGCAACACCAACTGAGCCAATTACAAAAAAGGCTCCGGCGTTTTCACACCCGGAGCCTTTTCGGTTTCCCTGAACCTTATTGCATCGGTACCAGGGTCAACTCCACCCGACGGTTCTGCTCGCGCCCGGCGGCAGTGTCGTTGGAAGCAATGGGATAGCGCTCACCGTAGCCCACGGCACGGGTACGCTTCGGTTCAATACCCTGATTCAGCAGGAAATCACGTACTGAGCCTGCACGCTGCTCACTCAACAGCTGGTTGTAGCTGTCGGAGCCGGAACTGTCGGTGTGGCCTTCGATCTGGATGACGGTCTTGTCATATTCTTTCAGAACCAGCGCTACAGACTCCAGAGTACCGCTGAAGGACGGCTTGATGGACGACTGGTTCAAGTCAAACGTGATGTTGCCCGGCATGACCAGTTCGATCTGATCACCATTACGGACAACCCGCACACCAGTGCCTTCCAGCTTCCGGCGCAGCTCGGCTTCCTGCTTGTCCATGTAGTAACCGATACCACCACCGATAGCAGCACCACTGGCCGCGCCGATCAGAGCGCCCTTGCCCCGGTCGCTGCTGCTGGAAGTTGCCGCGCCGATAGCTGCGCCACCGATAGCACCAATGATACTGCCCTTGGTTGCGCTCGAGGTCTTCTCCTCGCCGGTATAGGGATCATAGGTCATGCAGCCACCCAGACCGACGGTAGCTACTGCAAATGCAAGAATCGTTTTCTTCACAGCTTTCTCCTGCGCCATTATAGAACCCGGCGGTATTTCTGGTATGCGACCGGTTCAGGCCGCATTCACCGCCTTCCTGGTGAATGTATCAATGATGGTATTGAATACCGTTGCCTGCAAATCCTGGGCTTCGTTCACTAGATGATGACGTCCATCCGGGATTCTCAGTTCCTCTACCGAGGAAAATTTATTGCGGATAATCCGCAGATTGTGCTGCCAGTCCACGGTCAGATCCTTCTCGCCCTGCACGACCGTAACCGGAAAGTTGATCGGCCGGGCCGATTCAATATGCGGCACCCATTGCCGCAATGCCGTGACCCAGTCCACATGCACCGCCCTTGCCTGCAGCGGATCATGATCCTTCAGGAAGCGGAGGAACCGGGTATCACTGCTGTTTTCCGCAAATACCCGACGCCAGCGCGTGATGAACGGTCTGACCAGCGTATGCAGAACCTTCGCGCCAAGCCAGCCCACAGGCCGAACCAGTGGCGCCAGCAGTACCACCTCCTTGAAGTCCGAGGTTTCGGTCGAGTGCTGATTCGAGAGCAGGTAATCAATCAGGATCGCCCCGCCGGTGCTCTGTCCCACCGCAAACCAGGGCTCACGGACCTTCCCCCGGGCCTGATCCAGCACTGCCGTCAGCACCTGCTGGTATTCCAGAAAGCTGCTAATCGCCGCCGGTGTCCCGCTGGAGAGACCGTGCCCCGGCTGGTCGTAGGCCAGGACATCCAGGCCAGCACCCAGACAACGGTCGATCAGCTGGCTGTACAAGCCGACGTGATCGAAGTAGCCATGCAGGATAAAGACCGTGCCCCGGGATTCCGGCAGCCGGTAATAGTGCACCATGACCTCATGCTCACCTGCGTGCACGTAGCCCTGGTGATAATGCACCTCCGGGTGCTCCACCCAGAGATCCAGGCCGTAGAACCGGCAGTACGCGACCATCTCGTCGCCCAGCTCCCGATCGCCCTGCGGATCGAAGGACTCGAGCCGCTCCAACAGCGAGTGCCTGTCCCAATCGGGTATTTCTATGGTATCCGTTTTCCAGTACACGTAGAGTTAAACGCCTGTCATGATTCAGGAATAAGATTAAGGAGTTAATCAGAGGCTCCTTGATCGACTGCCATCCTATCGCATAGCGGGAGTAGAACACAGATGCTGCAACCTCTTATTGAGGCCGGTCTTCGGCAAACCATGAACCGCCTGGTGCGTCCCATACTGAGTCCAGCGGTGCCCATCAGGGTCCAGCGCGCCCTGATCCGGCAGGCCTATCGCAGCTCGATTCCCCCCCGTGGCTGCCGGTTCAGCCATGGCACCCTGGCCGGTGTGCCGGTGGTCCGCACCAGTTGTGGCAAACAGCAGGACGGCGTCATCCTTTACCTGCACGGTGGCGGCTTCATTATTGGCTCGGCGGATACCCACCGTGGCATCACCGGCCATCTGGCCAAGGCCAGTCAGTGCCTGGTGGTGACCCCGGATTACCGGCTCGCGCCGGAGCATCCATTCCCGGCGGCCCTCGACGACGCCGAGGCAACCTACCTGCAACTACTCTCCGAGGGCTATAAACCCGAACAGATTGCACTGGCCGGAGATTCCGCCGGCGGTGGACTTTGCGTGTCGCTGGCCATGCGGTTGCGGGATAGCCAGCAGCCGTTGCCGTCGTCACTGACACTTTTCTCCCCCTGGACCGACCTGACCCAGGAGCAGCTCTATCAACCGGAGCTGGAACCGGTATTGCAGCCGTCCTGGACCGCCAAGGCCGCAAAACACTATGCCGGCGCGGAGCCACTCGCCAGCCCGCTGATATCAGCGGTATTCGGAGACCTCAAGGACCTTCCGCCGATGCTGATCCAGGTCGGTAGCGATGAAATCCTGCTCAATGACGCGGAACGATTGGCTCAAGTGGCGAAACGGGACCGGGTTGCAGTTAACCTGGAAATCTACAACAGCCTCTGGCACGTGTTCCAGGTCCACAGTGGCCAGCTGCGCCGGGCGACCGAAGCAGTAAAAGCCGCTGGCAATCATATCAGGGCACATCTGACAGGCTGATTTCGCCCCGGATCAGTGCTTCCTTGCGCGAGCGCGGCCAGCGCTTGATGTACCACTCCAGCCGGGAAGCCCGACTGCGATCGCCGGCCTGCGCCCGGAAAACCAGCTCCAGGGGTCCCTTGCCCCGCAGACTGCGCGCCCCCCTCGGCGCACCGGCCTGGTGTTCGGCAAAACGCCGCTCCACATCCGTGGAGATGCCGGTGTACAACGCTCCGGAAGCCGTTCGTACCAGGTAGAGATGCCAGTCACTGTTCATGGGCCAGTTCCGCTTCCCGGGCCTTGACCTTACGCTGCTGCAGCCACAGGCCACCCATGATCAGCACCAGGCCGATGTAGGTGGATGGCAGGATAATCTCACCCAGGATGAAATAGATAAACACCAGGGACAGAAACGGCGAGATGAAGATCAGGTTACTGACCTTCGAGGTGTTCTCGGCTTTCTTCATGGCGTACGACCAGAGCACAAACGCCACCCCCATCTCGAAGACACCGACGTATATGGCAGCGCCCAGAGAGGTTCCGGATGGTATGCCGAATCCCTCAGTCAGGCCGCAGATCACCGCAATGACCGGCAACCCGAACAGAAAATTGAGGAACAGGCCCACCACCGGGTCCCGCTCGTCCCGGGTAGCTATGATCCAGTAGGACGCCCAGATCAGGGTGCTGCCGAGGGCCAGCCCCACGCCCAGCGGGTCGGAGAAGGTCAGGGATGTCACGTCACCTCGGGTGGCAATCACAACCACCCCGGCATAGCAAACCAGGCCCGCGAGGATATCCACCCGTCTGAGCCTCTGGCCCAGAAAGGGCACGGACAGGTAGGCAAGCACCAATGCCCAGGTGTAGTTCAGGGGCTGGGCCTCCTGGGCCGGCAGCCGGTCAAAGGCGCCGAACAGCACGAAGTAGTACAGGCAGGGATTGACCAGCCCCATGCCGACAGACTGCAGGTACTGGCGGCGGGACAGGGAAAACACCAGATGCCACCGACGCTGCAGCTTCAGTATAAGCGCCATGACCAATACCGAGGCCGAGCAGGCGATCAGGAGCATCTGTACCGGCGCCAGGTCCCGAAGCGCGAGTTTGAACGCGGTGGCGACGGTCGACCAGAGGAGAACCGTGGCAAGGCCGTACATCATGGCCTGTTTCTGATCAGTCATTTGAAGGGACTCCCCGGTTTTCGAGCCAGCGGTATAACGTTCGGCGGTTGATGCCAAGAATCTGGGCAGCTCTTCTCTTGTTGCCATCGACTGCCTTCATCACCCGGGATACATAATCCTGCTGCAGCTGTTCCAGGGTCGGCCATCGGGCCAGGTTACCATCCCCGGCTGGCACCGGATCAGCAGCCACTTCGGCCTGGCGCTTCTGGATCCGGTCGGGCAGATGCTCGGGCAGAATGACATCTCCCTCACAGAAAGTGACTGCCCGCTCCATGGCACTTGCCAGCTCCCGCACATTTCCCGGGAACGGATAGTCCAACAGCAGGCGGGAGGCTACCTCACTCAGTTTCATGAACCCTCGACCCTGGCGTCGAGCCGCATCCCGGAGGAAATGCATAGCCAACAGGTCAACATCATCTGCGCGCTCACGAAGGGGAGGAACCCGAATCGCGAGGGTCTCGAGACGATAGTAGAGGTCCTCCCGAAAACGACCGTCTGACACGGCCTTTTGCAGATCAACATGGGTTGCCGCCAGGATGCGCACATCCACCGGTTCCTCCTGGTCGGCTCCGACAGGTTTGATCCTGCCCTCCTGAAGCACTCGGAGTAACTTGGCCTGCAATGACAGTGGCATCTCTCCGATTTCGTCCAGCAAAAGGGTTCCATCATTGGCCTCGGCAAACAGTCCCTTGCGCGCATGGCGGGCGCCGGTAAAGGCTCCCGCTTCGTGACCGAAAAACTCGCTCTCCATCAGCTCTGTGGGTATGCCGGCACAGTTGACTGCCACGAAAGGCCACTCCCTGCGTTCGCTTTGCTGATGTATCGCACGAGCAACCAACTCCTTCCCTGTGCCACTCTCACCGTTGATGAGAACAGCAGCATGACTGCGCGCAACCTGCCGGATCTCTGTCCGAAGCTGATCCATGACCGGACTATCACCCAACAGCCCCAGGGTGCGGTTTCCCTGTTCACGCCCTTGCATCTCGGCAAGCTGACGACTGATATCCGCCTGCGCCAGGAGCCTGCGGATCTTCAGCCGCAGGTGATCCGTTGACAGGGGTTTGGTCAGGAAGTCATCCGCGCCCGCCTTGAGAGCTTCAACGGCCTGGTCCACGGTCCCGAATGCCGTAATCACGACGAATGGAACGTTTCCTCCCCGGTGCTGAAGCATCCCCAGAATCTGCAACCCTTCACCATCGGGCAGTCTCAGGTCAGAAATCACAAGATCAGGTGCGTGCCCGCTCAACCTTGCCTGTGCATCTGCCATGGAACCAGCAACTCGCACATCGTAGCCATCCGCCTCCAGCTCCTCCGCCAGCAATCGCGCCAGGCTCGCGTCATCTTCGACCAGCAGAATCGTAGCCCCGGCGAAATTCATATTTTGTCTTCCTTTGGGAAAAACAGACTCATACAGCACCCTCCCAGCTCACTGCCGGAAACCTCTGCACGACCCTCGTGCTCCTTCATGACACTGCTCACCACTGCCAGGCCCAGACCCGTGCCCTCACCGGCCGGCCTGGAGGTATAAAAAGGTTCGAAGATCTCCTCGTATTGATCGGGGGCAATGCCGGGACCATCATCTTCAACCCGTACTTCCAGCTCCCGTTCATGCTCCAGAATGAAGACACGCACCCTGCTCTCGGCGGCCTGGCACGCGTTCCGGATAATATTCAGGCAGGCAAGTTCAACCCGAATCGGTTCTGCACGGATACGCGCTTCGTTCTCCAGACCTTTGCTGACAAGCTCCTTGCACCGACACCGATCGTCTTCGCTGGCCTGCACCAGCGCATCTGAAACTATAGAGGCAAGCACTTCGGGCCTCCGGGAATCCGGTACATGCCGGAAACAATCCAGAAGCTGCTGAATGATGGTAGCCATCCGTGACACTTGATGCTGAATGTCCTGAACTTGCCGACTCATGGGCTCAGTCAGTTGCTGACGTTCGAGAATACGCGCCCGACCATGAATAACATTAAGCGGTGCACCCAGCTCATGAGCCACACCGCCGGCAACACGACCGATCATGGCAACTTTCTCATGATGCCTGAGCCGATCAGCCAGCTCACGCTCCCGCTCAATACGTGCTTCGATTTCAGACTCCGCTCTTGCCATGCGTGCCCCCATGGCCGCGAGGCCCTCATGGATCTGTCGCAACTCCCGTGGTCCGGAAGCAGACTCCGTGACCCGCCACTGCCCCGGCTTCATCGCGGTCATCATCGACAGCAGCCTCCCCACATGGCGTCCCACTGTACCGTAATGCCCCAGAATCACGACCAGACTGATGGCGGCTGCCAATACCGACCAGATCGATACTGCCCAGATCCGTGTTGACGCCACCAGTCGATGGAAGTCACTTCGTTTCCGGGTGATCTGGAGCAGACCCTGGAGCTGCCCCTCCCCGTTCAACAGTGGCGTGAACTGGGAAAACACCGACTCACCCTCAACCCGCCGGAAAGCTCCACCAAGCCGGCCGCTGGCAATCGCTTCCTCCGCACTGGCGCTATTTGTAACATCCCGATCGGCCAGGCCAAGGCTGTCGATCCGCTTGCCCTGCTCGTCAAATACCGAGGCACCTGATATTCGCGCAATACGGAAAATCGAGCGGAGCGACTCCCCCAGGACCAGCTCGTTACCATCGGACAATGCCTGCGACAGCGGACCGCTCACCGCCCGCGCAACGAGCTCAAGATCTTCCCGGAGCCGGTCATTAAGATTTCTCTCCACGGCGCCGAGTCCGATGTAAATGGCAGCGCCACTGATCAGCAACAGAGGCACCACAATACTCAGTAATAACGTGATCTGAAGGGATCGAAAAATGTGACGCGCTCTACCCAGTGGAGGTCTCATGGCATGCCTTCCCACATAAATGTCACGCTTTTCTGGCACATGTGGCATTTTGGCACAACATGAGTTAACGAACCGTAACGCTCAGACAAACCTAACACACTGCTTTTAAAGCCTTTTTTAAGATTCTCCGTGGTTGGCATACTGCTTGAAAGGTCCCCGGCAACACCACACGTCCGGTAAGCGGAAGGAGCGTAAAATGAATCGATTGTTTGTGTCTTGTGTCGCGTCCATTGCACTGGCGACAGCCATCCCCGTTTTTGCCCAGCAGCCAACCTCGAATGACGAGCCCGTAGCCACCGAATCGGACGGCTATAGCAATCCGGAGGCCGCAGGAACCCAGAAAACAGACTACAGCGATACCGAGCTCCGGCAATTCATCGAAGCCCAGGCCAGGTTGATGGAAGTACGCAAGGAGTACATCGAGAAAATCGAGTCTGCGGATTCAGAGGAAAAGGCCAACCAGCTCCAGATGAAAGCAAATGACCGGATGCTGGAGGTTATTCGTGACTCGGGCATGGATGTACCCACGTACAACGCCATTGCCACTGCTTATAACAGCGAACCCAAGGTTCGCAACCGTGTTGACGCTCTGATGTGAACATTGCTGTAAAGACCCTTGATCATCAGACTTGCCCCGCTCCTGAGTTGCGGGGCTTTTTTTAGCGGAATAACTCTGAGCGCGCGATATAACCCCGGGCGTTATCTTGTGTTACCTTTACCCGGTGATGTTTGCCAACATGAATCAATCCGGAGTCCAGTAATGCAACGCCCCCGTCCGTGGATCTGGCCATTGCTCACCGTCGCGGCAATTCTCATTTCGGCCTGCTCGGATGCCCCCAACGACAGTAAGCTCACCTCAGACTCGACTTCTGGCAAATCGGACTATCCGGAAACCTGGCGATTCGCACTCGAAGAGATCGAGGGCAGCGTACAACACGCCTACGCAGAAGCGCTAAAAAGCCATATCGAGGAGGCTTCCGACGGCAAGGTGGAGCTGGAGATTTTCCCCTACGGTTCCCTGGGCACGTCCTCCCAGCTGACCGAACTGGTGCGCAACGGTTCTGTTGACCTCGCGTTTGCGTCTCCCGGCCACCTGGCCGACCTGGTTCCGGAAACCGGGATTTTCACGTTGCACTACGTCTTGCCGGACGACGACGCGGTCACCCGGGCCCTGTTTGACGGAAACGAACTGACCGGGCTGTTCTCCGCCGCCTATAACGAAAGGCATCTGACACTTCTGGGGTTTGTGCCCGAGGGATGGATGGCCTGGACGGCCAACAAGCCACTGAGGGCACCCGCCGATTTTGAAGGCCTGAGGATACGGACCATGACATCACAAATGTCTGCCGAGGCCTTTCGCAGTTATGGTGCCGATCCCCGCCAGACGCCCTACTCCCAGGTCTACAGTGATCTGCAGTTGCAGCAGATTGACGGGCAGACCAACCCGATCTTCGCCATTGAGGAAATGAATTTTTATGAGGTTCAGGACACCCTGACCATGGCCCGGGCCGCCCATTTCGTCTCATCGGTTGTTGCCAATCCCGAATGGTATGCGCAGTTGCCGGAGCGGCAACAGGACTGGCTGGCAATGGCTCTGATCGAGGTCGGCAAGGAAGCCTGGGATATCCAGGAGGAACTGAACCAGACCAGACTGGAAGCCATGCTCGAAGAAGGCCAGCTTGCAGTAGCCAGACTCTCCGAGCAGGAGCAGTCCGCATTCCGCGACGCAAGCAAGCCTGCGCTGCAGCTTTACCTCCGGCAGACTGGCGAACGGGGCCAACAGATCCTGGCGTCACTCCGGAACATGATTGCGGAACTGGAACGCCAGCAGGCGTCAGGCACTGGCGGCGACAGGAACTGACGCAAACGGCACGCCTTCGCTGGCGAGCACTTCCGATCCCCGTGCGGTCAGATCACTGATAAACCGGAACTGGTCCCTCGGCTCCAGGGGGTAGGCCTTAAGGCGGTAGGTCATACCCCAGGCCTTGTTGGCAACCACAATCACGACCGGCCTCATCGTCTTGGTATAGGGTGAGGCAAACGCCACATCCCGCAGCAATGCCATCACCCGACGGACATCATGGTGTGGTGCCAGATGGAACTCAGCCACGCACATCAGGTTTTCCGAACCGTCGTTGCCATTACCGATCAGTGCGTTCCAGAGTTTTCCGTGCGGGATAATGACGACGGTATCATCCGGTGTCACCATCTCCGCAGCCCGGGTTCCGATCGAGCGAACCTCGCCGTACTGGCCATCCACCTCTATCCAGTCACCGGGCCGATAGGGCATCTCATAGAGTGTGACGATACCGGCGATCAGACTGTTGGCGTAGTCTTTGAAGGCGAAGCCCAGCGCCAACCCGAGGGCCCCGAATATCGCAATCATGTTCTCGAAGGACGGCTCTACCAGAATCGGCACCACCACGATCACCGAGATGATAATGATCAGCAACCGCGCCAGTGGCACTGAGGCGAGCAGATACAGCCGGGACTTGCCACCGAGTTTTCCGGCAACACGCGGAACCAGTTTCTGGATAAGGAATATCAGCAGTGCCGCGGCGGTGACGACCAGCAAGGCCTCCACCAATGCTTCCCAGGTAATGGCGGAAAAAGTTTCCTTGAGCCCCTGCCCCATGTCTTCCATAAACCCTCCTCAGAATGCATCCACCGGATAGCCCCAGCCCTGCAAGTGACGCCGGATTGTGGGATAGCCCAGTGGCGTGACGTGCCAGCGCCCCGACGCATCCCCGAAAGACACCATCTCCGCCCGGGCGAGTCGGGCCAGGGCCAGCTGCAACTCTGGCTGGCCGATGCCGGTTACCAGGGCAATCCGTTCGTCGTCCAGACCGTCATGGAGCAAAAGTGCGTGCAGCACAAAACCGATTGCACGGTCGGTACTTTTGGGCATGGCAGGCAGGCTCAGCTGATCCAGCGGCACCACCCAACAGCTTCGGCCCTGGCTTTTTTGTTCTCCGCCACCCTCGGCCTCCTCCATCTCGTCCTCCGGTCGGGCGCGCAGGGAGTGCTGCCAGATCGAAAGGGCAACCCCGGGAATACCACGGGAGGCTGTTGCCAGATCCCTCAGAAAGCCTGAATGTTTGCGTTTTTCCGCGTCGGACGGATTTTCAAGCGGCAACACGTAAAGGCCATCGTCGGTCATTCGCGCCGTGATCGCCCGCTGATCACGGGAAGCGGCAAGATATTCCAACCACTGCCCCAGCCGTTCGGCATCCAGGGGCGCAGGAGTCAGGGGGCTGAGATGGGCATCCGGCAGATAACTTTCCCAAAATTGCCAGCACCAGCTGGAGCAGCCCACCAATCCGGGCCCAACCTGACCGGAGGCGATACGCCGTAACAACTCGCTGATCAGGGCAAAACCGGAGGTATGGCGAAGCCAGAAATCCGCCAGCTCGGGAATGACCCAGGGCCCGCTCAGATTCTGTTCATCCCACCAACGGCGGGCCTCTTCCCGATTCATCAGCAGGTTGTCCGGAGGTGCGATCAGGTCCCAGGATTCGGCATCCGCGGAAACTGCCCCGAGGCCGGGCAGACGGACCAATGCCTCCCTGACGCCGGAAAATGGCGGCGCGACCACTACGGCCACCTCTCGGCGCAAGGTTTCCGATTGCCTGAGCTCCTGAAGGGAATCCAGAAGGGCGCCGGCCAGGGCGGTAGAGTCCGGATGGGGAGCGATATGCTGAATCTGTTTGTCGGTGAGCGAAGGCAGATTATCCAGGCTCTGGAAAGGTTCCTCATCCGGTGAGATGCCCGCGCGAAGCTGGGCGGTAAGGTGACGGACAGCATCCTTGAGTGTCCGCTGCACGGACATCTCCGGCTGTTTCCACTGATCCACGGGAATCAGACCGCCGGGAAGCGGGGGGGAATGCTCGGTCGTATTTTCGTCCTTCAAAAAGACAGCTCCTGCAATCTGTAGCCGGAATCTACTCCGGAACCAGCCAGCCCAGCTCATGCCGGACATCGAGCCCGTCCGCACCGGACACGTCATCCATCATCGCGCCGAGGCGCTCATCAAAGCCCCAGGGCGGATTGACCACCAGCATGCCGGAACCGGTCATGCCCCGTTCCGGGGGATGGTTGAGGTGTATCTCGCTGCGGAGAATTTTCCGGACCGGCCCGGAACGCAGCGCGTCTGCGAGCTGTTCCTCAAGGCCGGAGGTCAACACCGGATACCAGATAAGATAGACGCCATGCCGGCATTTCTGCCATGCCTTTTGCAGGGTTTTGGCGACCGACCCGTAATCCGCCTTGATTTCATAGGACGGATCGATCAACACCAGCAGGCGAGGCAGTTTTGGCGGCAGCTGCCCGAGCAGCCCCTTCAGCCCGTCTTCCCTCAGCACCCGAACCTTCTGGCCAGCCCAGCCCGCCAGCTGTTCACTCTCGGACGGGTGCAGTTCGAATGTGGTCAGCGCATCATCAGCCCGGAGAAACTGGCGGAACCAGAACGGGGAGCCGGGATAGGTGGTCAGGTGACCATCGCCGGCGTTCAGCCTGGCCAGCAGCTCCAGTACCGGCTGCCAGTCCGATGACAGCAGGTGTTCGCGCAACTGCCAGAGCTTCTGAACTCCGGTATCCGCTTCACCGGTTTTCCGGGCCCGTTCGCTGCCAAGATCATAGACGGCACTGCCGGCATGGGTGTCAAAGCAGGCAATCCCCGATGGCTTGGAGTGCATCATGGATAAAGCGAGGGTCAGCGCGGCGTGTTTCTGGATGTCGGCAAAATTGCCGGCATGGAAGGCGTGCAGATAGCTCAGCATCAATAAAGCTCCATGGTTTGCCGCCCATTAAGCCCGACGAGGCGCAGGATGTGCAAGATCTGCGCTGGAGCCATCATCTGGTCTGTTTAACAGCATCGGCCGTACTCCGCCCTTAAGGGATACCACCGTTACTGGTATCCTCTTGCCAAATTTCTTCCGGAGGACGGCCACTTGCCAGCCAAGAAGCAGGACACCATCGACCAGCTGTACAGCCTGATTGCCAACGAGGAAGATGCCCGGGTCTGCAAGGACATCCCGGAGGAAGCCTGCCGGGAGGTACCCCGCAATTTCTTCCTGATCCTCGCCAGCAATGTGCTCACCAAGCTGGGCGACCTGCTGATCAGTCCCAAGACCGTGCTGGCATGGTTGATGAGTGCCGTGGGCGCACCGGCACTGGTGGCCTGGCTGGTGCCGATCCGGGAATCCGGCTCCATGGTGCCACAGATGGTGATTGCCGCCTGGGTCCGCCGCAAGGCAGTACGCAAATGGTTCTGGACGCTTGGCAGCTTCGGCCAGGCCGTCAGCGTGGCCGCCATGGCCGCGAGCGTCTGGTTTCTGGAAGGCTACGCCGCCGGTGGCGGTATTGTGGCGGCATTGATCGCATTTTCCCTGGCCCGGGGGTTCTGCTCGGTTTCCATGAAGGATGTGCAGGGCAAATGCATCCCCAAGACCCGCCGGGGACGCCTTTCCGGGCTGGCCACGACCGTCGGCGGCACCGCCACCGTTATCATGACCGCCCTGCTGTTCTGGGACCGCGGCGATCCTACCCTGGCCTTCTACACGGCACTGTTGCTGTTAGCGGCGGTGCTCTGGGTGATTGCCGGCTTCCTGTTCGCCAACGTCGAGGAATACGCCGGCGAAACCGGAGGCGGTGGTAACGCCCTGACCGAAGCCGTGCACAGCCTCTCCCTGCTGCGGGACGATGCGCCATTCCGGCATTTCGTGATTACCCGGGCACTGCTGCTGTGCTCTGCCCTTGCCTCACCCTATTTTGTGGTTCTGGCCCAGAAGGAATCCGACATCGGCTGGATGCTTGGCGTATTTCTCCTTGCCAGCAGCCTGGCCAGCTCCCTCAGTGCCAGCTTTTGGGGCTGGGCCGCAGACACCTCAAGCCGCCGGGTGATGATCCGCGGCGCAGCCATGGCCAGTTTCGTTTGTCTCGCGGTGGGGATAACGGCGCTGCTGGTGGGTACCGATATCGGCAGTGTCTGGTTCTACCCGGTCGCCTTCTTTGCGCTCAGCATCGCCCACGCCGGCGTCCGGCTCGGGCGGAAAACCTATCTGGTGGATATGGCCGGTGGCAACAAACGCACAGATTACACGGCCGTGAGTAATACCGTAATCGGGGTGCTGTTACTGGCAACTGGCGGCCTGACAGCCGCAATTTCGCTGTTTTCCGAAGTTGCCGTCATTATCGTACTCGGGCTGATGGGACTCGCCGGCATGTTCAGCGCCATACGACTCAAGGAAGTGACAGAGGACTGATGCCTCACAGCATCAGCGCGTGAATCTTCCGGATATATTGCCAGGCATGGATCTGGACTTTCCCGGCATTCATGCTGGCTGAGGACAGGCAGGCCAGGTACCCCTTGTCAAAAATCGGAAACAGCGTTACGGCGCCCGACTTTGATCGGATG
Organism: Marinobacter sp. DUT-1; assembly: GCF_050379415.1. Classification (NCBI taxonomy): domain Bacteria; kingdom Pseudomonadati; phylum Pseudomonadota; class Gammaproteobacteria; order Pseudomonadales; family Marinobacteraceae; genus Marinobacter; species Marinobacter sp. DUT-1. The sequence goes on from NZ_JBNRLS010000001.1 coordinate 213,524, forward strand.
TAGATTTCCTCGATGTCCTCAAGGTCAAACTGGGCGATGATTTTTTCACAAACCACCTTGAGCTCGGCAAAGTAAGCTCCAAACCGGTCCGGATCCCTCACATTGCCATGGTGTGCCAGTACAAGGCCATCCGTCGAGACCACCATGCTTAACCAAAGCTCGTCTGAGCTCTCACAAAGTTTTTCCAACAGTTCGTTAAGGTTAGATCCGGACATCATTAACACTCGGGATTTGGCCATTGAATATCAAACATTATCCTATTCAGGCTCTGAAAACAGCATTGACAGACTTCACTGATATGAACGGTGATGCAGACCCGGAAAGACATGCAACATTGACCGTTTCGCCCGGGGGGCGGGTCATTTGAAACAATTCCAAGGCGTTCAGTTTAGCGTAGGTTGTCCCACAGGATTCGGGAAAAGGAATTTTCACATCAGGCCAAATGACGCACCCGGAGCACGGCTCATGAATACTGGCAAGATCAACCCGCAATCTGACCCTCGCCGATTTGTGAAGACACCGGCCGGCTGGTATGCCCTGACTCGCGAACCGTACGATCTGGGCCCCTTTCCGACGAAACCGCAGGCCCATGCTGCGCTGGAAGCCCACATCAAGCTTCACGCAGGTCTCAACCCTCGCGATCCCGGGCACCGGTACAGTGGCTTCTCAGTTCATGATTCCGAAACATGCGTAAAGAACAATTGCGGCAGGTGCGCGGAGACGTTGGACTACCGGGGAGCCCTGGCCATAGCCTAGTGTCCCAGGATCAATCTGAACATTTAACATATTTTTTATCCCTGTCCGGCTGCTGTGATCTATAGTTTTGTCATAGGATGTAGCCCGACAGGGAAATGTCATTTCGTGTAGTGGTTATCCAATCCCCGATAAGGATTGAGCATGCGAATAGACAGACACGGGCAGCAACATGACGCCCAATACTTTTCCGCCGTCTCTCCCGATGGGTCGGATTCCCGACTCTTCTCCAAGACTCTCCGACGAACACCCACCCAAGCCTTCCCTTCTCCCACCAAAGAAGCCGGGAGGCTGAACCAGTGTATTTCCCGTGGACTCGGCATGACTGCAGAAATTATTTCAGTTTCCCTGGCAGGCAGCGCACGGCAGCCCACGTTGCCGGAATTTCCGTGGAGGTGACATCATGAGTGGAGTGACCGAAGGGACCGCAGTGCAGCCTAGTCTGGTGCCACCACACCGGCGCAAAAGAGTATTAATCGCAGTGCTGGTTTTTCTGGCTGGACTGGCCTCGGTGAGCTGGGTAGGGAGTCAAATCTAAAAAAAGGGCCGGCAAATTGCCGGCCCTGATTCGACTTTTCGTGTGCTGCCAGCGAGTTTAGAGACCCTCTTTGGCTGCGCACACTGCCTGGACGTTGACCTCATTGAGCAGCGAGAGTAGTGATGGGGCAAATTCCACTTCAACACTGTCAAACCGCTGCTCTGTCTGGAAGACCAGGAACGAGCTATCTGTCCCGCCCAAAAGACCAGATGCGCCGAGAAGATCAAGGTCCAGTGCCCCTGTCGCTGTGCTCTCCTCCTGAACAGCGCCATCAAGCAGCGTCCGAACGATCAGTTGACCACCCAGAAGATCCGTCTGCAGAGACTGAGCGCTCTCATTGAAAGCTATACCGACGGCATTGCTTCCCGGGTAAGCGAATCCAGTGGTTGTGGCAACACGGAGTCTAACTGTGGAAAGCCCGAGCAAATCCACGCCGTTCAGCATAGTGGCAAAGTTCGCCAGATCGTTGTCGACAACGTTCTCTGGTGAGTCGACATCACACAGAAGGCCGAGACTGAGCAGGCAGTCAGAGCGATCTTTGGACGCTTGCGCTGCCAAGTCGGTATCACCGGTCAACATCGGTGAAAATTGCTCGCCTACATCACACGCATATTCTGCATCATTCACCAAGTCACACTCATCACCGATGCCATCGCCGTCAGTATCAGCCTGGTCCGGGTTAGCTACCAACGGACAGTTATCCAGGGGTTGCCCCAATGCATTTTCATCATTAATTCCGTCACCATCGGTGTCAGGATCGCAGACATCCCCCAGACCATCACCATCAAGATCTTCCTGATCCGGGTTCGCGATATCAGGGCAGTTATCTGTGCTATCGGGGATACCATCGCTGTCTGCGTCAGCTTCACAGGCGTCACCAACTCCATCACCATCTGCATCTGCCTGATCAGCATTTGCTACCCGCGGACAGTTATCGACATCGTTATTGACATTATCGCCATCAATGTCGTCATCACAGGCGTTACCAATTTCATCATTATCCTGATCCGCCTGACTGCTATTCGGCGTCAATGGGCAGTTATCCCCCCCACCTGAAACCGGAATATCAGTGAATGTACCATCACCATTATCCGTTTTATCATCGACACCGTCTCCATCAGCATCGGTATCGCAGGCATTGCCGTACAGGTCGCTGTCTTTATTTCCCTGCCCCGGATTCGGTACGAGCGGGCAGTTGTCCTCGCTGTTTAGGACACCATCATTGTCGATGTCGTTGGACGTGATATCGCCATCACAGGCATCGTCAATACCATCGGTGTCCGCATCAACACCGCTGTTGACCGTATTCGGACAGGAGTCTTCATTATCCGGAATGCCATCACCATCGGCATCAAAGACCTGAGAATCGCCACCAATGCCACTATCAGGAACCACCATGCTGTCCGACTTACACCCTGCTAACGACAACAGTGCGGTGACCAGCAAAATCAAAGGCCAGTTGTAGTTGTTAAGTTTCATCTTCAAACTCCCTCTACATCTCACTCGGAGACAACATTGAATTCAACGCGACGATTCCGTTCGCGGCCTTCTTCAGTGTCGTTACTGCGAATCGGTTTGGATTCGCCGTATCCGACAGCAGTCAGCTGATCCGGATCGACACCCAGATCGAGCAGGTAGTCACGCACGGACTCTGCCCGCCGCTGCGACAGCTGCTGGTTGTAGGCTTCGGAGCCCACGCTGTCGGTGTGCCCGGCCAGTTCCACTTTCAGATCCGCCTGCCCCTTGAGGGCGTCAGCGGCCGGTATAAGGATGTCCCGGGCATTGGCGGTCAGTCGGTCGGAATTGAACTCGAAGGTCACGCCTTGCAGAACCACAGACTGGGCTTTGTCAGTCTCTACGCAGCCCACCGAGTTAACCTCCAGGCCTTCCAGGGTATTGGGACACTGATCGACACCATCCACGACGCCGTCCTTGTCCGAGTCAGCGAAGTCTTTTTCGACAACAACGGGTTTCTCGATAACGGTGGTTTTCTCAACAATCCGGGTCCGGGTGGCACCAATGGGTACGGTCACACCCAGACTGAAATGCAGGTCTGACAAACCGTCGTCATAGGAGTCGTAGACATAGCGGGCGTCGGCACGCACCCGAAGACCGGACTGGGTGAAGGGGCTGCTGAGAATGCCCAACCCAGCGTTGGCGTAACCACCAAACTCGCTGGCCGAATTGTTGGCCACATCGTTGCGCGAGACGCCACCACCGAGAGAGCCGTAGGGTGTAAACGAATCACTCTCCCACAGACGGTAGCTCAGATCCGCCCCGATACCCTGCTGGTAGTAATCGGTCCCACCGTTTACCCCGGTTTCAATGACTCCTGAGTAAAACTGGGGTTCGACCCACCAGTGTTTGCTCAGACGGATACCGAACATGCCCCGCACCGCCGAGCCGTATTCATCGGTCCGGTCGCTGTCAGGCTCGATATAACTGCCCAGCAATGAAAACTCGGTCTCGTGCTGGACCGTCTCTGCCTGGGCAACATTCGCCGCCAGCGCGAGACTGCTTGCAGCAACTACCGAGGTCAATGTTCGGCGTCTCATCATGCAACTGCTCCTTTCTTTTGTTTACTGTTTCCTTTTTAAACCACGACGCGTGGTCCCGCTTTTCAGATGTTGGCAGTTTGGGCCAAACCGGCCCTACATTGCTTGGCTGTAATTGGCCTTGCCATACGTCAAATTTACCAACTCAAACTCTGAACAATGTTCTTTTTTGTGACCCTATCGATATATCTTTAGAACCATACACTTACGTACAGGTTGCGGGTGGTCGGTAACAACCACCTCCCTAAAACTGCCCGGTTTTTTTACACGTTTTTACAAAAACAGCGCCTCTAAGCAGTTTTTTGCCCCGTTCTCCTATTGGCATTTAGACTTTTTTGTGAAGTGCGTCACAAATCACTTTGAAAGCTGATATATTTTGCACCGGGCTACTTCGAGCACCGCGATGCATAGAGGCGCGAGAGAATCACAATGATCAGGAAGGGACTGAAGCGCCTGTCAAAACAGGCACGACAAAAGGAAAGGGTCGAAGGACTTGTAGAATCGGTGGCGGAAGATCCCGGTCATATTCAGGATGGACCGGTCAAGAGCAACCGGTTCCTGAAAACGCCTGCGGGGTGGTATGTGAGAACGCGAGAGGCGCGTGATCTGGGCCCCTTCGAGTCAGAGGCAGAGGCCCGCTCCGCACTGGATGACTACCTGAAGCGCCATGGCCATAAGCATTCCCTGCGCCGCTACCAGCCATTGCAGCTCCACGGCATACAGATCCACGACGAAGAAACCTGCCAGAAACAGCACTGCGCGCTGTGCGCCGAGATTCGCTACTGGGCCAGTTCACGCCAGACAGGGTGATCCGGGTTCAGACCACCTTGCCTTCATTCAGCGCCAGAGCGCCCTTCACAATCCGGTAGATGATCCAGATTGAAATACTCAGCAGGATAAACCAGCCGATGATCAGCGGCGTGGTTACAATTCCGATCACCGTCCACAGCAAACCGATCCAGAAGGTCCGTATCTGCCAGCGAAAGTGACGCTCGATCCAGGTATTGCGGACATCATCCAGTTTCACGTAGTTGATAATCACACCCACCAGACCGGTGATCCCGCCGAGGAAGAACGAGAGTGCCTGAAGGATGTAAACGGCCACTGCAAGGTTGCGCCCTGAGTCCGAGCGGCGCTGCATGGGGTCGTCGTTTGCGGGGATGTATTCCTCGGGCAAGGTAACTACTCCTTCCAATCGGTTTTCCGGAAGTCTAACACAGCCGTTTCCGAAGCCTACCCGTGGTTTTCGCGGACTCGCACAGTAAAAGAAAAGGCCGGCCCCGCTTGTGCGGGGTCGGCCTTTCAATCAGCTTCTTCCTGATTTGAGGCTATCAGGCGCCGATAACACCGCCGTCGTCGCGGGTAACGATGACGGTTGCATCACGGGGACGCGGATCGGAAGAATCCGGCCAGTTACCGTCCGGGTGCTGGATGTTGACAAACATGGTCTTGACGTCCGGGGTAGTGACAACACCTGTCACCTCGCAACCGACCGGGCCAACGAAGAATCGCTTGATTTCACGGGTCTCAGGATTGGCAGCCAGCATCATATTGTTCTGGTATGGGGCAGCATCGGAGCCATCGGTCTGGATCCAGAGACGACCGTTATAGTCGAACCAAAGGCCATCCGGGCTATTGAAGATGTTGTCGTCGTCCAGTGTCACAACCGCTTCACCATCCACTACCGTCTCGGTGCCCTTCAAACCGGCGAATACGAAGATATCCCATTCGAAGGACACCGCGGCGTGGTCATTACCGGATTCCATCCAACGAATAATGTGGCCATTCTCGTTGTTGGCAATCGGGTTGGCCGCGTCTGTCTGCTCTTCAGTTCGTTTGGTGTTATTGGTCAAGGTGAAATACACCTCGCCGCTGTTCGGATCAACAGCGCCCCACTCCGGGCGGTCCATGGGAGTGGCACCCGCGATGTCCGCGGCCAGGCGGGTGTTCACCAGAACATCGGCCTGATTTTCAAAGCCCTCAAACGCGATAGCACCAACAGTGGTACCGGTTGCGGCGCTGACTTTTGCAGCAAAATCCGCGTCAGCCAGATCAAGGGGCAACCACTCACCGGTGCCGTCGTCATTGAAACGAGCCACGTAAAGCGTGCCCTCGTCCAGCAGATAGCCGCCGGCTGTTGCGGCGTAGTATGGCTTGGAGGAGACAAATTTATAGATGTACTCAAACCGCGAGTCGTCGCCCGAGTAACAAACCACGGGCTCGCCTTCTTTCACCGGTGCAAAGATCACACCTTCGTGTCCGAAGCGGCCCAATGCCGTGCGCTTCTGAGGCGTGCTTTCCGGGTTGAACGGGTCAATTTCGACCATGTAGCCATAGGTATTGGCTTCGTTCCGGTAATCATCTGTGGCGGTGCCCGCACCCGGCGTTACATCGAAACGTACGTAGCCGTCGGCCTGGTTGTCGGCCAGTTCCCAATCATAGCGGGAAGTACTATCGACACCGTGGCGAACCTGCTCCCGGGGACGTACTTCCGCACTCGTTCTGAAGTAACCGTGCCAGTTTTCCTCAGCCGCGAGGTAAGTGCCCCATGGTGTCGGACCCATGGAGCAGTTATTCAGAGTGCCACGGGTGCGGTTGCCGTTGGGGCTGAATTTGGTGAACAGCTTGTGATAACCGCGGGCCGGACCGCGGATTTCCATCTCGGTACCGCCGGTGATCCGACGGTTGAACGGGCTGCCAAAGACGATGTCCCAGGTACCGTTGGCGTCCTGTTTGATATGGACGACAGACACACCGTGGGCCGCGATTTCTTTCCGCACCTCATCGGACGGACGCATTCCCTCGACATAAGTCGCGCCATTGGCGTGCAGGGCACCCTGATTGATGTATTCGTGGTTCATGACCAGCAGGCCTTCCGTGGAGCTGTTGCCACCGGCCTTGAGATCAATCGGGAAAAAATGCATGCCATCGTGGTGCATGCCCACCTGCTGCTCCTGATCTGCACCTGTGTTGGTACCGTCCGGACGGTAGGCCGGGTAGGAACCGGTAATCGGCGTGCCCCAGGGAAGGAAAGCCTGTGCCGAGTAGCCCTCGGGAACCACGGCCTGGTTTGCGGTAGAGACCGGGATCGCCTTGAAACCCAGCTCGGTGTTGGCAGCATCGGTGTCGGTACCGGCGTCGCTTGAGGTGCCAGTCGTGTCACTGCTGCTGTCACCACCACAACCGGCCAGCCCCAGGCCCATAACGCTTGCGAGTGCCGCGCCAACGGTGCCCTTCATGACGGAACGACGCTGCATCCGGGCAGCCAACACCTGGTGGAACGGGGTGTTTTCGGAATGGTTGACTACCGGCTCATAGTTCGGGTCCAGGTAGTTCAGATCAAGATCGTGTTTGGCCATTTCTTGCCTCTCTCACAACGGTCAGGGGAAGTTGGTTTGGAGAGGCCAGTTTCGGCAGGAAGTATGACAGGACAGCAACTGTTTGAAGACAAACTCATGACTGTTTATTGACAGCAAAACGCCAGCCTCCCCCAACAGGAGACTGGCGCGGGTGTGTTCACTGCTGGGTCGATTCCTCGTACCCGTCTTCCACCGCTTCCGCAGTTTCCTCTGCGGCATCGCTTACTTCATCACCGGCTTCCTTGGCCTTGTCCTTGGTCTCTTCCCAGGCGCTGTCAGCCTGACCGGCGGCTTCCTCGTAAGTGTCCTGGGCGGATTCGCCGGCTTCTTCCATCATTTCACCGGCGTTGTCGGCGGCCTGTTCGATGTCCACGCCCTGGTTGGATTCCTCGTCCTCTGAGCTGCAGGCTACCAGCCCCAGTGAAGCGGCCAGAGCCATGGCTACGAGCATTTGCTTTTTCATAACGTTCCCTCCGTTGAAGATCATTCGCAACGGGGAGGAGATTACGCCCATGGCAGCAGATAACACAATTACTGGGGCATTACTCTTTGGTTAGCAGCAACTTACGGTGGGGAACCTGCCATCGATGGTGATGACGTGGTCAACACCCACCATTTCCCCCCTGCCCAGGAGGATAAAGTCCTTGCCGGCACGGCTGAAAATGTCCCGGATAGTGTCGTGGGCAATACAGATCTGACCGGCTCCATCCCGGTACACGACTTCTGCCATTCTGCCTGTGGTCAGGTATTCCCGGAGCATATCCTGAACGGACCAATGGGCGACGGCGCCCTGGGTATCTTGAGGTGTCATGGCTGAACCATCCCTGTCGCTCTGTTTGGCCGAGCTGATTGTTGTTTGCACAAAGTCTGGTTCAGTTATGGCGGATTCGCCACTCCCTCTTTGCTTGTCATTTCATGCCAACACACCAAAATTGTCGGACAATAGTTGAATTGACCGATTGTCCGACATAAATTGGGTCAAACAATGATCAAGATGGAGGTCCGGATATGAATGCCAAGGTCAACGACGCGGTACAAAAGCAGGAAGAGAAGGATACTTCTCTTCAGGACGGCAAGGACTGGAAAGATCCCAAACGTTACATGTGGCTCCTCGGCCCTGCCCTGCCTGGCATCGGACTCGCGGCCCTCACCGGTTACGCCGTTGCGCCGAAGAAGCTCAAGGCGCTGGCCTGGACCGGTCCGGCACTGGTGCACGGGATCATCCCGGCCCTCGATCGGGCCATCGGCGAAGATCAGAGCAATCCTCCGGAAGCAGCGGTCAAGCCACTGGAGCAGGACAAGTACTATGACCGCATTGTGAAGGCGTTCATCCCGACCCAGTACGCCATGACCTTCATGGGCGCCTGGCTCGCCAGTCGCAAAAACACGCCTATTGAAGACAAGATCGGCCTGACTTTGACGGTTGGTGCCATCAATGGTGTGGGCATCAACACCGCCCATGAGCTGGGCCACAAGTCCAACAAGCTGAACAAACTGCTGGCGATGGCGGCTTTGGCACCGACCGGTTATACACACTTCGTTGTGGAGCACAATTTCGGCCATCACAAGCGGGTGGCCACACCGGAGGATCCTGCCAGCAGCCGTATGGGAGAGAGTTTCTGGAAGTTCCTGCCCCGGACGGTGATTGGCGGCATCAAGTCATCGGTGAAGATCGAGAAAGCGCGGCTGGCGCGCAAGGGCAAGGGTTTCTGGAGCCTGGACAATGAGTTGCTGCAGGGCTGGGCGATGAGTGCCGGGTTCTTTGGTGCCACCACACTGGTGTGTGGTCCGCGGGCGGTTCCGTTCCTGGCGGCGCAGGCGGTGTATGGCGCCAGTCTGCTGGAGAGCGTGAATTACATCGAACACTATGGTCTGCTGCGGCAGAAGGACAAGAAAGGCAAGTATGAGCGGACGAAGCCGGAGCACAGCTGGAACAGCAATCACATTGTGACCAACCTGTTCCTGTATCAGCTGCAGCGGCACTCGGACCATCACGCCCATCCGACCCGGAGTTTCCAGGCGTTGCGCCACTTTGAGAAGGCGCCACAGTTGCCTGGCGGCTATGCGTCGATGCTGTTGCCGGCTTATATTCCGACCTGGTGGTATGAGGAAATGGACAAGCGGGTGATCGACCATTACGAGGGCGATCTGAGCAAGATCAACTGGGATCCGGACCGGAAGGAGGAGCTGATGGCCAGGTATGCGGATTATGCTGCCAAGGTGGCGGCTGAGGCCAAGGAACGGCGGGAGTCCAAGTCGGATTCCGAGGCTGCATAGTCTTAAACTTGGGTGTCGGCGGCCGACTGGGGCACCCTTCCGGGACACGCCGTGAATACGTCCCTGTAGGCTTGTGTGCAGCTTCCCTGCTGCACACAGTCCCGGAAGGGTGCCCCAGCCGCCCGCTCCAACTTGTGAGTTATCTTCCCTTGAAAACCGCTTCTCTTCTTTCAAGAAACGACTGAATCCCCTCCTTTACATCCTCACTGGCCATAACCGGTTGCAGGTCCGGGAACAATCGCTGTTTGGCCGCTTCCTGACCTTCACTGACCGCAAGTTTTGAGGATTTCAAACTCCCCTGAACACCCAGCGGCGCGGCCTTGGCGATTTTCTCAGCGATTTCCAGGGCCCTGTTGAACTGCTCGCCGGGCTCGACCAGTTCCTGGATCAGGCCCCATTGGTAGGCCTGGTCTGCGGTCCATTCGTCGCCGGTCAGAAGGTAGCGTTGGGCGTTGCCCCAGCCGATTTCCCGTTGCAACCGGATGGTGGCGCCGCCGCAGGCGAAGATGCCGCGTTTGACTTCCAGCTGGGCGAAGCGGGTGCCTTTGGCGGCCACGCGGACGTCGGTGTTGAGCATCATTTCGACACCGCAGGTGAAGCAGATACCCTGGGCGGCGAATACGACCGGTTTGCTCAGACCGTCGCCGGTGATGTGGAACGGGTCGAGTTCGCCTTCGTCCGGTTCGATGCCTTTGCCGTTGGCGAAGACGTCGGCCCAGTCGTCCAGTTGCAGGCCGCTGGTGAAGTGGTCGCCCTCGGCGTACATCAGGCCGACGCGCAGCTCCGGGTCGTTCTGGAGCTGATAATAGGCTGCAGCGATTTCGTGGTACATGGCCCGGTTCATGGCATTCATTTTTTCCGGGCGGTTGAGGCCGATCAGGAGGATGTGGCCTTGTTTTTCTACCTTGACCAGGGCCATCAGAACCACTCCGCTTTCATGTTCAGGCAGGTATCATCCTGATTTCGAAGCAGTACCAGGTCCTGGGCGACGGTGGGCAGTTCCCAGTGGAAGAAGTACTGGGCGGCCTGCAACTTGCCGTTGTAGAAGTTCTGTTCGTCTTCGCTGGCAGCGGATTCCAGAGCCTTCGCTGCGGCGTTGGCCTGGCGCAGCCACATCCAGGCCACGGTGATATGGCCGAAGAGGTGCAGATAACACGAGGCGTTCGCCAGGACGTTGTCGGGGTTGCCGCCGCCCATGAGGGATTTGCCCAGGCTCTGGGTGACTTTGACCGCCTGTTGCAGGGTTTCGCTCAGGGACAGGGCCCACTGTTGGCAGCGGTCGGTGTTGGCAGCTTCCAGGTCGACCTGCATTTCCTGCATCAGCAACTGGAGGCCGTGGCTCTGGTCCTGCCAGATCTTGCGGCCAAGCAGGTCCAGGGCCTGGATGCCATTGGTGCCTTCATGGATGGGGTTGAGGCGATTGTCCCGCCAGCACTGTTCCACGGGGTATTCCCGGGTGTAGCCGGCACCGCCGTAGACCTGGATCGCCAGGTCGTTGGCTTTGGGACCGTACTCCGAAGGCCAGGCCTTCATCACCGGGGTCAGCAGGTCGAGCAATTTGCCGGCTTCCAGGCGTTTCTGTTCGTCCGGGTGGGTGTTCTGGTCATCTACCAGACGGGCGCCATAGAGGCACAGGGCCAGGCCGCCTTCACTGTAGGCTTTCTGGGCCAGCAGCATGCGGCGTACATCGGCGTGCTCGATGATGGGCACCTGCGGGCTTTCCGGGTTCTTCTCGGAGGGTTTGCGGCCCTGCAGGCGGTCCTTGGCGTATTCGAGGCTGTGCATGTAGCCCCGGTAGCCGATGACCGCCGCGCCGAATCCGACACCCAGGCGGGCTTCGTTCATCATCTGGAACATGTATTTGAGGCCCTGATGGGGCTCGCCAACCAGGTAGCCGTGGCAGGGAGCGTCGTCGCCGAAGCTCAGGGCGGTGGAGGTGGTACCCCGATAGCCAAGCTTGTGGATCAGGCCGGCGAGGCTGACACCGTTGCGTTCGCCCGGGTTGCCTTCGGAATCAACCCGGAACTTTGGAACGACGAACAGGGAGATGCCTTTGACCCCGGCCGGTGCGCCTTTGATCTTGGCCAGAACCATGTGGACGATGTTGTCGGTGATGGACTGCTCGCCGCCGGAGATGTAGATCTTGGCGCCTTTGATCAGGTAGTGGCCTTCGTCGGTCGGGCTGGCGGAGGTGCGGATGTCCGCGAGGCTGGAGCCGGCGTGGGGCTCGGTCAGGGCCATGGTGCCGGAGAAGCGGCCGGAGAGCATGTGCGGCAAATAGGTGGCTTTCTGATGTTCATCGCCGAAGATGCGGATCAGGTTAGCGGCCGCGGTGGTCAGGAACGGGTAGCCGGCGGTGCCGGGGTTGGCGGCGGTGAAGAAGCCGTTGCAGGCGGCCATGACGGATTCGGGCAGCTGCATGCCACCGAGAACATAATCGTACCGGCCGGCGATGAAACCGGCCTCGGCGTAGGCGTCAAAGGCCTGTTTGACCTGGGGCAGCATTTTGACCTGGCCGTCTTCGAACCGGGGCTCGTCCTTGTCAGCGGCGCTGTTGTGGGTGGCGAACTGTTCGCGGGCCATCTTGTCGGCGGTTTCGATGACGGCGTCGAAGGTGTCTTTATTGTGTTCGCTGAAGCGCTCGCGGGTGATCAGGGATTCGGTGTCGAGTACTTCGTAGAGTTGAAATGCCAGGTCTCGGCGGTCAATCAGGGTGTCGGTCATGCTTGGTCTCCTGTTTATTGCCGCCTAGATTCTCATAACCGGTGGTTGTGTTGGAACCGGCATTTCTGACATATTCTTGGTGAATACCGCCAAAACTCACAGTAGAACGCCCGGGCACCAATGGGGACAAGTGCCCGAGACACGCCATGAATACGTCCATGTAGGCTTGTGTGCAGCTTCCCTGCTGCACACAGTCTCGGGCACTTGTCCCCATTGGTGCCCTACCTCGGAGTTCGTATGCAAACTGTGTCCGTGATTGGCTTCGATGGCGCATTGGCCAGCGCCGTAACCGGGATTATTGACCTTTTCCGCCTCGCCGGCGTGACCTGGGCGCGGATTTACGACGACGAACCTCATTACTACTTCAAAACCCGACTGCTTACCGAGAACGGCAAACCCTGCAAATGCATAAACGGGCTTACCCTGCTCAGCGATGGTGCCTGGAATGATCCGTCTTCAATTATTGGTAACGACCTGGTCATTATCCCCACCATTGGTGCCCCCATCGAGACAGTGCTGGCCGATAACCCGGCACTGATTGCCTGGCTGGGTCAGGCACGGCACAGCGATGCCGGCACGGTCAGCGTTGCCAGCAACTGTACCGGGGCGTTTTTCCTCGCGGAGGCGGGACTGCTGGACGGGCGGGAGGCGACGACGCATTGGGGCTTCAGCCAGAAATTTCGGGAGCGGTACCCGGGCGTGCGTCTGGATCCGGAGAGGCTGGTCACCGTGGATGGGCCAGTAGCCTGTGCCGGGGGCGGCATGGCCTGGTGGGATCTGGGGGTGTATCTGGTTGAACGGTTTGCCGGGGCGCAGGTGGCCCGGGAACTGGCGAAGGCGTTTGTGATTGATGCCGGCAGGACGAGTCAGGCGCCGTATGGGGCTTTGCAGGCCCGGCGTTATCATTCGGATGGGGCTATTCTTGAATTACAGGACTGGCTCGACGGGCATTTTCATCAAGTGATCACAATGCAGGAAATGGCGAACAGGGCGGGGCTTACTGAGCGGTCTTTGATGCGGCGTTTCAAGGCGGCGACCGGGGAAACGCCGGTCAGTTATCTGCAGATTCTGCGGATCGAGAATGCCAGGGAGCTGCTGGAGTCTTCCCGGGAGACGGTGGAGGGCGTTGTGCAACGCGTTGGGTACGAGGATGTCAGCTCCTTCAGTCGGCTATTCCGGAAACACACCGGGTTGGCTCCCGGGGCCTACCGGGCGAGGTTCGGCCGCTGACTGGCAGGGTGTAACACTGGCCCGTGTTATGCATCTAATACTAAACAAGGCCATCAGGCACTGGAGAACGTAAAGATTATTGACACAAGGTGTTCACGTGGGGAGGTAGCATTCCATGAACGCACCAGCAAAGCCGGGTCGGGCAGATGTCCTCAGCCGGCTCTATGACATGAAACAGAAACAACTGGCCAGAGCTCTTCAGCAGGGCAATCCCCTGCGCTGTCAGGTACTTGAAGCCGAAGCCGAGGCGATCTTCTCGGCACTGAAGTCGATCCGCTAACGCCCGCTGGCGGATCTTTCAGGATCCCATCTTGCGCAGTCGCCGGCTCCAACGTTGTTTGGCATACCGGCGAAGGTTGGAGACGTTATCGGTCTCGTCCATGATCTCGGTGCCCAAAAGTGTCTCCAATATGTCCTCCAGCGTCACTATGCCCAGCCAGGTGCCCAGCTCGTCATAAACAATGGCAATGTGTTGCCGCTCCCGCAGCATGTCAGAGAACACGTACTCGATGTTGGTGTTGCCCTTTACCCGCTTGATGCTTCGGAGGTGTTCCATCAGATCGGCATCGTCAGGGAGCGAGATCAGATCGGAGCGGTGCAGGTACCCCAACGCTTCCCCTTCCTCGTCGATCACCGGATAACGAGAGAACGGCGATTTGCGCACCTGCTCCCGGAATTCCGGCACAGTCGTCTCGGGCGGGATGAATTTGCAGACGGTTCGCGGCGTCATCACGCCACTGACCTTGATTTCATGGAAACGAAGTACGTTCTGGATAATCCGGCGCTCGTCTTCATCCAGGGCTTGCTGGTCCCGGCCAATTTCTGCCAACGCACTGATTTCGCCACGGATGTCGGTATCGGCCTCCCCCGCTGCGATGCGCCGGGTAATCATCTTCGACAGCCAGATGAAGGGCTTGAGCGAGGTCATCAGGAATCCGAGGACCGCCGGGAGCCTGGGTGCCAGGGTGCGCCAGTACTTGGCACCGATGGTTTTCGGGATGATTTCCGACAGGATCAGGATGGCGAGGGTCATCAGAGCGGATGCCGCCCCGAGCCAGGCCTCTCCGAAAACGACAGCCACCTGGGCACCAACACCGGTTGCACCGGCAGTATGGGCGATGGTGTTGAGTGTCAGTATGGCGGCAAGCGGATCGTCGATGTCGCTCTTTAATTTCCTCAATTTCAGGAAAAGCGCGTGATTATCCTTTTTCAGGGAGGCTATGTAGCTCGGTGTGACCGAGAGCAATGACGCTTCCAGAATGGAGCACAAAAACGAGAAGCCAATCGAGAGTACTGCGAAGGCGATAAGTAATGTCATAGTTGAGCTGCGACTTCCGTCCCTTGCCTGATGGCTCGTTTTGCATCCAGTTCCTCGGCAACGTCTGCGCCGCCGATGAGATATGTCCTGACACCAGAGGCTGACAACTGGTCGAAAAGTTCCCGGTAGGGTTCCTGGCCGGCACAAATTACAACGTTATCTACGGCCAGCACCCTGCTTTCGGTTACTTTGCCATCCTTGTCAGTCACGGAAATGTGCAGGCCCTGATCATCAATACGCTCATATCGGCAGCCCCGCAACATTTCCACGTCCCGATGTTTCAGGCTGCTCCGGTGGACCCAGCCTGAGGTCTTGCCGAGGCCACCACCCACTTTACCGGTCTTCCGCTGCATCAGGTAGATCTTGCGGGGTGAGGGCGTCGGTTTGCGCTCCGCCAGGCCTCCGGGACCCTCAAACTCGGGGTTTACGCCCCATTCCGCCTGCCAGTCGGCGACCCCCACCTGCTTTCCTTCCGGCTGATGGCTGAAGTCGTGGGTCAGGAACTCGCTGACATCAAAGCCGATGCCACCGGCGCCAATAACTGCCACGGATTTGCCCACCGGTTTGTTGTCACGAAGTACATCGAGGTACCCGAGCACCTTGGGGTGGTCAATACCATCGATTTTGGGGGTTCGTGGCTTTACGCCAGTGGCGATCACCACATCATCGAAGCTTTGCTCAAGCAGGGAGTCTGCATCAACGCGGGCTCCGAGCTTGAGGTCGATCTCCAGCAGCTCGATCTGTCGCTGGTAGTAGCGCAGCGTCTCGTAGAATTCCTCTTTACCCGGAATGCGCTTTGCGTAATTGAACTGACCGCCGATCCGGTCGTCCGCTTCGAACAGGGTGACCTTGTGGCCACGTTTGGCAGCCGTCGTCGCCGCTGCCAGGCCCGCAGGGCCCGCCCCCACCACGGCGACCCGCCGGGCCACCGGTGCTACTGTCAAGACCAGTTCGGTTTCATGACATGCCCGCGGATTCACCAGGCAGGACGCGCGTTTGGCCTGGAACACATGGTCCAGGCAGGCCTGGTTACAGGCAATGCAGGTGTTGATTTCGTCGCTGCGTCCCTGCTCGGCCTTGCGCACGAACTCGCTGTCCGCCAACAGAGGCCGGGCCATGGACACCATGTCTGCCTTGCCTGCGGCAAGAATCTCTTCACCTTTTTCCGGCGTGTTAATGCGATTCGTGGTGCAAACCGGAATATCCACCTGGCCGTAAAATTTGGCGGTGACATCGGCGAAGCCGCCGCGTGGCACGGAGGTTACAATGGTGGGTACCCGCGCCTCGTGCCAGCCAATGCCGGTGTTTATGATGGTGGCGCCGGCCTGTTCGATGGCCTTGCCGAGGGTCACAATCTGATCCCAGGTCTGTCCACCTTCAACCAGGTCCAGCATGGACAGCCGGTAAATTATGATGAACTCGCGACCCACCGCCTCGCGGATCCGTCGGACAATCTCCACGGGCAGGCGCATGCGGTTCTCGTAGGGACCACCCCACTTGTCCTTCCGTTTATTGGTGCGTTCACACAGGAACTGGTTGATGAAATAGCCTTCGGAGCCCATAACCTCAACGCCGTCGTAGCCGGCAAATTTGGCCAGTTTTGCCGCGTTGACGAAGTCGTCTATCTGCCGCTCGACACCCTTCGTGGACAGCCCGCGCGCCTTGAACGGACTGATCGGAGCCTTGGTGGCGGAGGCCGAGACGATCAGCGGCTGATAGCCGTAGCGCCCCGCGTGCAGCAATTGCAGGCAGATCTTCCCACCGGCCTCGTGAACTGCGCCGGTTACATGCCGATGGAGGAATGCCGTGGCACGGTTGTTCATCGTTGAAGACAGGGGAGCCAGCTGCCCGGCGAGGTTGGGCGAGAAACCACCCGTCACCATGAGACCAACACCACCCTCGGCCCGCTCCGCGAAATACCGGGCGAACTTGTGGATATTCCAGAAACGGTCTTCGAGACCTGTGTGCATCGATCCCATCAGAACCCGGTTCTTGAGTTCGGTAAAGCCGAGGTCAAGAGGTTTCAGGAGGTTAGGATAAGTGTCGCTCATGGGGCTCTCTCATGGAATATTTATCGCGAGTATACACTTGATCAATGGCAAGTTGACTTGACCTTGCGGACGGGCCACGTATCATCAAATCCCAAGTTTTATTGATGGAGCAACCAATGACCGTAAGGTCCTTAGGCTGCAAACAGACCATTCGCCCGCCCGTAACGGCTGATATCGCCCGCCACCGCGGTCGTCTTCCCTATTTCCCGGATCCACCATTCGCCTGATTCCAGGCTTTCGGTGTATTCCTGCGGCCCAAGCGTCATGCAGGGTCTCTATCCGGAAGCTAGACTTCTGCACACACGCCTGTATTTATATATAAAAGAAAAACCGATAACGAGGTTGCGATGTCGCTACCGCTGGTTGTTTTACTGCCTTTCCTGGGGGCCATTGCCGCGCCCCTGTTCGCCCAGGGGGGGCGAACGGCAATAGCCATTGCCTCTTCCGTTCCGGCCCTGATTGCACTGGCCGCCCTTTACCCGAACTGGCAGGTATTAGCCGACGGCGGCTATGTGCTGTTCCACCAGGAGTGGCTTCCGGCCCTTGGCCTCTCGCTCAGCTTTCGCCTGGACGGTCTGGCGCTGCTGTTTGCGTTGCTGATCCTGATCATCGGGCTGCTGATCATCCTGTATGCCCGTTACTACCTGAAGCCGAAGGAAAACATCGCGAAGTTCTACGCGCTGCTGCTCTGCTTCAAGGGCTCGATGCTGGGTATCGTGATGTCCAGCAACCTGTTGCTGATGCTGATCTTCTGGGAGCTGACCAGCCTGGTCTCGTTCCTGCTGATCAGTTACTGGACCCACAAGCAGGACGCCCGCCGTGGTGCCCGGATGGCCCTGGCGGTGACTGGCGGCGGTGGCCTGGCGCTGCTGGCCGGCATCCTGATCATCGGTAACATCGTCGGCAGCTACGAGCTGGATGATGTTCTCGCCGCCGGCGATCAGATCAAGGCCCACGCCATGTACCCGGTGGCGCTGACGCTGGTGCTGCTCGGCGCCTTCACCAAGTCGGCCCAGTTTCCGTTCCACTTCTGGCTGCCTCACGCCATGCAGGCGCCGACGCCGGTGTCCGCCTACCTGCACTCGGCCACGATGGTAAAGGCCGGTGTGTTCCTGATGGCCCGGTTGTATCCGGCGCTGGCGGGCACTGAACAGTGGTTCTACATGGTGAGCTTCACGGGCATGGCAACCCTGCTGCTCGGCGCCTATGTCGCCATGTTCAAGCATGACCTCAAGGGCCTGCTGGCCTATTCCACCGTCAGCCATCTGGGCCTGATTACCCTGCTGTTCGGCATGGGCACGCAACTGGCAGCCGTGGCCGCTGTCTTCCACGTGATCAACCACGCCACGTTCAAGGCCTCGCTGTTCATGGCCGCCGGTATCATCGACCATGAAACCGGCACCCGGGACATGCGCAGAATCAACGGTCTCTGGCGCTACATGCCCCACACCGCGACCCTGGCCATGGTGGCGGCCTCCTCAATGGCCGGTGTACCGCTGCTGAACGGTTTCCTGAGCAAGGAGATGTTCTTCGCCGAGTCCCTGGAATTGAACCTGCCGGGACTCTGGGCCTGGTTGCCACCGATCGTGGCCACCCTGGCCGGCATCTTCGCGGTGGCCTATTCGGCCCGTTTCATCCACGACGTATTCTTTAACGGCAAGCCGGTGGACCTGCCGGTATACCCGCCCCACGAACCACCGCGTTACATGAAGATTCCCGTGGAAATCCTGGTATTTGCCTGTGTGATGGTGGGCATGTTTCCGGCGATCTCTGTCGGCCCGCTGCTGTATTCCGCGGCTTCTGCCACTCTCGGCGGCAATGTGCCGGACTACAAACTCGCCGTGGTTCATGGCTTGAACCTGCCCCTGCTGATGAGTTTTGTGGCGTTCTTTGGTGGCCTGCTGATGTATACCCAGCGCCAGCGCTTCTTCGATTTCCATGCCCGGTTCAAGGAAATTGATGAAAAAGCCGTGTTCGAAGCGGTGGTGTCAAGGGTTGCGGTCTTCTCCCACGACCTGACCGCCCGTATCGAGAACGGCTCCCTGCAACGCTACGCCCTGCTGCTGGTACTGAGTGTGATTGCCGTAGCCGCGGCGCCTCTGATGAATGTCGGCATCTTTGTGGGTGAACTGGGACTGAGTCCGGTTGACCCTCCCACCGCAATCGCAGCGGGAGTACTGATCGTCTGTGCTCTGCTGACAGCCTTCCTGCACCGGGAGCGTTTCTACGCACTGGTACTGCTCAGTGTGGTGGGGTTGATCGTGGCGCTCGCCTTCGCCCGCTTCTCGGCCCCGGACCTGGCCATGACCCAGTTGTCCGTGGAAGTCGTCACCATCGTTCTGCTGATGCTGGCACTGTTCTATATGCCGTCCTGGACGCCACTGGAAAGCTCCCGGGGTCAACGCACCCGTGATGCCGTCATCGCACTCGTTGTCGGTGTGGGTATGACCCTGGTCACCCTGGCTATGTTGACCCAGCCCTTCACCTCGATTTCCGACTTCTTCCTGGAAAACAGTAAATCCGGCGGGGGCGGCACCAACGTGGTGAATGTCATCCTGGTGGACTTCCGGGGCTTCGATACCCTCGGCGAGATTACCGTCCTGGCCATTGCCGCTCTGGGTATTTATGCAATGCTCAAGGATACCGCCCTGACCCCGCCGCCGGGCGATGGCATGGGTCACCCCTGGACCCGGGATGCCCATCCAATGATGCTCAAGCAGATCGCCCGGCCAATGCTGCCGCTGGCACTGATGATATCGGCGTTCATCTTCCTGCGAGGCCACAACCTTCCGGGCGGTGGTTTTGTCGCCGGCCTGATCACCTCCGTGGCCCTGATCCTCCAGTACATTGCCAGCGGCATGGTCTGGACCCAGGAGCGGATAGGAATCAAGTACCACAACGTGATCGGCCTGGGTCTTTTGTTCGCAATCATTGCCGGTGCCGGCAGCCTGGCCTTCAGCTATCCGTTCCTGACCTCCACCTTCGGATACATCACCTGGCCGGTGGTGGGCAAGTTCGAGGTGGCTTCGGCGCTGGTCTTTGACCTCGGCGTCTACCTGACCGTTATCGGCGCCACACTGCTGGCCCTGGTCAGCATTGGCCGGCTGTCACCTCACTCCGCCATCAAGCCCAAGAAGGAGGGTGCGTAATGGAGCTTGTCTTCGCGCTTGTTATCGGCGCCCTGACCTCCTCGGGCGTTTACCTGTTGCTGCGGGCCCGGACATTCCCCGTGGTGGTCGGACTGACGCTCATCTCCTACGGTGTGAACCTGTTCCTGTTCTCCAGTGGACGGCTGGCGACCGGTGGCCAGCCCATCCTGGGCAGCACAGAAAACTACTCCGATCCCCTGCCCCAGGCGCTGGTGCTCACCGCCATTGTGATCGGCTTTGCCATGACGGCTTTTGTGGTTGTGCTGTCCCTGAGAAACCTCGCTGATAACGAGGACGACCATGTAGATGGCCGCCAGGGAGAACGACCGGAGAAACCGGAGCAGAAAAGCGAGGAGGAACGCAGTCAATGAACCACTGGCTTATCGCTCCGATTCTGATTCCCCTGCTCGGTGGTGTCCTGCAGGCATTCATGGGTTATGCCCCGATCAGCCTGCGGCGCACCCTGGCTCTTGGCACGACAGTGCTTCTGCTGGTTGCTACCATCGTTCTGCTGGTAATGGCCAATGACGGCAGTTACCGCCTGTACGCGTTTGGCAACTGGCAGCCGCCGTTCGGTATTGTTCTGGTCCTGGACCGACTGGCGGCGCTGATGCTGGTGATGACAGCCGTTCTGGCCTTATTCGCACACCTGTTCTCCATTGGTGGAGCGGACGAGGGCAACCGCCAGTTCCATGGTCTGTTCCTGTTCCAGCTCATGGGGCTGAACATTGCCTTCATGACCGGCGACCTGTTCAACCTGTTCGTAGCCTTCGAGGTGTTGCTGATCGCTTCCTACGGCCTGCTGATGCATGGCGGCGGCACTGCCCGGACTGTTCCGGGCTTGCATTATGTGGTGCTCAACCTGGTGGGCTCGGCGGTGTTCCTGATCAGTGTCGGCATGATCTACAGCGTTACCGGGACCCTCAACATGGCCGATCTGGCCATCCGGGTGTTGCTGCTCTCCGGTGAGGAACTGGAGCTGGTCAAGGCCGGCGGCATGATGCTCCTGGTGGTGTTCGCCCTCAAAGCCGCCCTCCTGCCCCTGAGTTTCTGGCTGCCCAGAGCCTACGCCCATGCCACTGCACCGGTAGCGGCGCTGTTTGCCGTTATGACCAAGGTTGGCATCTACGCAATTCTGCGGGTGTACCTGCTGATATTCGGCGACGATGCCGGAGCGCTGGCCAACCTGGGCATGGACTGGCTGTTCCCGTTGGCGCTGGTCACCCTGATCATGGGCGTGGTGGGTGCCTTGGGCGCCCAGAGCCTGAAGACTCTCGTGGCCTGGCAGGTCATTATCTCGGTCGGAACTCTTCTGGCACCCATTGCCCTGGGTTCCAGGGAGGCCATCTCCGCAGCACTGTTCTATCTGCTCAGCACAACCTGGACCGTCGCCGGGCTTTTCCTGGTGGCGGAGCTGGTGGCCAGTCAGCGCGGCAGTGCGCTGGACAAGATTGTGACCGCGCCACGCATGCGTAACCGAACACTGATCAGTGTCCTGTTCCTCGTCGGCGCGGTGGCCGCGGCCGGCCTGCCACCCATGAGCGGCTTCTTTGCCAAGGTCCTGATTCTCAACTCGGTGACTTCCGGTCCCGAGATGGCGTGGCTCTGGTCTGTTGTGCTGATTGGTGGCTTCTGCACGGTTATCGCCTACAGCCGGGCCGGCAGCATTGTCTTCTGGCGGACCGTTAACGGCCATATCGAAGAGCCAAAACCGCTCGGGGGTAACCTGCGAGCCGCCACCGGCGCCCTGATTGGCATGAGTCTGGTAATCGTTGCCTTCGCAGGCCCGATAAACGAATACACTGACGCGACCGCAGCACAGCTGCAGAACCGCTCAGCCTATCTGGAAATCCTGCAGACTCCGATGGTCGGGGAGGAGAACTGATGCTTGACCGACTGAGTTTCCCCCAGCCCTGGCTCAGCCTGATCCTGTTTGTCACCTGGCAGTTCCTGAGTGACGGCATCAGCGGGGGCAGCGTGGTGCTGGGCCTGATTCTGGCCTGGGCCATCCCGCAGATGACCCAGGGATTCTGGCCCGAACGCCCCTCATTCATGCGGTTCTGGCTGATGCCTAAATACCTGGCTCGCGTGCTCAAGGACATTGTCATTGCCAGCTTTGAAGTTGCGGCACTGATCCTCAGCCCACGTAAGCCCCGGCCAGCCTTTGTCTGCTACCCGCTGGAACTGGAGCATCCCCTGGCCATTTCCATTCTCGCCAGCACCATTTCCCTGACACCCGGCACGGTCAGCACCGACGTCAGTGATGACCGGCGCCTGTTGCTGGTTCACGCCCTGGACACCGGGGATGAACAGGAAGTGATCAGCACCATCCGAAAACGCTATGAACAGCCTCTGCTGGAGATGTTCAAATGATCACCATTGCCCTTTACATCACCATCGCCATGGTCACCCTGGCCGCTCTGCTGAACGTATATCGCCTGATCAAGGGGCCGGATGCGCCTGACCGCGTGTTGGCACTGGATACCTTATACATCAATGCGATCGCGCTGATCATCCTGCTGGGCATCACCCTGGGCACCCGTATGTATCTCGAATCCGCCCTGCTGATCGCGGTCATGGGTTTTGTCGGTACCGTCGCCATGGCCAAGTACCTCAAGCGCGGCAGCGTGATCGAATAGGAGGCCCGTATGAATCCGTTTGCCGAATACGTCATTGCTTTCCTGCTCCTGCTCGGAGGCGCCTTTACCCTGATCGGCGCCATTGGCCTGGCGCGCCTGCCGGATTTCTTCACCCGCCTGCACGGCCCTACCAAGGCCACCACCCTGGGCGTGGGCGCCATCATGCTCAGCTCGGTGATCTACTTCAGCGCACGGGGAGAGGGTATCGGCATCTCCGAAGTGTTGATTACCGTATTCCTGTTCATGACCGCACCGGTGAGCGCCAACATCCTGGCCAAGGCGGCCATGCATATCGGCGTCAAAACCATGGACGGGACCGAGGGGAAGCCCTGGGAGCAGTGATGGAAGACGGGGCCAGATGAACGCTTTCATCTGACCCCATCTTCACAGCAGGTCCCGCATAAAAATGTCATTGGACTTACAAGGTTTTGCCGTATAGTAGTCGCCCCAATCCATTTCAGGAGGCCAGCGTATGCTTAAAGTCAACGAGTATTTCGACGGCAAAGCCAAATCCATTGCCTTCCAGACGGCCACTCTCCCGGCAACGGTCGGTGTGATCAGTCCGGGTGAGTACGAGTTCGGTACCACCAAGAAGGAGACCATGACGGTGATCAGCGGAGCCCTGACCGTGCTGCTCCCCGGCATGGAAGAGTGGATGACCTACGGCGCGGGCGAAAGCTTCGACGTTGCCGGCCAGGCCAGCTTCAAAGCGAAAGCAGATATCGACACTGCCTACCTTTGTACCTACCAGTAACACATTGATTCGCAGAGCGTACCGGTAAGAAAAAAACTGGCGCGTACGTTCTGCAATTTTTTCCTTTTCAGCGGTTCCCGTTTTTCCCAAACTGTGTCAGATTTGTCTTTCTCATCGTAATAACAAGCACAAGCAGAGAAAGAGGAACACAAGATGGCACAGACCCGAATCCTGTCTCCGGCCGAGAACGCCTATCAGTACCCCCTGCTTATCAAACAGCTCCTGCTCTCGGGGCCCCGTTATAACCCGGACCAGGAAATCCATTACGCCAACCGCAGCAAGTACACCTACACTACCCTGGTTGAACGCATTCACCGGCTGGCCAACGCGCTGACCGACGCCGGCGTGAAACCGGGTGACACAGTCGCGGTCATGGACTGGGATACCCCACGCTACCTGGAGTGTTTCTTCGCGATTCCGATGATTGGCGCGGTTCTTCACACCATCAACGTGCGCCTTTCTCCGGAACAGATCGTCTATACCATGAACCACGCAGAAGACGACGTGGTCCTGGTCCATGACGACTTTCTTCCCATCCTCGAAAGCGTCAAAGACGAGATCAAGACGGTCAAGACGTACATCCAGCTCACCGACTCCGAGTCCGCCGCTGACACCAGCCTGACCACCGCCGGTGAGTATGAATCCCTGCTGAGCCAGTCAGGAACCGAGTTCGATTTTCCGGATTTCGATGAGAACAGCGTCGCAACCACCTTCTACACGACCGGCACCACCGGCAACCCGAAGGGTGTGTATTTCAGCCACCGCCAGCTGGTCCTGCATACCCTGGCCATGACCGGCTCCCTCGCGGCCTATGATGAGATGCCGTTGCTGCGATCCAGCTCCGTGTACATGCCGGTCACGCCCATGTTCCACGTGCATGCCTGGGGTGTGCCCTACGCTGCCACCATGATGGGCATCAAGCAGGTTTACCCGGGTCGTTATGAACCGGAACTGCTGGTGGACCTGCTCAAGGAGCACAATGTCACCTTCTCCCACTGTGTCCCCACCATCATGCAGATGATGATGGCCACCGAATCCATCAAGACCGCGGATCTGAGCAACTGGCACGTGCTGATCGGCGGCAGCGCCCTGACCAAGGGTCTGTGCGACGCCGGCGCGAAGCTCGGCATCCGTATGTACACCGGTTACGGCATGTCCGAGACCTGCCCGCTGCTGAGTGCCACCCATCTCAAGCCCGAGGATCTGGAACTGCCGCTGGAGCAGCAGACCGCCAAACGGGTCAAGACCGGTATCGCGGTGCCCATGGTCGAAATTGAAATCGTTGATCCGGATGGCAAGCCGGTCCCCCACGATGGCGAAGCCAAAGGCGAGGTGGTCACCCGTGCACCCTGGCTGACCCAGAGCTACTTCAAGGAACCGGAGAAAGGCGAAGAGCTCTGGCATGGCGGCTGGCTGCATACCGGTGACGTCGCCAGCATGGAGCCGGACAACACCCTCACCATCAAGGACCGCATCAAGGATGTGATCAAGACCGGTGGCGAATGGCTGTCCTCCCTGGACCTGGAAAACCTGATCAGCCAGCACCCGGCCGTCGCCGGCGCCGCTGTGGTCGGTATACCTGACGAGAAGTGGGGCGAACGACCCTATGCACTGGTCACCCTGAAGCCGGGTGAAAACGCCAGCCAGGAAGACATCCAGAAGCACCTGCAGCAATTTGTCGATAGTGGTGATATCAACAAGTGGGCCATCCCGGGGCAGATGGACTTTGTCGATGACATTCCCAAGACCAGTGTTGGCAAGATCAACAAGAAGCTGATTAGGGATCAGTTGAAATAAGTGAACTCGGGGTCAGAAGAAAGCTTTCTTCTGACCCCTTTTTCAAGCTAAACCTCAAGGCGAACCTGGGGCCAGATGAACGCCTTCATCTGACCCCGTTTTCACTCACAGCCCCTCAGGCAGGATCAGCTCGTAAACCATCCCCAGGCCATTGGTAAATCCGCCAAAACCATTCCTGCCCCCACGATCCGAGGTGAAGTACATCCTTCGACCGTCCGGCGAGAACGCGATCCCGGCAATTTCCGAGGCGTCCTGCCCCACAATCTGCAGCAAAGGTTTCAGGGTGCCATCGGGCAGGATCACCACCACCTGCATGTCGCCGCCATCTTCCGCCACCAGGATGTCGCCCTGTTCGGTCACGAAGAGGTTGTCCACACCGGAGAGGATATCGTTCGGTGCCACGGCGGTGGCGCGGTCATAGATAACTTCGATGGTCTGGGCCAGAGTATCAACCGCCCAGATCCGGTCGTCACCCTTGGTGGCAAAGTACACGATGCCATTGAAGAACCAGACGCCCTCGCCCCCGTCGAACACGGTTGATTCCGGCAGCCGGTTTTCATGCTGCGGCTCATGGGGATTCTGAACATCCAGCCACTGGATCGGCTGGGGTGAATCCAGCGCCCCTTCAACGCCATCACCACCTACCGCCAGAACCTGCAGCCGGCCGGACTGCAAAGCGGCCCGCTCGCTGCCCTCGGGCCAGTCAGAGGGATCAGGCACCCAACGGTAAAAACGCCCATCCGGCATATCCTCGGTCAGATACAGCAGGCGCTCGCCCGGATCGATGGCAATGGCCTCATGGGAGAAAAAGCCAAGGGTTGGTCTTGCGAGCCCCTCACCGGGTTGGAAGGGATCACACTCCCAGACCTGACCGTTCGGGAATTCCTCACAGGACAGCCAGGTTTTCCAGGGTGTCACACAGCCAGCACAGTTGAACGTGGTTCCGCTGAGAATGGTGTAGGAGTCGACAATGGTGCCGTCGGGATCGAAGACCAATGTCCCCACCTGGGCCAGGCCAGGCGTAAACTCCTCGATGACATTGGTCAGTCCTGCCAATTCGGGATAGGAGAAACCGATACTGCCAACACCGGGAACCTCACTGTTACTGATATAGATCCACCCTCCGTTTTCCCTGGGAACGACCCCGGCCCCGTCCGGGAAAATATGCCAGGGGCGATTACCGATACCGCCCGTCTGTGGGCCACTGACGGCCATGCCTTCCGGTTGTGGCAGCTCACCATTGATTGCCACAATGCGGGTAGCGAAGCCCTCCGGGGTGCGAACACCATGAAGGTCAGCATCACGCAATGATCCGATGTCCGCAAAACGCCCCACCAGCTTCTCGATCTCGTCCGGGAGCGCGCCACCGTTGGATATTTCTCCGCCAACGGGGGGCACGACAGTTTCAGAGGCACTGGAAGCGGAACCACCACAGCCCGTGAGCCACGATGCCGAACCAACCGCTCCGGCCGTAAAGAACAGGGTTCGCAATACATCGCGACGTTTCCAGCGGTTTCCTTCCGGGATAATTGCACGGGACATCAGAACCTCCTTAACTCACAGCCTGGCGTACTGGCGGGTGAAACATCGCGGTGCGAACCGCTCTCGGCTCGGATCGGGGACGATCCTGATAGATGCGGCTGTTACCGCTATCGACACCCACAACCTTGGTCATATCGGGGTCAATTGTTCCCAGCTCGTCCGCACTGGAAATACTCCGGACGTAAAGGAATTCCGCCTGGGTTCGCTCTGTTGTCACATCAACGAGAATGAATCCGGGGGTCTTGAGCTCCACATACTTCATATGCGGATTGGCAAGCTGGACGGCGACCTCCGCCAGACCGGCGATTTCCTCCGGAAAGCCCGGTGAGGTTACTGAAGGTGTTACAAACTCCGCCGCCAGTGGAGGGGCAAGTGTGTTCTCCAGCAGATTGCCAGAGTCCGCATATACCTCATTGGCCCAGGATGTATGGATGTCGCCGGTAAAGATAACCGTGTTGCCGATGTTGTCCCCTTCGAGGGTCTTGAGAATGTTTTCCCTGTCCGCGACGTAGCCGTCCCACTGGTCCATGTTCAGGGACAGCAGCTGACCGTTGAAGGCCGACACATCGTTCATGCCAAGGGTACGGGCAGCGTCCAGGGTCCGGACAATATTCAGCTCGGCGAACATGACCTGCTGACCGATCATCCGCCAGCTCGCGGTGGAAGCAGCCAGACCCTGGGTGAGCCAGCTCATCTGCTCTTCACTCATGATTCGCCGTTCCCCATCGAAACGGTCCGGATCTGCCGGCGAGGAAACCTGCAGGTCCCGGCCCTCAAGACGGGTATCAAGCATAAACAGGTCGATCAGGCCGCCGAACTCAAACTTGCGCCAGATCCGGCCAGTCTCTGTCTCGGGTTCGCGGATGGGAAGCCACTCAAAATATGCCTGTATCGCCGCCTCACGGCGCTCGGACCAGCCACCTTCCGTCGCCTCATCGTGGTTCTCGGCGCCATCACGGTAGCTGTCGTTGGCAGATTCGTGATCATCCCAGATACAGATCATCGGAAACTGTTGGTGAACTGCCTGCAGGTTCACATCGGTCTTGTACTGGGCGTGACGCAAGCGATAGTCGGACAGTTCGATGATCTCGTGGGCAGGCAGGGGATCGCGCCCCGGAAAATCACCGTATTCACCGGGACCGTACTCGTAGATGTAATCGCCGAGGTGCAGGATGAAATCCAGATCCGACTGTTCGCCAACCGCCTTGTACACGGAGAACAGCCCATAGGCGTAGTTGGAGCAGGAGACCACGGCAAACCGGGCACGCTCTGCCGGCATCGTCGTGTCCGGGAAGGTCCTGGTACGACCGACCATCGATTTCTCCTTGCCCACGGAGAATTGGTAGTAGTACCAGGTATCCGGCCGGAGACCGGTCACATCCACCTTTACGCAGAAATCCCGGTCCGGGCCGGTGGTGGTATTGATCTGGCCAATCGGTTCCCGCATGTCCCGATCCCGGGCAACGGTCAGCCGCACCGGCACGCTTTCGACGGTTCGGGGCAACTCATCCGTAGGCGTGACACGGGTCCAGAGAATGACGCGATCCGGGAGAGGATCCCCGGAGGCAACGCCATGGTTGAAAGCCACTGCGGGAGCCCTGGTGGAATCACCGCTAACGACTCCGGAATCAGATTCACCGGTTGAAGGCGAAGAACTTGAGTTGCCGCCGCCACAGGCGGTCAGCGCAGTGAAAGACGTAGCAGCGAGCCCTTTGACGACCGCACGACGTTGCTTGTCCATTCTGCTCTCCGTTGTTGTCTGCGTGGGCCGGAACCAGACCGGCCTGGTGTTGTGAGGAGGTCACAGATTGGGAGGAGTTTATTGCCAGTTTGTGACAGTTGCCCGGCATTTCGGGCCAGAAGAATGGAGATAGGGTCTAGGCTGGGGTCAGATGAAGATTTTCATCAGACCCCTGGGGAGCGAGATTGGGGTCAGAAGAAGGCTTTCTTCTGACCCCGTTTTCACATGCCGGCGAAGGTGAAATCCACCTCCGGCTTTTTGCCACCAACAATATCCGCCAGGGCCGCGGCCGAGCCGCAGGAATGGGTCCAGCCCAGGGTGCCATGGCCGGTATTAAGGTACAGGTTGGCGAAGTGGCTCTTGCCGATGTAGGGCACGTTGGAGGGGGTAGCCGGGCGCAACCCGGTCCAGAACTCGGCACGGTCCCAGTCGCCCGCCTCCGGCATCACTTCGGCGGTGCGCCGCACGATGGCGCGGCAGCGGGTCAGGTTCAGTTTGCGGCTATAACCACTGAGTTCGGCCGTGCCGGCAACCCGGAGGCGGTCGTCCAGACGGGAGTAGACCAGTTTGTACTCGTCATCGGTCAGGCTGACCTTGAACGCCGCTTCCTCGTTCTTGACCGGTACCGTGATGGAATATCCCTTGGCGGGATAAATATCCAGGGTAATGCCCAGCTGCCGGGCGAGAATGGCGCTGAAACTGCCCAGGCACAGCACGTAACTGTCAGCCCGCAGGGTTTCGTGGTGCCCTTCCCTCAGGGTCTGGACACCCAGAACCCGGTCACCCGCCTGATCAAAACCAAGAACATCCGTGTCATACCGGAACTCGACGCCCGCTTCTTCGCAACGTTTTGCCAGCGACTGGGTGAATTTCCGCGCATCTCCGGACTCATCCTCGGAGGTGTAGGTGGCGCCGGCAATGCGGTCCTTGATCGGCGCCAGTGCCGGTTCCAGTTCCACTGCCCGGTTGGCATCGATGATCTGACGATCACACCCCAGATCCTGCATGATGCGGGTGGGTTCCAGGGCGCCATCGAACTCCGCGGGATTAGTGTAGAAATGCAGGATGCCCTTTTCCAGCTGGTCGTAATCCAGGCCCAGCTCTGCCCGCAACGCCTGGAGCTGGCTGCGGCTGTATGTACCCAGGTTGACCATCTGTCGGATATTGTGAGCCGCCTTGGCGGAGGTGCACTCGGCCAGAAATGCGAGCGCCCAGCGCCACTGGGCCGGATCCAGGCGGGGCCGGAACAGCAACGGCGCATCGGACTGGAACAGCCATTTCAGCACCTTCAGCGGCGCAGACGGATTGGCCCAGGGCTCGGCATGGGACACTGAAATCTGGCCGCCATTGGCGTAACTGGTTTCCAGGCCGGCGCCACTCTGCCGGTCCACCACCGTTACCTGGTGTCCCTGTTTTTGCAGAAACCAGGCGGTGGTTGTGCCTACCACACCTGCACCCAGAACCAGTATATGCATGCTTGCCTCCAGTCACAGAAATCCCCCAGCCCCGGGGTACCGGAGTGAGGGATTTCGTTGATTGCTCAGAATTCGGGGAAACGCTGTCTCACGCCCTATTGTAACGTGCGCGAAAAAGGATTGCGTATCAGACGATCAGCCACCGGCTTTCTTGACAGTCCAGCCCTTCTCTTGCAGCAGGGGAACCAGAAGGTCTCGGTGGTCACCCTGAATCTCCACGACACCATCCTTGATGGTGCCGCCAGTGCCACACTTGGCCTTGAGCACCTTGGCAAACGCTTTCAGTTCCTTGTCATCGAGGGGAATGCCGGTAATCAGGGTCACGCCCTTGCCTTTGCGCCCCTTGGTTTCACGACTGACCCGGACAACACCGTCACCCGCCGCTCGCAAGGGCTTGCCGCAGGTGCACTGATCGACCGGATTCCGGCATCCCGGGCACATTTTGCCCTGTTCCGTGGAATAGACCAGACCGCCAGACCGATTCTTCATGGTACCTCCGAGAGATTCCTCCGTTTATTCAAGGCCCGGAGGGTACTTCGAAAACATGTCGGACACCACCTCATCAATGAGCTCACTGCGGGTCTCGGGGGACTGACTCTCCCGGAGATAGCGGCGGCTGGCCGCGCGCCAGACAACCTGATCTGTCTCGTTATCCACCAGTTCGACGACCAGTTTGCCCTCATCGATCTCACGCACGGGGGGCGGGGCCGCCAACGCCCAACCGAAATGACCGGTCCCGAAACCGAACCCCAGGCCGACGCCGCTCTGTTCCAGACGCTCTTCCTCGACAATCTGCCAGTTGACCAGCAGATCTGCCTCGGCTTCAGCCACCCGGCGCATGGCCTTGCGGTTCAACTCCCGCTCAACCGCCTGGCGCACCCGGTTGCCATCCAGGGAGACAAAGGACGAGTTGCCCGCACTGGGTGCAAAGGCCCAGGTAGAATAATTGCCGAACACCACGGCATCATCGTAGTCAGTCACCACATTGGCAGCACAACCTGCCATCAACAACGCGGCGAACGCTATGGTCAGAAAACGTATCATGGTTGACTCCTCACACGGCTGGTCCGCAGAAAGTTTTAGTTCAGTATACGCCTGCTACACGCATGCCGATGCCGTTTCGATCCTCAGGTTTCCAGAACGTAATCCAGCTTCTGGGCGTTACAGAACTGCGTGAATTCCTCCAGCTTGTTCATGGGAACAGACAACCCGGCCACCACAGAGGTTCCATAGTCGACAGCATCGACACTGGCGCCATGCACCTCGCACCAGTGCCGCAGCGGCTGCTCATCGGCAAAGGACATGGTGACCCGGGCCGGTGTCACCGGCTGCTGGACCACCCGCCCAACTGCTGACAACACGCTCTCTGCCGCCCCGGCATAGGCCCGGACCAGGCCGCCCGCACCGAGCTTGATGCCACCAAAATAGCGAATCACCATCACCAGCACATCGCCCATGTCCTTGTGCTGTATAACATTCAGGATGGGCTTGCCGGCCGTTCCGGAGGGCTCACCGTCGTCATTCATGGCCGCTTCCGCCGCCGACCCGGGGCGCCCGATCTGGTAAGCCCAGCAAATGTGCCGGGCATCCGGGTGATCCTTATGAGCCTGCTCCAGCCATTGATGGACCTCGTCCCTGGAACTGACCGGGGCCACACGGGCTATGAATCGGCTTTTCTTAACTTCTGTTTCCCGTTCGAGGTATCCTGCGGGTACCGGGTAATCTTTATTCATGGAGAAAAACCTGTGACAAACGACGACGAAACAAACGCACCGGGTACCGCCAAGCCGGCAAAAGTCCGCAAGGCAGCCTGTGGTATCCGTTTTGACGAGGACGAACTGCAGGAAGGCATCGACTTCTCGGGTGCCGCTGCGCTCAAACCCGAGGACGAGGAACTATCAGAGGCTCAACGTCCTTTATCCGGTCGCAGAAACCGGAAGGCGGATCGTCACTCTTAGCCCGCCCTCGGCACTGTTACTGGCCGTGATGGTACCATCGTGGGCGGCTACAATGTCGCGCGCAATGGCCAGCCCCAGACCCCAGCCCTTGCCACCCCGGGACTTGTCGGCCCGGAAGAACGGTTCGAATAACTGGTCCAGCATTTCCTCGGGTACCCCCGGCCCCTCATCCCGAACTTCAAGAATCAGCTGATTTGCTGACTTTTTCATGGCCATGTGAACCGACCTGCCCCCGGGAGTATGGTCCAGTGCATTCTGCAGGATGTTGTCCACCGCCCGCTGCAACAATCCCTCGTCTCCGGGGACTCGGGCACTGGCGATATCGGGAGGCGCAACGAGGCTGCATTCAATCCCCAGGTGTCTGGCGTAATCCGAGGCATCTTCGAGAACGCGGTTTACCAACGGCAGTAGCTCCACCGGTAGCCGAGCAATTTCCTCGCCTTGTTCGGTGATCCGGTACAGGGTCAGGATCTGCCCTGTCATGGCCTCCAGGCGCTCGTTCTGGCGCAGGATACTGCCCATCAGGGGCGCATCCGCACCACTCTCACTGGCCAGCTCGATGGCCACCCGCTGGCGTGCCAGTGGGGTGCGCAGGTCGTGGGAGATGTCCCGAAGCAGCTGAGTCTGCCGATCCAGCAGGTTACACAACTGATCGGTCATGGCATTGAACGCGGTCGCCAGCTGGCCCACCTCATCACAGCGACGGGTAATCTCATCATTCACCCGAAGAGAATTCTTGCCCGCCGCAATGGTCTGCGCCGTGGTTTCCATATGCTTGAGCGGGCGTGACACCAGTCGGGCGATCCACCAGCAGGCCAGAGTAATCAGCACAGCGGCCAGGGCGAACTCTATAAACCTGAAGAACCCCGGATCCAGCCAGCCCTCCCCACTGAGCCTGGGCCAGGCCACCAGACGGTAGCTCTCGGAAACATCGATAACTGCGGGTTTCTGGGGGTTCCAGCTCGACCTCATCCGTTCCCGGATCGGTTCGGGCAGACGATCATCCTGTTCATCACGTTCAATCAGGATCAGGTGCAGATCCAGACGCTCGCCCTGGCTGCGCAGGAAACGCCAGGCTTCTCCCCGGCCTTGCCGTTCCCGGATGTCGATGGCTTCCATGCCCAGGTCCCGAAGACCCACCTGGCGTTCAATGGCCTGGCGCTCGCGATCCAGCAGGAAGCGGGTGGCCAGATTGCTGGCAACGACCGTGACCGCCATGGCCAGCCAGATGGACAGGAAAATCCGCCAGAAAAGCGGAAACATCATCCGCTTCTTCACACGGGTACCCGATAGCTGTAGCCAAGCCCGCGCACGGTTTCGATCCGGGGAGGATCATCATTGCCCAGCTTCTTGCGAAGGTTGCTGATGTGCATGTCGAGCGTCCGGTCATGGGCCTCAAGACGACGCCCCAGCGCCCACTGCATGAGGTCGGTCTTGCGTACCACACTGCCGGCATGGGCCAGCAGGACCTGAAGCACCTCGTATTCGGTGGCCGTCAGATCCAGCGGCTGACCGTTCTGACAGATTCGTCGGTGGGCGGGCTCGACCCGGAGGTCACCATATTCCCGGTTGTCATGCACCTCGGCCTTCTGATCCCAGGCGATGCGCCTGAGCAAGGCCTGCAACCGGGCCACCAGCTCCCTTGGATTGCAGGGCTTGGGAATGTAATCGTCGGCGCCGACCTCGAAGCCGACAATGCGATCCGTTTCATCCCCCCGGGCGGTGAGCAACACCACCGGCAGGTGGGTCTGGGCACGCAGTTCCCGCAACACATCCAGCCCACTGATATCCGGCAGCATGATGTCCAGTACCACGATGTCACAATCCTGGCCGAGGGCCAGGGCCAGGCCGTCGCGGCCATTGGCGGCCTCCCGCACGGTAAAACCCTGATTGGCCAGATAACGGGCGAGAAGCTCCCTCAGCTCCTCATCGTCTTCAACGAGCAACACCCTGTCCTGCATCTTGGCACCTCTCACGAAACTGAAAAAAGTCTAACACGGCCATTAAACAACGCTGATCCGGCACAAACTCCTTTGCAAAACCTTTACAGATGGCTGCGCTGCCAAACAGGAGTGATCAGCCGGCGGGTTCTGGCGTATGGTATCGGGTACGCATCAACAATGTATCCGAGCCATGGCCGAATCCGCACCCCTGACCCTGCAGACCTGCACAAGCATCACCGATATTCCCGCGGAAGACTGGGAACGCCTGGCAGGTCGCACCAATCCCTTCCTGCGTTATGAATTCTTCCAGAGCCTGGAGGAATCCGGCTGCACCACCGCAGAAACCGGCTGGCAACCGTGCCACCTGGTTTTCCGGCAAGACAATGCCGTTGTAGGTGTTGCCCCTGCTTACCTCAAAAGCCATTCCATGGGTGAGTATGTGTTTGACTGGGCCTGGGCCGATGCCTATCAGCGCCATGGCCTCGACTACTACCCGAAACTACTCATTGCCGTGCCCTTCACCCCTTCCCGGGGACCCCGCCTGCTGCTCGAGGAAAGTCTCAGGGCCGACCTGTCGGGCGGCACCATGGCAGAGTTACTGGACGGGCTTATCGGTCAACTCGGGGCCCACTCCTGGCACCTGCTGTTTCCCGACGACCGGGATCAGGCGTTGCTCAGCCACCCGGACCAGCTGCACCGGATCGGCTGCCAGTTTCACTGGCACAACCGGGACTATTCCGGGTTTGACGACTTCCTGGCCGAGCTCACCTCCCGCAAACGCAAATCCATTCGCAGGGAGCGGCGCCAGGTCACCGAACAGGGCATCCGCTTCGAACGATTTTCAGGAACCGACATTCCCGACCATGTGCTGTCCGCCTTCCACGTCTTCTACCAGGCCACCTACCTCAAACGTGGCCAGCGCCCGTATCTGAACAAAACCTTCTTCACCCTGCTGCGCGAGCGCCTGCCGGAACATCTGCACATCATCATGGCGGTTCGGGAAGGCCAGATGATCGCCGGCGCACTGTTCCTCAGTGGCGCGGACACCCTGTACGGCCGCTACTGGGGCTGCCTGGACGAGTACAACCACCTGCATTTTGAAACCTGCTACTACCAGGGCATCGAGCTGGCCATAGAGCTCGAACTCAGTCACTTTGATGCCGGTGCCCAGGGCGAGCACAAGCTGGTACGCGGGTTTGAGCCAACGCTGACCCACTCCTGGCATGGCATTGCCCACCCGGGTTTTCGCGAGGCCATCCGGGAATTTACCGAAGACGAAGCTGTCCAGGTCGAAGCCTATTCCAAGGAGGCACAAACCCTGCTGCCCTATCGCCAACAGGACGTGAATTAACTTCTATACTGGTGTGAACCAAATCAACTTTCGGCTCTGAACGGGATGCACTGCCATGATTAGTGAGCTCCTGCCTGAGATTCTCTTTTCGGAAAGCAGCCTGATGATTATCGCCGTGGCCGCTCTGGTGATTGCGGTTATCGCGGCATTCCAGGCGGGCCGGATCAGGAGTGCCTACCAGGACAGGGTGGAATTGCTGGAAGAGAAAACCTCCACGCTTTGGCGGGAAGTGGACGAGCTGAGGGTGACCGGTTTCGACGGGGAGCCGCCAGTGCTGACCGAAAACTCCGAAGCCCCGAACAGCGACGCACGGTACCGGACCGAGAAAGCGGCTTATGACAGGCTCTGGCCTCAGGTGTGGCAGCTGTATGACCGTGTGGGCGCCTTCCTGCGAGCGGTGGAAGCCGGAGACCCGCCGGGTGAGCTACGGCTTGATGCCCGAAACGCAGCCCTGGATGCCCGGGCCCGACTCAACAACAACCGGCCCTTCTGCTGCGATACCGCCGAACACCTGATCACCCAGCTGATCGATGTGGAGATCAAGGCCCACCTGACAGCCTGCCAGTATCTTGACGAACTGAAGGATGCGGGTGGCCACCTGTCCGACCACGACCACCGCGTTATGAGGGACAAATGCAGCGCCCTCCATGACCACGAGGCAAGGGAACTGATCAGCCAGCTGGTGCAGGTGATCCGAAAACGAACTCTGAGTAAGTGACCGTCACCGTGTGGTCAGGTGGAAACCCTGGCAAGCGTTTCCGCCTGGAGCTGTTTCAGTTTCTCACTGATGGTCACTGCGAGCGACTCACACGGTTCAATCGCCCGCAGACGCTCCGGAAGAGCCTTTAGCAGGGCCCCGGCCTGCAGGACCTGCTGGTCAAGCGGAGCAATGGCCCCCTCGAC
Organism: Marinobacter sp. DUT-1; assembly: GCF_050379415.1. Classification (NCBI taxonomy): domain Bacteria; kingdom Pseudomonadati; phylum Pseudomonadota; class Gammaproteobacteria; order Pseudomonadales; family Marinobacteraceae; genus Marinobacter; species Marinobacter sp. DUT-1. Next base: position 249,581 of record NZ_JBNRLS010000001.1, read on the forward strand.
AGTCCGCCCGTCCTCCATAACAACGTCCAGCAAGGGCTGACCCTCGAATTGCTCATGGCAGAGCGCCACAATATCGCCGGTGGCCTGCCCGCGGCTATCGAACTGTCGGAAAACCTGCTTGGGGCCGGGATAGGAAACCTTGCCCGATGAGCTTTTCATCTTCGGTTCCCCGGCGTATTGCGTGAGTTTGTAGGCCAGCTCCAGGGAGGGGGAATCCACCGCGACGCCGATAGAAGTGCCAACGCCGAAGGCGTCAATGGGCGCGCCCTCTTCCAGCAACCGGGCGATACCGTACTCGTCGAGGCCACCACTGGCGACAATCTTGATGTCCTGATAGCCGGCGTCGTCCAGGATTTTGCGGCAGTCCTTCGCTTCGGCACCCAGGTCCCCGGAGTCCAGCCGGATCGCTCCGACGCGGGCATCGGGATCACTCTTCAGCCATTCCACGATACGCCGGACCGCCCGCCGGCTGTCATAGGTATCCACCAGCAACGTTGTGCCCGGGTAAAGCCTGGCATAGACCTTGAAGGCCTCCAGCTCCCGGGGGTAGGCCTGCACAAAGCTGTGGGCCATGGTACCGGTTACTTCCAGGCCGAAATCCAGGCCTGCCAGGACATTGCTGGTGGCCGACAGCCCCGCCAGGCGATAGGCCCGGACGCTCCGGTGTCCCGCGTCCACCCCGTGCATCCGCCGCAACCCGAAGTCCGCCACCGAGCGGCCCTGAGCGGCCAGCGCCACCCGGACCGCCTTGGATGCCAGTACAGACTCCAGATGTACATAGTTCATCACCAGGCTCTCCAGCAGTTGTGCCTCGGCAATGGGGGCCTCGATTTCAAGCAGCGGTTCCTGAGGGAACACCGGTGTGCCCTCGGGCACTGCACGCACGGAGCCACTGAAGCGGAAGCCCCTCAACCATTCCAGAAAACCTTCCTGGAACCGGTTCAACGCTCTTAGACGGGCGATGTGCTCATCCGTGAACCGGAGGTTTTCCAGCACCTCGCAGATATTCCGCTGGCCACAGGCGAGCACAAAATTACGGTGTTCGGGCATGTCCCGGAAAAACAGGCTGAAGACGGCCCGTTCCTGCATGCCTTCGGACCAATAGGCCTGGGCCATGGCCAGCTCGTAGAGATCAACCAGCAGGGGCAGATCCTGTTCCCGAATCAAGGAGTGGCCTCCTGGTGTCATGAAATGGTTGCGCCGGCGGCCCGCAGTTCGTCCAGCACCTCCGGCGCCTTCTTTTGATCCACTGCCTTGCAACCGTCGCTGACCAGCTCCACCCGGAAGCCATGCTTCAGGGCATCCAGCACGGTTGCCCGGACGCACACATCCAGGGCCAGGCCCGCGATGCGCAGAGTCGTTATATCATAGCGCCGGAGGAAGCTCTCAAGCTGGGTTCCGTCAAAGGCGGAGTAGGCATCGGTATCAAATGCCGTGCCCTTGCTGACCCGCACCGCGGTGTCCGGCAGCGCCATGTCCGGATGGAAGGCCGCACCCCGGGTGTCCTGTATGCAGTGTGGAGGCCAGGGCCCGCCGCGGGCCTGGAAACTGCCATGGTCCACCGTATGCCAGTCCCGGCTGGCAATGATCAGCTGGCGGCCCTGTTCCGCCTCCGAGATCATCCGGTTGACCACCGGGAGGATGTGACTGGCGCCCTCTACGGCCAGTGAACCGCCTTCACAGAAGTCATTCTGGATATCCACTAACAACAGGGCTGTGTTTTCAGTGGTCATATCACTCACCTCCTGCCACGCTCACCGGAGTGTTTACGGGCAATTCAGGAAGGGCTCAGCTCCCGGCAATCCGGAAGCCGATCCTCAGCGCCACCTGGTAATGGCCGACCTTCCCGTCCACGATGTGGCCACGGGTTTCAGTCACCTCGAACCACTCCATGTTGCGAATGCTCTTGCCGCACTCGGCCAGGGCATTCTCGATCGCATCCTCGATACTTTTCTTCGAGGAGCCGACTATTTCCACTTTTTTGTAGACATGGTGATCGGACATTGGCTATCTCCCAGTACATAAACGTTGTACTTTGAGATTAGAAGACAAGCCCGTGGCCAGCAAATGACGGCCGGAGACTACCGCCTATGAGAAAACTGAAACACAGCGCGGCCTGGATTTTCGCCAGCCTGCTGACCTTGCTGGCAGGACCGGTGCTGATGGCGGCGAGCGAAACGCTGCAGGGCGCGGAAAGCTGGCAGACCGCCAGCCGGGACAGCGCCAATATCGCCCCGAGACCCGAGCAGTACGAGGGCGCGATCGTCCAGGTGTACGGTGCCCGTGCCTGGAGCTGGAGGGGTTATTTTTCGGTGCACACCTGGATCGCGACCAAGGAAGCCGGTGCCAGCCAGTACCGGGTTCATGAAGTCACCGGCTGGCGCCGGTACGTGGTGAACTCGCGCCCGTCCCTGCCCGACCGGCGGTGGTACGGGGCGGAACCGACGCTCTACGCCGATATCCGGGGCGAACAGGCGGCTGCGCTGATTCCGCAGATCTACCAGGCCGTCGAGGACTACCCGTACCCCACCGAGTATGCGGCCTGGCCGGGGCCGAACAGCAATACCTTTACGGCCTGGGTGATCCGACAGGTGCAGGGGCTGGAGGTCGCGCTGCCCAACCATGCCATTGGCAAGGACTACCTGGGTAACGGTGTCGTGGCGGAGGTCCCCGGCGGTGCCGGCTACCAGTTTTCCCTGGGCGGCTACTTTGGCGTGCTGGCAGGCGTCCGCGAGGGACTGGAGCTGAACGTATTCGGCCTGTCCCTCGGCATTAATCCGCTTGCCCTCGGCATCAAGTTACCGGGGATCGGAGAGCTGGCCCTGAGGAACCCGAATCCCATGGCGACCGTGGAATCAGAACAGGTAGCGGACCAGGGCAGCGGAAGCGATACCGGCAGCGATGGCGGGCAGGGGCTTCTGGAGTAACAGCATGGTGACGGCGGTCACCGAGAGCGCCGCGATCGCCCCGGCATCGCCGCTGAAGGCCATGGGGACAATGATCGCAATCAGCACCGAGCTTGCCATGGTGTTGATGAAGCTCTCGATCCGCGGGCTGATACGCACGAAGGACATGGCAAAGACGCCGCCAAACCGGGTCACCAGGGTGACCACCGTCATGATGGCAATCAACAGCACCACGCCCAGTTCTGTTGCGGTAATAGTCATGAGTGTTCTGCCTCCTGTGACGCCTGCCCGGTGGGTTTCTTGTCAAGCCAGAAATAACCGATGAGCCCCCCTGCCAGGGCTCCGGTCACCACATGGGTATTCGGGGGCAACCATTTCCAGGCGGCCAGCGAAGCGGCCGCAGCCACGGCCCAGGACACGAGAACCCGGGGAGATTTCTTTCCTCCCAGCGCCATCGACAACAGGAAACAGCCGAGCACCATGTCCAACCCCAGGTTCTTGGGGTTCTGCAGCAGCCCCCCGAAATAAACACCCAGCCAGGTACCGAAAATCCAGGCCAGCCAGAGTACCAGCCCGCCACCGAGGATGACCTCCAGGTTACGGCGGCCACTCTGGTATTCCTGGGCCGAGACCGCCCAGTTGGCGTCGGTCAGCAACAGCAGAAGGCTGTAGCGTTTACCCGGTGACACGTCCTTCAGCATGGGATAGAGCGATGCGCCCATCAGCAGGTGACGGGAGTTGATGGCGAACACAACGGCAATCAGGGGCAGAACCGGTACCTCCCCGCCCCATAACTCGAGCGCGGCAAACTGGGAGGCGCCGGCGAACACCGTGGTACTCATCAGGATGGCTTCCAGCGGCGCCAGACCAGACTGGATGGCCGCCAGTCCGAAGGCAGTACCAAACGCCACCACGAACAACGAGATGGGGAAAAGGCGAACGAACTCCGCACGCACCTTCCGGGGCTGGAGCTGATAAGGATATGAATGGTTAGGCATCGAAGAAAGCTAAGGCGGAAACCATACAATTCGAATAGGTAGAAACCACTACTCCTCCTGAAAATTTTCAACGACTCAAATAGTTGGATGAGAAACTCAGATAATCTGCAGGATAATCGTGAGCGGGCTGACAAATTAAACGTTGACGTTAACGTAAATCAAGGCTAGGTTCTTTTCTGTCCGGCCCCACAAGGGCACGCCCGACACAATCCATCGGGCATGGGCACATGAAATCAAAGGTCCGGCCACAAGCCGGGATGACAAAAACAAGACAGACCTACCGCCGCGATCCGGCCAGGTGGGAGAGGATTTCGTCATGAACGTGTTTACCCATCCGGAGTTCGATAACCACGAACACCTGTCCTTTTTCTGTGATCCGGAAACCGGACTCAAAGCCATCATCGCCATCCACAATACCTCCCGGGGCCCTGCCCTCGGCGGCTGCCGAATGTTTCCCTATGCCACGGACGAAGAAGCCCTTCGCGACGTGCTTCGCCTGTCCCGCGGCATGACCTACAAGTCGGCCCTGGCCAACCTGGACCTGGGCGGCGGCAAGTCAGTGATAATCGGCGATCCGCGCAAGCACAAGACCGAGGCGCTGATGGAGGCCATGGGCCGGCATCTGGAGAGTCTGGGTGGCCAGTACATCGCCGCCGAGGACTCCGGCACCAGCGTACCCGACCTGAAAGTGATGGGGCGCCACACCAGGCATGTCGCCGGCATTGCCACCCGCACCGGGTTTGACGGCAATCCCAGTAACGGCGACCCCTCCCCCGCCACCGCCTATGGCACCTTTACCGGCCTCAAGGCCGCGGTCCGGCACAAGTTGGGGCAGGACGAACTCACTGGCCTGAAGGTCGCCATCCAGGGTATCGGCAACGTTGGTTTCCGCCTGGCCAGGCACCTTAAGGAAGCCGGCGCCGAGCTCTGGGTCTACGACATCCACGAGGACAACATGCGCCGTGCGGTGGATCAGCTGGGGGCAAAACCCGCCACCGCAGAGGATATCCTGTTCCTGCCCGTGGACGTGATCGCTCCCTGTGCCATGGGTGCGGTTCTGAATGATCACAGCATTCCCGAGATCCGGGCCAGCGTCATCGCCGGGGCCGCCAACAACCTGCTGGACCGCCCCAAGCACGATGCCATGCTTAAAGAGCGCGGCATTCTCTATGCACCGGATTTCGCGATCAACGCCGGCGGCATCATCGACGTATTCTACGAGCGCACCGGCGCCACCCCCGAGAAAGTCCGCGCCCACGTGGACACTATCGGAGACACCCTGACCGAAATCTTCAACCGCTCCGACCGTTCCGGCCTTCCCACCGGGGAAATCGCCAATGAACTGGCTGAAGAGCGGTTCCGCAAACATACCGCGGGTGCCGGGCTGGCGCCTTCGCGGTTGGCTCGCACCGGTTGACCTGACACCGGTGCCATCCCCCTTGGGGGCCGCAGGCTTCTGCGGCTCTCCTTTTTCGCCCTGACACAAAAACAAGTACCACAGGAGATAGTCATGTCTGTCACTTCATCAGGATCGGCCACCTATTCGGAGGCCCTTGAGGGTTCCAACGCCAAGCGCGGGCTCTGGTCATCCAGGCTCGCCTTCATCCTGGCGGCAACCGGGTCGGCCGTCGGCCTGGGCAATATCTGGAAGTTTCCCTACATCACTGGCGAGAACGGCGGCGGCGCTTTCGTGATCATGTACCTGGCATGTATTGCCGTCGTGGGCATTCCCATCATGATGGCCGAGGTCATGATCGGCCGGCGCGGTGGCCGCAGCCCGGTCAACAGCCTGCACCTGATTGCCCAGCGCGACAAGCTTCATCCGGCCTGGAAACTGGTGGGTGCCGTCGGCGTCCTGGCGGGCTTCCTGATCCTGTCCTTCTACTCGGTGATTGGCGGCTGGGCGGTCTCCTATGTCGGCACCGCCGCCAGCGGCCAGCTTGCCGGCCAGTCGGCGGATGCCATTGGCGCGATCTTTTCCGGCCTGCTGAGCGACCCGCTTACCCTGCTGTTGTGGCACACCGTGTTCATGGCGCTGGTCATGGTAGTGGTCGCCCGTGGCGTTCGCTCCGGTCTCGAGCGCGCTGTCAGCATCCTGATGCCCGGCCTGTTCATCCTGCTGTTGATCGTGGTGGGTTATGCCATGACCTCCGGCTCCTTCGGCAAGGCGGTGACCTTCCTGTTCCAGCCGGACTTTTCCAAACTGACCACCTCCGGCGTGCTGGTAGCCCTTGGCCACGCGTTCTTCACCCTGAGTCTCGGCATGGCGGTCATGATGGCCTACGGCTCCTACCTGCCCAAGAAAATCTCCATCGCCAAGACGTCTATCACGGTATCCATCATCGATACCGGCGTGGCGCTGCTGGCCGGCCTGGCCATTTTCCCGGTGGTGTTCGCCAATGGCCTCGAGCCTGGTGCCGGCCCCGGCCTGATCTTCCAGACCCTGCCACTGGCCTTCGGCCAGATGCCCATGGGCAGCTTTTTCGGCACCCTCTTTTTCGTACTGCTGATCTTCGCTGCCTGGACCTCCGGCATCTCCCTGCTGGAGCCGATCGTGGAGTGGCTGGAAGAGCAAAAAGGCATGAACCGCACAGTGAGCACCCTGGGTGCCGGCATGGTGTGCTGGGCACTGGGTATTGCCTCTATCCTGTCCCTGAACCTCTGGTCGGACGTGGCGCCACTGAGCTTCATTCCGATGCTGGAAGGCAAGACCATCTTCGACCTGCTGGACTTCTTCACCGCCAACATCCTGCTGCCACTCGGCGGCCTGCTCGTGGCCCTGTTCGCCGGCTGGGTGATGTCGAAGGAGGCCATGAAGAACGAACTGTCACTCTCGGCACCAGCGTTCAACCTCTGGTTCGGTACCCTTCGCTTCGTCACTCCGGTGGCCGTTGCCATTGTGTTCATCTACAACCTGATCTGACAAACTTCGTGGGAGCGGCCGGACCGCTCCCACGGCATCACATCCCAGCGTTTATCCGCTTTCCGACATTCCTGCCAAGCATCTGTCCCCTTTTAACCGGACAATTCCAATCGAAGCCCCGTAATGTCTCACTATGAGTCATACAATGATCGAGGCTTCCGTTATGTCAGCAGTTACCGCTTCTTTTCCCGTCCGTCGCCAGGATTTCGGCTTTGAGGATGTACCCCGCCACTGGGTCGACAACGATCCGTTCATGACCCACCTGTTCAATGCTCTGTCAGCCCTGTTTCCGGACGGCGAGCGCTACTTTGTCGCCAGCGTCCGGGCAGTCCGCGACAAAGTACAGGACCCCCAGTTGCAGAAGGACATCGGTGCCTTTATCGGTCAGGAGGCCATGCACGCAAAGGAGCACGGTCATTTCAACGAAGGCGCCATTCGGAACGGTTTCGATATCAAAAAGCTGGAAGGCTGGACCCGGAGCTTTCTGTCGGTCAAGGATCTGCCATTGCTCAACAACAATCGCGTCCATCTGGCCGGCACTGTGGCACTGGAGCACTTCACCGGGATCCTGTCGGCACAACTGCTGAAACGCGAGGACCTGGTGGAAGCCATTGATCCGACCATGCGCACCCTGTGGGCCTGGCATTGCATCGAGGAGAACGAACACAAGGCGGTGGCCTTCGATACCTATCAGCAGGTATACGGCAAGGGTGCAGCCGATTACGCCGTGCGTATGGGGACCATGGCACTGGCAACGGTTCTGGTGATGGTTGCCATCCATGCCTTCATCGTGGAGCTGATGCGGGAAGACAAGGAGCTCACCAACCTGAAATCGTGGGCACAGGGACTGAATCGCCTTTGGGGGCGTCAGGGCATGTTTACGGCGATCATCCCGGAATACCTGGACTACTTCCGCCCGGACTTCCATCCCTGGCAGCACGACACCAATTTCCTGCTGCGCAAATGGCGCAAGAATCTGGGCTTCGCCTGAGCCCCATCATAGCCGATCGAGGGCGACCTGCAGGGTCTCCCCGATCCTGGCATTCAGTTTCAGATCGACCAGCTCCTCGGCCCGGGTGCGGCCGAGGTTGAGAGTTGCCATAGGCTTGCCCCACTCCTTCCCGTAACGACAGAACCGGAAACCGGAATACACCATCAGCGACGAGCCGATAACCAGCAACCCATCGCTGGACTTGAGCATGTCCAGGGCCGCGGCGACTCGCTGTTTCGGCACATAGTCGCCGAAGAACACCACATCGGGTTTGAGGATACCGCCACACTTCGGACAGTCCGCCGGACGGAAATCCGAGAAATCCACTTCCAGATCGGCGTCGCCATCCGGCGCAGTGGTGGCGGTATATTGCGCGAATCCGGGGTTGAGATCGGCACACCGGTCATGCACTTCGTCCCGCGGACAGCGATAACCGCAAGCCATGCACAGGACCTCGTCGGCCCGGCCATGCAGGTCGAGAACGCCGCGGGTGCCGGCTTTCTGGTGCAGACGATCCACGTTCTGGGTCACCACCAGGCTGCTGTGATTGAGCAGTTCCAGGTCGGCGATGTGGAAATGCGAAGGATTGGGGGTGGCATTACGCATCACCGGCCAGCCGATGAGACTCCGGCCCCAATAACGCTGGCGGGTCTGGAAGCTCTCCATAAAGTCCTGATGCTGCACCGGCTGTTTGCGCTTCCAGGCGCCATCGCCGTCCCGGTAATCCGGAATGCCGGAGTCGGTACTTACCCCGGCACCGGTCAGGATCATGAGCCTGGGATGGCGGCGAATGAATGCCGCCAGCTGTTCGCCGGCCTCGTCCGGATCATGGTTTGCCAGCGGCCGGTCAGTGTCCGGCAGGCGCTGGCTGGCACTGAAGGGGCGTGTGCGATGGGTGGTCACTGGCATGAAAACTCCGGCTCGATCAGCCCGGCTTTCGGGCAACGTAAACGGTGTTGAACGATTCCCGGTTCTGGAACGGGTTGTAGAACTTTACGACGTGGCAGGCAACATCGATGAACCCGTCGCGCAGCACGGCCATGAATTCGTCGTCTTCACCTTCGTTCGACCACATGGCAAAGATGCCGCCGGGTTTTATCTGTCGCGCCATGAGGCCGATGTTGTCGACGGTGTAGAAGCTGGCGTTGGAATCGTGGAGTAATGCCCGGGGAGAGTGGTCGATGTCCAGGAGGATGGCGTCGAATTGTTTGCCCGGGGCGTCGGGATCAAAGCCGCCGGTTTCAGGATCGGCCACGGCGAGGTCGAAGAAGCTGCCGTGGACATACCGGGCCCGGGGATCAGCGTTCAGTTCCTTGCCCAGGGGCACGAGTTCCTGCTGGTGCCAGCGGATGACCGGTTCGAGGTATTCCACCACGAGCAGTTCGCTCACCCGTTCGTGTTTCAGTGCGGCCACGGCGGTATAGCCAAGGCCCAGGCCGCCAACCACGACACTCAGGTTGTCGCCTTTTGTTGCGTTCAGTCCCAGGTCGGAGAGGGCTATTTCGGCGTCCACGAACATGCTGGACATGAGAAACTCCTCGCCCAGTTTCACTTCGTAGATGTCCCTGTCGCCAATGGCCGGAATCCGGCGTCTCCTGAGGGTGATCTCACCAATTACGGAGGGTTGGCTGTCTATCTGTTCGAAAAGCAGTCCCATTGATTCTGGCTCTTCTGGTTGGTCTGAGTTACGGGAACGTCTGACATTTGGAGTTTTCCGCCCCCAGCCGTCCAGACTGGTGCAATCGCCGGTGGGCAGGGCTTTCCAAAACCCGCTCCGTCGGCACCCCTGCGGGGTCCGGCCTGCAATCACAGATTGCAGTCGTTCGGCTGTCGCATGAAGCTTCGCTTCATAAACGCTCGGCCTCACCCCTGTGACGCTTGAGCTCCGCCATCCATGGCTCCGCACAGTTTTGGAAAGCCCTGCCCACCGGCTCCTGATTCTACTCCCCTGTACCCGACGGGTTCTTCAGGCATTTCGCGAGGATTTCCCGCATCTTTTCGGCTCCCAGTTTTTCCATCAACTCGATGTTTCGGTCAGGAATTCCTTCCACATCCGGATAACTGTCAATCGCCGCTTCCAGACTGGCTTCCCGTAACAAATGCAGCATCGGGAACGGGGAACGGTTGGTGTAATTCTCTGCCGAATCCGGCTCGGTGCCCGCAAACTGGTAGTCCTGGTGGAAACTGGCGATCTGGTAAACGCCTTCCATTTCCAGGTAAGCCAGCAGACCGTCGGCCGCGTCCAGGAATTCATTGTAGGGACCGAAGTGCTGCAATACAGCAGGGTGAATCAACAGCGTGGTTTCAATCTCAGGCTCGTCGTCCAGGCGCTGGAGTTCGGAATGCAGGGCATGCAGCAGATCGTCTTCGGTCTCGGCTTCCGACACCACAAACCGCACCCGGTTCCGGACCAGTTCCCGTTTGGCGAACGGGCACAGGTTGTAGCCAACGACCACGTCTTCGACCCATTTGCGGGTTGCGTTAATAATCTCTGTCTCGCCCATGCTCTAGAAGTTTCCTTGGTTCATTTGAAGGCCACCCAGAAGTCTGAGCGGCCGGGCGGGGCTGGCTTCACAAAACTGTGCGGAGCCATGGATGGCGGAGCTCAAGCGCCACAGGGACGTGCCGAAGGAGCGGGTTTTGGGAAGCCAGCCCCGCCCGGCCGCCGCCCCCGAGGTCAGAACTCAAAGGTACCCCTGACTCCGAAGATAATCATCATAGGTCCCACTGAAATCGGTAACCCCCTCGGGCTTCATCTCAATGATCCGCGTAGCCAACGAAGAAACAAACTCCCGATCGTGGCTCACGAAAATCAGTGTACCCGGATAGTTCTCCAGCGCCAGGTTCAGCGCCTCGATGGACTCCATGTCCAGGTGGTTCGTGGGCTCATCCATCAGCATCACATTGGGCTTCTGCAGAATCAGCTTGCCGAACAGCATCCGTCCCTGCTCACCACCGGAAATCACCTGCACGGATTTGCCGATATCGTCACCGGAGAACAGCATGCGCCCCAGAGTACCGCGAACCAATTGCTCGCCACCCTTGGTCCATTGGGCCATCCAGTCAGTCAGGGATTCGTCTTCAGCGAAGTCTGCGGTGTGGTCCTGGGCGAAGTAGCCTACTTCTGCGCTGTCGGTCCACTTTACCTCACCGCTGTCCGGTGTGTATGCGCCGGCCAGGCACTGCAGCAGCGTGGTCTTGCCGATGCCGTTGGGGCCGATGATCGCTACCCGCTCGCCGGCCTCGATCTGCAGGTCCAGGTTTTCGAACAAGGGCTTCTCATCGAAACCCTTGGTCAGCTTGTTCAGGGTCACCGCCTGGCGATGCAGCTTCTTGCCCTGCTCGAAACGGATAAACGGGCTGACACGGCTTGAGGGTTTCACCTCTTCCAGCTGGATCTTGTCGATCTGGCGGGCGCGGGAGGTGGCCTGTTTGGCCTTGGAGGCGTTGGCGGAGAAGCGGCTGACGAACTGCTGCAGCTCGGCAATCTGCGCTTTTTTCTTCGCGTTGTCCGCCATCATGCGCTCGCGGGCCTGGGTGGCGGCCGTCATGTATTCGTCGTAGTTGCCCGGGAACAGGCGCAGTTCGCCGTAGTCCAGGTCCGCCATGTGGGTGCACACGCTGTTCAGGAAGTGGCGGTCGTGGGAGATGATGATCATGGTGCTGTTGCGGGCTACCAGGATGTTTTCCAGCCAGCGGATGGTGTTGATGTCCAGGTGGTTGGTAGGCTCGTCCAGCAACAAAACATCCGGGTCGGAAAACAGCGCCTGGGCCAGCAACACTCGTAGCTTCCAGCCCGGCGCCAGGGCGCTCATGGGACCGTTGTGCTGCTCCAGCGGGATGTCCAGGCCCAGCAGCAATTCGCCGGCGCGGGATTCGGCGGTGTAGCCGTCCATTTCCGCGAACTGGACTTCCAGATCTGCCACGGCCATGCCGTCTTCCTCACTCATTTCCGCCAGGGAGTAGATGCGGTCACGTTCCTTCTTGACGCTCCACAGCTCTTCATGACCCATGATCACGGTGTCCATCACCGTGCAATCTTCGTAGGCGAACTGGTCCTGGCGCAGTTTGCCGAGCCGGATGTTGGGCTCCAGCATGACCTGGCCGGCCGAGGGCTCGAGGTCGCCACCGAGGATTTTCATCAGGGTGGACTTGCCGCAGCCGTTGGCGCCGATCAGGCCGTAGCGGTTGCCGTTGCCGAATTTGGCGGAAACATTTTCAAACAGGGGCTTTGCCCCGAACTGCATGGTGATATTGGCGGTGGAGATCAAGAAAAAACCTGTCGATGTGGGGCCGGCGGGGCGCCGGCAAAGAGAAAGCCGGCATTGTACAGGTTTGCCACCAGGACTGTGAGGCCGCAGAAACACGGATAAAAAGCGCTTGCCTCCGGCGGGCTGTGCGGGCAGCATTCCGGTTCTGACATACCCATTAATCCTGACACAGGAAACTGATCATGGCACAAGCAACCGCACGCCACATTCTGGTGGATAGTGAAGCAAAATGTGAAGAACTGAAGAAGGCCATCGAAGGCGGCCAGGACTTTGCCGAAGTGGCAAGGCAGCACTCCTCCTGCCCCTCTGGCCGCAACGGCGGCGATCTGGGTTCTTTCGGCCCGGGCCAGATGGTACCGGAGTTCGACAAGGCGGTGTTCAACAGCGAACTGAACACCGTGATCGGTCCGATCAAGACCCAGTTCGGCTACCACCTGCTGGAAGTCACCAGCCGCAGCTGATGAATTCTGGCTCCACGCCGGGACGTGCCCTCAGAGGCCAGCGAATGCGAATGCTGGCTTTTGCGGGCGTTGCCGGGGTGGCACCACTGCTGTTTATCGGGGGCCCGGACTGGGCGTCAGGCCCTTTTTACCGGTCCGTCTGGAACCTCGGCCATATTGGCCTCTTTGCCCTTCTGACCTTCGGGCTAAAACCCTGGCAATGGCTGGCAGGCTGGCGACTATGGGTGGCCACTACTGCTGCAGTCCTGATGCTGGGCATCCTGATCGAGTTGCTGCAATCCGGCACGGACCGGCAGGCCGACTGGCATGACATTCTGCGAAACCTGCTGGGGGTCTGGCTCGTTTTTGCCTGGAGGCCGGTATTTTCTCGAGATACTGGCGCTGATGCGCGTTCCTGGCTTCTCCCGGTCGTCACTGCAATGTTACTGCTGTTCGAACTGGGCACCACCAGCGCCGTCGCCGCCCGGCAATGGCAGGTCAACCATCAGCTTCCATTGCTGTATGACTTCCGGCATGAGAATACCGCCCCCTTCTGGAGCGGCAACCTTGCTCCATCCCCTCGATTCACCTCAAACCACCCCCAAAGCCTGAAGATTGAACTGGGCACGGAAACCTATTCCGGTGTTTCTCTCGACAACCTGCCCGCCGACTGGCGAGACTACAGGCAGCTGACCATTATGCTGTTCAATCCCACGCAGGAACCGCTAACGCTTACCCTCAGGATCAACGATGTGGCCCATGACCGTGGCGACAATGCCTACGGCGATCGATTCAATACGCGACTGGTCCTGGCTCCCGGCGCCAATACCTTCACCATCAACCTCGATGATGTCAGTAACGCACCGGCCAGCAGGACGATGGATATGGCCAACGTGCGGAGACTGGGGCTTTTTGCCGTGCGTCTGCCGGCGCCCCGAAACGTTTATCTTTCGGATCTGGAATTGAACTAGCCAAACGGTACGTTAGCCGAGGGTCCAGGGGTTGTGGGTGATCGGCTCCGCGCCGTCGTCCGTGACGAGGATGGTCTCGCTGCAGCCTATTCCCCACTGGTTCGGAATGCGCAGACAGATGGGCAGATGGAAGACCATGCCTGGACGGAACTCCATGTTGCCGCCCCGGGCGATGAAACCCGAGCCTTCGACCCACGAAGGCGGGAACTGGGCACCCACCGTGTAGCCGAATACGCCGGAGAAAAACACCTTGTCGGCCAGGGGCTGGAGCGCCCGTTCGGCGTCATGGGCGGCCTGATCAAAGGTGACGCCCGGGCGAATTGAATGCAGCAGCGTGTCCACAATGCGTCGGCAGCTGTCGTGGACCCGCTCCATTTCCGAGGAGGGCCGCGCTCCGGCCACAATGGTCTGCATCATGGGTGCAGTGTAACGCTGCCAGGCGGACCCGAACTCCAGGAATACCGGGTCCCCTTCCTGTATCACCGTGCGCTTGTGGTTGCAGTGGATCACGCTGCTTCGCCGACCGGTGGTCACGATCGGCTGCATGCTCATGAATTCACTGCCGGCTTCCAGCAGAGCCCGGGCACCAACCGCGGCAATGTCATTATCCGTAACACCGGGGCGCACTGCCGCTACTGCCGCTTCCAGCCCTTCAGCGGTTATCCGGGCACTTTCGCGCAGCAAGCCTATCTCGGCCTGCGACTTCACGATCCGGATCTTTTTCAGCAGGCCGCCGTTGTTGAGGAACCGGACACCCTGCATCCGTGCTTTGAGCCCTTCCAGCACGCCCTGGCGCAGGGAGCCGTGCCAGGCATCGATGCCTACGGTTTCGACTCCGTCATTGAGGATCTGCACGAGCGGTTCCAGCACTTCGCCAATACCCTCCCAACGGTAACCACTGACCCGGGCAACCCGGGTGGTGACCATGGCCGGCCCCATTTCGATGGAGGGCACCTGTAACAGAAGATCTTCCTGGGTGACCACCAGGGCCACATGAACGGACACCTCGAAGGTGCTGTAACCGGTCAGGTAGAAGATATCGGAGGGATCGGTCAACAGCAGTGCCCCAAAGTCTTCCCGGGCCATACGGTCCCGGACACGGGCCAGCCGTTGGTCAAATTCCTTTTCGGTAAACGGGCACTCCAGCCCCCTGAGTTGCGAGGACAAGGCTTTCTGATAGGCATTGAAATCCATAGCGACTCTCCTCACTCGCATATACTAGGGAGAGTGGACCGAAATCCGGCTTTGTACAAATTTCACACACCGGAAAATTCACCAACCGGGAGCGGATATGGACTGCAAGCGACAACCCCGTGGCGCGGTACAGGTCAGCGTTGAGCTGGGCGCCCTGACCAGCGTGGCCAAGGACCCGCAAGTGGCCATTCGGGTTGGCCCGGTAGTAGCCTCTCTGGTCAATGGCGTGGGCGGTGACCCGCTGCTGCAGTTACGGCTGCTGCATGAATCCCGGAGCCTGTTGTTTGACCTGGGAGATACCGGCCGCATGCCCCTTCGCTCCGCCCACCAGGTCAGCGATGTCTTTATCACCCATTGCCACGCCGACCACATCGGCGGATTCATGTGGTTCCTGCGCAGTCGGATCGGCCACTTCCCACCCTGTCGGTTGTTCGGACCGCCCGGACTGATGCGGCACATCACTGGCATGATCAGCGGCATCCTTTGGGACCGGGTCGAGGACCGGGGCCCCCGGTTTGTGGTTCACGAGTGGCACGGAGATCATCTCAAACGCTGGAAGATCACCGCTGGCGAACCGGCACCGACACCTCTGGAGGACCAGCCCACGCCCGATGGTGTGCTCTACCGGGAGCCGGAGTTCCAGGTGCGCGCAGCCTTGCTGGACCACGGCACGCCGGTTCTGGCCTATGCCTGGGAGCCCTTTGGCAAACTGCAGGTACGCAACGACCGGTTGAAGGTCATGGGATTGCAACCGGGGCCCTGGCTGCATGATCTGAAAATGGCGGTGTTGCGCAAGCGGTCTGACGAGCTGATTTCACCGGACGCCTCCCGCACCTGGCGGGCAGAGGACCTCGCCCGCAAGCTGCTGATCCAGGCACCCGGGGACAAGGTAGTCTATGGCACGGATTTCGCGGACACCCCGGAAAACATCCGGAAAATGACCGCCCTCGCCCAGGGCGCTCACACCCTGTTCTGCGAGGCCTCGTTCATGGTGGCGGATGAGGACCAGGCCCACCGGACCCACCACCTCACTACCCGAGCCTGCGCCCGGATTGCCAACGGGGCGCAGGTCCGGCAGCTGATCTCGTTCCACTTTTCCCACCGCTATGAACGTAAACGGGAGGAGGTTTACCGGGAACTGCGGGCGTTTACTGACCGTTTGGTGATTCCGGACTGAGGAAACGGGACATCTGCTTGCCAACGCTTTCCACCGGCTCGGTTATCGCCTGCTGGATACTGTTGGTCATCACCCGGGAAAATGCCGAACCGGCATCGCTCTCGAGGAAGTCCAGGTACAGGCCCAGCTCCTGGTTACTGATATTGCGGTAGGTATACAGATAACTGTCATAGACCTGCTGCTCCATCATGCCGCGCAGCATGCTGCGCTGCCCCTCGATACGCTGGCGGATCTGCTCGTAATGCACGGAGTCCGTGCTCAATGCCGCCATCGCCGTTGCCATGCCCAGCTGCACGGCGATGGACGTATCCACGGCGCTTTCGGTGGCGCGGGAGGCGCGATCGAACCGGTCAAACATGCGGGCCCTTTCGGTGCCCTGGTACCTTTCGTTCAGGGCCGGAGCCTGAGCCCGAACCTGCTGCCAGCTGTCGGGGGCCGATGCGGCGATTTCTGCTTCGGCTATCTTCCGCGCCACGGGTGTCTCGTACCAGTCACGCACCGCTTCCAGTTGCGCATCCGAGAGGTTCTCGTCCAGGTCGGCGATGATCCGGCGTTCGATGTCTCCGGCCCGGAAACTGCTACTGACAATATGCCCCAGGGTTTCCGCCACCATCGGTGGTACCTGGCCACTCTGTTTCATGCCCTCGCGAATCCCCTGGCTCATCATCGCCGGGTATTGGGCAACGATGTCATCAATAGGAGACGCCGCCAGCACCTGCTGGGCACTCGGGGCGGCATGGGCCATTCCGCCAGCCACCAGCGTTACGACTAAAAGAGGTTTAACTAGGGTGCCAAGTCTCATTTCACTATCATCCTGAGTTGGGAATACCGCCGTTTATGACACGGCCGCAGCCCCCTCAGCAAGCCATTCAAAGCCCCGGGAGATGACAGTTTGGTAGGGAAATCGCGCAAACCACGCTCCCGACGCAGACAGCGTCGCAGCAAGCGCCTTAATGTGTGGCGTGCGCGCGCAAAGTGGTATGGATTACCGGTTCTGGGCTTGCTGGTGGGCATGTGGGCCACCCTCCGGTTCAGCCTGCTGGCCCCGGAACCGCCCGCCAACCCGGACAATCTGTGCGAGATTTTCCGGGAACACTCGGTCTGGTACGACTACGCCCGGGCCTCCCAGGACAAATGGGGGACACCCATCGCCACCCAGATGGCCTTCGTGTACTACGAATCCTCGTTCCGCAGTCACGCCCGACCGCCGAGGACCCTGCTTTGGGGGCTGATCCCGTGGACCCGGCCTACCACGGCCTTCGGCTACGCCCAGGCACTGGACCCAGCCTGGCGGGAGTATCTGGCAGCAAACGATGGTGGCTGGCTGACCGTCCGCTCAGACATGGAATACGCACTGGATTTCGTGGGCTGGTACAACCGCCTGAGTCATGAACACCTGGGCATTCCTTTCACCGCCCCCCGGGAACTCTACCTGGCCTATCACGAGGGCCGCGGCGGTTACACCCGCAGAAGCTATGACCAGAAGCCTGAGATCCGGGCACTGGCTGCCCGGGTCCGCAGCCGGGCGTTCCGCTATCATAACCAGCTGCAGCAGTGCGAACAGGAGTTCCAGTGTTGGCGCTGGTACCAGTTCTGGCCATTCTGCCGGGCGGATCGGTGATCAGAAGGTGGTACTGATCTCGATCGCCGATTCCGACGCCCGCAATCGATCCACCAGGAATTCCATCACGATACGCACCCGGGCCATCTGCTGGGTATCCTGGTTAACGTGCAACCATAGATCCACGCTTTCACCCTCCAGCGGATCTGATAACCGTCTCAGCTCTTTGGCGCTCTCACCGACATAACATGGCAACACCGCCAGCCCGGCGCCGGCCCTGGCCAGGGCGGCCATGGACTGCAGGCTGTTGCATCGGATCACCGAGGTGACGTTCTTCAGGTGCTTGCGATACCAGCGCCCGGTCGCCAACTGGCTGAAGGTCTCGTCCGGGATGATCCAGAGGCAGTCCTCCGGCCGGTTCTCGATGTCCATATCCCGGTTGCGCCGGCAATAACGGGCGGACCCGTAGACTGCGGATTCGACAGCGGCAATACGTTCCCCTTCCAGAGTCGCCTGGGGCTTGTTTTCCGGTCTGAGCGTAAGGTCCGCCTCCCGGTGCGAGAGGTTGGCAACATCATTGTCAGTGAGCACTTCCAGCTCGATATCCGGAAACTCCCGGACCAGCTCCGACAGGATCGGGCTGAGCAGCTCGTTCAGCATCATGTCCTCGGCCGCGATCCGGACCTTACCAACCGGTGCGGAATCTCCGCCAACCAGTTTGCGTTCCAGGTTTTCCATGTCCGTGGCCAGCCTCTCGGCCTCCCGGAACGCCATTTCTCCCACGGGGGTTAGCTGTAACCCGTTCTGGTTACGTTCAAAAAATTGCACACCCAGAGACTCTTCCATCTGGTCGAGTCGTCTCAGAACAGTGGTTTGGTGCACACCCAGTAATTCACCGGCCTTTGCAAGCGTTCCGCCTATTGCAAGGGCCCTTATATATCGAAGATAATCCCAGTCCATAATCACTGCATATTTGCAACGCGGATACGGAGTTTAACGTATTCAAGCTGCAAAAAAGAATCCTTAGAATAGTTCGTAAATTAAAGGTAGATCGCTAATCAATCCACCAAATGAAAAGGAGGAAGGCGCTATGACTCAGAACCATATCGCAACCGTTAACCCGCTGCCGTCCAGTATCCTCCACAATAGTGCTGAGGTCAGGCGCCAGTATACCCGTACTGCAGCAAAGCAGGCGGCGCAGTTTATCAGTCGCAAGGTGCGCATTTTCAACCGCAAGGCGGCGGTTGTGGCTCAGGATATGCCTCAAGTTCAGGGTGGACACTGATTCATCACAGGTGATTCAGGTCAGAGAACAGCCCAACAAAAAACGCCGGCGATCATCGCCGGCGTTTTTTGTTGGCTACAGGAAAAGTGATCAGAACTCCCAGACTACCTTGCTGTTGCGGGCAAACCAGTCCTCCATCCTGTTGTTATAAAAATCCTCGATCACGTTCCGCTTGATCTTCATGGTGGGCGTAAGCATGCCGTTCTCCATGGTCCAGGGCTCCTTCACCACCACCACGAAGGCGACCTTTTCATGGGACTCACAGGCCGCATTCACCGCATCCAGCTCGGCCGCCAGCTCCTGCTCAAGCTCTGAGCGATCGGCGCCCCGTTCCAGCTCATCCCGTGCTTCCTCGGATAACAGCACCATCAGGCAGGGCTGCGGCTGATTGGCTCCAGCCACGCACACCACCTCCGCCCGAGGATGGTTAAAGCGGTTCTCGATGGGCACCGGTACCACATACTTGCCTTTTGAAGTCTTGAACAGATCCTTGACTCGGCCGGTGATCCGGAGATAGCCCTGGTTGTCGATTTCACCCATGTCGCCGGTCTTGAGGAAACCATCGTCGGTAAGGTCCTCCCGGGTTTTCTCCTCATTCTTGTAATAGCCAAGCATCTGGCCCGGGCTTCGGACCTGGACTTCCCCGCCCTCCCCGATCCGGTGCTCAACCCCGGGATTGGCCATGCCCACATACCCGGCCCTGGCCTGGCCCGGGCGGTTGGCATGGGAATACCCGAAGTTCTCCGACATGCCGTAAACCTCCAGCAGCTCCAGGCCCAGGTTGCGGTACCAGGAGACGATCTCTGCCGACAGGGGCGCGGCGCCGGTGAGCGCAGCCCGACAGTAGTCCAGACCCAGTTGCCGGAGCACCTTTTTCTTCACCACCGAATTCAGGATCGGGATGTTGAACAGCAGCTTTTGCTTTTTCGGCGGCAATTTGGCATTCACGCCCAGGTAGAACTTCATCCACAGGCGGGGCACCGAGAAAAACAGCGTTGGTCTGGCCCGTTGCAGGTCTTCCTGGAAGGTGTCCAGGGAGTTGGCGAAATAGAGATGGAAGCCGAAGTACAGGGACTGGGTCTCCACCGCCGCCCGCTCCGCCACGTGGGCCAGGGGCAGATATGACAGCATGCGCTCCTCGGAGCTTACCGGGAACAGTTGCTGAAGACCGTCCGCCACGGAAATCATGTTCCGGAAACTGTGCATGACGCCTTTCGGACGACCAGTGGAGCCGGAGGTATAGACAATGGTTGCCAGATCATCCGGATCTGGCAGTCGGGGCTCGGCGGGCTCCTGTTCGGCAATGATATCGAGCCACTTCGGGGTGTCGTCCCGGGGCGACAGCGGCAGGGAGATAATCGGCAAATCGGCAGGCAGGCTTCCCTTGATGTCGTTCCAGCCGTCAGCAGTGCCATCCATCTTGCCCAGGAACAGCAACCTGGCCTCACTGTGCTCCAGGATATAGGCCGCCGTCTCCCCGTTGAGGGTCGGGTATAACGGCACGCTGACATGACCGGCCGCCCAGATTGCCAGGTCCGCCAGTATCCAGTAGGCGCTGTTCTTGCCCAGGAGTCCGATGTTGCTCCGGTCAGGCAGTTCGAGGCCCATCAGATACCCGGCCATCCGGGAAACCTGGTCCGCTGCCTGCTTCCAGGTAACATCTTCCACCTTGCCATCGGGATAAGGCTGGGTGAGATAGACCTTATCGGGGGTTTGCTCCGCCCAGTAATAGAGACAGTGCAGCGAGGTCTGCTTGCGAGGATCTACCGCCATTCGTAACTCCTGATTGTTATTGTTCAGCCGGTGTTGCGCGGTGCTTTATTATTGTTATGACTCTACATGCATAGTAGCCGACCTCGCCTTGGCCTCAATAGCAATAAAGAACGTCCCGGTTGGCCAATTCGTCCGCACTGGGACGTTGTTCAAAAAATAAACCGTGACATTAATCAAGACTGGTCTACAGTGAGGGTATCAGCGTATCGAACAGCATCACTGAAGGAGGTGCATATGAAAACATCGACTCGCTCGGCTCTGATCTTCCCTGCCTGGGGTATCATCCTCGTCGGCTCCGCGGCCTTTCTCTACTCTGCCTACGCGGGCCTGTTGGGCGGCTGACCCCAGCAATCCGCACTAACGCCTGAATCGGGTCTCCAGCACGACCGCTGAATTGGTGCGCTCCACGCCCTCGAGATTACCGATGTCATCAAGGACCTTGCTCAGCTCCTCAAGGGATTGGGCCTGGACGATGGCAATGAGGTCGTACTCGCCACTGACCGAAAACAGTTGCACCACCTGACTGATGTCTTCCAGGGCCGTATTGGTTCGCGCCGTGAGCTTCTGTATCACTTTGATTGATACGTGTGCCTCGACCTGGTTGGCCAGGTACTCCCCGCCCAGTTCCACCGAATAGCCCCGGATAATGCCCGCCTTCTCGAGCCGGGCCAGCCGGTTCTGGACCGTTGAGCGGGAGACACCCAGCGATCTGGCAAGGTCGGTAATGCTGGTTCTGGCATCCTGCCGCAGCAGCATGAGCAATTTCTGGTCCTGAGAATTAATCATTCCGATAGCTTTATATGGCGTTTTGTCAGTATTGTAGATCACTTCGATCAGATTGAAACTGCAAACCGGCAGCACTCTTCCCCATACTGGCACCAAAACAGCAGGGAAGATTCGCCATGATCATCAGACCGGTTGCAGCAACAGACCTGGATACCCTCTACCGCATCGCCGATGAGTCCGGCCCCGGTTTCACCTCCCTGATGCCGGACCGGGACGCACTGGCCCGGAAAATCGACCATGCCAGTGCCAGTTTCTGCCGGGATATCGATGCGCCGGGCGATGAGCACTACCTGTTTGTCCTGGAGGACGAGGAAACCGGTGCAATCATGGGCACCACCGGCATCGAGGCCCGCACTGGCCATACACGCCCCCTGTATCACTTCCATCACAACACGGTGGTCCATCATTCCCGGGACCTGGGACTGCGCCGACAGGTGGAAACCCTGACCCGCTGCAGCCATTACAACGCCCACACGGAAATCTGCTCGCTCTATCTTCGCCCGGAATACCGCAGGGCCAATGCCGGCAAGCTGTTGTCACGGGTCCGGTTCCTGTTCATGGCACAGCACCCGGAACGCTTTACCAATACGGTCATCGCTGAAATGCGGGGCGTCTCGGACCACGCCGGACAGTCTCCCTTCTGGAGCTGGCTCAGGCAGCACTTCGTTGACATGGAATTCACCTCAGCCACCAACCTGGTGGGCTCCGGCTACACTGATTTCATCGAGGAGCTGATGCCGGCGGCACCGCTCTACACGCACCTGATGAGCGACGAGGCCCGAGCGGTGATCGGCAAGGTTCATCCCCATACCCGCCCGGCCCTGGGAATGCTGGAGGCCGAGGGTTTTCGTCATCGCGGGTTTGTCGACCTGTTCGATGCCGGGCCAACCGTGGAGTGTGGCCTGCGGGATATAACCAGCGTAAGGCGTTCAGCGCAATGCTCCGCCCGGTTCGCCGGCGCTGCCAAACCGGGACACCGTTACCAGACTGCCGGGCCGGTTATAGTCGCCACAACTGGCGCAATGGATTTCCGGGCCACGGTGACCGATCAGGCATGGATCGATCCGGACGGATCCGCGGTTACCCTGCCGGCCCACATCGGCAACCAGCTGGGCATCCCGGAACAGGCAGCCGTCTGGCTACTGCCACTGAAGCACGCCTGGACGGGTTCCCGGACACAGCCGGCGCACCCAGCGGCCACCCCTGCAGACGAACAAGGAGAAAGACACTATGCACACTGATTACCAGACCCTGTTCAGTAACCTCTGGGAGAACTACCGGGCCGTCACCCCCTCGGCAGAGAGGATTCATCAACTTCTGGCCGAGCGGGAATCAAAGCCGGTGGTCAACGACCACATTGCGCTGCGCACCTTCAATATCGATCCCGTCAGCCTGGAGACACTGGCACAGCACTTCCTGAATCTCGGTTACGAAGCCTGCGGGGAGTACCACTTCGACGCCAAGAAGCTCTATGCGCGCCATTTTGAACATCCGGACAAGCACGCGCCCAAGGTGTTCATCTCGGAGTTGTTGGTGGACCAGTGCTCGCCGGGGCTTCAGCAGATCGTTCGGGAACTGGTCGCTCAGGTCGACCCGGGAAGCACCACGGCAGATGACTTCCTGTATTCCGGCCGGCACTGGCAGGTGAGCCATGGCACCTACCGGGAATTGCTGGATGAGAGTGAATACGCAGCCTGGATGGCGGCCTGGGGCTACCGGGCCAATCATTTCACGGTCAGCATCAATGACCTGGACAGCATTCACAGCGTCGCCGAAATGAACCAGCTGCTCAAGGACAACGGCTTTACCGTCAACAGCAGTGGCGGCGAGGTGAAAGGTTCACCAGAGGATTTGCTGGAACAGTCATCCACCATGGCGGACCGGGTTGCGGTGCGGTTCTCGGACCGGGAGGCGACCATTCCCAGCTGTTTCTACGAGTTCGCCCTGCGTTACCCCAAACCAGACGGTGAACTATACAGCGGCTTTGTCGCGGCCTCGGCGGACAAGATCTTCGAGAGCACGCACGCCGGCAGCTGAGCCAGTCGCCCTCAGGACCACCCCTGCTCCCCGAGCAGGGGTACGAAACGGACGCCGCCAAGATTCTCTGTCCTGAATTCATCCGCCGACACACGGGTTACCCGCATCAGTGTCTGGGAGATGTGCTCCGAGCCCACCGGAATGACCAGGTGTCCGCCCACCGCCAGTTGATGCTTCAGTGTATCCGGTACAGCGGGAGCTCCAGCGGCGACAGTGATGCCGTCAAACGGGGCCTCTTCCGGCCACCCGAGGGTGCCGTCGCCGCAGCGTACCCGGACATTGTCGAACCCTTCCGCCGCCAGATTCTTCCGGGCCCGCTCCGCGAGTTCCGGAATCCGCTCGATACCAAACACCTCGGCGGCAATGCAGGCCAGCACAGCGGCCGCATAGCCCGAGCCGGTGCCGATATCCAGTACCCGTTCGCCGCCCCGAAGCTCCAGGGCATCGGTCATCAGGGCGACAATATAGGGCTGGGAGATGGTCTGGCCAGCCCCGATCGGCAGCGGACCATCCTCGTAGGCGGCGTCCCGGAGGCTGTCCGGCACGAAGGCTTCCCGGTGCACCCGGCGCATGGCTTCCACCACCAGCGGATCGTCAATGCCCCGGCTGATGATCTGGTAGTCCACCATGGATTCCCGGCGTGATATGAATCTGTCTTCAGCTGTCATTTCCAGACCTCCCCCGACCCGCTTACCGTCGGTTACAAGCAATAACCTTTTTACAACGGCGAAAGCCGGATCCCGTGTATACGTTTTAGTTCAGAACTTGCGGTTACAGCAACCGAAAGTCGCATCAACAACAACAAAAACACGGCAATGGAACAGACCACCCCGAATGGCCATTGCCGGGGAGGAAAACATGTCTGCATCCGTCAATCACCTGGAGGAACGGACCCGGGATTCCAGTGAACTGGTCGAGGATATCGTGCAAGCCGCCATCACCCTTGCCATGATGCTCCGGCATCGCGAGGTGGCAGCCTGGCTGCGCACGGAATTCGATGGCTACCAGGACCTCGCATCCGCTCCGCCCTTCCGCCGGGATCTGCCCGGGCATATCGTCGCCCGCTCGCCCCAGTATGGCTGGATTCCTGCACCACTGGAGGAAGACCAGAAGGCCGAACATGGCCATATGGATCTGACCGACGGTGTCAAGGCGCTGGAGAAGGTCTGCCTGAACTGCAAGAAAGGTGACGGCAACCGGGTTCCCCTGGAGAAAGAGGCCATGGTTGAGCTGCAAAAGCAGATCAACCTGTCAGCGGAACTGGCGATCAACCTCAGCCGGGATGTCTACTGTCGCGTGCTGCGCACCATTCGCGCCGCCATCTACCTGTACACCCAGGCGTTGATGGCCGAGGGCATCGAAGGCGAACACAACCACTACAGCAAGGAAGAGCGCGCCAAGGTAGCCCATCTGGATGATCCTGAAGCTTTCTGGCGCAAGGCTATCGACGAGGTGGATAACCTGCCGATTCCGGATGTCCGTTCCGTCGGTTTTCTCGAAAAGGTCTTCGGTCGCACGGGCTGAGGGGATTCCCTCAGCCCAGCACACTGAACATACCAACACTGCTGACCACCAGCAGAACAACCCCCAGCACCCGGAAGAAAACCGGCGTTTCTGCTCTGAGCATGCGGTCGTGCACGTACAGTCCGATCACATGGCCGACCGCGGCACAGGGCAGCAACCACAGGTGGTGGATGAGTTGCAGGTCCACGCCCGCCCAGACAAACGCGGCCATCTTGATCAGCACCAGGATGAACCAGAGCGCGAACAGGGTATCCCTGAGCTTTTCCTTAACCACGTGCTGCGCGGCAACGGCGATGATCAGCGGCGCCCCGATCAGGGACGTGCCACTGATGTAGCCCCCCACCATCAGAAAAATCGCATCCACAGTCTTGCTGCCACTGCGGAACGGCTTGTTGATGATATAGGACACCGAATACAACGCCACAATCACAAAGATGATCGCACTCAACACGTTACCCGGCATGGTGATCAAACCGAACACCCCGATCAGCTTGGGCACGATCATGATTCCCAGAATCCGCCACAGGTACGGCCAGTCCACCGTGCCCCCTTCCACCGGGTTCTCCCGACTGTGGTTCTTCCGGTTGTTCATCCAGATGGTCAGGGATGAAAACACCAGCAGGTGCACCGCAATGATCGGCAGAAACACCAGTGGCTCATCGTAAACCAGCAGGAGAAACGGCAGGGACAGGACCGCGCCGCCAAACCCCAGGCCCGAGCGGACAAACCCGCTCCACACGAATATCAGGCCAATCAGGGCGTACTGGACCAGCGTAAGATCAGACATGGATTCCTCGGTATTCAGACATCAGGCCGGCGTTCGGGCTGCCGGATTCTGCTTGCCGGGAAGGATACAGGGGTAGTAGCATCAACAGTACTGTATACATGAACAGTATTGGTGAAACTATGAAAACCCGGGGCACCAGCCTGAATCCGCACAATCGCTTCCAGCCTATCGCCACCGACCGCGACCACGACGACGGCTGGTACCGGGATCCGGAGGACGAGGTCTGCCCGGATTCCATGGCAACGGACGTCATGGATGAGACGGTGAGGTCCATCATCAGCCGTAACAGCTCCCCGGACATTCCTTTTGAACAGTCCATCAACCCCTACCGGGGCTGTGAACACGCGTGCATCTACTGCTTCGCCCGACCCTCGCACGCTTACTGGGACATGTCGCCCGGGCTGGATTTCGAAACCCGGCTGATCGCCAAACATAATGCCGCAGCACGGCTCCGGGAGACTCTGGACAAGCCAGGCTACCGGGTGTCCCCCATCGCCCTGGGTATGAACACCGATGCCTACCAGCCCATCGAGCGGGAACGGGAAATAACCCGCGATCTGCTCAAGGTTATGTGCGAATACCGTCACCCGGTTTCCCTGATTACCAAGGGCGCATTGATCCTGCGGGACCTGGACCTGCTCTCGGACCTGGCGAGGGACCAACTGTGTTCGGTCACCATCAGCCTGACCACCCTGAGCAATGACCTGAAGCGACGGATGGAACCACGGACAGCGGCACCGGCGACACGCCTGAAGGTGATTGAACGGCTCCGTGAAGCCGGCATTCCGGTCGGTATCATCATCGGCCCGGTCATCCCGTTTATCAACGACCACGAAATCGAGGCGATTCTGGAGGCCGCGGCCAACGCAGGAGCCGAACAGGCAGGCTGGATTATGCTACGTTTACCCTATGAGCTGGACGAACTGTTCCAGGACTGGCTCCAGCGACATTTCCCGGACCGGGCCGGGCATGTCATGAACCGGATCCGTGATCTGAGGGGTGGCAAGAGTTACGACAGTACCTTCGGCAGCCGTATGACCGGTCAGGGCCCCTACTCCGACCTCATTCGCCAACGCTTCCGGAACAAGGTGCGCAAGCTCGGGCTCAATGGCCGTGAACAGGGCTCTCTGAGGATCGACCTTTTCCGCCGCCCCGCCGGAGACCAGATGGCACTGTGGTAACGGGTAGTTATGAGTAAATACAGGCACACCGCGTTAGCCATCCTGGCAACCATGATCATCTTGATGCCACCGGCGCATTCCGTCACGGCAGCAGGCCCCAGCGAACCCCTGGTCCAACGAATTGAAGCGCTCGAAGGCGGGCAGCCAATGCAGGTGCTTGGCGAGCCACTGCTGGCACGGGAAGCATTGCGCAGATTCTACGAGAATCATGGTTTCCAGCCGGCGTGGTCCTCCCCGGGCCATCGCCGGGAACTGGCTG
The DNA here is from genome assembly GCF_050379415.1 of Marinobacter sp. DUT-1. Classification (NCBI taxonomy): domain Bacteria; kingdom Pseudomonadati; phylum Pseudomonadota; class Gammaproteobacteria; order Pseudomonadales; family Marinobacteraceae; genus Marinobacter; species Marinobacter sp. DUT-1. The sequence goes on from NZ_JBNRLS010000001.1 coordinate 276,645, forward strand.
AAGCCATCAGGCAGATCGCCAACGACGGCCTCAACCCGGCGGACTATCACGGAGAACTTTTATCAGACCTGGTCCTGCGGGCACGCGACGACCTGTCCGGGGAGATGCGGGCTGACATCGACCTGCTGTTTACCGATGCCTTCCTGCTGGCTGCATCCCATCTGTTGGAGGGCAAGGTGAATCCACAGACCATTCACGCCGAGTGGAACGCCAGTCGCCAACACCAGGACCTGGCCGTTACTCTCGCCGAGACGCTCCGGAACGACACCATTGCCGCCACTCTGGATAGTCTCAGGCCCACCCATCCTGCCTATGCCAAACTGAAGGAGGCCCGCAACCGGCTCACACCCTTGCTTGGACACCCCTGGTTGCCGATTGCGGATGGCCCATCCATTCATCCCGGCGACCAGGATCCCCGGCTACCGGAAATCCGGCGCAGACTGACTGCCCTCGGAGACATCCCGGCCCCGGCAGAGCCGGAGACGGCGGCCACCGATCCTACCCTCTACAGCAAGGACCTGGACCCGGTGATTCCCAACTTCCAGGCGCGGCATGGCCTGGAGCCAGACGGCACCATCGGCAGGAAAACCCTTGCGGCAGTGAATCTCATGCCGGTGGAACGCATCCGGCAAATCGACGCCAGCCTGGAACGCTGGCGCTGGCTGCCCCAATCCCTCGGCGATGACTATGTGATTGTCAATATTGCCGGTTTCGGACTACAGCTGGTGCTGGATGGCCGCGAGGCATTGCGTTCAAGGGTTATTGTCGGCCGCCCCTACCGCCAGACCCCCGTGTTTTCCGATCGCATCCGCTACCTGGTGTTCAACCCCACCTGGACGGTACCTCGCAAGCTGATGATCGAGGACCTGCTGCCCGAGATCATCCGCGATCCGGCGTACCTGGACCGCCAGGACATCAGCGTCTATCAGGGCTGGGGGGCAGACCGGCAAAAAATCGATCCGGCGGCCATTGACTGGCCTTCACTGTCCAGGGACAACTTTCCCTATCAGCTGGTTCAGCAACCAGGCCCCCTGAACGCCCTCGGACAGGTCAAGTTCATGTTTCCCAACCCCTATGCGGTGTACCTCCACGATACACCGGGCCAGTACCTGTTCGGCCGCCAGGAACGAAGCTTCAGCTCCGGTTGTATCCGGGTGGAAAAACCGATGGAGCTGGCCGAACAGCTTCTTGCCGGCGCCCCCGAATGGAACCGGCGTATAATCGATCGCCTCCTTGAGGAAAAAACGCCGGTCACCGCGATTCTCCCCGAGCCGATTGCCATCTATATTCAATATTGGACGGCCTGGGTGGATGAGGCGCAGCGAATCCAGTTCCGCGACGATATCTACAATCGCGACTTCCGGTTGCTGGCCCAGTTGCGCCAGGCCGTGTCCGGGGAACACCAGCTGCCAACGCCGGTCGTCGCAACAGACCTCACCCCAGCCACCGGAGACCAGTAACCGAAGTCTTATTGACTTTAGCACAAAGGGAAATAAGCTAATGCGCTTTATTTATGAACGGAGGCAAACAATGAAAATCCTCTCCCAACTGATTCTGACGGGGGCGATGACTGCCCTGGCCTCTGGCGCCTACGCCGCCGGAGGTGATCCCGAGCGGGGCGCACAGCTGGCCGCACAGGGTGACGGCAGCGGCGCTCCGTGCCTGGCCTGTCATGGTGCCGACGGTTCGGGCAACAATGCCGGTGGTTTTCCCCGCCTGGCCGGACTCGACGCCACCTACCTGACCAGCCAGATGCTGGCTTATAACAACGGTGGACGTATCAGTCCGGTGATGCAGCCCAATGTCGACAACTTCGATGAACAGCAAATCCGGGACCTGGCCGCCTACTATGCTTCCATGCCAGTTCCCGAGACCACCACACCGGCCAGTGTCAGTGATGAAGTACTCGCCCTCGGCGAAAAACTGGCCAACCAGGGCGACTGGGACAACTACATTCCGCCGTGTTCCTCCTGCCACGGACCCGGCAACCGCGGTGTTGGCGAAACCTTCCCGGCCATCGCCGGACAGCACCCCAGTTACATCCGGTCACAGCTCAATGCCTGGAAGAACAACCAGCGCAATAACGATCCCAACCAGCTGATGACAGCCGTTGCGGAGCGCCTGACCGAGGAACAGATCGACGCCGTGGCCGCCTATCTGGGCAGCCAGAGTGCAACCGCGAACTAGGAGGCAGAGCCATGAAAATGAAACATACGATTTCCCTGCTCGCCGGCCTGCTGGTTGCGAGCTCCCCGGTCCTTGCGCAGCCTGAAGTGCCGGTCAACCTGCCGGAATTCAAGGAAGGCCAATACGTTCACAGCGCCCCGACCGTGGAGGACCTGAAGAACGACGACAACATCCATCCGGAACTGAAAAAGGTCATCCTCAAGGGCCGGGACATGTTCATGAATACCCAGCAGTACCGTGGCAAGTACGTGTTCAATGACTTGAACTGCAAATCCTGCCACATGGGCGAGGGGCGCATGAACTGGTCCGGACCGGTCTGGCCGGCCGCCACCACGCTGCCGGATTTCCGCGGCAAGAACCAGCACGTAAACTCCCTGGAAGAGCGGATTGCCGGCTGTTTCTCGTTCTCCATGAATGGCAAGCCTCCCGCCTATGGCAGTGACGATATGCTGGCGATGATGGCCTACCACCAGTGGCTTGCGAAGGACGCCCCGGTGTACGAAAAGAACATTGGCGGTCGCGGCTTCAGCCACCTGGGTAACAAGAAGCCCGAACTGGATTATGAACGCGGCCAGCAGGTCTACGCCGAGAATTGTGCTGTGTGCCACGGCGACAACGGGCAGGGCCAGAAGAAGGACGGCCAGGTTGTGTTCCCGCCGCTGTGGGGTGATGGCTCTTACAATTGGGGTGCAGGCATGACCCGGATTTTCACCGCGGCCTCGTTCATCAAGAACAACATGCCGCTGGGGCAGCCCGGGTCACTGACCGACGATGAAGCCTGGCAGGTTGCCAACTACATCAACTCCCAGGAACGCCCGCAGGATCCGCGTTATACCGGAGACGTGAAAGAGACCCGTGAAAAGTTCCTGAACTTCCACAAGCACACGAACTATGGAACAGTAGTCAACGGTAAACTATTGGGCGATCACGACAACACCGGCGACAAGCCTTTCCTGAAGCCCGACGTCCTACGGCCCCGGACCTTCGAGTAAGGTATTCGGGATGTCCGGGAGGAAAGGCACAGGCTAGGAGATCATCATGCCACGCATACTGCCTTTCCTCTCGGCGCTTTTGATTCTGAGCGGCTGTCAGTCGCTGCCCTCCGGCACCCAGGGCAACATTCCCACCGACCGGGTCCTGCTGAGCGCTCAACACTGCCTCAGCGAGTATATTGATGACCTCGACAAGGTCCACTTTGGCCCTTGTCTCAAGGTAGTTTCCATCGATGGCAAGGTTCCCCGTGTTACCGAAGACGGCTTCATTGCCTTACCCTTGGCAACGGCTTTCAGCCTGGAAACCAGCTGCGTCTACCGACACGCTGATGGCACCCCTATTCCAGCGACGGTCACCACTGCCAGCTTTGAAGTGACAGCGGATACCTTTACCTCTGGCGGCAGACGCTGGTATTTGCATGCCCATAAACAGGCGCGGGGGGCCATTGGTTGCGAGCCAACGCTGGCACGCTCCGTCTACCCCACAGTCAAGACGAACTGAAACCCGGCTCTCAGGGCAACTGGCTGATCTATCAACTCTCTGTAAAGAAACGCCGCATTCGGGTGATGACGGCCTCTGGCACCTCTTCGGGGAGAAAGTGCCCACATTCCAACGCCTCGGCCTTAACGTCATTGGCATAGTTTCGCCAGACCGCCTTGACGTCGTAGGTACGATTCACAAAGCCCTTGCTCCCCCACAACACCAGCAGAGGGCACGGCACTTTGTGCCCCCGATCACGATCCGCCCGATCGTGCTGCAGATCGATCGTGGCCGCCGCCCGGTAATCCTCACAGCTGGCATGGATAGCCTCGGAGCTGGAGAAGCACCGCACATACTCGGCTACCGCCTCTGGGTCGAACCGTGCCCCCGGTGCCGACCAGCGCCGGAGTTTCTCCCGCAGGTAGTAGTCCGGATCCTGACCGATCATGTGCTCGGGCAAACCATCAGGCTGGATCAGGAAGAACCAGTGGTAATAGCCGGTAGCAAACGCCTGGTCGGTATGCTCGAACATGTGCAGTGTCGGGGCAATATCCATCACGCAGGCGCGCTCCACCGCGTCCGGATAGTCCAGACAAAGGCGATGGGTGACCCGGGCACCCCGGTCGTGGCCTGCCACCGAGAACTCCCGATAGCCCAGAGACTGCATCAATGCCACCATGTCCGTCGCCATCTGCCGCTTGCTGTAGGCGCTGTGCTCCGCGTCCGAATCCGGTTTGCTGCTGTCGCCGTACCCCCTGAGGTCAGGACAGATCACATGAAAGTCCCGGAGGAGTGCCGGCGCCACCTTGTGCCACATCAGATGGGTCTGGGGGTAACCGTGCAACAACAACAGGGGGCGGCCTGAGCCGCCATGGGCGACGTTAATGGTTACATCGCCAACATCGATCTGTTGGTACTGGAACGGCTCTGGCAGTTTCATGTCACTCCCCTTTTGTCATTGTCCCGGATTTATCGCCCGAATCCACAGTATTGCACCATACGACCAATCGCCAAGCGTCCCGGATGCTATGCTGAAACCACAAGCCAACAGGAGCGCGCATGTCCGCTGATTTCAGTATTGTCTGGCTGGGCACCCTTGCCAGTCTCTTCGCCGGCCTGGCCACAGGAGTTGGCGCTCTGGCAATCTTCCTGGTTCGCACCATCACCCACAGGCTTCAGGACGGCATGCTGGCTGCAGCGGCCGGCGTCATGCTGGCAGCCTCCTTCTTCTCGCTCCTGCTTCCGGGGCTGGACTACGGCGAGGAAATCACCGGCCACACCTGGAGCGCCGCGCTCATCGTGATCGTCGGCATCCTGTCCGGCGCCGCTGCCCTGCTCTATGTCCACCAGAAACTCCCGCATCAACACTTCGAGCTTGGCCGGGAGGGCTCGAAAGCTTCCTATATCCGTGGGATATGGCTCTTTATCGTTGCCATTACCCTGCATAATTTCCCCGAGGGCATGGCGGTTGGTGTCGGCTTTGCCGGTGGCGATGTGCGTAATGGTTATGTCCTGGCCACCGGTATCGGCCTGCAGAATGTTCCCGAGGGGCTGGCCGTCGCCTTTTCCCTCCTGGCCATCGACTACTCCCGTCCCAAGGCCTTCGGAATTGCAGTGCTGACCGGGCTGGCCGAACCACTGGGGGGCCTGTTCGGAGCCACTCTGGTCTGGCTGGCGGAGCCACTCATGCCCTGGACCCTGGGCTTCGCGGCGGGCGCGATGTTGTTCATCATCAGCAATGAGATCATTCCGGAGACCCATCACCGGCAGTGGAAAATCATGTCTACCTTCTGCCTGCTGGCCGGTTTCGTCGTGATGATGTTCCTCGACGCCACTCTGGGTTAGGCAGCCGCAGGCAACCCCCAGACCCCGGCCAGTGCCTCAAGCGCCTCGGCAATCAGGGGCTCGCCCTCGCGGTCCCGTTGCCAGATAAAGCTCAGGGCACAAGGCAATTGCAGGCCTTGCACCACAATCAGACCCCGCTCCTGTCGCTCGGCCATGGCCAGGGCATCCCGCGCCAGACTCAGGCCCACTCCCGCCCGCACCAGGTCCAGCATGCAGGCCTCCTGGTCCACCTGCGCGACACCGTGCGGCGCGAGCCCCAAAGGATCAAGTATGCTGCGGAGCAACCGGTGATGCACCGAATCCTCGGGCGTGACGATCCACGGCAGGGCAGCCAATGCCTCCCACTCTGTGGAAGCCACCCTGTTGCCCCAACCGGCGGGGGCAACCACATAGTAATGAAACTGGGCCAGCTCACGGTGGGCAACTTCCGGAACCGATGCCCCGGGACCGACCCCCGGTGGGGCCAGGAAAAAACCGACATCCAGTCTGCCATCGCGGACCTGGTCCAGCACACTGCCGCTCATACCCTGCCTCAATTCGGTCTCCAGCTGCGGCGCCCGCTCAACCAACCGATGCAGGAACGCACCAAGGCGGATGAACTCCGGATCGACAATCGTGCCAATCTTCAGCCGACCCCGGAGCGTGCTGTGCAGGGCGCGGGCGCTCTGCCCGAATGCCGCCATCGCCGCCAGTGCTTTTTCAGCCGACGGCAACAGCGCCTGACCATCGGGGGTCAGCACCAGCCCCTGGGGCTTGCGCAGAAACAGTTTCAGATCGAGCTCGTCCTGCAACTGTTTGAGCTTGAGGCTGACTGCCGGCTGGGTCAGGTGCAGGCGCTCGGCGGCACGGGAAACGCTGCCCTCACGGGCAACGGTCACGAACGCCCGGAGGCTCTGTAATGGATGCATGGGAAACCCGCTCCTTCCACGTGATATAAACAAAGCTTATATTCAGGTTTTAAAAATCTCAATTGATCCGGGCTTCGATCCGCTCTAGCCTGAATGGTTAATTATCGAACAAACGCCACCCGTTCGGGCTTCATGCACCCGGTTCCGGCGACTGCCGGCGGTTCAATGCAACAACAAAGGGCTTTCCCATGACTCACGCAACCATCCAGCATTATATCAATGGCGAAATATCAAGCCACACCTCGGACCAGACCCAGAGCGTGTTCAATCCGGCCACCGGCCAGGTGACCGGTCAGGTTGCTCTCGCCAATCGCGCGGATGTGGATGCCGCCGTTGCCGCCGCCAATGCCGCGTTCCCGGCCTGGGCAGATACGCCACCCATCCGTCGGGCCCGGGTAATGTTCAAGTTTCTGGAACTGCTGAACAGGCACAAGGACGACCTGGCCCGCGCCATTACCGCCGAACACGGCAAGGTCTTTACCGACGCCCAGGGTGAAGTGAGCCGGGGCATTGATATTGTCGAGTTTGCCTGCGGGATTCCCCAGCTGCTGAAAGGCGACTACACCGAGCAGGTCAGCACCGGTATCGACAACTGGACCACCCGGCAGCCTCTGGGCGTGGTGGCCGGCGTCACCCCGTTCAACTTCCCGGCCATGGTGCCCATGTGGATGTTCCCGGTGGCCATCGCCGCCGGCAATACCTTTGTATTGAAGCCCAGCCCGCTGGATCCGAGCGCATCACTGATGATCGCCGACCTGCTCAAACAGGCAGGCCTGCCGGACGGCGTCTTCAACGTCGTGCAGGGTGACAAGGACGCCGTGGAAGCCCTGATCGAACACCCGGATGTGCAGGCACTGAGTTTCGTCGGCTCCACGCCGATCGCCAACCTCCTCTACGAAAAGGGCGCGAAGCATGGCAAGCGCATCCAGGCCCTCGGTGGCGCCAAGAACCACATGGTGGTCATGCCCGATGCCGATCTCGACAAGGCGGTCGATGCCCTGATCGGTGCTGCCTATGGCAGCGCCGGTGAGCGCTGCATGGCCATCAGTGTTGCCGTGCTGGTGGGCGATGTGGCAGACAGGATAGTGCCGCAACTGGCCGACCGTGCCCGGGCGCTTAAGGTCAAGAACGGTGAGGAACTGGATGCGGAAATGGGCCCGATCGTGACTGCCGCGGCTCATCAGCGCATCACGGGCTACATTGAGAAAGGCGTAGCCGAAGGCGCTGAGCTGGTCGTTGACGGCCGCGAATTTGATGCCTCTTCCACCGGCGAAGGCTGCAAGAATGGTTTCTGGATGGGTGGCACACTGTTCGACAACGTCACTCCCGAGATGACCATTTACCGCGAAGAAATCTTCGGCCCGGTACTGGTCTGTGTCCGGGTTCCGGACATCGCCACTGCCATCCAGCTGATCAACGACCATGAGTTCGGCAATGGCGTCAGCTGCTTCACCGAGAGTGGTCATGTGGCACGGGAGTTCGGTCGCCGCATCCAGGTGGGCATGGTCGGCATCAACGTCCCCATCCCGGTGCCCATGGCATGGCACGGTTTCGGCGGCTGGAAACGCTCCCTGTTCGGCGATACCCACGCTTACGGCGAAGAAGGCGTCAAGTTCTACACCCGCCAGAAATCCATCATGCAGCGCTGGTCCGAGTCCATCGAACACGGTGCCGAATTTGTGATGCCGACTGCCAAGTAAGTGGCGTGAGCAAGAAAAATACAGAGCGGGAGAATGCCATGTCCGACAACAACAAGGCACAGGGACACGCGCAGAGTTTCGATTACATCATCGTGGGGGCCGGCACCGCCGGCTGCCTGCTGGCCAACCGCCTCAGCGCCAACCCGGACAACCGGGTACTGCTGATCGAGGCCGGTGGCCGCGACAACTACCACTGGATCCATATCCCCGTGGGGTACCTGTACTGCATCGACAATCCGCGCACGGACTGGCGCTTCCGCACAGAACCGGATCCCGGCCTGAATGGCCGGTCCCTGATCTATCCCCGTGGCAAAACCCTGGGGGGCTGCTCCAGCATCAATGGCATGCTCTACATCCGCGGTCAGGCACGGGACTATGACCACTGGGCGGAGGTTACCGGAGAAGACGCCTGGACCTGGGACAATTGCCTGCCGGATTTCATGCGCCATGAAGACCATTACCGACTGGATGATGGCGGGGATGCCGACGAGGATCACCGCAAATATCACGGCAGCGGTGGTGAATGGCGGGTGGAACACCAGCGCCTGAAGTGGAAGGTTCTGGAGGACTTTGCCACGGCCTGCGTGGAAGCCGGCATTCCGAGAACCCGGGATTTCAACCGGGGGGACAATGAAGGGGTCGACTATTTCGAGGTGAACCAGCGTTCCGGGTGGCGCTGGAACACCTCCAAGGCGTTCCTCAAGGAAGCGGAGAAACGTCCCAACCTGACACTTTGGCACTCGACCCACGTGCTTGGACTGGAGACAGAGACCAACGGATCTCAACCCCGTTGCACTGGCGTTCGGGTCGAGCGCCCCGGCGAGGGAGAGGTGCTCGCCCGGGCAGAACGGGAGGTCATCCTCTCGGCCGGTGCCATTGGTTCGCCCCAACTTCTGCAGCTGTCCGGCATCGGTCCGGCGGACCTTCTCAAAGAGCATGACATTCCGGTGGTCCACGACCTGCCTGGCGTGGGCGAAAACCTTCAGGATCACCTGCAGATCCGTTCTGTTTACAAGGTGAAAGGGGCCAATACTCTTAACACCATGGCCAACTCGCTGATCGGCAAGGCCCGCATCGGCCTGGAATACCTGATTTCCCGTTCCGGCCCCATGAGCATGGCGCCGTCACAATTGTGCCTGTTCACGCGCAGTTCAGAGGAATACCGGCATGCCAACATCGAGTATCATGTCCAGCCCCTGAGCCTGGACGCCTTCGGTCAGCCGTTGCACGATTTCCCGGCGATTACTGCCAGCGTGTGCAACCTGAACCCGACCAGCCGCGGCACCGTGCGTATCCGAAGCAGGGATCCGAAACAGGCCCCGGCCATTGCCCCCAATTATCTGAGTACACCGGAGGACCGGAAAGTGGCTGCAGATTCGCTCAGAGTAACGCGGCGCATTGCCGAGCAGCCGGCCTTCGCCAGGTACCAGCCCGAAGAATACAAACCCGGCATGCAGTATCAGACCGACGAGGAACTGACCAAACTGGCCGGGGATATCGGCACCACCATTTTCCATCCGGTGGGCACTACCCGCATGGGACGGCCCGACGATGAAAACGCTGTGGTAGATCCGCATCTCCGGGTTCGGGGTGTAACCGGCCTGCGCGTCGTGGATGCCGGCGTCATGCCGACCATTACCAGCGGCAACACCAACTCCCCCACCCTGATGATCGCGGAAAAGGCTGCCCGCTGGATTCTGGCCGGGGAGTAATCCGCCAACCAGTTGCAATTGAAAGGTTTTTTGGCAGAGGCAGGCTGCTACACTGGGCAGCCTGTTCTGATAGCAAAGGATTGATCTGCCATGACCCTCGCCACCTGGCTAACCGTTGTGACCATCTGCATCCTGGGTGCCATGTCCCCGGGCCCATCGCTGGCGCTGGTTCTCAAGCAGACATTGAGTGGTGGCCGCAGAAATGGCGTGATTACTGCCCTGTCCCACGGGGTCGGCGTCGGCATCTATGCGTTTCTGAGTATTCTGGGGCTGGCAGCCGTGATCACAGCCTCTCCGGCGGCGTTCGCGGTTCTGCAATGGGGCGGTGCCGCCTACCTCGCCTGGCTGGGCGTCAGGGGGCTGATGGCCCGGCGTCCGGAAAGCGATGAACTACCCGATGCCCCGACCACCCAGAGCGCGGCCCGGGACGGCTTCCTGATTGCCTTCTTCAATCCGAAAATCGCTGTCTTCTTCCTGGCCCTGTTCAGCCAGGTGGTCGGCACCGACACCAGCCTGCTGGCGAAATTCGGCTATGCCGCCACGGCGCTTATCATTGACACCAGCTGGTACCTGATCGTGGCCTGGCTGTTCTCCAATCCCCGCTGGCTGGATGCACTCCGGCAGAGGGCAGTCTGGTTCGAGCGGGTTTTCGGTGCAGTCCTGATAGGTCTGGCCGGCCGCCTGGTGGTGGGAATCCTCAACGGGAAATAAGCCGGTCAACCCGCCAGGGCGACAATGTCCGGGTATTCCCTGACCTGAACCACACGCTCAGCCGGTTCCGCCGACGATACCCCGCACACTTCGTTCACCATGGCCTCGGCCACGGTCTCCGCCTTGATCGCCCGGTATTTGTCGAGGGGTCCGATCAGCACCCGATTCACCAGTGGCATGGCCATCTGGCCCAGCTCCTCGCCTCCCCGGTGCTCCTGGCGATTGCCCAGCAGCAGGCTCGGGTGGTAGATCGAGAGGTAGGGAAAATCCAGATCCCGGACCGCATCCTCCAGCTCCCCCTTCACCCGGTTATAGAAAATGGTGGATGAGGAAGAGGCGCCAATGGCGGACATCAGAATCAGGGACTTCGCACCCTGTTCCCGCGCCAGCTTGGCCGCGGCCAGCGCATAACCGTAATCCACTTTCCGGAAGTTCTCCTGGGAACCGGCTTTCTTGATGGTGGTTCCCAGGCAGCAAATGAGGGCATCCACCGCAAACATATCGGCATGGGCGGTGAGATCATCAAAGTTCACCACATGCTGGTCCAGCTTCGGATGTTCCACCGACACCGGTTTGCGCACCGGCACGACCACTTTGCTGATCGCTTCCCGGCTCAGCAACTGCTGCACCACCAGACCGCCGGTCAACCCGGTCGCCCCCAGCACCATGACGTTCATGCCGCGTTTCTCCCTGATCTTGTTTTTGGAATGCACGGCGTAAAGTCTATCAGTCGGACGGATATAAAAAAGCACCGGGCAGGGCCCGGTGCAAAGACTGACAACAGATCGTCAGGTGGGAGCAATAAGGTTTCCGTCAGTCGCTGACGGGAGATTCTTTCATGGCCGCGTTGATGCGTCGGCGCAGGAGCGGACCAACCAGGTAAGGCAGCACCAGACCAAGGCCGGCAACGATCCAGAGCCCCATGGCCAGCGGGCTGCCCCAGAGGATGCTCCAGTCTCCGTCCGAAAGCACCATGGCATGGCCCAGGTTTTTCTCCATCTCCGGCCCCAGCAGCAGGCCGAGTATGATCGGCACCAGGGGAATTTCCAGCTTGCGCAGGAAGTAACCGGCCACACCAAAGGCCACCATGAAGTAAAGGTCGAAGGTGCTGTGGCTGATGGAGTAGATGCCCACAAACGCGACCATGGTGACGATCGGCAGCAGGTACATCGGCGGCACCGACAGCAGCTTCACGAAGAAGCCCACCAGGGGGATATTGAGTACCAGCAGAAGCACGTTGCCAATGAGAAGGGCGGCAATGACACCCCAGACGATGTCGGCGTTCTGGGTAAACATCAGCGGACCCGGCGTGATGTTCAGGGAGATCAGCATCGCCAGCAGCACAGCGGTGGTACCGCTGCCGGGAACCCCCAAAGTCAGCATCGGCACGAGGGCTCCGGAGGAGGCACCGTTGTTGCCGGCCTCCGGCGCCACCACACCGCGGATATCGCCCTCACCGAACTTGCCTTTCTTGCCAACCACCTGCTTCTCCAGGGTATAGCTGATGAAGCTGCCCAGAGAGGCGCCGGCCCCCGGCAACACGCCGGAGATAAAGCCCAGGATACCGCCCCGCAGTTGCGTCGGGATGGTGGTCACCAGCTCTTTCAGACTCAGACTGAGCTTGCCGACGGACATTTTCTCCCGGCCGCCGCCCATGCGATGCTCCACGAAGAACAACAGCTCGGAGATGGCAAACAGGCCCACGATCGCCAGGATGAAATCGATGCCTTCGTACAGCTCCAGCACGCCGAAAGTATAGCGCTGGGTGCCGGTGGAGATATCGATACCCACCGTGGAGATCATGATGCCCAGGGTCGCAGCCACCACTGTTTTCATCGGGTTCTTTCCGGTGATTCCGCCAAGGGTGGCGAACGCCAGCAGGAACAGGGCAAAGTATTCAGCCGGCCCGAAGGTCAGGGCAAATTTCGCCAGTACCGGCGCCAGCATGATCAGGCCGATAGTACCGATCAGACCACCCGCGAACGAGGCGATGGCTGATACGGCAAGGGCATCCGCTGCCCGGCCCTTCTGCGCCATCGGATAACCGTCGAGACAGGTCATCATTGCCGGCTCATCACCGGGAATGTTGAGCAGGATCGAGGAGATCCGCCCGCCATACATGGCACCGGCATAGACTGCGGTCAGCAGGATCATTGCCGTCTCCGGGGGCAGTCCCAGAGTGAATGCCAATGGGATCAGGATGGCAACGCCGTTGGCCGGGCCCAACCCGGGCAAACACCCGATCAGCGTCCCTACGAATGCCCCGAACAGGGCATACATGAGGTTATAGGGGGTCAGCGCAACGGCGAACCCCTCCATGAGAAAGCCGAGGGTTTCCATCAGTTCACCTCCAGCAAGCCCGCGGGCAGGCTCAGGGACAGGCCGTAGTTGAACAGCACGAATACCACTACCGCGCTGATCAGCCCGGTCAGGAAGGCCCGCTTCGGCGCCGCGCCCATGCGCCAGCTCAGGGTACCCACTGCCAGGGTGGTGGCGATGATGAAGCCCAACGGCTCGAGCAGCAGGGCATAGACGATGAGCACCACCACCGAGACCACCAGCTCCAGGGCCGATTTGCCGATCGGCCAATGGGCATCCGGATCCGGCTTGATCATCAGATACAGGCTGCCTGCCACCAGTACCACTGACAGGATGGTCGGGAAGGTTTCGGGGCCCACACTCTCGGCGCCGCCGAATGGCTCGGGCCACTGTTGGGCGGCCCAGCCATAGGCGACTGCGAGGACCAGAAGGCCCAGGCCGAGTATGCGATCACCGAAGCCCGTCATTTCAGCAACCCGATTTCGCGAGACAGCTTCTCGATGTCCTGCACCTGGTTACGGACAAACTCGTCAAACTGGTCCGCCGGTGGGTGGAACGGGATCAGGCCGTTGCTCTTCATGACCTTCTTCCATTCCTCGCTCGCGTACAGGGTGTCCACGGCCTCGACCCAGTATTGCTTGGCTGCTTCGTCAGCCCCCTTGGGCATATAGAAACCGCGCCAATTCGGGCCGACGGCGTCAATCCCCTGTTCTTTCGCAGTGGGGATATCACTGAACTTGCCCGGCAGGCGCTCGTCCGCCAGAACGGCCAGCACGCGCAAGTCACCGGACTCCATGAAACCGGTAGCCTCGGAAATATCACCGGTGAAGGCATCGACCTGACCACCCACTACCTGGGTCATGGCCTCACCGCCGTTGTTGTAGGAGAGGTAGGGAATGGACGGCAGCTTGTCTGCGCCCGCCGCCTTGGCCGCAATCAGCACCTTCAGGTGATCCCAGCCACCCCGGGCGCTGCCACCGGCAAACTTGACGGATTTGGGATTGGCTTTCACGGCATCCATCAGATCGTTGAGGTTCTGGAACCCGGAATCCTTACCGACAGCGATGATGCCGTAATCCGCGCCCAGCGCACCGACCCAGGTCACCATATCGGCGTTCATGCCCGGAAACTGTTTCTGGGCCAGACGGGTGGTGGTTGCGGTGGATGCCGCCACCAGCAGTTTGTTGTCTTCTGCACGCTTGCTCACGGTGTGGGCATAGGCCACGCCACCGCCGGCACCTGCCATGTTTATGGTCTGAACGGTACCTTCTACCAGGCCCAGGTCCTGCATCACGTTGCCGACACTGCGACAGGTGAAATCCCAGCCGCCACCGGGATCAGCCGGGGCGAGACATTCCACTTTTCCGGAGGGCTGCCAGGCCATGGCAGACATGGAGACGGCTGCAGCCGCCACGAAGGACAGGGTTCGCTTGATAAACATTGTTGTCACCTCAATCAGCTTGTTTTTGTCATCACTCCCGAGGCAGGACCGGTCCCTGGCGTTGGCAGACCAGAGGAGTGAATGAACGCAGATTAATAGGTGAAACCCGAGACACTGAAGCTTGTGCACGTAATGCCTTTAAAGAGCGTTAAGGGTATTTTGTGCATAAAGATCACGGGCATGCGGCGCGGGGATGCAGTACCCTGAACAGCAAACGACAAGAAGTGTTATTCCGATCCGTGTTGCGAAAGACCAAACTCAAAACCCGCATGATCCTCACCCTGGGGGTACTCGGCGCGCTGCAGACTATCCTGATTGGCGGCTTCGCCGGCTACTACCTCAGCGAATCCCTGTACGAGGAAATCGGCCAGCGCGCGCTGATGGTCTCCAAGACCGTGGCGGCCTCACCGGCGGTGATCGAAGGAGTCCGGTCCCGGGATGTTCCCGGCCTCAATCGTCTGGCCCGACGCCTGGCGGAAACCAACGAAGCGCTTTTCATTGTGATCGGCGACCATGACGCCATCCGCCTGGCCCACCCCGACCCGGACCGCATCGGCTTTTCCATGGGGGATGACGACGGTGACTACGGCCGCAGAGCGCTGGTGGAAGGCAACGCCTACGTCGCCCGGGCCATGGGCAGCCTCGGCGAGTCCATGCGTGGCAAGGCACCGGTGATCGTTCCGGAGACCGGTGACATTATCGGCATTGTCTCTGTCGGCTACAGTCTGGAGCAGGTGGAAGCCACCATACGCCGATACAACCTTGTGCTTTACGGAGTGGTTGGTTTGATGCTGCTGGTCACAGTGATCTCGGCCATTGTCATTGCCGGTCGCTTCAAACGGGCGATTTTCGGGCTCGAACCGGAGGAGATTGCCCGCCTGTTCCGTGAACGGGAAGCCACTCTGCAATCTGTCCGCGAAGGCATCATTGCGGTGAACCGGGACGGCATCATCACCACCGTAAACCGGGCCGCCTACGAAACCCTCGATCTGCCCCCGGATGAACCACTCGCGGGCAAACCCATCCTCGAGATTCTGCCGGAAAGCAGCCTGATGTCAGTTCTGGAGTCCGGGCAGCCGGATTTTGACCGGGAAATCTGGTTGCGCGGCCGGCAGATGGTGGTCAACCGCCTGCCGGTGCGTCAGGGCGACGAGATCATCGGCGTGGTGGCCAGTTTCCGCCTGCGCAACGAACTCGATCAGGTCAGCCGCCAGCTCACCCGCATCCAACAGTATGCCGATACCCTGCGCAGTCAGACCCATGAGTACTCCAACAAGCTCCATACCATCGCCGGGCTGATCCAGATTGGCGCCAATGAGGAAGCGCTTAACCTGATCGGCAGCGAGGTCAGTGACCACCAGGCACTGCTTCACCTGCTACTGGAGGCGGTGCCCGACCCGGTCATCGCTGGCTGCCTGCTTGGGAAATACAACCGGGCGCGGGAAATGGGATTGCGCCTGGATATCGATCCCGACAGCCGGATGGCCGATATTCCGGATCTCCTGCCTCGGGATCAGCTGGTCAGTGTACTCGGCAACCTGATCGACAATGCCCTGGAGGCAACCCGCCAGCAAGTCGGGACAGACGGTCAGGTGCGACTGTCGATGACCGACCTGGGTGAGGAACTGATCTTTGAAGTGGAAGATGAAGGCCCCGGCATACCGGAGGACACCCAGCACCGGATCTTCGAGCGCGGGGTCAGCACCAAGGGTGAGGAGCATGGGATTGGCCTGCACCTTGTGCAACAGTTCCTGAACCGGTGGGGAGGCTCGGTCACCGTCGAGAACCGGCCCGGGGGAGGCAGCCGGTTCACCCTCTATCTGCCCAAGCAACCGGAAGGGAGACGCAGCCCGTGACACCGATTCGGCTTCTGATTGTTGAGGATGACCACAAGATCGCCGAGATCCAGCGCCGGTTTGTGGAACGACTCGAAAACGTCGAGCTTTGCGGTATTGCCCATACCCTGGCCGACGCCCGGGACCTCGTTGACGTCATGGAACCGGAACTCATCCTGCTGGACGTCTACTTCCCGGACGGCAATGGCCTTGAACTACTGCGGGAGCTGCGGGCCCGGGACAGCGGCTCGGACGTAATCCTGATTACCGCCGCCAAGGAGGTGGAGACTCTCCGCAGTGCGCTGCGTGGCGGTGTCTTCGACTACATCCTCAAACCCCTGGTTTTCGAACGGCTGCAGGAAGCGGTCAATCGCTACCGGGAACATCTGGACAAACTGTCCACCCTGAATCAGTTGGCCCAGAAGGAAGTGGACGCCCTGTTACCCCGTGGCAGCCAGGAAACCGACCAACCCCGACAGGAACGTCTGCCCAAGGGCATTGACGGGCTCACCCTGGACAAAATCCGCGACGTGATCGCCCATGGCGGGCACTGGAGTGCTGAGGAAATGGGGGCAGAAATAGGCGCATCACGTACAACCGCCCGACGCTATCTGGAATACCTGGTCGGCACCGGAGAGCTGAGCGCCGAGGTAAGCTATGGCACTGTAGGACGGCCTGAGCGGCGTTACTGTCTGAAAACCTAGCTACCCTTTTTTACCGTTATCAGCTCGCCCTGCCCTTCATTCGTGCCCACGAATCCGAGGCGGATCTGATCGGGCTGACCATCATGGCCCGTGACGACGATTTTCCCATCCTGAGCATTCTTGACTATGATCAATAATTGAACAGCCAGCGTAATTTCCAAAGTGAAATGGCGAGGCATCAGGCATGGTTGAGAAACTGGATCACCCCGGCGGCGGCACCCGGCTGCTACTGACCCCAAACCGTTCATTGAGCTGGAAAGGCAATGTCCGGATCTGGATGGGACTGGTTGTGCTCTCGGCCATCATCGGAATCGGCTGGGCGCTTGCAGGCGCCTGGGTCATCCTGCCTTTTGCGGGCCTGGAGCTGATTGCCGTCGCCGTCGGTATCTATATCACGTCCCGCGATTGCCAGCGCAAGGAAGTCCTGACCATGGAGAGAGACAGGATCCTGCTGGAAAAGGGCCGGACACAGAAAAACGCCCAGTGGACCCTGCCGCGCCCCTACACCCGCTTGCAGCTGAAAGCTCCGGTCCACCCCTTCGCACCGGCCAAGCTATTCCTCAGCCACCGCGACCATCGTATATCCCTCGGCGGTTTTCTGAATGTGGAGGATACGCAGAGACTGATAGAAACCCTTGAGTCCCTCGGTTTTGTCCCGGAAAGAAAACAGCCCGATCCGGAGATCGGGCTGTGGTTCTGAACAGCGGCTATTTGGCAGGCGGAGTCTGCTTTCTCGCCAGCACGTAGTAGACCAGACTGATGACGCCACAGATGATGAGAATCCACCCGGCGCCTTCCGCCATGTCTGTATCGCCGCTGCTCAAGCCGATCAAGACAACGATGCCGATTACGATACTGTACATCGCCGACAGAAAAAGAATGATCAGACTCTTTCGGGGCTCATGTTTTATTACCGTTTTCGGATCTTCCATAGGAACCTCCGGTTCGGCCGGTAAGCGTCGAGCAAAGCCCTCATTGTGCTTGCCCTATACACGAGATTTTAGGTCATTTTTTGATCATTCAACCCCGGACAACCGATCATATACCCGCTCTATCACCTGTGGATGCCAGAGCAGCCGATAATGGCCGAGACCCCGGGTGCGGAATATCTGCGCATTCGGCCACCCGCCAAAAACCGTTTCGCTCTGGCCGACCGGGATCTGCTCATCGTCACGGTCCACGAAAATGAGTGCACGGCCAGGCAACTCCGGCGCCAGCGTATCGAACGAAAATTGCTGCCAGACAGACTCACCGAACCGTTGCTCCATACGCCCACGGTGTCCGGCAATCAGTTCCGGCGAGAGGCCGAGCGTCCGGCCGAAGCCCTCCACCACCGATGCCAGGTCCCTGGGTGGTGCCAGTAGAAAAATGTCCTCCGCCTGAACGCCATCCACCATAGCCCGCGCCAGGGCGAGACTTCCTATGGAATGGGCAACAACAGCCTTGAGAGGGCCGAAGCTGTGCGCAACGCGATAGACCGCCTCGGACATTTCGAACAGGTCCGTACGAAGCCCCTGCGCCCGCCCATGACCAGGTGCATCGAAGGTGACAACGCGGTAGCCGGCTTTTACGAGCGGACCCACAAAGGCACCGAACTGGATCCCGGCTCCGGACCAGCCGTGGACCATCAGGATCGTCGGCCCGAATCCCCAGCTGTACACCGGAATTGTCTGGCGGCCAACCCGAAGCTGGGTATAGCCTTCGGCCTCCTCATACAAAAACTCATAACGACTCGGTGCGGGCAAGCGACTGGGGGTAAAGAACAGATGTTCCACTGCGTTCCCGGCGAGCGCTGGTGAAACCCGGTGCAACCAGTTCATGCCCTTTCCCAACAGGGCAACTTTGCCGCTGGTCGGCGACGCTATACGGCCCTTAACACGGGTCGCATTTCGGGTACTGATACGAGACTGAATGGTCATGGCAAGTCCTCCTTACCCGGAGGACAGGATGCCCTCCTTCATCACACGTCCAGAGTAAGACTTGCCACTGCGGGATCGGAGTGTCATATTTGACATGTTAAATGCGAAAAGGGCCATACCATGATCAAAGTTGCCGTCGTTGCCCTTCCCTACTGTCACGGCAGTGGCATTCTCGGGATTATGGATTTTTTCGCGGCCGCGAATTTCTGTGATCAGTCTCCGGGCAACACATCAGGCCAGCGATTCGATTGCCAGATTGTGACGATTGACGATTCCCCGGTGACCACCTACAGCGGAGTCAGCATTGCCCCGACAACCACCTGTGACAGTTATCAACCTGACCTGGTGATTGTCGGATCAGCAATGGAGGCGGTTCTCGGTGATCGTCACATCAATCAGTCGCTGGCCCGATCAACTCCCCTTCATGGGTGGCTCCAGGACGCATTTCGGCGCGGTGCGACCGTTGCCAGCGTGTGCACCGGCAGCTTTGTTTTGGCAGAAGCAGGTCTTTTGAGGGAACAGGTAGCGACAACGCACTGGCGCGCCGCGCCCGCATTCCGCCGCCGGTATCCGGACATCCGGCTGGAAGCGGATCAGCTGCTGATCGACAACGGGCAGATAATCTGCGCCGGTGGTGCAACCTCCTTCATCGATCTCTGCCTCTACCTTGTGGAAAAGCTGGGCTCGCCCTCCCTGGCCCTGGCCTGCAGCAAACTGCTGATCATTGATGCCCGCCGTGCAGAGCAGACCCCCTATATGAGCTTTTACGGCAGCAAGGCACACCAGGACGAGGTGATTGAGCGGATACAGCACTGGCTTGAAGTGCATTATGCAGAACCCCTGACCATAGACGACTTGGCGGACAAGGCAGGGTTGGGTGCCCGGACATTCAAACGGCGGTTCAAGGAAGCCACCGGTGAAACGCCACTACACTATGTCCAGCAGCTACGCGTGGAAGCCGCGAAACATCAGCTGGAGTCGACACAGAGGCAAACTGCCCGGATTATCTGGGACGTGGGGTATGAGGACGCCAGCTCCTTCCGGAGATTATTCAAGCGCACCGCGGGTTGTACAATGGAGCAGTATCGTCGTCGATTCAGCTATGTGACACCACGACTGGCCGCCCATCCATAGGAACCCGGTCATCCAGGACCGGGTTCCTCAGGCTCAACTCATTCGTAACTGGCGACAATCGAATCGAGTTCGCCTGCGCCGCGGGCCTCATCCAACGCTTTCTGGAGGTCAGCCACAACTTCCGGCGAGGTCTCCTTGCTCACCGCCAGGTACATGGGCGTTTCCCGGAACACCAACACCGGCTTCAGTCCCTCGATATCATGCTCTTCCCTGGCCACCAGCGGGCCAACCAGACCATCGGTTACCCACAGATCGGCCTGGCCCAGCACCAGACGGCGGGCATTCACATCCCCGGACTGGCTCATGACCACATTGAAGCCCTTACTCACCAGATAATCCGACATTACATCGCCCTTGTAGCCGGCAATGCGCAGATCTTTGGCGTCGTCCAGGCTGGACAGGGTGATGTCGGAATCCGGTGCCGCAAACAGGGTCCACTTGATGGACGCCAATGGACCAACCCACTGGAACTGATCTTCCCGCTCATCGGTACGGGCAGTGCAGAACAGACCATGGTTCTCGCGGCCCTGGACCCAATCATAGGCATAGCTCCAGACCCGCATTTTCATGACATAGTCATAGTCCACCCGGGCCAGCATGGCCTTGACCATGTCGGTGCAGATGCCGGTAATCTCGTCTTCGCTGTGGGCAAAGCCCTGACCGGATTTGGAGGCATTATAGGGCGGGTAGTTCTCGGTAAAGATATACAGACGCTCGGCCGCCAGTGCTGATGATGCTGTGCCGGCCAGCACCAGGGTCAACAGCGCAGACCTTGCGGCCCGGAACAGGGAGCCCATGGTGGATGCAGTCATGACGCGCATTCTTTTATCCTTCTCGGCGATTCTCGTTGGATAGTGCGATGGAGGTGCAACTGGAGGTTTCCGCCAGTCAATCTGGTAGTTTATGCCACTTGGCCCTTTATCATCGCGCTTTCGACACGGAAAGTCAGTGACAAAACGTATCTACGGGGCAATCACCTGGAGGGATTGGTATTGGCAGGATACATTCAGCGGGGTCTTGCCGGCGATGTCACCATCCGCCGTCACGGTCTTGGGCTTGCGGGTGCTGACCGTGCAGTGTTTACCCTTCAAATGCACCAGGGTACTGGTTCGGGTTGGGGCCTTACGGTTGAGCCGAACCATCACGAACGTCAGCAGCAACTGGGCCACTGGCCGGGGCCTGACCGCGATCACCTCTAGATAGCCGTCATCCGGCGCCGCCTCCGGAATCTCGTGGCCGCCGCCGAAACTGGTGCCATTGGCCAGGGCAATGGACAGCCAGCGACCGCGCACATAGCCTTTGCCACAGCGGATCTCCGCCCGAAAACCGCGCCTGGCGTTCAGTCGCCGAAGCAGTTCAAGCACATAGCTGAAACGCCCCAAGAATTTTTTCTTTGGCCCTTCGGATTCCCGGGCCGGGAGTGTGCCCAGCCCGACATGGGCCACATTGAGAAAAACCCGGTCGCCAAACTGGGCAATGTCCACGTGCCGGCCGGGCCCGCGAGCAATAAGCCGGCACAGCTCGCCAGGATCCTCCGGGAGCCCGATATTGCGGGCAAAATCATTGGCTGTTCCCGAGGGCAGAACCGCGAGCACAGCCCGTTTCTCAAGGCAGATCCTGGCGCCATAATTCGCTGAACCGTCGCCACCGGCCACCATAACCACGTCTCCCGGGCGGACTTCGGATGGCCAACCGTCATCAGCGATGTCCCGGCATTCCGGCGTCTCCACACCTGCTCCGGCGAGGTGTCTGAGCCAGAAGGCCCGGTCTCTTTGACCGTCACCCGCGTCAATATTTGCCAGCAGCCAATGGGTCATAATCCCTGCACTTTCCTTTTCCCGGACCACTACCCTAAACCAACCAGGGCGGATACGCAGGGTTCTGACATTAAAGGTTGGCAAAAAAGGATTCACGACAGGGTGTTGCATTTATCGCAGCCCGGTGAAATGGTTGCAGTACAAGAACAACAATCCCCGGGAATAAACATGAAATTCGTCAGAACACCCGAAGAGCGCTTTGAGAATCTGCCTGACTATCCCTTTGAACCGAATTACGTGTCAGTGGGGGAGCTGCGAATGCATTACGTGGACGAGGGTCCGGCGGGTGCAGCCCCGATCCTCATGCTGCATGGAGAGCCGTCCTGGTCCTACCTTTACCGGTACATGATTCCGCACTGCGCAGGCGCCGGTCATCGCGTGATCGCTCCCGATCTGATCGGATTCGGCAAATCCGACAAGCCGGTCAACGTATCGGATTACAGCTATCAACAACACATGGACTGGATGCAGGCGTTCATCGATAAGCTGGACCTGAGGGATATCACGCTGGTATGTCAGGACTGGGGTTCGCTCATCGGACTGCGCCTGGCGGCAGAAAACCCCGACCGTTTTCGTGCCATCGTCGTCGGTAACGGCATGCTGCCGACCGGTGACCAGAAAGTCCCCCCGGTGTTCCGGGCATGGCGGGCATTCGCCCTCTACAGTCCCTGGTTTCCCGTCTCGAAAATCGTTAATACGGGCTGCTTTCGAAAGCTCGGGCCGGGAGAATGCCGGGCGTACGACGCGCCCTTTCCCGACAGAAGGTTCAAAGCCGGCGCAAGGGCGTTTCCGGCCCTGGTACCGATGACTCCGGACGACCCGGCCAGTGAGGCAAACCGGAGAGCCTGGACGAGCCTGGAGCAATGGGAAAAACCGTTCCTGACCGCATTCAGCAACGGAGACCCTATTACCCGTGGAGGTGATCGTTACATGCAGAAGCGTATTCCCGGTGCCAGAGGCCTCCCTCATACCACCCTGAAAGGTGGCCACTTTCTGCAGGAGGATTCGCCCGTCCCGTTCGCAACGGCCATCAATCAACTGCTGGAAAACCTGGAGCGCAACGAAAATTAACGTGTCGCCGTTTTTCCGGCTCTTTCCGGAGCCTTCACAGTGACCAGCGCGACGCCGGTGATGGCGACAAGTCCCCCGGCAATCGCCAACGGCCCAAGGCGTTCACCGAACAGGAGGTAGGCCTCCAGCGCAGTTACCGGCGGCACCAGGTAAAACAGGCTGGCGACCTGGGATGCGGCACCTCGCCGAATCAGCCACATCAGGATCAGGATCGCGCTGACCGACAGGCCAAACACCAGCCAGCCCAGGGCCAGCTTGAATTCCAATGTCCACTGCACCTCGCGGGTTTCCAGGGTAAACGCCCCGATCGCGAACAGGGTGCCTGCCGCGGCGTACTGGATCATCGTGCCGGAAATCAGATCCACACTGGTTCCATGGCGTTTCTGATAGACCGTGCCCAGGGAAATACCCAGCAGCGCCAGCAACGCCCAGATCAGTGTATGGGGCGGGATACCGACTTCCGTCGACGGTGCGCCCAGCTTTTCTGTCAGCACCAGCGCGACACCAAGCAGACCGAGGGCAAGACCAATCCACTGACGCACACTGACGGATTCCTTCAGGAAGATCACCGCTGCCAGCGCCGTTACCAGTGGCTGCAGCCCGACAAGGAGAGAAACCACACCGGCCGACATGCCCTGGTCTATGGCATAGAACACACCTCCCAGGTAAAAGCCATGCACCAGAATCCCCGTGACCGCCAGGTGACCGGCGCCGCGCCAGCCTGGCCACCGGGCTTTCAGCACCAGGGCCAGGATGCCTAGCGGGATCAGCGTCAGCAGCATCCGGATCAGCAACATGGTGAACGGTTCGGCGTAAGGCAGTCCGAACTTGCCACCGATAAACCCTGTGCTCCACAGCCAGACGAACAGTGCCGGGACAAAGAAAGTATAGAAAATAGGGGGCATGGTCAGGTTCCGGTCTCCAGTATCTGCATTGGCAACACTCTAGAAGTTAGCAGACAAACAAAACAGATACAGGCACCGGACAGAGCAACCGGTACAGATGAGGTCACCCGGGAAGACGAACCTCTACCTCCGGAGCCTCACCATGCCAGTCAGCATCCCACGTCACTTTGGCCTTGTCCCCGGGCCGCGGCTCGATGGTCACAGTCACGGTGCCAAATCGGGTTGGCGCCGGGCCGAAGCGGATCGGCTTTTCCTGGGCCAGCCAACGCTCCGGGATTCCCGAGGCAAGGATCAGTCGATTGCCCTCCTCCCGGATAAAGCAATTGCGGATCATCAGCACCCACTCGGCTGCCGCCCAGACATGATGACCATCTCCCATGCAACCGCCGCCGGTGGCTGGATGGATCGCCTCCGGCCACTGGCCGGTCGGGGACGCCATATCGGCCACGGCATCCATCAACTCCACATGGCGCCGATCGCCCGCCCGCAGCAGGACCTGGGCCACGTGCAAGGTGAGGTAGGCGTTCAGCCCGGAATGAATCATGTCCTGGTAGAACGCACCATGGACAAAGCACCTGTCGATCAGGAAATTGGCACAGTCCAGCAGGCGCTCGTCATCCGGTTTCATCAACTGGGTCGGATAGCCTGCCGCCAGCGAACCAATAGCGCCGGCATCCAGCCGGCGATAGGGTGACGCCGGCATGCCTGGACGCTGCAGGCGCTGCTCACAACTGGCAAGGCTGCGCTCGACTGCCTGATTGAATTCCCGGGCGCCAGCGGCAAAGGTCTCACTGGCTTCGTGATCCTGATCCCTCAGCAGGTTTGCTGCAGCCTTCAGACCGGCAATACCCCAGAAGTCATCCCAGTAATAATAATCGTTCGGCCCCAGATGTTCGGCACTGAATCCCGCCGGCAACAGGCCAGCATGCGGTGCGTTCAGGTTGCCACTGAGCCGTTTCTTCTGGATCCAGCGCGCCCCTTTCATGACCGGTGCTTCCCAGCGTTCCGGCAGATCCCGACCGGTCAGTTGGCAAAAGCGGTCCAGAATCCATAGCACTTCGCCATTGGCATCCCATTCACCTTCCTGGGAGCGGAAATAGCCATCCCGCATCTGCCGATCCGGAAACTGGTTGAGCGCCCGCTCGGCCCTCTCGGTCAATCCCACGCTCAACAGTGCGTGGATGATGAAGGCCGCGTCCCGGAACCAGAATCGTTTGTAGGTATAGGGCCCCGGATAGACATCCTTGGGGGAGTGCAGAATCAGCGAGCTCACCGCCGCGTCATAAAGGAACTGGTATTTCTCGTCCGGACACTCCAGGCGCGCGGTGTCCTCCCGGACCCGGTGCCAGGCATCCGGTCCGGCCGGCGCCAACCCCGCCACCTCGAGAGGAATGCTGACCGTCAGTTCCGAGGGCTCCCCGGCCGTTACCGGGAACAGGGCCGCGGCAGTGACCATCCCCACGTCACATTTGCCTTTGCTCTCCTGTTGCCGGTCCATGAGGTGAATGTGAACGTCCCCCTGTTTGTAATCAGACACATGATGGGATTCCGGGGTCCGGTCAAATTTAACGGACTGGGCGCCATCCACCAGCCAGCCGCTGCCATCCTCCTCCAGCTGAACCTGCTGGATAAAGCTGATGCCCTCAGGATTGGCCGGCCGCAGGGACAACACCAATGAGGCCTTCACATCCGATTCAGCCTGCAGCGTGAACTTGCACACCGGCCGCCCATTCTCGATGGCCACGCAGCTGCGGCTGGTCAGCTTGAGGCCATCCTGGACCGTTTCGGTGACCACTACCGGAGTATCCACCAGTTCCTGCCACTGGCGGGCCTGTTTTGCGCGGGAAGGCAGCAGGCAGCGCCCGTCCTCCGCCAGTAACCATCCGTCAAGAGACCAGCCATCGTACAACGGGGTCACCAATCCCCGGGGATCGACGATCGGTAACTCATCCACGTCCGGCTGACCGATAGCCGTCCAGTTCCGGTTGGTGAGGTTGATATGGGTTATGGAAAAGGCTCTGGGAACAAAGGCCGTGTCGGTGGGATCGAACTGGCGCTCCACCCAGTACGGCCAGACCCAGTCCAGGTTGTGCTGGATCACCCGACTGTTGATCAGCCCCCGGGCGTGAAAAACCACGCCGGCCCGGAGCAGCTCGATAGGCTCGCCCACCTCCGAGGGTTGGGCAAAACCGTGCAATTTGCCCAACAACGCGATCGGGTCGAGGAAACCATGCCGGCGCGCCACCCGCTTGATGATGTAGCGCCAGGGCAACCAGTTCATCCAGCTCATTCAGTATCCTCCTGTCCCATCGGTTCGGTTTCCATCCGGTATCGGGCCAGAGCCCGTTTGGCCAGCCGGTTCAGGAACACCACGGCCAATACGGTGCCGACAAAGCCAGCACCATAAATAGTCCATTCCAGTGGCGTACGGGCGCTTTCGCGAACCCCCAGGGTGGAGAGGTCCGCCGCCAGCGAACCCAGGTAAACGTTGTGCAGTGAGAAAGGAATCACCCCAAGAAAGGTGCCCGCCACAAACCCGGGAAAGGAAAAACTGGTCAGCCCGAACAGATAGTTGGATACCTTACCCGGGAAAAACGGGATCAATCGCGTCAGCAGTACGATCTTCCAGCCGTGCGGTGCCATCTCATCGGTCACCATCGACAGTTTCGCCCGGGTCCGAATGTAGATGTGTGCGGATTCGCCAAAGAAATGACGGGCGATCAAAAAGGCCATCGCGGCCCCGATGGTGGTGCCGATCACCACGTAAACCGTGCCTTCAACGACGCCGAACACAAAGCCGGCCCCCGTGGTCAATAAAACACCCGGCAACAGCAGGACCATGGCGGCGATCATGATCGCGATAAAGAAAAGCGCCGCCCAGGCACCCTGCTCATCGAACCACCGCAACAAGTCGACGATCTGTTGATGTACACCCAGGGCATACAGTATCCCGACAATCAGACCGACACCGGCAATACTGCCAGCCATCCACAGCAGTGGCGATCGGGTCCAGTTGGCTCGTTGTTTCGGTTCGGAGACGGCCACCAAACACTCAACTCCTTGCCAAGGCTGACATTTCAGGCGGAAACGTTTCTCTGTCCGACTTTACCGTAACCCGACAGCGCGGCTGGCCTCAAAGGCGTATTCTCTCGGATGGTACGTACCGCCGCTCCGCCCGGACTCACCTGCTGGTAAGCATGGACTGCAGCTTGTGGGTCAGCTCAACCGCCTCGGTACCCATCGGTGTCAGGTAGCCACCATCCTTCTGGCTGATCAGTCCCTTGGCGAACAGGCTCTCGGCAGCCCGGACCGTTTCCGGCGCAGCGGAATGGGCATGCACCTTGATGCCCTCCTGCATGGAGGTAGAAGGAAACTGCAGTAACAGATTGAGCTCTGCAAGGTGGTTCGGCGAGAATGGCATGGCACTTCCTCTTTTTTATGACTGATCTGTTTTCAGTCTAGGCTCAGGTCAGCACTTGGCAAGCACAGGGACGAAGCCAGCATGACAAATAACAGCGAAGACTTCCCGAACGATTACCTGCGGCCACTTCGACACCTGAACGTGTACCTTTCCGGACTCGTGAAGGGACGACTCTGGCTCAAAGTATTAATCGGGATGGGGACCGGCCTGGTGGTCGGCACCCTGCTCGGTCCCTCGGTCGGCCTGATCGAGCCGGAACGGGGCCGGTTGATCGGTAACTGGCTGGCATTTCCCGGTCACCTCTTCCTCGCCACCATACAGATGATTGTCATTCCGCTCGTGATCGCCTCGGTGGTGCGCGGCCTCGCCTCCAGTGAAGATCTTTCACAACTGCGCAAGCTCGGCATGCGGGTGTCCATTTTCTTCGTCATCACCACTGCCATCGCCGCTTCCATCGGGCTCTGGGTTGGTGGCCTGATTAACCCCGGGCGCATGCTGACCGGGCTGGCCACGCCAGCGACGGAACCCTCTGACGAAGTGGTGAATGCCACGATGCCCAGTGTCGAGGATCTTCCCCAGACCCTGTTGGGGCTGCTCCCCGGCAATCCCCTGGATGCCATGGTGGAGGGTCAGATGCTGCAGGTCGTGATCTTCTCGATCATCGTCGGAATTGCACTCGTCAGCATGGCACCGGAAAAGTCCCGACCCATGCTGGACCTGCTTGATTCCCTGCAACAGGTCTGCATGACCGTGGTGAAATGGGCAATGCGCCTGGCGCCCTTCGCCGTCTTTGGCCTGATGGCCCAGCTCACCACCACCATCGGTTTCCGGGCCATGTTGGGCATGGGTTCCTATGTCTTGACCGTCCTGCTGGGACTGCTGATATTGCTGGGATTCTATCTGCTGATTCTCAAGGTTCTGGTGGGCCAGCGGCCATTGCAATTCCTGAAGGACAGCCGTGATGTCCTGCTGCTGGCGTTCTCCACTTCCAGCTCCGCCGCAGTGATGCCGCTTTCCATCCGCACCGCTGAGGACAAACTCGGGGTGCGACCCTCGATCTCCGAGTTCGTGATCCCCCTGGGCGCGACCATCAACATGAATGGCACCGCACTCTACCAGGCGGTGGCAACCGTGTTCCTGGCCCAGGTCTATGGCATTGACCTTGGCTGGGGCAGCATGGCGCTGGTGGTTGCCATGGCGGTCGGCGCCTCCATCGGTTCGCCGGCCACACCCGGCGTTGGCATCGTCATCCTTGCCATGGTGCTCCAGACCGTGGGCATACCGCCGAGCGGTATCGCATTGATCATGGGGGTGGACCGGATTCTGGACATGTGCCGCACTGCCATCAACGTCACCGGTGACCTGGTGACCTGCCGACTGATGGAGAACTGGTCCGGTACCCGGTTACCACCGGAACCGGCGCCGGCCGATTCATAACCGCAACAAATCGCATCAGTCGGATTACAGTTAATGAGACCCTGGCCCTTTGCCACAGGGCCGGGGACTGAAATAATAGGCTACTCGATTATTACTGGCAGGTTACCGGCATACTCTGGACCATGGCAAAACGATCACACATTCCTTCACTCGCGCTTACCCTGTTCATGCTCTCGGTTGCCATGCCGGCGCTGGCCGGTGGCATCAAGCGCATTGTCCATCCGGATGGTACCGTCGAGTACACCAACACCAAGAGCCAGGACGCCCCGATTGCCTCCACCGGCAATGAGACGGTCTATCGCTACACCGACGAAAACGGAGTTGTTTCCTACAGCAGCATTCAGCCGGCGAATGCCAGGTTCGATGTCATCCGCTTTCACTGTTACGCCTGTGACCCGAACTCGAAGGTCGACTGGCGCAAGACCCCGCTGTTCCTGAAGCCCTACCAGCAGGAAATCCAGACTGCGGCCCGGGAATTTGATGTGGACCCCGCCCTGGTGCGAGCCGTCATTCATGCCGAGTCCGCGTTCAACCCGAAGGCCCTCTCGCCCAAGGGTGCCCAGGGGTTGATGCAACTGATGCCGGGCACAGCCCAGGAGCTCGGAGTGGGCAACGCCATGATAGCGGCCGAAAACATTCGTGGCGGCGTGAACTATCTGGCCCGGATGCTGGACCGCTTCAACGGTAACATTCGCCTGGCCACCGCTGCCTACAACGCCGGCCCGGGCGCTGTCACCCGCTATAAAGGCGTTCCTCCGTATGCTGAAACCAAGGCCTATGTGGAGCGCGTGGGCATTCTTCACGAGCGTTATGCTGCACGATAGCTAATATCAACCAAAAGCCCACCCTGAGAAAACAATTCACATTGGCGCCGTCGGTTCACAGTGTCTAAGAAGAGTAGACAGTTGATGGAAAGGGCGCTGGTGTCATGGAATCGACCCGCAAGAACATTTTCGTCTTTGGTGCGGATGAATTTAATCTTTCGCTGATCCGGTCCCTGGATACCGCAAACCGATACCATCTCCACACCCTCTTTGACTACAGCGAGATCAGGGCCGGAGATGAGTTCCCGGTAAAAGAGCTTTATGAGGGCGCACTGCAACAACTGAGCAACTTCGAGGGATCGGTTGATGGCATTGTGGGCTACTGGGACTTTCCGATATGCACACTGCTACCCCTGTTGCGAAAACCCTATCACCTGGCCTCCCCCAGCCTGGAGTCAGTACTCCGGTGTGAACACAAATACTGGAGCCGGGTCGAGCAACGCCGAGTCATTCCGGACTACATCCCGGACTTTTGCGCGGTTGACCCGTTCGCTGATGACTACCGGACCCAGCTCACCCTGGATTACCCCTTCTGGATCAAACCCATCAAATCAGCCTCCTCCTATCTGGGTTTCAAGATCCGGAACGATGCGGAACTCGACCATGCGATTGAAAAGATCCGCGCCGGCATTTCGCGGTGGGGCAACCCCTTCAATTACGTGCTGGACTTTGCCCGATTGCCGGAAGACGTCGCCCGGGTAAACGGCAACTGGTGCCTGGCCGAGAAGATCATCTCCACGGGCAGGCAGTGCACTCTTGAAGGGTACGTCTATGGTGGCGAGGTCACGGTGTATGGCATTGTCGATTCAATCCGGGAGGGTAAACACCGTTCCAGCTTTTTCCGCTACCAGTATCCCTCATCCATTCCCCGGCGCGTCCAGGAACAGATGATTTCGGTCACCGACCGGTTCCTGAGTCACATTGGCTTCGATAATGGACCATTCAACATCGAGTTTTACTGGAACAGCCACTCTGACCGAATCTGGCTGCTCGAGGTCAATACCCGGATTTCCAAGTCGCACTGCCCTCTGTTCCAGAAAGTGGATGGCCAGGCAAATCACAAGGTCATGGTGGAACTGGCTCTGGGCGAGCGCCCCCATTTCCCCCATCGGGAGGGAAAGCACCGCCTGGCAGCCAAATTCATGTGGCGAATGTATGAAAACGCCATCGTGAGGAAGGTACCCACTACCAAAGCCCTGGCCGAAATTCAGCAGCGCTTCCCGGATGCCGATATCGAATTGCACGTCGAGCCCGGCGTAAAGCTATCGTCGCTGAAAGACCAGGATAGCTATAGTTACGAGATAGCGGTGGTCTTCCTCGGCGCCAACTCCCAGAAGGAACTGCTACGCAAATATCGCGAGATACAGGAGTCCATGGAGATCGAACTTGAGCCAATGACTTGAGCGATGTCCTCGCAGAATACAGGGGTACAAGCATGAAGATCATAGACGAGCTGCCTGAACAGGTCCGCCACATTGAGCACCAGTGGATTCCGATGCCCGACGGCACTCGCCTGGCGGCTCGCCTATGGATTCCCGAGTCAGCCGAACAAACACCGGTGCCCGCCATCCTCGAATACATCCCCTATCGCCGGCGGGACGGCTCCCGGCTCCGTGATGAGGCCAACCACCCCTATTTTGCAGGTCATGGATACGCTTGTATCCGGGTCGACATCCGCGGCAGCGGGGACTCCGAGGGCGTACTGACTGACGAATACCTCCAGCAGGAACTGGACGACGGTGTGGCCATTCTCGCATGGCTGGAGGAGCAACCCTGGTGCAATGGTCGGGTGGGCATGATCGGCATCTCCTGGGGCGGATTTAATGGCTTACAGATCGCTGCCCTGCAGCCACCTCAACTCAAGGCGGTAGTCAGTGTCTGCTCGACCGATGACCGGTACGCGGACGATGTCCACTATATGGGCGGCTGCCTGTTGGGTGACAACCTGTCCTGGGCTTCGGTCATGTTTGCCTACAACTCCCTGCCGCCGGACCCGGATATCGTCGGAGACCGCTGGCGTGACATGTGGTTCCAGCGTCTGGAAGGCAGCGGGCTCTGGCTGGAAACCTGGCTGCAGCACCAGCATCGCGATGATTACTGGCGGCATGGTTCGATATGTGAAGATTTCTCCAGGATCGAGGTACCGGTCATGGCCGTCAGTGGCTGGGCCGATGGGTACTCCAATGCGGTTTTCCGTCTGCTGGAAAAACTCCCGGGGCCACGCCTGGGCCTCATTGGCCCCTGGAGCCACAAATACCCGCACCAGGGTGTGCCGGGACCCGCAATCGGGTTTCTGCAGGAATGTCTGCGATGGTGGGACAAGTGGCTCAAAGACCGGGAGACCGGCATCATGGAAGAACCCACGTTGAGGGCCTGGATGCTCGACAGCATGCCGCCATCCACGTCTTACCATCAGCGCTTTGGTCGATGGGTCAGCGAGGCAAAATGGCCCTCCCCGGCGACCATCGAGCGCCACTTTACGCTGGCCCCCTACCGACTGGTGAAAAGCCACAGCACGGCGGATGTCGCCACTCTGGCCCTGCAATCCCCCCTGAGCAACGGTTTGTTTGCCGGCAAATGGTGTTCCTACAGCAACACCCCCGACCTGCCCCACGATCAACGGGAAGAGGATGGTGGTGCCCTGGTCTTCACCACAGACCCTCTGGAGGAAACCCTGGAGATACTCGGGGCACCGGTGGTGGAGCTCAATCTTTCGGCATCGGAACCGGTGGCTATGATTGCCGTCCGGCTCTCGGACATGCGCCCGGACAACAAAGTAACCCGGGTCACCTACGGTGTCCTGAACCTGACTCACCGGGACAGCCACGCGGCCCCATCCCCGCTGGAGCCGGAAGCTACCTATCGTGTCCGGCTGCAGCTCAACGGCATCGCCCAGAGCTTTCCCCGTGGCCACAGACTCCGTCTCGCGCTATCGTCATCCTACTTTCCCCTCGCCTGGCCACCGCCCAGGTCGACCCAGCTGAAAGTCCATACCGGGGGTAGCCGACTGATCCTGCCGGTGCGACGTCCGAAACCTCAGGAAATAAGCTTCCCCGAGCCGGAAAGTACACCCTCCAGCGAGAAGACCCAGATTCA
Source organism: Marinobacter sp. DUT-1 (assembly GCF_050379415.1). Classification (NCBI taxonomy): domain Bacteria; kingdom Pseudomonadati; phylum Pseudomonadota; class Gammaproteobacteria; order Pseudomonadales; family Marinobacteraceae; genus Marinobacter; species Marinobacter sp. DUT-1. The sequence continues at coordinate 309,104 of NZ_JBNRLS010000001.1, forward strand.
TGAGGGGCACCATGACTGGCGGGTGATCCGGGAGCTCGACAAGGATATTTCCACACTGGAGGTCATCAACGACAACGGAGTGTATTACCTGGAAGATCCCGACCTGACGATCGAGCAAAGCGTGAAGGAGTGGTACTCCTACCAGGCCGATGACTTCTCTTCGCCGCGGGGCGAGACGTTGGCTGTCAGAGCCTATCAACGGGGCGAATGGCAAATCAGGACCACCACAAGGACTGTGCTGACCTGCGACGACCAGAATTTCTACTTGGACGCCGAACTGGACGCGTTCGAGGGCAAACGGCGGGTTTTCTCCCGCAATTGGAACCGCATCATCAAGCGCAATCTGTTGTAGCGGGACCAGGAAGTCGGCAAAAGCGAAAACCAGCGGCCCGGAGCATCCCCCGAACCGCTGGCAGTCAAGCCTGGACCTTATTCAGCCGCGGCAATCAGGCTGGCGTTACCACCGGCGGCGGTGGTGTCCACACACAGGTGCCGCTCGATCACAAAGCGCTGATCCAGCTTGTGCTCGGTGATGACCGGCAGCAGGGCACCATCGCGCTTGGCCAAGGCCTGGCGGTATTGCTTCAGCAGTGGTTTCTCGGCCACGCTGACCACCGCCTCGAAGCCGGACAGCTCGGTCAGGGCATCCGGATCGAGGACACCATTGACCGCCACAATGGGCAGGCCGGCCTTGGCGGCATCCGCCACCTTTTTCTCGGCATCCGGCGCCATGACCACCACCTGGTTGCCCTGGGACAGCGCGGTTGCCGCCTGCTCCATGGCTGAATCGGCATCCGGTCCCAGACACAGGACCACGCCCCGGGCATGGAAGGACAGATGGTTCTGCTCCCCGGTAGGCCCGGGCAATTCCAGATAGCCTTTGTCCATCGGCGCCGGCACCTCTCCGAAGAACGGCTTCAGGGTTTCCTGACGCTCCTCAGGCCTGGGTGACTTGACCGAGGCCACCTGATTGATCAGCTTCTGTGCCTTGTCCGCACCGATGACCTTGTCGCTGGAGCTGGATGGCTTCTCGACAGTCTCCCCTTTGAGGAAACGACGGACATACAGCGGGCCACCCGCCTTGGGGCCGGTACCGGAGAGGCCTTCACCACCGAACGGCTGGGAGCCGACAATGGCACCAATCTGGTTCCGGTTCACGTAGGTGTTGCCCACGTGGATCCGGCTGGCGATATGTTCGATCCGACGGTCGACCCGGCTGTGGATACCAAAGGTCAGGCCATAGCCCTTGGCATTGACCGCGTCTACCACCTTGTCGATGTCCTTGGCCTCGAAAGTCGCCACGTGCAGGACCGGCCCGAAGATCTCTTCTTCCATCTCCTCGATACCGCTGACCTTGAGTACTGCCGGGGAAACGAAACGGCCCTTGCTCGGTACATCCATTTTCTTGAGCAACTTGCCAGCCTGCTCGAACTTGTTGCAGTGGTCCACGATCTTCTTCTGGGACGGCTCATCGATAACCGGGCCAACATCCGTGGACAGCTGCCACGGATCGCCGATACCGAGCTCTTCCATGGCGCCGTAAAGCATTTCCAGCAGGTTATCGGCAATGTCCTTCTGCACGTAGAGCATCCGCAGGGCAGAACAGCGCTGGCCGGCACTCTGGAAGGAGGACGCCAGCACATCCCGGACAACCTGCTCCGGCAGAGCGGTGGAATCCACGATCATGGCGTTGAGGCCACCGGTTTCCGCTACCAGCGGTGCATCCGGCGCCATGTTCTCGGTCATCGCCTTGTTGATGCGCTGGGCAGTAGCCGTAGAGCCAGTGAAGCAGACCCCGGTAACGCGGGGATCGGATGTCAACGCGGAGCCCACCGTGGCACCGGTACCCGGCAGCAGCTGGATGGCATCTTTCGGAATACCCGCCTCATGCATCAATTCGACCGCGCGCACCGCCAGCAGCGACGTGCTCTCGGCCGGCTTGGCAACGACTGCGTTTCCGGCCGCCAGGTTGGCCAGAATCTGTCCGGTAAAGATCGCCAACGGGAAGTTCCATGGCGAGATGCAACACATGACGCCGCGGGCCTCACCCTCCTTTTCATAACGGATGCCCTCGTTCGCGTAGAACATGGCGAAGTCAACCGCCTCGCGGATTTCCGCCACCGCATCCAGCAGCGACTTGCCCGCCTCACGTGTGGTCAGGGCAAACAGCTCGTAAGCATGCTCCTCGTAAAGATCACCCACCTTGCGAACACAGGCTGCCCGTTCCTCGGCCGACCTGGCAGACCAGCTCTTGAAGCCGTCCTGAGCGGCGTCCAGTGCAGCGCTGATATCGGCTTCGGAGGTGAAGGTGATGTGGCCGACCAGGTCATCCGGGTTGGCCGGGTTACGAACCTCATGTACGTCATCACTGGAAGACTCCACCGCAAGGATGGGGCCACCTGTCCACTGATGCTCCCGGAACTTGCCGCGCCCTTCCTCGATCTCTGCCACAGTTACCGGATCGGTAATATCCCAACCCCTGGAGTTGCGACGCTGGTCACCGAAAATCTTCGCCGGCGGCACAATGGCCTTGCTGGAAATGTTTTCGCCCAGCGCCACCACCGCGTCGATCGGATCCTTGGCAATCTCCTCAGGGGTGATATTGGTATCGACAATCTGGTTTACAAATGAACTGTTGGCACCGTTTTCCAGCAGGCGACGCACCAGGTACGCCAGCAGGTCTTTATGGGCACCAACCGGAGCGTAAATGCGACAGGGGACGCCGCTGTCCTGGAGCACCTGATCGTGCAAGGACTCACCCATACCATGCAGGCGCTGGAACTCGAATTTCGAGCGGTCGATATCCTTGGCCAGTTCCAGGACCGCAGACACCGAGTGCGCATTGTGGGTCGCAAACTGCGGGTAGATGCGGTCGGTCATGCCCAGCAACTGCTTGGCGCAGGAAAGGTAGGACACATCACTGCAGGCCTTGCGGGTGAACACCGGGAAATCGCTCAGGCCCATCACCTGGGCTCGCTTGATCTCGGCGTCCCAGTACGCCCCTTTCACCAGGCGCACCATGATCCGACGATCCAGCTTCTCGGACAGCGCGTAGAGCCAGTCGAGAGTCTGGGCGGAGCGTTTGCCGAATGCCTGAACCACCACACCAAAGCCGTCCCAGTCCTTCAGTTCCGGGTCGGAGAGAATGGCTTCGATGACATCCAGGGACAGGTCGAGACGATCCTGTTCTTCGGCGTCAATGTTGAAGCCCATGTTGGAGGCGGCCGCTTTTTTGGCCAGTTTCAGGGCGCGGGGCATGAGTGCATTCATCACCCGCTCCTTATGGCCGTATTCATAACGGGCCAGCAGTGCGGACAACTTCACGGAAATGCCCGGGTTAGTGCGCACATCGCCCTTGCAGTTCTTGCCGATGCTGTCGATGGCATCCGAGTATGACTGGTAATAGCGCTGGGCATCCACATCGGTGCGGGCGGCTTCACCGAGCATGTCATAGGAATAGGTGTAGCCACGCTCAACGTAGTACTTGCCGCGGTCCTGGGCTTCCTCGATGTCACGGCCCAGAACGAACTGGCGCCCCATCTCCTTCATGGCCTGCCCGGCCACCGTGCGGACTACCGGCTCGCCCATGCGCTTGACCAGCTTACGCAGAGTCTCGCCCACGCTTTGGCGCTCCGAGTCCTTCAACAGGTTGCTGGTCATCAGCAGCGCCACGGTCGCAGAGTTGATCATCCCCGACTGGGCCTTGCCCACGTGGGCGCCCCAGTTCCCGGAGGTGATCTTGTCCTCGATGAGATCGTGAATGGTGAGGTTATCCGGCACCCGCAGCAGGGCTTCGGCCAGACACATCAGGGCAACGCCTTCCTTGGTGGTGAGTCCGTATTCCGCCAGGAACTTCTCCATGATGGTCGGGCGGGCATTCTTGCGGACGCTACGCACCAGGTCTGCGGCACGGGCGGAGATCGCCTCGCGCTCGGCCTGGGACAACTGAGCGTCAGCAATCAGCTTGTGAATCACCGCGTGCTCGTCCGCCAGGTAGTTCTGCCGGATTGCCTGGCGGTGTTCGTTGAGGTCTGGATTCACTGACTGCTGTCTCATAGTTGTACCCTCTTCGCTGTTTGTCTTGTATCTCTCGCATTCTACCGAGAATAAAAAAGACGATTTGCCCATAAAAAGAAGGGATGCACCGCATTACGACTTTTTTTGATTAACCCATAATTACCAATTAACCACAAAAAATTTATATTTCAGGCACATTTCCTTTAACTTAAGCTCAGACTGCGTCACGGGAAAGCTCCCTGAGCACACTGTGGGCCACCGAAAACACCGCGCAATCGACGTCACTGACGGTCTGCATATCTCCCAGGACCCTTTCCCAGCGGCCCAGCAAGGGCGCCCTGGCGCTTCGCCATAATTCCAGCTTTGCCTCTGGCGAGACCGAAGCGCCCTGAGCAGGCTCTTCCTGTGCCAGAACTGAAGCCGTCAGATCCCGCAACTGCTGGTCCAGCTCATCCCGGTAATGGACCGTCGCCAGCATCTGCCAGTGCCCGTGAGCCCGGTAAGCCCGCATCTGGCGGTCCAGCCAGATCAGGTTCAGGCTTTCTCCCAACCGGAAATACACCCAGGCCACATTCTCCAGGTCCTGACCCAACTGACCGGAAATCTCGATCATATCCATCAGCCAGTAGCGGCTTTCAGCAGAAGCACAATAAGCCGACAATGTCTCCGGAACCTCTTTCTGCCTGTACTCAGCATAGTGCCCATACCAGCGACTTTCAGGTATGACCGATGACAAGCGATCAATCGAGGCCAGCACCTCGGCCAAAGGCCCCCGGTATCGTGCCTCGCAGTCAGCCGGGTCCAGATTGTGGCGGCGGTTGTGTAACAGCCAGCTGGTGCTTCGGGTCACCAGGCGAATGACATCGCTGAATAGATCCGCCTGTACCCCGGCATCAATCCGGCCATCCAGGCTTTCAATAGCTTCCCATTGCCGGTCTACGTCATGGATTGCGACAGAGATCAGGTAGGCAGCGGCGATACTGCCGGCGTCTGCCCCGGTGGTATTGCGGATCCGCTCGACCCAGGTGATGCCCATGCGATTGATCATGTCATTGGCAATCTGGGTTGCCACGATTTCGGCGCGCAGCGGGTGCGCCTCGATCGCCTCCTGGAAAGCCTCGCGCATGGAGACCGGAAACGCCGAGAAAAGCGACCGGGAGAACCGGGAATCCCGAACAATCGGAGCACTCATCAGTAACTGCTTGAGCTCTATCTTGGCGTAGGACAACAACACCGAAAGCTCGGGCCGGGTCAGGCCTCCGGAGCGTTCGCGCAGGTCATCGTCGTCCGGCAGGAACTCGAGAGCACGATCCAGGCGGCCGTCCGATTCAAGCCGGCGCATCAGGCGCTCGTAGCCCTCTTGTGAGCCTACCTTGCCGGTGCAGGCCAGGCTGAGCGACATGGCCTGGCGATAATTGTTGCGCAGCACCAAGTCCGCCACTTCCGGCGTCATTGCCCGAAGCAGCTGGTTACGCTCGGCCAGCATCATCTGATCCCGGGCGACACGCTCGTTGAGCAGGATCTTGATATTCACTTCATGGTCCGAACAGTCCACACCGCCGGCGTTATCAATAAAGTCAGTGTTGGCGGAGCCGCCAGCCAGGGCGAAGGCCACGCGCCCACGCTGGGTGACGCCCAGGTTGCCGCCCTCACCCAACACCCGGCAGCGAAGCTCGGTACTGTCGACCCTGAGCCCATCGTTGGCCCTGTCACCGACCTCGTCGTGGGATTCGGAAGGCGCCTTCACATAGGTACCGATGCCGCCGTTCCAGATCATATCCACCGGTGCCCGGAGCAGCGCCCGGATCAATTCATTAGGCGCCAGTCGTTGTGCATCGATGCCCAGAAGCGCGCGCATTTCCGATGACACCGGAATTGATTTGGCGGAGCGGGAAAACACACCGCCCCCCTTGCTGATCAGGCTTTGGTCATAGTCCGCCCACGTGGAGCCGGACAACTCGAAGAGACGCTTGCGCTCGGCAAACGAGGCCACCACGTCCGGCGCCGGATCCACAAAGATGTGTTGGTGATTGAAAGCGCCAACCAGCCGAATGTGCTCCGACAGCAGCATCCCGTTACCGAACACATCGCCGGCCATATCGCCGATGCCCACCACTGAGAATTCCTCGGACTGGGTGTCCAGCCCCAGCTCGAGGAAGTGGCGTTTCACCGATTCCCAGGCACCACGGGCCGTGATGCCCATTTTCTTGTGGTCGTAGCCTTCACTGCCACCGGAGGCGAAGGCATCACCAAGCCAGAAGCGGTACTCCCCGGCCAGCCGGTTGGCAATATCAGAAAACGTCGCTGTGCCCTTGTCTGCGGCCACCACCAGGTAAGGGTCATCGTCGTCATGACGCACCACATTGGCAGGTGGCACAACGACTCCGTCCGCGAGATTATCGGTAAGATCGAGCAGCCCGCGGATGAAGACCTGATAACAGGCGACACCTTCGGCCCGGAGAGACTCCCGGTCGCCATTCTCCGGTGGTTGCTTGACGACAAAACCGCCCTTGGCGCCGACCGGAACAATCACCGAGTTCTTGACCTGTTGTGCCTTGACCAGTCCCAGAATCTCGGTCCGGTAATCCTCGATTCGATCCGACCAGCGCAAGCCACCTCGGGCAACCGGCCCGGCTCGCAGGTGGACGCCTTCCACCCGGGGCGAATAAACAAAGATCTCGAAACGGGGACGCGGTTTGGGAATATCCGCGATTGAGGATGGATCAATCTTGAACGACAGATAGCCCTTCGGCTGGCCGGCTTCCTCCCGCTGATAGTAGTTGGTTCTGACCGTGGCCTGGATGAGGGCGTGGAATCGACGCAGGATCCGGTCATCGTCGAGACTTTCCACCTGCTCCAGCGCATCGAGGATTCTCCGCTCGATAGCCTCAATGCGTGCAGCCCGCTGCTCCGCGGTTTCCGTACCCGGTTCGAACCTGGCTCTGAAAAGCGAGACCAGACTGGCGGTGATATCGAGATGGCGGGCCAGCGTGTCGGCAATGAAGGGCTGACTGAATCCGAAGCGAAGCTGTTTGATGTAGCGTGCGTATGCCCTGAGCAACGCGACCTCCCGCCAGCCCAGACCCGCCGCCATGATCAGCTGGTTGAACTCGTCGTTCTCGGCAAAACCGTTCCAGATTTCCCGGAAAGCGTCCTGAACGAGGGGTTTCGCCTGCCTGAAATCGGCATTCCGGCACCGGGAATGGAACGCCACAGTAAAGTCGCTGACACCAAAGCCCTCACCATCCCGGCGTTGGATCCGGTAGGGATGCTCCCCGAGAACCCGCATTCCGAGATTTTCCAGGATGGGAATGACATCCGACAGAATCACAGGACTGCCCTGACTGTAGAGCTTGAAGTTGAGCTCGCCCTCGGCACTGTCTCCTGCCTGGTAAAAGCCCATCGGCACATCGGAACTGATGGCAATAGACTGAATCTGGCGAATATCGTCCAGGGCCTCGGCAACGGAAAAGCGGGCCCGATACGCCGAGGGGAAACTACCGCTGAAAAGCTGGGCATAACGCCCGCCGAGGGTGTCTCCAAACGCCTCGACAAGATGGCTGTGGAGGTCATCGTCCCAGGAACGGGACTCTTCCATCATCTTCGCCACTACCCGGCGAAGGTCGAGTGAGTCGTCGGCTTCGACATTATGGCTGTCAAGGGCGTTGGCAAGCTGTTCCAGCAGGCTTTGTTGTTGTACTGAGCGGGAATCGGTCATCAATCTTCTCCGGGCGATTTTGCACTGGGCGGTACTGATTCATGCCAATCCAGTATACTGAAGACCCGAAAGTCGCTTTGACCATATAGTTTCAAAATGCAGGCATTTTGCTTATATTCCAACACCAATATAGACGTTCAGCTTGGCAGGAGACCAAACCATGGTCGAACTGGATAGAATTGATCATTCAATCATTCGGGAATTGCAGAAGAATTCCCGGATCACCATTACCGAGCTGGCCACGCGGGTCGGCCTCTCCAAGACACCTTGCCAGGTGCGTATGCGTCGGCTGGAAGAGCAGGGTTACATCACCGGCTACACTGCCCTGGTGAACCAGACCAAGCTGGGGCTGAGCCATGTCGCCTTCGCCCAGGTCACCCTTTCCGATACCAGCAGCAGCGCCCTCGCCGCCTTCAACGAGGCTGTAAAACAGATTTCCGCCGTCGAGCAGTGCCATATGATGGCGGCCAACTTCGATTACCTCCTGAAAATCCGCACCCGTAACATGGCGGAATACCGGCAGGTACTCGGAGAGCAGATCTCCAGCCTGCCCCACGTATTGCAGACCAGCACCTTTGTCGTCATGGAAAATGTGAAGGATACGGGCATCTGAATGCGGGAGGGGAAGACTCAGCCGGCCGCCTCGAGCCCCAGCTCCTGCTTGTACAGCACATTGCCCAGCCCCAGCACGATCCGCTCCACGGAAACGTCAGAAGACACGGGGCTCTCCCCGGGGTTTGAGCGGGCCTCCAGGATCAGCACCATCCTGAGCAGATCGAGAAGCCGGATGACCAGGTCGAGGATATCGAAGTCTTCCGGCGCGGACGCCATCTCACGAATCACAAAAGCTTTAGCCGACTCCACAATGAACGACTGATGGGCGTCAAGGGTACGGGTATCCAGAGTGCGGACTGACTCGAAGCGCTCCTCCCGCTCCCGACGGATGGCCTCCATGCACAGATCCCGGGAATGCTCCGGGGACTCATCCTGGCGCAACAACCCGGCCAGCCGGAAATCCACTGTGCCCTCATTGCGCAGCTCCTCGAATTCCTCTTCAAGACTCTTTCGGGCATGGGGCAGATACTTGCGAACGGCGCGTTCCCGCGCTTCGATCAGGTCATCGAGGGACGCGGCGTTCACCATGCCCGTCATGACCTGCACGCAGTAAACCAGGTGTTCCCAGATGTCAGGAGTGATACCTTCCGTCTCCGCAGGCAACACCCGGGCGATAGAGACAAAGCGGAAATACAGCGTAGTGACTTCCTGTTCGCTGAAACCGGATGTCCTGATAATCTCGGGCAAACCTATACGTTCCACATCTTTCAGCAGGCGTGGAAGCAGGATCAGCACGTAGTGCCGGGCACCTTCAGACAAGGGTGTCATAACAACAGACCTGCACGAACTCTCGCAATCGGATACTCTCCATTGGCCGGACAACAAGGCCCTTACTGACACCATAGCCGATAACCACACATTTTCATGATGCAGAAACCTGAAATCCGGGGTGAAATCGTTCACGTGACCCGGGATGCACTGGGCAACATCCTGGTCATTGACGACCGCAAGCACCGGGTGCTGAGCTTTGACTCCATCTTCGAGCAGAGCAAGATCGCCCGGGCCACTCCATACCTGCCAGTGCATGAATACAGCCGCGCCATGCTCATACCCGCGGCGTTCACCGAGCCGGCCCATGTGACCGTGCTCGGCCTCGGTGGAGGCGCCCTGGCCCACGGCCTGTACCGGCTGTTTCCGGAGTGCAGGGTTCACGTGATCGAGTTACGCCCGAAAGTCCTCGAAATAGCACGGGAGTGGTTTGCACTGCCGGATTCCGACCGGCTGGAGGTCACCATTGCCGATGCCCGCAAGGCGGTCGCGGAACTCCCTCCGGCCAGCACCGACATGATCTTTACTGATTTATACAACGCGGACCGCATGAGCCCTGCCCAGGCCCAGCGCCGATTCATCAAGGATTGCTGCAACGCGCTCACCGACGGGGGCTGGCTCATCCTGAATTACCACAAGGTACCGGATGAAAGCGGCGGCCTGTTCCGGGAGCTGGTGCGTCAGTTCCCCTGTCTCCTCTACTTTCACAGCAAGACCAACAACACCGTCATCTATGGCTGCAAGGACCCGTTTTACCCCTGGCCCCTGGACGTGCCCCACCTGAAGGAGCTGGAGCAGCGTTTACCTATAGGCTGGCGCAAGCTGATGAAGAAGCTTGCGATGGTGGAGGACTAATCCCGCTCTTGTCCGGAACCTCCACGGTTTCCGAGAAAGCGGGGCAAGGCTATCCCCTGCCGATCCATCCAGCGGTATACGGTCGGCCGGGACACGTCAAAATGTCGAGCCACTTCGGAAATGTTCCATTGGCAGGCCCGCAGCGCATCGAGTAACGGATCCTGCTCATTGTCATTATCAACCATCTGATCCGCCACCGGCGGCATCCGGTCAGAGACACACTCCTCCGGCAGGTCGTTGGCAGTGATCTGCCCTCCTTCACAGGTTGCCTCGGCAAAGGTCAGTGCGTTCACCAGTTGCCGGATATTTCCGGGCCATTCATAGGCCAGCAAGGCACTTACTGCATCGCCGCGCAGACCTACCTCCGGGAAGGTTCCACCAGCGACCAGATTTTCCAGAACCGTCTGGATCACATGCTGCCGATCCGCTCGCTGCCTCAGGGGCGGCAACCTCAGGCTGGCGCCGTTCAGGCGATAATAAAGATCGGCGCGGAAATCACCCCGTTCAATCAGCCGGCCCAGGTCCTGATGGGTAGCGGCAATGACCCGGCAATTCACGCGAATCGGCGCGTCTGCGCCAATGGGCAGAATTTCCCCCTCCGCGAGGACCCGCAACAACCGGGTCTGCAGTTGCAATGGCATATCACCGATCTCGTCAAGAAAGAGCGTGCCACCATCGGCCTGCTGAATCAGTCCGCGCATGCCTTTGGAGCGAGCGCCGGTGAAGGCACCGGCAACGTAGCCGAACAATTCACTCTCAATCAGCGATTCCGGAATCGCTGCACAGTTGACAGCCACGAAGGCCCGTTTGCTCCGGTGGCTTGAGTCGTGAATAGCTCTGGCAAGCACTTCCTTACCAGTGCCGGTTTCTCCAAGTATCAACAGACCAACATCCCGGTTGCGAAGGCGTTTGGCGAGACTGAGCGTGCGGCGCATGACCGGATCATCCGCCGCCAATGCGTCCAGCCTCGGAACCCGTTCGCTGGCGCTGTTTGTCTCAGAGTCGATCGGCTTCGGAGCGGCAACTCTCGGTTGGATGAGTGCAGCAAAAAACGTCTCGCCGCTAACCTGGTGGCGGAAAGCCCGTACCTGATCATCCTGATCAAAAGGAATGCTCCAGATGTCCTGTAACTGGCATTCAAAAACCTGAGTGAGATCGAGAACACCCTCGTCAGAATCGGGGACCGGGGTTTCGGAAATCAATGATCGCCCAGCCGAATTGCTCGCCTCGATCCGACCACTCTCGTCGATCGCAAACAGATACTGACCATTGACCTGGACGAACTCCCGGGAGGCGTCGCACCGGAAAATCACCTGATTCCGGTATTTGCGCAGGAAATAGGCATCCTCGATCATCCGGGCGTACAGCTGGGTCAGGTTGAGGGCAAACGTCTGACTGTGACGCGCTTGCGGAGAGTCCAATGCCGAAATATCCAGCACTGCCAGCAGATTGCCGGACGGATCCCTGATTGGCGCGGAAGTACAGGTCAGACTGATGTGCGTGGCATCAAAATGATCGACCCGATGGCAGGTCAGGGCCTGCTGTTCCTGGATACAGGTACCCACAGCGCAAGTGCCGGCGTACTGCTCGCTCCAATCGGCACCGAGGTAGAGCCCTGCCTGACGTAAGCGTCGGTCCGAACGCCGGTCGCCGAGGTACTGCACTGTGATACCTCGGTGATCGGTCAGCAACAGCACATACCCGAGATGGGCAATCATGGCGTACAGTTGCTCGACTCCCGCCCTGGCCACGTTCAGGAACTCGTCAACCGAATCCTGGTGCTCACGTAGAGTCTGCTGGGTAACAATACGGGCGCTACGCGGCCGGCTCGGATCAAGACCGTATTCCTGGATGCAGCGTTTCCAGGATCGACCGATAAGTTCCGTCCCCGGTGATGCATCAACAGACGAATCATCCTCCGCATAGTTCAGAACGGCGTCAATGTGCCGACGCTGGGCAAGTTGCGTAGTCATGCAAGACTCCCGAACCAATGGGCTCTTGTTGTTGTCATTTGTCAGAGATACTGCTGCAACGCCTCTTTAGCTTATACTTTTCGTACCCCGCCCCGCATCCTCCCTTCGTACTGTTCAAGTCATTACACCTGTAACACCCACAGGCGATAAACACGTGACAGCTGTAAATACCGAAGCGCAGTTGATAGCCCGCTCTTGCTGGCATGCAACGCATGCCTGCCCGGAAAACCTCCAATAATTTCAAAGATCTGCCAGCCATGACTTATAACGCTCCCAACCTGGCACAGCGCCTGCAAAGACCCGGTTGCAAACAAGAACAATGCAACAGTGGAGAACGAACATGACACAGACCAACCTCACACCCACCCAGCAAGTCGAACAGTGGCTGGCTGGTTTTTCAGAAACCCTGCAATCCGAAACCCCGGAGCAAGCTGCAGAGCACTTCGAGGAAGGCGGATTCTGGCGGGATCTCGTCTCAATGACCTGGAACATAAAGACTCTGGAGGGCCATGACGAAATCCGGGACATGCTGGCCAGGACCGCCAAAGCCAGACAGCCCGGGAATTGGCAGGTTGCCGAAGAAGCCACCGAACAGGATGGCGTGCTGGAGGCGTGGATTACCTTCGAAACCGCGGACGCCCTCGGTAAAGGCCACCTGCGCCTGCGTAACGGCAAGGTCTGGACCCTGCTGACCACCATGCAGGAGTTGCGGGAATTTCCGGAGAAACGCAAACACCTGCGCCCCAAAGGCGCCCAGCATGGTGCCAGCAAATCCCGAAAAACCTGGCTGGAGGCCAGGCAGGAAGAGCAGCGGGAACTGGGTTACAGCCGCCAGCCCTACTGTGTAATCATTGGTGGCGGCCAAGGCGGCATTGGTCTGGGCGCACGTCTGCGACAGCTGGATGTACCCACCATCATCATCGAGCGCAATCCCAGGCCCGGTGATTCCTGGCGCAATCGCTACAAATCCCTGTGTCTGCATGACCCGGTGTGGTACGACCACATGCCCTACCTTCCTTTCCCCGAACACTGGCCGGTGTTCTGCCCCAAGGACAAGATCGGGGACTGGCTGGAGATGTACACCAAGGTCATGGAACTGAATTACTGGAATTCCACTGAATGCACGGGTGCCCGTTACGATGAGGAAAAGCAGGAATGGGTGGTCGATGTGGTTCGGGACGGGGAGCGGGTCACCCTGCGACCGAAACAACTGGTGCTGGCCACAGGTATGTCCGGCATACCCAACGTGCCGGACATACCAGGCATGGACACCTTTGAAGGTGAACAACACCACTCCAGCAAGCACCCGGGCGGGGAAGCCTACAAGGGCAAGAAGTGCGTGGTACTGGGGTCCAACAATTCGGCCCACGACATTTGCGCCGCCCTGTGGGAGAACGATGCCGATGTGACCATGATTCAGCGCTCCTCTACCCATATCATCAAATCCGACACTCTCATGGATCTGGCGTTGGGAGGCCTCTATTCCGAAGAGGCGGTGGAGAACGGGATCACCACGGAAAAAGCCGACCTGACCTTCGCATCGCTGCCTTACCGGATCATGCCGGAATTCCACAAGCCGGTTTACGAACAGGCCCAGGAGCAGGATGCGGACTTCTATAACCGTCTCAGGAAAGCGGGCTTCCTGCTGGATTTCGGCGACGATGGCTCCGGCCTTTTCATGAAGTACCTCCGGCGCGGCTCGGGATACTATATTGATGTGGGCGCCTCCGAGCTGGTCGCCCAGGGAGAGATCAAGCTCAAGAGCGGGGTTACCATCGAGCGGATCAATCCCCGATCAGTGACCCTGACTGACGGCACCGAGTTGCCCGCAGACCTGATCGTGTACGCGACCGGCTATGGATCAATGAACGGCTGGGCGGCACGGATCATATCCCAGGAAGTCGCGGACAAAGTTGGCAAATGCTGGGGCATGGGCTCGGACACCACCAAGGATCCCGGCCCCTGGGAAGGCGAACTGCGCAACATGTGGAAACCCACCAAGCAGGACGGCTTATGGTTTCATGGCGGCAACCTGCACCAGTCACGGCATTACTCGCTGTACCTGGCACTGCAGTTGAAGGCACGCATGGAGGGATTGGAAACGCCGGTTTATGGATTGCAGCCAGTACACCATCTGTCGTGAAGCAACTAGTGGTCCGGGCCGAAAAAGCCCGGACCACAGCCTGTATCGATTGTTCCCGGAGAGCCAGGTTCACGTCATTGAGTTGCGACCGAAGGTCCCGGCGGAGATTCATCAAGACTGTGTACATGTCGCTTCCGGCGATCTATTTTTATTTTAAAAACAACTAATTACCTCATATTTGCGCCAAAATCGAATAATGCACGTAACAGGTCATTGCTATGGTTCATGGAGGCGGGATTTTGCGACGTCCTGCCTGAACTCACTCAATCACGGGATTGTCATCCCGCAATACAGGGGGCGAAGTACCCCACCCTGAGCCACGGGATGGCGCCGTGCAAAAAGAAAAAGGACAAACCATGGCTATGATTTCACTTTGGCGGCCTTTGACCGCCATTGCCCTCTCATCGACCTTACTTACCGCCGCCCTGGCGGACGATCAGCTGGTATCGGACGGAAACGCAAACCTGCATCCCGCCCACGATAGCCCACTTCCGGACGGCCACGTGCCTGCTAACCAGAACTATGGCTTTACCGTCATTGGCCGGGACACGCTGGGCGGCATTTCGGATGGACTCTATACCGACGTCTGGGCCCAGGATGGATACGCCTACATCGGCACTTTCCAGGAACCGGATTGCACCCGGGCAGGCGTTTACATCTCCGACATCCGGGATCCGGCCAACCCGGTCACGGTGGGTATGATCAAATCCCCGCCCCAGACACGGATCAATGACGTCAAGGTGACTGAAATAGATGGTCGTGACGTGCTCATCCACTCTCTTGAGCCCTGCGGGCCGACTCTCGGCAACGGGCTTGCCATCGGCGGCGGAAATGGTGGTCATCAACAAGGCCAGGTGGGTGTTTCGCTCTGGGACGTGACTGACCCCAGCCGCCCCCACCCACTCAAACAGAACTTCCTCGATTTTCCGGTCCACAACGTCTTCCCATGGACGACGGCCGAAGGCAATACCTACATGCTCGTGGTGGATGACGTGGCCGTGGACGACCTGAAGATCGTCGACATCTCCAAACCCCAATCCCCCAAACTGATCAGCGAGACGGGGATCGGAACCTGGCTGGCAACCAATCCGGAAATCGCCGACGATGGTCAGCTTTTCATGGGTAGTTTTGCGGCCCCACTACTGCACGATGTCTGGGTGAACGATATGGATCCGGGACCGGGCGAGAACTGGCAGGCCGTCCTTTCATACTGGGATGCCGGGTTCATCACCCTCGACATCAACAACCCGAGCAACCCGGTATTCCTGGCAGACTCCACTTACCCGGACACCGATCCGGTTTACGGCACCTCACCTCCCGAGGGTAATGCCCATGCAGCAGTGTTCGCCGGCCCCCATTTCGACAAGATTTTTGGTGGTGACGAAGACTTCGACTCCCTCTTTACCGCGGTCACCGTCGCCGGCGAAGACTATCGCGCCAACCAGGGCAGCGATGTTCCACAGATCGGTGGAGCGGTTGACGAAGTGAGTGGCCAGACCGCCTTCGTCGGACGCGCCTGTGGCGGCTCGTTGCCCACTGCGACGGATGTGGGGGCCACGATTGCGGTGATCGAACGGGGTGATTGTGCATTTACCACCAAGGCGCAGACTGTGCAGGCCGCGGGTTACCAGGCCGGGGTGGTCTTTAACTCAGCGGCAGAGGGCAATTGCGAAGCAACAGTCTCCATGCTGGTCGAGGGGGACCTTCCCATGCTGTTCGTCCCCCGTTCCACCGGCTATGCCATCCTCGGCATTGACGGCTACGACCCGGCGGCATGCCCCGACGGCATAAATCCCGCTCTGCCCGACCCGTCCAGCCTGGGCCTGGTTGCCACCCTGGGTGCCGTCTTCGACGGCTGGGGATACTTCCACGCCCTAAACAACGTCAGATCGACCATGACAGTGCCCAGAGGCATGGGTGAAGACGCGGAATCAGTGGAAGTGGGCTACCTCGGGGAAATCGGCTACTACGCGCCGGCGGAACTCACGGATCCGGAACTGGCCAGCGGGGCCGGGGACCTGACCATGCACAACCTGGAAGTGGACCCCAACGACCCTGACCGCACATTCATCAGCTGGTATTCCCTCGGCATGCGCGCGGTCGAATGGCGGCCAGGCCACCTGCATGAAAACTTGAAAGGCGAAGGCGTCGTCTCCTGGAACATGCATGAGGTGGGCCGCTTTATCGCCGGAGAGGAATATGGTGAGGCAGAGGGCTCCAACTTCTGGGGTGTTCATGTCACCGAAGTCGACGGTCAACAGTATATTCTGGGCTCGGATCGCAATACCGGCCTCTGGATTTTCCAGTGGAGCTGTGAGGACGTCAGCGACGTGCTGTACTGCAACGGGCCGGTAACACCCTGAACCGGCAGGAAGGCCGCCCGCGGGCGGCCTTCATATTCCCCTGAGATACCCCAGCCCCAGCTGGCCCATCTGTTGGTTGATCCAGCTAACCCGCTCCCAGACGTAAGCCGATGGCTGGTCTGCACGGAAAACCTTGGGGTTGGGCAACACCGCAGCGAGCATGGCGGCCTCGGTTCGAGACAACTGGTTCGCCGGAATCCCGAAAAAGGCCCGGCTCGCAGCCTCTACGCCATAAATACCCGGGCCGAACTCGGCAATGTTGAGGTAGACCTCAAGGATGCGCTCCTTCGGCCACAAAACCTCCAGGGTAACGGCAAGCCCTGCCTCCAGGGCCTTCCGGACAAAACTTCGGCCATTCCAAAGAAAAAGATTCTTCGCGGTCTGTTGGGAAATGGTGCTTGCACCGCGGAGCCCCTCGCCCTGGATGTATTCCTCCACGGCGCTATGAATTGCGCTGAAGTCAACGCCCCAGTGCTCGGGAAAACGCTGGTCCTCACTGGCAACAACGGCCAGGGGCATCCAGGGCGAGATCTGCTCGTAGGATACCCACGCCTGACGGATGTCCTGATCCGGATGATCGAGCCAGTGCCCAATTATGAAAGCCGAGGTTGGCGGGTTAACAAACCGGAACAGAAACAGAATAAGTACCGACGCCGCGAGCGCCCCAGAAAAGCTCCAGGCCAACCATCGCAAGGCTTTGCGAACCAAGGGCTCAGGCCTCCGACGCGCCATTGTCGAGCTGTTTTCGAGTGGCCAACCGCCCTTCTCTACGGATCTCGGCGTTCTGGAAGCGACGTTTCTGTTCAGGCGTTTCGGGTATCACTGCAGGTACATCCACCGGCTGATCATTTTCATCCAGCGCGACGAAAGTGAAAAACGCCGAAAGAATATGCCGTGTATCCCCCGTGTAGCTGTTCTCCGCCTCAACCCTGGCGCCAATCTCCATAGACGAGCCCCAACTCCGGTTCAGTGAAAGACTGAACAGCAGGGTATCATTACCCTTCGCGGGAGCCCGGAAGTAGATGGAATCCACAGCCGCCGTAACGCAGACATGGGCGGAATGACGCTCGGCCACCACCAGCGCCAGGCGGTCGCACTTGGCCATGATCATGCCACCGAATACCGTGTTGTGGGAGTTCATGTCATTGGGGAACACCTTGTAGACATGCTTTTCGATGGCAGAGGCGGAAACTGGCTTGGCGGGTTTCTGGGGCATGGGACCTTGTTCGCTGCAGTGTGTCACAGACAGCTACTATACCCGAGACACCCTTGACCAAAACACTGCCGGAGAATTAACGGATGGTTAGTCAGCTCTGGCGGAAGCAACGACTCGCCGGACCACCTCCGCACTGTGAAGAAATTCCCCCTCCTCCCGCTTATTCAGGCGGGGATGAAGCACCCGCTCGATGCCGTTGCCACCAATGACCGCCGGCAGGCTCAGGCAGACGTCACTGACACCAAGAAAACCATCCACTTGCAGACTGACCGGCAACGTGTGTTTGGCGTCCGTGATAATGCATTCAATGATCTCTGCCGCAGCGAGGGCGACCGCATAATTGGTGTGGCCTTTATACTTCAACACCTCGAAACCTGCTTTGGAGGCCCGGTCAGCGAGCTCGTACCGTGCAGGTGTCGGATCCAGAGGCTCGCCACCTGCATCGGCACAACTCATGGCAGGAAACTGGCTGTCACCATGCTCGCCCAGAATGTAGGCACGGATATCCCCGGAATGAATCCGGAGTTCTTCCGCCAGCAACTGCCGGAAGCGCGATGAGTCCACGAGGGTCCCTGTACCGACCACTTGGTTCGGTCTGAGATTGGTAAATTCCAGCGCATAGTGCACCAGAACGTCCACTGGATTGGACACCATCACCACCTTGCAATCAGGCGACAGCCGGGCCAACTCCGGCATCAGCTCACGCATAAGCTTTACATTGCCTTTCGCCAGCTCCAGACGGCTGTTCATGTCTTTAGGCGTGGGCACAGATGCACACATCGCGATGATGTCGGAACCGGCACTATCCGCCAGTGTTCCGGCGCTGACCTGGGTTGGTGTATTCACAAACAGCTGGCCATGCCGGAGGTCCAGGACATCCCCCATTGCAGACTCGCGTGTTTTCCCCACCAGCACGAGTTCTTTGACCAGATTCTTGAGTGTCAGGACGAAGGCCAGCGTGGAGCCAACATGGCCAGTTCCGATTACCGATACTTTCATACTCTCCCCCGGAGTTCCGCATGACAGACGCCCGGACTGAAGGCCTCCGTCACATTATCAATTGAACATAGCAGTAATCATGCCGTTGGCATTAAACTGGATTTTCCCGGCTTAACCTCGACTGCTTCCAGGACCGATGAAACTCTCACGCATCCTCAGCAACCAGAACGGCATCAGCCGCCGTCAGGCCAATTTTCTGCTTGCTGCCGGTCGTGTTCGCGTTGACGGCGAAATCTGCCGGGAGGGTAACCTCGATATCAGCAGATTCCGGGAGGTCTGCATTGATCAGGAGGTCATTCAGCATGCGGAGCCTGCCTATTACTTGATGTTGAACAAACCTGCCGGTTACCTGAGTGCTACCGAAGATCCAGTGCATCCCACCGTACTGGAACTGATCCCGTCAGCCCTGCGCCACCTTCTGCATATCGGCGGTCGCCTGGATCGTGCCAGCACCGGACTGCTTATCCTGAGCAGCGACGGCTTGTGGACGCGGCGTTTGACTGAACCCAGGGTCAAAATCCCGAAAGTCTACCGGGTCAATACCGCCTACCCGATTTGCCCGAATACGGCCGAACGATTCTCCGAGGGTATCTGGTTTGAGTACGAAAAACTGAGGACGTCTCCAGCCCGCCTTGAACAGCTGGGACCGACAGAGGCAAGGCTTACCATCTACGAGGGCCGCTACCATCAGGTCAAGCGTATGTTCCACGCGGTTGGCAACCGGGTCACCTCGTTGCACCGGGAAAGCATGGGCGGCCTGACACTGGATCCTGCCCTTGCCGTTGGCTGTTATCGGCCACTGACCGTCGATGAAATCAGTTCCGTCTGTTGACCCATTCGACCATTGAAATCGGGCAGGCGAAGCTCAGCCCTGCTCCGTAAGCCTTCGGTCGACCCAGGAATGATAGAGGCGGGCCAGCAAAGGGCGAATCACCGGCAGGCCAATCAGCCAGGCCAGTGGCTTCAGCACCGGGACGCGGGACATCAACAGAATATAGGCGTCCATCTCCCGGTGAATGGTGCCCTCACTGTCCTTGACATGCAGCTCGCGCAGCGCGCTGTCAGGATCAATACCCTCCTGGCGGAGCACATCGTCACGGCCGGTAATATCCAACCATTCAACGGACTCGCCGGTCTTCCCGGCCAGCTTTTCGTACCACCGGCGGTCCTTGATGCACGCAGGACATGAACCGTCGTAATACACCACGAGTTTGCCAGAGGAATCCTTCATAGCGTCCTCCCCCAAAGGTTGGGAATGACACTATTACCCTAACACGAAATCAGGGCGCGAGTGTCTGATTGCCGACAGTTGAAATCAAGCACAGCGATGCACCTGCGCCCCGATGAGGCAGATCAGGCCCGGCTCAGGAACTTCCGCTCTTCCACATTGATTTTGATCCGATCGCCAGTGGAGATGTGCTCGGGTACCTGAACCACGAGGCCTGTGGTCAGCCTGGCGGGCTTGGTCCGGGCCGTGGCTGAACCACCTTTGACAGAGGGATCGGTTTCTTCGATCTCAAGCTCGACTGTCGGCGGCAGGTCGAGGGCCACCGGGGAATCGCTCACTAGAATAACCATCAGCCCCTCCGTGTCCTCGTTGATGAACAGAAGCTCGTCAGCGATGGTTTCCTTGTTGAGCATGTACTGGGTGAAATCCTCGGTATCCATGAAGACGTACTCGTCTCCGTCGGCGTACGAGAAGGCAGCCGGCCGGCGAACCAGGTCCGCCTGGTTCAGCATGTCGGAGTCCTTGAAGGTTTCATCCAGCTTCTGGCCGGTCACCACATCGTACATACGCATGCGGTACAGGCTACCTCCGGCACGCCCCTGGGGCACGGAGCGCTCGATATCCTTGACGAAGTAAACCCGTCCCTCGTACTCAACGGCCTGATTCTTTTTGATTTCACTGGCTTTTGGCATTGCTTGTGGTCCCGAAAGAAAATGAAAATAGGGAGCCTGATATACCACGACTTCAGACGATAAGCGATAGCGACAATCAGGCAGAGGCAATAACCACAATGCCCATGACTATCGCCGTCACCCCCACACCCTTCGCTAACCACTCCCCACCGGGTATCGTTTTCTCGAGCAGAACGATCACCGCCAGGGCCGCAATCACCAACAGATCCATAACGCCGCCAACAAACAGGAGGGCCATCAACGCGCCACAGCACCCCACACAGTAGGCCCCGTGGATAATGCCCATCTTGAATGCCCCGCTCAGGCCCGGGCGCCAATGACGGGTAATGAAAAACAGGGGGCCCCGGCAATGCTTCAGGCAAGCCTGCTTAAGAGAGGAAAACTGGTAAAGGCCTGCGCCAATCAGGATGATTCCGCTTAGAACTACACTCTGGCTGCGCATCATGGGGCTGAGCAATGCCCACTCTTCAAGCCGCCATTGCAGGGTCGCGGCAACCAGGCTGAACAGTGTCCAGAGAACGAAATAACCGGCGCAGAACAGCCCGGTACCCAAGGTTTCCCGAGCCAGTTTGTTGGTCCTGGCCACCTGACGGTACAACAGCACCATGGGAGCAGCACTGGGAACCATCATTGCCACCATCATGACGCTCCACATCACGAACATCATGACAAAGTACACGGGCGTCCATTCTCTGAGCATCATGGAACCACCCCCTGACATGGCAGACATGCCGGCCGCCATATCGAAAAGATACCACCAGCAAACACCCGCAATCGCCAGCAACGCGGCCAGCGTAACCAGTGACGCCCGGGGCAGGCCCCGGGCGCTGATTCCCCCCATGTTTCTCACCCGAAACTATCGGTAGACGCCGCTGGGGCCGATGTCCAGGTGCGACAGGTGGCAATGCGTGCCATCAAACCCCATGGGTACGTCGGCCCGGGCATTGGTGCGCCCGCTGGCTACTTCCGCAACCGCGTACTCGAAACCTTCGGGCAGATCGATGCGGGCCCGGTGCGGCTCACCGGAAATGGGATTGATAACCGGCTCGGCGCTGCCTTCAATCAGATCCGCCACCCGTACCTGCGCCTTGCGATTCTCGACATCGCAGGAAATCTCGATCGGGCAGAAAACAGGGTCATACATCTTGGTCAGTGTGCTGGCAAACACATTGAAGAAGGTCGCTCCGGGCTCAGATGTGTCCCCGGAGAGGATCGCCATCAGGGCATCCCGTTGTTCGGCTGTTGCCCGCTCGTCGACAAAGGCCTGGGCCTGGCCGTTGCCTTCATGGATGGCGCCGGGCCACTTCAGCGTCATGGCGAAGGACAGGCCATCCAGGCGGGTCTCTCCAAAATATCCATCTTGTATTTTGACTGCCGCAAAGGCATGGCAATCCCCGTGGGTGGGACGGGACATGAACTGGCAAGGACATCCCGGATCACAGTTGCAGTTCACAAACTCCAGTCCCTTGATTCTCCAGTCTGTATTGTTCATCTCCGTTACTCCTTTCTGTAACGCAGTTTCACCATTCCAGACTAGTTCATCAGCACACTGGAAACACCCTCTCGGATAGACTGTTCCAGACACAAAAATCAAGGAATATAAAAATTGGATTTAAAAACTGCCTTTCCGATTTCAGGACCGTCCGCTGGCTCGCTTGAGCAACCGATCCATCTGTCGGAATGCTGGCTGGGTCAGACGAGTTACCGGCCCCGGCAACGCTGCCAGTGCGACACTGCCAACGGTGCCGAGAGGGCTGCCCACGCGGGCCGGACGCTTGTCAACTGCACGGACGATCCAGCCCGCAGCCTTTTCAACATCCATCATCGGCATGCGTTTGTAGATCTGGGTACGGGCAGACATAGGCGTGCGTACCATCGGGAAATAAACCACCGACACATCGATCCCCTTGTGCCCCAACTCAGCCAGCAATGAACGGGAAAAGGATTCCAGTGCCGATTTGCTGGCCAGATAGGCGGAAAACAGTGGGATCGGGACCTGGCTAGAGAGCGTGGAAATATTCACCACCTGCCCTGCCCCCTGCTCCAGCATTCGGGGCAAAAGCTTCAGCGTCAGTCCCACGGCGGCGATGTAATTTATGTTGATGGTGCGCTGGTAATCATGGAGCCGATCCAGTGCTTCAGTAACCGGCCGGCGAATCGAGTGCGCGGCGTTGTTCACCAGCACATCTATCTGCGAATGATCCGCCAGTATGGCCTCGGCACAGTCCCCCAGGGATTGCTCATCAGTCAGATCTGCCGGATACACCCACGCGTAACCACCGGCCCGGGTAATGCTGTTCTGCACCTGCCGCAGTTCATCTTCCCTGCGTGCCACAAGGCAGATTCTTGCTCCTTGCCTCGCCAACTGGCAGGCAGCCTCCGCACCGATGCCGCTGGAGGAACCTGTAATCACCACGGTTTTGCCGGAAATTGCCATATCACCCTCTTTCAACGCTTGTTGTTATGGGATGACATTACACCAAACCGGACCCGGGACGATTGGCCGATCAGGCTCCGGCGCAACCGTTAGCAGCCGCCAGTCGTATCAGGCCACGGCGTCCATAGGCTGGCCAGCAAAACGGAGCAATTTCAGGGGGCGAATATGCATTCGCGCCTCCTGTGCCAGGCACAACCTCGCGATTGTGGCCATAGACCGGTAATACGCAGAGTTTGCCAATGCTTCGCACTGCCGCGCCACGCGGAGAATTTCGCGGGGATCAAGCTCTCTCGCCGTAAGTTCCCTGGTATTCCGGCTTCCCGGCAAGCCCGAAACCACGGCATGCTCCCTCAGGGTAGCCTGATGACCGGGCAGGGCCAATGTGGTCCGGGCCGCAGCATGGTAGAACTGGATGATGGATTCCCGGCAGCGGTTGGCAGCGTGCTGGATGGCGGGTTCAGCGCGCTTTCGCCCGACCTTGTCGTACTCCTTCAAAAGGCCCTCGATCGTGGCGGCGTAACTGTCCAGATGACGCATCGGCAAGGTAAGGACCGGGAAGGTGGCCAGACTCTCCAGCATGGTTACGGCAATCGTTGCGTCCTCCGCCGACATTTGATCGATAGCCAACTGCATCCGCCGGGCGAACAGGCGATCGATGTCTCCCAGTCGCTTGCCCAGATCCCGCCATTCCCGCGATGCGTCCTCAACGGCACGATCCGCGTCTCTCGGTTCCTGACTGGTCAGGCCGAATTCCCGCGCCGGAATGGCGATCTTTTCAGTCAGCAAGACCCTACCGTAGATCCGATCTGTATGTAGCCGGACAGCCCTGAAAAAAGACTCCTGAAGTCCGGCAAACTCCGGTAGACGGCCGCGCAGGGTATCGATGACCTGCTGCAGCGATTGCCGCCCCTCCCCGCCTGCGTCCAACTGCATGAAGCGCCAGGTCAGGTGGCCGTTGAAATACTGCTCCAGCGCTTTGTCGGCCTCGTCGGGGGTATTTTTCACCTCCAGGACCTGATCGTTATCAACCAGGTAATGCTCCACTTCCTGAATACCAGAACCGGTGTAACTTGCCCGGGTAACCTGTTCACACAGGTGATCAAAGTCCGGCAGCAGTCCGGCCGCCGGTTTCTCGGTCCGAACGACGCCCGGGAATTCCAGCTCCAGGGCGTGGCGAATCCGGTCAACGTCTGCAAGCTGGACACCCCCTAAGACTGTCTGTTGTTCACCCATCGCATCCTGCACTGCCTGACGCTCCTCCGGGTTCAGGTTATCCGCTCTCTCGATAATGGCAACGGGTAGATTCCGCATCAGCTTTCCGTCCTCGCGGGCCCGGGCGTTGGCCGATTGCACACATTGATCGGCAAACGCCAGCATATGCAGCCTTTCGGCCACCATTTCAAAGGTCCTGCTGCCCGTCAGCCAACTCTGATAACGGTCAGCTTCGTACTCCATTTTGCGTGACAACGGGCGACTGACCCGTAGATTGAAAAGAAGCATGCCCCTGAACAATCTTCGAGTCAGCCCGATCATGGCCTGGGCCGGGCTCAGAACGGCCCGACCAATGAAATCCGGCGTTTTGCTCCGCCAACGTTCCAGACGGGCGTCCCACGAATCTTCCTCCAATGCCCGGGTCGCAAGCCAGCTGTTCACCGTATTGGCCAGGTAGTAGGCGAACATAGCAGCGGGGTGGGCAAAGTGTCCCAGCTCATGGCCGACAACGCCGATCAGCTGTCGAGTGTCGAGACCGGCAAACAGCGGCATACCGACCGTCAGAGTCAGTTCCCGATGGCGCAAACTGCGCAAACCTTTCCGCGGCCTCAAGGTAGCGGCAATCCCATGGTCCACGCGAATGTCCTGTACAGACGGCAGCCCCATACCCTCACACAGGTCATCGACCAGGTTGAAGAAGCGCCTGTGCGTCTGGCGATCCAGCTGCAATGTTGGAGACGACGGATATCGGATGAACAGGGGGCGCGCCAGGAACAGCAACAACACGCCGCCAACAGTGGAGGCAAATCCGGTGAGAAGCGCCGTCCATGTCGAGCCGGTCTCGGCCAGCTGCGCGGGGATTAAAATAAGGGACCAGATCAGACCAGCCACGACAGAGGCGATCAACCCGAGGTAGAAAAGGGGGGCAATCAGACTCAGGGCCATCACGGCGATCAGTCCGGCACGATGCGCCAGGCTCACCGGCATACGGGGAATCGCATCAGGCAACGAGGCGTCGAGATCAGCCTGCTCGTCAACGGGCTCCGCCCCGGGCTTCAACTCCGCCACGGAGACATCCAGGCCCGATGCTCTGAGCGCAGCCTCCAGCTTCTTCGCACGATCCCGGTTCAATCCCCGCTTGATCACAACGCGTCTGGATAACATGAGTCCGATTTGCGAAGGCTTCAGGCGGAACCGGGTAGCCAGCGCCTCTGAAACCTGCTCGACTGAAAAACCCTCCAGGATACGACCTGCAGACTCCACATGAAAATCACTGGATGACGAGCCTTGCACGACACTTCTCCTCACATTCGTGGCCGGATAAACGGGCGAGCAGAAAAACCATTCATCACCCTGAAGTGAGTTTGCCGCAGATTGGCACGGCGCGCCGTGAACCAGGGCACCTATCGCGGAAGGTCTGACGCCGTTTTTTTGACCAACATCACGAAAAACTTTTCCCACAGATTCTGTGGATAACTTTGTTGGCAACGTAAGGACAGGTGCCTGTAACCCTTCCAGCCTGTGACCTGACGGAATGTGAAGGCAATTTGATCAGGGTATACTGCCGCCTCTCTCGATTCACCGAAGAAAAGGATTGTTAACGCCATGCGGCGCTTCAATATCGCCAGCCTTCCCGGCCGGATTGTCATGGCCCTGCTCGCAATCGCAGCCCTTGCCGGCACCTACCACCTGATGCAAACCGGCCTTGGGCAACTGGCCGAGGCCCGCCAGATGCAGCGGTTGCCGGAAACGCCCCTCGGCGCCCTGGCGCAAGGGCCCTACGTCATTGCCGGTGAGGTACGGGCGGCAACGGGCACGGTTACTACCCCCTACTCCAACACCAAGGCTGTGTATTACCGCTACAAACTGGAAGAGGAGTACCGGGATTCCGACGGCGACCTGCGCATCCGCACTCTGGACTCCGGCTCTCGTGGAGGGAGCTTTGGTGTTCGGGACGGCAGCGGCAGCGTGCTGATCGAGCCTGGCCACAATCTGGCATCGGTTGAGTGGAATATTGCCCGTTCCTATCGCACCCGATCGGGCAACAAAATCTACTCGGAGTGGGCGCTGCAACCCGGGGAAACTGCCCGGGTTATTGGACGTTACGATTCCGAAGCCCATGCCATCATGTTCTCCGGCCTCCGGGCCTTCAGTCTGCCGGCGTTGATTTCCGACCGCCCTTTGGAGGCGGACAGCGGTGACCGACTGTTCGGTGCCGCCATCCGGATATCCATCGCCACAGGCTTGCTCGCCCTGGGACTGGCACTGGGGCTGACGGCCCTGAAGGTGCATCGGTTCTGGGTGTATGTGCTGGCGATGACCCTGGCTGTGACCGGAACGCTTTCGGTGCTCGGCGTCACCAAGCTCAAGCAGGAATGGTCGGCTATTGCCACGCTTTATGAGGCAAGGTACGAGCAGCTCGACAGTCACAAGAGCAACCTGTTGCTGCTTGCCGACGTGGCAGCCCTGCAACAGCTGATCCGCCAGAGCACCAGCGGCTGGCTCGACCGGTGGATGTTCCGCAGCCTTGTGGAGAAGCGCCTGCCCCTCCCGGACCTGGATAACCAGACCGCCGCCAGGGCCCGGGAGATTGTAGAAAACCAGCCACAAGGCCGATACCAGCATTCAACCAAGAGCTGGATCTTTGCCGCCGGAAGCGCAGCGCTCTCGGTACTGCTGATATTCCTCGCCATCCGCACGGTCAAGCTCAAGCGACTGATCGAAGCGGTCCCGACCAGCAGCACCCGAGGCCTGAGCTTCGGGCTGTCCGAGCTTAAGGGCATGGTCGAGGTGGATGATGCGCATCCGCCAATTCGCGACCCACTGAAGAACGAAAAGTGCGTGGCGTATGACTACAAGGTGGAAGAACGCGAAGGTGGCGGAAAAGATGACAAATGGCGCACGGTCGAGGAGCTCGCCGAACGAGTGCCTTTCTGGCTTGAAGATCCTCACGGCAAGGTGCTGGTCCACCCGGAGGGGGCAACCATCGAATACCCGAAATTCCACCAGGAAACCCGCGGTGACCGGCGCTGCACAGTCAGACTGCTGGATACCTTCGTGAACGTTTACTGCCTCGGCTTCGCCGGCCTCGACAAGGACCAGCCGGACCGCCTGAGCATCCGGCAGGACGACAGCTCTCCGTTCCTGATCAGCGCGAAGGAAGAAGGGGATATCGTGCTGGACCGGGGCGCCCGGGGCTTTGTGGGCATCGCCCTGAGTCTCGGCCTGTCCCTGTTTTCCGCCACCACGGTGTTCGCAGCCGATGGCACTTTCAGTCCGGACAACCTGATGATGGCGGCGCTCGCGGTACCCCTGTTACTGTGCGTCTACATCGGCATCCTGCACTACAACGACCTTGTCTTCCTGAAAAACAGGGCAAACCGGGCAAGGGCCAATATCGACACCATCCTTCAGCAGCGGCACGACCTTTGGCCCAATCTGGAGAAGGTAGTCAAGGCGTCCATGGCCCATGAGAAACAGCTACTCAAAGCCATCGCACAGCTCAGATCAGCCAACCCGGTAACCATGGACTCGAAAAAAGATGTGGAAAAACTGATCGGCTTCGAGCAGAAAGTAACCCGGGCCATGCAGGCCCGGATCGAGAACTACCCGGACCTCAAGAATAACGAAGTGGTCCGGAAGTTCATGGCCATCATGGCCGAGACGGAGAATTACCTGTCCCTGCTGCGGAACAGCTACACCGAGAGCGCGATGATCTACAACACGCGGATCCAGTCATTTCCGGACCTGATTCTGGCGAAGCTGTTTCGATTCAAGCCGGCATCGCAGTTCTCGACTGAGGGCTGAGCTACCCCTTCAGCCCCAGATTTTCGGCGTCCTGCTGGATACAACGGTCCAGCAGCGCCAGATACTCGGCCTTGGCCTTCACCTTGGTTTCACGGTGCGCGCGCATGTTCAGTTGCTTGAACTGGTTGGCCAGTGCATTCGCCCGCTCAAGCAACCTATCCTGCCCGACCACCTCGTCCAGATACCCGGCCTCGACAGCGCCCTCAGGGTTGTAGATTTCCGCATTCACAACCGAGCGGTAGAAATGCGGCGGGTTGAGGCGGTGGCGGGCAATCTCGATGCCGGCATGATGCATGGTCATTCCGATGGCGACCTCGTTCAGGCCCAGCTTGAACGGCCCCTCGACGCCGATGCGATGATCCACGGACAGCAGGATGAACGCGCCCTTGGCAATAGCATGACCGCTGCAGGCACCAATCACCGGCAGGGGGAATGCCGCCAGGCGACGGGTCAGGGTGGAACCGACCTTCACCAGAGCCGCGGCCTCCTGCGGCCCCTTCTGCATTTCTTTCAGGTCATAGCCGGCAGAAAAAACACCGGGCTGCCCGGTCAGGATAACCACCGCCTTGTCCTGTTCGGCCTGATCCAGCGCCTTGTTCAGCGCCTCGAACACCTCATGGCTCAGGGCGTTCGCCTTGCCGTTGTTCAGGACAATCGTTGCAATTCCATCGTTCAGTTCGTAACTAACAAGCTCGGTCACCGGCCTCTCCCTTCTGATCAACCACACTAAAGTGAGTGTTTGTTAACTTAACAGAAACGAGAATTGTCGGTGAGGCGCCCGGGAGATGCAATCCCTGAAGCGACGGACGGGCGCCAAATCAAGACGGTTCTTCAGATGGTTTTGCTGACGACGTCGGAAGGGGCACTGATCAGGCCATCAGTGTCGACAACCTGGATCGAGAAAAACCACTCGCCGGCTCCCAGATCATTGATGGTGTATTCCATGGTGCTGGCGTCGTTGATCTCGATGGTTTTACTCAGATCGGATGCGTCCTGGCCATAGCTGATGATGTAACTGTCCAGCTCGCCCATGGCAAGGCCTTCGCCGTTCACACGGGTGGCCGGCGCAACCCAGCTGAGTCTGGCGGTACCGGTTGCCGCATCACTCGAAGAGCTGACGCTCTCACCACTGGATTTGGTGCCGGAATCGACGTAGCTGGTATTGTCATTGCTGCCGTCAACCGAGCTTGAGGACACACTGGAATCGCCGCCACACCCTGTAAGCACGATCCCCATAAATACTGCAGCAATCCATGCCTTTGACATATTAATGACGCTTTTCATAGTCAATAGACACCAATAAATCGTCGAATTTGCAAAATTGTATAAAACGGGGCGAATTATGGGTGTTAACTTTGTCGGTCTTCTAGTTACAAAATGGTCAATTTCCTGACAGGGTTTGGTAAGGGAACGGCATGACCAGGGGGAGATTCAGTCGGTGTGGGGCAAGAGGAGAGGCAGAATTACCCACATAATCTGTGGATAACTGTGTTAGTAGAGCAAGGAAACATGGCTCCAGCCGGCATGGAGCCCGCACCGGGGAATCATGACGGATAATTGACCGGACTAGTTTTCAACCAGCCTGGCCCGAACACGGGGCAGGTGATCCGGGTAATTATTCTGAATGAAGGTGACCAGCCCTTCGCGAATGGAACACCGCAGATCCCAGTTCTGGCTGGAATCCGGTGCACTCATCAGGAAACGGATCTGCATCGCCTGATCACTGGCGTCGGTCACCTGAACCGTGCCGAGTTTTCCATCCCACTGGCTGGAAGCCTGGAGCAGGCGATTGAATTCCTCCCGCAATGGTTCCACCGGCATGGTGTAGTCCACCCAGATGAAGACCGTACCCAACAGGTCGGCATTGTTGCGAGACCAGTTCTGAAAGGGATTTTCGATAAACCACTGCAAAGGGACGACCAGCCTTCTCAAATCCCAGACCCTGAGCACCACGTAGGTGGCGGTGACCTCCTCCACCCAACACCACTCCCCCTGCACATAGAGGACGTCGTCAATACGAAAGGGTTGGGTCAATGCTATTTGCAGGCCAGCCAGCAGATTACTCAAGACCGGCCGCGCTGCAAAGCCCAGAATAATGCCGCCAACACCTGCCGAGGCCAGTAGACTCGCGCCCATGTGCTGCACGGATTCAAAGGTCATCAGTGCGGCCCCGAGCCCGATAATGACAATCAGTATGTTCAGGCAGCGGACCAGGAAACGCGTCTGGGTTTCCACCTTTCGAGCACGTTTCCATTGACCTTCGAGCACCGGATTCAATGCCACGATCACATCGCCAATTGCTGAGGTGAGCCTCACAGCAGCCCAGGTCAGAGCCAGAATCAGCAGCAGGGTTGTGACATGGCGCACCGCGGAAATCAGGGGTAAATCGGCAGGAGCGGCCTTGAGTGCGCCTGCCAATACGAACAGACAGAGCACGACGCCGAGTGCACGCTCCGAGGCGTCAAGGAACAGGCGTGGAACAGTTCTGGATCGGGAAAAGCGTTGGACCAGCGCCAACGCCAGCCGGTAGGTCACGTAGGTGGCCACCACTGCCAGCAATGCCGACAACCCGGGCAGCAACCAGGCCCGCAGACCAGCTTCCAGATATTCAAGCACTTTCCTTCCCCACCAGGTTATCTACGTTATCATCAAACTAGTTCATGTCCGGTTTGCGCGCGCGAGGCGTCCTGCGATACATCCAGGCCAGACCCAGCAAGGCGAGCCCCAGACCCATGAAGGCCGCAACCCGCCAGAATCCCTGCAGACCGGCCATATCAATGAGGAAGATCTTGGCGATCACAAGACCAAGCAATGCCATCCCCGCTTTGTACAGCCTGATGCTGTGATTGACGCCGGAATAGAGAATTGCCGCGATGGCGTACAGCATCCCGATCACCGAATAGGTATACAGCTCGCCCTCGGAGACACCGGAAACCAGCGCCATGTCACTGCCACGCCAGAGTTGCCGGATTTCAAGGACAGTGAACAGGAGGAAACTCCCCGCTGCAAACCACCGGGAAACCGACCGGGAGCCGAAACCAGGCAGCCGGCCGATGACAAGCGCCAGCAGTACCGGTCCGCCGTAGGCGGGGAGCAGTATGTTGAGCACAGGCGTTGCACTGATGACGCTGCCTCCCAACCACGGGTTGTGCACAGTAACCAGACTCAGATAACTCAGGCAGGACAAACCAAGCAGGATTCGCGAGAACAACCGGTAAAGCCAGGCCAGCGACTCACTTGCCCTGGCCCGGTAGAGGTAGGTCAGGCTCAGGGCACCCCAGAGCAAGGTATTGATGGTGGCCTCTGTCAGGCTGTATTCCCGGGTAAAAATATCTCCGTCATAAAGCCAGTAGCGCAGCTCGGTGCCAAGGAACAGCACCAGCAGGTGCAGGGTGGCTGCCTCAAGCCAGGGCCGGATGCCATGGTGCTTGTCCGCAATCCGGGTGGCAATTGCCGCAGCCACCGTCGCGCCGCCGTACGTCCAGAGCGACCAGTGAACGCTGGCATCATAACCCTGCAGCCACGGGTTGAAGGTCAGCCTCGCGACCACCAATGCCAGGGCCAGTTTGAGCAGAATATACAAATCGGGCATCTGAAAACGTCGCGCCAGCCACGTCAGAGTGATCAACTGGACCGACAGCGCCAGGGTCAGCGATGCCTCGCGGAACATCATCACTGCAGCCAGGGAATAACCGATATGGGCCGCCAGCACCGCCCAGACCACACCCTTGCGGTAGCGCTCAAATCGCTCCATCTGCCAGGCCAGCACACCATACAGACCCGCCAGTAGCAGCGTGCCTGTAGCCCATAGGGTGGTCCTCTCATACCCATGCAGAAGCATCCAGCCAAGGGTCAGCCAGATCAGTGGCGAGAGCAGCACCAAGGAAGCCCAGCGCCGCTGGCCGGGATGACGCACCCATTGCCAAAGCGCCAGCGCAACTGTGAGCACCGTGGCTGAAATCAGGTAAGTAACAAACGCCGCGCGTTGCCCGGCCGGAAACTGAACCAGAAAAACAGCATCGGCACTGGTGCGACTCATATAAACCAGCCAGCCAACGGCACTGGCCAGCACAGCTCCCCAGGGGAGAAACCAGAGTGCCCCGCGGCTCTGGGGAATCAGCGCGGCCACCGGAACAATTAACAGCCAGGCCCAGAAGAAGGGAGCATCTGCCGGCTGGCCCGCAACAGAAACGGCCCAGAGAGCGAGCAGGGGCAGAAAGGCCTGGCTTAATCGCCAGGCATCCTGTTGCACCTTGCCCGGCAGAATCGCAAAAGCCAGGAACAACCCGGTCAGGTAACAGGCGGTCGACACCTCAACCGGCACAGCAGAACTGGTCAGCAGCCACCACAGCAAAGCACCCGCCAGGGTGGCGTACCAGAGCCACTCCCGGAAGACATAGCGCATCAACAGCAGGGAACTCAGAGTGACCAGGAAGCTGTACGACAGCACGAAGGTAACGCTGCCATCCTCGCCGCCAATGAGCATGGGCACCAGGTAGGCGCCACTCAAACCCATGATAGCCAGCAATGGCCCGTGCACCAGCGCCATGACCATGGTGCCCAGTGACACGACCCCCAACCCGATCAGACCAGTCATCGAACTGATCAGCGCGTAGTGGTGCACACCTGCAAGTAAGGCTGCATACAGGGTAATACTCCCGCCCCCGGCCAGCGCCGCGAAGACCTCATCCGCGCCTTGCTGGCGGCGACGAAAGAATTCCGCTGCGGCATGTAATGCGAGGCCAGTACCAAGGGCCAGCAAGAACTGTTGAGTAGGACCGATCAGACCGGCACTGATGGAATGGCTGACCAGGAAAATGCCTGCCAAACCAACACTCAGGCCGCCCAGCCAGACCATCCAGTTTTCCCTGAGGGCTGTGAGGATACGGCCAGCCCTGACCGGTTTGTCCGGCTCTCCCGAGAGCCACTGATCATCCTCTTGAGCACTGGCCTGTGCCGGGGATTCCATTTCCGCCGACGGACGGAGTTTTATCTCCGGAGGTTCTTGCCAGGGTTCCGGCTGGAGCGATTCCGATGTATCCGCGTCAGCCTCTTCCCTCCCCGTCCAGTATCTGAGGCTGGCGATTTCTCCCCTTAACCCTGCAATTTCCCGCTCGAGCCCCTCGATTCGCCTCGACTGGGCGCCACGCTGACGGAACGCCAGGAACCCGAGTACCGAGCCAACAGGAATGAACAACGCCAATCCCACGGTAAAAACAATGAATAATACTTCCACACCTGTCTCCCTGGTTGCGCGCAACTGCTGCGGCCATTCGGGTATTATTATGCGCACACAACCAATAACTTGCAGATCCCCCGATCACGCTTTCGGAAACTGCTCATTGCATCAGATGATAATTATTATTAGCTTTCTACCTTCCCAAGGAGGTAGGTTTTGTCCCATTTTCAGCTAGCGTTACTACTCGGAATGACCGTGGCCCTCGGGCCTCTGGCGCTGGACGCCTATCTGCCGGCATTCCCCAGCATCGCCGACAGTCTCGGCATTGCCCACAGCGAGGTGGGCCTGACCCTCAGCGCCTATGTGGCAACCCTGGGGCTGGCTCAACTGGTCGGCGGCCCGCTGTCTGATCGCTATGGCCGGCGCCCGATTCTGGTGGGTGGGCTGGCCATTTTTGCGGGCGCAGCCGTGATGGTCTCGCTGGCCGATTCACTCTCAAACATGGTGCTCTGGCGGGTGATTCAGGGCGTTGGCGGAGCTTTCTGTGCGGTTTCTGTTCCCGCCATTGTCCGGGACCAGGTTGGCGGGCAGGAAGCGGCGCGGCTGTTCGGCCTCATTGGTCTGATCATGTTTATCGCGCCTGCAGCGGCACCCTCCATGGGCGCCCTGATGCTGGCCCTGGGTGACTGGCACAGCATATTCCTGGTGCTGGCCGGGTACGCCGTGTTTCTGGTGTTCGCGCTGAATGTGGCGCTGTTCCCCAAACTGCAACCGAGGCCACCGGCGACCACACCGGTACGAACGCTGGTTACCAACTACCTGCTGGTACTCCGCCACCGGACCACCATGCGCTTCGTGGGGATCCAGGTGCTGTGCTTCAGCACCATGCTGCTATTCATTACCCACTCCTCGTTTATCTACCAGGAGTGGTTCGGCCTCTCCAATGGCATGTTTGCCATCCTGTTCGCCTCCAATATCGCCGTGATGGCGATTCTCAACCTGATCAACCGGCCACTGCTGAGACGCTTCTCATCGGTCGTTCTGCTGCGGATACAGGTGGCGATGCAGTTTGCCGCGCTGGTGGCACTGGTGGCGGTCGTCGTGTTGGAGGGCCCGTTCTGGCTGGTCGCCGCCTGCATCATCGCTGCTATCGGTTGCCAGGGCGGCATCGTTCCCAACAACATGGCCAATGCCCTGGAATACTTCCCGCATCTCGGTGGGACCGCAGCCGCCCTGTTGGGTGCCTCCCAGTTCACCATCGCCGGCGGCATCAGCGCCCTGTCGTCGCTGTTCGGTGGCGACGCCCTGCTGCCGATCGTGGCCAGCATGCTGGTATGCTCGACCGGTGCCGTTATCCTGGCCGCAGGTGCGCCCGGTGCGGTCGCGCGCGAGATGGCCCCGGCAACCTGACCATCAGACCAGCACCTGCTCTACCGGACGGCGCAATGATCGGGGGGTTTCCGGACCGTGGCCGATCCTCACCACCAGGTCCGGCCGCCGGTCACCAATACCCAGAAAGCGCGCAAACTCCGGCCTGATTGCAGCAACCTCCACCGGTTGATTAATAAACGCCGTGCGCAGCCCCAGGGCCGCGGCCTGCAGGGCCAGACGTTCATAGCACCGCCCCGCTTCAATCCAGTGACGTTCGTCATCATGCTCCGAGTAGAAAACCGCAATCGCAGAGGAGCTGTGGATATTCCGGAAGTCCTTGCGGTTCTGGGCCTTTGCCGAAAACCCGAACTTCATTGCCAGCAATCCCAGCCATCGGGGCACCGAGGGGCTGCCCATTACCGGACCGTACAGACCATCGCCGTTACGTGCCGCCTCGTCAGCGCTGAAACGAATCCAGGATTTCAGTTCAGCGGCCCAGGCACCATCCGCAAACTGGGCCCGGTTTCCTTCGGCCACATAGCGGGCAATCTGCTCTTTCTGCGCCTCTTTGTCGATGAGCAGAACCGAAACACCGTCACCAGTGCCTGCTTGCGTCAGGAGCTCGGTTTCCCGTTCTGTCAGGGGTTCGCCGTCGAACTCAACCCGACTGCATTGCCGCTCCGGAATCGCCTCGAAGAGAGCTGTCCGGACAGGGGCCGTTTCCTCAAATTCAACCTTCACTCCAGTCGTCGAAGGGTCGTATTCGGGACGCCCTTCCAGACCAGATGCCCGCCCGGCCTGGAGCAGGTTCTCGAGGGCACAGCCAAGACTTGCATATAGGTGGTGGTCATCCGGGTCCACAGCCGGACATCGCCGTGACAGATCCGGAAGGATCCATACCCGGCCCGGCTCTATCCGGAACTGCCAGGGCTGGGTGTTGTGGCTGGAGGCGGCCATGGTGGCATAGCGAATGATGGCCGGATATCGGGCATCGCCGCTGCCAAGATCGTGGTGGCTCCAGAGTCGTTTTACGTCATCCGTGTAGTCCATTCTTCGCCCTCCCGGCAAAAATTACCTGCACTCAGGCATGCGGCAAACTCACCCGATGCCGTTTGAAGTTCTGCCACGGGTCTTTTTTTGCCCCGAGCCGACGGAATACGTTGGCCAGCCCCCAGCTTTGCGGTCCGGTCTTCTTGTCCTTGAGTTCTGACCATGAGATCGGGGTCGCGACCGGCGCTCCGTCGACAGCCCGCAAGGAGTATGGGGCGATAGCCGTCATACCGTAATCATTGCGCAGGTAATCGATAAACACCCTGTTCCCCCGCTTCTCCTTGCGGTGCTCCATGGTTGCAATGTCCGGGCAGCGGGCCAGGAGTTCCTCAGCGAGCTGCTGCACCACCGGTTTTACCCGTTCAAAGGTTTCTTCCGGACGCAGGGGCACGTGGACATGCACACCACGGGAACCGGTGGTCTTCACGAAGGACGGCAAATCCCGCTGATCCAGGAGCGACTTGAGCCCAAGCGCCAGCTCGCGCACCTTCTCGAAATCATTATCGGAAGGGTCCAAGTCAAAAACCATCTGGTCAGGTCGATCGAGAGCCTCCCCCAGGGACAATGCAAGATGAAGTTCCACCACGTTCTGGTTGGCGAAGTAGGTCAGGTCATTCGCCTTATCCGCGGTGACCATCAGCATGGTTTTCTGATCCTTGCTGCGCATGGGAACTTCAAGGCGTTCCACGTGGGACGGGAAATGCTCTGGCGCGTGTTTCAGAAAAAAGCCTTCTGCACCGATACCCTCGGGAAAGGACCTGAGGGTCAGCGGTCGCCCCCTGAGATGGGGCAGCATGATTGGCGCTATTTTCCGGAAATAATCAACCAGATCGCGCTTGTTAATCCCGGAATCCGGAAAAATCAGCTTATCGGGATGACTTATCTGCATGGCCCGTCTCCCCTTCATCCCTGGCAATTTCCTTGAGCGATCGGCCACTGATTACCGAATCCGGCTCAGTGGAAACGGGATTGCGCCTGGCGTCTGCCTGGTCATCATCCATCTTGATGATCAGCCACTGCTCCCCGGTTTCCCCCGTTTCCATTCTTACCAGCGAGTAGCCACCCTGAAGCTTTTCTCCAGCAATGTTTATCTTGAGCTTGCCTGACTCAAGGTGCCTTTCCAGGGCGCCCGAATCGTCACCGTCCTGCTCCAGAGAAGAGAACTCGCCCCGGTCCCAGACCATCACCGTACCGGCACCGTAGTGACCCTCGGGGATGACACCCTCAAAGTCCGCATACTCCAGAGGATGATCCTCCGTCCGAATAGCCAGACGCTTCTCGCCAGCGGCGGTGGACAGCCCCTTGGGCACCGCCCAGGATTTGAGGACACCGCCAATGTTCAGGCGAAAGTCATAATGCAGGGTGCTGGCATCGTGTTTCTGGATAACAAAGATCGGCGTAGTCCGGGCCGAGCCACCGTTACCGGATGGCTCGCCGGTTTCACGGAAATCCCTTTTTCTCTTGTAACTGGCAAGCTTCTGGCTCATGCGGCCCTCCTTGCCAGGCGATCCTTATGCGCTCACGGTTCTCACCGACTGATTGGCTGACAACCACGCATTGAGAGCGCCAGGTTCGCACTGGCCCTGATCTGATCGTAGTACTTCGACGCAGTGTTCACACCCATCTCGGCGTAATTGCTGGCCGTCGGGCTGATCAGGCTGCTCAGTTGCGCCCAGGCACTGGCGGATTGTCTGTCCTGACTGTAGGCATCGAAGGCCTGGTAGATTTCGTTGCAGGTGACACCGTCACCGTCGGTTGCGGCGGAAGACATGTAAGTGGAGGTCTGGCAGCCCGACAAAAGAGTGGTGGCGGCAATAGCAACGAGAAGCGGATATTTCACGGGTTATGGTCTCCGGGAGATTCGACAGGTGCATTCGGATTTGCCCGCGATACTAGCAAAAAAGCACGGGGGATGAATTGCAGCCTATTATCCCGGCTCCACTCGAATTTGATTCAGCCAGAATGATCATTTTGTGCTAGCTTCATAAGGCTACAATCAACAACAGCTCTGCCAGGAAGGCGACCATGAACGACACTCCTGCCGCCCCCGAGCAGAACCACTTGCTGGCCGCCCTGCCGGAGAGCGCCAAAGCACGTATTTTTCCCCGGCTCAAACTGGTAGAACTGAACCTGGGTGAGGTCATTTATGAATCCGGCCAGCACATTGAGTTTGTCTATTTTCCAACCAACTGCATCATTTCGCTGCTTTACGTCATGATCAACGGCTCGTCCGCCGAAATCTCGGTGGTAGGAAACGAGGGTATGGCTGGTATCGCAGTATTCATGGGCGGAGACAGCACTCCCAGCCGAACGGTTGTGCAAAGCAAGGGGTTCGCTTACCGAATGCCCGCGCCGGACCTCAAGGTTGAGTTCGACAATAATCCTGACGTGAGGGTATTAACCCTGCGCTACACCCAGGCGCTGATAACCCAGATGTCCCAGACGGCAGTGTGTAACCGCCACCACACTATCGAGCAGCAACTGTGTCGCTGGCTGCTGTTATCTCTTGATCGCCTGTCAGACAACCATCTGACGATGACTCAGGAGCTGATTGCCAACATGCTGGGCGTCCGTCGCGAAGGGGTCACCGAAGCCGCCAGCAAGCTTCAGAAACTGGGCATTATCGAATATCATCGCGGTCACATAACCGTAATTGACCGGTCCGGACTCGAAGAGCTTTGCTGTGAATGCTATGCCGTGGTCAAGCGGGAAACCGACCGTCTGGCCTCTCAAAACCCCAGGTATTAGATCGGTCGTTGTCGACCCGCCGAGACCGGGGGCAAGTGCTCGGCGACGGGGCGCCGATTCAGGATCTTGACCCGGTACATGGCCGTATCTGCTTTTTTCAGAAGCTCATCGGCGGTCTCCCCGTTGTCAGGATAGACGCTGACGCCGATGCTGAGCTGCAGCGACACATCATGCCCACCGATCACCATAGGGGCCGCAGCGGCTTCCCGAATTTTATCGGCAACGGCAAAGGCATGATCGGGTTCGGCGATTTCGCCCAACAACACCACAAACTCGTCCCCACCATAGCGGCAGACCGTATCCGTCGCTCTCACACACGCCTTCAGTTTGCCAGCCAGTGCGATCAGGATCATGTCACCGCTCTCATGGCCAAGAACGTCATTGATACCCTTGAAATTATCAAGATCAATAAACAGCAGGGCCATCTGTTGGCCGTGCCGCCGGGCCAGCGCCAGAGACTGCTCATATCGCTCATAAAAGGCGTTGCGGTTATGCAGGTTGGTCAGAGCGTCATGCTGCGCCAGGTACGCCATGCGGGCGGTGGTTTCCCGGGAAAAGCGGGCGTCATGGAACACAATCACCGCTCCGATAACCACGCCGTAACGATTGTGAATGGGGGCCGCCGAGTCTTCGATCGCAAGCTCCACGCCGTCTCTGGCAACCAACAGCGCATTCGCTTCCAGAGCCACAATGCTGTCCGACTGAATCGCTCGCCGCGCGGGATCGGCCATGGGCTTGTGGGAATTTGCGTCCAATACCTGAAAGATCTCACTCAGTGGTCGCCCGATGGCCTCCTGGCGGCTGAATCCGGTCAAGGTCTCCGCCACGACATTCATGTAGGATACGCGTCCATCGATATCAGTGCTTAACACCGCATCTCCGATGGAGTCGAGGGTGACCTGTGCCCGCTCCTTTTCCTCAAATAGCTGCTCCTCGGCCTTTTTCCGAGCTCGCTCATGGGTTTTGTAGGTGCTGATATCTTCTACCGTATGCACGTATCCGTGGCCGGGCATGGTATCCGCCAGCAGGGCGGCATTACGGCGGGTCCAGACAACCTCTCCGTTCGAACGCTTCAACCGCGCCTCACACAGGAAGGACTGGTGGCCCAGCACCGCTGCATCCCAGTGCCGGACAACCTTGCCATGGTCCTGCGGGTGAATGACCGCGCTCCAGTGCGAGCCGATCAACTCATCGCCGGTCCAGCCACAGAGCTTCTGATAGGCCGCATTGCTGTAGAGGCATTTGCCCTCGCGGTCTGTCACCAGAATACCCAGTGGCAAGGTATCGCTCAGCGAAATATCCTTGCCGGCGTCGGCCTGCCTGTCCGCCGCCAGCGGAAAGAAGTCGCGATATCGCAGCATACCTCTACTCCCTGTTTTCGATAACGACTTCAACTCGCCGATTTTGCTGGCGACCCAGTGCAGTGTCATTACTGGCAACAGGGCGCTCAAAACCAAACCCCGATACCGTCAGTCTGCGACTGTCGATATCACGGTTAATCAGAAACCGCTGGACCGACTCGGCCCGCTGGCGTGACAGTGTCTGATTGAAGACGGCACTGCCCACGTTGTCCGTATGGCCCT
The DNA here is from genome assembly GCF_050379415.1 of Marinobacter sp. DUT-1. Lineage (NCBI taxonomy): Bacteria > Pseudomonadati > Pseudomonadota > Gammaproteobacteria > Pseudomonadales > Marinobacteraceae > Marinobacter > Marinobacter sp. DUT-1. The sequence continues at coordinate 349,078 of NZ_JBNRLS010000001.1, forward strand.
CGATCAACACCTGGCGATCGGAGTACTCCTTGAGGAAGTCCACCAGTTTTTCCAGATTCTGATTAGTCCCGCCCTGAATCTCCGCACTGCCAGTGGCAAACAGAACATCACCCAGGGTCAGGACCAGCCCCCGCTCGGTTGCTTCGGCCTCAAGGGTGTCAATCTGCCGTTGCAGCTCCTCGGCTTCCCGGGCTGACAGGGCAGCAGCTTCTGCCTGTGAGCTGACCTCGGCGTGTGCGCGGTCCGCCTCGAGGGTTCGTGCCGCCAGCCTGGCCGCATCGCGCTGTTCGCCCAACAGTTCCCGTTCGGCCTCCATCAGCCTGGTCTCGCCTTTGGCCCGGGCAATTTCGATCATCCGGTCGGCCATGTAAATCCGGTGCGCCGCCAATGCCGCCTCGTCGTCATCCAGCGGTTGTTCGGCAAGCTGCACTGCTGCTTCCGCATCCCGCAATTCAACGCGGGCATAGGTCGTCATATCGGGGTTCTGTTGCAGTTCGGTCAACTTGGCGCGCACATCTTCCGAGCCATCAGGGCTGGTCGGAGACATGGCACATGCGGTCAGGAGCACCGAGGAAAGCAATACGGCGGCACCAGTTTTCGCGCCTGGAACCGGTTTCAAAAAGGATAGGATAGTCATTGCGGATCTCCCTGACGCTGCATCTCTGCTTCAAGAGCCTCAGCACCTCGTTCCATTTCGCGATTGATTTCCGCGGCTTTCGCCGCTTCCGTTCTCGCGACTGCCAGCTCTGCGGCAATTCTGGCCTGCTTCGCCAGGCGATCGGCTTCGGTCATGCGCTCCGCCGCGACGGCTTCATTGGCGGCCACAAGATGCCGGTTTGCCTCTTCCAGTTCAGCGGCAGCGTAGCGACGAGCTTCGGCTTGCTCGGCACTGGTAATGGCATCCCTGGCCATGTTCAAAGACTCAGTCGGCGGTAACGGCGCAGACGCACAGGCGGCCAGGGTCAGTGCTGCGAGAAACAGGATGGTGAACAGGCCGATACGTTCGGCGGCCCGACGAATTACGTGCATCGTCATAGCATGGCTCCTTATGCCACGGAGCTGCCCGAGCCCAGGTCAAGAGCCCGCGCACTGCCAAGCCAGAACGGCCCGACAATGCCCCTTTTCCTCCACACTAGAGCCCGGCCCGGACAGCGTCCGTTCGCTAGCGCACACAAGACCACCTCCCTGGCAAAACAGCCAACGCTTGCTATTCGGGTGTCTCGAGGTGGAGTAGACTCAATTGACGCAACGCAGAAGTCTGTTTTTGAGGCAACGTCAGGGAGGTACTATGGCCGACACCCGCGAATACCCGAATGCCGAGCGCTATGAACGGCTGCGCCGCAGCGCCAGGGACCTGATCGACCATGGAGTCGCGCCACCCAACCGCGGCGGCACACTCAGCGTGGATGCATTACAATTGCTATACCAGCGGGCGAGCACTCCCGAATCCGCGGCCGATGCCCTTAAATTGCTCCATGAGCTCCAAACCTATCAGGTGGAGCTGGATATTCTTTTTGAGCAACTTCAAGCCAATGAACATGAAATCACAGAGGAGCTGGGCCATTACAAGTCGCTCTATGAACTTGCTCCCGTGGCTTATCTGATCATTGCCAACGACGGCGTGATTATTGAAGGCAATCAGACTGCGGGCGTGCTTTTCGGCGAATCCGCCGGGACACTGGCCGGTAAGGCACTGAGCTCGCTTCTGGTGCCTGGCCAGGAGGGTGCGGTGAACGCACTGTTGAAAAGCTCCGGGGAGCAGGAGTCGGGCAGCCAGGATACGGCAAAAGGTTCGGTTGAGCTCCCGAATCACAGTCGGGTGACCATCAGAGCAAGGCCCGCCGCCGGCGGAGACAGCATTCTGATGATACTGACCGAAGCCACGACAACCCCTGTCAATCCCTGATGCGCATTGTTGGCATTGGCGCCTCCGCAGGCGGCCTGGCATCCCTCGAAGACTTCTTCCGGAATACTCCTTGCAATACCGGCATGGCGTTTCTGGTGGTGCAGCATCTGGACCCCACCCAGAAAGCACTATTGCCGGAACTCCTGCAACGCTATACCGAAATGCCGGTGTATGAAGCCGAACAGAACATGCCCGTTTGCGCGAATTCCATTTATGTCATCCCGCCAAACCGGGAGTTGCGGGTGCTGGATGACACCCTGAAGCTGAACCAGCCGGCGGAACCTCGCGGCTTGCGCCTCCCCATCAACGTGCTGTTCTCATCCCTGGCCAGCGCACAGAACGAGCAGGCCATAGCCGTCGTACTCTCCGGCATGGGCTCCGATGGCACCCTCGGCCTTCAGGCCATCAAGGCCACCGGGGGACTGTCAGCGGTGCAGACGCCCGGATCGGCCCAGTTCGATGCCATGCCCAAAAGCGCGATTGCCGCCGGCTGCGCCGATATCGTAGCACCTGCCGGCGAATTACCGGCTCGCATACTGGCTTGCGTCCGGCGCGTTCCCGAGCCTGATCAAGGTCCGGAGTATAGCCACCCCGCACACGCCTCGCTGAAACGACTCGCCCCGATTCTCCGCTTGCTGCGAGAACAAACAGGACATGACTTTTCGCTCTACAAGCCCACGTCTCTGAACCGCCGGATTGAGCGACGCATGGCCATCCATCGCATTTCGGATCTGGCCGATTACACCCGCTTCCTGGCCGCCAACAATCAGGAAGTGCAGCTGTTATTCCGGGAACTGTTGATCGGCGTCACCCAGTTCTTCCGGGACCCTGACACCTGGAACTACCTGATCGAAGAGGGCCTGCCCGAGTTGCTCGCCGGACAATCGCCTGAACACACGCTGCGTGCCTGGGTGGTGGGTTGCTCAACCGGCGAAGAAGCCTATTCCCTGGCCATTGCGTTTACCGAGGCGCTGGAACACGCCGGGCAAGATCGGGATCCGGACCTGCAGATTTTTGCCTCCGACATCAGCCCGGAAGCCATTGCCATCGCGCGGAAAGGACAATACCCACTCAGTATTGAAGATGCCGTGTCCGAGGCCCGACTGGCGCGTTTTTTCACCAAACACGACAATTATTACCAGATACGTCCATCGATACGGGACAAGGTGTTGTTTGCCCGCCATGATGTCATCCTGGACCCGCCGTTCACCAAACTGGACCTGATTGCCTGCCGCAACCTTCTGATTTACTTTGACCTGGCGCTACAGCGCCGGATACTGCCGCTGTTTCATTACAGCCTTTGTCCGAACGGCTTGTTAATGCTGGGCAGCTCGGAAACCGTTGGCCGGCTGACCCACCTGTTCGCTCCCCTGAAGCCGAAAATACGTCTATACCGGAGGAAGCCCTACGACTCCATCCGCCACTCGGAGTTCCTGCTGGAATCGTTTCCTCCCATGTCCACCCAGTCCAAGGAGCACCCCGTGCCATCGAACCAGGCCCCTCCACCGGAGACCATCAACACCCTGCAATCCGCTGCGGATCATGTGTTGCTGCAGGTCTATACACCCGCCGCCGTGGTGCTCAATGCCGATGCTGACATCGTGTACATCAGCGGACGCACCGGGAAGTATCTGGAACCCGCCGCCGGCAAGGCCAACTGGAACATCCACGCCATGGCCCGTGACGGACTGAGAGAGGCACTGTATTCCGCTTTGAAAAGGGCATCGGTTCAATCGGAGCCCGTGGAGCTGACCGGGCTAATGGTTCAGACCGGCTCCGGCACCCAGGCTGTGGACGTGACCATTCAGTCCTTCACTGAGCCTGACGCCCTGAAGGGCATGACCATGGTGGTGTTCCGCGATGCGCCTGTCCCGGCTGTATCCCGGCGCCGCAAGTCGGCCCCGGCCGTCGATTCGGGCTACGCGGCCGAGATCCAGCGGTATCAGCAGGAAATCGAAAGCCTGCGGCAGCAGGCCAAGCTGTCCCGGGAGGAACTGCAGGCCTCCAATGAAGAACTACAGTCCACCAACGAAGAGTTACAGTCCGCCAATGAGGAACTGACAACATCCAAAGAAGAAATGCAGTCGATGAACGAAGAACTGCAAACCATTAACACAGAGCTGCAAACCAAGCTGGATGACCTCGCGCTCGCCCAGAGCGATATGCAGAATGTACTCAATAGCATCGAAATCGCTGTCCTGTTCCTGGATCAGGACCTGAATGTACGGCGTTACACCGAGCGCGCCACCGCCATTATCAGCCTGCGCGAAAGTGACATCGGCCGCCCGCTCAGCGACCTGACCACCAGTCTCCGCTATCCGGAGCTCCAGGAAGATGCCCGGCAAACGCTGAACACGCTTGCGGCCAGCGAAAAACAGATTGCCACCACCGATGACCGCTGGTTCTCCGTCAGAATCATGCCCTACCGGCGACTGGATAACGTCATTGACGGCGTGGTCATCACCCTGGTGGATATTACCGACACCAAGAAGCTGGAATCATCGCTGCGGAAGCAGCCCCGGACATGACCCTTACCCGCTTCGCAGTCCGCTGATCTGAACAGCTCAATCGCCAGTGGGATCCTCTGTAAACGCACCGAGGTGAAACGCGATGGCTTCGTCCACCGCATCCATGCCACATTCTTTGGGTTCCGGAACCGCTCCGCCGGCCAGGACCTCCAGAACAGAGCGTACGCCATGGGCCAGTGACTCCGTGTTGTAACCGCCTTCAAGGACAAAGGCCAACCGACCCTCGCACAGCCGGTCTGCCAATGACTGCAGAACACCGGTCATGGCGGCGCACCCCTCAAAAGACACATTCATCGCAAGATCGTACCAGTGGACGTCGAACCCCGCGGACACCAGGATGAGATCAGGTTTGAAATACTCTGCGGCCGGTACAAGGATCTCGTTAAAGGCCCGGAGGTAAGCCACATCACCCGCACCGCCCGGCATGGGCACGTTCACCGTGGCACCCTCGCCCAGCCCCGCACCCACTTCCTGCAAATTGCCACTGCCAGGATAAAAAGGTGAGGCCCGATGGATATCAAACAGCATGACATGTGGATCGGCCCAGAAAATGTCCTGAGTGCCATTGCCGTGGTGGGCATCCCAATCAACGATCAGCACCCGCTCGCAGCCAAGCTCGGCCAGTGCGTGGGCCGCCGCAACGGCAACGTTGTTCAACAGGCAGAAGCCTCTGGCGCGCACCGGCTCTGCATGGTGGCCGGGGGGCCTGACCAGCGCAAAGGCGCTTCGGGTACTGCCTGAAACCACGGCCTCCACCGCTGCAATAGCTGTTCCCGCCGCCACCTCGGCAGCCTCGATACTGCCGGGAGATACAGCCGTGGTATCCACATCCAGCCAGGCATTCTTGTTGCGAAGGGAAAACACATCATCGAGATAAGACGTGGTGTGAACACGGGCCAACTGCTCCCGTGTGGCGACTTTGCCCGATGCAAAGCGAACACCTTCCACGGGCTCACGCTTGAGCAAATCCAGGATGGCATGAATGCGCCCGGGGTGCTCAGGGTATTTCCACTGCACATTCAAGCCTGCGAGGATCGCCCGGACGCGCTTGTCCAGGCGCCCGGGAAGAAACGCTGCATTCACATCGGGGGCGTGATTGAGTACCCGCTCATCGTAAAATACGGTGACATCTCTTCGCTCAGTCACAACCAGCTCCATGCATTCGTTCAGGGGGTGCAAGTGCCATCCGGGCAACCCGTACCGCTGATCAAAGCATAGTCAATGAAACCGGTACCCGACAGTCAGGCCATACGCTTCAGGATCCGGTCACCGAGCAGGTACTGATGCGCCAGTGCTGCTGCCACGTGAACACCAATCATCAGCCAGAGCACGTTGGCCAGAACCTCGTGGACGTCTTCCCCGCTTTCTTCCAGCCATTCCACCTCCGGGCCCGAGCCAAACAGCGTCCAGCCAAAGAAGGTGACGGGGTCCCCTTCCCCCAACGACGTCGCCAGTCCGGACAGCGGCATCAGAATCATCAATCCATAAAGTGCGATATGTCCCAACCTCGCCATGGTCGCCCAGTGGGCAGGTGGAGTGAGGCGCGAACGGTTCAGCCATCGCCACAACCCTCTAAACAGCACGAGCCCGAGCAATGCCAGCCCCACGCTTTGATGCCACGTCATCAATGAGGCTTCCGAGAGACTGTCTTCCAAAGCCTCGAACCAGACCTCACTGGCAAGCATAAGCAACAGCAACACCGCCATAATCCAGTGCACGGCACGGGAAACGGCTCCATATCGGTTGTCAGCATCCATCACTGTCATCATCAATCTCCTTCAGCAGGGCGGCGAGAGCCCCGGAAGGACCCTCGCGCTGACCACTGGATCTCAGTCCCGGCGTGAATCACGAGCCGGTGCGCCATAACGGTTGAACTCCTGCTCCCGGATCAGATTCTGTTCGGCGTCCCGCAACTGCACCAGATAGGTACCGTCTTTGGTCTCCTCCACGGAGACGTCCACCCCCGGTCCAAACCGGCGCAGAGCCTGACCATAGGCCATGATGCGCATCTCCTCAGTGCTGTACTGCTTGAGATCCGCGTTCATGGGCTTGCCGTCGCGGCGATGCTCGTAACGGTCGTCGTCCCAGTAATCGTCGTCCGCGGAAACCAGAAGCGGTGCGGCACTGAGCAAAGCGGCGACGGATAAAGCGGCAATCGTGGTGGTTTTTTTCATGGTAGAACTCCTTGCTTGATGAAACCCATGACGAAATGTCATTGCTGGTCGGGAATCATTGCACCAAGGAAACGTCGCAGAATTGTCTCGGTCATACGCCGACTTTGTCGCAAATTGTCGCAAGTGCCGAAATCGCGATGATTTTTGACAACATCGTGCCCAAGTGCCCCGGCAAGTCCCCTATAATCGGGGCAACAGTCAAGCAGACGGAGTAACGAGTGAGCGCTTCTCCCACGATTCTGGTAGTCGACGACCATCGGGACATTCGCGACCTGGTCGGCCGCTATCTGCAGGAGCACGGCCTTCGCGTGCTGCTGGCAGACGGTGGGGATGCCATGAAACGGCAGCTGAGAGCCCACTCTGTGGACCTGGTCGTGCTGGACATCATGATGCCGGGAGACGATGGCCTCACCCTTTGCCGCTACCTTCGGGAACACACCGAGTTGCCCGTTATTCTGCTGACCGCCATGAGCGAGGAGACCGATCGCATTGTCGGCCTGGAAATAGGCGCCGATGACTACCTGACCAAACCCTTCAATCCGCGAGAGCTTCTGGCCCGCATCAAGGCCGTTCTGCGACGTACCACAGCATTACCACCCCAGCGCAGCCCCATGGCCGGGCAACGCCTGTCCTTCGAGGGCTGGACCCTGGATGTCGACCGCCATCAGCTGGTCGATCCGGAAGGCGTGGAAGTATCCCTGAGCACCGCCGAGTACAAGTTGCTGCTGGCGTTCCTTGAGCACGCCGGTCGTGTGCTGTCACGGGATCAGCTGATGGACCTGACCCTGGGCCGGGAAGCTGATGCATTCGACCGCAGCATCGATAACCATGTCAGCCGGCTGCGCCGGAAGATTGATCCGGATGCCCGCAACCCCAGACTGATCAAGACCATCTGGGGCGGTGGCTATCAGTGGATCGCCACCGTGGAAGGGGCCGGAGAATGAGGTTCTGGCCCCGCCGTGCCGGCGGACAGCTCGCACTGTTGCTGATTCTGGTGCTGGTGGCGGCGCAGATCATCACCATCTCCATCCTGGCGGGAGAACGCCAGGGCGCCCTGCGCAGTGCCAGCCTTGAGCATGTTCTGGAGCGGATAGCCGACGCCTACACCCTGCTCGACACCACAGATCCCGCGCGTCAGGAGCGCATACTACGGGCACTTTCCAGCCCATCCCTGCAGCTTTCAATCGATCCCGCACCTCATCTGGCCGCCGACGAAGCCTCCGCCATGACCCGGCAACTGGCCACGGAACTGGGCCTGACCGGTGAACAGGTACGATCAGCCATGGAAGCGGATGAAGCAGAGTGCTTGCCGGGCCGGGAAACGGATGGCGATGACCACGAAGACCACGAGAAACACGACGATGAGGACGAGCACCACGACGATGACGATCGCCGTGACCACCGGGAGGATCGCCACGAGTGCCCGCCCATCCTGGGCGTTTCCCTGGCAATGTCGTCAGGCCAGTGGTTCAACGCCCGGGCCCAACCGCCAGCACCTTCCTGGCTCTGGCTGAAAGCGACCCTCACCAGTGTGGGCATCACTGCCGTGCTTCTGATCCTCACGGTTCTGCTGGCGATCCGCCGCATTCTGCAACCGGTGAACGAGCTGAGCCGGGCCGCCCATGCCTTCGGACGTGGTGAAAAAATCCGGATTCCGGAGCGCGGCCCCGAGGATATTCGCGAAGTGACGCGCGCCTTCAACCAGATGCAGCTCCAGGTCGGCCGAGCCCAGGAAGACCGGGAACGCCTGTTGGCTGCCCTGGCCCACGATCTGCGCACCCCCATTACCTCCATGCGGCTGCGGGTGGAAATGCTACCTGAAGGCGAGGATCGGGACCGGCTGCTCGATTCCCTGCAAGAAATGCAGCACCTGGCAGAAGCCACCCTCGACTTCATTCGCGGCAGCACCACCGAGAAACACCGCCGATATGACCTCGCCACCCTGCTGGACAGCCTCTGCGATGATCTCCGGGAAATGGGTCTGGCGGTAGACTATGAAGACAGCCCAAGATGCGTTCTCCAGGGCCAGCCGGAGGCGGTCAAGCGCGCTCTGCGCAACCTGATCGAGAACGCCGTCAAGTACGGGCAAAAAGCCGAAGTGAGACTGGAAGCCTCTGAAAAAGAGGCCATCGTCACCATCACCGATCAGGGTCCGGGCATCCCGGAGGCGGAACGGGACCGCGTGTTCCAGCCGTTCTACCGACTGGAACAGTCCCGCAGCCGCGACACCGGAGGAGCCGGCCTGGGACTGGCCATCGCCCGGACCCTGATTCGGGGCATGGGTGGAGAGATCCAGCTAGGCACCGGTCCGGAAGGCCAGGGATTACGAGTGTCTGTGATGTTACCCATCTCTGCACCCCCGACAGCCTGATTGACGGGCCCGGCGGAACACCCTCCGGGCAGCGGCTCACGCGCCATTTCCGCAACCTGTTGTGTTAGGGTAATCCCACCGAATACGGGAGCCTTGTGCAGATGCGAATCCGAATTACCCATCAGAGAATTACTGTCGCCCTGCAACTGGTTCTGCTGGCTGAAGCGATTTTTGCAATCTGGGGCCAACGCTGGTTCACGGCATTCCTGACCGGGATGATCATCCTGATCACCTTTTTCCCGGTGCTGTTCGAGCGGCGCTTCCGGATTCACATTCCGCCTGAGTTGCAGTTGGCCGCCATCGCCTTTGTGTTTGCCTCGCTATTTCTTGGAGAGATCCGGGATTACTACACGCGGTTCTGGTGGTGGGATATGGCGCTGCACACCATGTCCGGTTTCCTGCTGGGCATCATCGGCTTTCTGCTGGTTCATATCATGAACGAAACCGAAAAGATTCATGTGCACATGAAGCCCGGCTTCGTAGCGTTCTTTGCCTTTCTGTTTGCCCTGGGTGTCGGTGCCCTGTGGGAGATCTTCGAGTTTGCCATGGACTCGCTCTTCGGCATGAACATGCAGAAACCCATGCTGGGCGATCCCTCGGGCCTGACCGATACCATGTGGGACCTGATCGTGGATGGAATTGGCGCGTTCGTGATCTCTTTTCTGGGATGGCGTTATCTGAAAAGACCGGATGCAAGGTCCTTTCTTGAACGCTGGATTGACGGTTTCATCGAGCGCAATCCACGACTGTTCCGGCGCTAGTTGGCCCCGTTGCGCTGCGCAGAAAGTCACGACACTCAAACCACCAACGGACATCATCACCACACCATGCTGAAAATCTCCAACGCCGTCGAACTCGCCGACTGGGAAATCCAGATCACCCAGATCCGCGCCCAGGGTGCCGGTGGCCAGAACGTGAACAAGGTGGCCACGGCGGTTCACCTGCGCTTCGATATCCTGCACTCCACCCTGCCGCCCTTTTACAAGGAGCGGCTCATGGCGTTATCCGACCAGCGCATCAGCAAAGACGGCATCGTGGTGATCAAGGCGCAATCCTTCCGTAACCTGGAGCAGAACAAGGAAGATGCTCTCGAGCGCCTGAAGGAGCTGATCCAGGGCGCGGTAAAACAGCAGAAGGCCCGCCGGCCAACCCGCCCGACCAAGGGCTCACAGCGGCGCAGGGTGGACCGAAAAACCCAGAAGGGGAAGATCAAGGCTCTGCGCGGTAAAGTTAAAGCCTGATTGCGACTGTACAAGTCACGTTGGCGTCTATACTGGGTGTGGTTGACAGTCTTATCACGAAGCCAGGGGAGGCAACATGACTGACGAGAAGCAACCCGCATCGAATCCTGAAGAAGATCTGGCCACTCGATTTCCCACAGCTTATACAATTCTGTTTCTACTGATCATTCTGGTTGCAGCGCTCACCTGGATTATTCCTGCGGGGCAGTATGAGCGAGTCATGAACGAAGAGGTCGGGCGCGAGGTTGCCGTGCCTGGTACCTATGAAACCGTAGATCCCAACCCTCAGGGGTTTGTAGATGTGATGCTGGCGCCAACGGCGGGGTTTTATGACCCGGACAGTTACGCGGCCAATGCGATTGATGTTGCCCTGTTCATTCTGTTCCTGGGCGGTTTTCTGGGTGTCATGAATGCTACCGGCGCGATCGACACAGGCATCCGCAGTGCCATGCACCGACTGGAGGGCCGGGAGATCTGGATGATCCCGATCCTGATGACGCTCTTTGCGATCGGGGGTACAACCTACGGTATGGCAGAGGAGACACTGGCGTTCTACGCCATTCTCATTCCAGTGATCATTTCGGCAGGGTATGACGCCGTCACCGGGGTTGCCATCATCCTTATAGGTGCCGGTATCGGAGTGCTGGGGTCGACTATTAACCCGTTTGCCACCGTTATTGCCTCCAATGCCGCTGAGATTCCCTTTACTGATGGCATCGTGCTGCGATTTGTTCTGCTTGTGGGTGGCCTGGTCATTTGTGCCGCGTATGTTATGCGCTATGCCCAGCGGGTCAAGGCGGATCCATCCCGCTCCGTGGTTGCCAAACAGCTAGAGGCTCACCGCAAGATTTTTCTTCGGGGTGGTGACGAGATTGAAGATTTTACCCTGACGGGTACCCAGAAAATCGCCCTGGTTATTTTCGCACTGACATTTGCTGTAATGATCTGGGGCGTCTCCTCCCAGGGCTGGTGGATGGCCAGAATGGGTGCGCTTTTCCTGGGTTCAGCCATCGTGATCGGCCTGATCGCCCGATTGGGCGAAAAGAAGCTGACCGGCAGTTTTGTCGACGGTGCCCGTGATCTGCTGGGGGTGGCACTGGTCGTCGGCCTGGCCCGGGGCATTGTGGTGATCATGGAACAGGGCATGATTGCCGACACCATTCTCCATAGCGCAGAAACCACCCTGGGTGGTTTGCCGGAACTGGCCTTTATCAACGTGATGTTCTGGCTGGAAGTGGGCATGAGTTTCTTTGTGCCGTCCTCATCCGGCCTTGCTGTGCTGTCCATGCCGATTCTGGCGCCACTGGCGGACTTCGCCAACGTGGGTCGTGATCTGGTGGTTACCGCTTACCAGTCGGCCAACGGACTGGTCAACCTGATCAACCCGACCTTCGCCGTGGTGGTTGGTGGCCTCGCCATTGGCCGGGTCTCCTACGACCGTTGGCTGGCGTTTATCTGGCCCCTGTTGCTGATCCTCACTGTCTTTATCAGTGTGGTCATCAGTATCGGCGCGTTTCTCTAACCCCAAGCAAAGGAGCATGCGGGATGGCTGAACACACTCTTGGCGTTCACTCCGAAACCGGTACCCTCCGGCAGGTCATCGTCTGCCGCCCGGGACTTGCCCATCGGAGGCTGACTCCCTCCAACTGCGATGCATTGCTGTTTGACGATGTATTCTGGGTCAAGCAGGCCCAGAAGGACCACGACGTATTCTCAGGGCTGATGCGTGCCCGGGGCGTGGACGTGCTGGACGTTAACGAACTGCTGGCAGAAACGCTTGATATTCCCGAGGCACGGGCCTGGATTCTCGACCACCGGATTACCTGGAATCATATTGGCGTGGGCATGGTATCCGACCTCCGCGCCTGGATGGACGAGCTTCCGGGCCAGACCCTGGCGGAGTTCCTGATTGGCGGGCTGGAAGTGGGAGACCTGCCTTTCGACCCGGCCGGGCTGTTTGGCAACCACCTGGGGCCTCACGGATTTGTACTTCCCCCCTTGCCGAACTTTTTGTTCACCCGTGACAACAGCGCCTGGATTTATGGCGGTGTCACTCTAAACCCCATGTACTGGGCCGCACGCAAACCGGAAACATTGCTGATGAGCGCAATCTACCGTTACCACCCGGCATTCGCCGGCAAGGTTAACGTGCATTGGGGTGACCCTCTCAAGGACCATGCCCTGGCTACCCTGGAAGGGGGTGACGTCATGCCGGTCGGCAATGGCGCGGTCCTGGTTGGCATGGGTGAGCGTTCCTCACCCCAGGCCATCGGCCAGTTGGCCAAGGCCCTCTTTGATAGCGGAACCGCGGAGCGCGTGATCGCCTGCCAGATTCCCAAAACCCGCTCCGCCATGCACCTCGATACCGTGTTCACGTTCTGTGGCGGCAACGTGGTGACCAGCTTCAAGGAGGTCGCCGATGAAGTGGTGTGTTACGACCTGCGCCCGGGCACGGGCGACAAGCATCTGTCGTTTGAGCAGGACCCCCGACCGCTGTTTGAGGTTGTTGCCGATGTACTGGGCTACCCTTCCCTGGAGGTGATCGCCACCGGTGGCGACACGCCCGCGGAGCGGGAACGGGAACAGTGGAACGATGGTAATAACGTACTGGCCCTGAGCCCGGGAGTCGTTATTGGCTACGACCGCAATGACGACACCAATGCCGCCCTGGAAGCGGCTGGCATCGAAGTGCTTCCGATACCCGGTGCAGAACTGGGTCGGGGCAGAGGCGGCGGACGGTGCATGAGCTGCCCGACAATACGGGACGCAGTCTGACAAGGAAGGAGCAGAGTCATGGCATTTAATCTCAAGAACCGGCATTTCCTGACCCTGCGGGATTTCACGCCCCGGGAAATCAGTTTTTTGCTCAAGCTGTCCGCGGATCTGAAAACCGCCAAATACGCCGGCACCGAAGTGCCACAGCTAAAGGGCAAGGACATCGCACTGATTTTCGAAAAAAACTCCACCCGCACCCGGGTGGGGTTTGAGGTTGCGGCCTTCGATCAGGGTGCACGGGTAACCTATCTGGGGCCGACCGGCACTCATATCGGCCATAAGGAATCCGTCAAAGACACCGCCAGGGTACTGGGTCGCGTGTATGACGCAATCGAATACCGGGGATTCGGCCAGGCGGTTGTTGAGGAACTGGCGCAGTACGCCGGTGTACCTGTCTACAATGGCCTGACCAATGAATTCCACCCCACGCAGATCCTGGCGGATTTCCTGACCATGCAGGAAAACGTGGAGAAACCCCTGCGGGACGTGGCATTTGTTTTCATCGGGGACGCCGCGAATAACATGGGCGACAGCCTGCTCATTGGTGGCGCCAAGATGGGTATGGATGTACGCCTGTGTGCCCCCAAAGCCTGCTGGCCCGGAGAAGAGGTTCAGAACGAGGCCCAGTCAATTGCCAGTGCCACCGGCGCCAGAATCCTGATCACTGAAGACATTGATGCCGCCGTGAAGGGCGTGGATTTCGTCTACACCGACGTGTGGGTGTCCATGGGCGAACCCAAGGAAAAGTGGGCCGAGCGGATTAAACTGTTGCAGCCCTATCAGGTGAATGCTTCCCTGATGGAAAAAACCGGCAATCCCCGGACAAAATTCATGCATTGCCTGCCGGCCTTCCACAACACGGAAACCACCGTGGGTAAGGAAATACAGGCAGAGTTCGCCATTGAGGCCATGGAAGTGACCGAGGAGGTCTTTGAAAGCCCGGCCTCCATCGTATTCGACCAGGCGGAGAACCGGATGCACACCATCAAGGCAGTACTGGTCGCCACTCTGGGCAGCTGATGGGAGGAAACTGACATGCTTGTAGTAGCAGCCCTGGGAGGCAACGCCCTGTTGCGGCGCGGTGAACCCCTGACAGCCCAGGCCCAGCGCGCCAATGTGAAGATCGCCGCAGAGGCACTGGCCGACATCATCCAGGCCGGTCACCAACTGGTCATCACCCACGGCAACGGGCCACAGGTAGGTCTGCTGGCACTGCAGGGGGCCGCCTACAAGCCGGACGAAGCCTACCCGCTGGACGTACTGGGCGCCGAAACCGAAGGCATGATCGGGTATATCATCGAGCAGGAGCTGGAAAATGTCCTGGGCCACGATCGGCCAGTGGCGACCCTGCTCACCCAGGTGTTGGTAGACAAGGATGATCCCGCCTTCAAAAAGCCTACGAAATTCGTCGGGCCGGTTTACGACAGGAAGGAAGCAGAGGCCAGGGCTGAAGCCGCAGGCTGGCAGATAGCCAGGGATGGCGACAAGTGGCGGCGGGTCGTGCCCTCGCCCGTCCCCCTGGAAATCCCCGACATTCGGGTGCTCAAACTCCTGCTGGACCAGGGCGTCGTCGTGATCTGCGCCGGAGGCGGCGGCATTCCGATTCTTCGCCGTGACGACGGCAGCATGGTTGGCGTGGAGGCCGTCATCGACAAGGATGCCGCCAGCGCGCTGTTGGCCCGACAACTGGGGGCAGATGCCTTACTGCTGCTCACTGACGTGGATGCCATCTACCGGGACTTTGGCAAAGACACTGCCGCGCCTATCCATGAACTCACTCTCACCGAGGCCCGCGAGCTGGACCTGCCTGCCGGCTCCATGGGGCCCAAAATGGCGGCAGCGGGCAATTTCGTCGAAAGCGGTGGCATCAGTGGTATCGGCAGGCTGGAGGATGCCCTGGCAATTCTTGAACGCCGGGCGGGAACCTCTGTTACCCCTTAGTCTCGGGATTGTGCCCCTTAAACCAGAGTTCCACCACCGGTAGGGAGGAGACCACGACGTTTCAACTCTGCCCTGTCCCGGCCCTGCGCCTTAGCCGTGTACAGCGCATCATCCGCCTCTGAAACCAGTTTATCGAAGCTGGCACCATCCCACTCTGCGACACCGACGGACGCGGTCAGTGTAATGTGGTGATCATCAATCGGCACCGCCACACCACGCACACATCCAAGGAGCTTTTCACACAGGTGTGCCAGGTCTACGTGGTCCGAATCGGGCACGAGGACCATGAACTCCTCTCCTCCCCAACGACCAAAGCGATCCACCGATCGGAGGGATGACGCGATGGCCCGCACAAACTCTTGCAGGCAACGGTCGCCAACAGCATGTCCGTATTGGTCGTTTACGCCTTTGAAATAATCTATATCCAGCAATATGACAGAAAAGGGCCGCTGACTACGTTCGCTTCGTTTTACTTCATCCTCTCCAAGAAGTTTCATCTTTCGACGATTCGCAATGCCGGTCAGCTCATCGGTCAGCGCCAGTGATTGCAGACGCTGGTTGGCCTCATACAGCTCCTCGGTCCGGAGACGCACCCTCTCTTCCAGGGCCTGGTTCAGTTGCCTAACCTCAGAGAGAGCCTCGCGAAGTTCGTTCGATTTCCGGCGGTTCTGATGCACAAACGCTGCGATGTACAGCACCATCACGGTAAAAAGTACCGTGAACTCCTGAGTGAGCAATGCGCTGTGCGACTCAGACTCACGGATAAACGGCCCCGCCCCCGCAGCCGTGGTGAAGGCAACATACAAGGCTACCGCAGTCGCCAGGCACGATCCTGCCAGGGGGCCGAAGCGAATGGCCACCCATACTGGCGCTACAACGACCACAATAGGAGTTAAAGCCAGATAAGCCTCCGAGTGCAGGTTGCCGGAGAAAACCAGAAAACACGCCATCAGGCTGACGATCCACGCCACCGCCAGTTCAAGTCGCTGGGGCCATGTCCCGTTTGCTGATTGCCGCTGAAACCTGGCGCTGAACAGCATGTGAAGAAACGGGGTCAGGATAATCAATCCAGTTGCATCGCCGATCCACCAAAGACGCCAGAACGTGAGGAAGGAGGTATCGTTGGTTAACAGGAAATAATAGACCGACGCTCCCCCCAGGGCAGCGACCGGAGAGGCGATGAAAAACACAGTAAACAGAAAAACACTGAGGTCCTTGGGCTCATACCAGTCCATTTCCCTATTCAGAAAATAACGAATCAGGCTGGCCGCCAACAGACACTCTGTGATGTTAATAGCGCCGAACAGCAGCGCCTGGGTAACGGTGAATACCGGAACGTCTGCAAGAACTTCCGCGCACAGGACAGCCACCAGCAAAGGCCACCAGTAACGCGGTGGACGGCTGAGCAAAGCAGCCAACAAGACTGCATTCGGAGGCCAGAGAACAACGATTCCACTCTCGAGAGCAGCAAAATGTACTCCCACATAGGCGCCCGAATAGTAAAGCAGCCCGATAAGGAGTGGAAAGACAGCGACACGGTAAAGACTGTACAAGGTCATTTTCTCAGTTACAGTCCGTGTACATGGATAGAACCGGCCCATAAATCCCTATGAAACCCGGTAAGCTAATTCAACACCACAAATCTCCATCTTTCCAATTTAAAACATCATTTGACCAGGCCAGACTGCGGCACCAGGCAATTCATCATGGTGATCGACAGATCCCGAAAGACGGAATCAGACGCCACAATACTCGGGAACCGGTCGTTCATCGCCCGCCGACAGGAAGAGCTACGTGCCTTGCCCTCCTTCACGCAACCTGAATGCAGATCTGTGCCCGCAGGCTGGCCGGTGGCCTGCTCACAGAAAGCAGGAACCTGGGTGACCAGCCAGTCTACGACCACGCTCCGCTGAACCGGATCGGACGCCAGATTCGAGAAGCGGCTGGCATCTACCGGCTCGGGCTTTTCCCGGGTCTGGTCCCAGAGGACAAAAATCAGCGCAAGTGAAACCAGTGCGACGGTGACCATCGGGAACTTCATGGGCGGACTCCCAGGTTTTTGAGGATAGTCCGCGATGATAAAGACTCCGCACCTTCGGGCCAAGCCAGTCCCGCCTTGGCCCCCTGCCCAGGTCACATCGTGCCTTGCAGCGCTCCCTGCAACACCGGCAACTGCACCGTTCCCTCAACATTGACGAAGGGCACGAGCGCATCCCGCGACCAGCTCGCTGGGTACTGGGGGTGGAAACCATAGATCAACAAGGCGAGTTCATCTCCGGGCGCCAGAGCCTCAGCCACCCCGACCAGCTCGATGACTTCCCGGTCCTTGAGCCCCCGCACCGGTTTGATCTGATCGTCGATCAGTTGCCAGCGACTCTCGCCACCAGCACGCTTGCCAAGACCAACAAACACCATCGGATCACAACCGGCAGCGTAGGGATCGAGTTCTACCTCACAGGTTGAACGACCCGCCAGATCAGACACCGTGAGTGTAGCAGTGGGAATCCCGCCAAGTGTCGCCCCACTCTCTCCTGCTTGGCCCAGAACCAGTGCCGCAGGCGGCTGAGTAGCGGTTGCGACGGCTTCGTAACCGGAGGCCACGGGCAGCTCGGTTGCCACGTCCCGCTCGACCACCGTCGCACCCCGGAGCACTCCTCCCTCAAGGTCTGGAGCGGGGAATTCGTCCATGGGCACCATGACAGACTGGCCGTCAGCCAGTGAGAGACAGACTTCAGAGTCGGTTCCCTCAAAGTAACCTGCCAGCGGTTTACCCTGAAGATGGTGCTCCAGCCAGTTCAGGGTAGCGTCTGAAATCGAGATATCGCCACAGGCAAACTGACCAGCTGCGCCCTGGAAGCCCGGAATTTCCAGCAAACCTGCCGTCGGATCCACATAGTCGGCTGGCTGTAACTCGTCGGGCGCCTCCACGGGCAGGATGTGGCCGGACTGGTGGGTCAGCAGGCGCACATCTCCACCCAGCGCTTTCAGGCACTCAAAGTTACGCCAGGCTTCATTGAAATTGAACAACGTGTCCTTCATACCCTGAGTCAGTAATACATCCACTTTCGGGTAAGGTGTTGGTTCGACGTCAAATGCTGGTGGGTTGATCTGATAATTCAGCAAGTCCGGGGTTTCGGATACCGACACCGGTTCTCCCGTGCAACGATATGCGGGGCTGTGGTAGTAGAAGAAGTCCAGGCCCGCTTCCGGGAAACGGTTCAGCGTGGCACCCTGCGCCAGGATCTCACGAATGATCGGATCCAGGCCTCCGTTACCATTCCCGGTGGAGCCCGTTTCACCGCCCGCAACAAGTGCCAGATCCCAGCCGGTTTTGATGACGTTGCCGGGATTCAGGCTGTAACGCAGATCGTGCCAGGTAATATCCGGAACAAGAGCATCAAGCCTCTGGCGCGGATCCTGTCCGTGCAGCAGGAGCTGGAAGCCACCGCCATAACTACCGCCGATTGCGCCGACCACAAGGTTTGGGCTCAATTCCCGAGGAAGGTCAGGCTCCTGACGGTATTGCAGATAATCGAGATTTTCCTCAGCCCAATCGAGAATCTGGATCAGATCGCGCCCCTCGAACTCGGGATCCATCACGCGAACAGTGCCGGTGCTTTCACCGAAGCCCCGCTGATCGATCGAGATGACTGCAAAACCGGCCTCACGATAGTTTTCAAACCCTTCGGTATTTCGTGACCCACCGAAACCATGACCATGCAGTACCAACGGGTGGCCCTGTTTGCAGTCAATTCCGCCAATCGGCTCGAGCACCTGAAAGGCAATGGTTTCACCACTGGCCGAGGTCAGCATTACCGGGTAACTTCGGCCGCCGTCCCTGGGGGTATCATCGGCACAGGACACGGGAGGAACCTCACATTGAGGAGGTGCCCCATTGCCCGGATTTGCACAGGCCTGGTCCGGGGACACCCGGTTTTGTTGGGCGGAAGGTTGTGAGCTTTCAGACGTCGTTTCAATGCATCCGGCAACAGCCAGAGCAAGAAACACGGCAATCAGGCGAGGTCTGAACACCCCGGGACGCTTCAGGGAAGGCATCTGTTGTTCTCCTTGTTTTATTCATCAGAAACCAACCGGGAACAACGTGGCAGACGGAATTATGTTCCAATCTGCCAGGACAAAGGCCTGAAAAGACAGAATTGACGCCCGCACAGAGAGTCGCGCAAACTGGCAAATACATTCAGCTCTGCGCCGACACGCATGCCATGGCAGCAATGGACCAGACACCACCTCCCGCAAGACTCGGTTTTCTTTACCCCGGCCATGCAGCCGAGGACGACTACCCGTTGATGGGCGGAATGATCGACCCACCAGCCGAGGTCCATCTGATCCACACTGAATTTCTTGAAGACGCCCATACCATCGAGGCACTTAGTGAAATGGGCAGTATCGAGCGGCTGTCTAAAGGTGCGGAAGCCCTGGCCGGCTCAGGGATTGAATCCGTCATGTGGACGTCCACCAGCGCCAGCTTCGTACTTGGACTGGACGGCATCCGCCAACAGATCGACGCTCTTGAGAAAACCCTCTGCGTTCCGGCATCCACAACCGCCATGGCGTTTGCCCGGGCCATCACCGCAATCGACGCGAAGAAAGTTGCCATTGCGGCCACCTATCCGGAAGACGTAGCGCTGCGATTCCGCCAGTTCCTCAATCACTTTGACATCGACGTAGTGCATCTTTCCAGCCGTGGCATTGTGACCGCCGCCGAGGTTGGCACTCTTGGAAAAGAGGAAGTGATCGACTTCGCCATGGCGAATACCCGCGAGGACGCGGACGCACTGCTGATTCCCGACACCGCCCTCCATTCAGCCGCCTGGCTGACCGATCTGGAGCAAGCCACCGGCAAACCGGTGCTGACAGCGAACCAGGTCAGTTTCTGGGAGGCTCTGCGTTTATGCGGGAAGCTGACGCCCCAAGCCCGGCTGGGGCGTTTGTTTGAGGAAGTGCCCTGATCAGTTCTCATTGATGTCCGCGTAACGCGAGGCCAGAAATTCAATAAACGCCCTGACCGAAGGCAACATCCCCCGGCGGGACGGAAAAACCAGATGAATGACTTCACGGCGCGGCTCCCAACCTGTCAAAAGCGATACCAGCGCACCGCTACGAAGCTCATCCTTAAGCATCAGTTGAGGTAATTGAACAACGCCCACCCCAGCCAATGCGGCTTTCTTGAGGGCTTCCATATCGGTAGTGGCATAACGAGGCGAAAACGCCACTTCCCTCTTCTCCCCAGACTTGGAAAACAAATGCCAGGCATACTGACCAAGCGAGCCAGAGCGGCTCAATGCAGGCCACTGTGCAAGATCCTCGGGCTTTTCGGGCAACCCACCCATCTGATCGACAAGTCGAGGGCTGGCTATAACGCACTGTCCCCGATCCGAGAGAACCCGCAAAATGAGATCACTGTCTTCCAGCGGCAGTGGCCGAACCCGAAGTGCCACATCAATTCCTTCCGCCAGAACATCAACCCGACGATTTGTGGCCTCAAGTGACACAGAGATTTTGGGATAATGGCCCATGAACTCGGCCACCATTTCACCGACATGAAAGTGCAGCAAGCCAACAGGACAAGTGACCTTGATCGTCCCGTTGGGTTCGGCCCGGACCTGCTCAATGGCCTCCTCGGCCGCCTCCGCTTCAATGAGCATCGCCCGGCAGTGCTCGTAATACCGTTGCCCGATCTCTGTTACCGAAAACCGCCTTGTTGACCGGTGGATCAGTCTCACACCAAGACGGTCCTCCAGTCCGGCAACACGACGGCTCAGCTTCGATTTTGCCGTTCCGATGGCCCGCTCTGCCGGCGCGAAGCCACCAGACTCCACGACTTTAACGAAGTAATACAGATCGTTCAGATCCTGCATGGTTTCTCATCATTGTTCTAAAAATGGAACGCTACGAACTATTTTAGCAGTCTTATCGACTGCCTTTCCCTGAATTAGCCTGAACCTGACTGCCATCGATGAATCTACCGATGGTCCGACGTTCACGTTCAAATGGAGATAAACATGAGCCAACCCTATGTTCGCCTTGATAAAAACGATGCTGCCGTGCTGCTTGTCGACCACCAGACCGGCTTATTGTCGCTGGTCAGAGACATCGATCCGGATCGATTCAAAAACAACGTGCTCGCGTTGGCAGACCTGGCAAAATATTTCGGCCTGCCTACCATTCTCACCACCAGCTTTGAGGATGGCCCCAACGGCCCATTAGTACCGGAACTTAAAGCGACTTTCCCTGAAGCGCCCTACATCGCTCGACCCGGTCAGATCAACGCGTGGGATAACGAGGACTTCGTGGCGGCAGTGAAAGCAACCGGCAAAAAGCAGCTGATCATTGCCGGCGTGGTAACGGAAGTGTGCGTTGCCTTTCCTACCCTGTCCGCTCTGGCAGAGGACTTTGACGTATTCGTTGTAACCGATGCCTCCGGAACCTTCAACGAACTGACCCGGGACTCCGCCTGGGATCGAATGTCCGCCGCTGGCGCACAGTTGATTACCTGGTTCGGAGTAGCTTGTGAACTGCACAGGGACTGGAGAAACGACATTGAGGGCCTCGGACAACTCTTCTCTAACCATATTCCTGATTACCGGAACCTGATGAACAGCTACTCAGCCTTCACTTCTGATTGATACTCTGGTTATAACTGCGGAGGGTGTCACCGGTCTTGTCTATGGCCAGTGGCACCCACAATGCCGCGTCTCCATCCTCAGTTAATGACCTCCAACGGAGGCAACCCTGCCAATCAATGAAGTTGTGCCGGGCCTACCGGCAGAAGGGCCGTTCCCGGCACTGGCGGAGGTCATCCATGGGCTGCACAAGTGTCACCGCAACTACCAAAGGGGCGCGGAATAGCCCCTTATTTCTGTCACGCACAGTGAAATACCATTTCAGGATTCTCAATGGGCTTTCCGGGCCTCGGTCGCCGGAACCTTCAGCATCAGCACGAAGCCCACTAACAGGAAGACCAGGATGGTGCTCATGCCCCAACGCTGGCTATCGGTCAGTGCGGTCACCGCGCCGACCAGCAAGGGGCCTGCGAAAGCCGTAGCCTTTCCGGAAAAGGCAAACAGGCCAAACATCTGGGTCTGCAGGTGTGGTGGAGCCACCCGGGCCAGATGTGACCGGCTGGCCGATTGCAGCGGCCCGACAAAAATACCCAGGATCATGCCCCAAACCCAGAAGGCCGTCGCGCTGTCTACCAGCAGGATGGCCAAAGCACTGCTACCCAGCCCCACCAACGCCAGCAGAATGGTGTTACGCCCGCCAAGAGCATCGTCAATCCAGGCAAAGCCCAGCGCACCGAGACCTGCCGTCACGTTCAGGGCAATGGCAAATTTCAGGACTTCCGTGGGTGCCATGTTGAAGGTGCCCGCGGCGTAAACGCCCCCGAAGGTGAAGATGGTGGCCAGGCCGTCGGTGTAGAGCATACGGGCAATCAGGAATCGCACAATATCCTTATACTGGCGAACATGGGCGATGGACTCCTTGAGCTGCACGAATCCTGCTCGGGCAGCAGCCGCAAGGTTCAGGCCAGTGGGCGGCCGGTCCGGCGTGAAGATGAACGCGGGCAGCGCGAACACCAGATACCAGACAGCCACGAGCACGAAGGTCGCGCGCACGTGCTCAGCCTGATCCCGGTCCAGGTTGAAGAGGTTTGCGTCGGTCTCGATAAAGCCGTACAGCGCGACTACCAGGCTTGTGACACCACCCGCGTACCCCAGCCCCCAGGCCCAGCCGGACCAACGGCCGGTACGCTCCTGGCTGGCCATATCCGGCAGCATGGCATTGTAGAAAATGAACGCGAACTCGGCGCCCAGGGTGCCCAACCCTACCCATAGCGCAGCGTTCCAGAACTGGTCCTGATCCGGAGTAACGGTCCAGAGCATGGCACATGACACCACGCACAACAGGGTAAAGCTGATCAACCAGGGTTTGCGGCGCCCTGACTGGTCTGCAATGGCCCCCAGCATCGGCGCGAGGATCGCAATAAACACACCGGAGATGCCCACAATGTTGCCCCAGGCATTGGTGCCGGCAACTTCGTCCTGCACCACAGAAACGCTGAAGTACTGGGCAAAGACAAACGTGAGAATGATTGTGAAGAAGGCACTGTTGGCCCAGTCATACAGCGCCCAGGACCAGAGTGCGCGTTTGTCTTCCTGAACACCCGAGGGCTGGGCGTGGGGCATGTGTGGTGGCATGTTCGGCTCGGCTAGTGATCCATACAAGTGAGTTCCGTGGCGTGATTGTGGCCGCTATCAAGTCAAATGCCCAGCTTCCCGGCATTAAAGGGCCTTCAGGTTTCTCGTTAAAAGATCGAAAAAACCGGAACAAAAAAACCAAAAAGCCTGATGTTCTTTACCACGCCAACCCGCAAAGATGGCAATGAGACCACATGGAGGGAAGGCGCATGAAGACTACCAGCAAGTACCTACTCTGTTTTGGACAAGAGCCGACGGAGCTCATGCTGATGCCGGATTTCCGGGTGGTGCTCTGCGAATATCTCGTCGGCGCCAAAGGCGTGTACCTCTGGGTAGAGCAGTCTCCGGTAACATCGCGGAAAGCTATCACGAGGCAATTCGTTGTTGCGCGCCCAGGCAAGTCGGTGCCTGAGAATTACGAGTATATAGACTCCGCCGTCGATCCATTTGGGTCGCGTGCTCATCACGTGTTCCAGCTACCCGTTAAAACGGGTAGCCGGAATCAGGCGCCATTCAGTCGGATTCTGCCGCAATCTCCCGGAACGCCTGCACCAGTGCATCCGGCTCCTGGGCGCCGGATATAAGATATTTTCTGTTTATAATGAAGGCAGGCACCGCCGAAACGCCTGCCTGCTGGTAGGTTGCTTCGTCTTCGCGCACAGTCTTCGCGTACTGGTCCGAATCAAGCACCTCTGCGGCCTTCGCAGAGTCCAGCCAGGCACTTTCGGCGCAACTCAACAAAACGTCCCGGTCCGAGACGTTTTCGGCCCGGCCGAAGTAGGCATCAAACAGTGCCTGTTTCATGGCCGTCTGCCGGCCCTGCTCACCCGCCCATTTCACCAGTCTGTGGGCATCGAAGGTATTGCAGGTGAATCGCTCCTGCATCTTCTCGAAATTTAGGCCCAGATCCTTCGCAATGGTCATCATCTGATTCTGGGTGGCTCGCATTTCATCCTCGCTGCGCCCGTACTTGCGGGCCAATGCCGGCAGGATCGGTTCACCCTGGCCGCTGTGGTCCGGATTCAGCTCAAATGCATGCCATTGAACGGTGAAATCATACTCTGGCGCCAACTGTGCCATGGCCCGCTCCAGGCGGGCGTAACCGATGGCACACCAGGGGCAGGCTATGTCGGAAACAATGTCGATCTGCATGTTGTTCATGGTGGCTCCTGATGATTATCCGATGCCCTGTTGATCGTGGTTGTGGATCGTCAGGCCGGCACCTGCGCCTTGAGGAACCTGACGACAACTTCCGCCAGGGCTTCCGGCTGGTCCTCCTGCAGGAAGTGACCGCCATTTTTGATCGTTACGTGGTCCATCCCCTTCGCGCCGGGAATGAATTTCTGCAGGTACTTTTCTGCACCGGCCGTAACCGGATCTGAGTCACTGAATGCCGTCAGGAAGGGCTTGTCCCATTGGCGGAGAACTTCCCAGGCATTTCGATTGGCTTCCGACGCGGGGTCGTTCGGGGTCGCCGGCACTAACATGGGAAATTGACGGGCTCCCTCCTTGTAGCTCTCATCGGGAAACGGAGCGTTGTAGGCCTTGATCACCTCCTCAGACAACGGGGTGACGGTCCCTCCCTTGATGACGCCGGCAATATGGAATTCGGGTGTTTCCTGGGAAAACTGGCGCCACTTCTCAAAGGCCGATCCCAGGTTATTATCCCCGGTAGGCAGAAAAGTGTTGGCAGCAACCACCGAGGTGAAACGATCCGGGCTCTCTGCTACCAGCCGCAATCCCAACAAGCCACCCCAATCCTGGCAGACAAGGTTGATCTCTTTGAGATCCAACTGGTCCAGAAAAGACTGCATCCAACCGACATGGCGCGCGTACGTGTAATCGTTCCGATCGGCAGGTTTATCGGAGCGGCCAAAACCGATCAGATCCGGTGCGATCGCTCGATAGCCTGCTGCTGTAATGATGGGAATCATCTTGCGGTACAGATAACACCAGGATGGCTCACCATGCATCAGCAATACCACCTGGCCATTTTGCGGGCCCTCATCCAGATAGTGCATGCGCAGCTCCCCGCCTTCGAAGTCATCGACTTGCAGGAAACGGGGTTCGAAATCAAAACCGGACAGCCCGTCAAACTGGCTCTCAGGGGTTCGCAGTACCTTCATTGGTCAGTCCTCCTTCTTCTTGTTGGTTCAAGTCTCGAGAACGGCAGGGATGGCATCCACTAGAACGGCAAATCAGTCAAGTCGCGCTTCAACTCGTCCGGCGCAGTGATCCAGAGTTCCCCCTGCCCACCAGGAAACACCCCGATTTCGAGCCCGTCCCGGGTTAGTCCCGGCACCCACTTCCTGAAGAAGTCCGGCAGGGAAATCGCTTTGGGAGAAAGATCCCCTGCCCCTTTGGCGTACTCGGTTGCGAATTCTGCGCTTGGCCAGACCGGCAGATAGGCCACACCGTCTTCTTCCGAGACGATCTTCAGAAAGTGATTGTCGGCATTGACCAGAATCCAGATCTCGCGCTCCTCGCCTACCGCGTCCAGAAAGTAGTCGTAGCGTTCCTCACCGTCCATATTGAGGGCTTGGGTTAACGGGTTATCACTCATGAAGGTTCCACCGGGAAGTTGGATGTTGATGATGGAGTCTACCGTAAACCCTGTCAGGGAGCCCTCACAAGATCAGCGTCAGACCGCCGGTAATCAGGGCAAACAGCAGAGACAGCCCGATCAGCAGCTTCCAGGGGAACGGTAGCGGAGGCGGCTCAACCGCCAGCTGTTCCTCCAGATAGCGTTTCAGCAACAGGGTATTACGGGTATTGGCCTTGTAAATGGCGTCAAAGGCATCGCCAACTACCGGCAGCAGGCCACCGAGAAAATCGATGCCCATGTTACGGAGCATCCGCAGCTTCACTGCCCGGCTCGCGCCCACCCGCTGTGCCTCGATGAGCACATACGAGGACAGCACCAGGCCAACCAGGTCGCCCACCCCCGGCAGCAGCCCGACAATGGCATCCAACCCGATTTTGAAGCGGGTGAAAGGAACACCGATGCTGCTGTCCGTATAGCGGCTGAACTTCTCCAGGCGACGGAGCGTTGCTCGCTTATGGGCTTCGGTGGGCTGTTGTGTCATGAAACCTCCCTGAACATTACCCACAGGATCTGTGGATAACATTGTTGGCAACGACAGGATACCCGGTGCAAAGCCATCAACCACGGGGCCTGGCGCCAAGCGAAGGTAATTTGATCAATATTCACAGGAGTCGGGGTTAACCAAGCTTTTCCAGATAATTGAATACCGCAGCAAAATCATCCCGTCCGTGTCCGGCACTGTTGGCCTGCCCATAGACAGATTTCGCCAGCCCCGCGAGGAACAGCGGCTGCTTCTCCTCGTATGCGGTTATATCCAGCAAGTGCAGATCCTTGAGCATCAGCTCCAGCGGAAACTGGGCTTCGTAGTCACCCTCTTTGATAAGCCCGGCTTTGCCTTTCAGGAAAGGCGCTGTCACCGGTAGATTCGGCAGGGTATCCATCAGGAAATCCCGGCTGAACCCCAGCTTTTCACCCAGCAGAGCGGTTTCGGAATACACCAGCATGCTTTGAGCTAGCAGGGCGTTCACCAACATCTTGAAAGCACTACCCTGGCCAGCGGGACCGACGTGGAGGATCTTCTGACCCATGTACTCGAGCCATGGCCGAACCTGCTCCACGTCGTCGGGTTCACCGCCGAGCAGGAAAGTCAGCTCCCCCGTTTCTGCCGGCATTTTTGTCCCTGCCACGGGCGCGTCCAGAAACCTCAATCCCCGGGCACGGGCCCGCTCATCGCACTCTCGGGTGTAGGACGGATTCACCGTGGAGCAGTTTACCCACAGCGCGCCTTTGGCCATGGCATCGACAAATCCGTCGGTTCCAAAGGCAACCTTTTCGACCACCTCTGGCGCACTCAGCATCGTGAACACAACATCCGCATCAGTCACTGCCGCCCTTGCAGAATCGGCAGCCTTGGCGCCAGCCTTTTCCAGCGTGGCCATTGCCTCGGGAGAGCGGTTGAAGACCGTGAGTGAAATTCCGTTTTCCTTAAGCAGGTTGTTGGCCATGCGGCTGCCCATGATGCCGAGGCCGATAAAAGAGGCGTTCATCAAGTCCTCCGTTTAGCTTCCGGTGAATGTACTTCAGTGGGTTTGGCCTGGATTTTCAGAGTAAGCGCGGTCAATCAGCCCAGCAATCGCTCCTTGGCTTCATTGATCCGTGCCGCGAGATAGTTACTGCCGCCATGGTCCGGATGCACTTTCTGCATCATTCGGCGATGAGCCCGGATTATCTCTTCCCGGCTAGCTCCGGGCTCCAGGCCCAGAACATCCAGGGCTTCACTCTCCGTCAGTGGGCCGCCTGCGTTGCCGGAATTGCCTCGCTCACCGGATTCCCCAGCGTCACTGCCGGCCTCGTCGTCCGCCCGCCAGGAGTCACCGAATCGGCGGTCCAGGTAGGTTTCCAGCAGCCGCGCAGAGTCCTCGTCTTGCGCCCGGCAATACCGGAGCAGCTCGATAAATTCGCTTTCACTCAGATCCGCCAGTTCCCTGCCTGCCATGGGACCTTTCAGGATCGTTCCGCTCATGGTTCCGGAATCATGGTCGAGACTCATCTCGATAATCTCGCTGGACACACGGGACTGGTTGCCCGACTTGCCCTCTGCGCCCCCATTACCGGCCCCGGACAACAGCGACGGCAGTACCCGACGCAACAGCGGATAAAGAAACGCCAATGCGGCAAACACAAAGTGTAATCGACCGGTAACGGCCAGCAGAACCACGATGCCGATACCCGCGATCAGGGCCAGCTTGAGAATGGCCGGTTTACGTTGGCTGGCCGGCTGGTTACGCAGCCAGAGCCACGCAACAACCGCCAGCACGATAACCAGAAGCGTCAATGGCACTCGGATACCCCGGGCTCGCCCGCCCATCGATGAATTGTTACAAGCGCTATCTGATCTGCCGGGTCAGGCGCTTGACCTCCGGGGAGCTGCGGTTTGAGAAGTCCTGCAAGGCCTTGGCTCCCCCGGATGCATAGACCGCAACCGCGGCCATAAGATCCTTCAGAACCTGCGGGCTGTTGCGATCAAAGGGTGCATAGGCGCCTCCGGAGAGCTTGCTCACCTGCTGGAACACCGCCCCGGCATGGGCGTCCTCGCCCTCGTGGAACATGAACACCGGGGTTCGCAGCAGGCCCAGTTCTCCGGCGGTGTGGCAGAGCTTGTCCACCGGCTCTTCGCAACAATCCCCGATAAACACCACGGCCCTGACGGGTTTTGCGCGGGTTTCTTTCACGGCATGGGCCAACACCCGGCTTATCTGGGTAAGGCCACCCCGGCAGGACACACCGTTCATCAGGTCCAGCAACTGACCGGTCTCAGTGACAAACTTCGTGGCCTTGAATTCGCCAAAGCCACGGTAGTAACAAAGCTGGATCGCGAGGCCGCCCAGATCCCGGGTCGCCATGAACAGTTCGCTCTGTAAATGGCAGGCCTGATCCCAGGTCGCCTCCCGACTCGCGGTGGCATCCAGGGCAAAAATCAGCCTGCCCTGCCCGCCACCCTGTTTCGGTAGCTTGCTGACCTCGTTGATAAACTGGTCGATGGACTGCTTATCGGATTTGGTACGTAGCTCTTTATCGGACATAAGCTTCTCGAACCGCCCAGGCTGGCCACTTTCTCGGTAAAAGCTTAGGGCAAAGATCACGCATTTCACAGGCCAGACGGAGTTGGATTGGCCGACGGCTCTGGTCAGCGCAGATGTCACGGTCTCGTGCGCTACAACCAACAGCGTCGTTATGAAATGGTGACGGTCTATTTAACGTTATGTGAGGAACCCTCTCAGGCAAAGGTAGAAGCTATTCCTGACCCGTTGGAAATCCTGCGGGCCGGAATACGAAAAGCGACGACATTACCGCCAAGGAGGATCCGTTATGTTTCGTATCGTTATGCTTTTACTGGGAAGTTTTCTTCTGACCACTTTGGCTTACGCCGACCCGGGTCAGCCCAATTTCATGCCCGCACTGTGGGGTGACGGCGAGGTCTGGGGTACCAAGGGAACCACCACCCTGCCTGCTCCCACAGCCAACAACCTTCAATCCTTCGACGCCCTTTACGTGGTGACCAATTCCAATAATCCGGAAGGTCAACTGCCGGTCTCCGAAGCAGCGCCGGGCAATCCGGACTATAACGGAGGGCGTTGGTTCACTCACACCGCGGAATGGACCGCGGCCGCGTTTATGTATCACGGAATCGTACCGGTTCTGACATCTTACGAGGACATCCAGTATCACGAGTCAATGGGCCACCTGGTCATCACTCAGGGATCTTTTCCTGATGGCCCACCGGTCTACTTCCAATGCCCCTTGCTTCCGGTGAAGTAAGGCAAAACCGAGAGCGGGCTGAGTCAATCAGCCCGCCAGCGCCGACCGCACCTTCTTGCTCAGATGACCCATGTCGACCCGGCCAAGTACCTGCGGGCGCAGCTCGTTCATCACTCGTCCCATATCCTGCATCCCCTGCGCATCGGTTGAACTGATGGCCATTCGGATCAAGGCGTCCAGGTCATCCTCGCTCAGGGCGGCGGGCATGAATTCTTCAAGGATCACCATTTCCGCCCTCTCCTTGTCGCCCAGTTCCTCGCGACCGGCGTCATCATACTGACTGGCAGCATCCCGGCGCTGCTTGAGCATCTTGTCCAGAACTTTCAAAACATCTTCATCGCTGAGCTCGCGGCGCTCGTCAATTTCAATCTGTTTGACCGCAGACTGGGCCATGCGCAGGGTGGTCAGCCGGATTTTATCCTTGCTCCGCATCGCGTCTTTCACCGCGCTGCCCAGTTGTTCCTTGAGTGATTGTTCCGCCATTACCGGCCTCCTGGTCTGTGGGTTGAGGGTAGCTCTTCGCATCAAGTGAGCTGCTAGATGTAACGGAAAACCGGGGCAGGTTCAATCGTGCGCGAATCAGGGGGTCACGATATTGAAACGACCCTCGGGTTTGTCCAGCATGCTGAAAAAGTGGATCAGGTCGAGCCGACTGCCCTCAAAGCTGATGTCATCACTGAACAACAGTTCTTTCAGCCCGGCGTTGCCAACCAGAAGATCCACGAACATCGGGCGTGTCAACCGGAGTGTGGCGTCAGCCGGGGTATCCGGACCGGTCAGGCGGTTGTGCAAGACGGAATTCTGCAGAGTCAGGAGGTAGCTCTCACCGAGATCCGTGAAGGTGATTTTCACTGACAGGTGCTCACCTTCCGCATCCTCGGCCATCAGGCGCACCGCCATACTATCGAAGAACCGGGCCACCGGTGTATTGAGCAGAACCTCCCGCATCATGGCCGGCTTGAGTCCCTCCTCCGGCGCGCCATGACGCAGCTCGTAGGCCCCTGTCAGGTAGACGTCCCGCCAGGGTGCAGATTCCGCCTGGTATCCGAGTTGGTCGTAGACATTGGCCAGCAGGTGTTTCGCTTCATCATTCTCCGGCTCGGCAAAGACCACCTGGTTCAACAATTCCGCAAGCCATCGATAAGTCTCCCGCGCCTCGGCCGCCGCCATATCCGCAGCCGCCCCAAACTCCTCCCGGGCCTTTTCCAGTACCGTGTCGGAACCGCCCATCATCTCGACATAGCGAGTGGCCGAGTCGCGCTCAGGCAGCGGGTTGAGTTGGGCCGGATTGCCGGAGTACCAGCCCAGATAATACTGATAGACCGCTTTGGCATTGTGGGAGACGGTTCCGTAATAGCCCTGGTTATGGAAATCCTCGTTCAACGCGGGCGGCAATGTCAGCTGCTCGGCTATTTCCCTCGGCGTCGCACCCTGGTTCATCAGCCGGACCGTCTGATCATGGATGTACTTGTAGGTATCCCGCTGCTTGGCCAGGAAGTCCTGGATGTTTTGCTGCCCCCAGAGTGGCCAGTGATGGCTGCCGAAATAGATAGCCGCCTCGGCAAACCGGGTTCTGGCTTCGTCAATGAAGGCGCTCCAGAGCCGTGCATCGCGAACCTTCGCGCCGCGTAGGGTGTAAAGGTTGTGCATATTCCGGCTGACCAGCTCGGCGCCGCAGAATGCCTTGTGCTCGGGCAGATAGAAGGTGAATTCTGCGGGGGCCTCGGAGCCTGACACAATCTGGAACACCATCGGCACGCCGTCCACCGTCAGCTCCGTTCCTGTCTTGCTGATCAGGTCTGTGGGTGGCGCAAAGCCAAAGGTTCCGAAGGCCGGCCCCTTACCCAGGCCCGTACCCACATGGCCACGCTCATCGCGCCCGAGCCGCTTGCCATACATGAACATGGCCCGCCGGGTCATGGCCGGACCAGCAATAATATTCTCGCTGGTCGCTTCCTCCTCGAAGCCGGCTGGCACAATGATGCGCAGATTCGCTTTTTCCTCGTCCGAAAGGTGCTGGAGAATGCCTTGCACACCACCAAAGTGGTCAATGTGACTGTGGGTAAACAGAATCGCCCTTACCGGCTTTTCCCCCAGGTGCTCCCGGGCAAACAGGAAGGCTTTGCTCGCGGTTTCCCGGGCGGTCAGGGGATCAACCAGAATCCAGCCTGTATCGCCTTCGACAATCGACATGTTGGCCAGATCATACCCCCGAACCTGGTAGAGGCCGTCGGTCACCTCGAACAGACCGTGGATATTGTTCAAAGCCGCCTGGCGCCAGAGGCTGGGGTTCACCGAGGCAGGGGCATTTTCGCCATCACTGTCGATAAATGCATAGTCCGGCATGTTCCAGACTTCACCGCCCTCGAGATGAGCAATGACCAGCTCCGGATCCTGGGCAATCAGTCCGCGTCGCGCGTTTTCAAAATCGTCGCGGTTATCAAAGGGACGCTGCTCCAGAACCCGTTGATTGACCTCACCGGTGCTGACAGTTGGCGCAGTGTGCCCGGCACTGTTGGTCTCCGATGACGAACCCGGGCCGGTATCACAGCCGGCGACGGCCAGCGCCAGACCAAAAATCGGAACAAGGTGACGTTTTCGAGATAGGAACATCGGGGGAAACCTGTCGGTTTATTGTTGTTGGTTACCCCAAGTTTACTCCAGTGTCAGTCAGACTCGTGTGCCAATCAGGCAAAATATTCCTGCATCCAGTCAAACAGTATGCTCTCAGACATGTCGCCCAAAGCCATCTGCTGGAAATCGTTGCCCACTTCATCCTCGATGGTCACGAACTGGTACAGAATAACGCCCGGCTGCTCATCATGAAGGATAAGGTTAATGCGCCGGCGGGTTCGCAAACAGTCAATTGTCATGACATCCGCAGGGATGCCGGCATCACGCATGCCTCTGCGAACCTCCACAACCGGATTGATGTGCTGGTGGGTTGCCTGGATGCGGGTGTGGGCATCGCTGGCAAGGTCGGACAGGGTTTTGAGGGGGTCTTCCGGCATGGGGATAGCTTCTCTGGGATCGGGACATTTTACGAGCAAACATGGTAGCCCAATCCACAACGTAAATGAAAAACTCCCTCTAAAGGGCGGGCCGTCAGAAGCTGATAAGGCCATAAACAAACAAGGAGTGAACCAAAAAGCTATTTCCAGACTACTCTTCAAGGCTATCCATTCTTTTGATGCGAACGGAGTTTGCGCATGATTACGGTTCATCACCTGAACAATTCCCGCTCACAACGTGTTCTCTGGATGCTGGAGGAGTTAGGCGTGCCCTACGAGATCCAGCGTTACCAGCGCGACCCCGAAACCATGCTGGCGCCGGAAAGCCTCAAGAAGGTACACCCGCTGGGCAAATCACCGGTGATTACCGATGGTGATCTGGTCGTGGCCGAGTCCGGTGCCATTATCGAATACCTCGCCCACACCTATGGCAAAGACACCATGCTGCCGGAAGGCGGTGGCCAGGCATGGCTGGATTACACCTACTGGCTGCACTATGCCGAAGGCTCCCTTATGCCGCCGCTGGTCATGCGCCTGGTGTTTGAAAAGGTAAAGACCAGCCCCATGCCGTTTTTCATCAAGCCAGTGGCAAAAGGCATCTCCGACAAAACCAATCAGATTTTCATCGGTCCGATGATCAGGACACACCTGGATTTCGTCGAAGCCCACCTGGCGAAAAATACCTGGTTTCTGGGGGATCAACTCAGCGGGGCGGATATTCAGATGAGCTTTCCGTTGGAAGCCTCCGTGGCACGGGGCATCGTCGGCAAGGATCGGCCTAACATCACCGACTGGGTTGAGCGGGTGCATGCCAGACCGGCGTACAGGCGGGCTCTCGAAAAAGGGGGCGAATACGACTTTGCCTGACTGAACAGTCGACGATCAATAGGAACAGAGCTCTGTGGCATTCAACCGTTGGGCAAGTAACTTACGCCCCCATAAGATCCCTTTCCGGCGTCGCCTTGCCCGAGCCGCCGTGGCTTTGATCTACCGGAAGACTGAAGACGGTCGCATTGAGTTGCTGTTTATCCAGCGGGCCCGTCGGGAAGGCGATCCCTGGTCCGGGGATATGGCCTTTCCCGGCGGGCGTATGCAAGCTGAGGATGCCACTCCCCGGGCAACCGCCGAACGGGAAACTCTCGAAGAAACCGGTATCGACCTGATACACCATGGCCGTTTCCAGGCCCGGCTGTCTGACCTGATTACCCGCCGTCACAACCGCTGGCGACCGATGGTTGTGACTCCTTACGTTTACGAGTGGCGGGGGCCGAAGGCAGTATCGATGAACCATGAAGTCGAGCGCGTAGTGTGGATCCCCCTCGACTACCTTGCAGCCCCGGAGAACCAGGGCAGCCTTCCCTGGCGCACGCCTCTCCGCACCCTGAACATGCCCTGTTGCCGATACCAGGGCTACTGCATATGGGGGCTGAGTTATAGCATGTTGCAGGAGCTGCTGGCTCTGGACCTGATCCGCCTGAAATTTTGAAGAACCTGGAGCACGTTGCTATTTCGCGGCATTTACCCGCTTATAGTACTGCTCGTAAGTCGGGCTATAAGGCCCGGGCGGAACGCCGTTCACGCCATAGAATGCAGCCGCATTTGCCTGCCTGGTCAGTGGCAAATAGTTCGGCGCTGCCCTTTCCACCGCTGCCGTTACGGCCATGGCGAGAAGGTCCACCAACGGATTACCCGAGCTGTTGTTATCGGGGGTGTACGTCATTCTCTGGCGGGCAGTCCAGAGCTCTGCTCCATCGGCATTCACAATCCGATATTCGAAATCCACCTCCGTTGTGGTCGTCAGCAACATGTACCTGGACGTCCACTCGTGAATGGTCACGTACAGTATCGAATCTGCCTTGAACAGATTGGCCAGCTGCTCAGGCGGTGCGGCATGGACTTCGGCGGGTTCGTAATAGCCCTCGTATTCCAGCAACGTTTTCACTGTGTTTACGGGGAAAACGTAATAACCCTTCTCCGCAAGGTAGAAAGGTAACGTTGCCAGTAGCGAGGTCGTGCTCTGTACATCAGTCGACATATTGACAGGAGGCACCACCAGAATCGACTTGGGTGACGCATTGTGGAACGCATCAAGACGGTCTGGATTGCCCGTCGTGGCACAACCAGTGACCAACGCGACCACGAAAAACACGAGGGACAGCTTCAATGCTCTCATTGCCGGGCCTCCAGGTTCTCGATGAGCATGCTGAGCATCGGCCGGCTCTCGGGCCATGCATCGTATTCCATCCGGTAGAATTTGAGTGCGGCTTCAACCTCACCCTGTTCCAGCATAAAGGTGCCCGCCTCTGCAAAAAGACCCGGAGCTATCGGATGTTCAGACGTACCCCCGGTTTCAACAAACTCCACGTAATTTTTCAGAGCCTCCTCTTTCAACCCGGGTTCCTGATAAACCACGAACAGCGTTTCCTGATACTGCCCCCACTCGTACAACCCCTGGTTACTGGCACATCCCGTCAACAACACAAGCATCGACAATGTGAGAAAGAACTTCTTAGTCATGTGTCCCTACCTTCAGAATCCTGTTAACACCAGCCCCGAGATAAACCTCTTGTTGATAAACCACCTTGCCGTCGGACAAAAGTTCAACTTGATGAGTGCCATCAATAATTTTGAGCAGATTTTCACCGGCCTGATACTGACCAACATAACCATAGGAGACCCCGTCAATCCGGAGCTCATAGTATTCCGAAGCCACCGATGACAGTTCGAACGCAATACCCGGGCGGTCATCGACTACCTGGGTATTGCGTGTGGGCGACTGGACACATGCCGTCAGGGTGAAACAGATCAGTAACGCGAGCAGAATCCTCATTGTTGCTTCTCCTTGACGCGCAGTTCGCTCAGATCATGGCCTTTCAGAGAGCCCTCAGAGATTTCGCCGACGGCCCCCTGTTCCAGAGGATCATCGCCAAACAGCCCGACGACCGTCAGCTCGGCAATTTTCTTGCCTGGTAGGGTGATCACCGTCCCGGTAGTCTGAGATTTCACTTTCTTGCCTTGTGTCTCAACAGCAAACACCATCCCTTTGTCGACACCCTGGCTCTGGCCGCCGCTGATATAAATGAGATCGCCTTCCTGGGCCAGGACATCGGCTGTCCACGGCTTTTCAAGGAACAGGCCTGTCATCTTGTCCACGGCAGCTGTGACAGCCGCGGCAATAGCTTGATCATTCAGGCTGCCGTCGTATCCTGCCGCAGAACCAAATCCCATCGTGCGGGCCTGTTCGGTCGATGAAGAACCCGATCCCGTCACAGAGGCGAAGACCCTACCGGTGGTCACGTCCACCAACCGAAGATCGACGGTTGCGGTGGCTTCCTGTTTCTTGGAGGAGGATAAAAAACCGCGTTCGCCTGTCGTCGCGCGACCGAACTGGGTCAGCGAACCAATGACAAGGGTGTCGACGCCAACGATTGAAACTTCCTGACCGGACAGTTCCGCCTCCTTGCTCAACAGCTCAATATCCGGGCGTTCAAAAACCAGATAGCTTTCGCTGTTGGCCAAAGCCTGCAGGAACATGTCTGTTACCTTTGAACCCAACTGATCCTCAGCGTTGGAACGAAGCAGACTCCGACCATAATTCGTTTCATTGGAAATGCGACCAACCGCAATTTTTCTTTTCAGGCTCAGCTGCTGGGGCTTGTCTTCTTCCAGTGCGGCCTGCTGCGCAGCTCGCTGCTGCTCTGCGGTAACGGCCGGCTCGACTTCCGTCATCTGAGGCGTCTGGGTAGCACAGCCGGTAAGAACCCCCAACATCAGCCAGGGAAGGATTTTTTTCATTGATTGGGCTCCGTAACCTGCCAGGAACAATTGTTTCAAGAACAAGTGATAACAGTGATGAGACAGCGGAAAGGGAATGCGGACCAAGGCGCGGAGGGTGGTTCCTCTTTGAACCAGATGTCATCCCTTACATGTTGTCGTGGCAGATACTTTACAGCATGGATGTGCCGAAAAAATACACCAGTATCAAAAAGCTATATATCTTTACAATTCTTGATTCCGATCGCCTGCCGAGTCCGGTGCACACTCCGGGGCGTAGTATTAGATCCAGATACCCAACTGATGCAAAATCAGGCCATGACAACCCTCAAGCGACTTATGGCCCTCCTCACCCTCGCCGCCCTGGCCCAGACCAGCCAGGGTGCGCTTCGCTGCGGCAGCTCGCTGGTCAATGACGGAGCCTGGCCCATCGAGGTGGAGGAAAGCTGCGGGCCGGCGGACTACATCGCGGAATACCCCAGCGCGACGGTGCCGGGCCTCGGCGTGGTACAGACCGAAGCGCACTGGTATTACAACCACGGCCCACAGCGCTTCATGCAAAGGTTGGTCTTTCGCAACGGCAAGCTCGCCCGCGTTGACACCCTTGGGTATGGATTTCACGCCTCCGATTCACCCAGGTGCACCCCCAACATACTCAGGCATATCAAAACCGAATATGAACTGATCGCCCGGTGCGGCGAGCCGATATCCAAGCGTCTGGAATGGCAGGCACCCCCACTTCGAAAACGCTCGGAAACCTGGCAAACCCTGCAACCGGTGCTGATTCAGGAGTGGCTATACGACTTCTCGGACAACCAGTTTCGACAGGTTGTCACCCTGAGAAACGGACAGGTTGTGGACATCAAGTCCCGCCCTGGCCGGTAAGTCATCAGCGCATGTTAATCACCAACAACAACGCTGCCGCTGCCAACAATCACCCCGCCACAAGAAATCGCGCCACCGGTTATCGCTGCCGGCTTGCCATTGATCATCACCGTACTGGAGCCACCGGCAATAATGCGCGGATGCGGGGGGTGTTTCGGTTTGGAGTGTGGTGCCAGCGGATCCCCCACTCGGGCTGCGGGTTTGCCATTAATCAGAACATCGGGGGAGCCGGCAATCACCGGAGTGGGAGAAAAACCCTCGTGCTCGGAGCCCATGTCTCCGAGCAGCACAATCGCTTTGCTCATATCGCATCCTTTGCGTTAGCTGTCATCCTTGAACCTGCATCACCGTCAACAGGGCCATCCGCGCCCTGGCGATGCGGTCTGAGATCTTAACCCGAAGAGCGCGAGTAACCAACATCCGATCAATTCACAGGGCGTAGAGACCACTGCTTGATCACGCGCGCACTATTGAACAAACTCCCGGACCATAGCAAAGTCAGAACATGATTATGATCGGCATTACCTTCACCGTGTTCACAGGCGCTCGTTCATGAAACTCAACCCCTTTAACACTCGCATTGGCCTGGCTCTCGGGGGCGGTGCGGCCAAGGGCATTGCTCACATTGGCGCCCTGAAGGCGTTCGAGGAAGAGCAGATCCCGATCCATTGCATCTCAGGCACCAGTGCCGGGGCGCTGATTGCCAGCTACTACGCCTTCGGCCGCCCGGCAGACTCCATACTGTCAATCTGTTCAACGCTGAACCTGTCGAAAATCATTAACTTCACCTTCGAACGCGGTGGCCTGTTCAGTACGGATAACATCCGGGCGATGATTCATCGGGATCTTGGGGATTGCCGGATCGAAGATGCCAAGGTCCCCCTGGCCATTTGCGCGACGGACATCGAAACCGGTGAACAACTGGTCTTCAGAAAAGGGAACCTGGCAGATGCGGTCTGTGCGTCCATGGCAGTACCCGGCCTGTTTGTGCCGGTGGAAGTGGATGGCCGGATCCTGGTGGACGGCGGGCTGGTAGAGAATGTCCCGATTTCGCCGCTAGAGGGCATGGGCGCGGGTATTACCGTGGCCATTGACCTGAGCCATGTCAGCCGCTACCCGAAACCGCACGACACGTTTGATGTGATCACCAATGCCATCAACATTGGCATCGATTTCAATACCCGCAACCAGCTGAAAAACGCGGACATCGTGGTGCCGCTGGATTTGAGCCAATACAGCCTCACCAACAACGCGAAATGTGTGGACGAGCTTTACA
The DNA here is from genome assembly GCF_050379415.1 of Marinobacter sp. DUT-1. Classification (NCBI taxonomy): domain Bacteria; kingdom Pseudomonadati; phylum Pseudomonadota; class Gammaproteobacteria; order Pseudomonadales; family Marinobacteraceae; genus Marinobacter; species Marinobacter sp. DUT-1. Next base: position 387,543 of record NZ_JBNRLS010000001.1, read on the forward strand.
TGGAGGGCTACCACCCCATGAAGGAAAAGATCCGCAGGGTCCTCTGGTACAAGAAGATGAATCTGGTGATCTATCTCTTGAATGCTGCCAGGAAGTTGCTGCCCTTCAAGGTACCCGAGATTATCAAAGACCTTAAACGCCACGCGCATTCTGTGCGCGATCGGAGCTAACCGGGCCCGTCTGGCCATCGCCAGAGTCAGAGCCCGGAAGCCGCTCAGGCAGAAAGCCCGAAATGGCTTTCGCCGATCACACTCTACCCTCAGCCATCAGCAACCGGCGCTCGTGGTGAAGGCCTTTGAACAGGCTGTAACTCATCACCAGCAGCACCAGCGTAAAGGGCAGCCCCACACTCAGGGCGCCCGCCTGCAGGGCATTCAGGGCCTGCTTGCCACCCACGAAAAGCAGCACACCGGCGATACTGCCCTCCGTCACAGCCCAGAAAATCCGCTGGGCCTTGGGCGCATCAGTCTTGCCACCGGAGGTAATGCTATCAATCACCAGTGAGCCGGAATCGGAAGAGGTCACGAAGAACGTCAACACCAGCGTAATGCCGATGAACGAGGTGATCGCCGAGAGCGAAATGTTCTCCAGCGCCTGGAACATGGCCAGAGATACCTCGGTCAGGCCGTCGGAACCCAGCACGCCCACGTCGTTCTGGACCTGCTCAAGCGCAGTGCCGCCAAAGCCGCTCATCCAGAACGCGGTGATGATCGTGGGGATAATCAGTACCGCCGTCACGAATTCCCGCACCGTGCGGCCCCTGGATACCCGGGCAATGAACATGCCCACAAACGGTGACCAGGAGATCCACCAGGCCCAGTAGAACACGGTCCAGCCATGGAACCAGGTGGTGTCCTCTTCACGGCCAAACGGATTGCTCAACGCGACCATGTTTGATGCGTAAGAAACGGTTGTGTCCCAGAGCCACTGGAAAATGGCGAGCGTGGGCCCGGCAAAGATAACAAACACCAGCAGCAGCCCTGCCATGACCATGTTGGCGTTACTCAGCAGCCTCACACCACCGTGGATCCCCCGGATAACAGAGAAGGTTGCGACCGCGGTGACACCGGCAATCACGCCGATCTGGACATTCAGACCACTCTCGATATCAAACAGGTAGGAGATCCCGGAGGCTGCCTGCTGGGCACCGAAGCCAAGCGATGTGGCAAGCCCGAAGATCGTCGCCAGAACGGCCACGGTATCAATCACATTACCGGGCCAGCCCCAGACTTGATCGCCGAGGAGAGGAAAAAAGGCGGAGCGAATGGTCAGCGGCAGGCCCTTGTTAAACGCAAAAAACGACAACGAAAGGCCAACAATCGCGTAAATCGCCCAGGGGTGCAGCCCCCAATGATACATGGTCGCCCCCATCGCCAGGCGGGCACCCTCCGCCGTATTCGGTTCGACACCCAGTGGCGTTCCATACCAATCGGTGTAATAGGCCACCGGCTCGGCGACAGACCAGAACATCAGCCCCGTACCCATGCCAGCGGCGAACAGCATCGCAAACCAGGACAACAGGGAAAACTCGGGCTTGGCATCAATACCGCCAATCCGGATCTTGCCCACGGGCATAAAGATCAGCGCCAGACACAGCAGCACAAACAGGTTGGCACTGAGAAGAAACCCCCAGTCGAAAACATCGATAGCGCCATTCTTGGCGCTATCGAGCAGTTCCTTCGCCCCGGAGGGGAAAATCAGTGTCGCAACAACAAACGCGACAATCAGAAAGGCTGTTAACGGAAAAACGATGTTATGGATATCGAAACCGAACCGAGCGATATTGTCCTGACCCGCCACGTAATCGGTCTGATAATCGTCTTTGACTACGTCACCCAATATGAGGACTCCTATAGCTGCATACATCGGCAGCCGGTTGGAAAATGTACCTCCCTTTTTGGAAACGCAGATATTTTGAACTCTAAATATTGAAATTTCCAACCCGACTTGCGGTCTTTACGGATTCAGGAAACCCGAAACCGGCACAGGTTGTTGGATGCTCTCCAGCGCTTCTACCAGGCGCCCACCACATAACCAAGTTTCTCCGGCAGCCACAGCGCAATGCCCGGCATCAGCATCACCAACAGCAAGCTGGAAGCCATGGCCGCGATAAAGACCAGCGACCAGCCTATGGTGTGTTCCAGGCGGATGTTCGCGATACGGGTGGTGACCATCAGGTTAACGGCAACCGGTGGCGTGAACTGCCCGATGGCGATGTTCATCGCCAGCAGAATGCCAAACCAGATCGGATTCCAGCCGAAATGATTCATCAGCGGCAGCACGATCGGAATGAGGATCAGGTAGATGGAAATCGCGTCCAGCAACATGCCGGCGATCAGCACCAGAATCATCACCAGGCCCAGGAGCACCCAACCGTTCTCCGAGAGTGACAGCAGCGCATCCGCCAAATGTTGGAAGGTACCCAGGGTGGTGCCTGCCCAGGCGAAGATGCCAGCCAGCGCGATGATGAACATGACCACCCCGGAGGTCACAGCTGCCTCGGTCATCAGATTCCAAAGGTCGCGGAGACCCAGATTCCGGTAGAGCAGGCACCCGACAAGCACCCCATAGGTTACCGCAACGACAGCGGCCTCCGTGGGAGTGAACAGCCCCGAACGAAGCCCGCCGAGAATGATGACCGGGGCAAACAGCGCCGGCAGGGCTGCCTTGAAGCTGGGCCAGAACGGCGGGCGTTCGACGGTTTCCGGGTCTTCCCAGCGATACTTCCTGGAAAAATACAGTGCCGGCGCGAGCAGAGACACGCCCGCCAGGATGCCAGGGAACAGCCCGGCGGCAAACAGTGCCCGAAGATCCACCCCGGGCACCACAATGGAATAGAGAATCAACGCAATGGAAGGCGGGATCAGAATCGCCGTGGACGATGAGGCCGCAATCAGCGAGGCGGAGAACGGCTGTGGGTACCCCGCCTTCTTCATGCTCGGCAGCATCACCATCGCCACTGCTGCCGCATCGGCAGGCCCCGAGCCGCTCATGCCGCCCATTATGAGACACACCAGCACCGCGACCACCGTCAGCCCACCGTGTCGGGGGCCAATAATCGCCTGGGCGAAACGAACCAGACTGGCAGCCACACCCGCCCGCTCGAAAATCAGCCCCGTCAGAATGAATAGGGGAATCGCAATCAGCGGGTACTTGGCCACACTGTTGTAGGTATTGGTACCAAAGGTGCCCAGCATGGCGGGAGGCAGCCCGGCCACAATGCCAACAACACCGCCCACCCCCAGCGCAATGGCCACCGGCACACCCATCACCAAAGCGAGCAGGAAGCTGGCAATCATCAACAGATCAGGACTCATGAATTGCCTCCGGATCTGTCTTGCCCTGCAGGCGATCAATCAGGTTCTGGGTCATGCGGATGATGATGGCCACCGACAACAGCGGCAGCCAGATCACATAGATCCAGTTGGGCAGCCCCAGCCCCGGCGACAGGGATTCCCACTGGTATTCCTGCCAGGCGAACGTGCTGCCATACCAGGTCATGATGCCCAAAACGGTCACACCAGCCAGCCACTGCAACACGAAAACCAACCTGCGCGCCCACGGCGGGAGGTAGTGTTCAATCAGTTCGATGCGAATGTGCTGGTTATGGCGCGCGGCCACCGCCGCCCCCGCAAAGGTGAGCACCACCAGACAGAACACCGAGAATTCCTCGGTGAAGGCGAACGATGCGTCCGTCGCGTAGCGGACGATCACGTTGCCAAGGCTAATCCCGCAGATCGCAATCAGGGCAATGGTGGCCAGCCAGGCTTCAGGGCGAAACTTGGGAGAACGGGACGGCATGGAAACTCCGTTAGGGAAAAAGCGCCCGCCGATGATGGCGGGCGCGGGGGCGGCTCTGACTTACTGGTTACGGTTGGCAACAGCTTCCTGTGCCTGCTGGATGAGGTCTTCGCCGATACGGGACGTCCATTGCTCATAGACGGACTTCGTAGCCTCCTGAAAAGCTTCGCGCTGCTCCGGCGTCAATTCGGTGACTTCCACGCCACGCTCCTTTATTGCAGCCAGAGTTGCGTCCACTTCGCCACGGGATTTCTCGATTTCCCACTGGCCGGCATCAATCGCCGCCTGCTTCAGCAGGGCCTGATCTTCCGCGGAGAACTGGTCCCACACCTGGTTGCTGACGGCAAACACCAGCGGATCGGCCATGTAATGCCAGCGGGTCAGGTATTTCTGGCCAACCTGGTCGATACGTGCCACGTCAAATACCGACAACGGGTTCTCCTGGCCATCGACGGCACCGGTGGTCAGTGCCGGCTTGGCGTCGGCCCAGCTCATCTGGGTGGGGTTGGCGCCCAGAGCGGTAAACGTATCCTGGAACAGCGGAGAACCCACAACGCGGATTTTCAGCCCGTCCAGATCAGCCGGCTCATCAATGGTCAGCTTGGAATTGGACAACTCGCGGAAACCATTCTCACCCCAGGCCAGCGGGGTCACGCCGCGTTTCTTGATGGCGGCAAAGATCGCCTCGCCCGCCTCGCCCTGGGTAATTGCATCAATAGCGGCATAATCAGGCATCAGGAACGGCAGGGAGAACAGGTTCAGTTCCGGCACCTGGGGCGACCAGTTGATGGTAGAACCGACCGCCATATCGATCAGCCCGGAGCGCATGGCAGAAAACTCCTTGGTCTGGTCGCCGGAAACCAACTGGGAATTGCTGTATATCTTCATATTGATGCGCCCGTCAGAGCGCTCTTTCACCAACCCCACCCACTTGTCAGCCGCCTGGCCCCAGGGGAAGGCAGACGGGAGAACTGTTGAGACAGTGTATTCATCCTTGTACTCGGCGTGGGAAGCGCCACTGAACAGGAACGTAGCCGCCACAGCGGCAGCCAGAAGTGTGCGACGTTTCGACATAGCGATTTCCTTCTTATTGGAGTTGTTCAGAGCGCCAAACGGCAATCAGGCAGCGGACCGCCCAGCGATTATAGAAATGGCGCTAGCGGGAGGCAACGAATACGATTACTCGCGCCGATTCTATCAATCGTAGTAGCAAGCTATTAAAAAACAAATCGGTACCACGACATGATCAGCCCCCTCAAAATGGTCAGTCATGAACGAACAGCCTCTCAATGTGCGTAAGCCCATCGTGGAGAAAACCATGATGCTCCATCAATGGCTCAGTGCTCAGCAGACCGGTCAAAACAAGAATCGGCACCGGCGATATGGCAATCGCCAAGGTAAAAGCAAAGGCACGCCAGCTAAACTGCCGGCTGACGCCGCACAGCAGTGCGACTCCGCCACCCCCGCCAAGCGCGGCGTTACCCGGAAAGTTCAGGCACACCGCCAGCGACAAATAACGATGTTTCAACAAGGTTGCTGCCAGTCTTCGCGGTGGGGATAACGCCAAAGCCTTTGGCGCGTTGATACGATCCACCGCAGCCGCTTTCCCACCGAGTGGCAGAACGACACCTATGCGCCCCAGCCAGTTCACAATGACATGTTCGGGAAGCGCCCGCCCTACTCCATACGCCAGCATCAGCCCGCCGAGGGTCGCCACGTAGGCCGCTAATGCACCGGCGGGGCCGAAGACCGCCATGATGAGCAGTCCCAACTCGACCCCCGGGAGAAACGGCATCGCCAGCACCAGACCGTACAAAATCACCAACAAAACGATGGCGATGGGCCCCAGCGCATCCCGCATCGTCAACAACATTGCCTGAGCATCATGGAATCCCATATGGGACAGGGAATGCCCGAGAACCAGAAGCGTCACCCACACCAACACCATACAAACGCTGTGGGCTCGGGGATTTGGTAGCCATGGCAAACTGAGGGCGATGAAATAGGCCAGGGCGGTGAGCAACAGTGTTGTGGCTGCCACTCTCAACACCGGAAGGCTCAACATCTCCACAAGCTCGTATTGATAGACGTGAGTCAGCCGGTGAATAAAAACCACCACCAGGAGCCAAGCCAGGACTGTTGCCGTTAGCCTGAGCCAGACCAAACCACTCGGCAACGCCTTAGGCTTGTGAGGCATGTCTACCCCCGCATCTCCCTGTTCGAGAAATTTCCGCTAACGAGGCCGAATATTCTGATTCACCCGGAACAGATTCTCCGGATCATACTTCTGTTTGACCTCCACCAGCCGCTTGTAGGCCGCGCCGTAGGCAAACTCGACCCGGTCAGTCTCATCATGGGACAGAAAGTTGATGTAAGCGCCACCGCTGGCATAGGGCTTGGCAGCGTCAAAGAATGCGCGCGCCCACTGGCGGCAATGCTCATCTTCCTCGGGCGTTTCCCAGCGTCCATGCACATTCATCACGTAGTTTGCGTCACGGCTGGAATAGGCCATGGCGTCGTGCGCCACCCGGCCGGTTTCACCGCCAATGGAGGCAATAAAGATCTCACAGTGGGGTGATGGCAGCTTGCCCCCATACTCGAGCGCCACGCGGATTACATCGTCGGTCAGCTTCACAAAATTGTGGGACTTCCAGTAATTCCGCGAACCGTCCGCCAGCAGTGGGTCAAACGCCTGTTGCCAGTTGGCGTAGGGTTGAACACCGACATGCTCTCCGTGCGCGTCTCCGAACGAACGCATAGGCGCAATCAGTTGTTCGCCGACTTCCGGGTCCCCGGCGTAGCAAATTGCCAGGGCGACAATCGGCTCGCCATGAACCGATTCAGGCAAGAAGGGCAATGGTGGCGCATGGCGAATCACCAACCACACATTCAGTTCATCGGGCATCATTTCCGTGAAACGCGCAAACTGCGTCAGCACCGACCGGGCCTGCTTGAACGGGAATACCATCAGCCCACTCAACAACTCCGGCCCCACTGGGTGCAGCTGGAACTCGAACCGGGTAACAATGCCAAAGTTACCGCCACCACCCCGCGTGCCCCAGAACAGGTCCGGATTCTCAGTGGCACTGGCGCGAGTCTGGCGCCCATCGGCGGTCACCATGTCTGCAGAAATCAGGTTATCGACGGTCATGCCGAACTTCCGGCTAAGCCAGCCAAACCCGCCCCCCAGGGTCAGGCCTGCGACGCCCGTTGTGGAATTGATACCCAGCGGCGTCGCCAACCCATGCACCTGGGCAGCCGCGTCAAAATCTGCCAGTGTGCAGCCGGGCCCCACGAAGGCCCGCTGGTTCTCAACATCAACCTCAACATCCTTCATTTGCGACAGATCGATCATCAGGCCGTCGTCGCAAACCGCGTTGCCCGCGATGTTGTGCCCGCCGCCCTTGACCGATACCAACATGGACTGATCACGCCCGAAGTTGACCGCAGCCACCACATCCTCCGCCGAATGGCACTGCGCAATCAGCGCCGGCTTCCGGTCAATCATGGCGTTCCAGATCTGACGAGCCTCGTGATACCCGGCATCTGCCGGCTCAAACACAGGGCCACCGAACTGCCCTCTGAAGGTGTCAATCGTTCCTTGCTGTAACGTAGTCATAGCCATCTCCTTGCCCCGTAAGGCTCCTCTCTCCATCCTGCGCCCTTCCAGCGGGAACGCCAGCGGGTTATTAGACTGTTTGAGGACTATGGCGGAACTGTTAGCCGGTTTTAGTCAGGAAAACGGAGAATGTTGGCGCTGGGCGTCAGGAGGGTGTAGTTTGAAAAATGAACGCAATGCGTCGATCACCCCCTACCATCTTCGGGATGCCACCGCATTTGCAGGAGCACCCAATGGACACCAAGGAAGGCCTCGATCTGATTATCGTGGGCGGGGGCATTGGCGGCATCATCTGTCTGAAGTATGCCAAAGACGCCGGGCTGAACGCGCTGCTTCTGGAGCGCGGTGAGCGCATCGGAGGCCTATGGCGCGACCTCCCCTCCTGGCAGGACATCCAGTTCCGCAAGGAGGATTGGACACTTGGCACCCTCCCGCTCGCAGGCGAGGACCAGCCCAACATCCTGGGCAACATCGAAGCCTGGGTCGAGCGCTTTGAACTATCCCCCGATATCCGCCTGAATGCGCCCGTGACACGTGCCCGGCCGTGCGAAAACGGCTGGCATATAACCACAGATACAGCAACGCACGAAGCGAAGTGGCTCATCGCCGCCACCGGTGGACACAATCGCCCCGTCGTCCCACCGGTCGAACGGATCGATTCCTCGATTCTCGAGTATCATTCCTCCGCCTTACGCGATCCCGAAGCGTTGCGAGACAAGCGCGTCACCGTGGTGGGAGGAGGTGCTTCCGCGTACGATCTTCTGGACCTTTGCTTCGCCCACGGCGCGCGCACTGTCGCCTGGATCTATCGTTCCACCAAGTGGATGCGGCCAACGCGCCGGTCCAAACATCTTGGAATCGACATGCGGGTCCTGGCCAGGTATCAGATGCTCTGTCTGCCGGCGGGCATGGTCCACCGACTGACCAACAAGGACCTGCGGGCGAGGTACGCAAAAGCGGGTATTAACGAGATCAGGCCAGAGGGCGATTTCGACATCCGTCGCGACCAGCTCATCCCGGGCCGACCAGGCATGATCACAAACTTTGACCAGATTGAGCGCCATCGCGGCGAAGTGAGCTCACTGCGGGGCAAGACTATCGAGCTCTCAAACGGTCAGGAGTTGGAGACCGATCTGCTGCTCTGGGGTACGGGGTATCATGTTGACTTCGGTTTCCTCGGGTTGGAGACGCTTAACAAGGCAAGAAGCCTCAATGAGATCAGCAGTCGCTGCTACTCGCGTTTCCTCTCCGCCGACGCGCCTAACCTCTTCCTGCTGGCACCGGGCGTGCTCGACACCAATACCTCGACGCCCTGGGCCTATGCCCACGTGGCCAGGTCCATCATGTCTCACATCGGTGGCGAGCCGGTTTTTGTCAGGCCGCCGTGCGAGGCCTTCACCAACCATTTTGATCTCGTCAAGCTGCTGGCGCCGCAGGACCGGGAGAGCTACCCGTTTGCCATTTGGTACCTGAAGTATCTGTGGCTCACACTGTTCCATCCCTGGAAACGACCGATGCCTATCCCTTGAAATACGATGCGTGCTTCGAAACCGGGACAGACTTGCTTTTTACGCTCATTCGTAGCCCACGGACACCAAACTGCTATTCTCTTTCATAAGACCGACACTTACCCCGTCTGATGATGACAGCAGCCCTGACACTGTTGCCGGGCCTTGAGCGGGAAGTGATTAAGGACCAAGAACGGAGGAAACGGATATGAAATGGATCGTACTGATCATTATCGTCGCCATTGTGGCATTTTGGCTTTATCGGGGCCGTCGCAAAAACAGCATTGAAGATCCTGAGATGAAGACTTTCGAAGATAAGGATTACTACCTGACATCGGATGAGAACGCATCCGATAAAGAGTCGTACTCGGATAAAAACAATCCGCGGCACTGAACCGGTTTTCAGAAAACAATTAAAACTTTGCTATGCAGCACCGCTTAATTAGCGTACTGTCTATGTCGTTGGAAAGATTTAGCAAAGCATTTCACGAATAAGACCTTTTGTGTTGTCACACCTTTTGTCCTGTTTTTGACCCTGCACGTTTTTTGTTTCCCGCATATCGCTGATCAAAGATCACAACGATCCTTTGACGGCACATTAATGATTAATTTCAGGATATCTATTTATGTCTACAATTACCGGCAACGTTAAGTTCTTCAACGAAGCAAAAGGTTTTGGCTTTATCTCTCGTGAAGGCGGCTCAGACGTCTTTGTGCACTACAGCTCTATTCAGGGTAGCGGTTTCAAAACTCTGGCCGAAGGCCAGGAAGTTGAGTTCAGCGTGACCCAGGGCCAGAAAGGCCCACAGGCAGAGAACGTAATTGGCCTGTAAATAACAGCCAATACGCGATTAAAAAAGGCAGCCTCCTCAGGCTGCCTTTTTTGATCGTAAATCGAAAACCGGGGCAGGTTTCTGTTCCGCAACCTGCATCTCAGCCTGAATGCCCAAACAGATGTTGCGTTGGTCTCTTGCGTCTCAAATTTAATGGTATCCTCAGTTACGCATAGACACTGTGGAGCACATGCCGAAGGACTCAGGAACGAAAATCAAATGGAAGTTATATGACCAGGCGTTTGCACAGACACTCACCTGCCTGCAGAAAGGCCTGCCACTATGCCCACTGTCACATCGCCCGATCACAAGGTCTCCGAAGTTGAGATAGAGCAGGCCATCGGCGCAGGCATCGAGCGTTATTTTGATGACTGTCGGGCGCGGATACCGGCGTTTATTGACCGTCATTTCCATTACCCTGGCGCCATCGCGACCAACCGGAAGGCACTGGGATGGGACATGTTAAGGGCGCCGCTGAATCTGCTTTGGGCGCCGGTTTACGCCCTGGCGAGTCTGGTAAAAATCCTGACTCGAAAACGAACAGGCCTGGGGTGGCTGCACGATCTGGCGGATCGCGTACCTGCCGGTTTTACCACCCGGGTACAGCAGCACATCTCTCACCTGATCCTGGTGGACCTGTTGAACAATGGTCAGGAGAAATCACTGCTGGAAAGCTATCTGGTTGAGGCCCTGGAAGCGGTCTATGCGCGCCATACCTCTGAGCCGATCGATCACCAGCGGTTTAACAAGCTGATTGAGCCACTGGTCGATGAGGCGCTCAGCCAGTACCGGGTGACCCGGACGGCATCGGCCGATATCACTAACAGTATCACCTGCACGGTGTTGGGCGCGTTTGCCTTCCAGAAGTTTACCCCGGGTGGTATCGGGCTCGGGGTAGTACTCGCCTCCGTGCTCGCCAAGACCCTCGCCGCCAGGGACTTTATCCTCGGTGAAACCATTGGCGAGTGGTACTACAGCGTCTTTCCACCGGAACCTTCACTGGCGACGACGGCCAGCGTGATGGTTGCTGTCATGGCTGCATTGGCAGCGTTTGCGGCTTTGTCCGGTGTTATTTTCGATCCCGTTCAGGCGGCGGTCGGCCTGCACCGTCGGCGCCTGCGCAAATTGCTGGATCACCTTCAGAGGGATGTGTCACTCAGCACCCAAAGCAGCTTTCGCCCGAAAGACCAGTTTGTAGCGAGGATTCTGGATACGTTCGACATGATCAGATCGGGTCTGCTTTAGCAGAAGGCAGACTCCCACCCAGCATGTTTTCAATCACTGCCGCATTATAGAAAGTTTCAACGCACTGGATTTTGTCTTCCCGCACACGAAACCATACGGCAAGGCGCACGTCCCCGATCGGCTCGAAGTAGGTACGGTAGTCCAGAATCGCAAACACGTGCTCACCGTCGGCACTGAGCTGCCGGAGGACCAGATCTTTCTGGATGGCAAACATACCGAACTGGTAGGCCAGCATGTCGTCCCGGCTCAGGAAACGCATATTCGGGCCCACATATTCAAACCCCTCGGCAGCCAGCAAGGCCTTTGCCTCATCCAGCCGCTGGGCACGGATATCCGCGATGAACTGAGCCACAATGTCTTTCGGCTGCATGAACAAGCTCCCAACAAGCTCCAACTTCCTTGTATAGCAGAAAACCAATCCGTGATGAAAAAAGGCAGCCTCAGGCTGCCTTTCTATTGCTGACCGAAAACCGGAATACATTTACTTCCCGAGATTTATCCCGGTTCTCGAGATCTCATTGACCACTTTTCAGGTTAATCTGCTTTGTCCCTGTAGTGGAGAATTGTCCACTTTTACCTTTATCCACATACTCAACAGACCCGCCGGACTTGATAAAGGCAGCAGTCTGCTCCTCAATCTCAGCAGAAGTTAATGTAGGTTTTTGAGGTTTCTTGCTCATCATGGTCCCCCAAGGTAAATACCGGCTAATTTGCCAGTATTAAACGTCTATAATATCCGAAATTGAGAAAAATTGCTGGAAACCACCCAGACCAACAAACACGCCGGCCTGGGACCCGCCATTACTCCACCGTGATGGTGATTTTCTCGGACATGACCGGCGGCTCGTGGGGCACATGCTGATGATCACCCACCAGTAGCTGCAGAGTATGCTCGCCCGGCGACAATTCCAGGGTAGCCTGGGTTTGTCCGCCGCCAAAATGAACATGGTGATCATCTGAAGGCACCGGTTGATCCATCGCCGGCAGCTCATCGACATCCACCAGCAGGTGGTGATGGCCAGTCGCCTCGCGCTCCACCCCTGCCGGTGCCACGCCCATACCGTCCAGACCGAACCTCACGGTCACCGGCGAACTCACGGTCTGCCCATCAGTTGGCGTTACGAAATACACCGCCGCCCCTTCAGGCGCAGGCGTCGCGGCATGGGCCCCGGCAACCATCGCGGCAGCAAGACCTGAAGATAGGAACAAACGTTGTACGCTGTTGATCATGCTCATGACTCACTCCTTGAATCGGCAGACTGTTATTCAATTTTAGGACACACTTCGCGATCTTGCTGAATATCTGCCTTCGGGTCAGGTCAACCGCTCAGGGGCGGCATACATACCAGTAGTTCTGGAAATCGTGTTCAAGCTCATGCACGTCAACCTTCCGGAAGCCCGCTTCACCAAAATACGCCAGCGCTTTCTCCCTCCCCCACATGGCGCCCAGGCCCTCGCCATCCTGCGCCAGGGAAACGGTCATGCAGTGCATGCAGGAAATGGTGTAAAGCAGCGGGCCGATCGGGTGGTCCCTGTCACTGTGGTGATGGCTTGACCCCTTGATGTCCTGGGCCAGATAAACACCGTCGTCAGCGAGCGCTTGGCGGATGCCCCGCAACACAGCAAGAGGGTCCTTCTGGTCGTGCACGGCATCGAAGGTGGTGATCAGATGGTAAGGGCCGGGTCGCTCGCTGTGTTCAAGGTCACTGACGTCAAACACCTGGAAGGTTGTGTTGTCATTCCCGAGCGCGCTGGCTTCCTGGCTGGCGTACCGGACGGCATCCCCGGATATGTCGTACCCGGTAAACTGGCTGTTCGGGAAGAGCCTGGCCAGCTTGTTCAGTGCCCGCCCCCTGCCACAACCGACGTCAAGGACCTGAATACCTCGTTCCAGACGTTCGATAAGGCCGGGTACGAGCGGGAGAATCTCTGTTTCCAGGGCGGGAACAACAGACTGACCACTGTCCTCGGCCATAACCTCGTGGAAGCGCTCGAACCGTTCATAGGGAACGCCGCCTCCGTTGTGAAAGCAATGAACGATGTCATCCTCCACCGAGCCAAGCAGCGGAATATACTGGGCAAACACCGCAATGTTGTCAGTCGGTGCCTTCCGGCACAGGCTGGCAGCGTGTTCCCGGGGCAGGTAGTAGGTTTTTCCTGCGGGATCATTCTCGACAATGCTGCCAACGGTCATCGCTCCGAGCCATTCCCTGACGTATCGCTCGTCAAGCCCGGCCTTTTCCGCAATCTGAGCACTGGTTGCAGCTGGCATCTCAGCCATGGTGTCGAAAAGTCCGGTTCGGTGGCCGACAGAGAGCATCAGAGCCAACGCCCCCGAGTTCAGTGTATCCACCATGCGGTCGCCGAATGCCTCCGTCACCGCTTGATCTGTTTCAGTGGTGTCATAAGCGAGAGTCTCTGTGTTGTCTGTCATGGTGCTATCCTCCCTAGTAGTGCTAACGGGTTGCTTCCCGTTATGAACAGGATGTACCTGGAAGCAAATCGCAACCAGAGAGCACATGGTATGGTTTTACCTGTAAGCTCAAGGTCCTTTTAAAACAATGACATACATAGCCTTAAGCGTGCCTTTGGGCACTGGCGGTCGGGGTTCCCGCACGGAAACCATACTCAGGGTATGGTTCCCTGGAGGTGGCAGATGGAAAAAGGTCAGGCTACCCGTGATCGGTTGTTGGACATCACCGAAAAATCCGTCCTCAGGAAGGGCTTTGGCGCAACCTCAATTGAAGAAGTGATTGCCGAGGCAGGCATAACCAAGAGTGGCTTCCTGTACCATTTTTCCAACAAGAACGCGCTGGCCCGCGCCTTGCTGTTGCGCTATATGGCCCGCGAGGACGCCCTTCTCGATGACGTGTTTGCCCGTGGCCGGGAATTGACTGAGGACCCTTTACAGGGATTCCTGGTGGGGTTGAAGTTGCTGGCGGAGATCATGGAGGACTTGCCCCATGAATATCCGGGTTGCCTGGTGGCAACCTACTGTTATCAGGAAAGCCTGTTTGATCGCGATGTTCGGGAACTGAACAGACGAATTGTCCTGGGCTGGCGTGCGCGGTTTCGCACCCTGTTAGATCTGATTTACGAACGCTACGAACCCCGGGATACCATCGACCCGGATGCGTTGGCTGACATGGTGTCAACGGTTATCGAGGGAGGGCTTGTTCTGGGCCGGGCGACCGGAGAGCGGGCCCTTTTGCCCCACCAACTTATGCTGCTTCGAAGTTACATCAAGCTGTTATTCGAGCCAGACGCGTCGAGGTAGCAGGGCGGCCTGGGGCGCTCGCTTCACGCCGGCAGCTGGCGCCCCAGAAACTCAAGCTGATCCTTGATGGACTGATCCAGAGCGTCACCCCGATACACATCAAAATGCCCGAGCGGATAGTGCTTAACTTCGGAGTTCGGCATTTTTTCGGCCGCTTTGGCCGCAGCTTTTGCCGGGGCGACCGTATCGTGGTCGCAAATCAGCACCAGTGCCGGACAGGTCACTTTGCTGGCCAAACGGGTGGGCCGGAAAAGAGGGATCGTATAACTCACGCCCGCAGCAACGTAGTTCGACGCATTCTCGGCCAACAGAGGCACATACCCCTCCTGGCAATCCTCAGCCGTCATCATGCCCAATTCCCCGGGACGCCCCGCAGATGCAATATACCGGGGAGACATCCCCAGTCCACGGCGAATCCAGTCTACCGTTCCGTGCCAGGTCAGGCGCATCGCCTGCATGATGCCGGCATAACCGACAACACCCAGCAGAGATGCCAAGCCATCCATCATCGGGCACTGGGAGATGATGCACCGCACGTTCCCATCCTGTGCCGCGGCAGCAATCACGAGCCCGCCAGAAAACGACGTTCCCCACAGACAAATGCGGCTGCCGTCGATCCGCTCCACCTGGCGCGCAAAGTTCAGTGCCGCCAGCCAGTCAGCCACTTCCTTCCGGGGGCTCAGCGCCTGGCGTGGCTGACCATCACTTTCACCGAAATGGCGGTAGTCAAAGGCAAAGACCGCATAACCCGCCTTGCAAAAAGCTTCCTTAAACGGTGCAAGACCACTGGCATGAGTCAGCCCAAAACCATGGGCCATCACGATACATGGCAAATTACTGCTGCCGGCATCCGGCGTATAGAGAACACCGCGACAGGTTGTACCCTTGCTCGGGAATTCCAGTGGTGTTTCGATCATTGCCAGGCTCTCATGCGTGAAGGTTGAGAATCACAGGATAGCTCATTGATTCAAGATGGGATCCGTAAGAGATTTTCGGGGTCCCCAAGTAAGTCCGCAAAGGATAAGGTAAACCTTTTCGGCCGGAGACATTCACGCTATGGACACTGCGATCCTTGTTTGGGGGCTCATCTTCAGCTCCATTGGCATCGGTTATTTCATTTACGGGCGAAGGCAATCGAATATGGTCGTCCGCTGGTGCGGGCTCGCGCTGATTCTTTACCCGTACCTGATAACCGATGCCGTGACCATGGTGGCTGTCGGCGTCGGGATTATGTTGATCCCCCGGTTCGTTGAACTTTGAACCGGGGGAGCCGTCCCTTACCGCAAATCACCCAGTCGGCGGCGCCATAAACTCGGGCCCGACGGGATCGTCAATGCACCGGTCCAGGATGTCATCGATTGCGGCCATCGCTTTCTTATCCAGCGACCAGCCCTCGATATCGTCGACCGGGTCCAGCTGCTCCGGTCTTCTTGCTCCCCAGAGCGCGGTTGTGACACCGGGCTGATCCACCAGCCAGCGAAGGGCCAGAGCCAGCACATTTTTCTGATACCGCTCGCGGGCAAACGCATCCAGTTCAGCTACCGCATTCAGGTATTGGCGATAGCGGTCACCCTGGAACTTCGGATCGTTCTTTCGCAGATCGTCACCGGTGAACTGCGTGTCCTCCCGCATCTTGCCGGACAGCAGACCGCGGCATAGCCCGCCGTAGGTGATGGTCGCAATGCCGTTTTCCCGACAATACGGAAGGATTTCCTGCTCGATGTCCCGTTCAAACAGGTTATACGGAGGCTGCAAACTGTGCAGGGGCACACTCTTCTGCAACTCGTTCATCTGCGACGGCGTGAAGTTGCTGACGCCAATGGCGCGGATTTTCCCGGCCTGGTAGAGCTTTTCCAGCGCCCGGGCGGTCTCTTCCATGGGCGTCTTCGGATCCGGCCAATGGACCTGGTAGATGTCGATCCGATCCGTCTGAAGGCGTTTCAGGGAATCCTCGACTTCCCGCTCTATGCGCGCAGCAGAGGCATCACGCCAGACTTTATCCTGATCATCATTCCAGTTCAGAGCCACCTTGGTGGCCAGGGCAACCTGATCCCGCCGGCCATCGGCGAGGGCCTTGCCGACAATCTCTTCGGAGCGCCCGAAGCCGTAGACCGGCGCCGTGTCGATCAGGCCAATGCCCTTGTCGATGGCCCGGTGGATGGTATCGATAGACTGGCCTTCGTCCGTTCCGCCCCACATCCAGCCACCAATGGCCCAGGTTCCGAGCCCGACGGGTGTGACCTGAATGTCGGTGTTCCCGAATGTTCGCGTATCCATGCTTCCTCCCATTGCCTTGAAAACCGTTTGGAGCAAATGCGGCACTGTGAATGCTTCGTACCAGAAACATGCGAGGGAGAGCGCGTGAATTCAACCCCGAAAGCAAGCAGTAATGACTCAAATTAGCTCTGAGCCATCAGATAAGTCGTGAAAATCCATCTGTCCCGGTTATCTGGATACTCGTCGTGATCGTCAGTTGCGTTCCTTCAAGACCGAGTAGATGCTGCGAACGGCGGCAACGTCTGACGCGTCAGATTCGATCAAGTCCTCCAGCAATTCCAGAACCCGCTTTTCATCATTACTTCGAAGACCCGGCCAGAAAACATAGGGAATGACATCCGGATTCCGGATATAGAAAAGCGCAGCTTCCTCCGGCTTGGCGGTATCGCCCCGAAGCCCGACGGTAAATCGCTGCCCTTCGCTATCCACCAGTGTAACCACCAGCGATTTTTCAGACTTCACTTCCCGAACTTCACCAACGGTGATGGGAGCCTCAAGAGCAGGGACGGAAGTCATGTAATACTGAACACCGATAAACCCCAGAAGAACGACTAACAGCGCCGCCAGGGCGATTGATTTCATCATGAAAACAGCCTGAATACGTTGAGATGGCAGACGCGACGCGCCTGCCCAGTGAATCCGGGGTTGAGGGGATTTCACCCCTCAGTGGTGATGCCCGCCCGGCCCATGCACGTGACCGTGCGCGATCTCTTCCGGATCGGCGGCGCGGACTTCAAGGATTTCGATATCAAAGGTCAGAGTTCGGCCGGCCATCGGATGGTTGGTGTCGACATCGGCAAACTTGTGGCCGACCTTGGCAACCACCACATGGCGCGGGCCCTGCTCGGTTTGCACCTGGGCGATCATGCCCGGCTTCCAGCGTTTGGCACCGATCAAATGCTTGATCGGCACGCGCTGAATGGCATCGGCCTTGCGCGGGCCATAAGCTTTTTCCGGAGTCACGGTGACGCTGAACGTATCGCCGGCGTCGCGACCTTCCAGGGCTTCCTCCAGGCCTCGGATAACGCCACCATGGCCATGCAGGTAGGCGTTCGGTTCGCCGCCACGGGAGCTTTCAATGAAGTTGCCCTGCTCATCACTGACGCTGTAGTGAAACAGGACCACCTGATTCTTTTCGATTGGCATAGGGTTCTCCGTGACGGTTCAAGGTATGCCATTATAGCCGGCAGCGGCTTTATTCTCAGCTAATCACAAAGCATCGGGTAGCGGCAGCCACTCTCGCTATCCGATAGAGGAGATGTTATCCGATGACCAACGACCTGCCCTATTCCCAGGCCTGTGAGAACAACAAGGCCCCGATCCTGGAGAAGCTGCAAGGGATCTTTACAGAGCCAGGCAAGGTCCTGGAAATCGGAACACTCACCGGACAGCACGCCGTGCATTTCGCACAGGCCATGGCCCACCTGCACTGGCAACCGAGTGACCATCCAGAGGCGGCAGATCTGTGTCGTCCCCGGCTGGAGCAGGCCGCCCTGCCCAACATCCTGGCCGTGGTTGAGCTGGACGTAAGCGATGCCAACTGGCCGGTCGAATCCTTCAAATGGGCCTTCTCCGCAAATACCGCCCACATCATGTCCTGGAGTGAAGTCGAGAAGATGTTCCGTGGTATCGGTGAGCGCTTGTCTGAGGACGGTGCCTTCTGCCTGTATGGCCCTTTCAACAACCAGGGCGAATACTCGAGTGACAGCAACCGTCGTTTTGATCATCACCTGAGAACCCAGGCATCCCATATGGGCATCCGGGACCTGATCGACCTCAGTGCTCTGGCGGAATCGGCCGGGATGACGCTTGCTGAAAATCACCCCATGCCGGCCAACAACCGGCTACTGGTGTTTCGGCCCATAAATTGAACTGGTCGCCTGCCACGGACGACCAGCTCAATGTGAAGATTGCCGTAGTGACCAGTTTTCAGTGCAGCGACAACAGTTTGTCTGCAACCTCAACAAGGCTATCGCCCGTGACATCGGGGGGCAGAAAGACATCGCCAGGCTTGTATTCAAGGCGCGAACACCAGCCTGAAACTGCACCGGCCCGTTTTGCACCATGGCAATCCCAGGCATGCACGGCAACCAGCGCCAGGCGCTCAATCGGCGTACCCAAACGTTTTGCGGCGAAACGGTAGATCTCCGGATGAGGCTTCCAGATACCCGCGTCCTGCGAGGTGACTACGTGGTCCACAAACCCGGAAAGCCCCGCACCTTCGAGGAAACGGCGTGTTTTGTCAGGATTGTTCACGGTAAGGCATCCAACGGACACGCCCGCCTCAGAGAGTTTCTTCAGAGCCGGCGCGGCATCGTCGAAGGTGGGTAGCGTGGAAAACCCTTCGATCACATATTCGATATCACGTTCACTGAGTGTGTACTTCGTTTCCGTGCGGAGTGATTCCCGAGCAAGAGCTTCGAAGGGTGCCGTGTCACCGGCAAGGGTCAATGCCATGGCATCCCGTTGAAAGCGCAGGAACCAGGGCTGCAGAATGGTCGCTGGCTGGCCAACCGCTTCCATCCGGGCTGCCAGCGGATCCAGATTAATCAATGTCTCAAGGACATCAAATAAAACTACGTTCGGTCGGTCAGCCATATCCAGAGCCTCCCTATGCCGGTGTAGGTTCACAGGAAGTGTAGTTCAGGTTATCGCGGTATGCTGATGTGTGGACTTATGGAAAACCGGGCCAGCAAAACCCGTCCTTACGCCTCATTCGCCTTACGATAATTGCCCTGATAATCAAAAATCCGTTCCTGCACCTGCCAATAGTGCTTCTGCTTCCGGGCAATGACAAAGTCCGGCGCCGGCAACAAGGCCTGTATCTCCAGCACCTCATCAATCCTGCGGAACTCTTTCGGGGCCTGGCTATTCGCGAAACGACGTCCGAACAGTTTGTTAAAGACCGTGCGCTGGCCCGGCTTGCCGAAATCAAACGACTCGCTGAGTTCCTCCCCATCCTCGCCGTGATAGGTGATTTTCAGTTTGCCGTCATTAACGCTTAACGCGATCCCCGCGCAGCGGATCACCATGGCATCCTTGAGCTTCAGCGCATCTCTTAACTGATCATCCGGGTCGATGATGGCTTTGTGGCACTGCAGGCAGTTACGGGCCGCAATATCATTCTCGATTCCGCAGTGTGGGCACTCCTTGAAACGGAAACGATAATCGCACTGTTCAGGGCGTCCTTTGTGCGCGGCAGGTTCATCCGTTTTCGCAGGCTCCAGCAGCCCCTGACACCGACGCCCGTAGTGCTCGATGACACGGCCGTCAACGTCTGTCTTGCCCCAGAAGATATTGGCAAAACCACAGCCCGGGCAGAATACCTGCACCGGCTCGCTGTCCGGGTTCGGTTTCGGCTCCCCTACCTCCGGGTGATGCAGGTTCACACTGTTGCCCGCGTAATCAATCACCAGGCAGTCCCGTTTGCCTTCATCCAGACGAAGACCACGGCCCACGATCTGCTGATACAGGCTGACCGACTGGGTAGGACGAAGAATGGCAATAAAGTCCACATGGGGCGCATCAAAGCCCGTGGTGAGCACAGAGACATTCACCAGATACTTCAACTGCCGCTGTTTGAAGTGTTGGATCAGAAGCGCCCGTTCATTCGAATCGGTCGCGCCGGTCACCAGGGCGGTTTCGTGCTCCGGCAGATAGCCGGTGATCTCCCGTGCATGGTCCACCGTGGCCGCAAAGATCATCACCCCGTTGCGGTCAGCGGCCAGCTCCGTCACCTGCTCAATGATGGCCCGGGTCACCCGCCGATGTTTGCTCAGCAGCTGGTTGACGTCCCTCTCGGCGTATTCGCCAAAGCGGTCCTGAGGCAGCGCAGAGAAATCGTATTGCGCCACCGCCGCGTTCACCAGCTCGGGCCGGGTGAGATACCCGCAGTTGATCATGTAGCTCAACGGCAGTTCGTAAATGCAATGCTGAAAGGGCTTATCCTGATCGCCTCGGACAAAGCCCCGGTAGTGATAGCGATAGATCCAGCCCATGGCCAATCGATAGGGGGTGGCGGTTAGTCCGAGCACCTTGAGGGCGTCATTCTGCTGCCGCAGCAACTCGATGATCCGTTGATACTGGCTGGTTTCCTCACCGCTGACCCGATGGCACTCATCGATGATGACCAGCGAGTACTCATCCCGGAACTGATCCAGATTCACCGAGACGGACTGCACACTGGCAAAGGTCACCTGATGCTTGTTTTCCTTGCGCTTCAGCCCGGCGGAGAAGATGCCGCCTTCCAACCCATAACTCTGGTATTTGGCATGGTTCTGCTCCACCAGCTCTTTGACGTGAGTCAGCACCAGAATCTTGCGCCGGGCAAGGCGGGCCAGCTCGGCAATGACCAGGCTTTTACCGGCACCGGTGGGCAGCACAATGACGGCAGACTCATCCGATTGGCGGAAATGCCTCAGCGTGGCATCGACCGCTTCCTGCTGGTAAGGCCGCAGTGTGAAGGGAGCATTCATTTGCGGGGCTGTATCGGTTTGAGGATAAAGGAGGGCAATACTAGCAAATGCTGTTGTCTTTCGCTGTCAGCAAAAAATCAGCCCGCCCGCTTTTCGTTTTGGGGTCAGTGCGTTGCTTTGCTCACCACTTCCGGGGTTGCCGGCTCACCGGGTTCGCCGGCGAGAATACGGTCCGCATCAAGTGAGGCAATCGGTACCCGGGTATCCCTCGGAACGTCGCCGCTCAGTTGCAGTTCAAGATAACGCAGCGCACAAACCCGAAGGAAGGATGTGAAATTACCGAGATCATGGCCGGCATCAATGGATTCGTGGTAAAGCCGGGTGATCATCTGCGGCAGGTTCATACCATCCCGTTCGGCCAGCTCTGACAGTACCTGCCAGAAGGCGTTTTCCATCCGCACACTGGTCACCATGCCGTCAATACGCAGGGAGTGGGTCCGACTGACCCAAAGCTCCGGGTCGGCGTTGATAAAGAGCTTGCACATGACGGCCTCCCTGGGTGTGCCTGAGAGCGCTGAGGGGCCGGTGGACTGGCCCCTGCAGCGTTACTGATCCAGCAATTGGAAGAACTGCGCCAGCCAGGCCGGATGGGCTGGCCACGCGGGCGCTGTTACCAGATTAGCATCGGTTACAGCCTGATCAACCTCAATACCGGCGAAGGTCCCACCGGCCAGTTCCACTTCCGGTTGGCAGGCCGGATAGGCAGAGCATTTGCGACCCTCCAGAACACCCGCTGCGGCCAACAACTGAGCACCGTGGCAGATCGCCGCCACCGGCTTGTTGGTTTCGAAGAAATGGCGAACCAGATTCTGCACATCCTTGTTAAGGCGCAGGTACTCGGGGGCACGACCGCCAGGCACCACCAGTGCGTCGTACTTTGCCGGGTCCAGCCCGTCAAAATCCGCATTCAGGGCAAACCGATGGCCCGGTTTTTCCGTGTAGGTCTGGTCGCCCTCGAAGTCATGGATGGCAGTGGCCACGGTATCGCCCGCTTTTTTGTCCGGGCAAACGGCGTGAACCGTGTGACCGACAGCCTGCAGTGCCTGGAACGGCACCATGGTTTCGTAGTCCTCGGTGAAATCACCGGTAATCATCAGAATCTTCTTCCCGCTCATGGCTATCTCCTTGTGCTTGTGTTGCCAGGTCTGGAAACAGTAGCAGCGGCGATGGTGAAGCGGGTATTAAGGGACTACTACAGGAGAGAGCACCCTCAGGAAGCCTTTTTCATAACCGGTGCCAACCATTTGCGCTTGGCCTTCTCCACCAGATCACGCGCATCGTGATTCCAGGGGTGGAAATCGGGGCTGTAGTACTTGAAGTAGGACGGCAACAGCTTACGGAAAACACCGGGCTTACCCCACATGTAATTGAGTCCGCCCAGCCAGGACTTTACGTTGAAGAGTTGGCCATCTTCTTTCATAAGCTGAACCAGGTGAATCCCGGCGAACAGCGGGAACATCACACTCACCGCCATCATTTCCGTCACTCGAACAAACTCGCTGCCGCCAACGGTCTTGTAAACATCAAAAGCCACGGCCTTGTGCTCGGATTCCTCAATCGCGTGCCAGGCCCAGATGGGTGCCATGCGCGGGTCCATCTCTTCCAAGGCGTTGTATTTCAGCAGAAATTCCTCGGCTAACAGGGCGGTGAAATGTTCCACGGCCACCGTGTGGGCCAACTGACGCTCCGGGCTGAAGTGCTCGCGCATCCAGTTCATCAGGCCCTGAATCTCCCGCTCCAGGCGATCGAGATTGATACCGCGATCCTGCATATACCCGTTGAGGGCCTTGTGTTCCTTCGAGTGGTGCGCCTCCTGGCCAATAAAGCCACGCACCGCCTCTTTCAATTCGGGGTCTGTGATCTGTTTCTGGTAGTGGCGTACCGAGTCGATAAAGAAGCGTTCACCGGGCGGAAAGCTGGAAGACAGGGCGGCCAACAGAAGCGTTTTGGCCGGATCGTTGTCCCACCAGTATTTGGGCACGTCGTCGGCCAGATCAAAATCCGGCTGCCGGACTTCGGGGATCATACCCCTGGGTGTGGTCGTTCGAGCTGCATTACGCGCCGGAATCGGGTGAACATCGGCTTTGGTTTGCTTGGCAATCATGGTGCCCCCCGGGAAACGTGATGTCTGTGAGATCATCATACGGGCGGGAAGTCCACTGCCGTGAGAGGACAAGGGGACAATGTACTTGTCATTAATGGCCAATTCAGCGAATTCATCCAAATTAAGTAACCACTGGTCATTTACAGACCTCGACTGCCCGCTTACATTAAGTGACCATGATTCACTTAAACGGAGAAAGTCATGTCGTATGTGGTTATTACCGGCGCAAGTGCCGGCATTGGCGAACGCTTCGCCCGGGCACTGGCGGCTGAAAACCAGAACCTGATTCTGGTCGCGCGACGGGAAGAGCGCTTGAATAAGCTGGCCGCCGAATTAAAGCAGCAGCATGGAATCGAGGCCGTTGTCCTGATAGCCGATCTGGCGGATGACGCGGGCGCAGACGACTTGGCCCGGCAGATCAACGAGGGCGGCTGGGCGCTGTCTGGCCTGATCAACAACGCGGGCTTTGGCGATCGCGGTGCCTTTGCCGATCTCGCCCTCGAACGTCAGCTGGCGATGATTCAGGTGAACATTACCTCACTGGTCTCCCTGACCTGGCAATTGCTGCCCTCACTGCGCAAGCAGCCGGGCAGCTTTGTCATCAATGTGGCGTCCACCGCGGCATTCCAGGCCGGACCGAACATGGCCATCTACTACGCTACGAAGGCCTTCGTGCTGTCCTTCTCCGAAGCATTGCATGAAGAACTCAGGGATTCAGGCGTTGCCGTGAGCACGCTGTGCCCCGGAGCCACCGATTCGGAGTTTGCACAAGAAGCCAACATGACCAACACCAAACTGTTCAAATCCGGCACTATGACGGCGGAAGCAGTTGTGAAGAAGTCTCTGGCCCAGCGCCGAAAAGCCATCGTCATTCCAGGGCTGCGCAACCTGCTGATGGTCTGGTCTGGTAAACTCTCGCCCCGAACCGTGACACGTCGGCTGGCCGGCTGGCTGCAGGCCTGATATCGGCCAACGAGCGAGTACTTTGAGGTGGTTTTGAAGCACAGATTATGTGGTGGTAAACAGCGCGCCCGGTCCCAGTCGGACAAGGCGCTGCGGGAACAACAGATACTCGATGCGGCGGAAAAACTGTTTCTGGAGCACCGATTCCACGGCCTGACTCTTGCGGATGTAGCCCGTGAAACCGGGGTCACCAAGGCCGCGCTGTATCGTTATTTCCGCAGCAAGGAACTGCTGTTTATTGCCGTGTACCGTCGTGCCATGGCGGACTGGACATCAGACGTTGAAGCTGCTGGTCCGGAGGGCTTCCCTGACCGGTTCGTTGACCGCATTCTGGCCCATCCCGTGTTCTGTGGCCTGAACGCCATCCTCCACATTGCCCTCGAAACTGGTTTAAGCGAGGAGGAGGCCCGGGAATTCAAACTGTTCCTGCTCGCCCAGACCCGCCGTGTCACAGCCGTCATCGTTGCGGCGACGAATCAGGAAGAAGCCGCCAGCCTGCGATATCTGATGCAGTGCCAGCAGGCGCTGATCGGCTGCTGGCACATGTCCCATCCGCCGGAGCCCGCCCGAAAAGCCATGCAGGTGGAGCCGTTGACCGTGTTTCAGATCGATTTTTCAGAGACCCTGCGGCATCACCTCGGCATTTTGACCGAGGCGTTTATTCGGCAGTAGCGTCGGTTCACTGCCGGGAGGACCGTAGAATAAAAAGTGCATTCACCTAAGTCACGAGCCCATAAGGCCGCTCCAGAGCCGAGCGCACCTCGCCAATAGAAAACACCCTCGCGAATTCCGCGAATCGCTGCCCGCCAAACCACAGCTGGACCACAGGCAGAGAAAAAATACCGCGGGCAGCACACACCGGGGCGGCGGCTTCCTGACAATCAATGTAGGCCGTCACCAGTTTCGGGAACTCATCACACGCGAGCTTTTCGAGTTGAGGCTTGATGGCCTGGCAGACACCGCAGTGCGGTCCGCCAAAGAGCACAAGAACCGCAGGGTTCGATTGCAGCAGTTCCGACAAGGCTTCTTCTGAGCACACATTGATCATCGTTACATCCTGATGAGCATTACAATTGCACGGGTAAAGTCTAGAACAGAAAGCGGAACCCATAGCCGGATTAAAACACTACCTCAGTAGGTGGTTCCCGGTCGAAAATAAAAAAGCCTTCCCGTTGGGGGAAGGCTTTTTAAGCGCACAGTTCAAATGGCGGGCTTGTCGCGTCTCAGCAGTTGCCCTTTTTCGCCTGGCCCGGTGGGCAGAAATGGCCACCAGACTTACGGTAAGACCGGCGATCGTCATATTCATGACGACGGCGATCATGGTCGCGATAGTATTCTCTATGATCTCTGGTGGTAATGGCTGTTCCCGTTGCCGCACCGACCGCACCGCCGAGAATAGCACCATCTCTGCCACCTACCTCGTTGCCGATAGCAGCCCCAATCGCTCCGCCAAGACCTCCACCTAGCGCGGCGTCGGCTGTGTCATCCGCAACGGCACCCAATGAGGTGACACTCAGAGATAAAAAAACGAGCAGTGATTTCATTTTCATTGACATAAATCCCATTGTTCAGGTGGTCTGACCTGCCCAGTATGACGGGAAGGAAGCCATTGCCTCCATCGTCCCATCCGTTACTTGTCAGTTTTGTGAACCATTAGAGACTATCAGAAATACATGCGAAGCAACCTGTTAAATTTTAGTTATATTTCAACAGGTTACAAAATAGTAAGAGAGGCGCATTCCTTATGAATCGGACCTGAACAAGACACTCGTACTCTACCTCCGCCGACTGAAATCCTTTCAGTCCTGATGCGCGCGATCCAATCTTGCGCAGTGAGCGCGGAATTCGCGAATGCTGATACGGTTGTCGGCATCCGCATCCGTGACCTGGATCATCCGGAGCCCCAGTTCAAAGTCCCCGGCAGGCGGCCGCCCTTCGAGTACCGGTTGCTCCTCACCGCATTTGAGGTTTTCACCAATCCCGCACTGACGCAGGTAAACCAGCTCACTCTGGTCAATGTGGCCATTGTCGTTGCGGTCTGCGCATTCAAACTGCGCCCTTGCTGCAGCAGGCAGCCCTTGGGCGTCGTTCGGTCCGCTGGCGCCGGTTGAGGTGCACCCAATCAGTCCCAGGGTGGTGAGTAAAGCGAGGGCACAAAAAGTGTTTTTCATCGATGCTCTCCATAGCAACCCAATGAAGTTGTGATAACCAACTATTGTTACCGCTTTAAAGAGTGTCAAGTTGCCAGGTGTGTCGACCGCCAGCCATCCGGAAAATCAGAGCCCGGGGGGTAATTGCCCTGCCCTGAATCAGCGCAACACAAAAACCAGAAGGAACAGGCATAAAGTGATGTTCACACCCCAGATGATCAAGGATAGCCGCCGACGCTGGCTTAACCGCCTGATTGGTTTAATCATAGCTGAACCGCTCCGCCAGGATACGCTGAGGAGGTGTACCCCGCTTGCTCAGGTGATCTTCAACGATATCCATCATGATCGCCGGCCCGCACATCACAAAGACCCAGTCGCGGAACTCATTCTCTGAAAACACACGATCCATCAGCTGGCCATCGATGAAGCCGGTCTCACCCTGCCAGTCTTCTGGCGGTTCCGACAGCACATAGACCACATCCTCATCACCCAACTCCTCATGGTAGGCGATCTGGTTGATGATCCGGTTTCCGTAGATCACCTTCACCTTGCGCGAATCGCCGGTCAGGCGCATTTGCCGGAGTATGCCCAGCAGCGGAGCCAGGCCAACGCCACCGGCGATGAGCGCGACCCCGGGTTCCTCGCGACCATCAACAGAAATATTGCCATAGGGGCCGTCAAGATAGGCGATGGTTTGAGGTTTTATCTCACCAATGGTTCGTGTGAAGTCTCCCAGCTCCTTGATCATGAAAGAGACTTCCGGCCCGCCCGCCGGCGCTGAGGACATGGAGA
The DNA here is from genome assembly GCF_050379415.1 of Marinobacter sp. DUT-1. Lineage (NCBI taxonomy): Bacteria > Pseudomonadati > Pseudomonadota > Gammaproteobacteria > Pseudomonadales > Marinobacteraceae > Marinobacter > Marinobacter sp. DUT-1. Next base: position 414,587 of record NZ_JBNRLS010000001.1, read on the forward strand.
ACGGGTTCTCTTTCATCGAGAAGGTGCTGTGCCCCACATTCAACCAGACGAATTGCCCGGCCTGGTAATCCAGACCATCATGACCGTCGGGCGTCACGGTCACTTCCCATTGCTTGGGCGTCAACCGGACGACGGACGTCACCCGCCAGGGGCGAGCCTTCTGCAACCAGGGAACCACCAGGTAAACCATCAGCAGTGACCCAACCGCCACGCCCGTCATGACCAGCCACACCCAGGTCATCACAGTCTGCGACCCGTAACGCCCGGCATACACGGTATGGTGCAACAGCAGCAACGCGATCAGGAGCGCGCCGAGCCCGTGCAACAGGCGCCACGTCTCGTACCGGTAGCCCAGTTGGGTGCGCCCGATGGCCATGACAACAAGGCCTGCAAGCAGCAGCCAGGCGGCAATGCCCGTCGACAGATCGGCAAAATCAGTCGTGAGCGTCAATTGCCGTGTGGGGTCCCAGGGCCGCTCACCCCCTGTTGGCGTCCCCTGGTAAAGCAACGGGTGCAACACAGCAAAGACCAGTAACGTGCGGGCCATGATCTGGTGAAACCGCATGGTCACATCCATGCCGACGTCATTGGAAATGGCCTTGAAACGGCCGGACAGGATGAATTCCACGAGGATCATCGAGAAGGCAAGAATGCCAAGGCCGGAGGCCAACTCCTGGTGGAACTGGCGTGGCGGGCCTCCGACCAGGGCGGACAGGAGCAACGGCAGGGTGACGGCGACGAGGTAAGCAACGATCAGAAAGAGTGGTTTCATCTGGCTAGTCTGTTTCCCTTCCTTTGATCATGCAATCTCGTCTTTCACAGAGTCCTGGTAAAACCGGGCACAATCACCCGGGTCTGTCTGGCTTCAGCTTCTCCTTGCTTTTCCTCGCACAGCATCCGTTCTGTGCATTGGTATCCGATGTTAACCGACTTTCAAAGCAGGTTGGTAGCGAGTCAAATTAATGCTGAACCATCGGGGAGACCGCGAAATTTAAATCTGTCCCGGTTTTCCTCCTATCCACGTTTCGGCGTAAAGTAGCCAGAGCTTCGAGCCACTGGAGCGACCAGAGGCGAGACCAAACCTAATGGGAAAACAGGAGCAGCCAATCATGTTTGATTTCCAGGGCCGGCGCGTCATCGTCGCTGGCGGCAGCAAGGGTATTGGCCGAGCCATCGCGTTGGGATTTGCCCGGGCTGGAGCCAGCGTTTCCGTGTGCGCGCGCGGGCAGGCGTCCCTGGACGCCTTGGCGGAAGAAGTGGCGGGCGAGGGGCTGGAGCTGCATGTGGCCCCCTGCGACATCGGCGACAAGGCTGCGCTGGAAACCTATCTGCAGAGCGCCATGGGCGAGTTGGGCGGTCTGGACGTGCTGGTCAATTGCGCCTCGGCCTTCGGGCGGGAGGACAACGAAGAAGGCTGGCTGAGCAGCGTCGAGGTGGATCTGATGGGCACGGTTCGTGCCGGCCATACTTGCCTGCCAGCGCTCAAGGAAACCGGGGGTACGATCATCAACATTGCCTCCATCGCTGCCCTGCACGCCTCGACACGCACCGCCCCCTACGCGGCCATCAAGGCCGCCGTCGCTCACTACACCGCCAGCCTGGCGGTGGCCATGGCGCCGCATAAAGTGCGCGTTAATGGCATTGCCCCGGGCTCGATCGAGTTTCCGGGCGGCGTCTGGGATCAGGCCCGCCAGCACAACCCGGAGCTCTATGACCGTATTCGCGGCGGGATTCCCTTCGGGCGCCTGGGCACGCCGGAGGAAGTCGCCGACGTGGCGTTATTCCTGGCCTCCGATCTGGCCCGGTGGATAACCGGCCAGACGCTGGTGGTGGACGGCGGCCAGGTGCTGTCCTGAGGCGCCAGGCAACACAGGGCAGGCCGTCGCGCGCCCCGTAAGCCAAACCGCCCCCTCACAGCAGGCCTGCCGGAAAACACCACCAGACAGACCGTTTGCTCCTTGCAGTGGCGCCCGATTGGCTTCTGTTTTCCATGAATTAAAGGTGCAAACCCTTCTGCATCGATAGATTTCACCTTGCTATAGAGCACTTTGAGGGAGCGCCGCGCGGTGGAAAATACGGAACATGAATCTGTCCCGAGTTGCCCGTCCTGGGTTGCCCAGTTTCCCACACAGGCATCGTAGTCTATGTTGTGGGCATGGACGAGCGTTTCCAGGGCAGATAAAAAGTCCCGCCGTCGGAACCCACCTATCCTGCCGAGGATGCACCATGTTGCAGACTTCACTGAGATACCTCGCCGTGGTTGCCTTTACCGCTAACTTTTCAGCAGCTTCCGCTCTGGCTGACACCACAACACCAGTTGACTGGACATCGGTTCCCGTTGAAAAAGTTACCCTGTTCTATCCCGGACAATCGAGCTTCCAGTGGTTACACAGCCCGGAGCACCGCGGTGCCCGTATGGTCGGACGCGGCACCGCCTGCAAGCGCTGCCACCGTGACTCGGAACGACGCATGGGTAACGAAATTGTCTCGGGTGGCCGCCTGGAACCCAATCCGATCGATGGCAAGAAAGGGTCACTCGAATTGGCTGTCCAGGCTGCTCACGACGAGGAAAACCTGTACCTCCGGTTCCACTGGAAGACCCAGGCGGAACGGCCCGGCGTGATGCACAACTACATGCGCTACGATGGCCAGGCATGGGCCTTCTACGGCGGTCCACGATCGGCAAAGCGTGTGCGTCAGGGACTGGAGCCGCCCCTCTATGAAGACCGACTTGCGATCATGATCGACGATGGCGATGTACAAGGTTTTGCCGAGCAGGGTTGCTGGCTCAGTTGCCACAACGGCATGCGGGACATGCCGGGCGAACCTCCATCAGAAGCGGTCCGGTCCCACCCGTACCTGGGAGAAGGTCGCCTGGGCCGCAGTGACGTGCGCAAGTACCTTCCTGACTCCCGTACCGACACATCCGCGAGCTGGGACAAGGTTAAATCCCCCGAAGCTCTGGCGAAACTCAAGGATAAGGGTGTTTTCCTGGATCTGATGCAGTGGCGTGCAGCCCGGAGCAACCCGGTCGACATGGCAGACGACGGCTTTGTACTCGGATACCGCCTTTTCGACGAAGGAAAAAACCCGTTCTCCTGGAACGTCGATCGCGACTCCATGACCCCTGAATTTATGTTCGATCCCAAGAAAGTTGGCCGGAAATCCCTCACCGTCTCGGATATAGAGACTGGCCCGGAACCCGCGGCCCTGATCCGCGAAGATAACGCGACTCCCTATGATCCCGACGCCGGGTGGAAAGAAGGCGACGTGCTTCCAGGCCGACTGCTTAGTCGCGTAGACGCCCGAGGGTCGGCGGCGGACAACGCCAGGGTTACCGGCAAGTGGGAAGATGGGAGCTGGATTGTGACCTGGATCAGACCGCTTGACACCGGCCATGACGACGACATCGCCCTGAAGCGCGGTAACACCTATACGTTCGGCTTTGCCGTGCATGACGACAATGTCACGACGCGTTTCCACTTTGTGTCATTCCCGGTTGTCGTCGGGATAGGCCGAGGCGGAGATATTACAGCTGTCCGTCTGGATTAACCGTGGGGTCCAGGATGCCGCCAACGCCTCACCTGATCCGCGCCTTCAGCGTCTCTGGCCGGAAAAGTGCCGTACTCAACACCAGAACAAACGCGGCCAGCACAAACACCTTATTCACGAACCAGTTCGTGCGCCAGATAGACCACTCCGGCTCCGCCAGGAACCAGATGAACAGAGTGGTGATGATCAGGATTTCAGCCACAGACATGCCAATGGCCAGCAGGCGCGTGTACCAGGGCCTTGCCAACAACGCCCAGGCCAGCCAGAGGTGCGCAACCGGCCACAGATCCCAGTAGATATAGGTTGCCCACGCCTCATTGCTCGCCATCGCAAAGCCGATCGGGAAAAGGTATTTAATAAAGATGGTCCAGGCCACAAGGATCACGAACAGATGTGCGAGAAACCTGACCCAGGGGCTCTGAACACTTTCAATGGGCGATGTCATTACGGCACTCCTTCCGGCGAGTTCCGCTTAAAGCTTACCAGCGGTGATCGCTTTGCAGCAGAAATCACAGATAGCGGCGGGCATAACGGTTGAGGACCTCTGGATCTATCTGCAGGACATTCCCGCCAGTCAGATGTCGAGTTTGGCCGGTTTCTGCCAGCGCCGGGAGATGAAGCTGAGTGGGAAAGGGGAATGACTCCAGAAAAGCGGTCCAGGTTACCCAATAAACCGGACGCCGGCGCTCGACGACACGATGCCGGCTTGCCTATGAATCCAAATAATAGATCTGTCCCGCTTTCCTAGATGCGCTTTCCTAAATTCGGAGGTGGATTGTACCTAAGCTTTTCCACCTACCATTGATTCAACGTCCTTGAGCCCCGCGACGTAACCAGTCATGAACAAACGCCAGTTTTCGATGGGCCGTTTCAGACAGCACGAACGGATAAACATCCGAGAGCCCCATGGACCGGTTGATGTGGTTGATTCGCGTTGCCAAAGCCGAGGCCACGCGTACCAGCAAAGCCGTATCAGGCTCGGCATAGGGGTCCCAGTTGTGTCCGGGCATTTCGGGAGAGACAAGACCTGATGCCACAAAACTGTCAGTTATGTCAGTAAGGTGCAAAAGATGGGCCGCTGTCTCTGCCCAGTCCTCATGAGGATGTGCGGAAGCATAGGACGTCAGGTAAAACAGCTCCCAGTCCTGGGGTGGCCCCTGATCGTAGTATTTCTGCAAAGCTGCCGTGTAGTCGGCTCGCTCGTCGCCAAACATTTCCCGGAATGCCGCCAGAAAATCCTCCCGCAAACTCAATCGCCACCAGAGCATGTGGGCAATCTCATGGCGCATGTGCCCGATCATGGTGCGGTAAGGCTCTTCCAGGGCCTCTCTTCGAGTGACTCTGACAACAGGGTCAGCCTCGGAAACGCTGATGGTGACCACGCCGTCGCCATGGCCCATGCCAGCAATCGTGTGACCGTCAGCGAGCATATGGAAAATGGGCCTGGTTCCCGGATCCTCCGGCCTGAACCAGTGCCAGCGGCCCAGGTTATCGATGACCCAGCGTTTTGCCGCCTCTGTTTTTGCCCAATTAGAGATGGCATTGGGAATTTCCGGGGCCGGGGCCAGTGCCGTCATGGCACAGGATCGGCAGAAGGCGCCTTCCTCTGGCGCTATCCAGTTGCAGCCAATGACCTCGCGATTAGCACAAAATGGAGGCATAGGCACGAAAGCCCGCGCCTGCGGATCATAGGCAACTGGCGTGCCTTCGGCGGTAGAGAGGTTGTTAAACCAGAGCGTTCCGGAACCAACCGGATTTGTGAATGCCTTCATATCTTAAGAGAGCCCCTTTCCTGCTCTGAAATGCAGCAAAATTCTTTAAATGTAAGCTGATTTGCATGCCTGTTTGTACGGGAAAACCAACTATAGTTATAGCTATATTTTCAGCCCTCATAGGAGCTTCAACAATGAAGCCTGAATTACCCGGATTATCGCCATTGTTGCTCCAGAAAGACCAACCGGTTCCCCCGGACTGGGACTTCGAATCCGGTTCAGGTGTGGTCCTCCTGATTCCCGACGCTGACCGGAAAGCGATAGACCAGACGCCCTGGTCCGACATTCTCGAAAATCGCCTATCAGCCTATCCAAAAACCGCCAACCCGGTGTTTCTCTCCATGCCCGGAGGTGAGAGGGCGGTGGTTGTGTTCGTGGCGGATCAACTTCAGACATTTAAGGCGCTGACTCTGGCGCGTAAAGTTATTGGGCCGCTAATAGCAGACCGGCTGGAAGAGATAAATGTTCTTTGCCTGCTTGATGATGAGGTGGCCGCAGGTGCGATGACTGAGGCCCTCCTGGCTGCAGCCCATGCAGCACTTTTCCAGTTGCCGAAAATTACGGGCAAAGCTTCCGAGCCAAATAACCTCAAAGCCATGCGCTATTTCGGGAACCTTGGTAACGCTGACTTCGGGTACGCTGAAGCAACGGCTGAGGGCAATAACCTGGCTCGCTGGTTAACCCATTTGCCGGGCAATTACCTCACACCGGGTATTTATCGGGATTTCGCCGAATCGCTTGCCCGCCAGGAGGGCTGGAAAACAGAGTTCTATGACCGGGATAAACTGGAAGAGCTGGGCGCCGGTGCCTTTCTTTCGGTTGTCGAAGCCAGCCCTGTCAGAGACGCAGGCATACTTCACATGGAATACCGCCCGCCGGGAGCTGAAGGGAAGCCTCTCGCACTGGTCGGTAAAGGCATCTGCTTCGACACTGGTGGCAGCAATCTGAAAGTGGGCGGCAGTATGCTGGGCATGCACGGCGATATGCAGGGCAGTGCCGTGGCGCTGGGTGCCTTCCTGGCCATAACCCGTATGAACTTTAATCAGCCGGTGGATTGCTGGCTGGCATTGGCAGAAAATCATATCGGTTCGCGGGCAGTCAAGTGTAACGATGTCATTACCGCCCTGGATGGAACCACAATCGAGCTTATCAATACCGATGCCGAGGGTCGAATGGTGCTGTCGGATACCCTGGCGCTTGTATCCCGGGGAAAACCACGCGCGATCATTGATTACGCAACCCTGACGGGTGCTGTCGTCTCTGCTTTGGGACAACGAATGGCAGGGGCGATAACCAACCGCCGTGACTGGGTCGAGCCTCTCATTCAGGCGGGTGAGCGTTGCGGTGAACGGGTCTGGCCGTTTCCCTATGAAGATGACTACGACGAAGATCTGGAATCGCAAGTCGCCGATACCCTACAATGCAGGACCAAAGGGCCGGGTGACCACATCTACGCAGCACGTTTACTTGGCCGTTTCGTCGCCAAAGACATCGGCTGGGTTCACGTCGATATGGCATCTTCTGGCACCCATCCGGGCGGGCTGGCACAGATACCGACTGACTTGCAGGGTTTTGGTGTGCGCTTTGGCGTGGAATGGCTTAAGAAGGTAGCCAATGAGTAGTTGTCGAGGCCTCTGGGCGGAGCTGTTTCGCCCCTGTGTAAGAGCGCGCCGATGTCTGAACCAACCCATCTTCAAACCCTGCTAAACACCCTCCCCCCAATGCGGTCGGGTGGTTGAAGCGGGTGACATTGCCGTTGGGGACGACGTCCGGGCCTGTCTATGATCAAGTTTCACTGAGCGTGGAAATGCCGTCGACCTCAGTCACCGTTTTGGCATCCGCCCGCTCAATGATTTTCAGGAGGGTGGACTGAATGGTTTCGTCTTCCCGGGCATCACCCCCACTCACAAACGTTTGCTTCTGGGGTTCCGCGCCCTCTTCCTCGGTATATGAAATAACAACCTCGCTGGCTGAATCCGGCGTTTTACCAAAGTACTCCAGCGAAACTAACGGATAGCCGTGAAAGCCCTTCTTAACCTGCTTTGCAATACGCTTCTTTGCTTTATCCACGTGCATAATCGGAGCCTTTCGCTGCATTTGTTATCTGGGGGCACATGAGCTCCCAGTTGATACCACTTGCCAATTCTATGCCCCTAAACCCATCTAAAATAGATCTGTCCCGGTTTTCCCTATATCCCCGTGCCCACAACCATGCTAAAAGACTCCCCCCGGCACTAGCTCGGGCATTCTCCCCACCAGGATCTCACCATGTCAGACAAATTTTTCTTCAAGGGCCGGCAGGACGCACGCCAGCACCACACCGCTTACGGCGGCTTTCAGACCAACGCCAGCCAGAAGAGTGGCAGCCGGAAGTATCCGCTAAAACTGGTGGTTACCAGTGAGGCGCGCAAGCAGGAGGTTGAGGCACAGGTGGCCCGGGCGAAGCTGCATGCGACTATTTCGGTTGATACCCGCGAGGGCGCCGTTGAATCTATCAATGAGCTCACCGCTATCCTGAATAAAGGAGGAACGGTCACCACGGTAAAACCGCCCTCCCGAAACGACGCCTGCAACTGCGGTAGCGGCATCAAATTCAAGAAGTGCTGCGGCTAACGACAGCCGGGGACTAGAGGGCAATGGCTATGATTGTTTGCGGGGTTGAGCTGACTGGCAGCGATGCGGTGGTGTGTTTGCTGAATATGGACAGGGGGCAGTTCAACCTGCCGGAGTGCAAGGTGCGCAAACTGTCACTGCCAAAAAACCATAGCCGTGAAGATCTGCAGCGGTTCCAGGCGGCCTTTTCGGCGTTAATGGCCGAGTACGGGGTCTCCAGTGTCGCGATCAAAGAGCGGATGCCCAAAGGCAAATTTGCCGGTGGTGCCATCAGCTTCAAAATGGAAGCCGCCATTCAACTGATCAGCGATATTGAGTTGACGGTGACCCTGCTGCCCCCGGCCCTGATCAAGTCCACCCTGGCAGCCAACCCGCTGCCCATTGCGTTTGCCGAGACGGGTTTGAAGGCTTTTCAGGAAACGGCTTTTATCGCTGCTTATGTGGGGCAGCTGCAGGGCGAGCGAACGTGAAAATGTGTATTCAGAGCATAGATTCGTAGCGGTTTCCCAAAGCTCGCCCCGCTTTGACAAGAACCGTGAAAATGAATCTGACCCGGTTTTCCTCAAAACGCCAACCCCGTGATTAATACTTCGACCATCAACCGCCGACCAGCTTAATTACCCGCTCCAGCATCGGGTCTTTGCCTTCCTCGCGCCCTTTTCGGCCAAGGTACTTGAGACGGATGTGTGGCGGGATGCCGACATCTTCGTATATCTCACCGTCGTAGGCCCGGTAGATTTCATTGGACAAGGTCAGGTGCCAGCCATTTGGCAGATGGCGCTCGAGCGTGTCGGAAAGGATGCCCTGGGTAGGCTCGCCAATAAGAGTGAGACGGGGATGCTGAAGCAAAGAGAGCACGAAGATTTCTGCGGCACTGGCCGTTAGCTCGCTGGTCAGCACAAACAAGTTGCCCTGGTAAGTCTCATTGACAGGCGTGACATAGACAGACTGCTTTCCAGTGAATCCATTGCCATGACGGGCTGACTTGGTGAAAGCCAGCCGTTTGCGATCCATCAGGTACGCTGAAAAGCGCAGTGCAACACCATCGTACCCCCCACCATTATTGCGAAGATCGACCACCAGATTGGGGAGCTCGCCAACATCTGCCAGCACCCTCTTCATCACACTATCGACCGCACCGAGATCCGCAGCCGGTTTGCCTGACTTGCCGCTTTGCCCGGCCATGGCCCGGATGTTCAGGTAACCGATGAGGTCATTAAGGCGTCCCCACTCCACCAGCCGGTTGCCGCCATGGCTAACGGCGCTTGCGAGATAATCCTCATGGATCACGTCACGCGCCGACTCTTTGAGTTCGCCCAGGTAGCTGGTGAGCCCCCGGTCATCATTGGCGTCTTCAAGTTCCTGTGTCAGCCGCCTGAAGAGCGCCGGCTGGGCACCTGCGCTGTAATGACCCCAGGGTGAATGCAGACGAATATGGCCATCCTTCAGGGGCCGTAGCATCGCAACCATGATGGCAAAGAGCGTTTCCTGTGATGTGTTCGCGTTAATCTGGGGAAGATAGTCATGATGCGCCCGGTCCCAGGCCACACCCTTGAGTTCAAACAGGGCGTATTGCTCGTGAAAGGTTCGCCAGAAAACGTCAAAGTTGTATTGTGGATCCTTTGCCATGTGCCTGTGACTTTCAGTGACACTGGCGGGCAATCCTTTCAGGCGACGGAATCTGATGCGTGCTACTCCAGTTACCCGATGGGCACTGAACGCCTGGCCACCAGGGGACACCGCCAAATCTTCGTAATAGTGGCCAAGTTCTTCAATACTGCCCGCATGAATCTTCAGGCAGCTGATGCTGGTTTCTTCAAAAAGGGTGTACCAATCTTCCTCGATCAGCAACACAGTGCCGTAACCCTGGGAACGCCAGACACCCTGCAGGCTTGCAAAATCAGGGCTGGAAAGAGAACTGCCTAGGCGTTGGGCGGGTTTCATAGAGGACTCCAGGTCCATTTCTGTTGTTTTCAGACGTCAGGCTACAGTCCCGGGGTACCGGATGTTCAGGCTTTTATCAGGGTAGACCTCGCTGGCATCCAGCTTGCGGTAATCCGCCCGAACCTCCTCCCGAAAAAGTTGAATAAAATTACCGCGAAAGGGCAGGCCCCAGTAATAGAGTTCGTAGTCCTGCATTGTGACTCTCCCACTCTGACAGTTGAGAAGATAACTGTTGTCTGGAAGTGTAGCGCACAGGAAAAGACCCGATCCGAAAGCCAGGTCTATTCAACTCAATACCGCTGGTTTAGCAACCTGGTTTCAAAAGCCGACAATGTTAGGGAAAACCGGGGCTGAAAATAGATCTGTCCCGGTTTTCCACGTTACCCGATTAGCCGGAAGCTGGTACTCGACGAGAAGGTTCAGGCTTGCCTGTGCATCCAAATAATAGATCTGCTCCGGTTTTCCTAAATTCGACTTGCACCAAGAGCCAACAAACAATCCAACCCGGCTTACCGCTTTTTTGGCCAAAGCTTGATAAAATCATTCAGCGAGAGTAACTTACGCGTTGCGAGAACACGACCACTTTTTGGCTCCAACTTACTCAAACCTTACCCAGCTTTGACTGGAGAAAACCGACTAATCAGACGATTTTTCCCAGCAAACTTTCTACAAACTCACTAGTGCCGATTATAAACCACCATGCACTCCCCAAAAAATAACACAACGGTTTTACCATTTTTGAAATGGGCAGGCGGTAAGCGCTGGCTGGCACCAGAGTGCAGCAACATTATACCAAGTTTTACAGGTCGCTATATTGAGCCATTTTTGGGAAGTGGAGCGATATTTTTTTACCTGCAACCAGCAGACGCACTCCTATCAGATACAAACGAAGAGCTGATTGAGACCTTTCTTGCAATCCAAAATGATTGGATGTCCGTCCTACGACTTCTAGAAGAACATCACAAGAACCATTGTAAAGAATATTACTACAAGGTCCGATCAAATCTTCCCTCAGGAAGCATAGATACTGCTGCTCGGTTTATTTATTTGAACAGAACATGCTGGAATGGCTTGTACCGGGTTAATCTTAGAGGTCAGTTCAATGTGCCAATTGGCACAAAAACAAAAGTCCTTCTTGATACTGACAGGTTTGACCTGGTTTCTGAATCTTTAAAAAAAGCAACAATAATGAATCAAGATTTTGAAGAAACCATTAATGCAGCAAAGAGAGGAGACTTTTTGTTTATTGATCCTCCGTATACTGTCAAGCACAATCATAATGGATTCATAAAATACAATGAAAAGCTCTTCTCTTGGGATGACCAAATGCGACTAAAAAATGCTATTACTCGCGCAGTAGACCGGGGAGCTATGGCTTTAATAACAAACGCCAGCCACGATTCAATAAAAGACCTCTATAGAGACTTCATTCAAATACCCAAAAAAAGGAAGAATGCAATCTCAGGAAAGTCTGAATTCAGAGGTCACTATGATGAAATATTAATCAAATGTGGCTATAGCTGATTTAAAACCCAAGCCCCCAACAAATTCCGGAGTTTAAACGGCAGGTAGTCGCTGCCTCTGCCGATACATCGGACCAGACACGCCGTAAAGAGACATCTGCAACACTTATCGCATTTTCAATCAACTGTTCTGAGTTCAAAGCGACATCTTCCGGCGCATCTCCATCATTCAGAACACCGATCTCATACAACCATGCTCTGATCCAGTCCAGACCATTATGACAACCGCTAACACTTAAATTAGTATTTAGCTTGCTTGTCGCTAATCTCGCCAATATAAAGGCACGGACAAAAACATTTTCTGCTTCAGCCTTTTGGTCCGATGCTAACTCAAAGATCTCAAACAGAGGATCTTTTTCTGAACCAGAATCTAATGCCATCCGTAGAGTGGGCTCAGGAACACCAGTATTGGTCGACATTCTGTTGATAATCGAATCAAATTTAACAAGGTACTCAGCCTCATAATCTTGGACGTTCGGTTGGGTCGCAAAGTCATGACAATATGACCATATTAAATATTGAGCATAAAGAACCTCGAAACGAAACTGACCTTCATTTCCAGCAGGCGCCATATGCTGCCAGACTTTGGCTAGTAACTCTCTGTAGTCTCTAGACTGCAGAGACTCTATTCCATTGTATGAACTTAGCACCTCATAGCTTGCGGTATTCCGAGATTGATGATCCTTTGATAAGTTCACCAATTCATATCCCCAAGACAAAAGCTTATTTTGCCGACCAGCACCTAGCCCAAGTGTGTCACCAACGTCCTTGAGGCTTACCGATTGAACGACTCGCAAATCATTGAATATCGATTCAGCATCAGGCCGCTTGCACCAATACGGCCAAATGTTACGAATAAGTGAGTGGGTGCCCGCCTGCCTTCCCTTAATGTCGTAACGCACATCCCCTTGGCTCAAATAATAACTTGGCATGCTCTTAACAGCTATACCAGTTGAAGCCAAGAGAGAATCGGCCGCACGTACCTCAGTATAATACGCCATATGAATTGCTTGGTTTGTTTGCGCATTAAGTAACGCCCATGCAGCTTGCGACAGAAAGTTCCAAGCTTCCAAACAGTGCTCTAACTGCCTTGCAGCTAGATCTATCTCTACCTCAGAGCGTGACTTGGAGTTGGAATGGTTATCACACAGAACCTTCCCGGCTTTGAATCCAGCAAATCCACCAACCGCCCCTTCATGCTTTGATTTGGTTGCAATGGCCTTCCAGTCTGGTGTCGGAACCTTCTTTGGACCTTTTTTTCCTCGTGAGTGCTTTTGATTACTCATTCTGCCCTCACTTAATTAAAGTCGAGGAAACATCTTTTGCCGCCTCAACTATCACTGGATCCAACGATTTGGAATTGCTCAGAATTTTCAGTAGCTCTCGCATCATGAGACTATAGCCGCCGCTACCTCTATATGCGGACTGAATTTTCTTCTCATCGTCTTCTAGACCTGGCGCAGAAGACAACCTCCAGTCAAACCCGTCGACAAGAGCTTTGGCAATGTCAGCTATCGCTTTATTGGCCTTGGAGAGTTTCCCGAAAGATTTGACAGCAAGATCGATACTCTCCTCCGTCGGACTTTCAAGTACCTCATCACTCGAATGCCAACTGGAGAGCTCCAACTCTTCAGGAATGTCTTGGAATATTGCGTTGTATATATTGTGTATTGCCCTGACGCCTTGGTCAGTAGCTAACAACGTATGCTCCCCCGCAAAGGCGGCAGGCAGACCTTGCAGTAGATCACGCTGCTCCACTTCTGAAAGGGAACGTTTCCAATCAGCTTGACTCTTTTCTACTGCATCGACTACTGAGTTCCACATCACTATAAGAAACGCGGCTTGCTGCGACCGTTTCCAAGGAATTACTCTGTGAGCACTGCCATCTGCTTTAGGGATTGAACCGAAAAGACCACCAACCTTCTCTCCGCGATTCCACCTTTTTATAAAACTGGAGTTTAACGATCGAATAAAGGCGGCATTGGAAACGTGCCCTTTCTTTCTTCTACCATGAAGCTCAATCCGGCCGCTCCAAGGGCTGCGTGGATGTGACCACAAAGCCTCTGTCATTTCCTGAGAGCGATGCTCCTGATATATCTTTATGGTTTCGGACTGTTCAAGCCACTCTTGCCGGCGCAACTCGGGGTACAAATCAAACGCAAGACTCGCATTAATTTTCTTCGGCTCTACATTGATGGTCCAAAATAGATAAGCCTGCCAACCGAGAGACAAGTTATCGAAAAGAACCACAGGAACTTCATAGGAGTCACCAAAGCGGTCGCCGTAGTCCGCAGCAAATAACCGGTGTTGGCCATCTATTATCTCTATTGGCTCGGCAAAACTGTTATTGTTTTCCCGATATTTAAAGATCTCATCAGACGAAGGGTACTCAAGAAAGGAAAAATCTCCCTCCTCGATTATTTTCATACCCAAAGCTTCTGGAACGGAAACCTCTTTTCCATCCTTCGAACGTTTCTGGCCTGGAGGGATGATGTTTACGATGATCGCATTTGGCAACCAACCAGGATTTCTCAAATGCCCATGCTGATCCGGATCCAAACCTTGGCTAGTTGAAAGGGGATACCCGTAATGGACAAAACGATTGATCTTTTTCGACCGTACAACCTCGTGCAATCGCTGGTACCCGTGGATAGCGTTGGGGTCTGCGCGCTGTGACACATCTCGCGTCGTTACTGCTGCAAGTTCCCTCAGCTCTTCCAATGGAATTGATGCGATGAAAAAATTTGCTCTAGGCTTCTCCAGCCCTTCTCTCCACTGAACTTTATCCCAACTTGGCAGCCATTGATTAACTTTAATAAGTTGGATTCTTTTGGTTCTGCCCATTTCAATTCCTTGATCTTTTTTTACCGCCCGAACTCGAAGACATGTTGCGAGGATGACGGGCCTTTAAGCACCAGAGACTAGTAGAAAAACTGGCATAAATACAAGCACTTTATAGGGCATATAATCCATTCGAGAGTGTAAGAGAGGGTTGACTACAAAGTTCCGTTTTCAAACAGTAAGGTGTTTCATAATTAATTGATCCGACAATTCTTGAATTCCTCCCTCAGCAACCCGCCGCCCCCTATCCAAAATCGCAAACCGATCCGCATACTTCCGTGCAAACGGCAACTTCTGCTCAACGAGTAAAACTGTGAGCCCATCCTCCGCAATCAGCCTACGAATAACCTCCCCAATCTGCGCCACAATATTAGGCTGAATCCCCTCTCCCGGCTCGTCCAGGATGAGCAGCCTCGGCTCAATCACCAGCGCCCTCCCAATCGCCAGCTGCTGTTGCTGCCCGCCAGAGAGATCCCCACCTCGCCGGTGCCGCATTTCCTTCAGCACCGGAAACAGCTCGTACACCCGCTCCGGGATCTTCTTGCTGCCATCGGCCCGCACCGCCAGTCCGGTGCGCAGGTTTTCCTCCACGGTCAGCAGGGGAAAGATCTGCCGGCCCTGGGGCACGTAGCCGATGCCGAGGCGGGAGCGGTCTTCGATTTTCTTTTTGGTCAGTTCCACGTCCTGGGCGAACTCGATGGAGCCGCTCTTGGCGGTTTCCTCGCCCATGATGCATTTCATCAGGGTGGTCTTCCCCACGCCGTTGCGTCCCATCACGCAGGTGCACTGGCCCTGGGGCACGTCCAGTTCCAGGTCCCAGAGGGTGTGGCTTTCGCCGTAGTAGTGGTTGAGTTGGTTGATCTTGAGCATCAGGCGTCTTCCCCGAGGTAAACCTTGATCACTTCCGGGTCGTTGGAGACCTGGTCCATGGTGCCTTCGGCCAGCACGCTGCCCTGGTGCAGCACGGTGACCTGGCGGGCGATGGAGCGCACGAAACCCATGTCGTGCTCCACCACCACAACGGACTGCTTGCCGGCGAGGCTGGTGAGCAGTTCGGCGGTGCGTTCCATTTCCTGTTCGGTCATGCCGGCCACGGGTTCGTCCACCAGCAGCAGCCGGGGCTTCTGCATCAGCAGCATGCCGATCTCCAGCCACTGTTTCTGGCCGTGGGAGAGGATGCCCGCGGGGCGGTCGCGCAGGTCCCTGAGGCCGATGAGTTCGAGCACTTCGTCGATGCGGTCCCGGTATTCGGCTTTCATGATGGCGGTGAGCGTCGGGAAGATGCGTTTGTCCGCCGCCATGGCCAGTTCCAGGTTCTCGAACACGGTGAGAGCCTCGAACACGGTGGGTTTCTGGAACTTGCGGCCGATGCCCAGGGAGGCGATGTCCGGCTCGTTCATGGTGAGCAGGTTGTGGCGGCTGCCGAACCACACCGAGCCGGTATCCGGCCGGGTTTTACCGGTGATGATGTCCATCATCGTGGTCTTGCCCGCGCCGTTGGGGCCGATGATGCAGCGCAGCTCGCCGTCGTCGATGGTGAGGTTGAGGTTGTTGATGGCTTTGAAGCCGTCAAAGCTCACGCTCACGTCTTCCAGGTACAGGATCGGGCCGTGGCGCACGTCCACCGGGGACTGCACCGGGGCCAGGAATTCGAACACGTGCTCACGGTCGGTCAGTTGCTCGAAGATGCTCATGCCGTGGCCTCCTGTGCGGTGGTGAGTTCAGCGGTTTCGGTTTTCTTGCGCTTCTGCAGCAGGCCGGCGATGCCCTTGGGCAGGAACACGGTCACCAGCACGAACAGGCCACCGAGGGCGAACAGCCAGGCGTCCGGCATGACGCCGGTGAACACGGTCTTGGCGTAGTTCACCAGGATGGCGCCGATCACTGCGCCATAAAGGGTCGCGCGGCCACCGAGGGCCACCCACACCACGATCTCGATGGAGAACAGCGGCGAGAATTCGCTCGGGTTGATGATGCCCACCTGGGGCACGTAAAGCGCGCCGGCCACGCCGGCCAGCATGGCGGAGACCACGAACACGAACAGCTGTACCCGTTCCACCCGATAGCCCAGGAAGCGGGTGCGGGCCTCGGCGTCCCGGCAGGCGATGCTCACGCGGCCGAGCTTGCTGGTGACGATGCCCCGGCAGATCACGTAGCCGATGGCCAGGGCGATGCCGGTGGCGATGAACAGCCCGAGGCGAGTGGCGTCGGTGCGCAGGTTGAAGCCGAGGATGTCCTTGAAATCGGTCAGGCCGTTGTTGCCGCCAAAGCCCATCTCGTTGCGGAAGAAGGCCAGCATCAGGGCGAAGGTCAGGGCCTGGGTGATGATGGAGAGGTAGACCCCGGTTACCCGTGAGCGGAACGCCAGGAAGCCGAACACCAGCGCCAGCAGGCCCGGCGCCAGCAGCACCATGATGAAGGCAAACCAGGCCATGTCGAAGCCGTGCCAGTACCAGGGCAGTTCCTGCCAGTTCAGGAACACCATGAAGTCCGGCAGGATCGGGTCGCCGTAGGTGCCGCGATCGCCGATCTGGCGCATCAGGTACATGCCCATGGCGTAGCCGCCGAGGGCGAAGAAGGCGCCGTGGCCGAGGCTGAGGATACCGAGGTAGCCCCACACCAGGTCCACCGCCACCGCCAGCAGGGCGTAGCACAGGTACTTACCCAGCAGGGTGACGGTGTAGGAGCTGACATACAGGGCGCTGTCTTCCGGCATGAACAGGTGCAGCGCGCTGACCACGACCAGGGCGGCGAAGAGCACGCCCAGAAAAACTTGAGTAGAGCGTTCCTGCAAGGGTCTTGTTAACCACATACCTTAACCCTCCGCCGCGCGGCCTTTCTGGGGGAAAAGCCCCTTCGGCCGTTTTTGAATGAACAGGATGATGAACACCAGCACCAGGATCTTGGCCAGCACGGCGCCCGCCCAGGGTTCCAGCAGCTGGTTGATGGTGCCGAGGGACAAGCCCGCCAGCAGGGTGCCCCAGAGGTTACCCACGCCGCCGAACACCACCACCATGAACGAGTCGATGATGTAGTTCTGGCCCAGGTTCGGGCCCACGTTGGTGATCTGGGAGAGCGCGACACCGGCCAGCCCGGCCACGCCGGAGCCGAGGCCGAAGGTGAGGATGTCCACTTTGGTCGCCTTGATGCCCATGGAGCGGGCCATGGCGCGGTTTTGGGTGACTGCGCGCACTTCCAGCCCGAGGCGGGTCTTGCGCATGATCAGCATCAGGCCGGCGAACACCACCAGGGCGAAGCCGATCACGTACATGCGGTTGAGCGTGAGGGACAGTGCCTCGTTGATCATCACCGAGCCGCTCATCCAGTCCGGGGTGATCACGGTACGGTTCAGGGGCGAGATCACGGTGCGCACCAGCTGCTGCAGGATCAGGCTGACGCCGAAGGTGGCCAGCAGGGTTTCCAGCGGGCGACCCTTGAGGTGTTGGATCACGGTGCGTTCGATGGCAATGCCCGCCAGCGCCGCCACCAGGAAACCGGCGGGGATGGACAGTATCAGCGCCAGGCCGGGCTGGCCCGGCAGCAGCTGCTGCATGCCCCAGGTGGTGTAGGCACCGAGCATGATCAGCTCGCCGTGGGCCATGTTGATCACGCCCATCACGCCGAAGGTGATGGCCAGGCCGATGGCCGCCAGCACCAGCACCGAGCCGAGGGAGAGCCCGAAGTACAGGGTCTCGGCGGCACGGTTGAATTTGAGTTTCTGTTCGATGCTGTCCAGGGCCTTGTTGGCGGCGGCCACCAGGGCCGGGTCATCACTGCGGGCGGCGTTCTGCAGGGCGGCGCGGGCTTCGGAGTTGAGGCTGCCGGAGAGCACGGCCACGGCGTTCTTGTCGCCCTGCTCTTCCACCTGGTAGATGGCCAGCGCTTCGGTGAGCGCCAGCTGGACGTCAGAGGCGGTTTCCGCCTCGATCAGGTCCGGTAACTGGTCGGCCAGGCCGTCGTCCACGTTCCCCCGCAGGGCACGGGCGGCGGTCAGGCGGCTGTCTTCGTTCGGGCTTTTCAGGTCGATGACGGAGAGGATGCTTTCCAGCTCGCTGCGCAGGCTGTTGTTCACGCGGATGGTGTCGATGTCCCGCCGGGAGACTTCGCCCAGGCTTTCGCCGGTGGTGGCGCTTTCCACGTCCCAGTCGCGGCCCCGGTTGGAGAGCACGATGACGAACTGGCCGGTGGATTCGATGCGGGCGAGCTTGTTGGCGGCGAAGGCTTCCAGCCAGGTGCGGGCCCGTTCGTCGCCGGAGCCGGCGATGCGGTTGACCACGGTTTTCTTTTCCGCGAAGGAGGATTCCGCCAGGGCGGTGAGCAGTTGTTGCGCTTCGGAGTCGTCGACCTGGGCGGTGGCCATGGCGGGCCAGAGCAGCAGGCAGACAAGCAGAAGGCGGCTGAGCGATCCGGTGATGCCCATGTTTGCATCCTGTCCTGTTGTTGGGGTTGAAGCTTGAAGCGGGCGGGGGTTCGGGCCCCCGCCCTGGGCAGTGTTTACCCGGTTGGCTTAGTTGGAGGCGACTTCGGCCTTGCCACCGCAGCTGCCGGTGACGACGTTGAAGTTGCCGCACTTCATGGGCTTGCGCCAGTCACTGATCAGGTCCTTGGAACCCGGCAGGAAGTCAGACCAGGCATCGCCTGCCACGGTGGACGGGGTCTCCCAGACCACGGAGAACTGGCCGTTGTCCTGGATCTCGCCGATCAGCACCGGCTTGGTGATGTGGTGGTTCGGCATCATGGTGGCGTAGCCGCCGGTGAGGTTGGGCACAGTCACGCCGATGATGGCGTCCTTCACCGCTTCCACGTCGGTGGTGCCGGCCTTCCTGACCGCTTCCACGTACATGTTGAAGCCGATGTAGTGGGCTTCCATCGGGTCGTTGGTGACCGCGTCTTCCTTGCCGGTGTGCGCCACCCAGGCGTCGATGAAGTCGTAGTTGGCGTCGCTGTCCACGCTCATGAAGTAGTTCCAGGCGGCCAGGTGACCGACCAGCGGGCCGGTGTCGATGCCGGAGAGTTCCTGCTCACCCACGGAGAAGGCGACCACCGGGATGTCGGCGGCGTCGATGCCCTGGTTGGCCAGCTCGCGGTAGAACGGTACGTTGGCGTCACCGTTGATGGTGGAGACCACGGCGGTCTTCTTGCCGGCGCTGCCGAACTTCTTGATGTCGGAGACGATGGACTGCCAGTTGGAGTGCCCGAACGGGGTGTAGTTGATCATGATGTCATCGGCGGAAACACCGGCATCCTTGAGGTAGGTCTCGAGGATCTTGTTGGTGGTGCGCGGGTAGACATAGTCGGTGCCCGCCAGCACCCAGCGCTCGACGCCGATTTCGTTCATCAGGTAATCCACCGCCGGGATCGCCTGCTGGTTGGGCGCGGCGCCAGTGTAGAAGACGTTCTCGGAGGATTCCTCACCCTCGTACTGGACCGGGTAGAACAGCAGGCCGTTCAGCTCTTCCACCACCGGCAGTACGGACTTGCGGGACACCGAGGTCCAGTTGCCGAAGATCACGTCGACCTTTTCCTTGGCCAGCAGCTCGCGGGCCTTCTCGGCAAACAGCGGCCAGTTGGAGGCGGGGTCCACCACCACCGGCTCGAGCTGGCGCCCCATGATGCCACCCTCGGCGTTCTGCTTTTCGATCAGCATCAGCATGGTGTCCTTGAGGGTCGACTCACTGATGGCCATGGTGCCGGAGAGGGAGTGCAGGATACCCACCTTGATGGGATCCTCGGCGGCAACCGAATTGAGGGAGACAGAAAGGGCCAATGCGGAGAGACCCAGCTTCACGTGTTTTTTGATGCTCATGTCGTGCGTCCTTTTCATAGTCGGGTTGTGTGCAGTTCGTCGTAAAACGCACGGGAGCCTGTGCATCTGCTGTTCCAGATCCCACCAATCATCAAACAAAACAATCATTTAACTAGTATACAAGCAGCGCCGCCCTGCCTTGCCCCTGCCAGAACCCCGCCAAATGCCCGGTTTTCTGCGCCAGATTTGGTGCATTCGCACCGCCCTGGAGCAGACCGGAAAATCACGCCATTCCGCACAAAAACATCAATCCATTGATTTTTAAGCAATTTACGAAAACTTCCTCAGATGGCACGGGCATTGCCATTGCTCATGTATACAAGTTGGCAACGCACATGAGGATGACCCATGCCTGCAACCCGTGGATGGACAATCAAAGACTGGCAGAACGCCTATAAAGAGGGGGACGAACCGGAAGCGCTGATCGGCTCGCTCCTGGACCGACTGGATAGCAACGACACCGCCTGGATTTCCCGGCTGGACGATGACGGCTTTGCGCAGGCCATGGCCGAACTGGCTGACCGGCTGGAAATGGTCGACGGCGATCTCAGCCAGTTACCGTTTTATGGCATTCCCTTCGCGGTGAAGGACAACATCGATGCGATCGGCTTTGAAACCACCGCTGCCTGCCCGGCTTTCGCCTATACCCCGGATGAAGACGCCGCTGTTGTCGCCAGACTGAAAGCGGCCGGCGCGGTGCTGATCGGCAAGACCAACCTGGACCAGTTCGCCACCGGCCTGGTGGGCACCCGTTCACCGTATGGTGCGGTGCCCAATGCCTTTAACCGGGAAGTAGTCAGTGGCGGTTCCAGTTCCGGCTCGGCCTCTGTGGTGGCCCGGGGCCTGGTGCCGTTTGCCCTGGGCACGGATACTGCCGGTTCCGGCCGCGTGCCCGCCGGTCTGAACAACCTGGTGGGGCTGAAGCCCACCAAGGGGATGCTCAGTATCAAGGGCGTGGTGCCGGCGTGCCGTTCCCTGGATTGCGTTTCGATCTTTGCGCTGACCGTGAACGATGCCGGTGCGATCTCCGACATCATGGCCGGGTTTGAGCCCGCCGATGCTTTCTCCCGCAAGGCGCCTGCCGCATTGCCGGTGGATGCGGCCGCCATCCGCCGGCCGGGACCGATCCACCGGATCGCCATTCCCGAGCATCCGCAGTTTTATGGTGACCAGCAGGCCGAAGCGGCCTGGAATACCGCCGTCAGCCAGTGGCGGCAGCAGGATGTGGAGATCGTGGCACTCGATTTCAGGCCGATGATGGAACTGGCTGCCCTGCTCTATGAAGGCCCGTGG
Source organism: Marinobacter sp. DUT-1 (assembly GCF_050379415.1). Taxonomy (NCBI): domain Bacteria; kingdom Pseudomonadati; phylum Pseudomonadota; class Gammaproteobacteria; order Pseudomonadales; family Marinobacteraceae; genus Marinobacter; species Marinobacter sp. DUT-1. The sequence continues at coordinate 435,931 of NZ_JBNRLS010000001.1, forward strand.
GTGGCCGAGCGGCATGCGGCGGTGGAGGCGTTCATGGCTGAGCATGAGGCCGAGATGAACGAGGTGGTGAAAGGCATCATCCGGAACGCCGGCAAGTTCAGCGCCACCGACACCTTCAACGCCATCTACCGCAAGGAAGAGCTGATCCGGGAAATTGACGGACTGCTCTTGGATATCGATGCCCTGTTGGTGCCCACGGCCCCAACCGCGCCGACCATCGAGGCCGTCTACGCCGACCCGGTGACCCTCAACAGCCAGCTGGGCACCTACACCAACTTCGTCAACTTTGCCGACTTCAGCGCCCTGGCCGTGCCGGCCGGATTCCGGGATGACGGCCTGCCGTTCGGCGTCACCCTCATCAGCGGTGCCTGGAAGGACAAGGAGCTGCAGACCCTGGCCAGCCAGTGGCTCAATGCCCACCCCACCGCACTGGGCGCAGTGGATAAGCCACGCCCCAAGGAAGTGGTTACTCACCGACAGGCCGTTCCCACAATTCGTGTGGCGGTGGTCGGTGCCCACCTGTCCGGCATGCCGTTGAATACCCAACTGGTCGAACGCCACGCCACGCTGCTGGAGCAGACCACCACCTCCCCCAACTACCGGCTCTATGCCCTGCCCAACACCACGCCGCCCAAGCCTGGGCTGAAGCGGGTGGCTGCAGAGGGTGCGGAGATCATCGTGGAGGTGTGGGAAATGGCGGCTTCCGAGTTTGGTTCTTTTGTGGACCTGATTCCCGCCCCGCTCGGGATCGGCAATGTGGAGCTCGCCGATGGGCGGTGGGTGAACGGGTTTGTTTGTGAGGGGTATGGGTTTGAGGGGGCCCGGGACGTCACCGAATTTGGTGGGTGGCGGGCGTTTGTGAAGGCCGCGAGTGAGGGTGGGTGACGGTGAAGGTGGGGTCAGATGAAGGCTTTCATCAGACCCCGGGGGAGCGACCACTCCCCGGAGTTCGGGCCAACCTCAGGGGTCTGATGAACTTGTTCATCTGACCCCAAGTTCAGGCCCCACTCCAAGCCACCCGTTTCGAGACATAAAGAAGGGGTCAGATGAAAGCTTTCATCTGACCCCGGAGCAACAGGTTCAGGTTCACAAGGAGATTCCACACGATGTTTTCCAAAGTTCTGATTGCCAACCGCGGCGAGATTGCCGTTCGCACCATTCGCACCCTCAAGGCCATGGGTGTGGCGAGTGTGGCGGTGCATTCCCATGAGGATCGCCATAGCCTGCATGTGACCAGCGCCGATGAGGCGGTGGCGTTGTCGGGTAACGGCGCAAGCGAGACTTACCTGGACAAGGCGCAGATCCTCGCGGCAGCGAAGCAGACCGGCGCGGAGGCGATCATTCCGGGGTACGGTTTCCTTTCCGAAAATGCCGACTTCGCGGAGACCTGCGAAGCCGAGGGCATCGTGTTTATCGGCCCGACGCCGGAGCAGATGCGGGAGTTCGGCCTCAAGCACCGGGCCCGGGAGCTGGCGCAGGCCGCCGGTGTGCCGCTGGCGCCGGGCAGCGGTCTGCTGGACAGTCTGGAGGAAGCCCTGCAGACCGCTGACAACCTCGGCTACCCGGTGATGCTCAAGAGCACCGCCGGTGGCGGCGGTATCGGCCTGACCCGCTGCGAGAATGAAGCCGACCTCAAGGACGCCTTCGAATCCGTCCAGCGCCTGGGCAAGAGTTTCTTCAATGACAGCGGGGTGTTCCTGGAGCGCTTTATCGCCCGGGCCCGGCACGTGGAGGTGCAGATCTTCGGCGACGGCCAGGGCAATGTGGTCGCCCTGGGCGAGCGGGACTGCTCCCTGCAGCGCCGGAACCAGAAGGTGGTCGAGGAAACCCCGGCCCCGAACCTGCCGGCGGCGACCCGCCAGGCCATGCTGGACGCGGCGGTGTCCCTCGGCCAGTCGGTCAATTACCGATCCGCCGGCACGGTGGAATACATCTACGACGCCGACCGGGACGAGTTCTACTTCCTGGAGGTGAACACCCGCCTGCAGGTGGAGCACCCGGTTACCGAGTCCGTCACCGGCCTGGACCTGATCGAGTGGATGCTGAAAATCGCCGCCGGCGAAAGCCCGGGGCTGGCCAGCTTCAAGCCGACTCTGGACGGCGCCTCCATGGAGGTGCGGATCTACGCCGAAGACCCGCTCAAGGACTTCCAGCCCTCCCCCGGCGAGCTGACCGATGTGTACTGGCCGGAGGACGGCGTGCGCATCGATACCTGGGTGGAGAACGGCAGCGAGGTCTCCAGCCACTACGACCCGATGATCGCCAAGCTGATCGTGCACGGCAAAGACCGGGACGACGCCCTGGCGAAACTGCGCACCGCCCTGGCCGAAACCCGGCTGATGGGCATCGCCACCAACCTGGACTATCTGCGCCAGGTGGTTGCTCAAAAGAGTTTTGAGGATGGCATTGTCTCCACCCGGGCGCTGGAAAGCTTCGAATTCAAACCGTCCGTGGCCGAGGTGGTCAAACCGGGCACCTACACCACGGTGCAGGACTATCCCGGCCGTGTGGGTTACTGGAACATCGGCGTGCCGCCCAGTGGTCCCATGGACGATTACGCCTTCCGTATCGCCAACCGCATTGTCGGCAACCACAACGACGCGGCGGGCCTCGAAGCCACGCTCATTGGCCCCAGCCTGAAATTCCACAAGGACGCGGTGGTGGCACTCACCGGCGCCCTCACCGACGCCACCCTGGACGACCAGCCGGTGGCGTTCTGGAAGCCCATTCACGTCAAGGCCGGCCAGACGCTTGCCGTGGGCAAAGCCATTAAAGGTTGCCGCACCTACCTGGCGGTACGCGGCGGTTTTGACGTGCCGGTGTACCTGGGCAGCCGTTCCACCTTCGCCCTCGGCCAGTTCGGCGGCCACGGCGGTCGGCCCCTGCGGCCCGGCGACATGCTTGGCATCAGCCAGATCAAACTGCCCGCCTGCACCACCCCGGGGCCGACCCACGATCCGGCCCCGGCCGATCCGGACCTGATTCCCGAGTATCCGGACCATTGGGAAATCGGCGTACTCTATGGTCCTCATGGCGCACCGGATTTCTTCACCGAAAAGTCCATCGAGAAGTTCTTCGAGCAGGACTGGGAGGTGCATTACAACTCCAACCGCCTGGGCATCCGCCTGAACGGCCCGAAGCCGGAATTCACCCGGGAGGACGGCGGCGAGGCCGGCCTGCACCCGTCCAACATTCACGACTGCGAATACGCCATCGGCTCGATCAATTTCACCGGCGACATGCCGGTCATCCTGACCAAGGACGGCCCCAGCCTCGGCGGCTTCGTGTGCCCGGTGACCATCGCCAAGGCTGAGCTGTGGAAGGTGGGCCAGGTGAAGCCCGGTGACACCATCCGCTTCGTGCCCATCGATTACGACACGGCGGTGACACTGTCCGAGCACCAGGAGCTGGCCATCAAGAGCCTGATGGCTCCGCCGGCGGTCGATCTGGTCGCGCCGGAACTGGCGCCGGTGAACGGTCTCTCCGCCACGATCCTGGCGCACCTGGACGAGACCGAGGGTCGGCCGGAGGTGACCTATCGCCAGGCGGGGGACCAGTACATCCTGCTGGAATACGGCCCCAACGTGATGGACCTGGGCGTGCGCATGCGTATCCATGCCCTGATGGAGGCCATCGCCGATGTGCAGCCGAACGGCCTGCTGGAACTGTCGCCGGGCGTTCGCTCCCTGCAGCTGCGCTACGATTCCCGCATCCTGCCCCAGCCCGCGCTGATGGAATACCTGCTCGATCTGGAAGGCACCCTGCCGCCCACGGACGAACTCAAGGTCCGCAGCCGGGTCATTCACCTGCCCATGGCCTTTGAGGACAGCGCCACCCTGGAGGCCGTGGACAAGTACCGCCAGTCCGTGCGCGATACGGCACCCTGGCTGCCCAACAACGTGGACTTCATGCAGCGCATCAACGGCCTCCCCAGCCGCGAGGACGTCCGTGATGTACTGTTCTCGGCCCGCTACCTGGTGCTCGGCCTGGGCGACGTGTATCTCGGCGCCCCCTGCGCGGTGCCGCTGGACCCGAGGCACCGCCTGCTCACCTCCAAGTACAACCCGGCCCGCACCTACACCGCCGAAGGCACCGTCGGCATCGGCGGGGTGTACATGTGCATCTACGGCATGGATTCCCCGGGCGGCTACCAGCTGGTGGGCCGCACCCTGCCGATCTGGAACAAGTACCTGAAGAACCCCCAGTTCGCCGAGGGCGCGCCCTGGCTGCTGCGGTTCTTTGACCAGGTGTGTTACTACCCGGTGACCGAGGACGAGCTGACCGGGATGCGGGATCAGTTCCGGGCCGGCAAGCTGACCATCAAGATCGAGGAAGAAACCTTCGACCTGAAATCCCACCAGACCTTCCTGGACGCCAATGCGGATTCCATCGCGGAGTTCCGCAAAATGCAGAAGGCGGCCTATGCCAAAGAAGTGGCCCTGTGGAAAGAGAGCGAGGCGGAAGAACTGGACCGGTTGGCGAAAGCACCGCCGAAGCCGGATGCCTCGGCGCTGGAGCGTTTTGGTGAACTGGTCAGTGCGGAGATTGCCGGAAATATCTGGAAGTGTCTGGTGAAACCGGGGGATACCGTGGCCGAGGGCGATCCGCTGATGATCGTCGAGGCCATGAAAATGGAGTTCGAGGTAAATGCGACCCTGTCGGGGAAGATCAGTGCCATGCATGTGGAACCGGGCAAGGCGGTGACTCCGGGAGAGCCCCTGCTGAGTATTGAAATCTGATGGCACCAAATGGAAAACGCAAAGAGTCCATGGCGGACCGGGTCTATGAGGCCCTGAAGGACGACATCTTCGAGTTCCGGCTGATCCCCGGTGACAAGTTCAGCGAGGGAGACGTCGGTACCCGCCTGAGTGCCAGCCGGACGCCGGTGCGGGAGGCCCTGTACCGGTTGCAGCGGGAAGGCTACGTGGAGGTTCTGTTCCGCAGTGGCTGGCAGGTGAAGCCGTTTGATTTCCGGCAGGTGGAGGAACTCTACGATCTGCGGATCACCCTGGAACGGGCCGCCATGCACAAGATCTGCGCCCTGCCCGAGGAACCGCCGGCAGTTCGCACCCTGACCGCCATCTGGAATCCGGACCACCCCTCCGAGCGGGCGGTGGGCAGTACCGTGCGGGCGCTGGACGAGAGCTTTCATTGCGACCTGGTGGCCGCCGCCGGCAACCGGGAAATGACCCGGATTCATCGGGAGATTACCGACCGGCTGCGGATTATTCGGCGGCTGGATTTCACGCGGGATGATCGGGTCGATGCGACCTATGTGGAGCATTCGCAGATTCTGGAGGCATTGCGGGGCGGGCATGCCAGCGATGCCGCCGAACGACTGACCCGGCATATCCGGGCCAGTCAGAAGGCGGTTCGGGAGATCACCATGGAGAGGATTCGGGAGGCGGCGGAGGTGCATCGGCGTGGGGCTGCCGGGGGTGGAGGTGAAGATGGGGTCAGAAGAAAGCTTTCTTCTGACCCCGGAGGCGGAGCCGACCTTGGGATGCCATGCCGACCTCGGGGTGACGGTGACAGTGAAGAGGGGGTCAGATGAAAGCGTTCATCTGACCCCGGAGGCAAAGCCGACCTTGGGAGTGAAGTTGGGGTCAGAAGAAAGCCTTCTTCTGACCCCGTTTTCATTCTTTGCCAGCTCTCCTGGCTCACATCAGCGTACGAAATATCTCACACATCACGGAGCGAATATCCGGTTTTGCTACAGACCATCCTCGATAGAATAGGAATTGTCAGGGATGACAGCCGGCAAGGATCGTTGGCTCAAGGATGGAAGCTCCACGGATCAGGAGTTACCCGAAGGATCGGGACTACAGGGATGAACGCAAGGACGAAGCGCTCAGGATGATGCGCAGCCTGATGGATCAGGCAGGGGTCAGCCACGGATATTGGGTCCACAGGGAGCGTGGCCCAGTCCGTGCACTTCCGTTTTCGGAACGCCTTTCTTACGTCTCATCACCTCCGAACCGTTTCCCGCCTCTCAACCGAGCCTGCGCCTGTGCGGCATGACGTCCTGGCAAACAACCATAACGACGTTATTCAATCTCAGGAGTATGCTCACATGAAAAGAACCCCGATTATCGCCACGCTGGTATTGCTGTTCAGCCTGTTCACCGGTTTCGCCCACGCCCAGGACGCCGCCGTGAACATCAACACCGCAGACGTGGCCACCCTGGCGAGCCTGAACGGCATCGGCGAGAGCAAGGCCCAGGCCATCATCGAATACCGCGAGGCCAACGGCCCCTTCGCCTCCACCACAGACCTCTCCAACGTCAAAGGCATTGGTGCACGGACTGTGGAAAAGAACGCAGAGCGCCTTAGCATCAAGTAAGCCTCGCCGGGCAGCGGTTTCCATCGCTGCCCGCTGTTACCCTAAAGTCGTTTGGCAACCACCGCTCCCCCACCCTATTATTGTTGGATAACAACAATCCCATACCCGGAGCGGGGCGTTAATGTCAGATCCCATCAAGGTTTATCCGTCCAGGCCTCAAAAGGTCTATTACTTCGGCACCTGCCTGGTGGACATGTTCTACCCGGACGCAGGCATTGCCGGGGTGGAACTGCTGGAGCGGGAGGGCATCGAAGTGATCTTCCCCCAGGGCCAGACCTGCTGTGGTCAGCCTGCCTACACCTCCGGCTACCACGATGAGGCCCGCTCGGTGGCGCAAGCCCAGCTGGACCTGTTTCCGGAAGACTGGCCGATTGTGGTGCCGTCGGGCTCCTGTGGCGGCATGATGCGCAAGCATTATCCTGCACTTTTCAAGGACACGCCCCAGGCCACCCAGGCCGCGGAAATCGCCGGGCGGGTCTGGGAGCTGACGGATTTCCTGCTGAATGTCTGCCACATCAAACTGGAGGATCTGGGTGAGCCGGTCACGGTTGCCATGCATACCTCCTGCTCGGCCCGCCGGGAAATGGGGGTGGCCGAGGTCGGCCCTGCCCTGCTTGGGCAGCTGAAGAACGTCAATCTTGTGGAACAGATCCGTCCTGAGGAATGCTGCGGCTTTGGCGGCACTTTTGCGGTTCGCCACCCGGAGATTTCTGCCGCCATGGTCAGTGAGAAGGTGGACACCCTGGTGGATGCCGGCACCAAAGAATTTGTCACCACCGACTGCGGCTGCCTGATGAACATCGCCGGCTATGCCGAGAAGAATGACAAGCCCCTCCAGGGCCAGCACATCATCAGTTTCCTGTGGGAGCGCACCCGCGGAAACCAGGGAGGCCAGTCATGAGCGAGACCACTGCCCACAGCCATCCTCACGTCGATGTGAAGGAATTCCACCCGCGGGCACATGCGGCCATCCACAATCCCAAGATCCGCCAGAACTTCCGGAAGGCGATGGATGGCCTGATGGCCAAGCGCACGGCAGCGTTCGAAGGCTGGGATCTGGAAACCCTGCGGGATCTCGGCGCCAACATCCGCATGAAGGCCCTGTCCAATCTGCCGGACCTGCTGGAGCAGCTGGAACAGAAGCTGACCGAGAACGGCATCAAGGTGCACTGGGCGGTGGACGGTGACGAGGCCTGCCGCATTGTGCGGGATATCTGCGTGGCCCGGGACGCCAAGACGGTGATCAAGGGCAAGTCCATGGTGTCTGAGGAGATGGAGCTGAACCATTACCTCCAGGACCAGGGCATCGAGGCGCTGGAATCGGATCTGGGCGAGTACATTGTCCAACTCGCGGATGAAACGCCCTCCCACATCATCATGCCGGCGATCCACAAGAACACCGGGGAAATCTCCGAGCTGATGCACGAGAAAACCGGCACCGATCTTTCCAACGATGTGGAGTACCTGACCGCCTCCGCCCGCCAGCAGCTGCGGGAGAAGTTCATGAACGCGGATGTGGGCGTCTCCGGCGTCAACTTCGCGGTGGCGGAGACCGGGACCCTGTGCCTGGTGGAGAATGAGGGCAACGGCCGGATGACCACCACGGTGCCGCCCTGCCACATTGCGGTCACCGGCATCGAGAAGGTGGTGCCGAGCCTGGAGGATGTCTCCGCCCTGCTGGCGTTGCTGACCCGCTCCGCGACCGGCCAGCACATCACCACCTACTTCAACATGATCTCCAGCCCGCGCAAGGGCGAGGAGCTGGATGGGCCCGAGGAAGTCCATGTGGTGCTGGTGGATAACGGCCGGTCGTCCATCTACCAGGATGACGAACTGCTGGACACCCTGCGCTGCATCCGCTGCGGTGCCTGCATGAACCATTGCCCGGTCTATACCCGGGTCGGTGGCCACACCTATGGCACCACCTACCCCGGCCCCATCGGCAAGATCCTGATGCCGCACCTGATCGGCCTGGACGAAGGCCGGCATCTGCCCACCGCATCCAGCCTCTGCGGTGCCTGCGGCGAGGTCTGCCCGGTCAAGATTCCGATTCCGGACCTGCTGGTGCGCCTGCGCCAGGAGTCCGTGGACGGCGACCGGCTTCATCCGGCCAAAGTCCGGGGCCATGGCGCCAAGCGCAGCACCGGCGAAGCCCTGATCTGGAAAGGATGGGCCTGGATGCATGCCAGCCCCGGCATCTATCGGCTGGGCACTGGGGTCGCAGCCAGATTCCGGGCCCTGCAGCCCTCGAAGGCGGGCGCCTGGACCGATTTCCGGACCGCACCGAAGCTCGCGGCAAAAACCCTGCACCAGCGGATGAAGGAGCGTGGCCAGTGAGTTCCCGAAACATTATTCTCCAGCGCCTGCGCAATCGAACCGGCGGCGAACTGACCGCCCCGGAATGCGACTTCTCGGTCCTGAAACGGCCGGACTGGAGCACCACCGAACGGATCGAGCTGTTCGAGAAGATGATCGAATCGGTCCACGGCGAGGTACACCACTGCACCGCTGACAGCTGGATCGAACGGCTGGCCGAGGTTCTGAACACCCGGGGTGCCCGCAACCTGATGATCCCGAAGCAGCACGCCATCGGTCAGGCGATCAAGGCTTCCGAGCGCACGGACCTGCCGGAACTGCTGCTGTACGATGAACCCATCGAGAGCTGGCAGCCCTACCTGTTCAACGAGGTGGATGCCAGCATCACCTCCACCCGGGGTGGTATTGCTGAAACCGGCTCGCTGATCCTGTGGCCGACGCCGGACGAACCGCGCCTGATGAGCCTGGTGCCACCGGTGCACATTGCCGTCCTGAACGCCTCGGACATCTACACCACGTTCCACGAAGCCATGCTCGCCCAGGACTGGGCCTCTGGCATGCCGACCAATGCGCTGTTAATCTCTGGGCCTTCCAAAACCGCGGACATCGAGCAGACCCTGGCCTACGGTGTCCACGGCCCCAAAGAGCTGATTGTATTGGTTATTGAATGATCCAAGGCGCACTGTTGATCGCCCTGGCGGCCTTGCTGTGGGCGACCACAGGCATTGTCGCCAAATTCCTGTTTACCGGCACCGAGCTGGAACCCATCACCCTGGGCTTTCTTCGTCTGGTGGTGGCGTTGCCGTTTTTCTGGCTGCTGATGCGGCGGGAACAACGCCAACTCAAACGGGAGTACCCCGGTGAGCGGGTACCCGGGAGCTCCCTGCGGCACCTGGGACTCAAGGCTCTCCTGCCCCTCGCGGCACTCGGCCTGTTCCAGGCCTTCTACCAGGGCAGCTACCTGCTAGCCGTGGACCTCACCGGCGCCGGAATCGCCACACTGATTGCCCTGTGCCTGCCGCCGGTACTGGTGGCGCTCACCGCCGCGCCCCTGCTCGGCGAGAAACCCGGTTTGTTAACCATCCTGTCGCTGATCGCCGCCATCATCGGCACCGCCATGCTGGTGCTGAGCGATATGGACACCAGCGGCACCCTGCGCCTGGCCGGCATCCTGATGGCCCTGCTGGCCGCCTGTGTCTATACCGGTTTCACCCTCACCAGCCGGTACAACTCGGCGGGAACACCGGTATTCACCACGGCATTCATCTGTTTCTTCACTGCTGCGCTTATCCTGTTGCCGGTGGTAGCCGCCATCGGGGGCTTTGCCGGCCTGGAAACCCTGGATTTCCATCACTGGCTGATGGTGGGCTACATCGGCGTGGTGCCGACGTGCATCGGTTACGTGAGCTTTTTCACCGGTATGAAGACCACGCCCGCCACACTTTCAAGCATCATCGTGACGCTGGAACCGTTGTTCGTGGCCTTGCTGGCCTGGGTATTCCTGGGAGAGGTGCTTGGGCCGACCGGCATTACCGGCGCCCTGATCCTGACGGCGGCGGTGATCGTCGCCTCCAGGTTTGGCGGGAAACCCGCCGCCGGACAGGCATCCGACGGCGGTTGATCACAAGGACATTCAGTCGTCCTTTTGCTGCTTGGCGAGCATGTCCGGCTGCAGGATCTCGATCCAGTAGCCGTCCGGATCCTTGATGAACGCCAAGCCTTTCATCTTGCCGTCATCCGGTTTCTTCACAAACTCGACACCCAGTTTCTCGAAACGGTCCGAAGCGGCGTACACATCCGGTACGGCGATGCCGATATGACCAAAGCCCTGGGGCTCGTCGTTGCCGTTGTGGTAGGCAAAATCGTTGTCGTCCTCGGTGCCCCAGTTGTGGGTCAGCTCAAGCATCGCCTCACGGCCGAAGGTGTAGGTGGTGCGGTGGGCATCGTCGTTCGGGACGAACTGGGCCGAGCGGTCGTCCAGGTAACCCAGGAAGTACAGGGTGAATTTCATCTCCGGGAATTCCAGCTTGCGGATGAGGTGCATCCCCAGAACACGAGTGTAGAAGTCCATTGAGCGCTCGGGTTCCTTGATGCGCATCATGGTCTGGTTGAAGACATAGCCTTCAGTCTCGGGAACGGGCGCGTCGTACAGGCCGGGGGCCTCTTCGAAATGCTTGGGCATGGTCATTTCCCTTTTGGTTCAGAGAATTCAAACTTTATACCTGCGTGCGTTTCAATCGGATTTCAAGGGGCCGCACCGGATTCACCCCCCGACAATGAAACAGCTATTCGAGATCTGTATCACAGACAGCCAGCCGTCCCCGACCTAATGTAACAGTCTGTAACCTTTAACCGCCGCATTGATTCAGGTGTCCCTGCGGCCCGGATAACAACAAGCATCCGTCGAACGAACTCGGGGCGCTCATGGTTTCCTCTCTCTTCACACAGTCTTCAACGCCTCGCAGGTGCTTTCCCCTTATGGCGCTTGCGATGGCGTTGCCTTCTTTGTCACTTGCCGAGTTCCGGGCACTGGACGACCGCAGTCTGTCCACGGTGACCGGCCAGTCCGGTGTGACCATCGAGCTAGAGACCCGGCTCACCATGGACAGCCTGACCTGGACCGACGAGGGATCGCTGAGTGTCAACGGCGTGCGGCTCTCCGGGCAGAACGACACGGTGCTGGACAACATCAAGGTGACTCTGGATATCGCAGGTGAAGGCGAGGTCCTGGAACACGGCTTTTCGGAGATCGCCCGCCGGGCGGACGCGGGGCTGCTGGACGCCAGTGATCCGGATGTGGCCGATGCCCTGACCACCTACTCGGTGAATGGCGAATTCGGCAAGCAGTTCGGCAGCGGCGATCTGGTGATTCACCTGGGTGCAATCGATTACGGTGATCCGGCGAGTCTGACCGACTACCTGCAGGCGGTGGATTTCGAGCTGGCCGTAGACAGCATCGTGACCTCCGGCTCGGAGGGCAGCGCCACGATGTTCTCGGATGTGTTGCTGCAGGGTTACGTGGGGCCAACCGACCTGGTGATCCGGAACCAGGGCGGCAATACCCGCTCGCTGGCCAATGGCAATCTGGTATCCGGGTCCGAGTTGCAGCTGGACACCCACTTCGAAATCACCAGCGGCAGCCTGAACTGGGAGGCCGCCGACCTGATTCTTTTGTTCAACTTTGCTGCGGTAGGCATCGAGGGGCTGCAGATTCATAACCGTCGCGGGGATGACACCCTGGGGCATTTCGGAATGGCCCACGCCACAGCAAAGCTATCCCGGGGCACCAGTGCCGCCTCCGGAATGGAAGGGCTGTCCGTGCATGACGTCGAGTTCCGGGCGGATATCGACATGCCCGTGTTCCGGATTGGCGGCGCCAGCATCGGCAGTGTCCAGTTTACGGACTTTGCCATCACCGACACCACCATGATGGTATATGGCCACTAAGGCACCACTGGACAAGCACTGCCACTTCCCCTGTAAACTGCCCGTCTCACTCTGACGGGCAGCCCATGACAGACTCAACGGACATCGATTACGAGAGCGGGACCTCCTGGCGAAGACTCGGTTTCTTCAGCCTGATCTTTGTCGCCCTGACCGCTGCCGGGCTTTATACGGTCTATCATCAGTTTGCCGACCGCAGCATTACCTTCGACACCCGGCTCATTGCACCTGAGAACCTGCTGGCCTTCGGCGCCCTGCTGCTGGTGTATTTCCTGTCGGACGGGCTAAGGCTCTACTACACGTTGCGGGCCCTGGACCACAAACTGCCGTTCCGGATCATGTTCAAGCTGGTGTTTATCAACCTGTTTTTCTCGAACGTGACACCCATGGCCACCGGCGGTGGTTTTGCCCAGATCTGGTATCTCACCCACCACGGCGTTCCTGTGGGGCGGGCCACTGCCGCGACCACCATTCGCACCGTACTGGCAGTGATCTTCATCTTTTCGCTGACCCCGGTTTTCCTTTTCACCCTGAATGCCCTGGAAAATCACACCATCTCCGGGGAGATCGGCACCGCCCTGGCGGTGTTTATCACTATCTACCTGGGTTTCTTTATCGTCCTGCTGTTCAGGACCCGGTGGCTCATTCTGCCCCTGAGCAGGCTGATCAGCCTGCTCAGGCGGGGGCATCTGATTGGCGCACGCCGCCACGACCGGTGGCAGTTCAAGTGCCGCCGTGAGATGCTGAGATTCTCTTTCAGCTTCAACGATTACATCGAGGGGCGGCCACTGTTCGTGCTGCTGTCGATATTCTTCACCGCCACCTTCCTGCTGAGCCTGTTCAGCTTTCCGGCCCTGCTCATCTACAGTCTCGGTTACGAGGTGGACTACCTGGTCACGGTCGGGCTGCTGGTGGTCACCACCTTCATCATGTATTTCTCGCCCACGCCCGGGGCGTCGGGCATCTCGGAGGGGGTGTTCGGCAGTTTCTTTCGGGATATCCTGTCCGGTAATCACCTGGTACTGGTCACCGTGGGCTGGCGCTTCCTGACCATTTACCTGGGCATGATTGTCGGGCTGATAGTGCTCCAGAGGGAAATCACCAAAGACCGCAGGAGATCCGGATGATCTTCCGAAACCCGCTGAAACTGCTGTTCTACCTCAGCCTGCTGATCGTCGTTCTGCTGGTGGGGTACAAGACCTACCTCAACCTGTTCATGCAGGACTTCAACAGCCTGCACAGCACCCAGGTAGAGCACATCCACGAACGGGTCAAACCCGGGGAAGCGGTCAACTTTGCCGTGGTCGGTAACATCAACAACTCCATCGGCATTTTCGAGGAACGGATTATTCCGGAACTGAACAGCTCCGGGCTGGATTTCATGGTGTCTGCAGGCAACGCGGTCAGTGGTGGCGGCGAGGACAAGTACCGGGCCCTGTACGGCACCCTGAACCATCTGCAAATCCCCTACCTGCTCACCTTCGGTGCCCACGAATTCGACAATTTCGGCAGTTTTCGCTTCTACGACCATTTCGGCCCACACTTCTACAGCATCCGCACCGGCAACGCCCGGCTGATCTTCCTGGACAGCACCGGCAAGACCCCCTGGCAGTGGCAGATCCGCTGGCTCAGCGACCTGCTCACCCAGGACACCAGCAACGCCCGCATCCTGTTCATCGGCCATCCACCGCTGGAGCCGGAGCAAAACCCGCTGTTCGACCAGGAAGACGACTACCTGCAGCCACCGGAATTCCGGGAAGCTCTGCTTGAGCTGATCGACAGCCAGGGCATCGACATGGTGTTCTCCTCGAACCTCTCCGTCTTTGCCGAGCAGGAACGGAATGGCACCGAGTTCATCACCACCGGCGGGGCTGGCGGCCTGGTCCTCAATAACGAGAGCAGCTTCTATCACTACGTGCAAGTGAGGGTGACCGCGGATGGTGACGTATCCCATAGCCTGCAGCGACTGGAAGTCGGACAGCATCCGGTGTGGAGCACCCTGGAGAGCCTCTGGTTCTTTATCTACTCACTGTTCTACACCGGCTACCTCAACTTCATCCTGATTGTTGCCGTGTTTGCGGCCATTACCATCAAGCTTTACCAGATCATCTTCATCGGCAAGGACTACTACCCGGACTATGACCTGGACCCCGCCCCCTGGCTCGAGAAATCGCTGCGGGTAGCCATGTTCACCAACAACTACCTGCCCTTCATCGGGGGCGTGCCCATCTCCATCGAGCGTTTGCGGCAAGGGCTGGTTAAACTCGGGGATAGCCCACTCATCGTCGCCCCGGGCTACAAGGACCAGCCCGACCACGAGGAATCCGTTTTGCGGGTACCCTCCCTGCTGACCATGGGCAAGAACCGGGAATTCCGCCTGGCCAACATCTTCCAGCCAAGGATCCGGGCGAAGGTGAAAGCGTTCCGCCCGGATATCATCCACGTCCACCACCCGTTCTGGCTCGGCAGCCTGGGTCTGTTCATCGCCCGCACCCTCAAGGTCCCCGCCGTCTACACCTACCACACGCGGCTGGAACACTACGCCCACTTCGTACCGCTGCCGGGCATGCTGTTCCGGAACCTGATCTCCCACGCCCTGATCAAACACTTCGCCAACAAGTGCGACGGCGTCATCGTGCCCACCTACTCCACCGAGGAATACCTGCGCATGATCGGGGTTAAAACCCCCACGTTCGTACAGCCCACGGGCATCGAATACCAGAAATTCCAGGAAGTGAACCCGGAAGACGTGGACAAGCTGCGCAAGGAACTCGGGATCACCGACGAGAAAATCTTCGTCAGCGTCTCGCGTCTGTCCAATGAAAAGAACATCGACTTCATGATCGAAGCCATCGACGCCCTGCGCCAACAGACGGAGGTGCCGTTCCGGTTCCTGATGATCGGTGACGGCCACCAGAAAGACCGGCTCCAGAAAAAAATCGAAAGCCTGGGCCTGGAGAAACACTTCACACTTGTCGGTGCCGTACCACCCGACGAGATGGTCCTGTGGTACCACCTGGGCGACGCTTTCCTGTTCGCCTCCAAGTCCGAAACCCAGGGCATGGTCATCCTCGAAGCCATGGCCGCCGGCCTTCCGGTGGTCGCCGTACGTTCCAGCGGCATCGACGATGTGGTCCGGCACGGGTTCAACGGCTTCAAGACGCCGGAAAAGCAGGATCAGTGGGTTGCGAGGGTGAAGGAGCTGTTGGAAGACGACGAACTGCGCGAGACCCTCTCGGGTAACGCTCTGGAGTTTGCAGCCGATTTCTCGGTGGAACAGTTCGCGAAGGATGTGCGAAACATCTACGCCAGTACCCTGGCACTGGTAGACAAAAAGCGCCGCCAGCACCCGATCAGCGGACTGCCAAGGTCTGGGGAGGGCTAGCGGGGCCGGGGTTCCAGAATCGTGCGGAGCCACGGATGGCGGAGCCGAGCGTACAAGGATGTATTCACAGCGTATTCTGGAACCCCGGCCCCGCTAGTCCGACCTCACCCGAAGTTGAAGAAGTTTCGAGAACAGGCTGATCGAGCTAGACTGAAATCACGTATTACAAGTGACGTTTTAACAACCGGAGACAACACGTGAGCGGCATCCCCGTCGGAATCAGCACCTGCCTGCTGGGCAAGGAAGTCCGCCATGACGGCGGCCACAAACATTCCCGTTACTGCACCCAGGTACTGTCAAAGCATTTTGAATTCCGGTCCATCTGCCCCGAACTGGAAGCCGGCCTCGGCGTCCCACGCCCGGCCATCCACCTGCGGGAGTACCCCGATGGTATCCGCCTGATCGACACCAAAGGCACCGCCGATCACACCGATGAAATGAACACCTTCATCGAGCAGATCATACCCACCCTCTCGGACCTCAGGGGCTACATCCTTATGGCGAAGTCCCCGAGCTGTGGCATGGAACGCATCAAAGTCCACAACGAAGAAGGCCGGGTAACCCGCCGGGACGGCCGCGGCCTGTTTGCCGAGGCCCTGATGCGTGCGTACCCACTGATGCCGGTGGAGGAAGAAGGCCGGCTGAACGATGACATGTTGCGGGAGAACTTCATCGAACGGGTGTTCGCCTACGACGACTGGATGCAGAACGTGGCCGGCGATAAGCTGACCGCCCAGGCCCTGATCGAATTCCACACCCGCCACAAATTCCAGCTGCTGGCCCACTCGGAAAAGATCTACCGGCAGCTCGGCCCACTGCTGAGCGACCTGAAGTCCGAGCCGCTGGAGAACATCGCGGACAGGTACATCCACCTGTTCATGGACGCCATGAGCCAGAAAGTCAGCCGCGGCTCCCACATGAACGCGATGATGCACCTGCTGGGGTATCTCAAGGACTCCATGCACGCAGAGGACAAGAAGGTATTGCTGGAGCAGATGGAAGCCTACCAGCGCGGGGAAGTGCCGTTGGTGGTGCCCATGACCCTGCTGCGCATGGCCCAACGGAGAGAGCCGGTGGATTATCTGCATGTGCAGAAGTATCTGACGCCGTACCCGGATGAGTTGGGGCTGCGGAATAACGTCTGAAGCTTGAAAGAGGGGTCAGATGAAAGTACAGGGGTCTGATGAAAACCTTCATCTGACCCCAACTTGATTTGAAATGCCCCAATTCCATTAAGACGGGGTCAGAAGAAAGCTTTCTTCAGACCCCGGAGCATGACCCAATCCGGGGAGTTAGACGGGGTCTGATGAACGCTTTCATCTGACCCCAGTTTCACATCGCCCCCACAGTTATGAAAAAGGGGTCAGAAGAAGGTTTTCTTCAGACCCTGCGGGCCCCGGCGGTTCGCGTCAGAATCCATACAACAGCGACAGCGAAGTCTCCGTGTCGGTATCCTCCGACCCCTCCGGCGGCTCAGACACATGCTTGACCCGGAACGCCACCTTCATCGACAGATTCCCCACCACGGTCGACTGCAACGAAGTCTCCGATTCACTGACGGTGTTGTTGTCATCCAGGCCAATCTCGGTACTCAGCTTCTGACGAAACAGTGAGTTCTCGGACAGCGCATAATCGAAATGCCCCGCCAGCCGGGCGATGGCCTCTTCCTCGGCATTCTGGCCGTCGGCGTTGGGCTCGTTCAACCGGTTGTAGCGATAACCGGCACCGGCCGAGAGGTCCAGGAAGGAGCGCTCCCCGGATTCCCAGACCCGGTGGCCGTAACCGGTGGTGGCGGTGGCTTCGAAGTCGTACCCGGAGAAGCGGTCATCCTCATAGGAGCCCCGGAGGAACCAGTACTGGCGCTCGGCGAACTTGTAGTCCGTCTCGGCCGATGCCTTGTACTCCTCGGTCGTGGTTTCACCCTCGGCTTCGGAGTACTTCGAGCTGAATTCGCCGGTGTTCCGCCATTTCTCGATTTCATGGGTCAGGGCCAGCCGGCCGTTGACATTGGCTTCCTCGGAATTGCCCGAGGTCACCAGCACGCCCAGTTCGGCCTCGCCTTCCCAGTCCGAGGCATCCTGTGCCTGCACAAACGGCGCAAACGCCGTGAGCGTTACTGCGACTGCGTGTCTGAACCCCATGAAACCTCCTGTCGGTTGAATATCAGGCGCCCGCGGTCTTACGGGCCTTTTCTCCTTCCAGACTTTTTCTGGCCTGAGCTTCGCGTTCAGCTTTCTTGCGGGCCTTGCGCTCGGCAATGATGCGGGCCGCTTCGCCGCCGACGTGCACTTCGCCACGCTCTTCGGCCAGGCGCATCTGCCGCTCGCGCTCCTTGAACCGGGCCTTCTGCTCTTCCGTCAGGGAGTCGATGCACTGATGGCAGCTGACGCCCTGCTCGTACTCGGGGCGCTGCTTGTCTTCCTCGGTAATCGGGCGGCGGCAGGCGTGGCATTGATCGTAATCTCCACGCTCAAGCCGGTGGTTCACGGTCACCCGGTCATCAAAGACAAAGCATTCCCCGTGCCAGAGGCTCTGTTCTTCGGGTACGTCTTCCAGGTACTTAAGGATGCCACCCTTGAGGTGGTACACCTCATCGAAGCCCTGTTCCTTGAGATACGCGGTGGATTTCTCGCAGCGGATACCGCCGGTGCAGAACATCGCGACTTTCTTGTGCTTTGAAGGATCCAGGTTCTCCTTCACGTACTCGGGGAACTCGCGAAAGGTGTCGGTGGACGGATTGACCGCGTTCTTGAAGGTGCCGATCTCCACTTCGTACTGGTTTCGGGTGTCGATGAGCAGCACGTCCGGATCGGAGATAAGGTCGTTCCACTCTTTCGGGTCGACGTAGGTGCCGACCACGCGCTTCGGGTCGATGCCTTCGACGCCCATGGTGACGATCTCTTTCTTGAGCTTCACTTTGGTGCGTTTGAACGGCTGTATGTCGACAAAGGATTCTTTGTAGTCGATGCCGTCGAAGCGGTCGTCGCTGGCAATCCAGGCTTTGACCGCGTCGATGCCTTCGCGGCTGCCGGCGATGGTGCCGTTGATGCCTTCGCGGGCCAGCAGCAGGGTGCCGTGGACGTCTTTTTCCAGCATCAGGTTCTGCAGGGGCTGGCGTAGGTCTTTGTAATCATTCAGGACTGCGAACTTGTAGAGTGCGCAGACAACTACTTCATTGCTCATGGTTTTCTCCTGCGGGCCGGATCGTAAATCCGGAGCATGGGTTTTAATTCAATCGCGGGGTTCGCGAGGGCGCAAAGTTTAACCAACTTGGAGCCTCAAGCAAGTCCGGGATACACGCAGCCTTGAGGTATACGGCAGGCTACTTATCAGTCAGCCTGCTTATTCAGTTCGCGCTCAACTACCGCGGAAAGCTGGCCCCAGCCGGGACGCGTCAGCTGGATGTTATCCACGTAAACAGTTGGCGTGCCCATGACCCGCAACTGGGTAGCTGCCTGACGGCTCTGTTCCACATCTTCTCGGTGCAGTTCAGATTCCATGCAATTCTGGAAGCGGCGCTCGTTGAGGCCGAGGTCTCCGGCATAGCGGGTGAAGGTTGCAACGGGGTCGTTGGAGCCGCTCCATTCGGTCTGGCTGCCGTAGAGCCGGTCATGCATTTGCCAGTAGGCGTCCTGGTCGCCGGCGCAGCGGGCGGCGAGGGCTGCGGGCATGGCGTTCTGGTGTTGTTGCAGGGGCAGGTCGAAGTAGACGAAGCGGACTTTGCCGGTTTCGACGTATTCCTGTTTCAGGCGCTGACTCGCTTCGGAGAAGCGGCCGCAGGCGGGGCACTGGTAGTCGGCGAATTCCCGGACGACCACGGGGGCGTTTTCGTCACCGACCGAGACACCGTACTGGTCGAGCTGTGCCGGGAAGGGTTGCGCGTCAGGCGCGGCTACGGGCAAGGCGTCGGAGGTGGGCTCTGGCGCCGAGGTCAGGAAATAAAGGCCGGCGACCACGGCGATGGCAACGACGGCGGCGATGCCGATGATGAGACCACGATTGCCGGCCTTGCGGGAGGATGGTGTTCCGGTTTGCTTGCGGCGTTTCGCTTCACCCATGTCAGGGCTCCCTTTTGATTTTTGAATGTTCCGATCCGATGGGCCATCCGTCGTTTGCACGGAGGCCGAGGCACGCTAAGATCCTTTATATCCTACAAAAGTTCCGATAAAAATTAAGGAAATGCCATGCCATTGCCCTCCTCGCTTGCCGATTCGCTTTCACTGCCCCTTGTGGCAGCTCCCATGTTTCTCATTTCCGGCCCGGAACTGGCGCTGGCCTGCTGCAAGGAGGGCATCGTGGGAAGTTTTCCGGCGCTGAACCAGCGCACCAGCGAGGGTTTCGAGCAGTGGCTGGTGCAGATGCATGAGGAGCTGGATCGGTTCCGGGCGGATAATCCGGACGCCACGGTGGCCCCCTGGGCGGTGAATCTGATTGTCCATCGCAGCAATCCGCGCTGGCAGGCCGATCTGGAGCTGTGCGTAAAGCACAAGGTGCCCATGGTGATTACTTCCCTCGGTGCCGCCAGCCAGGTGGTTGACGCAGTGCACAGTTACGGCGGAGTGGTGTTCCATGATGTCACCAATCAGAAACACGCCCGCAAAGCGGCCGAGGCCGGTGTGGATGGCATTATCGCGGTGGCGGCGGGTGCCGGTGGCCATGCGGGAACGATCAATCCGTTTGTGCTGGTCCATGAGATCCGGGAGGTGTTTGACGGCACTATCCTGCTGGCCGGTGGCCTGTCCCATGGAGAGGATATTCTGGCGGCACAGGCGCTGGGTGCGGAGCTGGCCTATGTCGGAACACGGTTCATAAATACCACGGAGTCGCAGGCGGAAGATGCCTACCGGAACATGATCATCGAGGCGGTGTCGGCGGACATCATCCATACCCCGGCCGTCTCCGGTGTGCCCGCCAGCTTCATGCGCCAGAGCCTGGAAGCGGCGGGCTATGAGATGGACAAACTGAACCAGGCCGGCGACATCAATTACGGCGAGAAGCTGAAACCGGTGGATGATGAGGCCAAGGCCTGGAAGACCGTGTGGTCCGCCGGTCAGGGGGTGAGCCAGATCCACGACGTTCTGAGCGTTTCAGACCTCGTGGACCGGCTGAAGACGGAATACCGGGAGGCTCGCTCCCGGGTTTGTGGTTGAGGCCGACTTTCCGGCCTCAGTTGTCGTTGTCTTCGGATTCAAGCTCGATTTCGTCAGCCGTGTAGGGCGGCTGGCCATTGGCGGCGCTGGTGTATTCAACCTCGACGAACACCGCTTCACCGGCATTGAAATCGCTGTAGATCGTGCCCCTGTCCGAGTCATAGTCTGCCCCGACATCTCCGATCCTGATTCCCAGAACCTCGATGAAACTCGGGATGGAGCTCATGTCCCGCACCTGTCCCTCAAGCTCAAACAGAGTTCTCTCGGCGAGATCGGCGTTCTCATTATCGACCTCGATCTTCAGGGCCTCGAGGTAATGCAGGTCGCCGGACAGACGGTCTATACCTTCTACCTCCAGTGTGCGTTCCTCAGGGATCTGATCAAAGCGAATGCTCTGATCGTTATCCTCCAGGGTGACAATGGTCCTTGAAGTCGCCTGCACCAGAACGCCACCGATCCTTAGCGTCTGGACAGCGGTCGACAACGAACCGGGCGTCATTACCCCTTTTACCTCGCCATTGGCGTCGCGGAGCTCGATTTCGGTTGCCAGCACGTTGCCACTGTCACTGAGCACGCCCTCCACCTGGATGAGCAAACCGGGCTGCAGATCCTCGACAGTCAGTCCATCGTCCAACTCGGTCTGGTCGTCAACGAAGACGGTGCGGCCAGCCATGGTGAACGTGCCTGACCGGGCGTCGATGCCAGCCGGCACGAACCCGTCAAGGACCACGTTGGTAATTTCAATATCCTCGCCATCGGTCCCTGCGTAACGGCGGGTATCATCCCTATCGATGGAGCGTGCGGTCAGGGTGGAGCCGCTGAGGCTACCCTCCACCTCCAGCGAGTCAGCGGATTCGAGGTCCGCCTCGGTGAGACTCGAACCGAAAATTACCGATCCATCGTCGTACTCAACCAGAATGGAACCGATCCGGAACTGGTTGAGGTCGATGTCGACGTCGGCAACCACTCCCTCCAACTCGACGTCGGTGAGGTCCTCGGCAACCACCGCCAGGTAACCGGCCCTGTAGGAGCCATCCGGTTGCTGCCAGGCACTGATCCGTACCGTCTGACCTTCCCCCTGTCCGGAGAGCAGCGAAGCGAAACTGGTGCCACGGACCACGGTCTGGCGGTCAACCCGGACACTCTGACCAAGCACCGTCGCGGTCACGAACTCTCCCGCACCGGATGGATCCGGCGCCAGTGCGGAGAGCGGTCCGCGAAGGGTGTCGTCATACTCAAGGCTATCGGCGGTACCCTCATTGGTGTCGAGCCACTGCCCCTCAACCCTCAGGATCATACCTTCGCTGAGCAAGTCCTCGGAGGTGATGCCGTCGTCACTTGTCACCGCGCGGTTGGTGATCCCGGACGTATCGAACCGCACGCCGTTCACAAACACACTTCCGAACCCCGACACAGGCCCGACGCTGGAACCGGTTCCCCGGATGCCTCCGTCGGCCACGTCCAGGCTCGTTCCGGCGCCACCGCCGCAGGCGGAAAGGATTCCCAGTGCCAGAGTACCGGCTGTCAGTCCGATTGATCGATTGAGCAATGTCCGTTTCATTCGTCTCCCCCTGCCTGCACAGGATCCTCAAAGTAAAAGATGCTCACTCCGGTGCGCACCGGCTCGCCGGTGTGGTTGCCGGTACCGTTGCCCGCAATTCCCCGGTCATGGGGCCCCAGCCATTTGTCGAGCTGTTCAAGCAGGGCCTGGGACTGGGCGGCCGCATGGGCACGCCAGCGGTCCATGATTTCCGGGGGAATGTTGTCGTAGGTCAGTGTCCGCTGGAACAGGGGCTGCCGGTCCGATTCACTACTTACAAGGTTATAGTCGATAGTTGCGATAAGGTCAGATACATCTTCCCCGAAGATCTGGAGCATTTCCTCGCTGTCACCGGCCGGCACATAGGCTCGCTGCCTGAGCTCGATCTGCCCTGAGTCACTGTCCACGGACGCAACGCCCACCCGGACCAATTCGTCCAGCACCGCGCGGGGCGGGACGTCACCGCTGTATTGCCTGACCAGTTCGCTGAAGCTCAGCGAGCCTTCGAACGAGAGCAAGGCCGGCTCACCATCGCGGGCCTGGAAGGCTTCGTCGTGCACCCAGCCGGATACCACCCGCGAAGCGCGGTTGGCATGGGTGGTGGTCCCGCGTACCGGATTCTCCCCGGCCAGGATCTCGCGCTGGCGTTTGACTTCCTTGCGGGTCAGGCCGGTCATCACTGCTGCCCTGGAATCCGTGGGTTTTCGACGGCCGCCGGAAGAATCTTCCAGCGCGGCTTCCACATAGGCTCGTTTGACCAACTCCGCGAACTCCCCGAAGGGGATGCCATTACGCAACAACAATCTGGCAAGAGGGCGCAGAATACGGAACAGTGCCTGGTGCAGGGGTTTGATGTCAGTGTCGCTCATCTTTGGGATTGTATTCCCAAGGCAGACCCGAAGCCAGAGCGCGGTTGCCCGCGCCCCGGCACAGGCCTCAATCGTCGAGACTGCCGGTCAGCTGGTACTGGCCGCCAGATGTTGCCGCATATTCCACCTCGACCTCATCACCGACAGAGACACCGGAAAGACTGTACCCGTTGGCCAGGATTTCAAGGTTCATGAGGGTGATAGAGGTACCGGAGACAGCCGTCACCCGGCCTTCCAGTTCGAAGTCATTATCGTCGTCGTCATCGTCTCGCTCGATACTGATGGCTTCAAGGTAACCACCCTCGTCGTCACGTTGACGCCCCTCGATCTCAAGATACTCACCTACTGACAGGCTGTTGAGATCGTCGACCCGGTCACGGCTGTCATCGTCCTCGCTGTCATCATCGCGGATCAGGGTCGCACCGGTCAGGCGCACGTCTACCCCACTCACCACGAGCCGCTCGGCGGCCAGATCGATGGACTCGATCACGCCATCAAGCTCGGCATCACCATCCCGACCTTCGACTTCCTCGGCGATCAGCACTCCATTCCGGAACTCGCCTTCGACCTTGACCCTGAGGCCATTCTGGAGGCTGTCCTGGCTCAGGTCATCGAACTCGGTGTCTGAGGTCAGCCGAACGGTTACCCCATTGACCTCAAACTGGCCGGCAGCGGCGTCATAGTTGGCAATGTCACCGGCCACTTCGGCATCGTCATCATCGTCAAACAGATTGTCTTCATCGTCGATCTCCTCGGCTAGCAGGGTATCGCCGGCGGCGTTCAGCTGGCCTTCCACCTCAACCACGAGGCCATTTTCAAGGGCATCAAGACTGAAGTCGTCATCAGCAACCGCGCTGGTGTAATCCACCTTGAAGCCATTGATCGTGAAAGTCTGGGCGTCCGGATCCAGGTCAGCCACCACGCCTTCAAGCTCGGCCTCGTTGGCATCGTCCAAGCTGTCGCCGAGGAGGCGAACACTCACGTAAGCTGCCTGGAATCGACCATCGTCCAGGCGCCAGCCGCTGACCCGCACCTGGTAGGCGGTCGGATCACTGGCCAGAGTGACCGGGCTGACGCCGCCAAAAGCCGTCTGCCCATCCAGCAACACGATCTGTCCCAGGAGCTCAAGCTGCCCGGTCCGGTTGACGTCATCCCAGCTCGCGCTGGTAACGGGCCCACGCAGGGTGTCGTCGTAGCTCACCAGACGCGCCTCGCCCTCGCCATCATCGTCCCAGCTACCGTTGACCTTGAGGATCATGCCCTTCTCGAGCTGATCCTCACGCTCGATGCCGTCATCGCTGTCGACACTGCCATCGGTGCGGAACCGGGTTCCGTTGACATACACGCTGCCGAAGCCGGTGACCGGGCCAACGCTGGTGCCGTCTGAGGTGGTGCTGACTGTGTCTGTGGAGGCGCTGCCGCCACCACCGCACGCCGCAAGTGAGCCGGCCAGAGCACCGGTGAGGGCAAGTTTTACTGCCAGAGTCAGGGGATTGCGTTTCATTGATCTTCTCCAGGTTGTTGCTTTTCGTTTTCGGGCCGGCGGGGTGTTTTGCCGGATTTGGGATTTATTTCCCATTTTATTTTTTGGGAATTTAGTCCCAATTTTCATAGCTGTCCAGATTTTGATCATTAAATTTTTGTGACGGAGTGACAGGTGAAGGAGGGGTCAGATGAAGGCTTTCATCTGACCCCGGAGTTTGGGTTTGGAGTTTGAGGTTAAGGAGGGGTCAGATGAAGGCTTTCATCTGACCCCGGAGGTGGGCGCGAAGATCGGGGTCTGAAGAAAGCCTTCTTCTGACCCCTTTTTCACCACCGAGGCTGTGAACTAATCCGCGCAGCGGGCGTACCCCTGTTTAATCCAACTAATCGGGAGCAACCATGCTGGGATTTCTGAAAGGTGATCCGAAGAAGAAACTGAAGAAAGCCTACGAGGACAAACTCGCCAAGGCGCTCCATGCGCAGCGGAATGGGGATTTGCGCACGCATGGAACGTTGATGGAGGAGGCGGAGAAGATTTATGGGGAGTTGCAGGCTTTGGAGAAAGAGGGGAAGTAAAGACGGGAGGTTGGCGTGAAGATGGGGTCAGAAGAAGGCGTTCTTCTGACCCCGTGACTGGTTTTGGCTGTGGAGTTTGACGCTAAGGTGGGGTCAGAAGAAGGTTTTCTTCAGACCCCGGGGGGACGGTGAACCTGGGGTCTGATGAACGCTTTCATCTGACCCCGTCTTCAAGAGGTCTCACTCCCCCAGCAAATGCCGCACCTGCCGGTTCAGCCGGTCCACCTCCCGGCGCATTTCCTGCACTTCGTCCAGCAGGTCCAGCGACATAGCCAGGCCCGGCAGATTGATCTTGAGATCCCGCTGTAGCCGCATGGCCTTGCGCAGGCGGCTGAGGGCGGCGACGTCAAACTGCCACTGCCCGGCCTCGGGGATATCCTCTACGGGCGCAATGACGCCGTAGTTCACCAGTTTGATAACGAACTCGGCGTGGCACTCGCCCCGCTCGCAAATTTCTCGCAGGGTGAAGGTGTCGCCCTCGGAGTGCACCACTTCCACGGTCAGAATCTGGTCTTGCCTGGTCATTTCCTACCCCCGCTCAGACATGGAGCTTGCTGCGTGGATTGAAGTTCTTTTCGGCCTCAGCCAGCTGCTCGTATAGCTTTTCGGCTTCCGGCGTGTGCTGCTCGGGCATGGCAACCTGCAGGATCACGATCTGATCACCCGGATGTTTGCCAGGGAAGCCCTTGCCCTTGAGCCGGAGCTTGCGGCCGCTGGTGGAGCCCTTGGGCACTTTCACATTCACCTTGGAGCCGACGGTGGGAACCGTGACGGTCGCACCCAATGCCGCCTCCCAGGGTGCCACCGGCACCGTGATCAGCACGTCGTGCCCTTCCACAGTGAAGTGCGGATGCGGCGCGAACTCGATCTCGATAAACAGGTCACCCGGCTCGCCGCCACCAATCCCGGGCGACCCCTGCCCCTTCAGGCGAATATGCTGGCCTTCGCGCATGCCGGCGGGGATCTTCACTTTCAGAGTCTTTTGCCGGGCAATTACGCGCCCCTGCTCGTCAGCCTCATGCACAGTAAATGACACCTGCTTCTCGCAGCCGTGGAACGCTTCCTCCAGGAACAACGCGAGGCGGGCATGAACGTCCTCACCACGCATGCGCATGTTCTGACGGAAGCCGCCCCCACCAAAGCCACCGGAAAAACCGCCGCGGCGACCGCCACCGAAGATTTCCTCGAAGAAGTCACTGAACTGGCTGGCGTCGGCGTCGGTGAAGCCACCGCCACCAAAACCGGAAGCACTCTGCCAGCCGGGTGGTGGTTCGAACGAGCCGTCACTACGGGCACCGTACTTGCGCAACTGGTCGTACTCCGCGCGCTTTTCCGGATCTTTCAGGACTTCATAGGCCTCGCCAACGTCCTTGAACTTTTCATCGGCCTTTTCTTCCTTGCTGACGTCCGGGTGGTATTTCCGCGCCAGCTTGCGGTAGGCCTTCTTGATTTCCTCGGGGGTGGCAGACTCGCTCACACCAAGTACGGCGTAATAGTCTTTGAATTCCATTACGGTCCTCACCACTGGTTAATCGTTCTGAGCTTTTTGCTCGTTTGCTAACCACTATATTTGATGAGGTTCGGAAAATTACAAGGGCCGGCTGGAACTTACTTGAGGTGGGTCAGGGTTTGGAGTTTTCATCCGTAGCCTGCGAGTCGGGTGGCAGAGCCGGGGTGGACAGAGCGTTCAGAAAACGCCCGTGAATACGTCCCTGTAGGGCTTCGTCGCGCCATCCATGGCGCTCCAGATTTCTGAACGCTCTGTCCACCCCGGCTCATTCAGGCATTCCGGATATATCGAGAGGCCAGACGTGATTGGGGCGGAGGCCCTGTTCAAAACTGTCTGTGGCCAAGGATGGCCACAGCCAAGCCCTACAGGGACGTACTTGCGGGCGTGTTTTGAACAGGGCCTCCGCCCCAATCTGCCCCCGCAACCCACAGGCTACAGGGACAACCTACTCCAGACCTTATTTGATCTTGGGATCCAGCTCGCCGGCCGCATAGCGCTCGAACATGCGCTCGAGGTTGATCGGCTTGATCTTGCTGGCGTTGCCGGCACAACCGAAGGCTTCGTAGCGTGCGATGCACACTTCGGTCATGGCCTTCATGGTTTCCTTGAGGAATTTGCGCGGGTCGAACTCGGCCGGGTTTTCGGCCAGGAAGCGACGGACCGCGCCGGTAGAGGCCAGGCGCAGGTCGGTGTCGATGTTGACCTTGCGCACGCCGTGCTTGATACCTTCGACGATTTCTTCAACCGGGACACCGTAGGTTTCCGGGATTTCACCGCCGTATTCGTTGATGATCTTCAGCCATTCCTGGGGTACGGAGCTGGAGCCGTGCATGACCAGGTGGGTGTCGGGAATCCGGGCGTGGATTTCCTTGATGCGGTCGATGGCCAGGATGTCGCCGGTGGGCGGACGGGTGAACTTGTAGGCGCCGTGGCTGGTGCCGATGGCGATGGCCAGGGCGTCCACCTGGGTTTTCTTGACGAAGTCCGCGGCTTCTTCCGGATCGGTCAGCATCTGGCTGTGGTCCAGGGTGCCTTCCGCGCCGATGCCGTCTTCTTCGCCGGCCTGGCCGGTTTCCAGGGAGCCCAGGCAACCGAGCTCGCCTTCTACGGAGACGCCACAGGCGTGGGCCATTTCGACGGTGCGGCGGGTGACGTCGACGTTGTACTCGTAGTCGGTCGGGGTTTTGCCGTCTTCACCCAGGGAGCCGTCCATCATGACGGAGCTGAAACCCAGCTGGATGGAGCGCTGGCACACGGCGGGGCTGGTGCCGTGGTCCTGGTGCATGACGACCGGGATGTGCGGGAATTCCTCGATCGCGGCCAGGATCAGGTGGCGCAGGAACGGGGCGCCGGCGTATTTGCGGGCACCGGCGGAGGCCTGGACGATGACCGGGGAGTCGGTCTTGTCGGCGGCTTCCATGATGGCGCGCATTTGTTCGAGGTTGTTTACGTTAAAGGCTGGCACACCGTAACCATGCTCGGCGGCGTGGTCCAGCATTTGCCGCATCGAAATCAGGGCCATGGGTCGTCTCCTTCGTTGGATTTTGGGTAGTTGAATTCTGTTCGTTTCTTGCTTTGGAGTCTGCTGCGGATGGAGGGGGAACAGCTTCGCGGAACCGCTACAAGCACCCCTTCGGGGTCCGGCCAGCAATCATCGATTGCTGTCGTTCGGCTGCGCATGAAGCTCCGCTTCATAAACGCTTGCCTTACCCCTGTGCGCTTCTCTCAGGCCATCCCTGGCCTTCGAGATTCCGCGAAGCTGTTCCCCCTCCATCCTTGCGATTCTGGCCTTGTAGCTGGCCTCGCTCAGAATCTGTGTTCTCGACTTACGCGCCGCGTTCTTCCAGTACTGCTACTGCCGGCAGTGTCTTGCCTTCGACGAATTCAAGGAACGCGCCGCCGCCGGTGGAGATGTAGGAGATTTTGTCAGCAACGCCGTACTTGTCAACGGCGGCGACGGTGTCGCCACCGCCGGCGAGGGAGAAGGCGTCGCTTTGGGCGATGGCTTCGGCCAGGGCTTTGGTGCCGTTGCCGAACTGGTCGAATTCAAAGACGCCGACCGGGCCGTTCCAGAGGATGGTTTTGGCGTTCTTGAGCAGCTCGGCGAATTTGCCGGCGGTTTCGGGGCCGACGTCGAGGATCATGTCACCTTCAGCAACATCGGAGATGTTCTTGGTGGTGGCGGTGGCGGTTTCGGCGAATTCGCTGGCGACCACTACGTCTACCGGCAGCGGGATTTCGACGCGGCTGGCAATTTCTTTGGCGGTGTCGATCAGATCGTGTTCGCACAGGGATTTGCCGACCGGGTGGCCCGCGGCTGCCAGGAAGGTGTTGGCGATGCCGCCGCCGACGATGATCTGGTCGCAGACTTTTTCCAGGGCGTTGAGGACGTCGAGTTTGGTGGAGACCTTGGAGCCACCGACGATGGCGACGACCGGTTTGGCCGGGTTGTCCAGGGCTTTGCCGAGGGCTTCGAGTTCGGCAGCCAGTAGCGGGCCGGCGCAGGCTTCGGGGGCGAAGCGGGCGACGCCGTGGGTGGAGGCCTGGGCTCGGTGGGCCGTGCCGAAGGCATCCATGACGTAGACGTCGCACAGGGCAGCGTATTTCCTGGACAGTTCTTCGTCGTCTTTCTTTTCGCCCTTGTTGAAGCGGACGTTTTCGAACAGGACGACTTCGCCGTCGGCTACTTCGACGCCGTCGAGGTAGTCCTTGATCAGGCGGACTTCCTGGCCGAGGACTTTGGTCAGGTGGTCGGCGACGGGCTTCATGGAG
Organism: Marinobacter sp. DUT-1; assembly: GCF_050379415.1. Lineage (NCBI taxonomy): Bacteria > Pseudomonadati > Pseudomonadota > Gammaproteobacteria > Pseudomonadales > Marinobacteraceae > Marinobacter > Marinobacter sp. DUT-1. The sequence goes on from NZ_JBNRLS010000001.1 coordinate 465,318, forward strand.
GAGGCTTCGTCGTAGACGCCTTCTTCCGGACGGCCCAGGTGGGACATCAGCATGACTTTGGCACCGGCGTCTTTCGCTGCCTTGATAGTGGGCAGGGAGGCGCGGATGCGGGCGTCACTGGTTACCTTGCCGTCTTTGACCGGCACGTTGAGGTCTTCGCGGATCAGGACCCGCTTGCCGGCGAGGTCCAGGTCGGTCATTTTCTTGATGGCCATTTGTTCGTCCTTAAATTCAGAGTTTTTCAGTCAAGTCGAGCTGGGGTCAGATGAAGGCGTTCATCAGACCCCTGAGACAGTAAACCCGGGGTCCGATGAAAGCTTTCATCTGCCCCCTTTTTCAGTCTTTTCCAGCCAACAGCGGCTGACATCCAGCATCCGGTTGGCAAACCCCCACTCGTTATCGAACCAGCACAGCACTTTCACCATGGTGCCGCCGGTCACCCTCGTCTGGCCGCCGTCGACGATGCCGGAGTGGGCGTCGTGGTTGAAGTCGGAGCTGGCCAGCAATTCATCGGTATAGCCGAGGATACCTTTTAAAGGCCCTTTTGCGGCGCTCTCTAACAGCTTGTTAACGGCCTCGACAGATGTAACTTCGCCAACATTGACCACCATATCGATGGCCGAGACGTTCAGGGTAGGCACGCGCATGGCCACGGAGCTGAATCGGCCTTCCATGTGGGGCAAAAGGCGTTCGATGCCGCGGGCCAGGCCGGTGTCCACCGGCACGATGTTGTGCAGGGCGCTGCGGGTGCGGCGGAGGTCCTGATGGTGGTAGGCATCGATCACCGGCTGGTCATTCATGGCCGCATGGATGGTGGTGGTGCTGCCCTGCTTCACACCAAGCGCGTCATCCAGCACCTTGATCACCGGCACCAGGCAATTGGTGGTGCAGGAGGCTGCGGCCACAATCTCGTCCTCGCCGGTCAGCTCTGCGTCGTTGACTCCGAACACCACGGTGCGATCGACATCCGACTCTGCGGGCTGGGAGAACAGGAGCCGTTGGGCGCCGGCATCGATATGCTTCTGCGCCGTCGCCCGGTCGGAAAAGGAGCCTGAGCATTCCAGTACCAGATCCACATCCAGCAACCGCCAGGGCAGATCGGCCGGATCCGGATGCTGCAATACGCGGATGCGGTCGCCGTTTACAACCAGATCATCGCCCTCGACCGTAATGTCACCCCGGAAACGGCCGTGGGTGGAGTCGTAGCGGGTCAGATGGGCGATGGTGTCGATATCGGACAACTCGTTGATCGCGACCACCTGCAGGTGGTCGCGGTAGCCGTTTTCATAGAGCGCCCGCAACACGCACTGGCCGATCCGGCCGTACCCGTTGATGGCAATACGAAAAGGCTTTGAGTTGCTCATCAGGCGTCCAGCAGTTCGTCAGCCACTTCCAGGATGTTGTCGACGGTGAAGCCGAACTCCTTGAACAGCTCGCCAGCCGGAGCGGACTCACCGAAAGTGGTCATGCCCACCACGCGGCCGTCGAGGCCAACGTACTTGTACCAGTAATCGGCAATAGCGGCTTCGATGGCGATGCGATTGGTCACTTCCAGCGGCAGCACCTGCTGTTTGTACTCGGCGCTCTGGGCATCGAATACGTCGGTGGAGGGCATGGAAACAACCCGTACAGCCTTGCCCTGCTCACGCAGTTTGGTGGCGGCGTCCTGGGCCAGGCCCACTTCACCACCGGTGGCGATCAGGATCAGTTCCGGGGTGCCTTCGCTGTCAGACAGGATGTAACCACCGCGGGCAACGTTGGCCAGCTGTTCGGCGTTGCGGTCCTGGTGCGGCAGGCCCTGTCGGGAGAAGACCATGGCGGTCGGACCGTCGTTGCGCTCCAGCGCGGCTTTCCAGGCCACCGCGGATTCCACGGTATCGGCCGGGCGCCAGGTGCTCATGTTCGGTGTGGTGCGCAGGCTGGCCAGCTGTTCAACCGGCTGGTGCGTCGGGCCGTCTTCACCCAGGCCGATGGAGTCGTGGGTAAACACGAAGATGGAGCGCTGCTTCATCAGGGCGGCCATGCGTACCGCGTTGCGGCAGTATTCCATGAAGATCAGGAAGGTGGCGCCGTAGGGCACGAAACCACCGTGCAGGGCGATGCCGTTCATGATCGCCGCCATACCGAACTCACGGACACCGTAATAAATGTAGTTGCCGGAAGCGTCTTCTTTAGTCAGCCCCTTGCTGCCGCTCCAGATGGTCAGGTTGGAACCGGCCAGGTCGGCAGAGCCGCCCATCAATTCCGGCAGCAGTGGGCCGTAGGCGTTCAGGGTGTTCTGGGAGGCCTTGCGAGAGGCGATAGTCTCGTCTTTATCCTGGCACTCCTGGATATACGCCTGGGCCTTTTCGGCGAAGTCCGCGGGCAGATCACCGGCCATGCGACGGGTGAACTCAGCCGCCAACTCGGGCTCGGCCTTTTCGTAGGCTGCAAACTTCTCTTCCCACGCTTTCTGGGCTCCTGCACCCTTCTCTTTGGCATTCCAGGCCGCGTAGATTTCTTCCGGCACTTCGAACGGGCCGTATTCCCAACCCAGCTGCTCACGGGTCAGGGCGATTTCGTCGTCACCCAGCGGCGCACCGTGACAGCTTTCCTTGCCCTGTTTGTTGGGCGAACCGAAACCGATGATGGTCTTGCAGCAGATCAGCGTGGGCTGCTCGGTGTTGGCGCGACCGGCTTCGATGGCGGCCCGGATGGCCTCGGCGTCGTGGCCGTCAACGTTCGGAATCACCTGCCAGCCGTAGGATTCGAACCGCTGCGGGGTGTTATCGGTGAACCAGCCTTCCACGTCACCGTCAATGGAGATGCCGTTGTCGTCATAGAAGAAGATCAGCTTGCCGAGGCCCAGGGTACCGGCCAGGGAGCAGACTTCGTGGGAGATGCCTTCCATCAGGCAGCCGTCACCCAGGAACGCATAGGTGTAATGATCAACGATGTCATGACCGGGGCGGTTGAACTGCGCGGCCAGGGACTTCTCGGCAATGGCAAAACCGACGGCATTGGCGATGCCCTGCCCCAGCGGGCCGGTGGTGGTCTCGATGCCCGGCGTGTAGCCGTATTCCGGGTGGCCCGGGGTCTTGGAGTGCAACTGACGGAAGTTCTTGAGGTCATCAATGGAAACGTCATACCCGCTCAGGTGCAGCAACGAGTACTGCAGCATGGAGCCGTGACCGTTGGACAGCACGAAGCGGTCACGGTTGGCCCAATGCGGGTTGGCCGGGTTGTGGCTGAGGTAATCATTCCACAGCACCTCGGCGATATCCGCCATACCCATGGGCGCACCGGGGTGGCCGGACTTGGCTTTCTGAACCGCATCCATGCTCAGCGCGCGAATGGCGTTGGCGAGATCTTTACGAGACGGCATTGACGTTTCTCCAGTGTTTTGCAGGAAAAGAATTCGTGGTGATTAAAAGGGTGATCAAAAATAAGGCGCGTATTTTCGCCGATTAGTGTGTGCCGGGGCAAATCAGCCTGCTTCCTTTTCACGATTGTTTGCCTGCGGATTCCCGAAACAGCTGATTTCAAAGCGTGATAAACCTATATCAAAATTTTTTGATATGCCTATTGATTGACCAGCCGAACCGCCCTACACTTCGCAACCATGACCTCATTGAATGCACATGCAAATCAACTGGCCTCGGTGGACGCCCTGGCCCCGATCTTCAAGGCGAGCGGCGATCCGCTGCGCCTGGAGATCCTGCGTGTGCTGCGCCGGGACACCTTTGGTGTGCTGGAGCTGAGCCAGATGTTCGATATGCGCCAGTCCGGCATGAGCCATCACCTGAAAGTGATGCATAAGGCCGGGTTGCTGGAGCCGCAGCGGGAAGGCAATGCCATTTTCTATCGCCGCCCCCTGCACCTGGACAGCGACAAGCTCAGCGACCAGACCATCCGGCAGATTTTCGAAACGGTGGACCGCGTGCCCCTGGCCGAGCCGCTGCAGAAGAAGATCGAGGCGATTCGCGATCAACGGGCGGACCAGTCCCAGGCCTTCTTCTCCCGGCACGCGGAGCAGTTCCGGGAGCAGCAGGAATTGATTGCCGCCTTTGATCTGTATGCCGAGCCCACGGCGGAACTGATCCGAAAAAGGGCCGGCAAGCAGGACTGGCAGACAGCACTGGAAATCGGTCCGGGCGAAGGCGCGTTTCTGCCGGTGCTGTCCGGTCTGTTCGGGCACGTGGTGGCCCTGGACAACAGCCGGGACATGCTGGCCAAGGCCACGCGCACCTGCACCGACGAAAAACTGAACAACGTGGACCTGATCGAGGGCGTGACCGACACCCTGCTGGCCCGGGGCGACTCCTTCGATCTGGTGGTGGCCAACATGGTGCTGCACCACGTGCCCAGCCCGGCGGACATCTTCCTCGACGCCGCGGCACTGATGAACAACGGCGGCTGCTTCGTGATCAGCGATCTGTGCAGCCACGACCAGGACTGGGCCAAGGAAAACTGCGGTGACCTCTGGCTCGGTTTCGAGCCCGAGGAACTGACCAGCTGGGCAGCAGATGCTGACCTGGTAGCCGGCGAACAGCTGTTTATTGGCCTGCGCAACGGCTTCCAGGTACAGGTACGGGAATTCTGGAAAACCTCCAGACCGGCCTGAGGGATTGGCCGAAACAGGAATATCAAAAAGTTTTGATATGGGCGTAGGTAATTTTACGTATGCCCTGACAACCATCAACAACCAGGCAGCCGGCACCGGTCAGGTTTGACCCCCGGCACGAATTTGAAGCGCTCACAGAGGAGCAAACACCTATGTCTGACTACAACATCTTTACCTCCGAATCGGTCTCCGAAGGCCACCCGGACAAACTGGCGGACCAGATCTCCGACGCGGTCCTGGATGCCATCCTGACCGAAGACAAGCACGCCCGCGTGGCCTGTGAAACCATGGTCAAAACCGGCGTTGCCATCATCGGCGGCGAGATCACCACCAGCGCCTGGGTTGACCTGGAAGACCTGGTTCGCGGCGTGATCAACGACATCGGTTACACCTCCTCTGACGTGGGCTACGACGGTAGCACCTGCGGCGTGATCAACATCATCGGCAAGCAGTCCGTGGACATCGCCCAGGGCGTTGACCGCCAGAAGCCGGAAGACCAGGGCGCCGGTGACCAGGGCCTGATGTTCGGCTTCGCCAGCAACGAGACCGACGTCCTCATGCCCGCGCCGATCACCTACTCCCACCGACTGGTCCAGCGCCAGGCCGAAGCCCGCAAGAGCGGCCTGCTGCCCTGGCTGCGCCCGGACGCCAAGAGCCAGGTCACCTGCCGCTACGAAAACGGCAAGGTTACCGGCATCGATGCCGTGGTCCTGTCCACCCAGCACGACCCGGACGTCAGCCAGGAAGACCTGAAAGAAGCGGTGATGGAGCTGATCGTCAAGCACGCACTGCCGGCAGAGCTGCTGCACAAGGACACCCAGTTCCACCTCAACCCGACCGGCAAATTCGTCATCGGCGGCCCGGTGGGTGACTGCGGCCTGACCGGCCGGAAGATCATCGTCGACACCTACGGCGGCATGGCCCGCCACGGCGGCGGCGCGTTCTCCGGCAAGGATCCGTCCAAGGTGGACCGTTCTGCAGCCTACGCAGGTCGTTACGTGGCCAAGAACATCGTCGCCGCCGGCCTGGCCGACAAGTGCGAGATCCAGGTCTCCTACGCCATCGGCGTAGCGGAGCCGACCTCGATCTCCCTGAACACCTTCGGCACCGGCAAGATCAGCGACGACCGTATCGTCGAACTGGTCCGCCAGAACTTCGACCTGCGTCCGTATGCCATCACCCGCATGCTGGACCTGCTGCACCCGATGTACCGGGAAACCGCAGCCTACGGTCACTTTGGGCGTGACCCGTTCGAGAAGACTGTCGGCAACGACACCTTCACCGCGTTCCCATGGGAGAAGACCGACCGCGCCGAGGCGCTTCGGGATGCTTCCGGGGTTGAGAGTGCCGGGTCTGGCCTCTGAGTTTTATTTGAGTAGCCCGTCACCTCTGGGGGTGGCGGCGCTGAGGTAAGGCCTTTGCGGACACGCTACGAGCACATCCATGTGCGCTTGTTTCGGGCCGTCCATGGCCCTCAACAGTCCGCAAAGGCCTTACCTCACCACCGCTTGGACAGTCGGTGATGGCTTATCGACAAAACAGCTCAAGCGGGTCGAATCATTAAGATTCGATTCAGGCCAAAGCCATATGATGGGCGTATTCATGACCGCAAACGCCCAAAGGTTGAGAGAGGAGGTGGGGCGCTGCTTCCGTGGAATGTTGAAGGCCAAGGATGGCCTGAAACAAGCGCACATGGACGTGCTCGTAGCGGTTCCACGGAAGCAGTGCCCCACCTCCGGCAACTCCCAAACTAGAGGCCAGGGGAACATCAAACTCCCAGGGCCAAAAAGAACTGACAGGAGAACACCATGAGCACTCCGGCAGAAAAACTGAAGAACTTCGACGACTACAAAGTCCGCGACATCTCCCTGGCCGACTGGGGCCGCAAGGAAATCAAGATCGCCGAAGGCGAAATGCCCGCCCTGATGGCTCTGCGTAACAAATACAAGGCAGAGCAGCCGCTCAAAGGCGCCAACATCATGGGCTGCATCCACATGACCATCCAGACCGCGGTGCTGATTGAAACCCTGGTCGAGCTGGGTGCCAACGTACGCTGGTCCTCCTGCAACATCTTCTCCACCCAGGACCAGGCCGCCGCCGCCATCGCCGCCCAGGGCATCCCCGTGTTTGCCTGGAAAGGCGAGACCGAGGAAGAGTACGAGTGGTGCCTCGAGCGCACCGTGGGCGCGGATGTCGACGGCTGGGAGCCGAACATGATCCTGGACGATGGCGGCGACCTCACCGCCCTGCTCCACGACAAATACCCGGAAATCCTCGAAAAGAGCCACGGCATCACCGAGGAAACCACCACCGGCGTTCACCGCCTGCAGGAAATGCTGCGGGAAGGCACCCTGAAGGTGCCGGCGATCAACGTGAACGATTCCGTGACCAAGTCCAAGAATGACAACAAGTACGGCTGCCGCCACAGCCTGAACGACGCCATCAAGCGTGCCACCGACCACCTGCTGTCCGGCAAGAAAGCCCTGGTGATCGGTTACGGTGACGTGGGCAAGGGTTCTGCCCTGTCCCTGCGCCAGGAAGGCATGATCGTGAAAGTGACCGAAGCGGATCCGATCTGTGCCATGCAGGCCTGCATGGACGGCTTTGAAGTCGTTTCCCCGTACATCGACGGCGTGAACACCGGCACCGAGCAGGGTATCAACAAGGATCTGCTGGGCAACACCGACCTGCTGGTGACCACCACCGGTAACGTCAACGTGTGTGACGCCAACATGCTCAAGGCTCTGAAGAGTGGCGCCGTGGTATGTAACATCGGCCACTTCGACAACGAGATCGATACCGCCTACATGCGCAAGAACTGGGAGTGGGACGAGGTCAAACCGCAGGTTCACGTGATCTACCGCGACAAGGCCACCAACGACCACCTGATTCTGCTGTCCGAAGGCCGCCTGGTGAACCTGGGCAACGCCACCGGTCACCCGTCCCGGATCATGGACGGTTCGTTCGCCAACCAGGTGCTGGCCCAGATGTACCTGTTCGAGCGCAAGTTCGGTGACCTGCCGGAAGACTCCAAGACCAAAGGCGTCTACGTTCAGGTGCTGCCGAAGCAACTGGACGAAGAAGTCGCCCGCGCCATGGTGGAAGGTTTTGGTGGCGTGATCACCAAGATGACCCCGGATCAGGCGAAATACATCGGTGTACCGGTCGAAGGACCGTATAAGCCGGAAAGCTACAGGTACTAAGCGGAACAGATCATGGAATCCCAGAAGCAATTCAAGCGCCGGTTCAGCTTCGAGTTTTTCCCGCCCAAGACCGATCAGGGCAAGGAGAAGCTGCAAACGGTGCGCAACAAATTGGCTGAGGTGGAACCGGACTTCTTCTCGGTCACCTTCGGGGCGGGCGGTTCCACCCGGGACCGCACCATTGAAACCGTGCTCAGCCTGCACAAGCAGGGCATTTCCACGGCGCCGCACCTGTCCTGCGTGGGTGGCACCCGCGAGGAAATCGGCGAGTTGCTGGACCTGTACAAGGAAAACGGCATTAGCCGGATCGTTGCCCTGCGGGGCGACCTGCCCTCGGGTATGGGGGCCTCCGGTGAGCTGCGCTACGCCAATGAACTGGTGGAATTCATCCGGGAGCACAGCGGTGATCACTTCAACCTGGAGGTGGCCGCCTATCCGGAATTCCACCCCCAGGCCCGCAACGCAGAGGAAGACCTGAAGAACTTTGCCCGCAAGGTACAGGCTGGTGCCAACAGCGCCATCACCCAGTATTTCTTCAATGCGGACAGCTACTTCTACTTCATCGAGCGCCTGGAGAAGATGGGCGTCACCATTCCGGTGGTGCCGGGCATCATGCCCATCGTCAACTTCTCCAGCCTGGTGCGGTTCTCGGACATGTGCGGCGCGGAAATCCCCCGCTGGATCCGCAAGCAGCTGGAAGCCTACGGTGACGACAGCGACAGCATCCGCAAGTTCGGCGAAGAAGTGGTAACCGAAATGTGTGAACGCCTTCTGAAGGCGGGTGCACCGGGGCTGCACTTCTATACCCTGAACCAGGCAGAGCCGAGCCTGAGTATCTGGAAGAATCTGGGTATCAGCGATCGGGAGAAAATTGCATTCTGAATGCCCGGATAAAATGGGGCATGAACATGGGGTCAGATGAAATCTTTCATCTGACCCCTTTTTTTCTCCCCGGGGTCTGAAGAACGCCTTCTTCTGACCCCACCTTCACCCCCCAAGCATTTGATTTTAGGCAGCCCGGTGGGTAATAGTCTAAAGTGTATGTGTTGCAATCCCATAAACGCTCCCCGGAAGCCACGGTCACCAGCAGTGGTTGTTCCGGCTTGCCTTACCGGGCAAACGGGGCCTGAAAAAAAGCACAAGGAGAAAGCATGAGCACGAAATGGCTGAAGACTCTTGGCGCCAGCCTGGCACTGACTGTGGCGGCGGGAACAGCTAGCGCGGAAACTCTCAAAGTGGTCACCGACCCGAGCTTTGTTCCGTTCGAGATGATGGACCAGGAAACCGGCGAGATGATCGGTTTCGACATGGAAATCATCCGTGAAGTGGCCGACCGCGCCGGCTTTGAGATCGACCTGAACACCATGGACTTCAACGGCATCATCCCGGCCCTGCAGACCGGCAACGTGGATATTGCCATTGCCGGTATCACCATCACCGAAGAACGTGAACAGATCGTCGACTTCTCGGACCCGTACTACGATTCGGGTTTGCGCATTATGGTTCGCGAAGGCAATGATGAGGTCAAAACCTTTGACGACCTGGAAGGCCTGAAAATCGGCACCAAGATCGGCAGTACCTCCTACGATTACCTGATGGCCAACCTGGAAGCCGATGACGGGGTTACTCCCTATCCGGGCAGCTCCGACATGTACATGGCCCTGATGTCCCGCGCCATCGACGCCGTCTTCTATGACGCGCCCAACGTTGGCTACTTCGCCCGTACCAAGGGTGAAGGCAAAGTCACTACCGTCGGCCCGCTGTATGAAGGCCAGCAGTACGGTATTGCCCTGGTCGAGGGCAGTGAGTGGGTTGACGAAGTCAACGCTGCACTGGCTTCCATGAAGGAAGACGGTACCTACAAGAGCATCTATGAGAAGTGGTTCGGCCCGATGCCTGAGGGCATGTAAGGGCTGAAGGATCATCCGATCCGATTCCCCGCGCCGGGGCCCCTGTGCCCCGGCTGTTCCTGACTCCAACTTCCTGCGGAGACACTAACCGTGGAATTCCAGTTTCAGTTCGATTGGCAAGCAGCCATCGACTCTATTCCCTTTCTGCTCAAAGGGATCCCCTACACCCTGTTGATCTCGTTTGGCGGCCTGCTTATCGGTTTCGTGCTGGGTATCATTTTCGGCCTGCTGAGCATCAACAAGAAGTGGTTCCTGCGCTGGCCGGCGACCGCTTATATCGAGATTTTCCGCGGCACCCCCATCCTGGTGCAGGTGCTGTTCATCTTCTACGGCCTGCCCGACCTGATTGGCGGACCGATTGATCCGCTGACTGCCGGTATCGCGGCCATCGCCCTGAACTCCGGCGCCTACATCTCGGAAGTGGTTCGTGGCGGCGTACAGTCCATCGCCAAGGGCCAGACCGAAGCCGGCCTTTCCCTGGGTCTGTCCCGTACCCAGACCTTCTGGTCCATCATCTGGCCCCAGGCCTTCCGTCGCATGATTCCACCCCTGGGCAATCAGGCAATCGTCAGTATCAAGGACACCTCCCTGTTCTCCGTTATCGGTGTCGGTGAGCTGGTCCGTCAGGGTCAGATCTACATCGCCAACACCTTTACCGCGTTCGAGGTTTATTTCGTGGTGGCCATCCTTTACCTGGCGATCACTCTGTCCCTGTCATTGATCCTCCGCCTGGTAGAGCGGCGCGGACTGGCATCTGTCTGAAGGAAAGGTACCCATGACTCATATTGTTGAAATGAAGGGCATGAACAAGTACTTCGGCAAGCTTCATGTCCTCAAGAATATCGACCTGACGGTCGAGCAGGGTGAAGTGGTGGTGATCATCGGCGCCAGTGGCTCCGGTAAATCCACCCTGATCCGCTGCGTGAACGGCCTGGAAGAATTCGAATCCGGCAAGCTGGTGGTGGACGGCCAGGCCCTCGCCCCCAAAGGCGGCAACCAGAAAGCCCTGGCCGAGATCCGCAAGGAAGTGGGCATGGTGTTCCAGCAGTTCAACCTGTTCCCACACCTGACGGTGAAGAAGAACGTCATGCTGGCGCCCATGAAGGTGAAGAACGCCTCACAGGTGGTGGCCAACGGCACCGCCGAGCGGCTGCTGAACCGTGTCGGTATCGGCGACCAGGCCGACAAGTACCCGAGCCACCTCTCCGGTGGTCAGCAGCAGCGGGTGGCCATCGCCCGCGCCCTGGCCATGGAACCGCGCCTGATGCTGTTCGATGAGCCAACCTCGGCACTGGACCCGGAGATGATCGGCGAAGTGCTGGACGTCATGCGCGAACTGGCCAAGGAAGGGATGACCATGATGGTCGTGACCCACGAAATGGGCTTCGCCCGTGAAGTGGCCGACCGGGTTATCTACATCCATGAAGGCCAGATCGTGGAACAGGGCAAGCCGGACGATGTGTTCGACAACCCGCAGAATGAACGTACCCAGGCGTTCCTTTCACGGGTTCTCGCCCACTAACCGGCCCCTCCAAAAGCCCCCGCTCCGGGGGCTTTTCCGTTTCAGAGGCCCACTACAACAACTGGCGGGTCGCCTGATACTCACTCTCGATTTTGGCGTGGCAATCGTCCGCCAGGAATTTCGCCACCTTCTTCCCCAGAAGTGGCACATCGCAACGAACAGTCAACAGTACGTGGTTGGTGCATTGTTCATCGGAGCCCTGCAGACGCATCATGCCCTTGATTTTCGCCGGCACATTCTCGATGTGGACCCGGAACTCGCAATGCCATTCCTGATCACTCTTGCGAAACCAATGCTCTTCCTGGCGAACGCGATTCCATTCCCGATGGAAGCTGGCCAGAATTCCGGGCACCTCAAGTGAGGTTGTCACTTCCCGCTCAATGACCAGTTTGGCCGATACATCATCCTTGACCAACTCGGGCACACATACGTTGCGGGAACCGAGCCGGGCATTTTTCTCCAGGATATGGTCCTTGTGGAAGAAGGTGCCCAGCACCTGCTCCAGACTTGCTTCGTAGGGGTGTTCCAGTTCAATTTGCATGGGTGGTCTCCGTATCGTGTCCAGCAAATTCTGCGGACAAAGACCACCACCGGCATTGGCCGGTTGGTCAGCCAATCGGGGCGCGCTAGCCAGACTCCGCTGTTAACTGTAATATCCGCACAGGTTAACAGCGCCTATTCAAAACCAGACAACGTGACCGGAGACTCACCATGCGCAACGCCGATCTCGTCGCCCGCGATCTCAAATCCGTGTGGCACCCCTGCACACAAATGAAAGATCACGAATCCCTGCCCCTGATACCCGTAAAACGGGGTGAAGGTGTCTGGCTGGAAGACTTCGAGGGCAACCGCTATATCGATGCGGTCAGCTCCTGGTGGGTCAACCTGTTCGGTCACGCCAACCCCCGCATCAACGCCGCCATCCAGGAACAGATTGGCAAGCTCGAGCACGTTATCCTGGCCGGCTTCAGCCACGAACCGGTGGTCAACCTCTCGGAGCGCCTGATCGAGGTCACCCCCGAAGGCCTGAACAAGTGCTTCTATGCAGACAACGGCTCATCGGCCATCGAGGCGGCCCTGAAGATGAGCTACCACTACTGGAAAAACCACGGAAAGCCGGGCAAGAAGAACTTCGTCAACCTCAGCAACAGCTACCACGGGGAAACCCTCGGCGCCCTGGCCCTCGGCGACGTCGCCCTCTACAAGGACACCTACCAGCCGCTGCTGATGGAAGTGCTCACAGCCCCCTCCCCGGATGCCTTCAACAAAGAGGCCGGCGAGACCGACGAGGAATACGCCCTGCGCCAGTTCGAAGCCATGGAAAAACTCCTAGCAGAGAAACACGAGGAAATCTGCGCGGTGGTGGTGGAACCCCTGATCCAGTGTGCCGGCGGCATGCGCATGCACCACCCGGTTTACCACACCAAACTGCGTGAGGCCTGTGACCGATACAATGTGCACCTGATTGCCGACGAAATTGCCGTTGGCTTCGGCCGCACAGGCACCCTGTTTGCCTGCGAACAATCCGGCATCACCCCGGATTTCATGTGCCTCTCCAAAGGCCTGACCGCCGGCTACCTGCCCCTGTCCGTGGTACTGACCACCGATGACGTCTACAACGCCTTCTACGACGACTACGAAACGCTTCGGGCGTTCCTCCACAGCCACAGCTACACCGGCAACCCCATTGGCTGCGCGGTGGCCCTGGCCACCCTCGACATTTTCCGGGACGACAATGTCATCGAAAACAACCGCCACCTGTCCCGCTGCATGGGCGAAGCCGTTGCCCACCTGGCAGACCATCCAAACGTTGGCGACATCCGCCAGCACGGCATGACCCTGGCTGTGGAAATGGTGAAAGACAAGGCCAGCAAGACCCCGTTCCCCTGGCAGGAACGCCGGGGCATCCGCGTCTACCAACACGCCCTGACCCGGCAGTCACTGCTACGCCCCCTGGGTAACGTGGTATATTTCATGCCGCCTTACGTGATCACCGAGGAGCAGATCCGCCACCTCGCCCAGGTCGCGACCGAAGGCATCGAAATCGCCGTAAAGGACTGACCCGAATGCGCGTCCCCAGAATCTACACAGACTCGGAACTGACCGTTGGCAGCACCTGCGAACTGGACGACAACGCCGCCCAGCACGTAGGCCGGGTTCTGAGGATGCAGCCCGGACAGCAACTGACCCTGTTCAACGGCGATGGCCAGGACTACGACGCCACGATCCTGGATGCGAGCAAGAAGCACGTGCACGTGGAGATCTTCGGAGCGACAGCCACCACCACCGAGTCTCCACTGGAAATCGTGCTTGGCCAGACCCTGTCCAAGGGCGATCGTATGGACTACGCCGTCCAGAAAGCCGTGGAAATGGGCGTCAGCCAGATCGTGCCGTTGACCACCGAACGCTGCGACGTCAAACTCAAAGGCGACCGGGAAGACAAACGCCTGCGCCACTGGCAACAGGTCGCCATCAGCGCCGCCGAACAATGTGGCCGCGCCCGCGTCCCGGAAATCCTTCCGGTTATGGACCTGAACCAGTGGTTCGAACACAGCCAGACCTGCGACCTGCGCCTGGCTCTGCACCACCGCACTGAACAAAGCCTGAAATCCCTGGCCACACCCGGCTCGGTCGCCCTCATGATCGGCCCGGAAGGTGGCCTGAGCCCCGAAGAAATCGCAGCGGCCGAACAATCCGGATTCCTCCCCGTAGCACTCGGCCCCCGCGTCCTCCGCACCGAAACCGCACCGGTGGCGGCGATGGCCCTGTGCCAATGGCTCTGGGGCGACATCGGCACATAATCCCTACGACCGTGCCGCCGTCCCGTTTCGGCTTTGTAGTCATTGACAGCAACCGGACCGGCCAACATTATCGCTGTCTGACAATTTGGCCCAAGCGAGCACCACCATATGTTCGGGTGGTTGGTCGGGCAGGGGGCTCTGAAACTGTGCGGAGCCATGGATGGCGGAGCCCAAGCGTCACAGGGACGTGCCGCAAGGAGCGTGTTTCAGAGCCCCCTGCCCGACCGACCACATGCTCCCAAGCCGCAAAACAAATAAAGAGTGCGAGTACCGGATGACAAGCCTGCTGACGACCCAAGAATTCTGGCAATACCTGAGCATCCCAGTGATCGCAGCCCTGATCGGCTGGACCACCAACTGGCTTGCCATCAAGATGACCTTCTACCCCCTGGAATTTATCGGCAAACCACCCCTGCTCGGCTGGCAGGGCATTATCCCCTCCAAGGCCCGAAAAATGGCCGCCATCAGCGTCGACGCCACAATCTCCAAAATTGGCACCGTCCAGGAAATCTTCCACCAGATCGACCCCAAGGTACTCGCCGCGCACATTGTCCATTCCGTCGACCCCAGAATCGAAGAATACGTCGACGAAATGATGCTCCGGGAATATCCCACCTTCTGGGAAAACCTGCCCACCTCGGCCCGCAAGATGGTCTACGACCGGGTCCGGAAATCCACCCCGCAACTGGTGGACAACCTGGTCGAGGACATCTCCGACAACATCGAAGACCTGCTGGACATCAAAGGCATGGTTATCGAGCGGCTGGCCAAAGACAAACAACTGCTGAACCGCATCTTCCTCGAGTGCGGCGAAGTGGAATTCCGCTTCATCATCAACTCGGGCCTGTACTTCGGCTTCCTGTTCGGTTTGATCCAGATGGCCGTCTGGTATGTTTACCCTGCCTGGTGGGTACTGCCCTTCTTCGGCCTCCTGGTCGGCTGGGCCACCAACTGGATCGCCCTGAATGTCATCTTCCGGCCGTTGCGTGAGAAAAAGGTGGGACCGCTCCGGATCCAGGGCCTGTTTCTCAAACGCCAGCCTGAAGTGGCGGAATCCTTCTGCCACATTGTCACCCACGAAATTCTCACCGTAGGCAACATCATCGGCGCGATCCTGGAAGGCCCGAAGGGAGACCGCGCCCGCAATATGGTTAAAAAGCATATCAAGCCGCTGGTGGACGAAACCGCAGGCATGGGCAAAGCGCTCACCCAGATGGCTTTCGGCCCCACCGGCTTTGCCACTCTTAAGACGCAAGTGGGCGAAAAAGCCATAGAGATCTCCCAGACCTCCTTCAATAATCCGGTGTTCGAGAAGGACCGGGCCCAGGCCGTGGAATCCATCATGGTGGAGCGGATGATTGCCCTGTCATCGGAAGAGTTCCAGGACCTGCTGCGGCCCTGTTTCCAGGAGGACGAGATCAAATTGATCCTGGTGGGCGCCTTCCTGGGTTTTGCCGCCGGTGTCTGCCAGCTGGTCTTCGTGTTCGGGGAAACCCTGCTTGTTTAAAAGGATCCACCGATGGTCAGGCCTGAGCGATTTCTCAGGCCTTCGATTGCCGTAGCAGCGAAGCCAGGGTTTCAGACTCCTGATCCCTCGCGCCATCCATGAGGGCCGGCGGCAGAACCGACGGCATCCGGTCCACAACCCGGTCCTCATCCTTGCGAACGACATCCAGAATATGACGGACAGTGATCAGGTCGAGTGCCCGCCCGGGCACCAGCTGATCACCCTGCCGGCCTGCCAGGGACAGCAATCCCGCGCGGATCAGTTTGTCACTGATTGTGCGCGTCACCTCCCCCGGCACCCGGAGCCTTTGCTCCAACGCCTCCTGCTGGGGTGCAGTTTCGCCTTCACTGAACGGCCTGGCTACCATCCACATGACCGCCAGCCCCACCCTTTCCTGGAGTTCCGGCGCGAGCTGGACCTGCCTGCGCTTGGCCACGGACCCCGGATACTGCAGATAGAACGCCAGGCTCGCGCCGAGCAACAGGATCATCCAGTTCAGATAGATCCAGATCAGCAGGATGATGCCGATTGCGAAACTGGAATAGATGGCCGCGTACTTGGCTGAGCCGGCCACAAAAGAGGCAAACAGCATACCGGCAGCCTGCCAGGAAACCCCCGCAACCAAACCTGCAGTAAAGGCATAACGAAGCTTGACCCGGGTGTTGGGGATGAAGATGTAGACAAAGGTAAACGCTGCAACCACGAGGAAAAACGGGGTAAACCGGCTAATGGCCAGAATCAGGGACCCAAAAGGCTCGATCTCCACCAGGGTCTGGACGATATCCGACGAGAAGATGGTGGCGGTCACCCCGATTGCGGATACCATCAGCAACGGTCCCACCATGATCACACTCAGGTAATTGCTGAATCGCTGGGCCAGGGAACGCATATCCGGGACCCGCCAGATCATGTTGAAGGAGCGCTCGATCTTCTGGATCAGTGAAATCACCGTGTAGACGAGCAGGGCGAGACCGACCGACCCGAGCACCCCCACTTTCATGTTGTCCACAAACCCGAGGATCCTGTTCGCCACTTCGATACCCTGAGGCCCCATCGGCTCGAAGAACTGGAACAGGAAAGGCTCCATCCGCTCGTGCACGCCCATGGCCTTGAGCACGGAGAAGCTGAGGGCAAGCAACGGCACAATACTGAGCAGCGTGGTATAAACCAGGCTCATGGCGTGCAGGGTGAGTTGCCCGCTGAGTACGTCCCGCACCAGGGCATAGACGGAACGCCCGACCTTATAGAGCCAGGTCCACGGCCACTTCTGGGGCGGATCGGGGTTCGCAAGAATCCAGTCTTCTGCTGCCTGCAGCCGTTCTTTGAGTTGAAATGAAGCCACGTGACGTCCTGTTACACGAAATTTTAGCCAGTTTATCAGGGATATAAGCCAACGCCCCAAAGTATGGCCGATAACCGGCGGTTTGCGAGGCCTAACCGGACAATATAACCATATTAGCTTTTAATTCTTCATCTTATAACCAATTTTCTGTATAAACGGGCGCCATAATCGATATTTGTCAATGAACGGGTTTTCATTATGCGCCTCAAGACTGCTCTGGGCATTGCAGCCGCCTCCGCATTCCTGCCGTCGGTTGCATCTGCCACCAATGGTTACTTCAGCCACGGTTATGGCACCATCAGTTCCGGCATGGCCGGCGCCGGTGCGGCACTGGCGCAGGACAGCATCGCTGCTGCCACCAACCCGGCCGGCCTGGCTTTTGTCGGTGATCGCGTGGATGGTGGGCTGGAGCTGTTCTCGCCCCGGCGCAAGTACGAAGTTGAAGGTCCGATGGCCCCGCCACCTGCGTTTTCGCTGCAGCCGGGCAGCTACCAGAGCAGCCGGGATGCGTTCCTGATCCCCCACTTCGGTGTCAATCACCGCCTCAATGACCGTCACGCCCTGGGTGTGTCAGTGTTTGCCAACGGCGGAATGAACACCAGCTATCCCGGCGATAACGGAGGCCCCTTCTATGGTGGCCGGACCGGCGTCAATCTGGAGCAGCTGTACATCGCACCTACCTGGTCCTGGAAATTCGCCGACAACCAGGCCATCGGTATTTCTCCGATGATTGCCTACCAGCGTTTCGAAGCGAAAGGTCTGGGCGCTTTTGCCGGCTATTCCTCCGATCCTTCGGCTCTAACCAACAACGGCACCGATGATGCCTGGGGCTATGGTATCCAGATTGGCTGGCAGGGTGAGATCACCGACACCCTGCGCGGCGGCCTGAACTTCCGCACCATTCTGGAAATGGAAGAATTCGACGAGTACCAGGGCCTGTTCGCCGAACAGGGTGACTTCGATATTCCCCAGATGTTCAATGCCGGTATCGCCTGGTCCGGCATCGACCGGCACTGGATCCTGCTCGACGTTCAGCACATCCGCTACAGCGACATCAACAGCGTGGGAAACCCCATGCTGCCAAACCTGATGACCGCCCAACTCGGTGATGACGATGGTGCCGGCTTTGGCTGGGACGACATGACCATCGTCAAGCTGGGCTGGCAATGGCAGCAGACCGATCGGCAAACCTGGCGTGCCGGCATCAGCTACGGCGAGCAGCCGGTGCAGGAAGAGGAAGTGCTGTTCAACATTCTGGCTCCCGGCGTCCAGGAATGGCACTTCACTGGCGGCTTTACCCGACAGTTCGGTGATTCCCTGGAATTCTCGGGGTCGGTATTCTACTCACCGCGTAACAGCGTCAAGGGCGACAACCCGCTCAACCCGCAGCAGACCATTGAGCTGAGCATGTACCAGGTGGGCGTATCCGCCAGCATCGGCTGGCGGTACTGAAACCAGACCGGGCGCCTGACCCGGTCATCAGCCTCATTCAACGGAGGCGAGGTTATTCGCGGTAATATTCACAATCCGCTGCCTCGCTTCCCGGCTGGCCCAGGCCGAGTGCGGAGTGACAATCAGATTGGGAATGTCATCCGCCAGTAACGGGTTGCCATTGCGCGGCGGCTCTTCGGTCAGCACATCAAAGCCTGCGCCACCGATCACTCCGGCTCTCAGGGCGTCCGCCAGCGCCTGCTCGTCCACCAGGCCACCACGGCTGGTGTTGATCAGCAGCGCGTCGTTTTTCATCATTTCCAGCTCACGCTTGCCGATCAGGTTACGGGTATCGTCCGTCAATAAGCAGTGCAGTGACAGGACATCCACCTGCGGCAGCAGCTCATCGAGCGGAACCCGCGGGAAGCCATCCACCTCGCCCGGTTCCTGGCCCGGGCGTGCGCCCAGCAGGATTTTCATCCCGAAGGCTTTGGCGCGTTCGACTACACCCTGGCCGAGGTCACCGTATCCGACCACCCCGAGAGTTCGGCCTTCCAGCTCCAGGATGGGGTAGTCCATCAAGCAGAACATATCACTCTGCCCCCAACGCCCGGCGCGTACATCCCGGTCATAGTCCAGCAGCCGGGTGGCCAGAGCCAGCATCAGGGCCAGTGTGTGCTGGGCGACGGTGGAGCGACCGTAGTTGGTCACATTCCTCACCTTGATGCCATGCTCCCGCGCGGCCTCCTGATCAATGTTGTTCAGGCCGGTGGCGACCACCGCAATCGTCTTCAGCTCCGGGCAGGCCTCGAAATGTTCCCGCCCGAGTACCACCTTGTTCACCAGCACGGTATCAAAGCCCCGAATCCGCTCCAGAACCTGCTCCGGCGTGGTACGGTCGTGCTTTGTCAAACCGCCGGTGACGTTCTCGATCGGTGACAGGTCGACATCATTTCCAAGGGTATTGGCATCCAGGAATACGGCTTTCATGCTTTTCTCCCATCTCAAGATCGCCACAGATTAAGGTAGACTGAGGGAAACGTCCAAATACAGGGGAAGGGAGAGACCATGGAACACGAATTCTGGCACGAGCGCTGGGCAAAAAAGGAAATCGGCTTCCACGAGGGCACCGTTAACCAATACCTGCACGATCACTGGCCCGAACTGGCCGGAGAGAATACCGATGCGGTCTTCGTCCCCCTGTGCGGCAAGGCCCACGACATGTGGTGGCTGCATGACCGCGGCCACCCTGTCATCGGCGTGGAACTGAGCGAGATCGCCTGCAAGGATTTCTTCGAGGAAGCCGGCGAGAAAGCCAAGGTGCACCCCGGAGAACCCTTCACCACCTTCAAGCACGATGACCTGGAACTCTGGTGCGGCGACTTCTACCAACTGGTCCCGGACGATCTCAAGCACATCCGCCTGGTCTACGACCGCGCCGCCCTGATCGCCCTGCCCTCCTCCATGCGCCGCCAATACGTCGAACACCTGACCGCCATCATCCCCGACGGTGCACGAATCCTGCTGATCACCCTGGACTACGACACCGAGATCAAGGGCCCTCCGTTCAACGTCTCCAACGACGAAGTCCGGGAACTGTACGGCCAGGACTACGAGATCGAGCACGTGCTGACCAATACCCTGGCCAAGGACCATCCGTTTGCCAAGCGGCGCGGGCTTGAGGGGGCTTCGGAGAGTGTGTTTCGGTTGACCAAGCTTTGAGTTCTTTGTCTCCCAGCCTGCTGGGTTGGGAGTCTTGGCGGGTGACGAGTGGGGGTGTCTATCTGAAAACGCTCGAAGAACTCGCTTCGCTCAGACAATCGATCATTTTCAGATAGACACCCCCACCCGTTCCCGCCTCGGCAGGCCTTTCGGCTGCCATCCTCGTGGGCTATTTTGAAGATATTCCTGCTGATTTTGATCGGAGTGTATCGGGGGTCTTTTTTCTGGCGAATTTGATGTCTGAGCGAAGCGAGTTGCCAATTCGCCAGAAAAAAGACCCCCGGTGCACTCCAGCCCCCCAACCCCGGCAGGCTACAAAAACGCCACACCCCTCTAACACAATTTAATGAACCTTAACCACTCGCCCACTGTCCAACCTCGCGAACCTGAACTAAGCTCAGATTAAGCAAGCCGCGAAGAGAAGTTGCAGCGCGGCTTGTAAGTATCCATCCCTTTTACCCATAACCAGATAAACACCGCCGGGACAGGCGGAGCCAACAGCAACGGGGAAATTGCGTGAACTGAAAAGCTGAATAACAGCGAGCGAGGGGCCATCTATGAGCATACTGCAGCATTTCAAAGACCGGTATGAAGCTACCCAAGAGGAAGAATACACTCTTGAGGAATACCTGGAGATCTGCAAAAAGGACCCAACGGCCTACGCCACGGCCGCTGAGAGAATGTTAATTGCGATCGGCGAGCCGGAGTTGGTAGATACCTCTCGCGACCCAAGACTGTCGCGCATCTTTTCCAACAAGGTGATCAAGCGTTACCCGGAATTTTCCGAGTTCTACGGCATGGAAGACGCCGTGGAGAACATCGTTTCTTTCTTCCGTCACGCTGCCCAGGGCCTGGAAGAGAAGAAACAGATCCTGTACCTGCTGGGCCCGGTGGGCGGCGGCAAGTCCTCACTGGCCGAGAAACTAAAGGCCCTGATGCAGAAGGTGCCTTTCTACGCCATCAAGGGCTCTCCGATGAACGAATCCCCCCTGGGTTTGTTCGATCCCGCCGAGGACGCCGAAATCCTCGAAGAGGAGTACGGCATTCCGCGCCGTTACCTCAACTCCATCATGTCACCCTGGGCTGTGAAGCGCCTGCACGAGTTTGGCGGGGATGTCAGCCAGTTCCGGGTGGTGAAGAAATATCCGTCGATACTCGACCAGGTGGGGGTCGCCAAGACCGAGCCGGGCGACGACAACAACCAGGATATTTCCGCCCTGGTGGGCAAGGTCAATATCCGGATGCTGGAGGACTACTCCCAGGATGACCCGGATGCCTACAGCTTCAGCGGCGGCCTGTGCAAGGCCAACCAGGGCCTGCTGGAGTTCGTGGAGATGTTCAAGGCGCCGATCAAGGTGCTGCATCCGTTGCTGACTGCCACCCAGGAAGGCAATTACAACACCACGGAAGGTATGGGGTCGGTGCCGTTTGACGGCGTGATCCTGGCCCACTCCAACGAGTCCGAATGGCAGACCTTCCGGAACAACAAGCACAATGAGGCGTTCCTGGACCGGGTCTACATCGTCAAGGTGCCCTACTGCCTGCGGGTGACCGAGGAAATCGAGATCTACAAGAAGCTGCTGACCAACAGCTCTCTGTTTGGCGCGCCCTGTGCGCCGGATACCCTGGACATGCTGGCACAGTTCTCGGTGCTGTCCCGGATCAAGGAGCCGGAAAACTCCAGCATCTTCTCGAAGATGAAGGTGTACGACGGCCAGAACATCAAGGACACCGATCCGAAGGCCAAGTCCATCCAGGAGTACCGGGATGCAGCCGGGGTCATGGAAGGCATGGATGGCCTGTCCACCCGTTTCGCCTTCAAGATCCTGTCCAAGGTGTTCAACTTCGACACCACCGAGGTGGCAGCCAACCCGGTGCACCTGCTCTATGTGCTCGAGAAGCAGATCGAGCAGGAGCAGTTCCAGTCGGAGATCCAGGAAAAGTACCTGCGCTTCATCAAGGAATACCTGGCGCCGCACTATGTCCAGTTCATCGGCAAGGAAATCCAGACCGCTTACCTGGAAAGCTACAGCGAATACGGCCAGAACCTGTTCGACCGTTACGTGACCTATGCCGACTTCTGGATCCAGGACCAGGAATACCGGGATCCGGAGACCGGCGAGATTCTCGACCGCGGGTCCATCAACGACGAACTGGAGAAAATCGAGAAGCCGGCGGGCATCAGCAACCCGAAAGACTTCCGCAACGAGGTGGTCAACTTCGTGCTGCGGGCGAGGGCCAACAATCAGGGGCGCAATCCGTCCTGGCTCAGCTACGAGAAGCTGCGCAGCGTGATCGAGAAGAAGATGTTCTCCAACACCGAGGATCTTCTGCCGGTCATCTCCTTCAACCCGAAAGCCAGTCAGGAAGATCAGAAGAAGCACAAGCAGTTCGTCGAACGTATGGTCGAGCGAGGCTACACCGAGAAGCAGGTACGGCTGTTGGCCGAATGGTACCTGCGTGTTCGCAAGTCTCACTGAAATCAGTGACCAGTCACTGATGGGAGTAGCACTATGGGTATGACCCACATCGTCGACCGGCGGTTGAACGGTAAGAACAAGAGCGCGGTGAACCGGGAGCGGTTCCTGCGCCGTTACCGCCACCACATCAAGAAAGCGGTGGCGGATGCGGTGCACAAGCGCTCGATCACGGACGTTGAACGGGGTGAGAAAGTCAGTATCCCGACCCGGGATATTGACGAGCCTATCTTCCACCACGGCCAGGGTGGCCGGCGCGAGATGGTGCACCCCGGCAACCAGGAGTTTGTTGCCGGGGACATGATCCCCAAGCCCCAGGGCGGCGGCGGTCAGGGCGGTGGCCAGGGCCAGGCCAGTCCCGATGGCGAGGGCATGGACGAGTTCGCCTTCCAGATCACCCAGGAGGAATTCCTGGACTTCCTGTTCGATGACCTCGAATTGCCCAACCTCGCCCGCAAGAAACTGAAGGATACCGAGGCCTTCAAGTACGTTCGTGCCGGCTTCACCAATCAGGGCATTCCTGCCAAGCTGGATGTGGTGCGCTCCCTGCGGGGCGCCCACGCCCGGCGTCTTGGCCTCGGTGGCGCCCGCAAGAAGAAGATCAAGGATCTGGAGAAGCAGCTGGAAGCCCTGAAATCGGCTCCGGAGGATCTGGACCCGGCCTTCAGCCACGAGGACCAGATCAAGGTGCTGGAGGACGAGATCGCCCGCCTCAAGGCCAACGTGCGCCGGATCCCGTTCATTGATGAGATTGATCTGCGCTACCGCCAGCACGTGAAGCAACCGAAACCGGCCACCAGTGCAGTAATGTTCTGTCTGATGGACGTCTCCGGGTCCATGACCCAGATGCACAAGGACATCGCCAAACGGTTCTTTATCCTGCTGTACCTGTTCCTGAAGAAGAACTACAAGAAGATCGACGTGGTCTTCATCCGCCACCACACCAGCGCCAAGGAGGTGGATGAGGAGGAGTTCTTCTACAGCCGGGAGACCGGCGGCACCATTGTCTCCAGTGCGATCAAGCTGATGCACAAGATCATCGAGTCCCGCTATTCCCCGGCGGAGTGGAACATCTATGCCGCCCAGGCATCGGATGGCGATAACTGGAACGACGACTCCCCGGTATGCGGCAAGCTGCTGGCCGACAGCATCCTGCCGCTGGTCCAGTATTACGCCTATGTGGAGATCACGCCCCAGGATCATCAGATGCTCTGGTACGAGTACGAGAAGATCATGGAGCGGTTCCCCCAGAGCTTTGCCATGCAGCAGATTGCCGACCCGGGTGAGATCTACCCGGTGTTCCGCCAGTTGTTCGAGAGGAAAGCCGCATGAGTAGCATCGTCGACCGTCCGAACCTACCGGAAAACGAACAGCCCGGTGCCAGGAAGCCGATTTCCACCGGCTCGGAGTGGACCTTCGATCTGATCCAGGAGTACGACGACGAAATCGCCAAGTGCGCCGGGGAGTTCGGGCTGGATACCTACCCGAACCAGATCGAGGTGATCAGCGCCGAGCAGATGATGGATGCCTACAGCTCCGTGGGCATGCCAGTGGGTTACCATCACTGGTCTTTCGGCAAGCAGTTCCTCAACACGGCCAAGGGCTACCAGCGCGGGCAGATGGGGCTGGCCTACGAAATCGTGATCAACTCCAACCCGTGTATTGCCTACCTGATGGAGGAGAACACCCTGCCCATGCAGGCGCTGGTGATCGCCCACGCCTGTTATGGCCACAACTCCTTCTTCAAAGGCAACTACCTGTTCCGAACCTGGACCGACGCCAGCGCTATCATCGATTACCTGGTGTTCGCCCGCAATTACGTGGCCGAGTGCGAGGAACGTCATGGTGTCGATGCGGTCGAGGAGATTCTGGATTCCTGCCACGCCCTGATGAACTATGGCGTGGACCGTTACAAGCGTCCGCCGCCCATTTCTGCCGCCGAAGAAGCCCGCCGCCAGAAGGAACGGGAAGAGTACCAGCAGCGCCGGATCAATGACCTCTGGCGTACCATCCCGAGGCCGGAGGACGACGATGACCCGGTGAAACGCCAGCGCCGCTTCCCGGAGGAGCCCCAGGAGAACCTCCTGTACTTTATCGAGAAGAACGCCCCCCTGCTGGAGACCTGGCAACGGGAAATCATCCGGATCGTTCGCAAACTCGGGCAGTACTTCTACCCGCAGCGCCAGACCCAGGTGATGAACGAGGGCTGGGCCACCTTCTGGCACTATACCCTGCTGCATCGTATGTATGACAAGGGTCTGGTGAACGATGGTTTCATGCTCGAATTCCTCCAGAGCCACTCGGCGGTGGTGTACCAGCCGCCGTTCAACAGCCCGTGGTATTCCGGCATCAACCCGTACACCCTCGGTTTCTCCATGTTTACCGACCTCAGGCGGATCTGTGAGAACCCCACCGACGAAGACCGTGAATGGTTCCCGGACATTGCCGGATCGGACTGGCTGGAGACGCTGCACTTCGCCATGCGCAACTTCAAGGATGAGAGCTTCATCCAGCAGTTCCTGTCACCCAAAGTGATGCGCGATCTGAAGCTCTTTGCTATCGAGAATGACGATCAGGAAGACCATTACATGGTCACGGCCATTCACGATGACCCCGGGTACCGGCCATTGCGGGAGAAACTGGCCCGCCAGTACAACCTGAGTTACCGGGAACCGAATATCCAGGTCTGGAACGTGGATGTGCGGGGCGATCGTTCCCTCACGCTCCGGCATATCCCGGTCGACCGGGTGCCGTTGGGCGAGGACACCGAGGAAGTGGTGCGCCATGTCCATCGGTTGTGGGGCTTTGACGTGCACCTGGAAAGTGTGGATGAAGGCACGGTTGTGGAGGAATATCATTGTCCGCCACCCCATCTCGATGACGAGTAACCGTGCAGGCAGCTGACAAACCTACCCCGGTCCCCGACAATCAAGACAACGGCCCGACCAACCACCATTCTCCGGTGCTGGCCGGGCCCTTGTTGCGCCATGCCAGCCCGAATCAGCTGGTCCTCTGGCTGGTAGCCCGGGAGGCCCTGAACCTTTGCGTCAGACTGTCCGAACGGGACCACCCAAAGCAGCCGCTTGTTGAGAGGGACCTCGTTGACGCGGAGATTACCCGGCTCAGGATCGGCACCCACGCATGGCTGCACCTGCTGGATCTCCGGCCTGACGATCCCCTGCCCCTGGATACCCGGATGGAATACGATCTTGGCATCCAGACCACCAACGCTACAAAGTGGATCCATGACTGGGCACCGCACCTGTGCCCGGAGAACCGGGAGCGGCCCGGCTTTGTCCTGAAGTCACGCCTTGATCGCATCCTGCACGGCTCCTGCCGCCGGCCCCACCACTCCTCCGCCGATGGCCTGGTGCGGGTGGATGAGGAACTGCACAAGGCCCGCCATCTGGAGGATATCCCGGCACTGCTGCTGATGACCGGTGACCAGATCTACGCCGACGATGTCGCCGGCCCCATGCTCCATGCCATCCAGTGCGTGATTCATCAGCTCGGGCTCTACCAGGAGGTCCTGGAAGGCGCCTCCCTGAGCCACAGCCGGGAGCTGACCTCCCTGGAGAAGGCCTACTATCACCGGGACAAGCTGCTGCCAGAATCGGAATTCAACGAGGATCTGGCCGAACGTTTCTTCGGCGGCGTGCGCAAGCCGGTGTTCACCACCGCCAACGCCGGCAACCACCTGATCTCCTTCGCCGAGGTGATGGCCATGTACCTGCTGGTCTGGTCACCCGAGCCCTGGGCCATGGTGACACCTGCCGAACCCGTCCGTGACCAGGAGGAGCTGGCTCGCTATCGCCGGGAACAGGAGGCGATTGACCGGTTCCGGGCGGATCTGCCCAGGGCTGCCCGTGCCCTGGCCAATGTGCCGGTTTACATGATCTTTGATGACCACGACGTGACCGACGACTGGAACCTCTCGGCACTCTGGGAAACCACAGCCTACGAACATCCCTTCTCCCGCCGGATCATCGGTAATGCCCTGCTCGGCTATCTGTTGTGCCAGGGCTGGGGCAACCAACCCGATACCTTCAAGGACCTTTTGGAGCGGTGTCAGGAACTGTTGGCACCAAAGAAAGATCACCACGAACTGGACAAGGACATCCAGGATGAACTGATCGACCAACTGTTCCATTTCCATCAGTGGCATTACAGTCTGGCCACTAACCCCAGACTGGTGGTGCTGGACACCCGTACCCACCGCTGGCGCAGCGAAATTCGGCGCAGTCGTCCGTCCGGTCTGATGGACTGGGAATCCCTGACCGACTTCCAGCAGGAGGTAATGGATGAGGACGCGGTGGTCGTGGTCTCACCGGCCCCCATGTTTGGCGTCAAACTGATCGAGATGATCCAGAGGGTGTTCACCTGGTTCGGCAAACCACTGCTGGTGGATGCGGAGAACTGGATGGCGCACCGGGGCGCCGCGAACGTGATGCTGAATATTTTCGGCCATCCGCGAACCCCGAAGCATTTCGTGATCCTGTCCGGGGATGTGCACTATTCCTTCGCCTACGACATCCGGCTGAAACACAAACGCAATAGCCCGGAGGTCTGGCAGATCACCAGTAGCGGCATCAAGAACGAGTTTCCCCATCGGCTGCTGGAATGGCTGGACCGGCTGAACCGCTGGCTGTTCGCACCCTGGTCCCCCCTGAACTGGTTCACCAAGCGCCGGCGCATGCGGATTCGCCCGAGGCTGCCGGAAGGACGGGATGCCGGGGAGCGGCTATGGAATCATGCCGGCATCGGTGATGTCCGGCTGGATGAGGAGGGAGCACCCTCCGCCATCCGGCAACTCAATGCCGGGGGCGGAGGTACGGTGTTTCACCGTGGCCGGGAGGAATGATCAGCCCGACACGGAAGGCAGACCGGACAGGGCCATGGCCAGCTCCTGCTCGTCGTATTCGTAGTCCTCAAGCTGACCCTCGAAATAGGCGGTGTAGGCCGCCATGTCGAAGTGGCCGTGGCCGCAAAGGTTGAACAGGATGACCTCGTCCTTGCCTTCCCGCTTGCAACGCAGGGCTTCTTCAATCGCACCCTTGACCGCGTGGTTGGCCTCCGGTGCCGGCACAATACCCTCGTTGCGGGCGAACAGCACACCGGCTTCGAAGCATTCGCGCTGGGTGTAGGACACCGCATCGAACAGTCCCAGCTCTTTGGCGTGGGACACCATCGGCGCCATGCCGTGATAGCGCAGGCCGCCGGCGTGGAAACCCGGCGGCGTGAAGTCGGAACCCAGGGTGTGCATCTTGGTCAGCGGCGTCATATGGGCGGTATCGCCGTAATCGTAGGCATACTTGCCCCGGGTCAGGGTCGGACAGGCCGAAGGCTCAACGGCAACAATCCGCGACTTCTCGCCACCGCGCAGCGCGTGGCCCATGAACGGGAAGGCAATGCCGGCGAAGTTGGAACCGCCGCCGGTGCAACCCACGATCACGTCCGGCCAGCAATCGGCCATTTCCATCTGTTGCATGGCCTCCAGGCCAATCACGCTCTGGTGCAGCAGGACGTGGTTCAGCACCGAGCCCAGGGCATACTTGGTATCAGGGTCCTGGACCGCCAGCTCCACTGCCTCGGAAATGGCGATACCGAGACTACCGGTGTGGTCAGGTTTCTCGGCCAGCACCTTGCGACCGAACTCGGTGAGCTCGGAGGGTGACGGAACGCACTTCGCGCCGTAAGTTTCCATCACCGCGCGGCGGTAGGGTTTCTGGTTATAGGAAACCCGGACCTGGAATACAGTAACGTCGATATCGAACAGAGAGCCGGCGAAAGAAAGCGAGGTGCCCCATTGCCCCGCCCCGGTCTCGGTGGTCAGGGTACGAATGCCCGCCTGTTGGTTGTAGAACGCCTGCGGGATGGCGGTATTGGGCTTGTGACTGCCCGCCGGGCTGACACCTTCGTATTTGTAGAAAATCTTGGCCGGTGTTCCCAGAGCCTTCTCCAGACGATGAGCCCGGTACAATGGTGCCGGGCGCCAGAGCCGGTAGACGTCGCGAACCGGCTCGGGAATCTCGATTTCCCGCTCGGTAGACACCTCCTGCTGGATCAGCTCCATGGGGAACAGCGGTTCCAGGTCGGCCGGACCGACCGGCTGTTTGGTGGCCGGGTGCAGTACCGCGGGCAGCGGTTCCGGGAAATCCGCCTGCAGGTTGTACCAGTATTTCGGCATCTGGCTTTCGTCGAGAAGAAACTTGGTTTGCATGTGCGATAGAACCTCAGCTTGTTGTCACGTGTCTTTGAATGTCGGGCCGTTTGTTATTCTGAACTGTGGAATTTGCCTTAAAAAAGCGCTTGCATCCAGTCTACCAGCCAGGGCACCAGAACGGCGGTGGCAAATGCAGACAGCGCCATGGCCAATCCCGAGAAGGCGCCCATCTGGTTGCTGACCTGGAACGCCCGGGCAGTACCGATCCCGTGTGCTGCCACGCCCATGGCGATGCCCTTGGCGGTGTCATCCTTCACCCGGATCCATTCGAACAGCTTGGTGCCCAGCACCGCCCCCGTGATTCCGGTGATCACCACCAGTACCGCCGTCAGTGACGGCAGGCCGCCGATTTTCTCGGAGATGCCCATGGCCACCGGCGCCGTGGCCGATTTCGGTGCCAGGGACATCTGGATCTCGAACGAACCGCCAAAGATCCGCGCCAGCCAGATCGAGCTGCCAGCCGCAATCACTACACCACACAGGAGCGAGATGGTGACCGGCATCCACAGTTGGCGCAGGCGGGAGAACTGCTGGTACAGCGGTACCGCCAGCGCCACCGTGGCCGGACCAAGCAGGAAGTGCACGAACTGGCCACCCTCGAAATAGTCGTTGTAGGAGGTGCCGGTCAATAGCAGCAGGCCGATGAGCATGGCGACGGACGTTACCACCGGATTGGCCAGGGGGTTGGAATTGGTGCGCAGGTAAAGCCGGTAGGCCAGACCATAGGCCACCAGGGTAATGGTCAGCCCCAGCAGTGGCGAAGCCGAGAGGTAGACCCAGATATCCTTCAGCCCGGGATCATTCATGGTTCTGCTCCTCATTTGCGACCGAACCCACCAGCCACCGGGTAGTCAGCTGCATCACCAGAGCCGTGGCCACCATGGTGATGACTGTGCTGAGCAGCAGCGCCAGGGTAATGGGCACCCACTCATCGGCAATCCGGCTGAAGTGCGCCATCATGCCGACGCCCGCCGGCACAAACAGCAGGGACAGATGACTGAGCAGCGCAGTAGAGGCGTTTTCCACCGATTCCGGCGTACTGCCGCGCATCCACAGGGTGATAAACAGCATCACCATACCCAGCACCGGCCCGGGGATGGGCACCCCCAGTAATCGCACGGTGACCTCTCCGACCAGCTGGTACACCAGCAGCAGGGTAATGCCATTGAGAAACTGCATGAAACTCTCCCCGGACAAAGTGAAAAAACTGCTCTGAACAGGGAACTTTATAACACCCTGAATCGTGAACAGAGCCCATTATCAGTATACTTTCAGCTTACAACTAAAAATCCCTTACATTGATAGTGGAGTACGACAAGGAATGAAACGTCTGGGAACACTGGATGCCTCATGGCTGGCCGTGGAATCTGAGGACACCCCGATGCATGTGGGTACCCTGCAGATCTTCTCACTGCCGGAGGGCGCTCCCGAAACCTTCCTGCGGGATATGGTTACCCGCATGAAAGAAGCCGGCGACATCGCCTCGCCCTGGGGTTACAAGCTTGCCTGGTCCGGCTTTCTCGGCCGGCTCGTTGCCCCCTACTGGATGGAAGACAAGAAGATCGACCTGGATTACCACGTGCGGCACTCGGCGCTGCCGCGGCCCGGGGGCGAGCGGGAGCTGGGTATCCTGGTATCCCGCCTGCACTCCAACCCGCTGGATTTCTCCCGGCCGCTGTGGGAATGCCACGTGATCGAGGGCCTGGAAAACAACCGGTTTGCCCTTTATACCAAGATGCACCATTCGATGATCGACGGTATCAGCGGTGTTCGCCTGATGCAGCGGGTGCTGACCACGGACCCGGAACGCCGCGAGATGCTTCCGCCCTGGTCAGTCAAACCACAGCGACGCCGGGGCAGCAAGACTGACAAGGAAGCCACCATTCCCGCGGCCGTATCCCAGGCCATGGATGCCCTGAAACTTCAGGCCGACATGGCACCGAGACTCTGGCAGGCCGGTAACCGGCTGGTGCACTCGGTAC
Organism: Marinobacter sp. DUT-1; assembly: GCF_050379415.1. NCBI lineage: Bacteria > Pseudomonadati > Pseudomonadota > Gammaproteobacteria > Pseudomonadales > Marinobacteraceae > Marinobacter > Marinobacter sp. DUT-1. Next base: position 496,041 of record NZ_JBNRLS010000001.1, read on the forward strand.
GCCACCCCGAAGACGGCCTGACCGCGCCCTTTACCGGCCCGGTCTCGATCCTGAATCACCGCGTTACACCCCAGCGCCGTTTCGCGACACAGCATTACCAACTGGACCGGCTCAAGGCCCTGGCCCACGCATCCGGCGGTTCGCTGAACGACATCGTTCTTTACCTGTGTGGCACGGCGCTGCGACGGTTCCTGGTGGAGCAGAACAATCTGCCGGATATACCACTCACCGCGGGCATCCCGGTAAACATCCGGCCATCGGACGACGAGGGCACCGGCACCCAGATCAGCTTCATGATTGCCTCTCTGGCAACCGACGAACCCGACCCGCTGACCCGGCTGCAGAACATCAAGACTTCGACGCGGCGGGCCAAGGAGCATCTGCAAAAACTGCCCCGCAGTGCGCTGACCCAGTACACCATGATGCTGATGTCGCCGTACATCCTTCAGCTGATGTCCGGGCTTGGCGGGCGCATGCGGCCAGTGTTCAATGTGACCATCTCCAATGTGCCTGGCCCTGAGCAGACCCTCTACTATGAGGGCGCGAGGCTCGAGGCCATGTACCCGGTGTCACTGATCGCCCACGGCGGCGCGCTGAACATTACCTGCCTGAGCTATGCCGGCTCACTGAACTTCGGTTATACCGGCTGCCGGGATACCCTGCCCAGCATGCAGAAACTGGCGGTGTATACCGGTGAGGCGCTTGAGGAGATCGAGGATCTGATCCTGCCGCCGAAACCGAAAACCGCCGGCAGCCGGAGAAAATCGGCGACCGCCAGCAAGTAAGGCGAGAAAAAGTCAGGTGCCGTCGCTTTGCCAGTGGCCGGCGCCGACGAAAATCATCTGCAGGAAGCGGCTCGTCCGCTTCCGGATCTGACCGACCTGGTAGTCGTCGTCCGGAGAGACGCTAAGCAGGTCGGTCAGGCTGAAGGCAACGGTGCGCACCACCAGATCGCAGGTCAGGTCCAGATCCGTATCGCTCAGGTGGTCCATCAAGCGTAGCCGACGCAGGTCGTTGGCCAGCTCACTGGCAAAGAAGCGCATTTCACTGCGGATGCCTTCCTGCACCGCCCTGCTCTCCCCCGCAAGTCCCTGGGCCATGAACATGAAAAAGTTCCGGTTGGTCTGGGCGTGGGCCACGAAAATAGCCACCGATTCCTCGATCAGCTTGTCCGACTGGAGCACATTGGCGCGGGCCTCCCGCATCATGCGGCGCAACACCAGCCCCAGCTCATCCACCAGCTGCAGCCCCAGGTCGTCCATATTCCGGAAATGGCGGTAGAACGAGGTTGGCACCACGCCCGCCTGACGAGTCACTTCCCGGATGCCGAGACTGGCAAAGTGCCGCCCCTTCCCCACCAGGGCCAGCGCCGCGCCCATCAGTTTTTCCCGGGTTTCCCCCGGTTTTCGTCGTTGTCGTTCTGCCATGTCCTGCCGCGTCATCTGATCTTCGTGTTCACGAGTGTACACATTTGACCCGAAGAAAGTCGCTCGCACTTGTCATTCTGCGCCAACTCACCAACCCGGATTGTCTCCGCAAATATCGGTGTGTACAGTCGTACACATTAGTGAACAAGTGTACACATCCAGACAGATGAGTACCGATGATCCATGGAGAGCACCACCATGTTAGCGAGAGTGACACAGAGCAAGACCATGCATTGGCTGGGCCGACAGCTGTCGAACCAGGACAATCCCGCCTCCTGGCTGGACCCGCTAATGACCCGCATCAACCCGATGTGGGTACAAGCGTACACACCGGCACGAGTCGAGCAGGTAATCCAGGAAACAACTGACACCCGGACCTTCCTGATTCGACCGGCACGTCGCTGGACCGGCTTTCGGGCGGGACAGCATGTGAACATCTGTACCGAGATCGACGGCATTCGTCGTAACCGCACCTTCAGCCTGTCCAGCTCGCCCCTGCTCTGGGAGGCTCAGGGCCTGGTGACCCTGACCATCAAGCGCCTGCCCGGCGGACTGGTCACCAACTGGCTTCATGATCAGGTTGAGCCCGGCCAGGTCATAGGCCTGGGCGAGGCGTTTGGCGAATTCCTGATTCCCGAACCCGCTCAACCGGTGCTGTTTATTGCCGGCGGCAGCGGCATCACGCCGGTACTCAGTCAGCTGGAGACAATGACCGCACGGGATTACCCGGCGCCGGTCACGCTGCTGTACTTCGTGCGGACCCATCAGGATGTGATCGCGGGGGAGAACCTCCGGGCGCTGGCGTCCCGTTGTCCGGCACTGACGGTGCGGATCATCGCCACCAATGAAAGCGAAGAGCCACGCTTTCTCAAGGGCGAGGATCTCGATGAGATAGCCGACCTGAAGAACCGGGAGGTATACCTCTGCGGCCCCAAGGGCCTGATGGACCTGGCCAGCGACCTGTTGCATCAACGCGGGATAACGGATGACCGGATCCACAGCACCTTCTTTGCCCCGCCGGCTCCGGCGCAACAGGAAGGCAACGTTCTCGGCGGCCAGGTGACGTATGCAAAAAGTAATCTACAGGTCGGCTCCGAGGGCAATGCCAACTTGCTGGAGATTGCCGAGTCGGCCGGCCTGAACCCGCAATACGGCTGTCGCATGGGCATCTGCCACCAATGCAGTTGCCGCAAGACCAGCGGCACCGTGATCAACCGGTTGACCGGCCAGGTTTCCGGGCCCGGCGAGGAAAACGTCCAGCTTTGCATTTCCGTGCCTCAGGGGCCGGTCTCTGTCGACGTTTAATCCCTGTTATCCGAATCAACGCAGCCTTTACCTTCACTGAACTGCTGCAAGGAGTTTGCCATGAAAAAACTGAACGAGACCCAGCTTCACGAACTGGAACAGGATCTCAACGCTATCCGTGACGAGGTACTGGCAGATCTGGGTGAACGCGATGCCCGGTATATTCGCCGCATCGTCCGCCTGCACCGGACCCTGGAAATCGGTGGCCGCGTCATGATGCCTTTCGGTTTCATTCCGCCGCTCTTCGTGGCCGCAACCGCGTCACTGGGCATTGCCAAGATCCTCGAGAACATGGAGATCGGCCACAACGTCATGCACGGCCAGTATGACTGGATGAATGACCCGAACCTGCACTCGCAGACCTACGAGTGGGACACTGTCTGCACCGCCGATTCCTGGCGCCGCACCCACAACTACGAGCACCACACCTACACCAATGTCATCGGCAAAGACCGGGATTACGGCTACGCGGTATTGCGCCTGAGCGACGAGGACGAATGGAAGCCGTGGCACAGCCTCCAGTTCATCAACTACATCCTGTTGAGTGTGCTGTTCCAGTGGGGGGTGGGCCTGCACGAACTGGAAAGCGAGAAACTGCGTCGTCGGGAGATCCGTTGGCGGGACAAGCTGCCGTTCCTGAAAGACTTTGCACGCAAGGGCGGCCGGCAGGCATTCAAGGATTACGTGTTCTTCCCGTTGCTGACTCTGCCCGTCGCACCGATCGTGCTGGCAGGGAACATCGGAGCCAACCTGATCCGCAACCTTTGGTCATCCACGGTTATCTTCTGCGGCCATTTCACCCAGGATGCAGAAACCTTCTCCGAGGCGGAGTGCGAGGGTGAAAGCAAGGGACATTGGTACCTGCGCCAGCTTACCGGTTCCTCGAACTTCACCGGCGGGCGCTGGCTGCATGTCCTGAGCGGGCACCTGAGTTACCAGATCGAGCACCACGTGTTCCCGGACCTGCCCGCCCACCGTTACCCGGAGATTTCCGAGAAAGTGCAGGCAGTCTGTCGCAAACACGATATTCCGTACAATACCGGAAGCTTCGGCAAGCAGTATGGCACCGTGCTCAACCGGATCTTCCGCTTTTCCCTGCCGGACCGGGTTCGCACCCGGCTGGAACGCGGAAACGCCCCTCAGGCAATCTGAAGCAGGCGCAACAACTGTGGCCGGTGCTGATCCTGGATCACATCGGCCAGGGTGTACCGGTCCAGAACCTCGAGAAATGCCTTGAGCGCTTCGTTGAACATGGACTTGAGACCACACACCGGCGTGATCTTGCAGGCATTTTTCGACGAGAAACACTCGACAATACTCAGATCCTGCTCGGTCTCACGGACCAGGATGCCGATATTGATGTCCTCGGGTGCCATGTGCAGACGCATGCCACCCTTCTTGCCTCGAATGGTCTCGATGTAGCCCTTCTTGTTGAGCTGGTGCACCACCTTCATCAGGTGGTTCTTGGATATGTCGTAGCTGTCGGCAATTTCCTGAATGGTTGCCAGACGATCACCCTGCGCCGACAGGTAAATCAGCACGCGGAGTGAGTAATCCGTATAACGGGTGATGTGCATTCAGTACTCCAGTTTTCAAGATTTCGTTCAACAGGACGGTCGCGTCAACAGATAGCAGGCCGTAGAGGCCAAACAGGCACCCACGATACCCAATACCATCAGGGAAGCGCCCATCAGCAATAACATGGCCCAGCTCAATGCCATCATGCTGCAGGCCAAAACCTTGGCACTGACCGGGACCGCCCGACGGCGGCGCCAGTTATCAATCGCCGGTCCGAACCGGGGATGGGCATCCAGCCACTGGGCAAAAGCCGGTGACCCCTTACTGGCAAAAAACGCAGCCAACAAAACAAAGGGGGTGGTCGGCAGCAACGGCAAAATGACCCCGACCACCGCCACGCCTGCAGAGATATACGCCAGAATCCTGAATCCGGTTTTCCCGGTAGGCTCGCCCATGACGGGGCCCCCGCTATGATTCATAACTGCATCTATTCTACCTGCATTCAATGCACGGGTCTCCCCAAACGGCTCAGGAATACCAGCCGCGCCACATAGGCCACCTTTATACCCACGGCGAACAGCAGCGTGCCAACGTGAGCCAGGATCTGGATAGCCATGGGAAAGTAGCGGGCCAGGGGATAAGCCACCAGCACCGTCAGCAGCAGCCCGAGAAATGACCAGACCATCGCACTGTTCGCCCTGAATAGCAGCTTTTCCATTTGAAACCTCCCGAACATATCTTTAATATGTATTTTATAGACTTCTTTTAAGAAGTTTCAACCCTTGTTCTCGATGGTGATCCCGAACAGAGCCCAGGCACAGACCGAAGCCGCTGATTTTCACCAAAAAAGATTTATTTTATTTAAATGTAAAGGAGAAATGCCATGACACCCCGGACCTGGCTTGAGGAAGCCACCGAAGAGGAGCTGATCGAGCACATCCTGAACCGCTACCACGACACCCACCGGGACCAGTTACCGGAAATTATCCGCCTGGCCCAGAGGGTAGAACGGGTTCACAGCGGGCATCCCGATTGCCCGACCGGGCTGAGCGCCCACCTGGAAACCATGCAGGTCGAGCTGGAAAACCACATGGCCAAGGAAGAGCAGATCCTGTTCCCGATGATCGTTCGGGGCATCTCGGGCATGGCGCGGGGCCCGATTTCGGTCATGCGATCGGAGCACGACGAGCATGCCGCCGCCCTCGCCCGGTTGGATGAACTGACCAATCGCCTTCAACTCCCGGAGGGTGCCTGCAATACCTGGCGCAGGCTCTATGACGAAATCGGGCAGTTCCGGCAAGACCTGAACGACCACATCGCCATGGAAAACACGGTGTTGTTCGCCCGTATCGATGGGCTGACCGCATAGGCTTACCTCCCGAGGGGTATCGGATTCGTTGAGCCAATCTGCAATACTTGGTCTATACTCAGATCAAAAAACCAGCGGTAACAGGATCAACCCGATGCCCCAGAGCAAACTGACAGACCGTTTTGGCCGCACCGTCAACTACGTGCGCCTGTCCGTCACTGACCGGTGTGACTTCCGCTGTGTGTACTGTATGGCCGAGGACATGACGTTCCTCCCCCGCCAGCAGGTACTGACCCTGGAAGAAATCGCCCGCGTTGCACGCAACTTTGTTTCGCTGGGCACTGAAAAGATCCGCCTCACTGGCGGCGAGCCCATGGTCCGCAAGGATATTCTGGAACTGGTGAAGGAAATCGGCACCTACGGGCTGCGGGACTTCGCCATGACCACGAATGGCAGCCAGCTGACCACCATGGCCGAGCCCCTGCGCAAGGCAGGTATGCACCGCCTGAATATCAGCCTCGATTCCCTGGATGCCGAGAAATTTCGCAACATCACCCGCACCGGCAAGCTCAGTCAGGTCCTGGACGGTATTGATGCCGCGCGCGAAGCCGGTTTCCGGGGCATCAAACTCAATACCGTGGTGATGAAGGGCCGCAACGACGAGGAAATCCCGGAGCTGATCGAGTTCGCCCGCAAGAAGCAGGTGGACATCAGTTTCATCGAGGAAATGCCCCTGGGCGAAATCTCCGAGCACGACCGGGGGCTGGCCTTGTGTACCAGCGAGGAAGTCCGGGACATTATCCGGAATACTCACGAACTGATGCCGGCCACCGAGGATTCCGGCGGCCCGGCCCGTTACTACCGGATGCCGGACAGCCCGATCAAGGTCGGGTTCATTTCCCCGCATTCACACAACTTCTGTTCTACCTGCAACCGGGTACGGGTGACGGTCGAGGGTCGGCTGTTGCTGTGCCTGGGCAACGAGCACTCGGTGGACCTGCGCCGTGTGCTGCGCGGTAACCCGGTGACCGACGACAAGCTGCGCGAGACCATCATCAACGCCATGGATCTGAAGCCGGAGCGGCACCACTTTTCCAGTAATGGGGATGTGCAGATTTTGCGGTTCATGAACATGACCGGCGGTTGATGTCCCTCAACGCATGACCCCCCTGTGTTCCTGACACTCCCCCAACTTGTTCTGTTCGGCGTCATTGCGCAGTTTCTGTTTCTGATACTGCTTTGTGTTGTACTCAAGGGCAGGCGGCCCCTGCCCCGACTGCTTCTGGCCGTGATGCTCACCGGCATGGCCGGCACCCTACTCGAGGTTTTCCTGCATACGACCGGTTTCGTATTGCGGTATCCGGAAACTGCCTTCACGGGCACCATCCTCGGAATGTTGCAGCCCGGAGCCATTTTCCTGTACGCCCAATCGGTGATGTACCGTGACTTCCGTCTGCGGCTGCGCCACCTCGCCCATCTTCTACCGGTACTCGGGGCCGCTGCGGTGTTCGTTGTCGGTTACTACCGGCTGTCCACGGAAGAGCAGGTGAGTGTCCTGTCCGACACCCACTACCCCGGGGTCATGAACTCTGTCGTTCTCGCAATTGCCCTTCACACCATCATGCTGGCGTATCTGGCGGCGACCCTGAAGAAAATATCCCGTTTTGGTGTCGAACTACGAGAGATCTTCTCGGATCTGGACAACAAGGAACTGGGTTGGCTTCGCAATTTGCTGCTTGCCTACACCACAGCCTGGGCACTCAGCCTCGTTTACTGCCTGCTCGCTCATATCCTGCGGGTAACGGGCAGTCATGAATGGCTGACCATCGCAACAACGGGGGTGAGCATTGCAATCCTGCTTCCGATGTCAGTGCTGGCATTTCAGCAACCTGCCCTCTTCGCCGGTATTCGACCGGCATCGGCGAGTAAGGACGCTGCCCCTCGAATCAGTACCGCAGACCAATTTCCAGAACTGCCGACAGCGCAAATCCTGCAGTTGATGGAGGAACAGCGACCGTACTTGCATTCAAATCTCACTGTGGACCGATTGGCTCGCCTGGCAGGGCTTTCGCCCCGGGACTTGTCGCAATTTCTGAATCAACAAATGGGCAGAAATTTTTACGAGTTCGTGAACGGCTACAGGATAGAGCATGCGCGGCAGCGTCTGGCCGACCTTACAGAGAAAGCAACCATCACGGATATCATGTATGAGTCCGGATTCAACTCTAAGTCGGTCTTCAACACCCTTTTCCGCGAAACTACTGGCAAAACGCCGTCCCAGTATCGTCGCTCCTTTCGAAACAATGACTGACTCCCGTTCGGTTTAACTATCCGAACGTTCGGATTCCAGCACCCGAACGCAAACGCCTCGACTTCCAGCCAGAGTGGGCTTGCAACCGGCGATCTCCACACTGTTGTCAAATCGCCGATCAATGCCTAACGAGACCAAGAGGTTCCTCATGAAAACTTCTATCAAGACCAAACGAATCGTCACGCTCACCCTACTCAGCGGAGCACTACTATGGAGTTCAGCCAGCTTCGCCCACTGTGATTCGCTGGACGGCCCTGTCATCGAAGATGCCAGAACTGCATTGAACAAAAAATCGCTGACACCGGTTCTTAAATGGATCGGACCGGACGACGAGAAAAACCTGACAATGGCCTTCAACAGTACTCTCGAGGTTCGAAGCCTGGATCCAAAAGCCCGGGAGCTGGCTGACAGGTATTTCTTCGAGACCCTGGTGCGCCTGCACCGAGCCACCGAAGGGGCACCCTTTACCGGACTGAAACCGGCTGGCAGTGCTTCGGCCGCCGCGAAAGCTGCCGACAAGGCGTTGGCCGAAGGCAACGTGGATGCTCTGGCAAAGAAACTGGGGGAGAAAGTTACCAGTTATGTCGTAGAACAATTCCAGAAAACTGAGCGAGACGCCAACGCCGAGTCGGTGGCGGATGGCCGTGAATTTGTCGACAACTACGTCCGTTACGTTCACTCAATCGAGGAGATTCATAATATCGTTGCCGGTGCCCACAATGAACACTGACGCCATTTGCAACGACTGACGCCAGTCAAGGCAGGCGCCCGCGGATTGTCGAAAGATAAAAGCCTTTCACCAATACGAAGAAGCGGGCGCCATACACACCTATCAGGCCGAAGCTGCCGCCATCCACGCCGGCTTACCATTCTCACCGGCCACCGGAGAAGGGGTCAGATGAAAACCTTCATCTGACCCAATGTTCACGCCTCAGTGTTCCATTGCATGCTCCGCAGTTGAACTGTCCATCTCCCCCATCGGCATCCCTGTGTTCAGATGCTCCATGGTGATCTCGCTGTATTTCAGAACCTCACCACCATGCTCCATCATGAAACCATGGGCGGCGTCCTCGGTCGCGAACGAGGCAAGTGTGGGCCCCATCGCGCCGGTGCGGTCGGAGCCAACCACAAAGAAGGCGTCCCGGGCGTCGATCAGGGCGGTGTCGTCCGGGTGATCCCAATCGGTCTGGGCCATGTCGTGGACGTAGAGGGTGTGATCGCGGTTAATGTTCTCCGGCTGGAGCATCCAGGCGAACATGTCCTTGGTGGAGCAGAACTTGCGGACGTGCTGGTCCTTTTCGGTGATAGCTTCCCCCTTGGGGCCCGGGAAGTTGGCGATCACCATGCCGCAGACGTGGCATTCGTCGCCGCTTTCGAAGTGCACGGGGTCGGGTTTGGCCATGGTCTGTTCCTCATTGCCCGAGCAGGCAGTGAGGGTTATGGCGGCAAGGGCGGCGAGGAGCCAGTCCAGTTTGGTTCGGTTCATCAATGACAACTCCGTTCAGATACGACGATTTCGGAAAAGTAACAGGGCAGCCGCCAACGGGATGGCAAACCACAGCACCAGGCCAATCCAGAGGCCCGCTGCACCGATAGGCAGATCAGTTCCAAGACTCAGGACGCCACTGAGCTGGCCGGCGTCACCGAAGGCAACGATGTTGAGCAGGCGGTAGATATCGGTCGGATTGAGCATCAGCAGCCACGGCAGCAGCTCGGCGTTGAACTTGCCCTCACTGGCCACCAGCGTACCCAACAGCATCAGATCGAAAATCAGCACAAAGAAGAACCAGATGGCCAGGGCCAGGCCGGCGGCAATCGGTTTCTCGCTGACGCGGACGCTGACCACATAGGCCAGCGCTATGAAGCCCCAACCCAGCAGCACGGTGGAGGCGATAAAGCGGAACATGGCGATGGCCAGGTTGGTGATCGCGATATCCTCCACCAACAAAGCAATGGCGATTCCAGCCACACCGAAGCCGATCAGCGTTGCCAGAGCCAGGGTCAGGCCATGGCCCAGGAACTTGCCGAGCAGTAGCTGGCTGCGGCTGAGGGGATAGGTCATCAGCAACAGCAGCGTTCCACCCTCCTCTTCCCCGACGATGGCGTCATACGCCAGGAGCAGCGCAATCAGCGGAATCAGGAAGATACCCAGGCTGGCGAGACTGGCGATGGTGGCGGGCGTGGAGGCGTAACCGACCTGGCCGGAAGCGGCTGCGCCGAACCAGGCGATACCCAGGGCCAGGGTGGCGAACACCAGGGAGATGGCCATCAGCCAGCGGTTGCGCAGGCTGTCACTCAGTTCCTTGCGGGCAATGGTCCAGATACTGTTCATTGGCTGCCTCCCCGATGGGCCAGGCCACCCGAGCCGATGAAGTGCACATAGATATCCTCAAGGCTGGGCTGGTGGATGCTGACATCCGCCACCTCGCCCGACGCCATCACCGTTTGCAGCAAGGCCATTTTCTCCCTCGGTTGCACATCCACACGCAGCCGCCCGTTACCGGTCTTGATCATCAGGCCACTGGCAGTTGCAGCGCTTTCGATCACCTTTTCCAGCGCCGCGATACTGTGAGCCGGATCCAGTGACAGGGTTACCGGCATATTCGCCTGTCGCCTCAACGCTGCCAGATCCCCGGCGGCCTTCAGGGAGCCTTCGGTAAGAATCGCAGCGCGATCGATGTATGGCTCGACACCGGGCAGAACATGGGAACACAACACAATGCCCGTGCCCTCGTCCCGCAGATCCCGCAGCAGCCGGTACAGATCCGCCGTAGCCACCGGATCCAGACCCACGGTCGGTTCGTCCAGCATCAGCAGCTTCGGCTTGCCCAGCAACGCCTGCGCCAGCCCGAGACGCTGGCGCATACCCTTGGAATAGGTCTTGGTGCGGGCGTCCATGGCATCGCCCAGGCCCACCTGCTCCAGCAGCTCTGGCACCTGGCGCAGGGAAGCGCCTTTGAGACGGGCAAAATGACTCAGGATCTCCCGACCGGTCAGCTGCGGGTAGAACATCACATTCTCCGGCAGGTACCCGATGTGCTGGGTCACCTGCGGATCGCCGGCCTGACCTCCGAGCACGGACACCACACCCTGGGTCGGCTGCATCAGCCCCAGGATCAGCTTGATCGAGGTGGTCTTACCCGCGCCGTTATGGCCGAACAGACCCAGGATCTCGCCCGGCTCCAGGCGCAGATCAATGCCATGCAGTACCAGGCTCTTGTCGTACCGGTAACTCACATTCTCAAGACGAAAACAGCTCATCGGCTCTCCGGTTGAAGATCAGCGGGAAGTCGCATCAGTGGATGGGAATCGGCAACCCCGGCGGCCTTCACCACCGGAAACGCATCCTGCACCCAGCGCAGAGTATCTACCGCCGGGCTGAACATCAGAATCTTCGCCTCCGGATACTTCCACAGCAGCCGGTCCACATTGTCATTGGGCTCATAGGGCACATCCCCGATCCCATCCTGGTTACGGTCCCAGCCCAGGTAATCACTCCAGTAATTACCCTTGCCATCCCTCGACCACTCCTGGGTGCGAGTGGCCACATACTTCACCTGGCGCTGGTTATTCACGAACGCATTCCCGAACACCTTGTTATCCTCAGAGCCGGCAGTCAGATGAATTCCGATGTTGCTGTCGGCAAACAGATTGCCTTCAAAGGTGTTGTAAAGGGAGTTATAAATGAACACCGCCTTGCCCTCTGCCCCATCAATCGCCACACCGCCAGTCCGCCCCTGGGATACCCCGGTAACCACATTCCCCCGCAGCTCCGACTGGGTAATGAAATTCATCAGAATCCCATAGTTCTCATCATTCACCGACCGGTTATTGAGCACCGTCAGCCGCTTGCTCTGCATCAGCGCGTACCCGGTCCGGGTGTTGCGGGTGACATTGTCCTCCAGCAGGTTATTCATCGAATACATGTAATGAATGCCATAACGCAGATCCGACATCTCATTGCCCCGGATCGTATTGTTATTCGCCGTCTCGATATAAATCGCATCCCGCGTCTGACGAATGTCATTGCCCTCAATCAGCGCCCCGGTGGTATTGAACAGATGAATTCCATTACCCCGGTCATTCGGGCGCATACTGGCATCGCCGCGGATTGTATTCTTGCGGACCGTCGCATCCGGCGTGGCATCCAGCCAGACCCCGAACGCCGGTCCCTGCAATCGATTGTTCTCGATAACCGTGCCCCGCGCCTCCCGGGCCACAAAAATCCCTGCGTCCAGCTCGTTCAGATTGCTGCCCCAGTTGCGCACCGAACACCCGGAAAACGTCACCTCCTCGGCAACGATATCCACAGCATTGCCCTGCCCGCCACCATCAATAACGGTGTCAGGATGACAGGACACAGTCACGCCAGGCACCCGGATAGCCAGAGGCGAAACTTGCTCGGGGGGAAGCTCGAAAGACGCGCCCGGTTCAAGGGCATCAAGCTGTTCTTGCAGGCCCGCGTTCGCGGTCAGCGATAACAGGGCGACTGACAGGGCCACCCCATAACGCAAAAATGGATACATCAAATTCTCTCGAAAAATGGTGTGCTCTCGGGCAGTCGCCCAAAGTGTGGCAATCCGAGAGGAGACTGCTTTCCAAAACTGTGCGGAGCCAAGGATGGCGGAGCTCAAGCGTCACAGGGACGTGCCGAAGGAGCGTGTTTTGGAAAGCAGTCTCCTCTTGGATTGCTCCTCCCAATCTCAGGGGAGGAGCCGGGACTCCACGAGAGAGTCCCGGCAAAGAGAAGATCAGGCCTTCTCAACAATCATGCGGCCCCGCATTTCCATATGCAGCGCATGACAGAACCAGTTGCAGTAATACCAGTGAACGCCCGGCTTGTCTGCCACAAAGGTCACCGAAGACGTCTGCTGCGGACTGATCTCCATGCTCACACCATGGTTCACCATACAGAAACCATGAGTCACATCCTCGATGGTGTCCTGGTTAGAAACATAAACCGTGACCTCATCGCCCTCCTTGACCTTGAACTCCGTCATCCCGTACTGCGGCGCAACCGAGGTCATGTAAACACGCACCTTGTTGCCGTCACGGATCACCTTGTTATCGGCCTCCAGAGTCACACCATCCTTCTTCGCCTGTTCAACCGCAGAGGCAAAGTAAGGATCGTCACGATCGTAAATCTTCTTGGTCTTGATCTGGTCACGACGCACCAGGATGCAGTCATGGGGCTCCGCAAAGGTCGGGCCATCGTGCACCAGCTTCATTTCCTCGCCGGAAATATCGATCAGCTGATCGTTCTCCGGATGCAACGGGCCGCACGGCAGGAAGCGGTCTTTCGAGAACTTCGACAACACCACCAGCCACTTGCCATCGGCGTCCCGGGACTCGGTCAGGGAGGCGTGGTTGTGGCCCGGCTGATAGTGAACATCCAGCTTCTGGCGGATGTAGTTCACCTTTTCACCGTTGTAGTGCTTGATGGCGTCGGCAATGTTCCACTTACACACCTGGCTGTCGATGAACAGCGTGGTGTAAGCATTGCCCCGGCCGTCATAGGTGGTGTGCAGAGGTCCGAGACCCAGTTCCGGCTCCGCCACAACCACGTCACGCTCGTCCTTCAGCTTGCCGTCAAACAGATCGTCCAGCTTGTCGATAGCGATCACGGTACAGGTCGGTGACAGTTTGCCGTTGGCGATGAAATACTTGCCATCGGGCGAGGTGTTCAGGCCGTGCGGGTTCTTCGGAACCGGGATGTAACGGGTCAGTTCCGAACCATGGCGGCCATCGACCACCGGCACCTTGGAATCACCCAGGGTCTCGAAGTTACCGTCCTTGACCGCCTGCTCGATACGCTCAATATTGAACACCACGGCCCAGTCGCGGTCGTTGCGCATGGTACCGGCCAGGTCCAGGGCCTTCTCGGAGTTGTAGCAGGTGGAGCAGGCGTATTTGCCGGTGTAGTCGGCATCGGTGTTATCCAGGTTGCCGTCCACAATCACCTGGAAAGCCACCTCCATGGTGTCCGCGTCTACCGCATTGAACATGGTGAAGCTGCTTTCAAGACTGGTATCGCTGCCATCGTTCGGATGGGGAATCACATACTCGGCGTTGCAGAAGACATACTTGGTCCGGGGTACCTTCTGCAGGCGCAAACCATGAATCGCCTGAACGTTGGGAATGGTGGTGATTTTGTCACACTTCATGATGTCCAGGCGAATCCGGGCAACCCGGGTGTTGGCCTTGTCGTTGATGAACAGATATTTGCCATCGTAGCGGCCATCCGTCATGGATATGTGCGGGTGGTGAGCATCACCGTTGGAGAAGCGGCTACTTTCCCCGAGCACTTCTTTACTCTCGTTGGTGATGCCCCAACCGGTGGCGGAGTCCACGTTGAACACCGGAATCCGCATCAGCTCGCGCATGGAGGGAACCCCGAGTACACGAACTTCACCGGAGTGGCCGCCACTCCAGAAACCGTAATACTCGTCCAGCTCGCCCGGGTGCACCACATACTTGTTTCGGGCTTCCTCTGCGGCGGCCGCGAACGACTCCCGGGACATCACTGCCGTACCGAGGCCGGTTGCACCGGCAACACCAGCCAGCGCCGCAGCGCCCATGAAACGGCGGCGGCTCTGGCCGCTTTCCGGAAGCTCCGGCGTACCCTTCAGATCATCTCTTCTCTTCATAACATCCAACTCCGTTATTGGTTATGGCGGTTTTTACTTCTCATGTTTTCTTTTTATGGAACTGCTCAGGACACCTGAACCACGGGGATCTCCTCCGGGTGGCCCGGTGCGTTGTGACCGCGGCGCTTACCACGACGCTTGACGATCAGCGGCGGGCACTTGTGGTCATCGAAATAGGTCATCTGACAATCCAGGCAGTAGTGGCATTCCATGTAGTTGATGTGCCCGTCCGGATGGATGGCCTGAACCTCACACTCGTGATCACACAACCGGCAGGGGTTGCCACATTCCTTCCGCCGCTTGAGCCAGTCGAACACTCGCAGCTTGCTCGGCAACGCCAGCGCCGCGCCCAGCGGACACATGTACCGGCAGAACACCTTGCGGGTGAACAGGTTGACCACCAGCAGCAGGGCAGCGTAGGTGACAAAGGGCCAGCTGCGGTCAAACTTCAGGGTGATGGCGGTTTTGAACGGCTCCACTTCGGCCAGGCGCTCAGCGGTTGCCATGGAATCCAGCGAGACGCCAAACAGCACCAGCAGGATGATGTATTTGATGGCCCACAGCCGCTCATGCACCGCAAACGGCACGGTGTACTGGGGCACCTTGAGCTTGCGGGCGATTTCATTCAGCAATTCCTGCAGCGCCCCGAACGGGCACAGCCAGCCGCAGTACACCGCCCGTCCCCACAGCAGGATGATGCCTGCGACAACGGCCCAGAGAATGAAAATGACCGGATCGATCAGGAAGGTTTTCCAACTAAAGCCACTGATCAGGCTGTTGACGAAGGTCAGCACGTTGACGATGGACAGCTGCCCCATGGCGTACCAGCCAATGAAAAACAGGGTATAGGTCAGGAAGGCGTGGCGGATCCAGCGCATCATCTTCGGTTTCTTCACCAGCCAGTCCTGGAAAAACAGGATGAACATCAGCACACCGATACCTATGCCGAGCACCACAATCTGGAACTCGCGCTGATACCACACCTGCACCCACATGGGCTGGTCCGCCAGCATTTCCTCTTCGGTCATGACCGGTTTCGGGCGGGTGTAGTACTGGTCCGGCAACTGGTAAGTCAGCGGGAATACCTGGAACTCGCTGTCCAAAGGACCGGTCTGACGTTTGACGGTCAGTTCGAGGGTCCATTCAGTGCCGGGATCGAAGTTGTACTGCTGGCGAATAATGAAAATCGCCATCTCGTTGAAATCGGGCATGCCCTCGGCGTACACATCGCTCAGCCGGTAGTAATCGAGATCCCGGAAGTTGAAGGTGTCACCGAACTGGCGGATCTGGACGCGATCGAAGATACCGCCCCGAACGTAACCGGAGCCCTTGAAGGAATATTCGCCATTGGCCATCACAGCGATGGCGTGTTCACCCTCCTTCAGCTCGCCAGTCAGCCACTGGAACTGGCTTTCGCCCAGCAAGTTACGGCCGATGGTTGGTACATCCAGGTAAGCCGTGTACAGGTCAATCAGCGGCTTGCCTCGCTGCCTCTTCGGCGTCGTGTCGATACCCTCCGCAGCTGTGCCCTTGAAGGCATCATCCACCTGGCCGCGGGTCAGTTTCAGTCTGCGCACCGAACCTTCCCCGAGCAGCGTCTGCCAGCTCTTGTCCTGAAAGCTATCGGCCTGGATGTTGGCCATTGGCGGACGGGCCTTGCTCAGGCTTTCAACGAGCCCCAGCTCGGCAGCAACCCGGTGGGCCGATTTCATGATGACCTCGTTCACCACCATAACGGTGACTGTTGCGCCGGACAGACCGTCCACTGCCACCTTACGCTCGTTAGAGGTACCACCGACCGTAACTTTCTGGTCGGCCTTCAGTCCCACGTACTGGTCAGTAAAATCATGCAGTTTACTTTCGGGAATACCGACCAGAAGAATCGGCTCGTGATGCTCGATAACATGTGAGCTCACGATTTTCCCTTCGGTATCGAGAACGACCACAATATTGAGCGGCTTGCCGGAATACGCCGGAGTCTGGACGAAATCGAGACTCTGATAGGCATAGCCTTTCAGTTCATCTCCGGCATACAGTTCCTGGATGGCGCGGTTATCCTCTCTTGGAACCAGGTCGGTCACCGACGGCATGGCTTTCTGGATTACCTGACGCGCAGCCACAGGCTCGTGCTGCCCCACTGGCATGGCCAGAACGGCAGTGCTGGCAAGGGTAAAAAGAAATACTGCAAAGCTTCGAACTGCTAAGCCCACGAGCGCCCCCATATCCATAGGTATATCAAAAGCTTGGTTGATTATTGATGGAAAGCAAATACCTCTGATTGAATACGCCCCGGGGGAGGCCCACCGGGGCGGCGGTCATGCCAGGTCGATCGCTTCGCCCTGACCGTTCAGAGGGAGGTAGTTGCCGAGGTGGCCCATGCGGATGCCCTCCACCATCATGGTCAGGGGCTGCTGGGCTTCGTCACTGGAAGGAGCCATGCCTCCGCGGCCGGACATGGCACCTACGAAGACCATGTCCCAGGGCTGGCCGGTGGCTTCGGATTCCTGCGCCAGGACGTTGAAGTCGGGAGCTTCGTCAGGGGTTTTGTCGACGCAGATGACGGGAGTCAGTGCACCGCCTTCGCCACGCTCGAACGCGGCCTTTTCTTCCGCCGAGGCTTCATCCGGCAGCTCGGCGCGGCAGAAGACGAACAACAGGCGCTGGGGTTCGGCCTGTTCACGGGTGGCCTGGATGAGATCCTGGTAGTTGCTGATCATGGGTGTTCCTTGAAAGAGAGGTATCCGCCAGGTTTCAGGCCTGGCGGGCAATGAGGTGTTGGACGAGCCCGCGGTTGCGGACCTCGTCGCAGACTTCTTCCACTGCCTCGTCGCCGTAGCTCTGGCCATAGTGTTTTTTGAAGCCGAATTCGTACAGGAGAACGTGTTCATCCGGTTCCACACCGACATTTTCCAGGCAGGCACGGGCGCAATGCAGGGGGCAGCCGTCGATTACGGTGATCGGGCGGCCGGACCGGGCGGTTTTCACCAGTGCCGGCACTTTGCCACCAACCCCGGAGATGCAGGACATCTCGAAGCTGCCTTCGTGGTCCAGGCGGACCGCCGCGTTGTTGGCCAGCTGCGCCACGTCGGAGCAGCCGGAGCAGGAATAGATCAGCGGGCGTTGCTTTCTCGGTTTCACACATCCTCCTCTGGAAGAGCCTGGAGGCTTCAGGGCAATGAATTACTGGCTGATTTCAATCAGTCGCTGGGGGTCGGAGATAAACAGTTTGCTCCGGTTTACCCGCACCAGGCCGTTGGATTTCAGGTCGGCCAGGATCCGGGAGAAGGTCTCCGGCTGCATGGCCAGGCGCGATGCCACCAGACATTTGGGCAGCGGCAGTTCCACTTCTCCGCCCTGCTCGGTGCCGTTGGGCAGCAGGTCGATCAGGTAGCGGATCAGGCGGTCCCGGGCGTTCTGGACGGTCATGATTTCCAGGTCGTGGAAACGCGTGACGGCGCGCTTGGCGTAGTGGCTCAGGGCGGCCTGGGCGTACTCCGGGTGCTGGTCCAGCAGCTCGCGGTAGGCTTTGACCGGGATCATCAGCACTTCGCTGGATTTCAGGGCTTCGGCGTAGCAGGCATACCGGGGCGGATCGGCGTAGATCATGACTTCGGCAAAGCAGTCGCCCGGGGCGATGCTGTCGAGGGTGCGGTCGATGCCGGATGAGTCCAGGCGGTACAGGCGCAGGCGGCCGGAGATCACGAAGAAGAAGTGGTGTGCCGGCATGTCCTGGCGGTACAGCAGTTGGTGGTGTCCGAGGCGCAGGCGACGGGACTGCTGGATGAGACTCTCGAGATCCCGGGCTCGGAGGTTGCGGAACAGCGGGTGGCTGCGCAGTGCCTGGAGGCCATCTTCGTCGTCAAAAGGTTTGTTGACGGCTACGAGTACGGGTTTGCGGTAGCGGGTGTCGGCTGATTGCATCAGTGCCATTTGTGTTTCCCCCTGCATATACATGCATTCAAAATCTTGATTTAAATGGTAGATGCAAACTGGTTAAAAATCGCTCCCCCGATGGGGGTATTCGGGCGGTTATTCCTGAGTAATTGACTTAACTCAAAAATTAGTTTTGCTATCTACTTAAGTAAAATCGGGGCGCGGACTGGACGGCCAAAACCGGAGCACAGGCTGGCGGGGAACCCCCTTTCCAAAACACGCTCCTTGCGGCACGTCCATGTGACGCTTGAGCTCCGCCATCCCTGGCTCCGCACAGTTTTGGAAAGGGGGTTCCCCGCCAACCTCCAGAACTTGTGGGACGGGCTCTACAGCATTACTGCATTAATGGAGAGTCAGGGAGTTCAAGATCTACCCCTTCCACACCAGTTTCCGCAGCCAGCACCTGCAGGTACTGCCGGAATGCCCTTCTGGTCACGCTTTCGCTCAGGTACTGACGGATCTGGGGCTTCACGTGCTCGTAGGGCAGTTGCTCGCCGTCGATGCGCTGGTCGACGCGGACGATGTGCCAGCCGTAGCGGGTTTCGATCAGTTCCGGGTTCAGGCCTTCCTGGAGGCTGAGGACCGGGCGTTCGAATTCTTCCACGGTCTGACCCTTGCTGATCTGGCCGAGGCTGCCGCCCTGGTGACGGGATTCGCAGGCGGAGTATTGTTTGGCCAGTTCGGCGAACCGGGAGCGGCCATCCAGGAGGGATGACAACAGTTGGCGGCCGGCCTCTTCCTGGCGGATGCGTTCCTGGACGTCGTCCGGGGCGGCGGCCAGGAGGATGTGGCTGACGGCCATCAGTGTCGGGCTGCGGAAGCGGGCCGGGTTGGCGGCGTAGAAGCGTTCGCAGTCATCCTCGGTGGGGTCCGGAACGTTGAGTTCCAGCTCCAGGACGCGGGCGATGCGGTCTTCTTCGTCAGCGATGTCGTCCAGCTTCAGGAGCGCGGCCTGTTGCAGGAGCAGTTGACGAATAACGAGGCCTTTGGCGGCTTCGTGCCAGGCCTCTGCCACTTCTTCCGCCGGGTGGTGCTGCATTTCCCGGGCGATGTCGTCTTCCGGAATCAGCGTTTCACCCACGTAAACCGGCGGGAACTGGTTTCTGGGCTTGTCGGCTTCGCCAGTGGGGATCAGTTGCATGGTGTTCACCTTTGTATAGTTGGGGTCAGATGAACGCTTTCATCTGACCCCTTTTTCATCTCACGCCCGCTTGCGCACCACCTGGTACTTCCGGCCGAAATACTCGACCGGCACGCTGAGCATGTGCACCAGACGGGTGAACGGGAACAGTACGAAGATGGTCAGGCCCAGGAAGATGTGGGTCTTGTAGATCCAGTTCACGTCCGCGATGTAGTCCGCTACGCCGGTGCCCTGCAGGGTGAAGATGCCCTGCGCCCAGGCAGAGAACTTGAGCATGGTGCTGCCGTCCAGGTGTCCCAGTGTCGGCAGGATGGTGAGCATGCCGAGAACCAGCTGGACCACCAGGATGATGATGATCATGTTGTCAGCGAAGGTGCTGCTGGCCTGGACCCGGGGGTCGGTCATGCGGCGCCAGGCGAGCATGCCGCCGCCGATGATGGCCATCACGCCGGCGATGCCGCCGACCAGGATGGCCATGACCTGTTTCTGGCCCGGAGTGATGATCCACTCATAGGCCCAGTGCGGGGTGAGCAGGCCCACCAGGTGGCCGAAGAAGATCACCAGGACGCCTACGTGGAACAGCACAGAGGCCATTACCATGTTTTTCTTGCGCAGCATCTGGCTGGAGTGTGCCTTCCAGGTGAACTGGCCATGGTCATAGCGCGCCCAGGTACCGACAAACAGTACGATCAGGGCGATGTAGGGGTAGACCCCGAACAAGAGTGTATTGATATAGGACATTGTCTTTTCCTCCTGCGCCTCAGGCGCGCCCTGCCGGACGGGGTGTGGCGTCCGTCATCAGCTGATCACTCAGGTGAATGGTCTGGGTCTGTTCCAGTTCGCGGCGGCGCTGTCCAACGACGCCACCGGAGCTGCAGGAACTGCCCTGGTCATCCACGAATTTCACCATTTCCTCTTCCCAGACCTTGTCCAGGGCTTCCGGGGTGTCGTCGCGCTCTTCCGAGGCCACGATCTTTGCCAGTTCCTGGCGGTCGGTGTTGCGACCGGACAGGATCAGCAGGGAGTCCATGGCCACGTGGTAGAAGCTCTGGCGCTGGAACAGACGTTCGCCCAGCAGGCCCAGGATGTGGTGGATGTCCTCGAGCCAGTTCCGGATTTCCTCCCACGGGCGGGTGGAGAGGTACTCCAGGAACAAAGGAAGGTAGTCCGGCAATTCACGGGCGTCGATTTCCAGCCCGTTGCGACGGTACTCTTCCATCAGGTCCACCATGGCCTGGCCGCGGTCGCGGGATTCGCCGTGGACGTGTTCGAACAGCAGCAGGGAGGTGGCCCGGCCCTTGTCGAAGATGCCCACGTAGTTTTCCTGCAGGTCCAGCAGGTCGCCGTCACACAGCCGGTCGAGGCAGGTGAGCAGCTGCTCCTTGTTCTGCCGGGGCAGCCGGCTGTCCTCGAGGACAGCGGCTACCAGGGCATCCTTGGAGGCCTGAAGTTCTTCGGTCGGGTATTCCAGTACCCGTGCCAGTACTTTGAGAAGTTGCATCTTGGCCTCCTTATTCCTGCAGCTGTTTCGGGTCGACCTGCTTCACGGTCGCCAGCTTGCTCACCATGCTGGTGGTCTGTTTCTTGCCACCGAACAGGCTGAAGTCGCTGTCGCCACCGCTGCAGCCGTCACCGAAGCTGAAGCCACAGCCGCCGCGCTCACCATGGGCGGTGGCGTCCGGGAAGGCCTCCTTGGCCAGCTCGCGGTGGCTGGTCGGGATCACGAAACGGTCCTCGTAGTTGGCAATGGCCAGGTAGCGGTACATTTCGTCCGCCTGGGCCTTGGTCAGTCCTGCCTCCTCGAGGGCACGCAGGTCTTCCTTGCCTTCCACGGTTTCCGCGCGCTTGTATAGGCGCATTGCCATGATCCGCTTCAGGGCCAGAACGATGGGCTTCTCATCACCGGCGGTGAGCAGGTTGGCCAGGTACTTGACCGGGATCCGCAGGCTTTCGATCTTCGGCAGTACGCCGTCGAACTCGACCTTGCCGGCTTCAGCGGCAGACTGGATCGGGCTGAGGGGCGGCACGTACCAGACCATGGGCAGGGTGCGGTATTCCGGGTGCAGCGGCAGGGCCAGTTTCCAGTCGACCGCCATCTTGTACACCGGGCTCTGCTGGGCGGCTTCGATGACGTTCATCGGGATGCCGTCTTTCTTCGCCTGCTCGATGACTTTCGGATCGAACGGGTCCAGGAAAATCTCCAGCTGCTTTTCATAGAGCTCATGCTCGCCCGGGGCGCTGGCCACTTCCTCAATGCGGTCTGCGTCATACAGCAGCACACCCAGGTAGCGAATCCGGCCTACGCAGGTCTCGGAGCACACGGTCGGCATGCCGGCTTCGATGCGCGGGTAGCAGAAGATGCACTTCTCGGACTTGCCGGTCTTCCAGTTGAAGTAGATCTTCTTGTACGGGCAGCCGGAGACACACATCCGCCAGCCGCGGCACTTGTCCTGGTCGATCAGGACGATGCCGTCCTCTTCACGCTTGTAGATGGCCCCGCTCGGGCAGCTGGCGACACAGGCCGGGTTCAGGCAGTGCTCGCACAGGCGTGGCAGGTACATCATGAAGGTGTTTTCAAACTGGCCGTAAATGTCCGCCTGGACCTGGTCGAAGTTCTTGTCCTTGCGGCGCTTGGCGAACTCGGTGCCCAGGATCTCTTCCCAGTTGGGACCCCATTCGATTTTCTGCATCCGCTGGCCGGAGATCAGCGAGCGTGGCCGGGCGACCGGCTGGTGCTTGCTGTCACCTGCGGTGTGCAAATGCTGGTAATCGAAATCGAACGGCTCGTAGTAGTCGTCAATTTCCGGCAGGTCCGGGTTGGCGAAGATGTTCGCCAACACCCGGAAACGACCGCCGATTTTCGGACGGATCTTGCCGGAGCTGTCACGCATCCAGCCGCCCTTCCACTTGTCCTGGTTCTCCCACTCTTTCGGGTAGCCGATACCGGGCTTGGTTTCGACGTTGTTGAACCAGGCGTACTCCATGCCTTCACGGCTGGTCCAGACGTTTTTGCAGGTGACTGAACAGGTGTGACAACCGATGCACTTGTCCAGGTTCAGCACCATGCCGACTTGGGAACGGATTTTCATTTTACAGCCTCCTGAACAGTGTCGTTGCCTTCGCCGTCGAGCCAGTCGACGTTGTGCATCTTGCGAACCACCACGAACTCATCGCGGTTGGAGCCGACGGTGCCGTAGTAGTTGAACCCGTAGGAATACTGGGCGTAGCCGCCGATCATGTGGGTCGGTTTCGGACACACCCGGGTGACCGAGTTGTGGATACCGCCTCGGGTACCGGTGATCTCGGAGCCGGGAATGTTCACGATCCGCTCCTGGGCGTGGTACATCATCACCATGCCCGGCATGACCCGCTGGCTCACGACTGCCCGGGCCGCAATGGCACCGTTGGCGTTAAACAGTTCGATCCAGTCGTTGTCTTCCACCCCGATCTCTTTGGCGTCGTCCTCGCTCAGCCAGACAATCGGACCACCGCGGGACAGGGTCAGCATCAGCAGGTTGTCGCTGTAGGTGCTGTGGATACCCCACTTCTGGTGCGGCGTAATCCAGTTCAGCGCTTTCTCCGGGTTACCGTTGCTGCGCTGGTTGATCATGCTGCCCACAGCCTTGGTGTTGATGGGCGGGCGGTATACCAGCAGGCTCTCACCGAAGGCGCGCATCCACTCGTGATCCTGGTAGAACTGCTGACGACCGGTCAGGGTGCGCCAGGGGATCAACTCATGGACGTTGGTGTAACCGGCGTTGTAGGACACGTGCTCGTCTTCCAGGCCAGACCAGGTCGGGCTTGAGATGATCTTGCGCGGCTGCGCCACGATGTCCCGGAAGCGGATCTTCTCTTCCTCTTTGTTGGTCGCCAGGTGGGTGTGATCCAGGCCGGTAAACTCCGACAGGGCCGCCCAGGCTTTTACCGCCACCTGGCCATTGGTTTCCGGCGCCAGGGTCAGAATCACTTCGGCCGCATCAATGGCGCTTTCAATCTTCGGACGACCCGCGTTGGCACCCTCAAGGTGGGTGTAGTTCAGGTCCTTCAGGAAGTTGACTTCCTTCTCGGTGTTCCAGTTGATGCCCTTGCCACCATTGCCCAGCTTGTCCAATAGCGGACCGAGGGAGGTAAAGCGGGCGTAGGTGTTCGGGTAATCCCGCTCAACGGTGATGAAGTTGGGCGCGGTCTTGCCGGGAACCAGGTCACACTCACCTTTCTTCCAATCCTTGACGTCGAACGCCTGGCCGAGCTCGGCCGGCGCATCGTGCAGCAACGGCAGGGTGACCACATCTTTCTCGACACCCAGGTGACCCTCGGCCGCCCTGGAGAAGGATTTGGCAATGCCTTTGTAGATCTCCCAGTCACTACGCGCTTCCCAGGCCGGATCGGTGGCCGCCGTCAGCGGGTGGATGAACGGATGCATGTCGGAGGTATTCAGGTCGTTCTTTTCGTACCAGGTTGCGGTCGGCAGAACGATGTCGGAATACAGGCAGGTGGTGGACATACGGAAGTCCAGGGTCACCAGCAGGTCCAGCTTGCCTTCCGGCGCCTCGTCACGCCATTTCACTTCCTGGGGCTTGGCGCCACCCTCGTGCCCCAGATCCTTGCCCTGCAGGCCGCTCTTGGTGCCAAGCAGGTACTTGAGCATGTACTCGTGGCCCTTACCGGAGGAACCGAGCAGGTTGGAGCGCCAGATGAACATGTTGCGCGGGCAGTTCTCCGGTGCTTCCGGGTCTTCGCTGGCGAAGGCCAGGGAGCCGTCCTTCAGGGACTGGGCCACGTAATCGGCCACGTCCATACCAGCCTTCTCGGCTTCGGCAGCGATGGTCAGCGGGTTGCGGTTAAGCTGCGGCGCGGACGGCAACCAGCCCATGCGCTCGGCGCGCACGTTGTAGTCGATCAGGCTGCCACCGAACCTGGACTTGTCCGCCAGCGGCGACAGGATCTCGTCGACACCCAGCTTCTCATAACGCCACTGGCCGGAGTGGGCGTAGAAGAAGGAGGTGGAGTTCATGTGGCGAGGCGGGCGCTGCCAGTCCAGGCCGAACGCCAGAGGCTGCCAGCCGGTCTGCGGACGCAGTTTCTCCTGTCCGACATAGTGGGCCCAGCCACCACCGCTCTGGCCGATACAGCCACACATGATCAGCATGTTGATCAGGCCGCGGTAGTTCATGTCCATGTGGTACCAGTGGTTCATACCGGCACCGACGATGACCATGGAACGGCCCTTGGTCTTGTCGGCGTTGTCCGCGAATTCGCGGGCAATGCGGATCACTTTCTCGGCGGGGACGCCGGTGATCTTTTCCTGCCAGGCTGGGGTGTAGGGCTTCACTTCGTCATAGGAAGTGGCGCCGTCATCATCACCCAGGCCACGGCTGATGCCGTAGTTGGCGACCATCAGGTCATAGACGGTGACCACGCGACCCTCGGAACCATCCGCCAGCTTCACCTTGCGGGTACCCAGCTTGTGCTTGAGGATGTCCTTGATCTCAACGTGCTGGAAATGGTCGTGCTCGATACCACCAAAGTACGGGAAAGCGACATCGACAACTTCGTCGTGCTTCTCGACCATGGACAACTGCAGGTTGACGTCTGTGTCCTTGGCGGTCTGCTTCAGGTTCCACTTGCCCTTCTCGCCCCAGCGGTAGCCGATGGAACCGTTCGGTGCGGTAAGCTCGCCGGACGCCTCATCAATGGCGATGGTTTTCCATTCGGGGTTGTTCTCTTCACCGAGGCCATCCACCAGATCACTGGCGCGCAGGAAACGGCCCGGCACGTAGCTGCCGTCGTCCTTTTCTTCCAGCATGACCAGGTACGGCATGTCGGTATAGCGGCGAACGTAATCGGTAAAGTATTCGCTGGGCTTGTCGACGTGGAATTCCTTCAGAATCACGTGCCCCATGGCCATGCCCAGAGCAGCGTCGGTGCCCTGCTTCGGGTTCAGCCACTCGTCGGAGAGCTTGGAGACTTCCGCGTAATCCGGGGTAATCGCAACGGTCTTGGTGCCCTTGTAGCGCACTTCGGTGAAGAAGTGGGCGTCCGGAGTCCGGGTCTGGGGCACGTTGGAGCCCCAGGCGATGATATAGCCGGAGTTGTACCAGTCTGCGGATTCGGGTACGTCGGTCTGCTCGCCCCAGGTCTGCGGGGAGGCCGGCGGCAGGTCGCAATACCAGTCGTAGAAGCTCATGCATACGCCACCGATCATGGACAGGTAGCGGCTGCCGGCCGCGTAAGAAACCATGGACATGGCGGGAATCGGAGAGAAACCGATGATACGGTCCGGGCCCACCTTCCTGGCGGTATAGACGTTGGCGGCACCGATCAGCTCGTTGACCTCGTCCCAGCTGGAACGGACAAAGCCACCCATGCCCCGGCGAGGCTTGTACTCGGCGGTTTTCTTCGGGTCCTCGACGATGGAGGCCCAGGCTTCGACCGGGTCGCTGTGCTGGGTCCTGGCTGCACGCCAGAGCTTCATCAGGTGCTTGCGCATCAGCGGGTACTTCAGGCGGTTGGCGCTGTACATGTACCAGGAGTAGCTGGCGCCACGGGGGCAGCCACGAGGCTCATGGTTGGGCAGATCCGGGCGGGTGCGCGGGTAGTCGGTCTGCTGGGTTTCCCAAGTTACCAGACCGTTTTTGACGTAGATCTTCCAGCTGCAGGAGCCGGTACAGTTCACGCCGTGGGTGGACCGCACAATCTTGTCGTGCTGCCAGCGCTGGCGGTAGCTGTTTTCCCAGTCACGGTTGACGTCATGGGTTTCGCCGTGGCCGTTGGCGAACGGCTCACGCTTCTTCCTGAAGTAGTTCAGTTTATCGATCAAATGACTCATGGTCTCTCTCCGGATCGGTTTCCGATGTGGAACCATTGTGGAATAGAGAAACCCTGAAATCTGCGTGGTTACTACTACATAACCCGGTTCTACCACCCTGGTGGTAGGCGCTCTATATCCCCGGGTGGAGAAGGCTCATACGCTCGTGCTCGCGGCTGTCCCGGGAGAACAGGAACAGGCAGCTGCACAGCAGAAGGAAAAGGATCATGAACACGGCGCTGCGGATACCCAGCCAGTGGTTTACTGCACCGAAGACGACGGGCAGAACAAAGGCGACCAGACTGGCCGCAACCAGCAACAGGCCCGCCACAAACGCAGCGACTGACCGGTTACCCAGGATCACCAGACGCTGCAGGCCACCCATGGCACAACCCAGGGCCACGCCGAGCAACACCACAAAGGCGCCTTCCATCATCAGTGGCAGGGCAAACTCCAAGCGGATGGTGTCGTCCACCCCCCGGATGAATAACGTCATAGGCGGGTAGGACAGGACAAAAAGCGAGACCAGGCAAAGCAGCAGCGACCGGCTGATCACCCGCCCACTGCCAAAGCGATCAGACAATCCCCCACCGACAATCTGCGCCAGGGCACCGGGTATGACAAACCATTGGGCCAGACTGGCACCCTTCTGAACGGGCAATTCGAACTGGGAGGCCAGGTAATCCGGTAACCAGAGCGCAAGCGCGAAAAAACTGCCGGCCACCACGCCGAAATAGGCGCACAGGTGCCAGGTCCGGTGATGGCTCAGCTGGCGAAGCAATACCCGCACCGAAGTCTCACTTCCAGGCTCGGCCCGGGAATCCTCAGCCGACGTCAGCAGCATCAGTAACGCAAGGACCAGGAGCAGAACAATAAGGTAGGCCACTGGCACGCCTTGCCAAGAGAAGGCCTTATGGAAAAGGGGGACGAGGTAATAGTTAAACCCTGCCCCGGTCACACCGGCACCAAAGATACCCAACACCAGACCCAACCTCCGGGGTTCACAATGGCCGGTCACAAATTGCAGACCCGCGCTGTAGAAACCACCGGCCAGGCCAAGCCCGCTGGCAACGACCAGGTAACCGGCGTAGGTGTCTGCGGTGAGCATGAAAACCATACACAGGGCCAGCCCCGCCAGGCAGAACAGCATGATATTCCGGGCGCCGAACTTGCGGGCCGCCAGACCGGCGGGTACCGCCAACAAGGCGCTCACGGCCATGGGTACCGCCAGCAGAATGCCGAACTGGAGGCTGGACAGTTCAAGCTCCGCCCGCAGGTGCACCCCGGCCACCGCAAACAGCGTCCAGCATCCGGCCGCCACGACAAAGCCGAACAACGCCAGGGGCAGCACTACCCACAGCGACGCCAGCGTGTCGTCATCCGGATCCATTTGCACCGTCATAGCCTTAACCCTTGATAACCCAACTTTTAGTCTCATCTTTTGCTCCTCAAGGGGTCAAAGACTATGATGGGTTACCAACTATCGGGGTAATTGACTATCCTCAAGGAGGTATCAAGAGCGGTGAAATGCGGTCATAATTGAAGCCCCGCCAGCAAACTTTCGACAAGGCGTCGTGCAACTGACAGCATGAAATCCAGAAGCCCCCTAGTTAACCGTATCGCCATCGTTGTTGGCGCCATCGTACTGACCGCGGTCGTCAGCATGGCGACCACACTTGCGGTCTCCAAAAGCATCGAGGGCAACGCCACCGCCATCAACCTGGCCGGGGCGTTGCGCATGGGAGCGTTCAACCTGCTGTCCCACGCAGCGGCAACCGGGCTCCACAGGGAAGATGAGCACGGCCTGGCCGGCATGATGGACGACTACGGCGAAAAACTCTCTGATGCCACCATCCTCCGAGCCCTGCCGCAGGCTGTCGATCACCCGTTGAGTGCACAGTACCAGAGCATTCTTGACGCCTGGCAGGAAGAACTCCGGCCGGCCTTGCAAAACCACCCCGCCGGTGCGCCGATCACGCCAGCCATGCTCGACGCTGCGGAAAACTACGTGGCGGAAGTCGATACCATGGTGGGCATGCTCGAGCAGCGAACCGAAGCACGGATCGACCTGCTGCACCTGATCCAGATCATCAGCCTGGTGTTCTCCGTCCTGATCGTGATCGCCTTGTTCCTGGACCTCAAGAACCGGGTATTGCGGCCCCTGCGAAAGCTGGTGGGCATTGCCACAGCCGTGGGTGAACAGGACTTCTCCCACAAGGCGGAGCTGAAGGGCTCGGATGAACTGGCGCAGCTGGGCCAGGCGTTTGACCAGATGACCAGCGAACTCGCCCTCACCTACTACGAGCTGGAAGAACGGGTCCGCTCCAAGACCGAGGAGCTGGAGAAGAGCCACTCGGCGCTCCAGCTGCTGCATTCCGCCAGTCGTGGCCTGTTTGCCAACCACGACCTGTGCAGTGGTGCTGTCCCCATGCTGCAGGATCTCGAGCAGTTACTGGGAATCGGGCCGATCAACCTCTACCTCCACGACCGGGAGTCTGCCGAACCGGTAAGAGCCGTCACCACGGCCACCAGGGAGCGCCCGTTCTATTGCCGGGACCACCACTGCAACGCCTGCCTGGTGACGCCCGAGGTCTACGATGACCTACCGGTGGAAGAAAACGATGGCCGGCGCCTGCTGCTGCCCATCCGAACGCCGGGCATGCTGCTGGGCACCCTGGAAGTCTGGTACCCCAATGAGAAAGGGCTGTCCGAGACCGCCCGAAGGCTGCTTGAAACCCTGAGTGACCAACTGGCCACAGCTATCTACCTGGAGCGCCAGATCACCGAGGAGCAGCAGCTGACCCTGGCCGAAGAGCGCACCGTGATCGCCCGGGAACTCCACGATTCCCTGGCCCAGTCCCTCTCCTACCTGAAGATGCAGGTGGCTCGCCTGCGGCGCCTCAACATCGAGGGCCCCCAGAAGAAGGCCCACGACGGGATTCTGGACGAGCTCAGTACCGGCCTGAACAGTGCCTACCGGCAATTGCGGGAGCTGCTGGCCACCTTCCGCCTGAAACTGGACACGCCGGATCTGGCCACCGCACTGAGAAAAACCATTGACGAATTCAGCGAACGCCTGGGCAAGCCGGTGGAGCTCAATTACAACCTGCCTCCCCAGACTCTGTCGCCGAATGAAGAGATCCATACCCTTCAGATCGTCCGGGAAGGGCTGGCCAATGCCGTCAAGCATGCAGACGCCACGGATATATCTGTGGATGTGATGTTCGAGTCTCCGCAGGTCAAGGCCCGGATCCGGGACAACGGCAAGGGCCTGCCCGGCGGCGACCAGCCAGTAAATCACTACGGCCTGATTATCATGCAGGACCGCGCCCGTACCCTGGGCGGACAGGTAAACGTCAAGAACCGGGATGAAGGCGGCGTGGAAGTCACGCTAACATTCGTCCCCAAGAGCCGGAACCTGATTCCAACCGAAGTTTCCAGTGCCTGAACACAAGAGAGAGACCATGTCTGAATCACCCGCGAGTATTTTGCTGATCGACGACCACCCACTGCTGCGCCAGGGCATCAAGCAGCTGGTGGACATGGAAGACGACATGGAGGTTATCGGTGAGGCAAGCAATGCCACCGATGGCATCCGCATGGCCACCGAGATGGAGCCGGATCTGATCCTCATGGACCTCAACATGCCGGAGATGGATGGCATCGAGGCCCTGAAGAAGTTACGGGAACAGAATGTGAGCTCCCGCATCGTGATGTTCACCGTCTCCGATCAGGAAGATGACGTGGTCGCCGCCCTGCGCGCCGGTGCCGACGGCTACCTGCTCAAAGACATGGAGCCCGAGGAAATGATCGCCCAGCTGCACCAGGCTGCCGTAGGCAAAATGGTGATCAGCGACCGCCTGACCACCCTGCTGGCCCAGGCGCTGCGCTCCAACAAGCCGCAACAGACCGCACGACCGGACTTTGACAGCCTCACCCCCCGGGAAAAGGACATCCTGCGCCTGATCGCCGAAGGCCTGTCCAACAAGATGATCGGCCGCAAACTCGACATCAGCGACGGCACCGTCAAGGTGCACGTGAAGCACCTGCTGAAAAAACTCAACCTGCGCTCGCGGGTGGAAGTGGCCGTCTGGGCAGTAGAGGAAGGCCTGCACCGCTGAGGGGCCCCAATGACGGGGTCAACCCCCAGGGGTCTGAAGAAAACCTTCTTCTGACCCCATTTTCAGTCCACCACCCAGGTTAAACAGGGGTCAGAAGAAGGCTTTCTTCAGACCCCACCCCTGAGTTATATCAAAGCCCCCAAACAAGATTTCCCCTACCCTGCTCCAGAGCCAAATGACGGAGCCGACAATGCACCTCTCGCTACCCAAACTGCCAGCGTTCCCCACACACCACCCGTTACTCGACCAGTCCCTGGCAGTACTCCGGGAATACCTCCCGTCTCCCGCTCCGGTGCTGGACGTCATCGACCAGCGTATCCCCATGCCGGTCAAACAACTGGCAGCCGAGGCCCCACTGAATCGACTGTTCGCCGAGGCCATGGCCGATGGCGAGTTCGATGATTTCGAAGACCGCCGGATCCGCCTCGAACTCAATGGAGGTCACCCGGGCATAACCCTGGGTTTCTGGTCAGGCAGGCTGAGAGTGGTCGAAGGGCCAGGGGAAGCCACCATCCGCGGCTCCCTGTCGGCATTCCGAACCCTGGCCGAGCGGCGCCAGGACCCGGATCAGCTCTTCTTCCAGCGGCGCCTGGTCATTGAGGGGGACACTGAGCTGGGACTTGCGCTGAAGAACCTGCTGGATGGCCTGGAGTGGAATGTCAGTCTTCGCAGCATCCTGTTCCCGGGTGCCTGATCAAGATCACCAAACGGCTGTTTTTAAGGATGGGAGATTGGCCCAGCATTCAACAAAACCGATGCATCACCGCCTTCTCTGAAGCCGATCCAGTTCAGCCTCGGCCCTATGCCGCGCCATTTTCTCCTGCAACAACTGAACCGTAAGGGAAGAAAGCTTGGAGTAGATTTCGAGCAAAGCATTCACCATCACCGAAACCGACCCGCTGAGTTCCGAATCCACCTGCTCCCGACCCTCTTCGAGAGACAGCCCGCTCCTCACCGCCTTGACGGTAAGTGCCATACGCCGGTCTGATTCCAGAATATGGAATG
Source organism: Marinobacter sp. DUT-1 (assembly GCF_050379415.1). Taxonomy (NCBI): domain Bacteria; kingdom Pseudomonadati; phylum Pseudomonadota; class Gammaproteobacteria; order Pseudomonadales; family Marinobacteraceae; genus Marinobacter; species Marinobacter sp. DUT-1. The sequence goes on from NZ_JBNRLS010000001.1 coordinate 527,566, forward strand.
CCAACCACCGAGTCAGATAACTGAATAGCTCTGAGAGCCTTTCCTCTTCGGTGCCATGATCTTGCTTGAGCGCCTGGACCTGGGCAAAAAACATCTGGTGGGCATCGTGATGGTTTCTGGCCATATCCGATCCACCGAGTGCTTCCTGCCAGATCTTTTCCTCTGACTTGAAATGGTAGGCTGCGTAAGAGAGCAGCTCGTCCAGAACATGATCAGAAGTGACTCTGGAAACATCGGAAGCGAAATGCCACGCAAGCCGATTGAGAATATCGACCAGCACCTTGTGCTGCTCGTCAATCTCCTCGAGGCCTGTTTCAAAGTTCCTGTTCCACGGGAAGATCTCGAACTTTTCAGGCTGTGGTTGCCAATCTGGTTTCACCTTCGGCTCCCGGTCACTGGACATGATCACTGCCCAGAGTAATGCATAAAGGTTCATGGAAAATTGCCCGATGTCAGGAACCATCCGCTCGGGTTAAACGCACCCGGGCATGATCGTAAAGGAAGCTGGCTGAGTCAGATCAGCCCCAGTTCCAGGCGCGCTTCCTCATCAAGACTGTCGTAACTCCACGGAGGATCAAACACGATGTCCACTGTTGCATCTTCGACCCAGGGAACTTGCAGCAGTTTGTCTTTCACGTCACCAGCGATAATATCGCCCATGCCGCAACCTGGTGATGTCAGCGTCATTTCGACACGGACAAAATGCTTATCCTGGTCAAAATCCAGTTTATAGATGAGTCCCAGGCCGACAACATTCACCGGAATTTCCGGATCATAAACCAGTCGCAATGCATCCCAGCATTGCTGCTCGCTGATCCGGCCATCTTCCGGCGGCTCGAACAGGATGGCGTCTGAATGAAACCCCAGACGGCGAGTCACCTCCGGAGACAGGCGATACAGATTACCCTCGTACTTGACCGTGAAACTTCCGCCGAGTGCCTGGGTTATGGAGACGGACGCCCCCTCCGGCAGCGTTGTGGACGCACCGGAAGGAACCCGCAGGGCTTCACAGCTCTCTGACAGAACAAAGGTTTTCGGTGGCTTTGCCGGCTTTTTGGAATGCGGCGCTTTGATAGTCAGGCTCTGGAGCTTCCCCTCGCCCTGAACACCAATCTCCATATCCTGAAGGTAGGGCACGCTGGCCGCCTCGAAATACAGAGTCAGCTCTTCAAAGTCTTTCCTCACATCCCCGGTCGCTTCATGGCCTGGCGGACAGAAAGCCAGACAAGTCTCGGCCTGCTGGGTGCCGCCTTTCTCCACATAGACCCGGGCTGCCATTCCCGGCACTTCCTGTTTCGTCAGTATAGCGACCAGATAGTCACGGGCCTCCGGTGTCACTTCAGCGTTGATGCTCACGGGCTCCACCTCCTTTGCGCTTCTCGCGTTGACGCTTGAGCTGATTGGATCTGCACTCATCGCTTACAAGGTCCAGCCATCTCAGGTGCTGCTCCCAGACCTTCTCTTTGATGTGTTCCGGCTTGTTGCAGTTCATCTCTGCCCCCCATGCACCAGGAAATGAGAACGATTCTTGACACTCATTAAAATGTATTCTATATGTATGTTAAATCAAGAGAGGAGGATGAGCAATGAACAATCAACAACCGCCAATTGAAGAACTGGACACTGACGTGCTGCTGGAGCTGATAACGCGAGGTTACGATGCCGGCCATCTTGCGAAACTGCCAGAGCTTCACAGACTTGCCCGCAAGATCGAAGCGGTTCACAGGGCAAGCCCTGATGTGCCCAAAGGCATTACCCTCGCTATCAAGAACCTGGAGCATACGCTCAAGGATCACATTGAGCGGGAAAACACCCACGTGCTGACCAAGATGGTGCATGACCAGCCGCCCAGACCGGAAACACCGATTGCTCAGATGAACGAGGAGCATTCAATCATCAAAGGGCAACTGAAAAAGCTTCGCGAGATGACCCGCGACTACTATGCACCGGAGTCCGCCTGCCGTTCCTGGAGGCGTTTCTACCGGGAACTGAAAAGCCTGGACTTCCGGCTTTCAGAACAAATCTGCCTGGAACGGGATGTGCTGTTCCCGCGCTTCCAGTTCTAGAAAAAGAGGAACAAAGCTTTCGTGCGCTGGCAGCCAATCAACAGGCCGGGGGCTCATGTTTCTGCATAGCCCACACGGCGAAATCGCACGTTTCTGCTAACCTGAATTTAAACCCATACTGAAAATGAATGAATTTCCAGGAGGGTAGTAAAATGTCGGCCTTTACTGTTCGCCTGTATCGCTACAACCCGGAACAGGATGACGCCCCCTACAATCAGGAGATCGAAGTTGACGGTGAATTCCGCAACCGCATGGTCCTCGATGTCCTGGAACATCTCAAAACCCGCGATCCAACACTCTCGTTTCGTCGTTCCTGCCGGGAAGGTGTTTGCGGCTCTGACGGCCTCAGCATGAATGGCCGCAACGGTCTGGGCTGCATCACGAGAGTGGCGGAAATTATGGGTAAGAAGGAGACACTGGAGATTCGCCCGTTACCGGGAATGCCCGTGATAAGGGATCTGGTGGTGGATCAGTCCCTGTTCTTCAAACAGTACGAACGGGTGCAACCCTGGCTGATCAATGATGATCCCGAACCGGCCATCGAGCGCCTCCAGAGCCCTGAAGACCGGGCAAAGCTGGATGGACTTTATGAGTGCATCCTCTGCGCCTGCTGCACCTCCGCCTGCCCTTCCTGGTGGTGGAACCCGGAGAAGTATATCGGGCCCTCGGGGCTGCTTCAGGCGTATCGGTTCCTGGTGGATTCGCGCGATACCGCCACACGGGAGCGTCTGGCAAAACTGGAGGATCCGTTCAGTGTGTTTCGCTGCCGCGGCATTGGCAACTGCACCGCATACTGTCCCAAGGGACTCAACCCCATGAAAGCTATTGGGAATATCAAGATGATGCTGGTGCGGGAGCAGGTCTGATAGTTCCTGGAACTCAGCTAACCGGCTTTTCTTCCTTCAACCCCATTTTCTTCAGAATCACCATTGCCGGGCACCACTTGGTGAAGGCCGACTGGATCAGGTTAAGGGCAATAAACCCGGTAAACAGAAGCCAGTAAGGGCTTACATAATGGGCGAGCAGAATGGATATCAGCGTAAACACGCCGGCCATCAGGCGAAGGCCTTCGTTGACTGTCATGGCACACCTCCTTGAGAGCATATGGATATATCTTTTACCCGAGAGTCCGATGACGCAATGACACGCATCACTTTTCCCGATTAAAGAAAACTTGAACGATCGGCCAGGATGAAATTCCGAAGCGCAACAGCGTTGTTGTGGTCGGTATCTTTTGCCGCAAATACCAGCGTGATGCGGTCGTGATCCCCAAGCAAGCTCTTGAGTACTGCAAGATCCTCGCGGGCATCGTCCGATTGCAGCTCTTTCCGGTAGCGCTCGAGAAACTCCGACCACTTATCCGGATCATGCCCGAACCACTTGCGCAGTTGAGTGGACGGTGCCAGCCCTTTCAGCCAATGGGTGATATCAGCTTGTTCCCTGGCCACGCCTCGGGGCCAGATACGGTCCACAAGCACGCGCGGGCCGTCTGAGCGGGCGGGGGTTTCATAAGCACGCTTGAGTCTGATGTCCATAACTTCGTTCCTGTGTCAGTTTCGTCTTGTCTTCACAAGCCATGATGCGAGTCACACCAGGGCGAGTTCCGACCATGGCCAGACTTGCATATTCACGAGTCAACCGCCAAACTAAAGTAATTAATTACTTTCCTTTGGACGATTTGATGGCTGAAGCGACCGAAACAACCAAGCGGCCCTACCGCAGCACCGAGCAACGCCAATCCGCCACCATTGAGGCGGTCATCCAGCTTTGCGGCGAGCAGGATCCAGCGACGCTCACCACCGCCCGGATTGCCGATGAAATGGGCCTGTCGCAGGGAGCCCTGTTCAAGCATTTCCCGAATAAGGGCCGGCTGTGGGAATCGGTGGCCGGCTGGGTGTCGGAGCAGCTCACCCGGCAGGTATTCAGTGCCGCCGACCAACACCAGCAGGCAGACCAGGCACTGGAGGCCATGTTCCTGGCCCACGTGGGCTTTATCGCCCGGCACCCGGGCATTCCGCGCCTGATGCTGGGGGAATTGCAGAAGCCCGGCAACGGCCCCGCCAAAACCATCATCCGCCAGACACTCGCCCGCTACCGCAAGAAGGTGGTCGGACTGCTGGATCTTGGCATCCAGCAGGGGCGCATCGCCCCCGGTATCGATATCGAGGCTGCGGCGGTGCTGTATCTCGGTGCCATTCAGGGGCTGGTAGTTCAGGCCATGGTCAGTGGCGAGATGCATACCCTTGAGCAGGCGGCACCCCGAATCTTCAAACTGTACAGCGCCAGCTTTCAGGAGAAGCCCGATGACCCGGAAAAATAAACTGACTCTGGCTCTGGCCCTGATCGCCGGCATCGTCTTTGTCGTGATCATGGTAAAGCTGAAACAACCGCCGGAACGGGCAGAGGCGCAGGTAGCCTCTACCCCGGTGCGCACAGTGACAGTCACGCCCCGGGAATTCCGTACCGAAGCCCGGGGCTATGGCCAGGTGCTGCCGGCCCGAAGCTGGAATGCTGTGGCCAATGTTGGCGGGCGGGTTATCTGGAAGCACCCGGAGCTGGAGAGCGGCAACCTGATCGCCGCAGGCACGCGGTTGCTTGAGATCGACCCCACCCGCTATGAACTGGCCGAATCCTCCGCCCAGGCAGATCTGGCGGGCATCGAAGCCGAACTGCGACAACTGGCGCAGGAAGAGCGCAATACCGGTGAGTTGCTGAAGCTGGAAGAGCGTCGACTGACGCTGGCCAGGCGGGAACTGGACCGGGCAAGAACCCTGACCGAGCGGGGCGCCCTCTCTGAAACCCGGTACGACGAACAACAGCGGGCAACCCTGCAGCAGGAACAGGCGGTCCAGAGCCTGAGAAACCAGCTGAACCTGATTCCGGTCAGGCAGGATACCCTTGAAGCTCGCAAGGCCAGAACCGAATCGGCCCTGGCCAGTGCCCGGGAAGACCTGGAAGACACCCGTTTTGAAGCACCCTGGCACCTTCGGGTCCATCAGGCCGATATCGACACCGGCCAGCATGTCAGCCCCGGCCAGAGCCTGTTCATTGCCGACGACATAACCCGGGCCGAGGCCACAGTGCAGCTGGAAGTGGCAGACCTGCGCCGGGTGTTGTCGCAACTGTCGGACGACAGCCTGCCAGAACCCGGTGCCGGTACAACCTACAACTTCACCGATTTTCATGACCAATTATCCCTGGGAGATCTGCAGGTCCGGGTGACCCCCACCAACGTGCCGGATGCCCACTGGTCAGGAAAACTTACCCGGGTCACCAGCAGTCTCGACCCGGCCACCCGGACTGTTCAGGCGGTGATCTCGGTGGAAGAACCTTACCGCAACGCCAATCCGCCGGCCCGGCCACCGCTGGTGCGCAACATGTTCGTGCAGGCCAGTATTGGCGCCCCCACTCCCAAGCCGGTTATCGTGATCCCGGCCAGCGCCGTTCATCAGGGCGTGGTCTACCTCGCCGATGAAGACAATCACCTGCAGCGCAGGGAGGTCACGGTCGCGTGGCAGCAGAGGGATCTGGCCGTTATCAGTGAAGGCCTGAAACCGGGGGACCGGCTGGTTCTGGATGATCTGGTACCCGCCATCGATGGAACTCTGCTGGCTCCCCAAGCGGTTGAGACTGACGGGAAAATCGGGCAACAACCGGCCTCGGGAGATCAACCGTGATCCGGTGGTTCGCGGGCCATCCCACGGCTGGTAACCTGCTGCTGATTCTGATTCTGGCAGCGGGGCTGTTTGCCGCCCCCAACCTTACCCGGGAAACCTTTCCGGACTATCTGCCGCCGGAAGTCAGCATCACCATGGAGTACCGGGGCGCCACGGCGGCCGATGTGGAGGAAGCCATCTGTCAGCGCCTGGGGGAAGCGCTGCAGAGGGTGGATTACATGCAGGAGATCTCCTGCACGGCCCGGGACAATCAGGCCCAGACCATTGCCAGCATGGCACCGCAGGGCGATATGGGCCGGTTTCTGGACGACATCCGCACCGAAATTGAAGCCCTGACCGACCTGCCGGAAGAAGCCGAAGACCCGATCATCCGGGAGCTTTATCGAACCGACCTGGTGGCTGCCATAGCCGTCACCGGGCAAATGAGCTTCGACCACCTGGAAAGCTACACCAAGCAGCTGGAAGACCGCCTGTTTGCCATCGATGGTGTGGCTGATGTGGTGCCTGTGGGCCTGTCCCAGCGCCAGTGGCAGGTGGAGATATCCCGGGACCGCATACGCCAGTATGGCCTGGGTGTACGGGATATTGCCCGGGCCATCGGCGGCCAGAACGTCGACATGCCCCTGGGCACCCTGGAAACCGACAGCCAGGATATCCAGCTACGGTTTGTGGATGAGCGGCGCTCGCTGCAAACACTCGCCGGCCTGCCCGTACTGGGCGGTCAGGCCGGCGCCGTGCTCACCCTCAGCGATATCGCCACCTTGTCTGAAACTTATGAACGGCAGGAAGAGCGCGCCGAGTTCAACGGCCAGCGGGCGATCATTCTGGAAATCCACAAAAACCGGAACGACGATGCCCTGCGGGTGATGGATTCACTGCAGACATTCATTGCCGAAGAAACTGCCCGGCGGGATGGCACCGTCAACCTGGAGATCACCCAGGACATGACTTCCATCGTCAGGGACCGCCTGCAGATGCTGGTCGGCAACGGCATTACCGGCCTGCTGCTGGTGGGGCTGGTGATGGCCCTGTTCTTCCGGCCCCGGCTGGCCTTCTGGGCGCTGTTTGGCCTGCCGGCGGCCTTTGCCGGCGCCTTTGTGATGATGGCACTGACCGGGCTGTCCCTGAACATGATCACCCTGGTGGCGCTACTGATGGCCATCGGCATTGTGATGGATGACTCGGTGGTGATCACCGAGAACATTGCCCGCCATGCCACTGAAGGCGCTACTCCGCTTCAGGCCGCGACCCGTGGCACCCTGGAAATCCTGCCGGGGGTATTGTCCTCGTTTCTGACCACCGTCTCGGTGTTTCTCCCCCTGGCGTTTCTGGCCGGCGAACTTGGCTCGGTACTGGAAGTCTTGCCAGTGGTGCTGATTGCCGCCCTGGCCGCCTCGTTGATCGAAGCCTTCTGGATTCTGCCCCATCACCTGAAAAGTGGTTTGGGCACAGGCCGGGACAAACCCGCTTCCCGCTTTCGCGCGCGGTTTGACCGGGGCTTTGAAACAAGCCGGGGAAAGGTGGGGCAACTGGCCGATACAGCCATCCGCTTTCGCTACGGGGTGCTGGCCGGCATGGTGATCATTCTGCTGGGGTCTGTCGGCCTTATGGCGGGTGGCCACGTGCGTATGGAGGCCATGCCGGAAATCGACGGTGATGTACTGGAAGCCCGGGTACTGATGCCCCAGGGCACCCCCCTGCACCAGACCCGGCAAATCACCAACCGCATAACCGAAGCCATGCTCCGGCTGAGCGAGGAATACAGCCCCGAGCAACCGGATGACCAGGCTCTGGTGCGCAACGTTCAGACCCGCTTCAACCAGCACGCCGGTGCCGGCGAGAAAGGCGCGCATGTGGCCACGGTGATGGCCGACCTGCTCACCGCAGAAAACCGCACCGTCGATCTGGCCACCCTGACCGACCGCTGGTACCAGGAAATCGGCGACATCCCCGGCCTGATTGCCCTGAACATTCAGGAACCGGGATTCGGCCCGGCGGGCATTCCGATCGAGATCCGGTTGCAGGGCAGCGATCTGGCTCAATTGAAAGAAGCAGCCCGTTTTCTTGGTAACGCAGTGGCCAACTACACCGGGACCTTCAACGTGCTGGACGACCTGCGCCCCGGCAAACCCCAGCGCACGTTGAAACTCAAAGACAGTGCCCTGGCCCTGGGCCTGACCGCCAGCGATGTCGCCAGCCAGATCCGCACCGGGTTGCTGGGGGATATTGTCGACACGGTGCAGATCGGCGACCAGCACATCGAGATTCTGGTGCGCCAGAGCAGCGCCGAGCGCACCACCCGGGCGTTTCTGGAAGACACGGTCATCACCGGCAGGAACGGCCAGATGATCCCGCTACGGGAGGTGGCCGACATTACCGACGTGCGGCAGTGGGCCCAGGTTACCCGCATTGACGGCCTGCGCACCGTCACGGTGTCGGCCGATGTCGACGGCCGGAAGACCAACGCCGATGCCATCGTCACCGATCTTCAGAACCGTGTGTTTCCGGAGCTTCGCGAACGATGGCCGGAAATCATGCTACAGGTGGAGGGCCAGACCGCCCGCTCCCGGGAAACCGGCCAGTCCATCGCCCGGGGCCTGCTGATCGGCTTGCTGGGCATTTTCCTGATCCTGTCGTTCCAGTTCCGCAGCTATCTGGAGCCGGTCATCGTGATGCTATCGATTCCGGTGGCGTTCATGGGCGCGGTCTGGGGGCACCTGATCATGGGTTACAACCTGTCCATGCCCTCGCTGATCGGCGCGGCGTCCCTGGCCGGTATTGTGGTCAACAACGCCATCCTGCTGGTGCAGTTCATCAAAAGCTATCGGGAACAGGGCATGAGCACTGCCGAAGCTGCTGGTGCCGCCAGCAGGAACCGGTTCCGGGCCGTTCTGATCACCACCAGCACCACCGTCGCCGGCCTGCTGCCCTTGCTGGCCGAAACCAGCACTCAGGCCATGGCGGTGATTCCGCTGGTGATTTCCGTGGTGTTCGGCCTGCTGGTATCGACTCTGGTCGTGTTACTGGGTTTGCCGGCGCTCTATGTCATCCTGGAAGATCTGGGGTGGGCTACTTCTTCCAACTCCCCATAAGCCTGGAGGATTCGACGGAGCAGACAATTAACATATCTCAACAGGCAAACCACCCAACACTGATAGCCTGACCGACGCTCAACATTCATCGATAGAGGGGGCATCCTCATGACAAAAACAAACAGCCCGCTTCTGGGCATCCTCATCCTGAGCCTTACTGTGTCATTCGCTGCCACGGCCGCAGAGCCGGTCACTCCCAAGCTCACCGACAAACTGGATCGTCTGCTGCGCGAAGAGATGCGATCCATTCAGACGGCGATGGGGCAGATTCATTCGGCCATCGTTATGGGTCAACATGACAAGGTTGCGAAACAAGCCCAGGATATTCACGACAGCTTCATCCTGCAGCAGTCACTCACCGAACAGGATCGCAAAGACCTGATGTCGGCCGTACCAGAAGGCTTTATCAAGCTGGACAAGGAGTTTCATCAACTCGCGGCATCGCTGGCAGAGGCCGGCAGGAATGACGACACGGAGAAGCAACACAAGCTGTTCGGCAAAATGACAGGCAACTGCATCCAGTGCCACAGCACGTATGTGTCTGACCGCTTCCCAGACGTCAAACCCGTTCGGGACTGATCGGTCTTAGCGGATCAGATCCATCCCCGGCTTGCCATACCAGTACCCGTTGCAGGGTGGTGCCTGCACCAGCTGCAGCGGGTCGGTGGCAGGCACTTCACCCCGGCGTACCTGATCAAAGCGCTCTACCACTTCCTCCATGCCCTGATGTTCCGGGCTCAGGCGCACCGTCTTCACACCCATCCGCTCCATTTCCGGCAGTTCACGCATGAGGTCGTATCGGGACCCCGAGAGCGTGGAAATGCCGTTCAGGCGGAACAGTTCCTGGGATTCCCGGGAACGCAATTCCATGCCGTCGGGATGCTGCAAACAACGGAACTCGCAGTTGTCCTTTGGCAGGTTGTAGTGGCGGGCCGTGAAACAGCGGGACGACCAGGCCAGGGGCAGAAACCCCCAGGCGAACACCTCGGCGGGCAGTGCCAGGCCTTCCTGTTTCAGGCCGTTGATCAATTGCTCAAGGGTCTCCTTGCCCAGCTCGACTGGCAGGTTCCAGCCTTTCAGTCCCTGCTTCGCCAGCACCTTGAGAGTGGCGACGTTGTAGATGTTCATGGAGGGGCCGGTGATAAACGGAATGTGGTGACGGCTGGCCACCTGCACCGCACTCTGATCGTTGGCCTCCACCAGGAACTCATTCTGATCGCAGATCCGGCGCAGACGACGCAGGTCGGCCTCCGACTCGATCAGGGTCTGGGTGGAGATCACCACCTCCTTGCCGCAGGCCTTCAGGTCCCGGGCCAGATCGAACCAATCGTCCGGCTTGAGTTCACGGCGCCGGGAGCAGACCGCCTCACCCAGGTAGATGGTATCCACCGGCCACTCGGCGGCCCTGGCGTAGAAATCGAACACGGTCTGCTTGGACCAGAACCACAGGATGGGTCCGAGAGAGAGTTTCATCATGATTGGCAGAACCTTATTTCCACTTGCGATGATAGGCGCCCAGGGTGGTCAGGCCGCCTTCGGAGAGCCCGGACAGGGTGTTGCGCCAGTCATCCTCCACGGTGAACATGCCCGGCGTTCTATCCAGGTTATCCAGCGCCTGGCGCCAGGTGCGGGCCACATCGGCAATATAGGCAGGGCTGCGCTGGCGGCCCTCGATCTTGACGGCGCTGATGCCCAGCTCCTGCAACTCCGGCAGCAGGTCCAGCGTGTTCAGGCTCACTGGCTCCTCGATGGCGTGATAGACGCTGCCTTCCACCTCGAACCGGCCCTTGCACAGGGTCGGGTAGCCGGCGGATTCACCCTGGCCGTAACGGTCGATCAGCACGTCGTTCAGGCGCGACTCCAGTCCCCGGGGTGTTTCCTGCCAGCGCACGGCCTTGGCGGGTGAACAGGCACCGCGGGTATTGGGGGATTCATCCGTCAGATAGGAGGACAGGTAGCAGCGCCCTTCGGCCATGATGCACAGGCTGCCGAAGGCGAACACCTCCAGCTCCACCGGGCTGTATCTGGCCACGCCACGCACCTGGTCCAGGGACAGCACCCGGGGCAACACTGCCCGGCGGATATCGAAGTTGTCCTTGTAGAAGGACAGGGCCTCATAGCTGGTGGCCGAACCCTGCACCGACAGGTGGCGCGGGATGTCCGGGTAGCGGCTGGCGGCGTAATCGAGCAGGCCCATGTCAGCGAGGATGATGGCATCCACCCCCAGGCCCGCGGCGCGGTCGACCGCAGCCTTCCACTGTTCCCAGCCATCCGGTTGCGGGTAGGTATTGATGGCACAGAAGACCCGGCTGCCTTTCGAATGGGCATAGTGAATGCCCTCGGCGGCGCGTTTGTCATTGAAGTTCAGCCCCGCGAACTGGCGGGCGTTGGTGCTGTCGCGGAAGCCGATATAGACCGCGTCGGCACCATTGTCCACGGCGGTTTTCAGGGCCGGCAGACTGCCGGCCGGGCACACGAGTTCCATGGGTTTCTCCGCTGGAATTGGGTGGTTAGAGGGTAGCGGGCGGGGGGTTGGGTTGCCTTGACCTTTGTCAGCGGAGTGGCGTGGGGAGTGACGTTGGGATCGAGCTTGGTGGGAGTAACAATGGGGTCAGAAGAAAGCTTTCTTCAGATCCCGTCTTGGAGTCTGGCTTGGGGTTTGGCGCTAACCCGGGGTCAGAAGAAGGTTTTCTTCAGACCCCTGGGGTGGGAAGCCAGCACAGGGGTCTGATGAACGCGTTCATCTGACCCCAACTTAGGTCCCTGCCCCGGCGGTCAGATAATCCGCGAAAACCGCTGGCTCGCACCTTCCTTCCGATACAGGTCAAAGATCTGGCAGATGGCCCGAATCAGCAACCGACCGGCAGGCTGAACCTGAAGCACCTGGCCCTCGTCGGCCACCAGTTCGTCCTTGATCATGGGGCGCAAGCGGCTGAGTTCGTCGGCAAAGTAGCGGTCGAAGTCCTCGCCCCAGGCGTCGGCAAACTGCTGGCGGTCCAGGCGGAACTGGCAGATCAGCTGGCCGATGACCCAGCGGCGGATGCGGTCGTCGCGGCTCAGGCTCACACCGCGTACCGTGGCCAGCTGGCCGGCGTCGATGGCCGCTTCCCAGGCCGGCAGGTCGTGGTTGTTCTGGAAGTAGGCGTCGTCGGTCTGGCCGATGGCGGAGACACCGAGTGATACCAGGTCGCAGTCCGAGTGGGTGGTATAACCCTGGAAATTCCGGTGCAGGCGGCCTTCCCGCTGGGCAACGGCCAGGCTGTCGTCCGGCTTGGCGAAGTGGTCCATGCCGATGTACTCGTAACCGGCCTCCAGCAGGCGATTGATGGTGTTGTGCAGAATGGTGAGCTTCTGCTGCGGGCTTGGCAGAGTCTCGGCCTGGATCCGGGTCTGCGGATAGAACCGGTCCGGCAGGTGCGCGTAGCTGAACACCGACAGGCGGTCCGGAGACATCTCGATAACCGCTTCCAGGGTTTCGGCGAAACTCTCCGGAGTCTGGTACGGCAAACCGTAGATCAGGTCCAGATTGATGGAGCGGAAGCCGATCCTGCGAGCCTCGTTCAGCACCGCCTCGGTCATGTCCCGGGGCTGGATGCGGTTGACCGCCTTCTGCACCTCGGGATTCACGTCCTGAACACCCAGGCTGATGCGGTTGAAGCCCAGGTCCCACAGGGTTGGCAGGGTGTCCTGGTCCACTTCCCGGGGATCGATCTCCACACTGTAGTCCCGGTCATCGCCGGTCTGCAGGTTGAACAGTTCGCCATACCCTGCCATCAGATGCTGCATCACATCCTTCGGCAGGAAGGTAGGCGTTCCACCGCCCCAGTGCAGCTGCTGGACCGGGCGGTCGGCGCCGAACAGCTTTGACTGGATCGCCGCTTCCTTGAGCACCCGCTCCACGTAGGGCATGGCCTTGTCACGCTTCTTGGTGATCACCTTGTTGCAGGCGCAGTAGTAGCACAGGTGTGCGCAGAACGGCAGGTGGGTGTACAGGGAGATCGGGCCACCCGCTGCCTTGCTGCGACCGGCCGCCTTGACCATGTCCTCGACCCGGTAGTTCGGGGTGAATTCCACCGCCGTCGGATACGAGGTGTAGCGGGGGCCGCTGAGGTCGTAACGCCGGATCAGGGCGTCGTCCCAGATGAAGGCGGGGAGGTCGTTCTTGGTCGCGGTGGCGGTGTTGGAAGCCATAGGTAACTCGGTTTGGTCGGTGAAGTCGGGAGTCAAAGTCCAGGTCGGGGTCAGATGAAGGCTTTCATCAGACCCCACGTTCGCATCAGAGTTCGGGGACTACTCCGGGGTCAGAAGAAAGCCTTCTTCTGACCCCCTCTTTATAAACATTATCGCCGACTCCGGCCCTGAAGGGTTTGATTCGGGTCAGCTGATCATGACTTTCAGTCTAGCATCCTCCGCGCTGAACCACCCTTGCGCCCTTGGCGTATTCTGGCTACCTCTTTGGTGTAACCCGCAACTGCCGGAGTCCGTATATGGCCAACGTCATTCTCATTCTGGGCGATCAGCTCTCCCCCACCCTCAGCGCCCTCGATGGAGCCGATCGTAGCGAGGATGTGATTGTCATGGCGGAAGTCCATGACGAGGCCAGCTACACCAACCATCACAAGAAAAAGCTCGTACTGCTGTTCAGTGCCATGCGCCATTTTGCCGGCCGCCTCCGGCAAGACGGCTGGCAGGTGCATTACCAGCGCTATCACCCGGACAATCCGAACCAGAGCCTGGAAGCGGTGGTGGCAGATCAGGTTCAACAGCTGAACGCGGACAAGGTGATCACCACCGAGTGCGGCGAGTGGCGCCTGCATGAGCAGATCAGCCAGTGGCATGAGCGCCTCGGCGTGCCAGTAGAAATCCGGCCAGATACCCGGTTTATTGCCAGCAAGGACGAATTCGCCGATTGGGCAAAGGGCCGGAAACAGCTTCGAATGGAGTTTTTCTACCGGGAAATGCGCAAAAAAACCGGGTTATTGATGACACCCGAAGGCGAACCGGAAGGCGGCCAATGGAACTTCGATGCGGACAATCGCAAGAAGTGGACCGGCAAGCCCGCGGCGCCCGCCCCCTTCAGGGTCGAGCCTGACGGGATCACCCGGGACGTCATCGCGCTGGTCGAGGAGCACTTTGCTGATCATTTCGGCTCCACGGAGGACTTCCATCTCGCCGTTACTTCGCAGGATGCACAAGCGGCCCTGGAATACTTTATCGATTTCGGCCTCCCCTGCTTCGGCGACTTCCAGGACGCCATTTCTGATTCCGAGGACTGGCTGTTTCACTCCATCCTGTCACCCTACATGAACTGCGGGCTGCTGGACCCACTGGCCGTTTGCGAAGCCGCGGCCCAGGCCTGGTATTCGGGGCGGGCGCCGATTAATGCTGTGGAGGGATTCATCCGCCAGATTCTCGGCTGGCGGGAATTTGTGCGAGGCATCTACTGGTTGAACATGCCGGGGTATGCGCAGGAAAATCGACTGGGCAACACCCGCCCCCTGCCCTGGTTCTACTGGACTGGCGAAACACAGATGCGCTGCATGCACAGGGCCATCGATGCCACCCGGCACAACGCCTACGCCCATCACATCCAGCGACTGATGGTCACCGGCAACTTTGCCCTGCTGGCCGGCATCAGACCCGAGGAGATCTGCGACTGGTACCTGGCGGTGTATGCCGATGCCTACGACTGGGTGGAGCTACCCAATGTACTGGGCATGGTGATGCATGCCGACGGCGGCTACCTGGGCTCGAAACCCTATGCCGCCAGCGGCAAGTACATCCAGCGCATGTCTGACCACTGCGCCAACTGCTACTACAAGGTGAATAAAGCCACGGAGGACGACGCCTGCCCGTTCAATGCCCTGTATTGGCACTTCATCGACCGGCACCGGAATGAGTTTGCGGGCAATCCTCGCATGGGCATGATGTACCGCAACTGGGACAAGCAGAAACCGGAGAGACGGGAGGCGCTGCTCCGGCGCGCCGACTATCTGTTAGCGCACCTGGAGCAGCTATAAGCTCCGAGATAGAGCCTCAGTGGGGCACGATCCGCTTCTCCGTTTCCGGATCGAAGAACACCACTTTTTTCATATCGAACATCAACTCCGCGGTCTCGCCCCACTCCACGGGGTGCTCCGGATCGATCCGGCAGTGCACGTTGGTTTCGTTGAGCTGGATCAGCGCGATCACGTCCGGGCCGGTGGGCTCGGTCACCTCGATGGTGAACTCGCCCTTGGTGACCAGCGTCTGATCGTTCTTCTGATCCTGGGGCTGGGTGATGTGTTCCGGGCGGATGCCCAGAATCACCTCGCGTCCTACCCGGTCAACCAGGTAATCGGGGACTGGCAGCTTGATGGCGCTACCGTTATTGCCCCGCACTTCGGCCTGCAATCCGTGTTCGCCCTGCTCCACGGAAACCGGCACAAAGCTCATGGCCGGTGAGCCCATGAATCCTGCCACAAACAGGTTGGCCGGGGTGTTATAGACTTCCCTGGGCGTGCCCAACTGCTGCAACTCGCCGTCCTTGAGCACGGCAATCCGATCCGCCAGCGTCATGGCTTCGATCTGGTCGTGGGTCACATACACGATGGTGGTTTTCAGGCGCTGGTGCAGTTTTTTGATCTCTGCGCGCATTTCTACCCGCAGTTTGGCGTCGAGGTTGGAGAGCGGTTCATCAAACAGGTAGATGCGCGGCCGGCGGGCCAGGGCCCGCCCCATGGCTACCCGCTGCTGCTGACCACCCGACAGGTTCGATGGCTTCTTGTTCAGCAGGCCGGAGATCTGCAAAAGGTCAGCCACCCGCTCAACCTCCTGATCGATTTCCTGTTTTGGCAGGCCACGGATTTTCAGGCCAAAGGCAATGTTTTCCCGCACAGTCATTGTCGGGTACAGGGCGTAGGACTGGAACACCATGGCGATGTCCCGGTCTTTCGGCTCCATGCTGGAGATGTCCTTGCCATCGAGCACGATCGAGCCGTCGGTGATGGTTTCCAGCCCGGCGATGGTGTTCATCAGGGTGGACTTTCCGCAGCCGGACGGGCCCACCAGGATAATAAATTCACCGGAGGCGATGTCGATGTCGATGCCCTTGAGGGTTTCCTCGGCAACGCCCGGATAGGTTTTGCGGATGCTCCGCAGTTCCAGTTGAGACATTATTGTTATCCTCTCAGGTCAACCTTTGACAGATCCGGCGGTCAGGCCCCGGATGAAGTATTTGCCGGCGACGATGTAGACCACCAGGGTGGGCAGCGCCGCGATCATGGCCGCGGCCATATCCACGTTATATTCCTTCACCCCGGTGCTGGTGTTGACCAGGTTGTTCAGCGCCACGGTGATCGGCTGGCTGTCGCCGCTTGCGAACACCACGCCGAACAGAAAATCGTTCCAGATCTGGGTGAACTGCCAGATCAGCGACACCATGAAGATGGGTGTCGACATGGGCAGCAGGATGCGGAAGAAAATGGTGAAAAAGCCGGCGCCGTCCAGCCGCGCTGCCCTGATCAACGCATCCGGAATGGCCACGTAATAGTTACGGAAGAACAACGTGGTGAAGGCCACGCCATAAATCACGTGCACCAGCACCAGGCCGGCGGTGGTGTTGGCGAGGCCGAGGAAACCAAGCGTCGCCGCCATTGGCAGCAAGACCACCTGGAACGGTACGAAGCAGCCGAACAGCAGCATACCGAAGAACAGGTTGGAGCCTTTGAACTTCCACTTCGACAGAACATAGCCGTTGAAGGCGCCAAGCAAAGTCGAAATCAGCACGGCCGGCACCGTCATCTTGAACGAGTTCCAGAAGTAACCGCTGATGCCACCACAATCGACGCCGGTGCAGGCCTCTGACCAGGCCTTGGTCCAGCCGATAGTGGTCCAGTCGGTGGGCAGCGCCATCAGGTTACCGGTGCGGATATCCATCGGCGTCTTGAAGCTGGTCACCAGCATGATGAACAGCGGGATCAGGTACACCAGCGCGGCCAGCAGCAACACGCCGTAGACAGCCACGCGGCTGGGACGAAAGCCGTTACGGACGACATCAGTCATGGCGTTTCTCCCTCAGCTCGGAGTAAAGGTAAGGCACCAGCAGGGCCAGAATCGCGCCCAGCATCAGCATGGCGCTGGCCGAACCCAGGCCCATCTGGCCACGGGTAAAGGTATGGGCATACATGAACACCGCAGGCAGGTCGGTGGAGTAACCCGGGCCGCCGGCGGTCATGGCCATGACCAGGTCAAAACTCTTGATGGCGATGTGGGCCAGCACCATGACGGCACTGAAAAAAACGGGCCGCACGCTGGGAAGGACAATCCTCAGGTAAATCAGCGGCATACTGGCTCCATCAATCCGCGCGGCGCGGATAATAGAGGAATCCACACCCCGGAGTCCCGCCAGGAACAGGGCCATGACAAACCCCGAGGCCTGCCAGACAGCCGCCATGACAATGGTGTAAATGGCCATGTCCGAGCTGACCAGCCAGTCGAAACTGAAGGAGCTCCAGCCCCAGTCATGCATCAGCTTCTCCAGCCCCAGACTGGGGTTGAGGATCCACTTCCACACGGTACCGGTGACGATCATGGACAGGGCCATGGGGTACAGGTAGATCGTGCGAATGGCACCTTCCTGGCGGATTTTCTGATCCAGGAAGATGGCCAGCAGCACGCCGATCACCAGGCAACAGGCGATAAACAGTCCGCCGAAAATACCCAGATTGACCGAGGCGGTGAGCCAGCGGTCGTTGGACATCAGCTTGGCGTATTGGTCAAAGCCGATAAACTCATACACTGGCAGGAAGCTGGAACTGGTAAACGACAGGATGCCGGTCCAGATCATGAAGCCGTAGATACCGACACCGACCAGCACAAAGGTCGGGGCCACAACCAGCTTGGGCAGCCAGCGCTGCAGCGCGTCCAGCAGACCCGGGCGCGACCGGGCCACCCGGACAGGTTGGCGTTGAATGTGTTCCATGAAGTCTCTCCCGAAAGGATCGGAGGCCACCCGAACGGGCGGCCCCCGCCGGATCACATGGCGGCCTGAATGGCGGCTGCCAGTTGATCGGTAGCCCGGGCGGGATCCTTGTCGTCGCTGTTCACGAAGTTGGTGACAACGTCAAAGATCTGGCCCTGGATATAACTGGTGGTCGCCAGGCCATGGGCGAAGCTCGGGACCAGTCCGCCGGTATCGGCACTGCTCTTGAAGGTGTCCATGGACGCCTGGGCGCAGGCATCGAATCCGGACATCTCCATATCGGTGCGAACCGGGATGGACCCCTTGGCCTTGTTGAACACCGTCTGGAACTCCGGCTCCAGGATGGTGCGGGCCAGATCCTTCTGGGCTTTGGTGTTTTCGTCATCGCTCAGGCTGAACATGGCGAATGAATCCACGTTGAAGGTGAATTCACCGGTGGTGCCGGGGGCCGGCGCGCAGATGTAGTCCTCACCCGGGGTCAGGCCGGCGGCGGTGAATTCGCCCTTGGCCCAGTCGCCCATGATCTGCATGGCGGCCTCGCCACGGATTACCATGCCGGTGGCGGTGTTCCAGTCACGGCCAGCGGCGTCGTCGTCCACATAGCTCATCACCCTGGCGAACTCGGAGAACACCTTCTCCATCACCGGGCTGTTGATCACTTCCATATCGTGTTCAACAAAGGCACGGGCAAATTCGTCCGGTCCCATCACCGCCAGTGCAACCGCTTCGAATACGGTGGCGTCCTGCCAGGGCTGGCCGCCGTGGGCAAGGGGAATCACTCCGGCGGCTTCCAGTTTCTCGGCGGCTTTGTAGAACTCATCCAGGGTGGTCGGCAATTTGACGCCGGTCTTCTCCAGCACGTCGGGGTTGGCCCACAGCCAGTTGACCCGGTGCACGTTGACCGGCACGGCCACGTAGTTGCCCTCGTATTTCATGACATCGGCAATCACCGGCGGAATCAGCTGATTCCAGTTGTTGGCCTCAGCCACGTCATCCAGGCTGGTCAGAAAGCCCAGCTTGGCCCACTCCCGGATATCCAGGCCCTTGATCTGCGCCGCTGCCGGCGGGTTGCCGGACACAGCACGGGTCTTGAGGACGGTCATGGCGGCTTCACCGCCGCCACCGGCCACGGCAAAGTCTTTCCAGGTGTGGCCCTGTTCTTCCATCATTTCCTTGAGGGCGGCTGCAGCGCGGGCTTCACCGCCGGCGGTCCACCAGTGCAGCACTTCCACTTCACCGGCCTGGACGGCCTGGGCTGGCAACAGTGCGGCAGTCACGGCCGCAGCGGTAAGGGTTTTCTTGAATAGGTTCATGGTCATTCCTTCCTGTTTTGTTGTCTTGATCAGGTTCAGAACCAGATTTCCATTTGCGTGCCAAAGGTCCACTGGCCGCTCTCGAAATCGCTGTCGGCACCCAGCGGGTCGCCAGCGGCATAGGTTTCAAGCTCGTCATCCCAGGTGGAGTAGCTAGCAAACAGGCGGATTTCCGGACGGTTCCAGAACCCGCCAACCTGTGGCTTGAAGGTGGGCGCTACGGTAAATCGGCTATAGTCGCCGTCCACGGCACTACGTCCTTCGTAGCCCTGGGTGGTGAGGTCCATGGTTTGCCAGGACGTCTCGTATTGCATCTCGAAATTGGCGGTAAGCTCCTGGGCCAGCCGGGCATTGAAGGTCAGCCACTGGTATTCGTCGCCCTTGATGTAACGGTCCTCACTGGTTTCTGCCAGGATCGCCGGTGCCAGGCGCCAGTTCTCGCTCAGGTAAGTCGTGCCGTAAACCGCCAGACGCGTGCTGACCGCATCCTCATGCAGATTGCCGTCTGCGCCGATGTTCTTGGTTTCCGCCCCCAGGCCCTGCCCGTGTAGAACGGCGACCTTGAAGTTGCCGTCGGAAACGCCAAAGAAACTGTCGCCATGGTAGGCGAGCATGGTGTGAACGCCGGTTTCAGCGGCCGTGGTATTGCTACCGCTCACCAGGCGCACATCGTTGTCCTGGGCTTTCATGCCACTGAGGGTCCACTGCACGTTGCCGAAGTAGTTGTCGGCAGTCAGGATCAGGTTATCGGTGCTGTAGCTCCCTTCCGGGACAAAATCGGTATCTGCCGGAAAATCGACAAAGCTGCGACCGTACAGGGAAAAGTTGGATTCCACGTTATCGGCAAATTTGACGTCGTAAATACCGGCGCCCAGGCCCCCGAGAAAGATAATGTCGCTGTCCAGCCAGTGGATGTCGAAGTTCAGATCCCGGTCAAAGCGCTTGCCGGCCCAGATCGACGCATCCTCGAAAATACCGGAGAAGCTGGCCAGATTGCTGAACTCCACATAGGCCTGGCGCACGTTCAAAGCACCATCACCGGCGGTCCAGTCGTTCGATGACGTGGTGGAATCCGCGATCATCAGACGGTAATGGGATTTCGTGCCGTTCTCGGCCACCTGTTTGTAGTTGAGGATGGCTTCCAGGTAGGTATCCGGTTCGTTGCCCAGGCGGCCCACAGCACCGCCCACGGAGCCAGCCGGGGTCAGGTAGGGACCGCCCGGCGCGCTTTGCAGGTCGCCATTGAGCAACAGCCCGGAGCGGGCATAAGTGTTGAAGGAAAATCCTTCGTCACCCGTAGCCTTCGGCTCTGCTTCAGCGAGTTTTTCTTCCAGTGCAGCCAGCCGCTCCTCGACGCTCTGCTGCTCCTGGGCCTGCACCGAACCGGCCGCCATGGCCAACGAGGTCAGCCCGACTGCAACAGCCAGAGATCGACCGGCGAGCCGGCCCTTCACAGGGGAATTCGTAGCGTGAAACATGTTGACTCCTTGTTTTTGTTGTCTTCACAACTTCGGAGTCTATGGCAGGAAACCGAGACGATGAGTATCAAACTGAAAGACCGATGTAACACCTTTGTTACATTAACCCTTCAGTGCCGCGGCAAGGTAAGAGTGACATGCAGGCCACCTTCGGTGCGGTTGGCAATGACAAGCTCTCCGCCATGGTTCTGGGCAATGTTGCGGGCAATTCCCAGCCCCAGTCCATGGCCCTGACGCTGGCTGGCCTGCAACCTGTAATAGGGTTCAAAAATACGGGCCAACTGGTTCTCCGGCACCCCGGGGCCCTCATCCTCCACATGGATCACCAACCGGCCGGGCTCATCCTCGATACGTACCCGGGCCACGTGACCGTACTTGACCGCATTGTCCACCAGATTGCCCAGGCATCGCTTCAGCGCCAGCGGCTTGCCCCGGTAACGCCGGCAGTGACCCTGAACGGTGACACGGCGTGCCCCCCCGGACTGATAAGCCTCACCCATACCGCGCAGCATGCGCTCGATATCCACGGGCTCTGCGTTCTCGTGGATATCCGTGTCTTTCATGGACTGGAGCGCATTCTTGACCAGCACTTCCAGTTCCTGCAGGTCTGCTTCGAGCCGCTGCCGCATGGGCTCGTCCTCGATCAGGTCAACCCGCAGCCTCAAGCGGGTAATCGGCGTTTTAAGATCATGGGAAATGGCACGAAACAGCTGTTCCCGGTCGCTGATGTAGCTCTGCAGGCGCCGGCGCATGGTATTGAAACTGCGGGTGACAGCAACAATCTCGGCACTGCCCTGCTCCTTCAGTGGCGGTGTGGCGTCATCCAGCGGCAGATCCCGGGTGGCCCTGGCCAGTTTGCGCAGGGGCCGGGTCTGCTGCCGGATCAGCCACGCCAGCACCGGGAACAGGATGCCGATCATGACCACCACGAACAGGATCTGCTGGCCGGGAATACCTTCCTCCTCCAGGGACACGAAGGGAGCCGGCAGGGCGGCTGCCAGGTACAGCCACTCATCCTGATCCACCTCGATCTGGGTCACCATCACCGGAGGGTTCAGCGGCTCCAGGGTGAGTGCATAGTGGGCCCAGGAGCGCGGCAAGGCGTCCAGCGGCAGCTCGGTATTGAGGATCCTTAAATTGTCCGGATGCACGAAATCCACATGCAGGTTGATTCGGTTACCCAGGCGCTGGCGCAACACCGAGCGTACTTCCTCCATGACCAGTTGCTTGCGGGCAGTATCCGGCAACGGGGTCATGTCGATGCGCTTGCTGTTCAGGGAGACAAAGAAACGGGTACCGCCCATGTCCCGCAACTGATCGAGCACTATGTGACGGTATTCCTGAGGCAGGGAGTTGAAAAACTGCACGGTCGCCGACGCGGACTGGGCGAGGTTCCGGGTGGTGGCGACCAGGCCCTCCTCCTGCTGGGCCCGATAGGTGGCGACCCAGGCAGCACTGGAAATGACCTGGGCTCCGGCCATGGCCAACAGCGTCAGCAGCAACACCCGGCCGAGCAGGGAGGACGGCACCCAGCTCCAGAACAGGGATCGCTGATCGCCGGAACTATTCAGGGCCATGACTTACCGTGGCGGCGAGCAGGTACCCCGCTCCCCGCACCGTCTTGATCAGCCTCGGGTTACGACCCTGATCGCCGAGCCGCTGCCGGAGCCGGCTGACCGCCACATCCACCACCCGGTCCAGCGGCATGGACTCCCGCCCCCGGGTAACGTCGGAGATGGTGTCCCGGTCCAGGATCTGGTTGGGGTGGTTCAGAAACAGCTGGAGCAGAGCAAAATCGGCACCGGAAAGCGCCGTTGACTGGCCATTCTCGTCGATCAGTTCATGGGCCAGGGTGTCCAGGCGCCAGCGGTCAAACAGGATGAAACGGGGATTTTCGGCCCTGGCAAACCGGGCCCGTCGTAACAGCGCCTTGACCCGGGCCTGCAACTCCCGGGCACTGAACGGTTTGGCCAGGTAGTCGTCGGCGCCGATCTCCAGGCCCACCACCCGGTCGGTCTCGTCAGAACTGGCGGTCAGCATGATGATCGGCACCTGGGAATGCTCCCGGATCTCCCGGCACAGAGTGAAGCCGTCATCACCCGGCAGCATGATATCCAGTACGATGAGGTCTGCAGGCCGTTCTGCGAGCAGAAGCCGCATCCGCTCACCATCCTCGGCGGTCCGTATGTCATAGCCTACCCGGGACAGGTGCTCCTGCAGCAACTCCCGGATGGCTGCATCATCATCGACCACCAGGATAGACGCTTTGGTGTCAGTCATGGCTTCGGATCTTGTTGTTTTTCATGGTTACAAGGATATGCCCAAACGTTGTGCGGCAAAAGCCCGGGAAGCCTGCTAGGCTGAGAGCACGATTGTCAACAACAGGGACGAAACGACCATCATGCTTGCCAGGCAGTTGCTGTCGCTCTTGCCGATACTGGCTCCTTCCCTGAGCGTGGCGGACCCGCGAATCCTGGAACTCTATACCTACGAGGCTCCCCCTTACCAGTACCGGATCCAATTGCTGGACCAACAGGTATCGGTGGCCGGGGAGACCGTGGAGACCATCACCTGTGCTGCCCGGGCGGCGGGCTGGGCGCCGGAGATTCATCTGGCGCCACCGAATCGGGCCCTGTATGAACTGCGCCGGTACATGATCGACGGCTACTTCGCCCTTGACGCCTCCACCGAACTTGACGCCGTCGCCCTGCGCAGCGATCCCGTAGCCCTCGAAAAATGGTACTTCTTCAGCACCGAGGCGCAAACCGAGCCCTCCAGTGCCCGTATCGGCGTGGTCAATGGCAGCAACGAGCTGGCCTGGATGGAAGCTTCCGGCTATGGGGAATTTCTCACCGTGGGCACGCCCGAACAGTTGCTCGCACTGCTGCGACGCGGACGGATTGATGCCGCGCTGATGGATCGGCGCCTGATGGCGGTCCTGGCCGGCCCCATGGGCGAAAACCTCGAGACGATGCACATGGAGTTTGCGCGTTACGCGCCGCTGTACCTGTACCTGAACCGCGAATTTGACGCCAGTCACCCTCACTTCCTGGCGGCTTTCAATCGCGCCCTTCCCGGCTGCATGGAGGAACAGATCACGCTGTCCTCGACCGAACGCCATCAGGCTGAGCACCTAGCGGTTTCCCTGCTGGACGATCTGGCGCAACAGGTTGATCTACGGCAGGCAATCGCCGACGGTTCGACCAATCCAGCCCCCGAAGATATCCAGAAAATCGATCGGGACTGGCAGGCAAAGGCCCCCGGCGAGGCCATCCTCCTGGCCCGACACATACTTCAGCTGCCTGCTTCAAAGGCATTGCGTCAATGGAAGGCAAAGTATCCGGGCTTGGTAACCGAGGCCATTGTGGTCAACCGTTTGGGGACTATCGCGGCCATGAGCCGCCTCTCATCCGATTTCTGGCAGGGTGACGAACCCAAGTTCAGGCGGGTTATGGACGCCCCCGACTCCGCCGGCAATCTCTACATTTCTCCCATTCGCTACGATGGCTCCACCTCCCGCTTCCAGATCATGGTCAGCTCGGCGATTACTCCGGAAGAAGGCGGCAAGCCGCTTGGTGTCGTGATGCTCGGGCTGGATGTGGAAGAGGCGCTCCAGGCCCGGCCCTGAAATCAGTCCTTACGGCGGCCCCACCTCGCAGGCCAGCACCAGCGCCCAGAACTCGGAAAAATCGTTCACCACCACGTCCGGTTTGTCCGGATGTTTATGGGTACCCGGAAAGATCTTGTTCAGCCAGGGCTGATCCCACTGGGCGCCGTTAAAAAACACCGAGGTCATCCCTGCCCGCTTGGCGGCGATCACATCGGTGGTGCTGTCTCCGACATACCAGACACTCGGATCCGGCGGGTAGTCCAGCTTCTGGACCGCCAGCAGCAACTGGTCCGGGTGAGGTTTGCGCAACGGGGTATCGTCACCACATACATCCACATCAAACAGATTGGACCAGCCGGTGCCCTCCACCGCATCCAGCTCGTGCTCGAAGAACTCCCTGTCCCGGTTGGTGATCACCCCTACCTGAATGTTCAGTTTTCTCAGCCCCTCGAGCACATCCCGGACCCTCGGCTCAAAAGACTTAACAGTACCGTAGTGGTTCCGGTAATGGTGGTTGAAGGCCTTGTGGGCCACCTGCTTGGCTTCTTGATCCTCACCAAACAGCACCTCAAAAATATCCGTCCTGGAAATCTTCCGGTCCGCCTTGACCTTGGGGTGCAGTTTGGCGAATTCACGCACGTAGGATACCAACCGGGCATCCTCAAGGGTCTTGCTGTCCTCCGGGGCCACCATCCGGTCCATGAGATCGAGTTTGTGGAAATCCGGCAGCATGTCATCCACGGCGTGATACATGGCGTCGAGGGTATCCACTAGGGTTGCATGCCAGTCGAACAGCACCACCGCCGGGCGAATCAACCGGACCACGGCCGGGTGCCAGTCCGGCTCGATTCTCGGTTCCGGGCGTTCCGGGGGCGGGAATGGCCTGGGCCGCACCTCAGCCGGGGCCTGGGCGAAGACTTCCGGTTCCTGGCGTTCCAGCAACGCCAGCAGGTTGAGCAGATCCTCGAAGCTGTCCAGGATCGCGGCCGGGGCATCCCGCTTGGTGAACCAGCTGTCGATACGGTCCTGCTCCCAGCACGCGCCATTGTAGAATACGCCCGAGACCCCGGCCTTGTGAGCAGTGAGCATGTCCACGTAGCTGTCACCCACGTACCAGGCGCGGCTGTCCGCCGGCAGCTCGAGCTTTTCCAGGGCCTTCAGGATCACCTGGGGGTCCGGTTTGTACTCGGTAACGTCGTCGGCACACACCGTGGCGTCAAAGAGATACTGCCAACGGCCTTCGTCCACCATCCTCAGTTCCTTGTCCAGAAACTCGCGGTTGCGGTTGGTGGATACCGCCAACCGGATGCCCATGGCTTTCAATGCCGACAGGTATTCATAAGCACCCGGCTGGAAGGGTCTCACCTGGCCGAAATATTTGCGATAGGCAGTATTGTAGGCCTGGTGGGCGATCAGCTTGGCTTCCTTGTCCTCACCGAAGATCGCATTGAAGATGTCGGTTCGAGAGACCCGGCGCTCGGCCAGGATCCGCGGATGCAAGCGCCGGAAAATCCGGATGTAACGCACCAGCCGGGCATCATCCCGGGTGCGGCACTGGTCCTCCGGTAACAAGCGCTCCACGAGGCCAAGTTCTTCCAGCTGCGGCAGCATCTCCTCCATGGCGCTGAACATGGCATCGTGGGTATCCACCAGGGTGCCGTGCCAATCGAAAATCAGGACCGAAGGGGCCGGTATCGCCTCGTTGAATCGCGCCATCTGGTGTCTCCGCACTGGAACTGTTTTTACCCTTGCAATCCGGACCGCAGGGGTTAAAACTCGGTGTTGTATAACAAAAAAGATAAACCCGGTTGGCTGCGATTGCACACAGAGTGGTTTCCATGCCCGATATCGGCTTCCTGGCCCCCTATGATTTTTCACCCCTGACCATACTCGGTTTCGCGCTGGTACTGGCAGGCTACAGCTACGCCCTGTTGCACATGGCACCCGAGGAACGCCCCGGCTCCGTGCGCATCGTTACGTTCGTGGTCGGGGTACTGCTGTGTTACGGCGTCATGCAGACCCGGTTTGATTATTATTCCCAGTACATGTTCTTTGTACACCGGGGCCAGCACCTGATCCTGCATCACCTGGGACCGTTCCTGATAGCCCTGTCCAATCCGTTACCCATCTTCCGTTTCTGGTACGAACAAATGGGGCCCACCCTTCGCTCCTGGCTACGCCCACTGGGCTGGGTCTACCGAATCCTGCAGCAGCCGGTGATTGCCGCTGTCCTGTTTGTCGGCCTGATCTATTTCTGGCTGTGGCCACCGATCCATTTCGACGCCATGCTCTCGCGCCAGCTGTACTGGACCATGAACTGGAGCATGTTGCTGGATGGCCTGCTGTTCTGGTGGCTGATGTTCGATCCACGCTCACCGGTTCTGACCAATGCGCTGGGCTACGGCAAACGCATCCTGATACTGGCGGCAGTGGCCATTCCCCAGATGGTTCTCGGTGCCTGGATCGTGTTCTCCCGGGGCATGGTGTATGACGTTTACGAGGTATGTGGCCGGGCCTGGCCCATGGCGCCGGAAACCGACCAACTCCTGGGAGGTCTGCTCACCTGGATTCCCCCGGCGATGATGAGCGTTATCGGTATCCTGCTGATCCTGCGCCGGGCCATGCACGAGGACGGCAGAGTTATGAAGCCATCAAGATTGGCGGGAGAGAGTTCATGACAAAACGGCTGTTGCCCCTGATCCTGACTGTTTCTGTCCTGGCGTTGACTGGCTGCTTCGGAAATGACGAGCAGTGGCATGGCAAGGACATCTCCGGCCTGATGCCGGAGCTCGAATTCGAACTCGTTGGCAGCGGCGGCCAGACCGTTACGCCGAAGGATTCCGCGGGCGACATCCGACTGCTCTACTTCGGATTCACCTCCTGCCCCGATGTCTGCCCCACGACCCTCACCGATCTGCGCAAGGCGGTGAACCAGTTACCAGCGGACTACCGCGACGACATCACGACGCTGTTCGTCAGTGTCGATCCCGAGCGGGACACCCCGGAACGACTCACAAGCTACGCCAGTTTTTTCGGCGACCACGTCGTGGGTCTGACCGCCGCCGAACCGGAACTGCGCGACCTCACCAAACGTTATCGAACCACGTTCGGCTATGACGAGCCGGATGCCGATGGCAACTATAACGTTTCCCACAGCAGTGCGGTCTATGTCTTCGATCGTTCTGGAAAAGCCCGCCTGCTGCTCCGTCCCGGACTGACACCACAGCAGGTCAGCGAGGACCTGGCGCACCTGGCCTCGGAGTCCCGCAGCTGAGACTTGACCCTGTAGTTACTACAGGCTTTTAACTCCCTGCCAGACCTGCCGACCGGGAGAGCAAGATGCACAGCCACCATGACCACAGGCACAGCCACGCGAGTCATTTCGATACCCACAGCCGATCCTTCGCACTGGCCATTGGACTCAATATTGCCTTTGTTGCCATTGAGGCTGTCTATGGCCTGCTGTCAGGTTCACTGGCACTGCTCGCCGACGCCGGCCATAACCTGAGTGATGTTCTGGGCCTGATCATGGCCTGGGCAGCCAGTTGGCTGGCCACTCGCAAGGCCACCGATCGGAACACTTACGGCCTGAAAAAATCCACTATCCTGGCCGCCCTGTTCAACGCCCTGTTCCTGATTGCGGCAGTTGGCGGGATTGCCTGGGAAGCCATCCGCCGCTTCAGCGAGCCGGCGGAGGTCGCCGGCATGACTGTAATCGTCGTGGCAGGCATCGGTGTCCTGATCAACGGCCTGACCATGATGCTGTTCATGAAAGGACAGGAGGGCGACCTCAACATCCGGGGCGCTTTCCTGCACATGGCCGCGGATACCGCGGTTTCGGTCGGTGTCGTGGTCGCCGGGCTGATCATCATGTATACCGGGGCAAACTGGATTGATCCGGTCGTAAGCCTGGTGATTGCCGCCGTCATTTTCATCGGGACCTGGCGGTTGCTCAGGGATTCCCTGAACCTGGCGGTGGATGCGGTCCCCAGGAACATCAATCCCGGGGAGGTATTCGCCAGCCTCAATCAGCTCCCGGGCATCGAATCGGTGCATCATCTCCACATCTGGGGCCTGAGCACCACCGAGAATGCGCTCACCGTACATCTCGTCAAACCGGACCCGCGGGACGATGACAAGGTCCTCGAGCAGGCCACCGAGATGCTGGCCCACGACTTCAATATCCAGCATGTCACCATCCAGTGGGAACGGGTCGCCAGCAATTGTCCAAACATCGCCTATTGCTGAAGGGAGGCTGATCCCCATTCGCGGCGCAGGCGTAACACAGACCGAACATCAAACCGGAAACCGCTGGTGAGCCACAACAAACCCAACCTGCCGACCAAGACCTGCCCTGTCTGCCAGCGCCCGTTCGCCTGGCGTCGGAAATGGGCCCGGGACTGGGAAAACGTACGTTATTGCAGTGAGCGTTGCCGCCGCACCGTGAGGCAACGGGCATGACCACGGTGGTCTGGTTCAAACGTGATCTGCGAACCCGGGATCACGGCCCCCTGGTGGCCGCGGCAGCTCTGGGCGAGCCAGTGTTGCCACTGTTCGTTGTCGAACCGGGTTACTGGCAACTGCCGGATACCTCGGAACGACACTGGGGCTTTATCGACGATTCCCTGCGCGACCTGAAGCGCCAGCTTCGCAAGCTGCGCTCGGATCTGATCGTACGTGGCGGTTCAGTCACGGAGATACTGACACAACTGCACAAAAGCGTTGGCGTGAAGCGGGTCTTCTGCCACCAGGAAACCGGAGGCCAATGGACGTTTGAGCGGGACCGGTCCGTCGTTGCCTGGTGTGACAGCCATGATATCGAGTTCAGGGAGTGGCAGCAGTTCGGGGTGGTACGGCGACTGCGGGATCGGGACCGGTGGGATGACGAGTGGTCCCGCGTGATGAAAGCCGGCATCCATGACGCTCCGGCGCAACTGCCGCCACTGCCGGCGGGCATGCACGCATCCAGCGCCTGGCATCCCCCGCAACCGGCCTGTAACGACGCCTGTCCGGATCGACAGGCCGGCGGCAGCACTCGGGGGGAAAATCTGCTCACGTCCTTCCTCGAACGGCGCTGTGTCGGCTACCAGTACAACATCTCCAGCCCGGTGACCGCGGTCCGGGCCTGCTCACGGCTGAGCCCGCATATTGCCTACGGAACCGTAAGCCTGAGAGAAATCTATCAGCAAGCCAGGGCCGCCGGGCAGCATCGCAATACCCTGCCCCGAAAGCAGCGCAGCCTGACCAGCTTCCGTTCCCGCCTGCACTGGCACTGTCATTTCATCCAGAAGCTGGAGGATGAGCCGGAACTGGAGTTCCGGGCCATGCACCGGGAACTGGAAAACCTGAAAAACAGCCCCAATGACACCGAGCGCCTTCAGCGCTGGCAGGAAGGACAGACCGGCTGGCCGCTGGTGGATGCCTGCATGCGTGCCCTGCACCATACCGGCTGGATCAATTTCCGGATGCGGGCCATGCTGATGGCCGTGGCCAGTTACCAGCTATGGCTGCACTGGCGGGAGCCGGCCCTGCATCTGGCCCGGCAGTTCACGGATTTCGAGCCGGGCATCCATTACCCCCAGGCGCAGATGCAATCCGGCCTGACCGGTATCAACGCCCTGCGCATATACAATCCGGTCTTGCAGAGCCAGAAGCTGGACCCGGATGGCGAATTCGTTCGCCGCTGGCTACCGGAGCTAGCCGGCGTACCCGCAGAGATGATACACACCCCCTGGCTGATGACTCCGGCACAGAAACAACGGTTCGGGGGCAATACCTACATCAGCCCGGTGTGCGACCACGAACAGGCGGCGCGGACGGCGCGCAGGGCAATTGGCGAGTTCCGGAAACAGCATGTGAGCCGGGCCGAAACCGAACGGGTACTGAAACGCCATGGCAGTCGCAAGGGCCCCGTTCAGAAACGGCCGACGCTGCCCTCGGACAGGGGAAAGCCGGATCAATTGTCGCTGTTTGACTGATCAGTCGCTTTCCTCGTCCTTTGCCCCCGGCTCGGCTTTCTCCAGTGACGGCAGCACCAGCACCGGGCAGGGCGCGTTCACCGAGACATACTCCACGGTGGCCCGGCGCAGGGGCCAGTGGCCGCTGCTACCACGTGACACCAGGACCAGGAGATCGGCACACAGCTGGCCGGCCAGCCCCACCAGTTTGTCACCGGCGGTGCCGGCCACCACATGAAAGCTGGCGTTACGATTCAGGGGCAGGTATTTGCGAGCCAGCAGATCCAGCGTTTCGCGGACCTCAGCTTCCTTCTGTTCCGGCGCTTCCTCTGTCACGTGGGGGAAAAATCCGCCACCGCCGGGACTATAGACACTGGCAAGGTGAAGCTCCCCGTCCTCGGCCAGCAGATCCACAGCGGCCTCCAGGGCACGTTTACCCTCGCCGTCATCTTCCGGATCAATGGCGATCAACAGCTTCCGATACATACTCGTTCTCCTGTTTGGTTTCGGCGGTGGCCTCCACTTCCGGGAAGGCTCTTCCCTGGACCAGGGCTTCGACGCTGTAACCACGGTAATCCGCTCTTAGAGCCCGGAACAGTGACACAGCCATGAAGATCAGCAAAATGCAGAAAGGCAGGCCCAGTGAGGTAATGACGTTTTGCAGGGCATCGAGCCCGCCGGCCAGCAAGAGCGTCGCGGCAATCACTCCCTGCGCCGCCGCCCAGAAAATCCGCTGGCGCACCAGTGAGGGCTGATCGTCCCGTCGGGTCAGCAGATCAATGACCAGGGAAGCGGAATCCGAGGAGGTGGTAAAGAAGATCACGATGATCACCACACTCAGCCCCGACGCCACTTCTGCCAGCGGGAAGGCTTCCAGAAAAGCGAATATGGCCACGGAGGGATCCTGCTGCACCTGGTCCGCCAGCGCCACCACACCATTCATCTCGACCTGGATGGCAGACAAACCGAAGATCCCGAACCACACCAGCGTGAAAGCGGTGGGGGCAAACAGGACACCACCGACAAACTCGCGGATGGTCCGCCCCCGGGAGATGCGGGCAATGAAGATGCCGACATAGGGCGCCCAGGAGATGGTCCAGGCCCAGTAGAACAGGGTCCACTGTCGCTGCCAGTCGGTCTCCTTGAAGGTTTCGGTCCAGAATGCCAGCCAGGGCAAGGCATCGAAGTAATCGCCCACGCTCTGGACCATGCCTTCGGCAATGAACACGGTTGGCCCGACGGCGAGCACGAATGCGAGCAGGACCATGGCCAGCAGGATGTTGAGCTGGGACAGCCGACGCACCCCCTTGTCCAGCCCCAGGGCCACGGATGTGGCAGCGATGCTGGCAATAACCGCAATCAGGATGACCTGAACCAGGCCGGTAGAGGGCACGCCAAACAGGTAATTCAGCCCGCTGTTGAGCTGCAGGGTCCCCAGCCCGAGTGAGGTGGCGACGCCAAACAGGGTGCCCAGCACGGCAATCACATCCACCGCCCAGCCCCAGGGTCCGAAGGCCCGCTCTCCGAGAATCGGGTAAAACAGACTGCTGATGCGCATGGGCAGGTTGTGGCGGTAGGCAAAGTAACCAATCGCCAGGCCCGGCATGGCAAAGATAGTCCAGGTATGCAGCCCGAAGTGGTAAAGCGCCACCGTCATAGCATCACTGGCGGCCCGCTCGGAGCCGGGCGAGACCCCGTCGAACGGCGGGTTGGCGAAATGGGAAACCGGTTCCGCCACACCCCAGAACATCAGGATGGTGCCGATACCGGCAGCGAACAACATAGTGAACCAGGTGAGGTTGGAATAATCCGGCCGGCTGTCGTCGCCGCCAAGCCGGATGGTGCCATAGCGGCTGACCGCCAGGCCCAGCAAGAACACCAGCAGGGAGGTGACCGCAAGGATGTAAAACCAGCCAAGATTGCGGGCCACCCAACCGGTCAGCAGGCCGAAATACTCGGCTACGGCCTGATCAAAGGGGACCGCCAGGGCAACAAACAACGTTGCCACCCCGGCAGAGGTGAAAAATACTCCCGGTATTGTCTGCAGACCCAATCGACGTTGCAGCCGTTCCAGCACGCAAGCCTCCGCATCCTGAAAATCGAAAAAGATGCTTCTCAACCTAGCACAGCTGTCAAACCGATTGGTGAACCGGGATCAATTTGCCTCAATTACTGTTTCTGTTCAGTTGCCGCTGATGCTGTAGCATCTGTTCCATCATCAACTGCATCTGGTCCATGCGCTCCTGCATGAACTGCAAACGCTGATCGGGTGACATGCCAGCGGCATTGCCCTGACGATTACCCTGGCCAGGCTGATTGTTCATCATGCCCTGCCCCTGGTTACCGCCCATCATGCCGCCGGCGCCTCCCATCATGCCCGGGCCCATCATGCCCCGGTGCATCAACTCCATCTGGTCTTCCATGGCCTCCCAGTGGTTTTCGAGGAAGCGCTGACGCTCCTCCGGTGATCCGGCCCCGGGCATCTGCTGCATGAATCCGTTCATACGCGACCAGTTCTGCTGCATTTGCCGCATCTGGTCCTGGTCCATCATCATTCCGGGACCGTGGCCCTGCCAGTTGCCCTGTTCACCGTGAGCAGACGCCCAGACAGGAGCGGCCGCCAGAATGGTGCATACTGCAAGCTTCTTTACTGAAACCATCTTCATTCTCCATCACGCGGGTTCAAAACACTCACCCCCATTTAACGCTCAAGAGCTGAATTCAAACTGAATTTCCTGGCCGAGACGGCAACGAATTGATCTCGCTCAAAAGATTCATCCGATTTGTCAACGGGCCGGCGAATACAGCCCGTTCACTCACCAGCCAAGCCTCTGGCTCTCCAAAGGTAGTAACCCACAGGAATCACCAGCAGAGCCAGAATCACAGCGCTGATCATCCCGCCAACCATCGGTGCGGCAATCCGCCCCATGACTTCGGATCCGGTACCGCCACCGATCATGATAGGCACCAGCCCTCCGATAATCGCGGCAGCCGTCATCATGACCGGCCGCACCCGCAGTCCGGCGCCGTGGAGGACCGCGTGGCGGAGCGTTTCCCGCCTCGGGGCCAGCCCTTTCCGTTCACAGGTTTCCAGCATTGCCTGGTACGACTGGTTCAGATACACAAGCATGATCACACCGATTTCCACGGCAACGCCGGCCAGGGCAATGAAGCCGACACCGACCGCCACCGAAAAGTTGTAGCCGAGCAAATACATCAGCCAGATGGCACCGATCATCGCAAATGGCAGCGTGCCCATGATGATCCCTACCTCTGCAAAACGGCGGAAGTTCAGGAACAGCAGGATGACAATGATCGCCAGGGTCAGCGGCACCACATAGGTCAGTTTTTCCTTGGCGCGGAGCATGTATTCATACTGGCCGGACCAGCTAACGGAGTAGCCTGCAGGCAAATCAAGCTCGTCGCTCACTATAGCCATGGCCTGCTCTACATAAGTGCCCACATCGACCCCATCAATATCCACAAAGGTCCAGCCATTGAGGCGGGCATTCTCGCTCTTGATGGCCGGCGGCCCGTCCTCAACCCGGATATCGGCCACATCCGCCAGGGCAATTCGCTGCCCGGACGCGGTCACAATGGGAAGCTGTTCCAGCTTTTCGGGCGAATCCCGGTAATCCTCCGGGTACCGGAGATTGATGGGGTAACGTTCAAGACCTTCGATAGTCCTCGATACGTTGATACCACCAATCGCCGAAGCCACCACCTGCTGGACATCGGCGATGTTCAGCCCATAGCGCGCGGCACCTTCGCGGTCAATATCCACCTTGATGTAACGACCACCGGCGACCCGCTCGGAGTAGACAGACGCAGTCCCGGGGATGTCTACCATGATCTCCTCAAGGCGTTTGCCGATGTCCTGAATAATGGCAAGATCAGGCCCCGCCACCTTGATACCAACCGGCGTTTTGATACCCGTTGCCAGCATATCGATACGGGTGATGATCGGCATGACCCAGGCGTTGGTCACTCCGGGGAAGCGAATCAGGGTATTGAGCTCCTGCTTCAGTTTCTCCGTAGTCATGCCTTCCCGCCATTCATCCCTCGGCTTGAGCTGGATGAACGTCTCGATCATGGTTAACGGCGCCGGATCGGTTGCGGTGTCGGCCCGCCCTACTTTTCCGAACACCGTTTCGACTTCAGGCACCGTCGCAATCAGCTTGTCCGTCTGTTGCAACAGCTCCCGGGCTTTGCCAATGGAGATGCCCGGATAAGTGGTGGGCATATACATCAGGTCGCCTTCGTCCAGCGGCGGGATGAACTCACTGCCAATTTTGGTAGCCGGCCACAGGCCAATGACCAGTATCAGCAGTGCAGACACCACCGTCATCCTGGGGAACCGGAGTACCAGCTTCAGCACCGGCATATAGGCACCGACCAGCAGCCGGTTCACAGGATTCTTGTGTTCCGGCAGCACCTTGCCGCGAATGAAATAGCCCATCAGAACCGGAACCAGCGTCACCGCAAGAGCCGCACTCGCCGCCATGGCGTAGGTTTTGGTGAACGCCAGGGGCGCAAACATCCGCCCTTCCTGCGCCTCCAGGGCGAACACCGGCACAAAACTGACCGTGATGATCAGTAGCGAGAAAAACAACGCCGGACCCACCTCGGAGGCTGACCTTGCGACGACTTCCCAACGGTTCTCGGGTGTGAGTGGCGTCCGTTCCATGTGCTTGTGCATGTTCTCAATCATCACAATGGCGCCATCAATCATGGCGCCAATGGCAATGGCGATCCCCCCAAGCGACATGATATTGGCGTTGATACCCTGCCAGTGCATAACAATAAAGGCCGCCAGGATGCCCACGGGAAGACTGAGAATTGCCACCAGCGACGAGCGCACGTGGAACAGGAAGACAATGCACACCAGACCGACGACCAGGAACTCTTCAAGCAGTTTGAATCCGAGGTTATTGACGGCTCGCTCGATCAGACCAGAGCGATCATAAACCGTCACCACTTCCACACCTTCGGGCAGGCTGGATTTCAGGTCCTCCAGCTTCGCCTTCACCCCATTAATCGTTGCCTGGGCGTTCTCACCAAAGCGCATTACCACAACGCCGCCAACAGCTTCACCTTCCCCGTTCAGTTCGGCAACGCCACGCCTCATCTGAGGGCCGACCTCAACGCTGGCCACATCTTTCAGGAGAATCGGGGTACCGTTATCGTCAAGACCCAGCGGGATCGACAACAGATCATCACGGGACTGGATATAGCCCGACGTGCGAACCATGTATTCCGCTTCCGCCATCTCGATCACCGACGCGCCCACTTCCTGGTTGCCCCGTTTGATCGCGTTCTGGATGTGAGCCAGCGGGATGCCCAGCGCCCGTAGTTTTTCCGGGCTGACCTTGACCTGATATTGCTTCACCATTCCGCCCAGTGCGGCCACCTCAGACACACCCGGTACCGTTTGCAGCTCGTACTTCAGGAACCAGTCCTGGAGGCTGCGCAGCTGGCTCAGATCGTGGTTGCCGGTACGGTCAACCAGCGCGTAAAGATAAACCCAGCCAACTCCGGTGGCGTCGGGCCCAAGCTGGGGCCGGGCCGAGTCCGGCAGGCTGGGCGCCACCTGGGAGAGGTACTCCAGCACCCGTGAGCGGGCCCAATACATATCGGTGTTCTCATCGAAAATCACATAGACGTAGGAGTCACCGAAGAATGAGTAGCCTCTCACCGTTTTAGCCCCCGGCACCGAGAGCATGGCCGTTGTCATCGGATAGGTCACCTGGTCTTCCACCACCTGCGGAGCCTGCCCCGGGAAGCTGGTT
Organism: Marinobacter sp. DUT-1; assembly: GCF_050379415.1. Taxonomy (NCBI): domain Bacteria; kingdom Pseudomonadati; phylum Pseudomonadota; class Gammaproteobacteria; order Pseudomonadales; family Marinobacteraceae; genus Marinobacter; species Marinobacter sp. DUT-1. The sequence goes on from NZ_JBNRLS010000001.1 coordinate 563,510, forward strand.
TTGATGATGACCTGTACATCGGAGAGATCCGGCAGGGCGTCCACCGGCGTGTTCTTCAGTGAATAGAGTCCGAGCCCGGTGACAAGCAAAGTCGCCAGCAGCACCAGGAAACGGTTACGAACAGACCAGTAGATGATGGCTGAAATCATGACTCGTCTCCGCCATGATTCATGGTGCTGTGATCCATTCCCCCGTGATTCATCTCCGGGTCTGTCTTTTCACCGGCTGGCGCTGACATCCTCTGAAAATCCGACGTTTTGCTGGATTCGGAATCGATCAGGAATTGGGCGGAGGTCACTACGGTATCGCCCGGCTTGGCACCCTCAAGAATTTCGGCATACGGGTCACCGATACGCCCCACGCTGACATTGACGGACTTAAAGGCGCCCTCATCGAGCGCCAGCACCAGACGGTCACTCTGCCCGGTGCGGATTATGGACTCCCTGGGCACAAGCATGCGCCGCTCTCTGCGTTCGCCCTGCACCTCCAGCGCGGCGAACATACCTGGCAAAAGGGCACCATCGGTATTGTCAAAGCGCATTCTGACCCGCGCCGTCCGGGTTTTCGGGTTGATCTCCGGATAGATATAGTCCACGCGCCCGGCCCATTGGCGCCCGGGCATGTAATCCAGTGTCATCACCACCTTGTTGCCCGAGTCAAGTGCGGCAAGCTGGCTCTCAAAGACTTCTCCGATCACCCACACCTCATCCAGTGACGCAATCGATAAAACCCGGTCGCCGGGCTTGATGAACATACCTTCCCGCACGTTCAGGTTATCGATAACGCCCGAGGCCCGGGCGTGGACGGTCATTGTTCGCTGCACTTCACGGGCGTCTTTCAGGTGACGGATCACGGACGCAGGCACATTCAGTGCCCTGAGACGTTCTTCAGCCGCGTTGATCAGGCGCTGGTTTCCCCGGTTCAGTGCCAGGATCAGCTCTTCCTGGGCGTTGACGAGCGTTGGCGAATAGAGGGTGTAAAGGGGCTTTCCTTTCTCAACCATTTCGCCCTCCGCTTTTACATAGAGGGCTTCGATCCACCCTTCTACACGCGGGTGCACATGGGTCATCTCATCCTCGTTGTACTGCACGTAACCCACCGTCCTGACGGTGCTTGGCAGCCGCCCCTGGATCACGGACGCCGTCCGCACGCCGAGGTTGTTCACCACGGTGGGCGAGATCCGGACGGTGCCTGGTGCGTCTTCCCCGGAGCCGCCCTCCTTATAGACGGGCACCAGATCCATGCCCATGGGCGACTTGCCCGGCTTATCACGTTTGAAATTGGGGTCCATGGGCGCCACCCAATACAAAGGTTCGTTGCTTTCAGTGCTGGCTGGGTCAGGGGCGTGGTTCATTCCGGCTTCGGCAGCCAGCCAATAGGCAGCCGCGGCTCCGGCAACGCCACCCAGCAATACAAAGCCCAATGGGCGAATCAGATTGGCCATGGTCGTTAGTCCTGATCGTTCGGTAGTGAGGAAGAAGTTGTTTCAGAGGAGTGGGCAGTCAAGTAACGAAAGCTCGCGAGATTTTTTGCGCGCTCGGCAACAATCTGTATCAGCTCAACCCGGGCGTTAAGCTCGTCAATGCGTGCGCGCACGGCTTCTGCGAAATCGCCATCGTCGTTATCGTAGGCGGTCAGGGCGGCGCTGGCCTGCTGTTCCATCTGCGGTATCAGGGTCTGACGGTATAGCCTGATCCGGTCATCAAGCTGTTCAATCCGTGCCATTGCGGCGCGGGCCCTGGCCTGAAGCTCCCGCATCTGCAGGATCCGCTCGGACCTGGCAGCTTCCAGGCGGGCTGTTGAGGAGCGCAGCTTCCGGTCCTGTCGGTTGCCGGTAAAAATCGGGAGGTCAAAACCGATTCCGACAGAAAACAGATCGGCGCGGTCCTGGCCATTCGGGGCCCTGTCCCGATATCCATACTGCGCAAAAACAGACCATTCCGGCTTGTAGGCCTGGCGCGCCAGGTCCACATCAATCGCCTGGGCATCAATCAACTGATCGGTGGCACGGATCGAGGGATGGCGGATTAACCCATTAACATCTGTTTCCGGCCACATTTTCGCATGTTCGGCCAATAGCTTTGGCGGAATCTCTCCGGGCACCGGCAACTGTGCTGCGTCCGCGCCAATCCATTCACCCAGCGATTCACGGCTGAACGCCAGTTGGGTGTTCAGCGCTGCCAGTCGGTCCTCAAGCCGGGTCAGTTCCAGTGAAGCCCGAATGATGTCCTGTTGCCTGGAGCCCATTGTTGCAGAGGTGTAGCCAGCTTCAGCCACATCTGACAATTGTTCAAAGAGCCCCCGGTTGCTCTCTATCAACCGGATACTCTCCTGGGTTCGCCAGAGCTCGAGCCAGAGGTGCGTGACCCTTTCTGTTACCTGTTCGCGCCGATTTTCCCGGCGAAATGGCTGCACTTCAGCCATCCGGGTCTTTTGTTCACCGGCCAGCTGACGACTGTCACCACGGGGGATGCGCTGGGAGAAACCGATTGTGGCCTGAGTCATTGCTTCCTGCCCGGTGTCGAAAGTATCCGTGGGCAGGTTTGCGGCGCCGATGGTTACCCGGGGATCAGGGAGCGCTCCCTCTGCATAGGATTCTTCGATCAACGCGTCCTGCATCCGGGCGCTCTGCCGAAGCCAAGGGTCGTTCTCGATAGCCGTGTTAACGACATTGGTCAGTTGAAGTTCTGAGTTCGCCCAACCGGGCAGACTGGTTAAAACCAGAACACAAAAAATGGCCGGTTTTATAACGAGAGGAGGGATGGACAACTTTAAATCTCCATTTAAGTTATTTCTGAACGGAGATCTTATGGCTCTAATCTGAAACCAAACTGAAACTTATAACAAAAATAGTATATTTTGATCTGGCTCAAATATTCTTCAAACCTGACAAATATCAAAAAATATTAACTCTTATTATTTCAAATTTCAGGATAAATCAGAAACTGGTGTTTTAATAAACTAACCAACCAATAGGAGATGAAATGACGAAAAGATTATTTGTATTTTATTAAACAGCTGCCATTTCAATATAATTCACTAAGGAAGGACAAAAAAATACCGCAGGGTAAGCCCTGCGGCGAAGTTAACTCGCGGAGACATGGGCACAGGCTGTAACAAGTGATAACAACCGGCGCCCTGATCGCGAACAAGTAAATCACACCAACCTGAAACCGGACTGAATTACTGAGACAAATTCAGGATTAACAGTCCAAGCAAATAGTCGACCGCCTGTCATTGAAGGTTCTCGACTATTTATTACACGTTAAACATATAGCAATTGCCGCCTCTCAACTTCCACCATCTCTCTTTCACTTGGCTCTCAACATTGACCATCCAACAAACATCCATTTGACAATCAATATCGTGACCAGTGGTAATAAAGCCCACTGGGCGAGAGGAAGCACTCCGGTGCCGGTCCATGAGAGAATCGGCATTAACTCGCTATAATTCCACCGGTCGCCCTCCCCTGTTGCCCAACACTCAAAAAGGATCGTTACAATCAGCCCGACAGCAAGGTAAACGGACAGGCTGGTCCGTCTCCAGCCGCCCACGGCCCAAAACCAGTCCCTTGATATCCATGCCGCAACTGCATATGCGCCGACGGCTACATTGGCATCTCCGATAGTGGCACGGGTACACAACCACACCACATCCCAATGACGGGTCTCAGTCATATCGGTAAAGAACGGAACCTGCACCATTTCCCAAAAAAAGTGGAGAAAAAAGCTGACGCCCCAGATCATCACGGCAAGCGCAACGGCGGCCCGACGCCGGTATCTGACCTTCAGAAAAACCATTGAATCTCCATCAGCCCAAGCGGCTCCAGTCTCCCGTACTCGCTGTCCTGGTCACCTCCGAACCATTGGGCTCCGACAGTGAAGTAGATCTCCTGACCCAGCGGCAGTATCCACGTGGATCTCGGGTAAAGCACCCAACTGGCATCATCGGCATTACGGACGGCCACCACCCGGTACAGCCAGAACGGGTTGATATCCTGCCATACCAGTAGTCCGGCATAATGACGCCCGGCATACAGGGGCTGCGCGGACACAAGATTGGCCAGACCTGTCGTTCCCGGCGATACCGGCTGACCGTTATAGAAATATTCAACGGCCAGATTGAACCCGTTGCGAAACGCCCAGTTCAGATCCGCTACTCCCTGCCAGTAACTATCACCCGCATCTGGCCCGCTCCAGACGAGTTCGGTGCGCCAACCGGTGCCAGCCACGGAGCCACTGCCGCTGACACCCGCTTTGGTGACGTCGGCGAACTCGCCCATCATTACGCCGGCATCGACCCCGGCGAAAAAACGCTTGGCCCGTGCCGCCGTGCTGGCATTCTGGTCCGTGTGTTGCGGCGCATGCACGGCGCTGATCCGGCCGGTTGCCCCCCAGGCTCTGTCCCATAACAGCGCGTCCACGCCAATGCGTTCATCAGGCTCCAATTGCAGTGGGCTGACAGGATTGAGAATATCCATGGGGTTCCAGATCAGCGCCGTGGACCAATTCACTTGCTGACGGCCAAACCTGAAGTCACCGACCGGCGAGCGCCACTGGATCGTGCCACGGTAAAGTTGATGGCGCGCCAACACATCTCCCGATTCGTGCACGTCCCCCTGAAGATCCCAGTAGCGCGGATCGGAAGCGTCCCTGAGCAGGGCGAACTCCGGGCTGTCCAGGAAACTGCCGGTCACCAGCTCCAGGTCGTAGGCCGCATCCACAACCCAGTCCCGATAGCGATAACGGGGCTCAATACGCAGGCGGGTAAGATTCGAGAAGTAGCGACTGTCGTCAATCAACGAGCGCGAGCCAACGCTCAGATTCTTGAGCGATCCCGAATGGCTGAAGTCCGCCCCAGCGTCTGACGCCAGCATTAGCCAGGCCATCGCGACCAGCGTCAGTGGAGATCGCCTAGCCATGGCGGATGGCCTCCACCGGATCCAGTCGCGAGGCACGCCAGGCCGGATACAGCGCCACCAACACAGAGCACAGGAACAACAGCAGGCTGGGAAGCCAGACGTGATCGAAAATCAGCACCGGATAGATACGATCGGTGATGCCGGGGATGGCTTCCAGGGCACCACTGATCGAGGACAGATCGATGCCGGTAGTGCCAAGCCAGACGACGAGCAGTCCGCCAACCACCGATCCTGCCAGCATTCCCAGTAGTGCCAGGAAGAAAGCCTCAAACAGAATCGTCAGTTGCAGTTGCGACCCTCTGGTGCCCAACGCCAGCATCACGCCCAGTTCCGGGGTACGTTCCATCACTGACATCACCATGGTGTTCATGACACCTATGGCGACCACCACAAAAACCACCGACAGGATGAGATAGAAATCCACCTGGCTCATCTCCACCATCTGCACCACCACCGGGAGCAAGGTCTCCCAGTCCTGGGCCACCAGTCCGTCGTTGGTCAGAAGCGGCGACTGGTTCAGGGTTCGCGCCAGGCCGGCACTCTCTGCGCGGTCTGACAGCCTAAGCACGATTCGCGAGACTTCGTCTTCCAGCAGTCCACCCAGGCGGCGGGCTACGTTGATATCGGTGAAGACATACTCGGTGTCGAACAGGTCACTGCCGGTGCGGTAGATACCGCGAATGGCCTGGGCACTGGAGGCAAGATCTCCCCCAGCCTGCTGGACCGTAATGACCAGCTTGTCCCCCAATCGGGCACCCAGCTCCTCGGCCAGTTTCTGGCCAATCACGATTCCCGTCTCCCCGGATTGAACGTAGGTGCCCTGCTCCATGTACCCGGAAAGTTCCGTAACCGCCCTCTCCTGTTCCGGAGCAATACCGACCAGTTCCACCGGCAGGCTTTTACCGGGGTTGGCCACCATGGCACGCAGCACCACCCGGGATGCGGCAGCCTCAACCTCAGGGCGCGCCTGCAACTGCCGCTGCAGTGCCTGACTGTCGGCAATGCGTAAAGCCGGCGACAGATCGACGTCGTGCCCCCCTTCCAGCACCTGCACATGCCCACTAAGCTGCTGTGTCGAGTTGTGAATCATCTGCTCGAAGAAACCATCGGCAAAGGCATACAGGAACAGATAGGCAGCCAGCCCGAACGCAGTCGCCGAGGCGGTGATTACAGACCGTCGTGGATTTCTGAAAACCGAACGCAGCGCCATTTGCGCAAAAATCAGCAGCCGATGATCAGACGTCACCTGCCAATGGATCCGGCGGATACGGTTGATCATAGTTCGCCGTGCGCCCATCGCCTCCAGCGGGCTGTTTCGGCTGGCTTTCCAGGCCGGGATGGCCGCTGCCAGCAGAGCGACAGACACCACCACAACGCCAATGACCACCAGGCGCTGGAGCTCGATGGTGGGATAGACGATACCGCTCAGCCCCGGCATGGTATCCATGGCCTTGATATAGGCACTGAAGTCCAGCCCATGGGTACCGAAATAGCCCGTCAGTGACAGACCCAACGCCAGCCCCAACAGGTAGCCCAGACCAGCCAGAATCGCTGTTTCCAGAAGCACCAGCCAGACAATACGGCTACTGGGGGTACCCAGCGCCATCATCACACCGAATTCCCGGCCACGTTCCAGCACCGACATCAGAATGGTGTTAACGATACCGGCCGCCACCACCACAAACACCACGAAGATCACGATGTAGGCGACAGCATCATGAAAGGCGACCATTTGTACCAGCGATGGCATCAGCGCTGGCCACCCCAGGACCTCTACGTTCCGGGCCTGCATCTGATTCCGCAGGCCTGCAACCACCGCTTCGAGCCGGTCGGAATCTTCTACGCGGGCCGCTATCTCGGTAAACCGTCCCTGGAAGGCATAGAGTGCCTGGGCAGACGCCAGGGGCATCTGGGCCACGAAGCCATCAATTCGCTTGATGCCGGTTTCAAAAACACCCACCACCTCGAATCGGTCCGCACCAATGGAGCCGTCCGCCGCCTGGACCACCAGCACCAGCTCTTCGCCCGGGGACACCTCCAGGGCATCGGCGGCATCCACGCCCATAATGATCTCATTGCCCCCCTCCAGATAGCGGCCCATAACAATCGACCGATCCAGCCGGGTGACCGTTGGCTCGATTGCACTGTCGACCCCCATTACCTGCAAGGCCCTGGACTGGTTGCCATGGCTGGCCAGCGCGTTGCCTGTCACCCTGGCCGTGGTCGCCGCGACACCGGTTACGGCGGACACCTCCTGGGCAAGGTTCCAGCGCTCGGCCAGGGCAATGTTCATTTCCCGGTCGTCGTGAAACCCGCGCTGATGCACTTTCAGGTCGCCGGTCACATAGCCGGTCATGTTGTTGATCATCTGGGCATTGATGCCGTCGATAAACGCCCACAGAAACACCAGCCCACCGACACCGACCGCCACCGACAACAGGGTGATCCCGGTACGCCGACGATTGACCCGGAGATTGCCAAACGCCAGTCGCAGCCAGGCGATCACGGCCGGCGCTCCTCGCGCTCAATGACGCCATCCCGGAGATGGATCACCCGGCGCGCCCGCTCCATCACCATTGGATCATGGGTGGAGAACACAAACGTAATCCCGTGCTCGGCGTTCAGCCCCCGCATCAGGTCCAACAGGGCTGCACCGGTCGTGGAGTCGAGATTGGCGGTGGGCTCATCGGCCAGGACAATGGCGGGTTTGCTGACGATGGCCCTGGCCACCGCCACACGTTGCTGCTGGCCGCCAGAGAGTTCGTGGGGCAGACGTTGCTCCATTCCCCGCAGCCCAACCTCCGCGAGAATGCGCTGTGCCTCGGCTCGTCGTTCGCGAAACGGAACACCGCGAAGCATGAGCACATACTCCACATTCTCCTGGGCCGACAGCACGCCGATGAGGTTGTACTCCTGGAATACAAAGCCAATCTTCCACAACCGCAGAATGGTGCGCTTCTTGCGGCTGAGCCCGGTAATTTCCTCGCCCGCCACCTGAATATGCCCGCTATCCGGCTCGTCCAGGGCGCCGATCTGGTTAAGCAGGGTGGTCTTGCCCGACCCCGAAGGTCCCACCAGTGTGGTGAACTCACCGGGCTCAATGGCCACCGATACGTCATTCAGGGCTTTGACGGCAATGGAGTCCTGCCGGTAGATCCGCGAGACATTCTGCACATTGACGATGCTCATAGCGGGGACTCATTCCGGGTTGCGCAGACGGCGCAGTGAAAAAAGGGACTCGTCCAAAGGAAGATCGAATTGGATGGTTTCAATTCTGATGACGGTGCGGGATTCGGGGTTGTCCGCATCAACCATGGTCCACAGCGTCGGTATCCGGCGCCCGTCCATGGTCTTGACCTGTTCATAGGTCAACCGTTTGACGAGCTGATCCCGCTCCCCGAAGTAGGCCACCGACACGGGGATAGCGTCCGCGCGAACCTCAAATTCAAGCCGGCTCCAGACCACCGGCGCGTCGGGCCTTGGCGTAGAAACAATCCGATACACAGGTACCTCGCCAGAAGCATCTACCCCGGCAACCTCATGGGTGTAGTCGTCGACAAACGAACTTTCCTTGACCAGATCGTCGTTGCTGAAGTTGGACCCCATCCAGGGCTGCAGCATCATCGACGGCGGGATCTTGATGGTTCGGTCGACCTTTGGCAGGTAATTCCACATGGCATCACCGATTCTCAGCGAGCCCACGCCCGCCTCCTTTTTCGGCGAGTGAATGCGGATTAACGTGTGATCGGGCCGGTCCATCCAGGCTTCCAGCTGCAGCTCCCGGGTCCAGTATTCACTTTCAATACGCATGACGTACCGGCCGTGGTTACTGTCTGACCAAAGGGTATGCTCCATGGCTTCTATTAATGAATCGGCGGAGGGAGTGCCCGCAAAAACCGGATCCGATATCCAGACCCAAAGAAGAACTATTATCCAGGGTGCCATGAGCCAAATCCTCAATAGCTTATATTCGGTGCCTCACTGTTCATCTCGCTCATCTCCAGTCTTGCCATGGTGCGGTCCATGCTGCCCGTGACTACCATGTCCGCCATGCATAAATATGTGCATTAACGGACATGCAAGAAGTATCAGCCAAGGCAAGGCGCCGAGAAAGTGACCCTTGTGCTCGCCCCAAAGCACAAGCAGCGCAATAACAGCGAATATTGCCAATGTGATTTTATAACGACGGTCCATGACAGTTCCTTTTGTGAGCAATCCAACTCTGCAATCGTCACGGCTTATAAATCGAGATCTGATGACCTATCCCATCCAGCGAGACCTCATCAAGAATGGCGAGAGACACTGGATCAAGAATCCAGAGTTTTGCCTCGCCTCGGCTGGTGACCAAAATGCGGCCATCGACAGGGGAAACCGCCAGGTGGTAGGGAGCCGGGGCGAGCGGGAAACTTTTTCGGATGCCGGGAGTGAGGTCTATGCGAACAAGCCTTTCATCACCCTGACTGGTGGCAAAAAGCGTCTTTCCATCGGCGCTCAGGCCCAGACCATGAGGCGCTTCGCCAATTTGGTAGCGAGCCGTCACGACACCGTCAGAAAGCCGCAGCTTAAGGGCTTCACCGGAGGCGGCATCATTGATGTACAGATGATCACCGTCCGGGGCGAGAGCCATGTGCTCCGGGCCTCCACCTACGAGCACATTGCGCTTGACGAACCAGTTCCCGGTATCCACTTCACTGATCGTGCCGTTACCGGTATTGCTGACGAATAACGTCTGGCCGTCGCCCGTCGTCGCTATATAGTTGGGAGAAGGGCCAGTCGCGATAACGTCAACGACTTTTCCGGAATCCAGATCAACAACGCTGATACCCCCACCCATCGGATGTGTGGAAACGGCATAGCGACCATCCGGTGTGACCAGAACATGATGCACTGGCCCCGGCACCTCATATACCCGTTCCATGGCGTTCGTGCTGGTGTCCACGACATAAACCCGACCAGTACCGGATAATTCCGGAGCTGCGGCGCCGCCACCACCGTGATGGGCGGCGTGATCATCTTCCGTGACACTCTCCGGTCGCATGGGAGGTTCCTGATTGTCATGGGCAGTCAGGCTTCCCACAACGAGGTAGCGGCCATCCGGAGTCAGCGCTGATCCATGGGTATTGACCGTACCGGAGATCGTCGATGTTAATCGGTGGGTTTCCAGGTTCATGACCCCCACAGAATCCGCCGTCCCCATGGGAATGAAGGCGCGACCACCGTCCGCAGACACCGCCGTTGACAGACTCATCGAGAACATGGCGACGAGGCTCCAAAACCATGATTTTCGCGACGGGTATTTCATAATGTCACCTTCGGAACAGAACGGCAGAATGATTCTTTTTCGGCAGAAAAGCGGCCGTTGCGCGCTTGCGAAAAAGAAATGCTTCAATCCCAGTTGAACACGCCAAACTGAACTAGAACTGAAAACCCTTCCTGAAGATGCATCTATTTGACGCGGATCAATATCAACACGACGACGCCAGAAACATCCAGTGAACATCCGACACCGAAGTAGACCGACTCAAGCCACCCATTGTGCGTGCGGCCAATCTGACGGACCATGAAGGCTTCCTCAGCCGGCCGGCGTTCCCCATTGCCATTGTGTTACTTCCGGCATATCAACACCGTGCTCGGTGATGTAATGCTGGTGCTCAATAAGCCGGTCCCGCAGCCACTGTTTGAGATAGGCTGCCCGAGCCCCCAATTGCGGAACCCGGTCGATAACGTCTGCCGCCAGATGGAAACGGTCCATGTCGTTGCGCACCACCATGTCGAAGGGCGTGGTGGTGGTGCCTTCCTCCTTATAGCCACGCACATGGAGATTCTTATGGTTGGTGCGCCGGTAGGTCAGGCGATGGATCAGCCAGGGATACCCGTGGTAGGCAAAGATAATCGGTTTGTCGGTGGTGAACAGGGTATCGAAGTCTTTGTGAGACAGACCATGCGGGTGTTCCGCCTGATCCTGCAGGGTCATGAGATCCACTACATTGATCACCCGCACCCTGAGCCTGGGCAGGTGATGGCGCAGGATATCCACCGCCGCCAGGATCTCCAGTGTCGGCACGTCGCCGGCACACGCCATGACCACATCCGGCTCGCTGCCCTCATCGTTGCTGGCCCACTCCCAGATGCCGATACCCGCGGTACAGTGCTTGATGGCCGCGTCCATGCCGAGCCACTGTGGCTCGGGCTGCTTGCCGGCCACGATGACATTCACGAAGTTGCGCGAGCGCAGGCAGTTGTCGGTTACGCACAGCAGCGTGTTGGCATCAGGCGGCAGGTAGACGCGAATAACGTCGGCTTTCTTGTTCACCACATGGTCTATAAAACCGGGGTCCTGGTGCGAAAAACCGTTGTGGTCCTGGCGCCAGACGTGGGAAGTCAGCAGATAATTGAGTGAGGCAATGGGGCGACGCCAGTGGACCTCTTTACCGGCAACCTTAAGCCACTTGGCATGCTGGTTGAACATGGAGTCGATGATGTGAATAAAAGCCTCATAGCAGGAAAATAGCCCGTGCCTGCCGGTCAGCAGATACCCCTCCAGCCAGCCCTGGCAGGTGTGTTCGGAGAGGATCTCCATGACCCGGCCGTCCGGCGCCAGGTGATCGTCTCCCGGGAGGGTTTCGGCCATCCAGGCGCGGTCCGTCTCCTCGAACAGCGCGCCAAGGCGGTTGGAGTTGGTCTCATCCGGACCCATCACACGGAAGCTGCGCGTCTCGTTATTCAGTTGCATCACGTCGCGCAGGTAGGTACCCATAACCCGGGTCGATTCCGCCTGCTCCGCGCCGGGGCTGGTGACTGCAACAGCAAATTCGCGAAAGTCGGGCAGTTGCAGATCCCTGAGCAGCAGCCCGCCGTTGGCGTGCGGGTTGGCGCCCATGCGCCGTTCACCTTTCGGTGCCAGAGCTGCCAGCTCCGGTTTCAGGGCCCCGTTCGGCTCGAACAGTTCTTCAGGACGGTAACTTTTCATCCAGTCTTCAAGCAGCTTCAGGTGCTCAGGCTTGCTCGCCATCGCGGAGAAAGGTACCTGGTGCGAGCGCCAGGTACCTTCACTCTTCAGGCCATCCACTTCTTTCGGGCCGGTCCAGCCCTTTGGGGTTCGGAGGACAATCATTGGCCATCGCGGGCGCCCGGCGGCGCCCCTGGTGCGGGCTTCGTGCTGGATTTCCCTGATCTCGGCCATGACCGTATCCAGGGTCGCCGCCATACGCTGGTGCACCCGCGCGGGCTCATCGCCTTCAACGAAATAGGGCCGGTAGCCGTAGCCGATGAACAGGCTCTCCAGCTCATCACGGGGAATGCGCGCCAGCACGGTGGGGTTGGCGATCTTGTAGCCGTTCAGGTGCAGTATCGGCAATACCGCGCCGTCCTGGGCAGGATTGAGAAACTTGTTGGAGTGCCAGGCGGTAGCGAGCGGGCCCGTTTCGGCTTCGCCGTCACCGACCACACACGCCGCAATGAGCTCCGGATTGTCGAATACCGCGCCGAAGGCATGGGACAGGGAGTAACCGAGCTCGCCCCCTTCGTGGATGGAGCCCGGAGTTTCCGGCGCCACGTGGCTTGGTATGCCACCGGGAAACGAGAACTGCCTGAACAAACGCTGCATGCCCGCTGCGTTCTGCGGAATGTTCGGATAAAGCTCGCTGTAGCTGCCTTCCAGCCAGGTATTGGCAACCAGGCCCGGCCCTCCATGTCCGGGGCCAGTGATGTATATGATATTCAGATCCTGCGCTCGGATGATCCGGTTCAGGTGTACGTAGATGAAGTTAAGCCCCGGGGTGGTTCCCCAGTGTCCCAGCAGTCGCGCCTTGACGTGCTCCAGAGTCAGTGGCTCGGTGAGTAGCGGGTTGTCGCGCAGGTAGATCTGCCCCACCGAGAGGTAGTTGGCGGCCCGCCAGTAGGCGTCCATTCTGTGGAGTTCATCCGGCGTCAACGGGCCAGGTTCGGCATTGCTTTTTTCCGCTTGCACCGACTTTTTCAAGATCAGATCCTCCACAAAAATCCAGCCTGCTTGTGCTTCAGATCAGGACCGCACCCGGATAGCGTAGGAACACGCCAGCAAAGCAAAGCACAGCCACCTGAATTCAAGCTGAATTATTTGAGCGAATCAGACCGCACGTTGATCTCAATCAAGCCCGTAATCACCCAACAAAAAATAACAGTGCCGTCGCTTGACGTATGACCTGATCAAAGGTTTTATAATCACCTCAACGATCAAAGTTGCTGCTCTGCTTGCCGCTCTCCCCGCGTTCAAAAAGCACCTGAACCAGAGTATAGGTCAGGGCGGCGATAACCGTTCGACACACGGAAACCAACATGCCGTCTCGCCAACTCCTCGCAGCATTGTTAAGCGTTTTGCTGTTGATCGGCGGCCCGACCCAGGGGCTTGCCGCGGTAGCCAATGCCAACGCGACGAAGACGAGCCTCAACGCTACCGGCTGCAACGGAATGGCCAAGGTTGGCAACGCCGGCATGAACCATTCCTCGAGCATGAATCCGTCCGGAGTGTCGGTACAGTGCGATACCCCCGAGCAACAGAATTGTCACCTGGCGACCCCTCATTGCGCCTCCGCGTCTGTTTACGGCATGGCCACCGGAACATCCGTGCCCCCTGTTCAATCCGCCGCCCGCGTTAATGCCACAGCGGTCCGAGCGGTGTACCACGGCCCCGTTTCCGACGTCCTGACCCCCCCTCCTGAAGCCTTCTCCTGATCCTGACGCAGCTTCATTGTCGGGCGATATCGCCCGGGAAACCCGAATCACATTGTTAACAGGCAAAGCCGTCATAAATGGGCATGCCTGTCAGGAGATCACCATGAAGACCCAAAAACTTGCCCTTTATACTGGCGTCGCTGCCATTGTTCTTGCCGCCGGCGCCACCACGCTGGCAATCCAGGCCAACGAATCCTCCGAACCATCAACCCCTCTGGCCTCTGCTGGCGAAACTGGCCCCGCGATCACCATCTATAAGAGCCCAAGCTGCGGCTGCTGTCAGGGCTGGGTTGAGCACCTTGAGACCAACGGCTTTGAGACCCGCGTTATCGATACCGACAACGTCGGTGCTATCAAGCAGACCCATGGCGTACCGGGAGAGCTGGCTTCCTGCCACACCGCGTTGATTGATGATGTGGTAATCGAGGGTCATGTGCCGGCTGGCGATATCCTCGCTTACCTGGAAAACCCCCAGTTCAATACCCTCGGGCTTTCAGTGCCGGGCATGGTCCAGGGCAGCCCCGGCATGGAAACCGGCCGGAAGGACGACTACCAGGTGATTGCCTTCCGAGCCAACGGGCAGCAGAGCGTGTTCAGCGAGCACAAAGATTACTGAGGCCGTTCCCGGCTGCCGGCCGGGAATACCACTGATTCGGGAGTTCCTGAATGCCAGATCTTGCAACCTGGGGCATCCTCGCCGCCTTCCTTGGCGGCCTGGTGTCTTTCTTCTCACCCTGCACTCTGCCACTGGTCCCGGGCTACCTGTCTGTCGTTACCGGCGGCGCAGTAACCGAGGCGTCGAATCGGCTGAAAGCCTTGTGGCTGAGTGTCTGCTTTGTGCTCGGCTTCAGCCTGGTGTTTGTTGCCCTGGGCGCCAGCGCCAGTCTTCTGGGGCAGTGGCTGATGGCCTACCGGCAGGAAGCCAATCTGGTGGCCGGGTTGCTGATTGTGCTCATGGGCCTGTTCATGCTGGGTTGGTGGAGCATGCCGGCCCTGCAACGGGACTGGCGCCTGGGGCATACGCTGGAAGGCGGGCGGCCCACGGCAGCATTCGTGCTGGGCGTGGCGTTCGCCATCGGCTGGACGCCCTGCATCGGCCCCATACTCGGCGCCATACTGGCCCTTAGCTCAACCCATGCCAACGCGGAAACGGGCATACTGTACCTTGCAGTGTATTCGCTGGGACTGGCGCTGCCATTCCTTGGAACCGCGCTGTTCATCGAGCACTTTCGCGAGCGGATGCGAGGGTTCAGTCGCTGGAGCAGACCACTGAGGGCAGTGGCAGGTCTGGTGCTGGTGATCATGGGTGTAATGGTGATCACCGGGCAAATGACACGGTTTGCATCGTGGATGCTATCGACCTTTCCAGTGTTGGGCAGCCTTGGCTAAAACACGCGGAATTACAGAAGAAAGATACCAAACCGCTTTACCACGGCCGCCAGTGCCGCAAAGCAGGCGATGGTAATGACAGCACTGATCACGAGGGAAACCCAGAAGCCAAACCTCGGCAGAAGGAACGGGAAAGCCAGAAACATTGGCAGGGTCGGCAGCACGTACCAGAACGTATACCAGGCATGATTGCTGATTTTCTCTGCGGGCTGCTGCTCAGCGTAAAGCCAGATCATGGCCAGCACTGTCACCATGGGTAAGGCAGCAATCAGCGCGCCCAGTTTGTCGCTGCGTTTCGCGATTTCAGATACCAGCACCACCAATGCAGCAGTAATCGCATACTTGGTAATAAGCCATGCCATTCAATCGTCCGCTGGCTAATGTCCCGTCTGGTTAAATCGCTGATCTAATGAGCCAGACGGGAGACCAGGGAACTTCTATTCGTTTTAACTCCGGAAAAACCGCACGGGAATGGTATTCTCTCTTCACCAACGATTCCAACACCCTCTTGCGGCTTAACGCACGCGCAGAGGCAGGGCGCCCGAGGCCATCGGTCAGATCGCCTCGACAACCTCAGACAGCATGTCTCTGACTTTCCCGGCAACCTGCTTGAGCTCGTCATTATCAATGGCCGTCATGGACGCCACAGGATCAACGGCACTGACCTCCACGCCGTCCGAAACTTCCCTGAGAATCACGTTGCACGGCAGCATGGCACCGACGCGGGGCTCCACGCCAATGGCTTCCCAGGCCATACCGGGATTACAGGCCCCCAGAATCCGGTAGGCAGACATGTCCTTGTCGAGCTTTTTCTTCATGGTGGCCTTGACGTCGATCTCGGTCAGCACGCCGAAGCCGTGGTCCCCCAGGGCCTGCCGCGCTCTCTGGTCCACATCCTCAAAATCGACATTCTTGATGAGACGGTTGATCGTGTATGACATGGTTATCTCCTGTGAGAGAAAAGTTCAGTGGCCCGGTCCCAGCCTGACCACTCGCAAACGCAGTGCGTTGACAATCACGCTGACCGAAGACAGCGACATGGCCGCCGCCGCGAAAATCGGGGACAGCAGGATGCCCGCAAACGGATACAACACCCCGGCGGCGATCGGGACGCCGGCAGAGTTGTAGATAAAGGCAAAAAACAGGTTCTGCCGGATGTTGCGCATGGTCGCCAGAGACAGCCGGCGGGCTTCCACAATGCCCATCAGGTCTCCCCGGAGCAGTGTAATACCGGCGCTTTCGATCGCGACATCCGTACCTGTGCCCATGGCCACACCCACATCCGCCGTTGCCAATGCGGGTGCGTCGTTTACGCCATCGCCGGCCATGACCACAATACGGCCCTCATCTTTCAGGCGCTGAACGATCTTGCCCTTGTCCTCCGGCAGGACTTCCGCCTCCACTTCGTCAATGTGCAGTTTGCGGGCAACGGCCTCAGCCGATGTTCGGTTATCGCCGGTCAGCATGACGACACGGATGCCATCCTTCTGTAGTGCCGTTATGGCCGCTTCGGTGGTTTCTTTCACCGGATCGGCAATGGCAAGCAACCCGCAAACCTTTCCGTCAACGGCTGCGAAAATCACCGTAGCCCCATCCCTGCGGAGCTGGTCGGCTTCAGACTCAAAATCCGAGGTATTGACGCCTTCGGATTCCATCAACAGCCGGTTGCCAATCAGTACCTGCTGCCCATCGATCTTTCCGGTCACGCCTTTGCCATTCGGGGAATCGAAACCCTCAGCCTCTGGCAGCGTCAGGTCCATGGCCCCGGCTTTGTCGAGAATGGCATGGGCCAGCGGGTGCTCACTGCCCTTTTCCAGGCCGCCGGCAAACCGCATGAGTTCTTCCTCGCTGAATCCCTCGGCAGGAACCAGCTTTGTGACCTGAGGTTTGCCTTCTGTCAGTGTGCCGGTTTTGTCCACCACAACCGTATCCACCTTTTCCATGCGCTCCAGAGCTTCCGCGTCCCGTATCAGCACACCACTCTGGGCACCCCGGCCGACGCCGACCATGATCGACATGGGCGTGGCCAGCCCCAGGGCACAGGGGCAGGCGATGATCAACACGCTCACAGCGGCAATCAGCCCGAAGGCCATGGGCGGCGTGGGCCCGAAGACGGACCAGACGATAAAGGCGATAATGGCGATCAGGATCACGGCCGGCACAAAATAGCCCGCGACCTTGTCGGCCAGGCCCTGAATGGGCGCGCGGCTGCGCTGGGCGCTCGCCACCATCTGCACAATCTGTGACAGCATGGTGTCCCGGCCAACCTTGTCGGCCCGCATGATAAAGCTGCCCTGCTGGTTGATGCTGCCGCCAATCACCTGATCTCCCGATTTCTTGCTGACCGCCAAAGGCTCACCAGTGACCATGGATTCGTCCACATTGGAGCTGCCCTCAAGCACCTCTCCGTCCAGTGGCACCTTGTCTCCGGGCCGAACCCGAAGGCGGTCGCCAACCTTGACCTGATCAAGCGACACATCGGACT
The DNA here is from genome assembly GCF_050379415.1 of Marinobacter sp. DUT-1. NCBI lineage: Bacteria > Pseudomonadati > Pseudomonadota > Gammaproteobacteria > Pseudomonadales > Marinobacteraceae > Marinobacter > Marinobacter sp. DUT-1. The sequence goes on from NZ_JBNRLS010000001.1 coordinate 581,017, forward strand.
CACCGCCCGCATCGTCCAGTTTCCTGGCGGTTGCCGGCGCCAGATCCAGCAAGGCCTTGATGGCACCCGAGGTTTTTTCCCGGGCCCGGAGTTCCAGCACCTGCCCCAGTAAGACCAGCACCACAATGACCGCCGCGGCCTCGAAATAGACGGCAACCGAGCCATCCTCCTGCCGAAAGGCTGCCGGGAAAACCTGAGGGGCAAGGGTCGCCACCAGGCTATATATCAACGCCACGCCGGTACCGATGGCAATCAACGTGAACATGTTCAGGTTGCGACTGACCACGGACTTCCAGCCCCGGACAAAGAACGGCCAGCCACACCACATAACAACCGGTGTTGCCAGCACCAACTGGATCCAGTTGGATATCTGAGGGGCGACAATGTGATCAAGCCCGGTCAGGTGCCCGCCCATTTCAAGCACCAGCACCGGCAGAGTCAGAACCAGTCCAATCCAGAACCGGCGGGTCATGTCCGTAAGCTCTGCGGATGGCCCATCATCCAGGCTCACCTGCTCGAGCTCCAGAGCCATACCACAGATGGGGCAGTCTCCCGGTCCCTGCTGGCGAATTTCGGGATGCATCGGGCAGGTGTAGATAGTGCCCGGCGGCACGGCCTCTTCCTGTTGCGGTTGCCCGCCGAGGTATTGTTCGGGGTCCTCGTCGAATTTCGACTGGCAGCGTGACGAGCAAAAATACCAGGTTTTTCCACCGTGCTGACTTCGATGCTCGGCCGTGTGGGGGTCTACGGACATTCCGCAAACCGGGTCCTTGGCGAGGTGCTCTCCACTTTCCCCTTCACCGTGGTGCGCATGGTGAGCGTGCTGGTGCTCAGGCATCCGGCCCCCCTTGTTTATCCGCGGGCCATTCAGAAAACGCAAGAAAATAAAGCAGGAAAAGATTAACCACTGGAATCAGTATCAGAATGCCCATCCAGCCCGGATATCCCGTGCGCTGGCAAATACGCCAGGCCGGTATGACGACCACAATGCCGATCACCAGCATCCACAACCAGTGTCCGGCCCACATCGTGTTATAAAACATGGTATTACCAAACGCTCCATTTCCCATCATGGTACTGCTCTCCAGGTCGATAACCTATTAATGGTGATGATGCACCTGAGTTCCCTCATGCCCGGATTCCCGGGTGCGCGCAGTTCTGGTCAGGAACAGCTGCTCGACAATGGCAATCACGGCCATCGTTGCCACGGCCACACCGATAACAAAAGGATCGGTGTTCAGTTTCACCCAGACAAAACCACCAAGTGCCAGCATATCCAGAATGATCGCCGTCGCCGGCACCCAGACGCTTGCCTTCACATCTGCCCGCAGATACCGAAGCACGCCCCAGTGAATGGCAATATCCATGACCAGGTAGAAGACGATCCCCAAAGCCGCAATGCGGGAAAGATCAAAAAAGGCCGTGAGGATCAGCCCCAGGACCACAGTGTAGACCAGCGTGTGCTTCTGGATGGTTCCCGGCATGCCGAAATGACTGTGGGGCACCAGCTTCATCTCCGTCAGCATGGCCAACATGCGCGAGACAGCGAAGATACTGGCCAGAATGCCACCGGCGGTGGCCATCATGGCGATGGCAACCGTGAACCAGACACCATAATCCCCCAGTGCCGGGCGTGCGGCTGCAGCAAGGGAGTAGTCCCGGGTCTCAATGATTTCAGCCAGTGAAAGATTGCTGGCAACGGCAAAGCCAACCAGGGTGTAGATCACCACACAGGCTGCAATGGAAATAACGATAGCGCGCCCCACGTTCCGGTGCGGATCCTTCACCTCGGAGCCACTGTTGGTGATGGTGGTGAAACCCTTGAAGGCCAGTATCCCGAGCGCGGTGGCACCCAGGAAATTACCAGCGGTTCCCGCTTCTCCCGGTGTGGAGAAATCAACCGATATGCTGTCGGCGATCCAGACACCCACCAGCCCGAAAACCAGTATCCCCCCTATTTTCAGAATGCCGATGAAGGAGGCCACTCCCTGGATCATCCGGTTACCCAGCAGGTTGATCAGAAAAGCCCCCAGGATCAGCGATACGCCGAGAATGGGTACCATGCGTCCGCTTTCGTCGCCGCCGAACAACTGCATGGTGTAGGAACCGAAAGTACGCGCCAGAAAACTCTGGGCAATCACCATCGAGAAATACATCAGCAAGGCGTTGAACGCAGTTGGCAAGCGGTTCCCGTAGGCTTTGTGCAGATACATACCAATGCCTCCGGCGGATGGCCAGGCATTGGAGATCTTGATATAGGAGTATGCGCTGAAGGCCACGATGACCGCAGCCGCCAGAAAGGCCAGCGGAAACAGCACACCCGTCATCTGGGCCATCTGGCCGGTCAGTGCGAAGATACCGGCGCCAATCATGACGCCGGTTCCCAGCATCACGGTTCCGGGAAGCGTCAGACTTCCTTCCTGATAATGGGTGGTTCTGTCCTGCTCACTGCCCATTCAACCTCCTGTCACTTTCGTTTCATTGGCGGAATCTTCGAACAACAGAATGGCTCGTGATTGGCATTGGCCCGGACGTTGTCATCGGTAAACCGGTACCAGGCCAGTTTCCTGCGCGTCCACCAGCCTCCGGGAAGCCTCCCGTCATAGCCTGCAACCAGATCGAGCAACTCATCGATGGACCAATGACTTCCATCATAGGTCACGAATAGACGGTTGCCCGGCTTGCGCTCGGCGAAGTCCACGCAGGGGTGGTGATTCAGTTCGTGAATGAAATCCTCCCACTGACTCTCACCCAGCCCCTCAACGGGCAATTTCCTGTGGAGAAGAAAGGGTTCCTGACTGGTTGCTTTGTGAGCTTTGATCATGGCATTCACCTCCCAACCTGCTTGCTTTGACCTCATCACAACATCCGAAGCTGAATTGCGGCTGAAAATCAGCTGCCTCAACCGCCCCCGGTTGACCCACATCAACTTGTCAGCAACAAAAAACGGGCCGAGGGGGGTACCCTCGGCCCGTTAGCTGGAGCGTCAGAGGCGGACTCAGAACGAGACTCTGGCTCCGATAACGGCGAACCAGTCCTCGGTGCCTCCCCCTTCTGCTTCCGCAAAGTCGGCGGTGTCGCCATATTTGCGTTCGTGGACCACGCCCAGGTAGGGCGAGAAGGACCGGTCAACCAGGTCATAGCTCAACCGGAGCCCGGTTTCTGTAGAAACCAGCCCCTTGCCCACACCAATTTCCCGGTCTTCACTGAAAGCAACAGTGGCATCCAGTGCAGCAGACAGGATCAGGTGATTGGTGAACAGCAGCTCGTACTCGGCATCAAACTCCGCCGAAGTATCGCCTTCGTCACTGACATACAGGCTGGCATCCACCTCGAACCAGTGCGGAGCCAGGCCGGTCAGCCCCAACACCCCATAGGTACGGTCCGGGCCCTCGGGCGTGTCGAAGCGCACGCCGGCCTTGGCGTCGAAGAAGCTGGAAACCGGCGTCTGCAGGAGCAACTGGTTTTCCAGCTTCTCATAGGCCTCTTCTTCGATCGCGTACTCACCTTTAGTCAGCCAGCGGAACTTGAGTTCATCAGTGCCGTAGAAGGCATCGCCGTTCCAGACCCCCAGTTCCTCGTCATCGTCACTGTAACGATATTCCAGTTCCTCGAACTGGACACCCCAGAGGCTCAGCGCGTCCTTCCGGCCGGACTGGTCCTGCGGCATATCACTGCCCAGCACGGGCAACGATGGCAACGTCAATGCCAGTGCAAGCGCAGACAGGGTCAAAGTCCTCATGCATCACCTCCGTCATTCGCAACTTCAACGCCGGCGGTGTTGCCCTGGTCCGGACCACCCTCGACCACGACCTTGCGGAACATGCCGGAGGCGGCATGGTAGGACAGGTGGCAATGGAAAGCCCACTGGCCCGGCGCGTCCACCTCGGTTTCCATATAGACCGTAGTGCCCGGTTGAACGCTGACGGTGTGTTTAACCGGGTTCCACTCCCCGGCCCCCACATCGAGGATCGACCACATGCCATGCAGATGCATCGGATGCGTCATCATGGTTTCGTTAACAAACTTGAACCGGACGCGCTCGCCGTATTGCAGCTTCAATGGTTCCGCGTCCTCATACTTGACGCCGTCAATACTCCAGGTATACCGCTCCATGTTGCCGGTCAGGCGCAGTTCGATTTCACGGGTGGGCTCCCGCTCCTCGTACAGTGGCTTCTGGGCCCGCAAATCCGAGTACGAGAGGAACTTGCCACCATTCGCCGCCACCGGCACCAGGCCGCTACCCTCCGCGTAGAAGGGATCGCTGGCACCACTTTCGGCCATGATCATGGCACCGTGATCCATGCCCGAGTGGTCCATTCCGGCCATCGAAGTGCCAGCGTCAGCGGCCATGCCGGAGCTGCCATTCATACTGGCCTGTTCCATTGAACCCTGGCTCATGTTGCCATGGTCCATGTCTTCCGCACCGTCGCGGGTCGCCATATCGCCATCGGCCATACCATGCATGCCCCCCATATCGGCCATGGTCAGCAATGGCGCCTCTCTCAGTTCGGGCACGGGCCCTTGCATGCCTTCCTCAGGCGCCAGAGTCGCCCTCGCATAGCCCGACCGCCCCATGGATTCGGCGAAGATGGTGTAGGCCTCGGCGGTCTTCGGCCGGACAATGACATCGTAGGTTTCCGCCACACCGATACGGAACTCGTCCACGGTAACCGGCTGCACGTTATTGCCATCGGCCTGAACCACGGTCATCTCCAGACCCGGAATCCGGATATCAAAGTACGCCATGGCGGACGAGTTGATGAATCGAAGACGGATGCGTTCACCCGGCTCGAATACGCCGGTCCAGTTCTGCTCGGGCCCCTTGCCGTTGATCAGGCCGGTAAAACCCTGAACGTCCTCCACGTCGGCCTTCATCATGCGCATGTCGCCCCAGGCCAGACGGTCCTGCAGGGCGGTCATGAAACCGTGCTTAGAGATATCGGCAAAGAAATCCCCGACCGTCTGCTGCTGACGGTTGTAGTAATCCGGCATCATCTTCAGGTTACGCATGACCCGGTTGGCATCGTGCGGGTGTTTGTCGGTGAGCTGGACCACATAGTCCCGGTCGTACCGGAAGGGCTCGCGCCCCTCGGGTTCGATCACGATTGCACCATAGGCGCCGTTGGGCTCCTGAAAACCGGAATGGCTGTGGAACCAGTAGGTGCCGCTCTGCACGATGGGAAACTCGTACGTGAACGTCTCACCGGGCTGGATACCCTCAAAGCTGATACCCGGCACACCATCCTGCTCGAACGGCAGGATCAGTCCGTGCCAGTGAATGGAGGTCGGCTCATCCAGATTATTGGTGACATTGATCGTCACGCTCTCCCCTTCCTTGAACCTGAGTACCGGTCCGGGAGAGGCTCCGTTGTAGCCGATGCCCTCTTTCACAAAGTCACCGGTGTCGATCATCACGCGGTCCACGGTGAGGCTGTACTCACCGGCAGCGGCCATCACAGGCATAAGGAGCCCGAGGGCCCCTGCCATAAGGGCGTTTTTCATGTGTTGGTTACTCCTGGAATACTGCAACGGGAGCACCGGAAAAGTGGTGCTCCCTTCTTATCGTCCTCGGGCGGGATCAGTCTGCGCGGGCCTGGGTGTCGGCTGCGGAATCGAAGTTCACGTCACCGTACATTCCGGATTGGTAGTGGCCAGGGATATTGCAGGCGAATTCCATGTTGGTCTTGCTGCTGAAGGTCCAGATGATTTCCTTCTTCTGGCCCGGCTCGAGCAGTACGCTGTTGGGATCATCATGCTTCATGGTGTGGCCGTTACCCATATCCATATTCATCATGTCCTCATTGAGCTTGCCACCCTGAATCACGCCGTGCTCGACCATCATCTTCATTTCGTCCCGATGGGCCTCGTGCATATCGGGAGTACCGATATTGAATTCATGCACCAGTCTGCCCTTGTTCTCGATCATGAAACGCACGGTCTCGCCTCGAGTAACCTCGATGGCTTCGGGTTCGTAATAGTTGTCGTGCATTTCCACCTGGATGGTGCGGGAAACATCGCCTGCATTTCCGGGCTCACCAATGCTGCTTCCATGACCACCACCGTGACTGCCTGCGGCAAATGTAGTTGCGGTCATCGACATGGCCGCAGCCGCAACAAAAAGCTTTGATGCATTCATCCCATCTTCTCCTGTGAAATAATGTGCGTTAGTACGCCAGTCGGCTTGCCCTGAAACTTGAGCAATGCCAAGAAACGATTGATACCATCTCGCACAAACCTGAATCCTTTCTGAAAATGACCAACAATTTAGAGTTCAGGCTGAATTCAGGTAAGTCAGTGACACTGACGCGGCCGACAAGACGCCGATAAGGAAAAGAAACATGCGCCTACTGCTTGTTGAGGATGACCGCTTGCTGGCCGATGGCCTGGCCCGCCAGCTTGAAAAAGCGGGCTTCAGTGTGGATATCACCTCCATGGTCCGGGAGGCTGTGATGCTGGGAGAACAGGAGGACTACCGGGCGGTGGTTCTGGATCTTGGGTTGCCCGACGGGAGCGGCCTGGATGTATTGAGGAAATGGCGTGCGAACCAGATCAACCTGCCGGTCCTGATTCTGACAGCCAGGGGCGACTGGCAGGACAAGGTAAATGGCCTGAAGGCCGGCGCGGACGATTACCTGGCCAAACCCTTCCAGACCGAAGAACTGATCGCCCGCCTCAATGCCATTGTCCGCCGCAGTGAAGGCAGGGTTCACTCGGTGGTGAAAGCGGGCCGGTTCGAGCTGGATGAGAATCGCCAGAGCCTGAAACTGGCCGACGGCACCGAGCACACTCTGACCGGCACCGAATTCCGACTGCTCCGCTGCCTGATGAGCCGCCCCCGGCATGTGTTTTCCAAGGAACAGTTGATGGAGCAGCTTTACAACCTCAACGACAGCCCCAGCGAGAATGTGATCGAGGCTTACATCCGGCGCCTGAGGAAACTGGTGGGCCCGGACACCATCGCAACACGACGGGGCCAGGGTTATCTGTTCAATGACACTGTTTAAGAAGCCGGTGTCCGTGAAGGGCACCCTGCTCGTCCTGCTGTTACCCGCCGGCATCGGCCTGATGGCTCTGGCCTGGCTGGTACACGGGCTATTACTGGACCGGATGGCAAGGGAATTCGTTGAAAGCCGACTGAAGGACGAGGTCGCGTTCCTTGAACACCAGATCCGGGAATCCGGCGGTCGCATCGACACACTCCAGACCGGCGACTATTTCCAGGAAGTCTTTCACCATTCCTTTGCCATCCAGTCTCCCTTCCGCACCCTCATTTCCCCGGAATCCTGGACGCCTCTGCTGATGCCCTTGCTCGAGTCCGGGCCGGACGGTGCCACTCAGGTCGATCGCAGAGGGAGTGCGGACAGCCCCTCCAGTATCCTGGCCTACAGGGCGTCGTTCCGGGTTGGCGACACACCCATTGTCGTGATTGTCTCCGAAGATCTGGGCGCCCTGAAACGCAGCCAGGCCGAGCTGCATGCGTGGACCGCCATTGTCTCCATTCTTCTGATCGTGCTGCTCGTTGCGGTGATCTGGCTGGGCATCACCCTGTCCATGCGGCCCGTCGTGACCCTCAAGGCTGCTCTGAAAAGGCTTCAGGATGGCGAAATCTCTCGTATTGCCGTTCAGGCCCCGGAGGAGTTCCAGCCCCTGGTGCAACAGCTCAACCAATTGCTCGATTCCCTCGACCAGCGACTGGAACGCTCCCGGGATGCGCTGGCGAATCTGTCGCACAGCGTCAAAACCCCCATCGCGGCAACCCGGCAGATACTGGAGGATACCAGCCGCCCGCTGGACGCCCCCCTCAGACACGAAATGGCGGCCCGACTCGGGGATATCGACAAACAGCTTGAAGCGGAAATGCGCCGGAGCCGGTTTGCCGGCCCTCAAGTGGGGAAAAGCGCCTACCCGGTCAAGCAGGCACGGGATCTTCTCTGGATGCTGGGCAGGCTCTATCCGGAAAAGTCCTTCGAATTATCCTCCGAATTGATGGAGGAACGGCGTTGGCCGCTCGAGGAACACGATCTGAACGAAGTGCTCGGCAATCTGCTGGATAATGCGGGCAAGTGGTCGGAAAAGACTGTCGAGCTCTCACTATTGGAGGAAGACGGCCGAATGATCATGCGGGTCGAGGATGACGGCCCCGGAGTTCACTCCGAATCCGTGCCTTCTCTCGGTGTCCGCGGGCTTCGGCTGGATGAACAGACTCCGGGCCACGGACTTGGCTTGGCCATCGTCAGAGAAATCACCGAACGTTACGGTGGTACACTTACGTTTGACACCGGGGCTCGGGGCGGCCTTCGCGCCCTGATCGATATTCCCTGGACGTGAACCTGAAAAAGTGGGTGGGGCAATTCGTTTTATGAGTGAACCCGGAAGTGGTGAATGCGGTTGTAAGTCAGTCAATACCGGGACCCCAACTCCGGCGGCGCCCGTAACATCCGGCGAATGGGTCAGCCTGTACCGTATTCCGAAAATGGACTGCCCATCGGAAGAACGGATGATTCGCATGGCGCTGGACAGCTGTGCGCAGATCGGCGGACTGTCATTCGATCTGGAAAATCGCCAGCTCCGGGTGCTTCATGACGGCGAAGCCCAACCTGTGACTGACAGGCTCCTGCCCCTGGGACTGGGGGCAACCCTGCAGGAGACACGCGCGGCGGATCCGGACGCCATCGAAGCTGCCACAGTAGCGGCGACTCGTGCCGGTGAAGAATCCGGCACCCTGAAGATCCTGCTGGCCATCAATGCGGTGATGTTCGTGCTGGAACTGACCATCGGCGTAATCGCCCAGTCCACCGCCCTGATTGCAGATTCCCTCGACATGTTCGCCGATGCTGCTGTCTATGGTCTGTCACTGTATGCCGTTGCCCATAGCCTCCGGATGCAGGTGCGCGCAGCCCATTTTGCCGGCGTTCTGCAATTGATCCTGGCCCTCGGGGTACTGCTGGAAGTGGGCCGGCGTTTCCTGCTGGGCAGCGAGCCGGAATCGGCGCTAATGATGGTGATGGCTCTGATTGCCCTGGTGGCCAACAGCACCTGTCTGATCCTGATCTCGAGGCACCGGCATGGTGGCGCCCACATGAAAGCCAGCTGGATTTTCTCCGCCAACGACGTGATCATTAATCTCGGGGTTATCGTAGCAGGCGTCCTTGTGGCCTGGACCGGTTCCAACTATCCCGACCTCGTGGTCGGCACCATAGTGGGTCTGATCGTACTTGACGGTGCCCGGCGCATTCTGGCGCTCAAATCCTGAAGGAGGGGAGCCTTGAGAATCGGAGCCATTGCCAGACAGGCGAGCATTCCCGTAGAGACCATCCGATATTACGAGAAGATCGGTCTTCTGCCCGAACCGGTCCGTGATTCCAGCGGCTATCGCAGCTACCGACAGGCCCATCTGGACCGGCTGCTGTTCATCAAACGCTGTCGTAACCTCGATATGGCCCAGGACGAGATCCGCGAACTGATCCGTCTGGCGGAACAACCTGAGGCGGACTGCAGTGATGTGGATGCTCTGCTGGCGCGTCACCTGGATCATGTGCGGGAGCGCCTGAAGGAGCTGGCAAGCCTGGAGCAGACCCTGGAAAAGCTGCAGGCCGCCTGCAGTGACGGGGGCACGGTCAGCGAATGCGGCATACTCGGAGGGCTGACCTCCGAGCTCGACAAACTGGACATGGCCAGTGACCACAACCACGTACCTGGCACCCACGGCCAGGGCCACAGCTGACGATTTCCAGGGACCCGACTCCGGGGATTGACCCTGTAGCTGCTACAGGGTTTTTACTATAGGCAACTGACCACAGGAGGACATCATGGCCTGCAGTTGCTCGGCTCCCGAACCCAAATCCCCCGCCCCCGGCTTCCGCAAGGCTCTCTGGATCGCCCTGTGGGTGAACCTTGCCATGTTCCTGGTGGAGGGTATTGCCAGCATCCAGTCCGGCTCGGTCTCATTGATGGCCGATGCCATCGACTTCTTTGGCGACAGTGCCAACTACATCCTTTCCCTGAGCGTCTTGTCGATGGGCATGCTTTGGCGCGGCCGAGCCGCCATGATCAAGGGTCTCACCATGGCCACCTTTGGCCTTGCAGTCTGGGCCCGGGCCATCTGGGTAGCCCAGAGCGGAATCACGCCGGAACCGCTGACCATGGGCGCCGTGGGTCTGCTGGCGCTGGCAGCCAATGTGAGTGTCGCCGTCATGCTGTTCCGCTTCCGGGAGGGTGACTCGGACATGCGCTCGGTGTGGCTGTGCAGCCGCAACGACGCCATCAGCAATATTGCGGTCATGGGCGCTGCCCTGGGTGTCTTTGGCACCGGCACGGCCTGGCCGGACCTGGTGGTGGCAGCCATCATGGGCAGCCTCGCGGTTACTGCCGGCATCAGTGTGGTTCGCCATGCCCGCAAGGACATCTTCGAGGCACGGGCCGGCGCCATGGAGCCCGCCACCAAGAGCTCTAGAACGCGAGGGAAATCATTACCGGGATAAACGCCAGCGCAAAAAGGGTGGTCAGCAGTACCGTGCCTGCCGCCTGCCTTGGCGCAGTATCCAGCAAGGTGGCAATCACTACGGTGTTGGCTGCGATCGGTGTGATAGAGATCAGGAACATGGCCTGGTGCACGGCGGTATCGTAAATGCCCAGGATGTTGGCATCCAGCCACCAGAACAGAATGGCCACCAGCGGCCAGACCACGAACTTGCCGAAGAAGGCCAGCCCGGTGAACCGGATATTGCCGGCCAGTCCCCGGAACGAGGTAATGCTCATACCAATGATCATCATGCCCAGGATGCTGTAAGCGCCGCGCAGGTTGTCGAACAGCGGTACAAAGATATCCGGGATCCGGAACCCGGACAGGTTGAGCGCCACCGCCGCGAGAAACGCGTATACCGAAGGCAGCTTTACCACCCGCCAGAGTGAATCCTTGAGATCGTAACGACCCCGTGCCGCCAGATAGAACCCCACCGAATTCTCGAACAGCGTGGTGCCAAGCATACACACGATATACAGACCCAGCCCCTCTTCCCCGAACAGCAGCAGAGCCACCGGCACGCCGAAATAACCGGTATTCCCGGAGCCCACACAAAGGGGAATGATGCTGGCGCTGCCGTCAGTAACCACCCGCCTCGCCAGCTTCAACTGGGCAATGCCAAGGACTGAAGATATCGCGAAGACCAGAAACGGGAGCAGGACCACTTCTGGCGACAGCGGCGCCGCCATCACCCCGGAAAACACCACCGACGGCGTGACAATGTAGAGCATGATCCCGGCGATATGTTTGCCGCTGGCTTCCAGGAAACGACCGGCTATCCAGCCCAGGGCAACCGTGACATACAGGGGGATCAGCTTCAGGAATAGCGCCAGTGCAGCGGCCATCGAGGACTCCGGACAACAGGATTGAAGTTCAGCGCGCGAAGTCTATCACCTACCCCTCCGGAGGTAACTCCCCGGCGCAATAGTGTGAAATTCGGTAATGCTTGATAATCATCAACAGCATTTCAGATGCATCTTTATATCCTAGTGCTGTAGTCAGGTATTCCACAACGACCAAGGAGAGAGACCGATGGCCGAGCGCTTTACCAAAAGCATGGCCAGGAACATCTACCTGGGAGGCAGTGCCTTCTTTGTATTGCTGTTCCTGGCCCTGACTTTTGATACTCAATCACGGGCCATGCCCGAACGGGATAACCGGGACCAACTCACCGAGCAGGTAGTCCGGGGCAAACATGTCTGGGAAAACAACAACTGTGTCGGTTGTCATTCCCTGATGGGCGAAGGCGCCTACTTCGCACCGGAGCTGGCCAACGTGTTCGACCGCCGGGGTGCCAGTGACTCCGAGGTCTTCAAGGCCTACATGAAGGGCTGGATGAATGCCATGCCTACCAACGTGCCGGGCCGCCGGCAGATGCCGCAATTCAATCTGACCGACCGGGAAATCGAGGATCTGGCGGCGTTCCTGGAGTGGACGTCCAAGATCGACGATAACGGCTGGCCACCCAACATTGAAGGCTGAGGGAGCAGAAACGACATGAAATACGAGTCCCAACGGGTCGCCATGCCCTACTTTATCTTCGCCCTGATCCTGTTCGCCGGCCAGATTGTGTTTGGCCTGGTGCTGGGTCTGCAGTACGTGGTGGGAGACTTCCTGTTCCCGGAAATTCCCTTCAACGTTGCCCGGATGGTGCACACCAACCTGCTGATTGTCTGGCTGCTGTTCGGTTTCATGGGCGCCACCTACTACCTGGTGCCGGAAGAAGCACAAACGGAGCTCTACAGTCCTTTGCTGGCCTGGATCCTGTTCTGGGTGTTCGCAGCCGCCGGCACTCTGACCATCCTCGGTTACCTGTTCGTGGACTACGCCACCCTGGCGGATGTCACCATGAACAAGTTGCTGCCTACCATGGGCCGCGAATTCCTTGAGCAGCCCACCATCACCAAGATCGGGATAGCGCTCGTAGTGGTCGGGTTCCTGTTCAATATCATGATGACCGCCCTGAAGGGCCGGAAAACCGTCGTTAACATTGTGCTGATCACCGGCCTGATCGGCCTTGCAGTGCTCTGGCTGTTCTCCTTCTACAACCCCGGTAACCTGACCCTGGACAAGTACTTCTGGTGGTTCGTGGTGCACCTGTGGGTTGAGGGTGTCTGGGAACTGATCATGGGGGCTATCCTGGCCTATGTGCTGATCAAGATTACCGGCGTTGACCGGGAAGTGATCGAGAAGTGGCTGTACGTGATCATCGCCATGGCCCTGATCACCGGCATCATAGGCACCGGACACCACTTCTTCTGGATCGGTCCGCCCGAGTACTGGCTATGGCTGGGTTCGGTGTTCTCCGCGCTGGAGCCGCTGCCGTTCTTCATGATGGTGCTGTTCGCCTTCAACATGATCAACCGCCGCCGGCGCAATCACCCGAACAAGGCCGCCATGCTCTGGGCCATGGGTACGGCGGTGATGGCGTTCCTGGGCGCGGGCGTGTGGGGCTTCCTGCATACCCTGGCCCCAGTGAACTACTACACCCATGGCAGCCAGATCACCGCTGCCCACGGCCACATGGCCTTCTACGGTGCCTACGTGATGATCGTGCTGACCATCATTTCCTACGCCATGCCGATCATGCGCGGCCGCCCCTATGGCAACAGCAATACCGCCCAGATACTGGAGATGTGGGGCTTCTGGCTGATGACCATCTCCATGGTGTTCATCACCCTGTTCCTGACCGGCGCCGGCATCCTGCAGATCTGGCTGCAACGGATTCCGGAAAGCGGCGAGGCACTGTCGTTTATGGCCACCCAGGACAACATCTCACTGTTCTACTGGATGCGCTTCGTGGCCGGCTGCTTCTTCCTGGCCGGACTGATCGTGTACTTCGGCAGCTTCTTCATCAAAGGCCAGGCATCCCCGGCTGAAGAAGTCCGCGGCCCCGCCACCGAAGACGCGTAAACCCACCCCTGAGCGGGGCTGCCGGCCGCCCGGCAGCCCCCGCCAAACCCGGATACCGACCGTGCAAGCACAAGCCGTCAACCCAAAGGACACTCTGCAGAGGAATCGCCTGATCACCCGGGTCAGTTTCTTCGCGCTGTTCCTGCTTGCACCGGTCCTCAACCTGTTTCGTTACGACCTGACCGAGACCCGCTTTATCCTGTTCGGGTTTCCGCTTTCCTTTAACCTCAACCTGGACTGGGTCGCCCATAGCTCACCGGCGGATGTCGCCGGGCAGATCCTGTTCTGGTTCATTCTCCCCATCCTCGTGCTCGTACCGCTGGTGCTTTGGGTTGCGTGGAAATGGGGACGGATCTACTGCGGCTGGCTCTGCCCGCATTTTTCCGTAGTGGAAACCATCAATCATCTGATGACCCGGATCACCGGCCGCCCTACCCTGTGGGAAGCACTGAAGAAAGGCCGCCGGGGCAAAGTCATCCACTGGGCTGGACTGACCCTGGTGTGCGGACTGATCGGGTTCTCCTGGGCACTGGCAATGCTCTCGTATCTGCTGCCGCCGATTCCTCTGTACACCGATCTCGTGACCGGCAATCTGGCGTTCTACCCCTCGGTATTCCTTGCCGTGACCAGTGCCGTTTTCACCCTGGACTTCCTGTTTGCCCGGCATCTGTTCTGCAAGTATGGCTGCGCCTTCGGCGTGGTGCAGAGCATCGCCTGGATGACCAATGGCCGGGGCCGAATGGTGACCTTCGATACCGCCCGCGCCGCCGCCTGCCGGGACTGCACCAAGGCCTGTGACGAAGCTTGCCCGATGCGGCTGCCCACCCGCAGTCACAAGCGGGCCAAGTTCACCTGTACCCAGTGCCTGCAATGCGTGAGCGCCTGCCGGGAGGTTCAGAAAGACAATCCCGAGGGCAGCCTGCTGCACTGGGAGCCGGGCGAGCCCAACCGCCAGACCGTACTGATCCCGGTGCACCAGCTGGACAACGAACCAGCCGGGCGGCGGAGCTGACGAGGAGCAAGCAATGGAAGAATGGGTTGGCTACAAATGGCATGAATACATCACCCGCCAGGCGCTGGGCGAGTTTCCCGAACATGCCGTCCACCTGAAAGACGAAGCCCGCAACCTGGGCATCCTGTTCCGGGCCCTGGGCGGTGATCCGGCATTGAGCCTGGTAACGGCCGAACCCCGGCATTTCCGGTTGCGCCGGCGATTCCTGCACAAGCTCGCCGGCACCCATCGCAAGTTCGAACTGGCCTGGCGTGATGACCAGAACCTGCGACTGCCCGAACGCGTGGCCCTGTTTCCGTCAGCAAGCCTGAATCGGGACCTGTACCTCTGGCTGGCAGCGCTGGCCGCCTCGCCGGAACCGGAGGAAAGCGACTGGTTCACCGGCAACCAGGCCATGGTCCAGGACGTACTGGAGCGCTGGCCGGGGCTGGAGCGCATCTATCAGCGCCTGGTCAGTCACTCACTGCAGTGGCGTCCACACCCGGATGACCTGCCACCAGTCGAAGCGGCCCGGGAAGACGCCATTCGCCAGGCGTTGATTCACCCTGGCAGCGTCACCCGGATTCCGGATGCCGGCACCGACCCATGGCCTGTCATTCTGTGGCTGTACCCGTCCCTGAACCAGAGCCCTGCCAACGGCCAGGTGATTGGCGATGACAACACCCAATCCAGCCCCGGCGGCCTGTCGAAAAAACGCAAGCGCCGGCAAGCGGAACGGGTCG
Organism: Marinobacter sp. DUT-1; assembly: GCF_050379415.1. Classification (NCBI taxonomy): domain Bacteria; kingdom Pseudomonadati; phylum Pseudomonadota; class Gammaproteobacteria; order Pseudomonadales; family Marinobacteraceae; genus Marinobacter; species Marinobacter sp. DUT-1. Next base: position 596,189 of record NZ_JBNRLS010000001.1, read on the forward strand.
AAGGGTTCGACCGGGACCAGGGCCTGATGATCTTCCGTCTGGAGAGCCTGTTCTCCTGGACCGAGTTCATTCCCGTGGACCGGGCCGGTGACGACACCGAGGAGGAAGACGCCGAGGCCGTGGCTGACGACATGGACATGATCTCCGTCTCCAACGACCGGCGCGAGACCTCTTCCTCCATCAAGTTCGACCTCGACCTGCCCTCGGAAGAAAATGACGACCTGCGCCTGGGCCCCGGCATTCACCTGCCGGAGTGGGACTGGCGCAGCCAGAGCTACCGGGAGAAATTCTGCTGCCTGCAGCCCATGCTGGCCCGGGACGCCCAGCCGGCAGAGCTGCCCGAACCTCTGCGGCGGCCCGCCAAACGGCTGCAACGGCAGTTCAATGCCCTGAAACCGCTCAAACAGTGGCAGAAGCGCCAGGTGGAGGGCGACGAACTGGATCTGGATGCCTGCCTGGAGCGGGAGGTCCAGAACCGCCAGCGCCAGGGCGCCATCGACCAGAAACTGTTCCGGCGTTGCCAGCAAAGCCAGCGGGACCTGGCCTGCCTGGTGCTGGCCGATGTATCCCTGTCCACCGAAACCTATATCAACAACCACCAGCGCGTGATCGACGTGGCCCGGGATGGCCTGCAAATGCTCAGCGAGGCGCTGCAGGCCAGCCGCGACCCGTTCGCGCTGTTCGCTTTTTCCTCCCGGCGCCGGGACCACGTGCGTTTCCATCACCTCAAGGGCTTTGACGAGGCCTATACCGGCACCATCCGGGGTCGCATCCAGGCCCTGGAGCCGGGCTACTACACTCGAATGGGCACCGCTATCCGCCAGGCAACCCGATTACTCAAGACCCGTCACGAACACCAGAAGATCCTGCTGCTGCTCACCGACGGCAAGCCCAACGATCTGGATCTGTACGAAGGTCGTTACGGCGTGGAAGACACCCGCATGGCGGTGCAGGAGGCCCATAAGGCCGGCCTGACCCCGTTCTGCGTCACCATCGACGACGAGGCCAGCGAATACCTGCCCTACGTGTTCGGCAGCAACCATTACGTGGTCATCCGGGACCCGGCCCAGCTGCCGCTGCAACTGCCCAAACTCTATCTCAACCTGACCCGATGACCATGAACGACCTGACTGCAACCAGGGCCAGACACCTGCCCGGCGACATCGCCGTCTGGATGTTCATCTTTGCCGAACTGGCGGTGTTCGGCATCCTGTTCATCGGTTTCACCGTGGCCCGCAGTCTTGATCCGGCCACTTTCCAGGCCGGCCGAGAGGTTCTGCATCCGTGGATCGGTCTGCTCAATACCGTGGCACTGATCACCGCCAGCTATCTGGTGGCCACCGCGGTGCACCGGCTCCGTCACGGCGAACAGGGCAGCCGGCTGCGTCTGTGGCTCGCGCTGGCAGTTTCCAGCGTCTACACCATGGGCAAACTCTGGGAATACGCTGACCTGTATGGCCAAGGCTACAACCTGGGCACCGACACCTTTTTCATGTTTTATTTTTTCCTGACCTTCTTCCATTTCATGCACGTGGTGCTGGGACAGATCATCCTGGTCGTCCTGGCGGTAAAAGTCGGCAATGGCGACTACGACGGTACCGACATGAACGGCATGGAGTCCGGTGCTTCTTACTGGCACATGGTAGACCTGGTGTGGCTGGTGCTTTTTCCGATGGTTTATGTGCTGGCGTGAGGAGAAACTGACATGCTGACAATCTACCTGGCGTTGATGATCTGCACTGCGTTACCAGTCATCGCCCTGCAAACGGGTCTGGGGCCCGGGTTCCTGGCCTGGCTGGTGTTTGCGCTGATTGTGGTGAAGGCGATGTTGCTGGTAGACCACTTCATGGAAATGCGGAAAGCGCCACGAGGCTGGCGCCTCGCCGCCCAGGCCTGGGCGCCGGTGGTGGTGGCGGTGATCGCCGGGTTTCATGCGGCGAGCTAGTGCCCCATCTGGGGTGTTTTCGGCGTGAAGATGGGGTCAGATGAAGGCTTTCATCAGACCCCGGAGTAACCCCGCGAGCTGGCCGGAACCTGGGGTCAGATGAAAGCCTTCATCTGACCCCGTCTTCATAGGGCTACAACCAGCGCTTGGGAAACAAAGGCTTCTTGTCAGCCATCGCCTGCGCCAGGGCCACCATCCCCCACAACACAAACCCCGTATGTAGCACGATGGCCCACACCAGGGAAAAGGTCCAGAAGTGCCCGGTATTGCCCAGGGCCAGCCAGGCCACGCCCACGCCAGAGCTGATCAACACCGCGCCGACCACCGACATGATCAGCGCCGCCCGGGCATGGGCCCGGCGCAGGATATGGTCATCCTCGCCATGAAGATACAACCACACCAGCACAGCAAACCCGATCACCGGAATTGCCAAAAGATTCAGCAAATACCAGATAACCGGGATCACCGCCCCGCTAGCGACTTTCTCCCGGCCGCCCGAATATTGCATACACCACCTCCATGAGTGCTGCCACCGTGGCTTCATCGTCCGACAATGGCTCGATCATGCCGGCACGCACCGCATCCAGCGGCGGCAGACCGGCCTTGATCATCATTGCCGTGTGGATCAGCAGGCGCGTAGACGCCGCCTCTTCCAGATCGTGATCCTTCAGGTTCCTCAGTGCCGACGCCAGACTCACCAGCTGCCTGGCCAGGTCCCGGTCGCAGCCGGCTTCCTTGGCGACAATGGTCTGCTCTGACGCCTCGGAGGGATAGTCGAACCGCAGCGACACGAAGCGCTGCCGGGTGCTCGGCTTCATGCCCTTGAGCAGGCTCTGATACCCCGGGTTATAGGACACCACCAGCATGAATCCGGGCGCCGCCTCCAGCAGTTCACCGGTGCGTTCGATGGGCAGCTCCCGGCGATCGTCGGCCAGCGGGTGGAGTACCACCGTGGTGTCCTTCCGGGCTTCCACCACTTCGTCCAGATAGCAGATCCCACCTTCCCGGACCGCCCGCGTGAGCGGGCCATCCTGCCAGTAGGTGCCATCAGGACCGATCAGATGCCGCCCCACCAGGTCTGCCGCCGTCAGGTCATCGTGACAGGCCACCGTGTACACTGGCCGATTCAGCTGCTCCGCCATGTAGCGGACAAAGCGGGTCTTGCCGCAGCCGGTGGGGCCCTTGATCAGCACAGGCAGGCCGTTGTCGGCCGCGGCCTGGAAAAGGTCGATCTCATTGCCAACCGGTTGATAGAACGTCATTGGGAAACTTCCTCTGAATTCAGGCGCTCAGGCCTGCTAAAACCATGAACCCATTCGGGAAAAACCGAGAAGATCTGGCGATCACCGCTGCGGGTGAGCCCTCCCAGAGCATCCTCGCAAAGCAGGGCGGGCATGTTCCAGCCCGTTCCCCGATACCATCCACCTGCGGAAACAGGCTTGCCGGCCCAGGTGACAACCAGACCATTTTTCTTCAGCATCGGCTCAACAAAGCCCGCCTCCGAAACCGCCGCATGGGTGTTATTGTGGAGTAAAAGGCCCAGCGCCGAGCTATAGTCCCCGGCTTCATAAAGCTGCTGCCGGGCCGGCTTCACGCCCACTTCCGCCAGGGCTGCCAGGGCCAATCGGGAACCAAGCGGATCCGGCCCCTCCACGGTCGCAAGATCACGCCCTGCCAGCTCGGCGATTGAACCTACCCCCGCCGTTCGGCGGGTCACCCAGACAGGCGTGGGCCGATTGCCCTTCCGGTTGGTTGCCACCAGCACCGGCGCATTGTCGGCCCCGGTCTCACCGGACCGGAACTCAAGCACGACATCCTGTCCAGGCTCACCAAACCGCACATCCGCCGAACAGCCGGCCTGTGCCAGAAAGCTGGTCAGACGGTGGCGGGCAACGGCGGTCACCTCCGTAACGGACTCGATGCGGATCCCCAATGGCGACGGATTTCCGGCTGCACCAGAGCCCGCCGACACCGCCATGCCAAACACCAGTGTCAAGGCAACCCGACCCCGAGGATGGCTACAGACCAAGCGCATGGGCCCGGCTGGTGAAAAAGATGCCACTGGGTTTCTCCGCATCAAGCGTTGCCACCGGCTCCAGGGTCCGGGTGCTGTACACCGTCACCCGATTGCTGTCCCGGGCAGACACCCAGACCTCCTCGCCCCGGGGTGTAAACTCCATATGCAGTACCGCCTCGCCAGGCTCCAGGGTCCGGATAATTTCCCGTGCCTGTGAATCAATCACCTGCACCACATCGTTATTCGGGTGGGCAAAGCTGACCCAGATCTGCCGGTTGTCGGGGCTGGCCATCACAAACACCGGCTGACCCTGCACGGGAATCCGGTCCACCAGTGACCAGTCATCCATCTTCGCCACAAGCACCTGGTGGTGCCCGACCGCCGGGAAAAACGCCCGGCCATCGGCGATGGCCCAGCCTTCCAGGTGAGGCATCTTGTACACCGGCAGTTTCTGTTCGCTCTTGCCGTAGTCCGGCAGGATCTCGGTCACCGCCTGCTCCGGATTCCACAGATCCAGCAGGGACAAACCGTCCTCGCCGAAGAGGCCGGCAATGTAGTAACGGCCGTCCGGAGTGATCAGCGCATCGTAGGGGGCGTCGCCAGCATCGAACTTGCGAACCTCGGGCCCGGAAACGGCCATATCGAGGGTCCAGATTTCGTCCGCATCAAACAGGCTGAAGACAAACCGGTTGCCCGGTGCATCCACCAACCCGACGGTCTTGGAGTGCACTGCCTTGCCCTCGGCGTCTGTGTAGCTGGCCGGAATATCCATCACCAGCTTCAGGGTCTCGCTGTCAAAAACCTTCACGCCCCCGGGCTCGTAGTTGGAGACCGCCACGAACTGGCCGTCCTGGGAAATGGCGCCACCAATGCTGTTACCGGACTGGATCACCCGCTCGACAATGGACCGGGCCAACAGATCCACCTTGGTCAGCCCGCCATCGCGGCCGAACACAAAGCCGTAGCGGCCGTCCCGGGAGTAAACCACCGAGGCGTGGGAGAGATCCCCGAGCCCTTCAACCCGCCCGAGCACTGTGTGCCGAGAGGTATTGATCACCAGCACCGAACCGGTCGCACGCTCAATGATCAGCCCGAGATCACCGGTGCCCATCAATTCATGCGACGGTGAGGCGGGAGTGAACACCTGGCAGCCTGCAAGCCCCACCATCAGGAGGACTATCAGTAACAGACGATGGAAAACATGTCCGGGACGATCCATTGCTTGGCGAGCCTCCGAGTATGCTATTGCGGTGAAATCAGGGTGCCGGCTTTCAACTGCCGACTGATCCAGTCAATTTCTTCAGGTGCCAGGAGAGGTTTCCAGGGCGGCATGGCGGTGTCCGGCACCCCCTCGCGGATGATCGCGGCAATGGCTTCGGCAGGCAGCCTCTCGAGGTTTTCCGGGCGCAGAGCCGGCCCCAGTCCCCCCTTGAGAGTCATCCCATGGCACGATCCGCAATCCTGCAACACCAGGTTGGCCAGGTTCGATTGGGTTCGGGATTCCGCGCCGGTGACCGGCGTCAGCAGCAGGGAACAAACCGCAAGGAGACTCAGCTCCCGCTTCCAGCCTTTTCGCCTGCCCATCGCTCCGCTCCCGTTTTCAGATTTTCAGAATCATGGTCGCAACGCCCTATTGCGTCATCCTTGATATTGGTTAAAAGAGGAATGCAATACCAGTGATCTTTAGAAATACCCACTGAGGGGTAGTCGGCTAACAAATAACATTCATCTGATATTAATCAATGTTCATGGAGCTCAAGAAGCGAAATCTAAAGGGACTCTTAAATCCAAGGAGAGAACCTGATGAGAGTATCGCGCATAATCTTCAAACCCCTGGCTCTGGCGGTGGCCGTCGCGTCGTTTGGCGCCCTGGCTGCCACGGACGCCACGAAACATCCCGATGACCCGGCATCCACAGCCTATGAAGGCACAGCCAGTACCGTAGAGCCCGGCTCGGCCAAGGTTGTCCGTTCACCCGGAGCACCCGACCTGACCGATGCCGAGTTCGAAAAAGCCAAGAAAATCTATTTCCAGCGCTGCGCCGGTTGTCACGGCGTGCTCCGCAAGGGTGCCACCGGCAAGCCCCTGACGCCGGACATCACCCAGGAGCGGGGTATCGATTACCTCAAGGCCTTCATCAGCTACGGTTCACCGGCGGGCATGCCGAACTGGCTGACCTCGGGCGACCTGACCGAGGACGAAGTGGAGCTGATGGCCAAGTACGTCATGCACGAGCCGCCCCAGCCACCCGAGTACAGCCTGGAAGACATGAAGGCTACCTGGGAAGTGATTGTCCCGCCTGAGGACCGGCCTACCAAACAGATGAACGACCTGAACCTGAAGAATCTGTTCAGCGTGACGCTGCGGGATGCCGGCCAGATTGCCCTGATTGACGGTGACACACATGAGATCGCCCATATCATCAATACCGGTTATGCCGTCCACATCTCCCGGATGTCCGCCTCCGGCCGCTACCTGTTCGTAATTGGTCGTGATGCGCTGGTGAACATGGTGGACCTGTGGATGGAAGAGCCGGATACCGTCGCCAAGATCAAGGTCGGTATGGAGGCGCGGTCCGTGGAAACCTCCAAGTACAAGGGCTATGAAGACCAGTACGCCATTGCCGGCACTTACTGGCCACCCCAGTTCGTGATCATGGACGGCGAGACCCTGGAGCCGAAGAAGATTGTCGGCACCCGGGGCATGACCGTGGGCGCCCAGGAGTACCACCCGGAACCGCGGGTTGCCGCCATCGTTGCCTCCCACGAGCATCCCGAGTTCATCGTCAACGTCAAGGAAACCGGCAAGATCATGCTGGTGAATTACGAGGATCTCGACAACATGAGCGTCACCACCATCGACGCCGCCCGGTTCCTGCATGACGGTGGCTGGGACAGCAGCATGCGGTACTTCATGACCGCCGCCAACCAGTCCGACAAGATTGCGGTGGTGGACTCCCGGGACCGTAACCTGGCGGCACTGGTGGATGTGGGCAAGATTCCCCATCCGGGCCGGGGCGCCAACTTCGTGGATCCCGAGCATGGCCCGGTCTGGGCCACCAGCCACCTGGGCGACCCGACCATCCAGTTGATCGGCACTGACCCGGAAGGCCATCCGGACAAGGCCTGGGAAGTCGTCCGCACCTTGAACGGCCAGGGCGGCGGCTCACTGTTCATCAAGACCCATCCAAAGTCCGACAACCTGTATGTGGACACGGCTCTGAACCCGGCAGAGGCCGTCAGCCAGAGCGTGGCGGTGTTCGACATCAACAATCTGGAGGCCGGCTATGAGGTACTGCCGATCGCCGAATGGGCCGATGTCGGAGAGGGCCCCAAGCGGGTCGTGCAGCCGGAGTACAACGTCGCCGGTGACGAAGTCTGGTTCTCGGTATGGAATGCCCAGGATCTGACCTCAGCCCTGGTGGTTGTCGATGACAAGACACGCAAGCTGAAGAAGGTGATCAAGGACGAGCGGCTGGTGACCCCCACCGGCAAGTTCAATGTCTACAACACCCAGCACGACGTGTACTGACCCGTTTCCGGCCCGGAGGACAGATCAATGAGACTGGATAGTACTGACAAGCAACTGATCAACCTGTATCAGAGGAATCTCCCGGTGTGTGAGCGTCCCTACCTGGAGATGTCACGGCAACTGGGTATCTCCGAAGGTGAGATTATCGACCGCTTGCAGACCCTCCAGTCCGATCAGGTCGTCAGCCGGGTCGGACCTGTATTCGAACACCGGCGGGCAGGCGCCAGCCTGCTTGCCGCGGTGGCAGCGCCAGAGGAGCAGATGGACCTGGTGGCTGCCCGCATCAATCGTGCCCGCGGGGTCAATCACAACTACGCCCGGGAACACACCTACAACCTCTGGTTCGTCATGACCGCACCGGATGAAGACACTCTGGATGAGCGGCTCGACGAGCTGGAACACCAGCTGCGCCTGCCCATGCTGAGGTTGCCCATGGTCGAGGGCTACCACATCGATCTGGGTTTCGACATCGACTGGGAGGCATTGCCGTGAACACCTCCATTGATTACCTGGCGGTGGTTCCGGAAGTGGCCGGCCAGGGGCCGATCAGCGCCTGGGGACTGTTACGGCTCCGACAAAGACTGGAGCATGGGCTGCCCCTGACCACCCGGCCCTGGCAAACCCTCGCCGAGCAGACCGGCCTTACGGAACAGGAAGTCATGACCGCCGTGGACCAGTGGCAGGCCCAGGGCCTGATCAAACGGCTCGGTCTGGTGGTGAAACACCGCACCCTGGGCTACACCGCCAACGCCATGGTGGTCTGGAACGTACCGGATCGCTGGGTCACGTCCGTTGGTGAGGCCGTCGCCCGGGCACCCTTCGTAACCCTTTGCTATCAGCGCCCTCGCCGGCTTCCGGAATGGCCCTACAACCTGTTCTGCATGATTCATGGTGTCGACCGCAACCGGGTGTTGTCCCAGATCGACAGTCTCATTGCCGACAAGCACCTTCAGGATTTTCCCCACACGGTCCTGTTCAGCACCAAAGCCTACCGCCAACGGGGAGGCCGTTATGTCAGCCACGATTGAGCGTTCACGTCGGGAGACGCAGCAGCAGGGATTCACCGATCTGGAGAAAGCGGTTATCAACCGGCTCCAGCACGGCCTGCCCCTGGTTGCCAGTCCTTACCTGGCCGTGGCCGAAGAACTCGACATCAGCGAGCAGGCCCTGCTCGACACCCTTGAAAAACTGCTCGAAGAGCGTGTCTTTACCCGTTTCGGCCCGATGTTCAATGCCGGTGAAATGGGTGGCGGCCTGACGCTCGCGGCGATGCGCGTTGCCGAAGAGGACTTTGACCGGGTGGCCAGTCAGGTCAACGCCTTAGATGAAGTGGCTCACAACTACCGCCGGGATCATGAGCTGAACATGTGGTTCGTTCTGGCGACCGAGGCCGGCGAAGGCATCGCCGAGGTGATAGAACAGATCGAGGCGCGCACCGGCTACCCGGTCTACAACATGCCCAAGGAGGAGGAGTTCCATGTCCGTCTCCACTTTCCCGTCTGAACGGGACGCCGGCACCTATTACCAGCTCTGCGCCAGGGACCGGCAACTGATTCTGGCCACCCAGGGGGGGCTGCCGTTGACCACCGATCCCTGGGCCACGCTGGGCGAACAACTGGGCATCCCGGCGGACGAAATCCTGGCCCGTTTCCAGCGCATGCAGGACGCCGGCGTGTTACGGCGGGTGGCCGCGGTGCCCGATCACTACAAGCTCGGTTACCGCTTCAACGGCATGACCGTGTGGGATATCGACGACAAGGCCGTCTCGACCATGGGTCGGCGCGTCGGTGAACTGCCCTTTGTCAGCCACTGCTACCGCCGCCCCAGGCACCTGCCCTGGTGGACCTACAACCTGTTCGCCATGGTCCACGGTACCAGCCGGCAGGAAGTGGAGGACAAGGCCCGGCAGATCAGGGAACTGCTGGGAACCACCTGTTCCGGCCACAGCATCCTTTACAGCTCGGCGATTCTCAAGAAAACCGGCTTACGACTGAAAAAGCAGGGAGATGCCCCATGTTCCGAATGACCCGCTACATCAAGAGCCTGATGGAGCCGACCCCGGTGCGTCCGGTGCCGAGGCCCTCCGGCCCGGTGGTGATCTGGAACCTGATCCGCCGCTGCAATCTCACCTGCAAACACTGCTATTCGATCTCGGCCGACATCGACTTCAAGGGCGAGCTGAGCACGGAGGAAGTCTTTGCCACCATGGACGACCTCAAAGCCTTCGGTGTGCCGGTACTGATCCTCTCCGGCGGGGAACCGCTGATGCGCCCGGACATCTTCGAGATCTCCCACCGGGCCAGGGCTATGGGCTTCTACGTGGGCCTGTCCACCAACGGCACCCTGATCACCGAAGACAACATCGGAAAGATTGCAGAAGTGGGCTACGACTATGTCGGCATCAGCATCGATGGCCTGGAGCAGACCCACGACACCTTCCGCCAGAAAAAAGGCGCCTTCCGCGAATCCATGCACGCCGTTGCCCTGTGCAAGCAGGCCGGTATCAAGGTGGGCCTGCGTTTCACCCTGACCCAGGACAACTACCCGGAACTGCCGGCCATGCTCGACATGCTGGACGAACACCACATCGACAAATTCTACCTGTCGCACCTGAACTATTCCGGCCGGGGCGGTCGCAACCGCAAACGCGATGCCTGGTACGACATGACCCGTGATGCCATGACCCTGCTGTTCAATCACTGCCATGACGAGCTGAAGCGCGGCATCGAGCGGGAATACGTGACCGGCAACAACGACGCGGACGGCCCCTTCCTGATCGAGTGGGCCAAGGAGCATTACCCGGACCAGGTTCCGGCCCTGGAGCAACGCCTGACCAACTGGGGCGGCAATTCCTCCGGCGTCAACATTTCCAATATCGACAACCTGGGCGTCGTGCACCCGGACACGTTCTGGTGGGATTACAACCTGGGCAATGTCCGGCAGGCCCCGTTCTCAAAAATCTGGTCGGAAGCCCGGGACCCCCTGATGCAGGGTTTCCGCCAACACCCAAGACCCGTCAAGGGCCGCTGCGCCGGGTGCAAATACCTGGGCATCTGCAACGGCAACACCCGCGTTCGGGCCTACAACATTTCCGGGGACTTCTGGGAAGAAGACCCCGGCTGTTACCTGACCAACGAGGAAATCGGTGTGGTGGATGCGCCCCGACGTGTGGCCGCCCCGGTGACAGAAATTCCGGTACACAATCTGTGAGGAGTGGCGCCATGACCCCCAATCCAAGGAAGAAATGCCTGGTGGAATTCCAGCTCGCGGAGCAGCCGCTACGCCCCGGTGACGTCGCCATTGTCGGCGCCGGCCCAGGCGATCCGGGCCTGCTGACGCTGCGGGCCCTGATGCTGATTCAGCAGGCAGACGCCATCGTCTATGACCGCCTGGTATCCCCCCAGATCATGGAACTGGTTAACCCCGGTGCCGAGCGCATCCACGTAGGCAAGGCCAGCGGGTGCCATTACGTGCCCCAGGAGGAGACCAACGAACTGTTGGTCAAACTGGCTACTCAAAAACGCAGAGTGGTCAGGCTCAAGGGCGGCGACCCGTACATCTTCGGCCGTGGCGGCGAAGAGGCGGAGGTGCTGGTGGATAACGACATCGATTTCCTGGTTGTGCCTGGTATCACCTCCGCTGCCGGCTGCGCCTCCTATTGCGGCATTCCTCTCACCCACCGGGACTATGCCCAGAGCGTGACCTTCGTTACCGGCCACCGCAAAGCCGACCACTCCCTGGAGCTGAACTGGGCCGTACTCGCAGCTCCGGGCCAGACCCGCGTGTTTTACATGGGCCTGCACAACGCCCCGACTATTGTCCGGGAACTTACCGCCCATGGCCTGGGGGCCGATTGTCCGGTGGCCCTGGTGGAGCGCGGGACGACTCCCCTGCAACACATGACGGTTACCACCCTTGAGGACCTGGAAGACACCATCCGCCGGGAAGACTTCCAACCTCCGACACTGATCATTGTCGGTGACGTGGTCAAACTCGCCGAGAAGCTGGCCCGACCGGCCCAGGCAGGCTGGGACAGCGCCCTGACTCGCCCGGCCTGAGCAGCACCCGACAACCCGGAACATGGAGCCATCCCCGGTGACGCAACACAGAATCCCGATCCGCCAAATCCTGAAATCCGCCGTGCTGCTTGGTGCCAGCCTGTCTGCAGCACCGGCCTTGCTGGCAGCTACCGGCATGCAAACCGAAGCCCTCTATCAGCAACATTGCGCCAGCTGCCACGGCACGGATCGGCTCGGGGGCATGGGCCCGGCCCTGTTACCGGAAAACCTCTCCCGGCTTCGCCAGGCCGAGGCCGAGAGCGTCATCGCCGCTGGCCGCCCTGCCACCCAGATGCCCGCCTTCGGCGATACCCTGAACCAGGCATCGGTCACGGCCTTGGCCAACTTCATTTATCAGCCTCCGGAAGTCACGCCGGTCTGGGGTAGACAGGAAATCCTCAGCAGCCACCTGTTACCCCACCCGAAAGGCAGCCTGCCCGATGAGCCGGTGTACGAAGCGGACATGATGAACCTGTTCCTGGTGGTGGAAATCGGCGATCACCACGTCACCCTCCTCGATGGTGATAGCATGGAGCCCATTCATCGCTTCCCGAGCCGCTACGCCCTGCATGGCGGGCCCAAATACAGTCCGGATGGCCGCTACGTCTATTTCGGATCCCGGGACGGCTGGATTACCAAGTACGATCTCTACAACCTGAAAGTGGTGGCGGAAATTCGCGCCGGCATCAACATGCGCAACATCGCTGTCTCCGCCGATGGCAACTACGTAATGGCTGCCAACTACCTGCCCCACACCCTGGTTCTGTTCGACGCCGCCAACCTGAAGCTCATGGAGATTATCCCCGTGGAAAACGACGCCGGCGACAGCTCCCGGGTCAGTGCTGTCTATGCCGCCCCACCGCGGGACAGCTTCATTGCGGCACTCAAGGACATTCCCGAAGCCTGGGAAATCACCGTGAACAATGGCGGGGCCGAGGTTCGTCGGATGCAAACCGACACCTGGCTGGACGACTTCTTCTTCGACCCCGGCTACGAACACGTCATCGGCGCCGCCCGTGACGGCAAGCACGGTTATGTGATCAACCTCGACACCGGTAACACCATCGCCAAGCTTCCGCTTCCCGGCATGCCCCACCTGGGTTCCGGCATTACCTGGGAATACCAGGGCCGCCGGGTGATGGCCACCCCCCACTTCCGCACCGGCGCCGTGTCCATCATCGACATGGACAACTGGGACGTGATCAAAACCCTGGAAACCCAGGGCCCCGGATTCTTCATGCGCAGCCACGAAAACTCCCCGTACGCCTGGGTGGATGTGTTCTTCGGCCCCAACAAGGACAAGGTCCACGTCATCGACAAGAAGACCCTGGAGATCGTGCAAACGCTTCAGCCGGCCCCGGGCAAGGTCGCCGCCCACGTGGAATTCGACCGCTACGGCGAAAAGCTGCTACTGAGTGTGTGGGACAAGGACGGCGCCGTCATCGTCTACGATGCCGACACCCTGGAGGAGGAGAAGCGTATTCCGATGAACAAGCCTTCCGGTAAGTACAACGTCTGGAACAAGATCAATTACGAAGAGGGGACCAGTCACTGAGGTCCCGGGAATGAACATGGGGTCAGATGAAAGCGTTCATCTGACCTCGTCTTGGCGGGCCCGCTCCGCAGCCAAAAGCTACCGACCTAAATCGACTCAGTGAAAAAGCCTTAATGATTTAAGTCATTTCAAAAGATGCTTTTCTGATACCATAATTTACCCATAGTCCAATCGGGGTCAGAACCATGAACAGCATCTTCAGGCCAGACGTCTCCTCAGCCCCCTGCATGCTTGGGGAAAACAACCCTGACGTCATTCAGCAAGACAGCGCCCCCGCCGAAGTGGCCCTGCTCAATGGCCTCAGCCGCGTGTTCGGAATCCGCCTGGGCAAGGACCAGCACAGCCCGGAAGCAAGGTTTCTCGGCGATCTGACCCGCCTGTTCCATCAACGCCGGATAGACGGTGAGACGAACCTCGAGAAACATGATTCCCCGTGGGCGAACGTCTATCTGGTTCAGTACGGCATCCTGAGGCTATTCCGGGAAGCGCCCAACGGCAAAGTCTCCGTGCACCACTTCTTCTCAGAGGGTGATCTGGTATGGCCGGTCTTCGGCCGCAGCCGCACGGTGCGCAATACCCTGTGCCTGACCTCCAGCACACCGGCTACCCTCTGGGTTGCGGACTTTGCCGCATTCCGGTCTGCCATCCAGTCCCATGGCGATGGTCTGTGGCCCCGCTTTGCCCTGGCACTGACCGAGGAACTGGCGGAACTGACCAGCATGAGGGAGTTCCGGAAACACACCATGCCGGCCAGTGAACGCTACAAGCTGTTGCTGGAGGAGTATCCGGAGCTGGTTCGACGAGTGCCGGACAACCAGCTCGCATCCTGGCTCGGGGTGGTGCCGGCGACTTTCTCGAGGCTGAAAACCGGTGCCGCTGACCGGGCCGCTCGCTGATTCGGGCACAAAAAAGGGCAGTCAGGAATCCTGACTGCCCAAAACCGCTCAACGCTTTGCAGAGCAATATCGATTAACCGTGAAGCTTCACCGCCAGTTCAGCCACATGCTTGCCCTGGAAAAGGGCAATGGCGACTTCTTTTTCGCTCGGCTGACGTGAACCGTCGCCGCCGGCGATGGTGGTCGCACCATAGGGAGTGCCACCGTTGGTTTCGGAGATGTCGAAAAACTCCGGAATGCCATAGCCCAGGGGCACGATGACCATGCCGTGGTGGGCCAAAGTGGTCCAGAAAGAGGTGATTGTCTGTTCCTGGCCGCCTCCGGTCCCGGTGGATGCAAACACACTTGCAACCTTGCCGTGCAGTTTGCCTCCAGCCCACAACCCGCCGGTCTGGTCCAGGAAGTTGCGCATCTGTCCGGACATGTTACCGAAGCGGGTCGGCGTGCCGAAAATGATGGCGTCGTAGTTGGCCAGTTCCTGCGGATCGGCAACCGGTGCGTCCTGGTCCGCCTTGCCACCGGCATTCAGGAATGCCTGCTCCGGCATGGTTTCCGGCACCCGCTTGATCACTACGTCCGCGCCCTCAACGCTGCGCGCACCCTCAGCCACTGTTTCGGCCATGGTTTCAATGTGACCGTACATGGAATGGTAAAGAACAAGAACTTTCGCCATCGGTAACCTCCCGTCGTTTAAGTATATACGGAAGGTTACTGCCAGCTGGATGACCATGAAACCGGAAGTTTTCAGATGCCTTGTTCAGTTTTTCTGAACGTGGTCACAGGATGTTCATCCCGAACCATTGCGTACAAGTGTACGCTGAAGTACCTTAGACCAATGGCTAATCCGGAATCCCCAGCAATGACCCAAACACAGCAGACCATTGACTCCATTCACCATCGCGTCGAGGAGTGGCTGAACAGTGCCACCCATGGTATTGGCGCCCTACTCAGCGTTATCGGCACCGTGGCACTGATTGCCGGCGCAAGTCAGTCCGGCGATGCCTGGAAGATCGTCAGCTTCAGTATCTTCGGGGCGTCCCTGATTCTTCTCTATCTGGCCTCGGCGCTCTATCACGGCGCCCGGCGGCCGGAGCTGAAACGGGCCTTCAAGACCCTGGATCACTGCGCGATATTCCTGTTGATCGCCGGCACCTACACACCGTTCCTGCTGGTGAATATGCGGGGTACCGTGGGCTGGACCCTTTTTGCCGTGATCTGGTCGCTGGCACTGACCGGGGTGATTCTCAAGGTCATTTTCAAGAACCGCTTCAAGCTGGCACGGGTGGGAATCTACGTTGCCATGGGCTGGCTGATCACCTTCGCCTCATCGGACCTGGTGGCCAGCCTCAGTGAAACCGCACTCAACCTGACCATCGCCGGCGGCGTTGTGTACACCGCCGGCGTCGCCTTCTACCTGGCGGACCGCATTCCCTACATGCACGCGGTCTGGCACCTGTTCGTCATCGGCGGCAGTGCCTGCCACTTCAGCGCCATCTACTACGGTGTTCTGCCTTACGCCGCCTGATCAGAACGCCCAGACCATCGCCATCAGGACACCCCAGGCCAGCAAGGACGCGGCCATAATGGTGTAGGTGGCCGACATCATCTCGACATCGTTGTCCTTACGCTCACAGATTGAACGCAACCCCTGATACACCAGCGCGCATGACAGAAACAGCCCTGCAAACACCGCTACCACGCTTACTGCCAGCGCCGAAACCAGCAAGGCCAACGACGACAGCCACAGGGGCAGAGGCGCGATGGCAGCCAGGAGATAGCAATCCTGGTAACTGGTTTCCAGTTTGTGGCTATCAAGCACTGCGTGAATCAGCCATCCCATGACAAAGAACGTAAGCAGCTCTGCCAGGAACAGGATAGTGGTGATGAAACGCCATTCCTTGCCACCAAAGCCCTCGATAAAGCTGTCCCCGTATTGGGTGCCGGCATAATAGAGCAGCACCGGCGGCAGGAAGGACATGGGTACCACTACAACCCAGGCCAGGAAGGGAATGGAGAGGTTCAGGCGCCGCAGTTCTGACCAGGCGCCATTGCCGGAGAACGGCAGACGGGCTAGTTGTGTAATATTCATGATGCACCTTTACAGATCGGCCTCCGATACTTTTAACTGTTAGCCCTGCACCACCCAACGGTCAAGGACAGCAGATGACCTCGGACAAGTCGGCCCGCCCCGGCAAAAACACTCATGCGTTCTGGCTGTTCTTTCCGGCTGCTGCCATTCTTGCCGCCCTCGCCGTGCCCCTGTCCATCTATGGGGTGTTTTCGGGCTCCGGGTGGCCGCCAGGGCTGCTGGCAGCCGGACACGGTCATGAACTGGTCTTCGGTTTTGCCCTGGCGCTGATCGCCGGCTATACCCTCGGCCCACAGCCCCGCCGGATACTGGCCACCCTGTTCACCCTGTGGTTACTGGCACGAATCACCTGGCTGCTGGCACCGGACAGCTGGCCCGCTCAGCTGCTGAGCCCCGCCTTTGCGCTGCTGCTAGCCCGTTACGTGGTGCCCCGGTTCAACGCCGCAAAAAAATGGCGCAACAAGATAGCCGGCCCTCTGATCCTGGTGCTGTGCCTGATGGTGCCGGGTTTCTGGCTCGCAGGACTGGTCGGGCCGGAAAGCCTGTTTCCGGACCGGACTCGACTCCTGCAATCCGCGGTTCTGGGCCTGCTGCTGTTGATGACCTTTATGGGCGGACGGATCATTGCGCCTGCAGTCGCCGGTACCCTGGAAAAGAAAGGCATTCCCCTTGAGGCCAGGGTCCAGCCGAGAATCGAGGGGGCGCTGATTGTGCTGCTGATCGTGGTCATGGGCCTGGCCATGAACGCAGCCACCGAACGATTGGCCGGTGCAGTGCTCTTGTCCGCAGCTCTGCTGATTACTGTCAGGATTCTCCGGTGGCGCCTGTGGCATTGCCCGGAGCGCCCGGATCTGCTGGTGCTTGCGACCGGCTATCTCTGGCTTGCCGCAGGCGCCGCGGTCGCTGGCACCCATCTGCTTGCCGGCATCGCCGTAACACCGGCCTTGCATCTGATTACGATCGGGGCCCTGGGAACGCTCTCCGCCAGCGTCATGTTGCGGCTGGCCTGGCAGCGGGCCTCGCGCTGCCCGCCACCGGGCTGGCAACCTGTCACCCTGGCTGCCATGCTCGGACTGTCCGCGATTTTCCGCTACCTCGCCGGCCCAACGCCCTTCGCCAGTCCCGGCTGGCTGTGGGTGTCCGCCGGGCTCTGGTGCCTGGCCTATCTTGGGGTCGCCACACAGCTTTTGATCCTCTACCGGCCCGCTCACAACCGCCGGAAATGATTGGCTACCTCTACTGCGCCAGGGCTGCCACAGGCTACCACTTTGGAAATATCACCATTGCAACCTGTTGTTTTTAAAGCACTATAAGAGCCCGCCAAGACAGCCGAATGGTATTGAGATTCGCCACCACAATTCAGCCAGCTGTTTCCTTGATGAATATCAAGATTGGTTCTGCCACTTGATTTGCACAATGACACCAAACCCAAATAGCCACGGGGTTCCGTGGTGCCAGGGCAGTAAATCAAGGAGCAGAAAATGGCCAAAACCAACGCAGACATCGAACACTGGGATGTCGAAAGTGAAGAGTTCTGGGAGCGGGAGGGCAAGCGTATTGCCACCCGCAACCTGTGGATTTCAATCCCCAGCCTGCTGATCGGTTTTGCGGTCTGGCTGATGTGGGGCATGATCACGACTCAGATGAAGAATCTGGGCTTCCCATTCACGGTGGACCAATTGTTCACCCTGAGCGCAATAGCAGGCCTTTCCGGCGCGACCCTGAGGATTCCGGCCTCGTTCATGATCAAGATTGCCGGTGGCCGTAACACAGTCTTCCTGACCACTGCACTGCTGATGCTTCCGGCGCTCGGCACTGGCATCGCCCTGATGAATCCGGAGACACCATTCATCGTGTTCCAGGCCCTGGCGCTGCTGTCCGGTATCGGCGGCGGTAACTTCGCCTGCTCCATGAGCAACATCAGCGCCTTCTATCCCAAGAGCAAACAGGGTTATGGCCTGGGCATGAATGCCGGACTCGGTAACTTCGGCGTTACCACGATGCAGATCCTGATCCCGCTGGTGATGACAGTAGGTATCTTCGGTGCCCTCGCCGGCGATCCGATGCAGCTGCAAAGCCCGAGCGGTACCCTGATCGGCCGTATTGAAGCCGGCACCGACACCTGGATCCAGAATGCCGGCTTCATCTGGCTGGTGTTTCTGATACCGCTGGCTTTTGCCGGCTGGTTCGGCATGAACAACCTGAAGGTGGTCACCCCGAACCCGGGCAGCCCGATATCCGCCTTCGGCAAGATCCTGGGACTTTATGGCGTGGGCCTCCTGACCTCCATTATCGGTGTCTGGGCTCTGGGCATCATGAACATGTGGATTGCCCTGCCGCTAACCATCATCCTGACCGTGGTCCTGCTGCGCCTGATTCCCGGCGACATCCAGCCCAACATCAAGAAGCAGTTCGCGATTTTCAGTAACAAGCACACCTGGTCCATGACCGTGCTTTACATCCTGACCTTCGGCTCCTTTATCGGCTTCTCTGCGGCCCTGCCCCTGTCCATCAGCGTCATCTTCGGCAACATGATGGAAGTGGGCGCCGACGGCACCATGACCCGGGTGGTCAATCCGGATGCACCGAGCGCCCTGACCTGGGCCTGGATGGGACCGTTCGTAGGTGCACTGATCCGTCCGGTGGGCGGCTGGATCTCCGATAAGATGGGTGGCTCCATCGTGACCCAGATCATCTCCGTGGTTATGGTGGTCGCTTCCGTGGCAACCGGTTACGTGATGATGCTGGCCTACAACTCCACAGATCCGAACAGCTACTTCGCCCTGTTCCTGATCCTGTTCATCGTCATGTTTGCCGCAAGCGGTATTGGTAACGGCTCCACCTTCCGCAGCATCGGGTTCATTTTCGACCAGCAGCAGAAGGGCCCGGTCCTGGGCTGGACCTCCGCCGTCGCTGCCTACGGCGCTTTCATCGCCCCCCGGGTGATGGGCCAGGAAATCCAGGCCGGCACCCCGGAGGTGGCCATGTACGGCTTCGCGGTGTTCTATGCGGTGTGCCTGGTGGTTAACTGGTGGTTCTACCTGCGCAAGAACGCGTACATCAAGAACCCCTAGAACAGGACAGCAACGCCCTGCCCCAACCGGCCTCCTGTGTGGAGGCCGGTGCTTTTCTGCCTCTCAGCCCACTCCCTTTCCGAACCGGACGGCTTCAAGCCCTCACTGCTGAAGCGATATGAACCGGCAACGGGAATTCCACGGTGCCATCGGGCCCGGTAAACGGCGCCAACGCTTCCTCGGCCTCCCGGGTCACAACGTCAACGGTCTGTTCGTCCAGCCGGATCTGTGCGAAAGGAAACCAACCCCTCACATCAGCCGCAACCATCGTGCCCACATCCGGAAAACGGGCCGTGCCCTCCGAACTCGTTATCACCACATCAGCGATCCCCGCATCGGCGAAACACGATGCCAGCACATCGACATCGCCCAGGCTGAATGGGCTGCGCAGGGCCTGTCCGACCTCCTCGGCGACAACACGTGCGTAAATGTCCGCCAACGCCGCATAGGCCGGCAGGGTATCGAGCGAATCGAACACCGCCACTGCCAGCCGCCCACCGGGAACCAGGACCCGCATCATTTCCTGCAGCGCACGCTCGGGGCTCGGGAACAGCATGAGCCCAAACTGGCTTACAACAGCGTCAAACTGCGCGTCTCCATAAGGCAACTGCTCTGCCGGCCCTTCACGCCATTCGATAGCTTGAGCTCCCTTTTTCCGTGCGACCGCCAGCATCGCCGGGTTGATATCCAGTGCGGCAACAATACCCTCCGGACCAACCCGCATTGCCAAGGTCCGGGCAAGGACGCCCGTGCCGCAGGCAACATCCAGCACCCGCTGTCCTTCCCGGACCGACGCTGAATTCGCTACCGCTGCTGCCCATTGACCGAACAAAGCCGGCACCAGCAGCTGTTCATAGGTTTCCGCGACCGTTTCAAACCGGTCAGCGGCTTCAAGATCCTCCTTTTCCATGGCCATTGTCCTCCCCGGTCATGTTCAGCTGACACTTCTCCGGGGCAGGGTCATTTCATCCTGCCCGAGCAATTGGACCGTTTTTTGAGCCCGATTACGCCCCGCCTGCCTAAAAACAAAAAAAGCCCGCCGGGATTACTCCCGGCGGGCTTTCTGGAGGAGCTGACCTCAGCTGGTGCTGGCAGCAGCCTGGCGCAGACGCTCCTCTTCCTCGATCTGGCGGTCCACGGAGGAGACGTGGTACTCATCAGAGAAACCGCTCTCCGGCTCCTTCAGCCACATCACGCACAGCACCCAGCTGATGAAGGCGCCGGCGGCAATAATGTAGAAGAACTGGGTCGGGGTGACGAAGGTGAAGATGGTCAGGTACACCACCGCCCCGACGTTACCGTAGGCCCCCGCCATACCGGAGATCTGGCCGGTAAGCCGGCGCTTGATGGAGGGAATGATGCCGAAGGTGGCGCCCTCGGCACCCTGCACGAAGAAAGAAGTGAACACGGTAATACCGACGGCAATGATCAGCGGCCAGCTGGAGTTCATCAGGCCCATCATGGCGAAGCCGACTGCAATACCGAACATGTAGCTGAGCATCACGAAGCGGCGGTTACCCATACGGTCCGAGACCAGGCCACCCATGGGCCGGGCCACCAGGTTCACGAAGGCAAAGGAGGCGGCAATCAGTCCGGCCGCGGTGGCACTCAGGCTCCAGGTTTCCTCGAAGAACATGGGCAGCATGGAGACTACGGCCAGCTCGGCACCGAAGTTAGCGAAGTAGGTGCTGTTCAGGGCCGCAACGCTGTTGAACGGGTATTTGTCATCCTCCGGGACACCCTTTTTCAGGATAGGCACGTTGACTCGCAGGATCTGGATAATCTGGTAGCAGACGATGGCAAAAATGACTGCATAGCAAATGGCAGCACCGGTGGTGCTGAGGTAGCCCATGTTCTGGATGCGCCAGACCAGGATGGCCAGCACGCCCACAAGGGGAATGGTCCAGAGAATCAGTTTGACCATGTCACCCCAGGTGCTCACCTCCAGGGCCACCGCCTTGCGGGGCTTGCGGTGAACGGTGCCGACAGGGCCGTCAGTGATGGCGAACCAGTAGTAGACGCCATAGGCCGCCATGACAATGGCGCTCTGGGCAATGGCCCAGCGCCAGCCGTCTTCACCGCCGTACATATGCAGGGCGATGGTGGGCAGGGAGATGGCGGCCGCGGCGGAACCGAAGTTACCCCAACCGGCATAGAAGCCTTCCGCAAAGCCGATGTCCTTGGGCTTGAACCACATGGCAGTCATGTGGATGCCGACCACGAAGCTGGCACCGATGGAGCTGAGCACCAGGCGGCTGACCAGCAACTGGGTCATGGTGTTACCGAAAGCGAAAAACAGTGCCGGGATGGACATCAGCACCATGAGTACCGAGAACACCCGGCGGGGACCGAACCGGTCCAGGGCCATGCCCACCACAATGCGGGCCGGAATCGTCAACGCCACGTTGCAGATGGCAAAGAGACGGAGGTCATCGGTGGTCAGCCAGTCCACACTCTTGAGCATGCTGGACGCCAGCGGCGCCATGTTGAACCACACGTAAAAGGTTATAAAGAATGCAATCCAGGTCAGGTGCAGCGCCTTGATCTCGGCGTTCCTGAAGCGGAAGACGTCTGCGACTTTCATTTCAGCCTCCTTGGGCTATCAATCAGAATCTCGGTACTGGCCGGTTCAGCGGCTGGGCAGGATCAGGAGTGGGCACTGGATCCGGCGGGCAAGGAACGAACTCACGCTGCCGAAAGTCATGTAATCCAGTTCGTCCACGAAATAGGTGAGCGAGCGGGCGATGAACCCACCGTCCGGTTCATGGCTGTGGCGGGCAATCACCAGCATCTCCGGGTGGATCTTTTTCTCGGCGGCATACAGGAGCATCTTGCGAGGATCGCCCTCGAGCAGCATGGTTTCGGCAGCCACGTCCTCGTTCTGGCACACCTCCATGGCCTCGTTCAGGTAATCTTTCAGCTCGGTGACTTCCTGCTGGAACAGATCCTCATTACCCGAGGTGATATCCCGGGGGTTTTCCGCCACGGCCACCAGGGTCAGCTGCGGTTTCAGGTCGCGAAACATGGTGATGGTCTGAGCCAGTGCCAACCTGGCATTGCGCGAACCATCGTAGGCAATCATGATTTTCATGGGCTTCTCCGAAGGCAGGTATCCGCCCCTCAAGAGGGGGGATCAATTGATATCTGTCAGCCATTAGCCCACATTCCGCCACCCCCCATAATTGACGTAAATCAACGCTTCTGGCGCCTACCCCACGAGAGAAATCAAGTACCTATCCCCTTACCGGCCAAAGCCGTCACTTTCCTACCACCGCTGCATCCATGTGGAGGTACCTCCAATGCCCCGCATCAAAAAACCCCGTATTTGGTATGGTTAAAACATCATCGAATGCTGGAATGGAGGGCAGCAATGACCACTACTCCGACACGACCACAGCAATACCGGGCGTTGGGTTTATCGACCTTCTCGTTCACCCTGTGCTTTGCGGTGTGGACCATCTTTTCCATCATCGGGATCCGGATTGCCGAAGACCTGGGGTTATCGGATACCCAGCTCGGACTGCTGATGGCCACCCCGATCCTGACCGGTTCCATCAGCCGCTTATTCCTGGGCATCTGGACCGACCGTTACGGCGGGCGCTGGGTGTTCGGCATCCTGATGCTCACTACTGCCGCCTGCGTGTACCTGCTCACCTTCGCCACTACTTACCCCATGCTGCTGGTTGGGGCTCTGGGGGTTGGCCTGGCCGGTGGCTCGTTCATTGTCGGGGTGGCCTACACCGCTGCCTGGTTCGAGAAGGAGCGCCAGGGCACCGCGCTGGGCATCTTCGGTGCGGGTAATGTGGGTTCTGCGGTGACCAACTTCGGCGCTCCGTTCCTGTTGGTGGCCTTCGGTTGGGAACAGACCGCCCAGATCTATGCCACGGTGCTGGCCATCATGGGCGTTGTGTTCATAATCCTGGCCAGGGAAGATCCGCTTGCCGCGGAGCGCGGCGGCGAGAAGGCCAAAACCTTCATGGAACAGATGGAGCCGCTCCGGGAGCTGCGGGTCTGGCGCTTTGCCCTCTACTATTTTTTCGTGTTTGGTGCCTTCGTGGCCCTGGCCCTGTGGCTACCGCACTTTTTGATTGGCGTGTACGGGCTGGACATCAAAACAGCCGGCATGATTGCGGCGCTCTATACCATCCCCGCGTCATTGTTCCGGATCCTGGGCGGCTGGCTGTCTGACCGGTTCGGTGCCCGGCGGGTCATGTACTGGACATTCGGTGCCTCGGTTGTCTGTACCTTCCTGCTCAGCTACCCGCCCACAGACTACGTCGTGCACGGCATCGAGGGCGACATCCGTTTCACCCTGGACATGAGCCTGCCGATGTTCGTGGTGTTGATCTTCACCCTCGGCTTCTTCATGTCCCTGGGCAAAGCAGCGGTGTACAAGCACATTCCGGTGTACTACCCGATGCATGTCGGCGCTGTGGGAGGTGTTGTGGGCATGATCGGGGGCCTTGGCGGCTTTATCCTGCCCCTGGCCTTCGGTGCCCTGAATGACATCACCGGCATCTGGCAGAGCTGCTTCATGCTGATGTTCGTGATCGTGGCTGCCGCCTTGGTCTGGATGCACTACGCCATCCGGACCGCGGAGCGGGAGGAATGGGCTGCCCATGAGGAACGGACCGACCTGCCGGAACTGGCAACACCGCACCTGTTCTACCCTCTGAATCGCCCGCACCATCAACCACCCGTCGGCAAGACGCCGCCGAAACGGGAGTGACCCGGATTCTCTCCGGCAAGCCTCGGTTGCAATACTGCGCCCCCGGCCTCCGGGGGCTTTTTTTTTGCTGGTATACTGGGTGCGCTAACCAAGTGAGGACATCATGGCAAAGTGGCTGGTCAAGACAGAGCCTTCCGAATGCGGCATCGAGGATTTTGCCCGGACACCCGAACAATCCATCCCCTGGGACGGTGTGCGCAACTACCAGGCCAGAAACTTCCTGAGAGAGATGAGCAAAGGGGATGAGGTCTTCATCTACCACTCCAGCTGCAAACACATCGGTGTTGCCGGGATTGTGGAGGTGGTCAGAAGCGCCTATCCGGACCCGACCCAGTTCGACGACTCCTCTGACTATCACGATCCGAAGAGCGCTCCGGACAAGCCTCGCTGGGATGCGGTGGACCTGAAGTTTGTCCGCACACTGCCCCGGCTGATCCCGCTCGACGAACTCAGGACCCTCCCGGGTCTCGAGAATCTGCCCCTGGTGCGCAAAGGAAGCCGGTTATCGGTGATGCCGGTGAGCGAATCGGAATGGCGGATCATCCTCGGCCAGGCCTGAGCCAATCGTGACATCAGGGTAAATACCCTACCCCCAACCCCCGCCAGCCATTAGAATTGGCGCCGGTTTTCTTTACGCGGAGCTCCAGCATGTCCCCGGAACTGAGTCCTGTTGCCGGTTTCAACACCCTGCGCCGGATAGAATCGAGCAAGATCTTTCAGGGCGCGGTCATTGCCATCATCATCCTGTCGGCCCTGACCATCGGCGCCAAGACCTACGATCTGCCACCGCTGGTGGAGCAGAGCCTGACCGTGATGGACAACGCCATCACCGTGTTCTTCCTGATCGAGATCCTGTTCCGGTTTGCCGCCTGCCCGGTTAAACGGCGGTTCCTGCTGGACGGCTGGAACCTGTTTGACACCATCGTGGTGATAGGCAGTCTGATCCCGCTGGACAACTCCGAGGCCGTACTGCTGGGTCGACTGCTCAGGGTATTCCGGGTCCTGCGCCTGGTCTCCGTGGTGCCGGAGCTCCGGTTCCTGATCAACTCCCTCCTTAAGGCCATCCCCCGCATGGGCTACATCGCCCTTCTGATGTTCATCATCTTCTACATCTATGCGGCCATGGGCGCGCTGTTCTTTGCGGATGTCGACAAGGAGCTGTGGGGCGATGTCGCCATTGCCATGCTCACCCTGTTCCGGGTCGCGACGTTCGAGGACTGGACCGATGTGATGTACGCCACCATGGAGCAGTACCCGCTCAGCTGGCTGTACTACCTCACCTTCATCTTCCTGACCGCCTTTGTGTTCCTGAACATGATGATCGGCGCCATTCTGGAAGTAATGGGAGAGGAGCAGAACGCCAAGCAGGCCCAGAAAGCCCACGATGAACGGGATGAAATCGCCCGTCAGCTCCAGTCAGTGCAGGCGCAATTGCAGGAGCTGACCCGGACGATCTCGGAGCGGCGCTGATCAGCCAAATACCGGCTTGGTCATGGCCAGATGGAAAATGGCGCCGATCTGGATAAACGCCAGAACGGCGGCGAAGACCCGGGTCGGGGTGCCGAGGGTGGTTTTCAGCGCAAACAGACCAGCGACGATGTAGCCAACCAGCAGGAAGATCTTGGCCGTCAGCCAGCCGTGGACAAAGGGCATCCAGGGTGTCACGAACAGCAGGCTGATGGCCGCTACCAGCAGGATGGTGTCGTTGGCGTGGGGAATCCAGCGCAGCGGCGTGCGCCGCCATTCCGGCCGACCGACGGCATCCATCAGCAACCTCAGGGCAAACAGCACCACCGTGATATACGCTGTCGTCATGTGCAGGTGTTTCAAAATCAGGTAGGCACTCATAAGACTTCCATTCTGAATCAATGTGATAGAGGCATTGTACGCAAAGATACCCGGTTGGGGGTATGGTCATCTCCAGCACGAAGGAATAACATATAACACAAATATATGTATTATGGAGGCCCGCTATGCAGGCAATCCCGACCTCGGCGACCAAGGATGCGGCCAGCATCCGTCAGCTGTTCAGCTATCCGTTTCGCATCTTCTTCCTGTCCATGACCGTATTGGCGCTGGTGGTGGTGCCGGTGTGGGTGATGCAGGTAACCGGCGTGCTGAATCTGCCCCTGGCCATGCCCGGCTTGTTCTGGCACCAGCACGAAATGCTGTTCGGGTTCCTGAGCGCGGCCGTCGCCGGCTTTTTGCTGACCGCGGTTTGCGTCTGGACCGGTACCAACCGGACCCACGGGGTCAGGCTGGTAGCGCTCTGGGGCGTCTGGCTGGCAGGCCGACTGGTTCTGGCCTTCGGTGCCGGTCTGCCGGACTGGCTGGTCCACACCGTCAACCTGGCTTTCCTGCCCCTGGTCATGATTGATGCCGGTTGGCGCGTCTGGCATGCCCGGCAGAAGCGGCAGCTGATGATCCTGGTGGTGCTGGGCCTGCTCTGGCTGATGCAGATCGGGTTCGTGCTGCGTCTGGACATGACCTACAGCTACGGCGCCCTGATCATGGCCATGGCACTGATCAGCATCATCGGCGGGCGCATCACGCCGGCCTTTTCCAGTGGCTGGTTGCGCCAGCACGGCCTCGATGCTTCAGGCATCCGTATGGTGCCTGCCCTGGACATGGCCACTCTGTTCTCCATGATCCTGCTGATGGCTTCTTTGGTCACCGGCTGGCAAACCATAAGCGGATTACTCGCCATCGTCGCCGCAACCCTGATGCTGGTCCGGCTGGCCGGCTGGAAGGGCTGGCTGGTCCGAGAGGAACCGCTGTTGTGGATCCTGCATCTGTCCATTCTCTGGGTTCCGGTAGCACTGGCACTGCTGGCCGGCACCCTGCTGGCCGGGTGGCCGTCCAATGCCTGGAGCCACGCCGCCGGTACCGGGGCTGTCAGCTGCCTGATCCTTGGCGTGATCGCCCGGGTTTCCCTGGGCCACACCGGCCGCCCGCTCGTACTGCCTCGAGGCATGGTGCTGGCCTTCATTGCCATTCATCTGGCGGCGCTGATCAGAGTGCTCACGGCCCTTGACATCATTCCCTGGCACCCGGGCATCGGCAGCAGCACCGTGTTGTGGTTCGTCGCATTCGGACTGTTCCTGATCCGCTACACCGGGGTATTGGCGTCACCACGGCCGGACGGAAAGGAAGGGTAAGTCAGGAAGGGAGCAGGTAAGCTGGCTGCCACTCAGGCAGCCAGCTTTTCTTTTGCCAACTCGGAGAAGACCGCACGGGCCAGCCGGAACCGGTCAGCGGGAAAGTGAATGCTTATACCCTCAAGGGCGGCCATCAGCATTTCCAGATGGGCATCCCAGCCAGCGCAGGCAATGGGCACCAGCTCATCGTTGGGTAGGGACAGAGTCAGACGGAGCCGGGTTGCCTCGCCGGAATCCCCGAGCGCGTCGAGCTCCCAGGTCAGCGGTCGCTCCGGGTCATCACCGGCACTCCAGGAGTAGGCCAGCAAACGCGGCGGCTCGCACGCCCGGATGTAGCAGTCGATGGGTGTTCCGCTGTTGCCGAACTCCAGCTGCACCCTGCCACCGGGCCGCTGCTCGATGACGCCCGGGGCAAGCCAGCTGGCCAGATGCACGGAATCGGTTAACATCGCCCACACCCGCGCCGGCGAATGATCAATCTGCCGCTCCAGTTGAATCTCGACCCGGTCACCCCGCAGCGCCAGATCGCCCTCAATTGCCAGTTCTTCGCCATTCATAGACACCTCCGGGGAATCCCGTTTAATGACGATTCCAGGTTCAGGTTCGGGTCAGGCTAGCAAAGGCCGGGTACGGGGTCTTTGATGACTGTCAATTGACCCGTTTCAGGGGATCCGGAACCCCGAATTCAGACAATCAACCGGTAATCATCCACTAAAGGTCAATAGCACCGGCCCGAATAGGCGCTAAAGTATGAGTAAATCATTTTGTAACTGAGACACTGGCACTATGAACCCGGATCATTTTGACAAAGAAGACCTGATCAAGTGTGGCCACGGCGAGCTGTTCCCCGGCAACATGCGCCTGCCTATTGACCAGATGCTGATGTTCGACCGCATCACTCACATCGCAGACGACGATGGCCTGTATGGCAAGGGGAGCATCGTGGCCGAACTGGACATCAACCCGGACCTCTGGTTCTTCAAGGTTCACTTTGTTGATGATCCCGTTATGCCCGGCTGCCTGGGCCTGGATGCCATGTGGCAACTGGTCGGATTTTTCCTGGCCTGGGGTGGCGGCGAAGGCAAGGGACGTGCGCTCGGTTCCGGTGAAGTGAAATTTACCGGCCAGGTGCTACCCACTGCCAAGAAGGTAACCTACCGCCTGGATCTCAAGCGCGTGATCCGGCGCAAGCTGACCATGGCGATTGCCGATGGCCGGATGGAAGTGGATGGCCGGGAAATCTACACCGCCAAGGACCTCCGGGTTGGCATGTTCACCTCGACCGATGATTTTTAGGAGTTAACAGGATGCGTCGCGTTGTAATCACCGGCATGGGGATTGTCTCCAGCCTGGGAACCAACCAGAAAGAAGTAGCCCAGTCCCTCCGCGACTCAAAGCCGGGGATTGGTTTCAGCCAGGAAGCAAAGGACAACGGCCTGCGCAGTCACGTGTGTGGCCAGATTGACCTGAACCTGCCCGAGCTGATCGACCGCAAGCTCTGGCGCTTCATGTGCCCGGCTTCCGGATACACCTACCTGGCCATGCGCGAAGCTATCGAGCAGTCGGGCCTCACTGATGAGCACATCAAGGCCGACACCACTGGCATCATTTTCGGCCAGGGCGGTGCCTCCACGGTGGAACTGCTGGATTCCATCGACACCCATCGCGAGAAGGGCATCCGCCGGGTCGGCCCTTACCGGGTGCCCCGCACCATGGGCAGCGCCATCAACGCCTCCATGGCTACCGGATTCGGCATCCGCGGTATCAACTACGGCATCACCTCCGCCTGTGCCACCAGCGCCCACGCCATCGGCCACGCCGCCGACCTGATCGCCCTGGGCCGCCAGGATGTCATGTTTGCCGGCGGCGGCGAGGACATCCACTGGACCCTGAGCCTGCTGTTTGATGCCATGGGCGCCCTGTCCACCAAGTACAACGACACCCCGGAACTGGCCTCCCGTACCTACGACGCCGACCGCGATGGTTTCGTTATCTCTGGCGGTGGCGGTGTCCTGGCCCTGGAAGCACTGGAGCATGCCGAAGCCCGTGGCGCCAATATCCTGGCCGAACTGGTCGGCTTCGGAGCCACCTCCGACGGCGCAGACATGGTCGCCCCCAGCGGTGAAGGCGCCGTACGCTGCATGAAGCAGGCCATGAAGAATCTGGATGGCGAAATCAGCTACGTGAACACCCACGGCACCAGCACGCCGGCCGGTGACATCACCGAGCTGAAAGCACTGAAGGAAACCTTCGGCGACAAGATCCCGCCGCTGAGCTCAACCAAGCCGCTGTGCGGCCACGCCCTGGGCGCGGCCGGCGTGCACGAAGCCATCTACAGCCTGATCATGCTGCGGGAAGGCTTCATCGCACCGTCCGCCAACATCCAGAACCTGGATGAAGGTGCCGGGGGCTACCCGATTGTCCGTGAGCGCATGGACAATCAGAAGCTGGACCTGGTAATGAGTAACAGCTTCGGCTTCGGTGGCACCAACGCCACCCTGATCTTCAAGAAAGTCTGAGGGAACGGTATTCAGCCGGGGAAGTGCCCATCCAGCGCTTGAACGCCCGGCTGAATGCACTCAACTCCGAGAACCCAAGCTGCTCGGCGATTTCCACCAGCGGCTTGGTTTTGTCCTGCATGTAGGTAAGCGCCTGCTTACGGCGAACGTCCTCCAGCAAGCTGGCAAAGGTCAATCCTTCTCGCTTCAGCTTCTTGTGCAGGGTGTAACGGCTCATGTGCAACTGGGAAGCCACAACCTCCACCCCGACCTTGCCACGGGCAAGCTGCACGGTGATCAGTGAACTCACACGGGCACTCAGCGACGCCCGCGCAACCTCCGGCCTCAGAGGCTCTGATGCCATGAACGATTCCTCCTGTATTCTATCTGGCCTTATCTGCCAAGCAGGTTAGCGTACACATGTTAGCCGAAAACAATCAATAAGACCTTTGAGCGAGATCAAAGCCCGCCCTCACGCTTTCCGGCAAACTGCACGCCCTTGTAATGTCACCATGGCGGGACTGTACCCCCGCCCCGCACCGAGAATACCCGGAGTTTTGCCATGACCACCCCGGAACTGCTTGCCCCGGCGGGCACCCCCGAACACCTCGAAACCGCCTTTGCCTATGGCGCCGACGCGGTCTACGCGGGCCAGCCACGCTACTCCCTGAGAGTAAGGAATAACAGTTTCAAGGACGTTGCAGCCCTGGGCGCCGGCATCAACCGTGCCCACGAACTGGGAAAACAGTTCTACCTGGTCTCCAACATTGCGCCCCACAACAACAAGGTGCGCAGCTACCTCAAGGACCTGGCTCCGGTGATCGAACTGGGCCCGGACGCCCTGATCATGTCCGACCCCGGCCTGATTATGCTGGTCCGGGAAAAATGGCCGGATCAGCCGATCCACCTCTCCGTGCAGGCCAACGCCGTCAACTGGGCCACCGTCGAATTCTGGCGCCGCCAGGGCATTAGCCGCGTCATCCTGTCCCGGGAACTGGCCCTGAACGAAATCCGCGAGATCCGCGAGCGGGTTCCCGACATGGAACTGGAAGTCTTCGTCCACGGCGCCCTGTGCATGGCCTACTCCGGCCGCTGCCTGCTGTCCGGCTACATGAACCACCGGGACGCCAACCAGGGCGCCTGCACCAACGCATGTCGCTGGAATTACAAAGAAGTCCAACACAGCCACGACCAGACCGGCGACCTGATCGCCACCTCCTCCGGGGACGACGTGCAGGAAGTGGAACCCCGGGAAATCCTCCTGGAAGAGCCCAACCGCCCCGGCGGCTTCATTCCCGCCTACGAGGATGAACACGGCACCTACATCATGAACTCCAAAGACCTCCGTGCCGTCCAGCACGTGGCGGAACTGGTCAAAATGGGCGTCCACTCCCTGAAAATCGAAGGCCGCACCAAGAGCACCTACTACGTCGCCCGCACCACCCAGGTCTACCGCCAAGCCATCGACGACGCCGTCGCCGGCAAAGGCTTCGACATGGGCCTGATGGACGAACTAGAAGCCCTGTCCAATCGCGGCTACACCGAAGGCTTCCTCCGCCGCCACCTGCCCCAGGAATACCAGACCTACGAACAGGGCTCTTCCTTCCTGGGCACCCAGCAGGTAGTAGGGACTGTTGCTGATGCGGATGACCGATGGCTGACCATCGACGTCAAAAACAAGTTCGCCCCCGGCGACCCGCTGGAACTGATCACACCGGCGGGTAACCTGCGGTTCAGTGTGGAAAGCATGGAAAACCGGAACGGCGAGGCCATGGGATATGCCCCGGGCAGCGGACATGTGGTCAGAATTCCCAAGCCGAGCCAGCTCCCGGAATCTCTGGATTACAGCTACCTCACGCGAATCCTGCCCGCCGGCGAATAGCAATTAGCCGAAGCCTCCGGGCGAGCCTGCCTCCCAAAACCGTGCATTGCCATGGATGGCAATGCCGAGCCCCCATGGGTGAGACAAGCGTTTATGAAGCGGAGCTTCATGCGCCGGCGAACGACTGCAATCTGCGATTGCAGGCCGGACCCGTAGGGGGTTCACGGCGTGTTTTGGGAGGCAGGCTCGCCCGGAGGCCACCCCCTATCCTTGCAGTCCTGCGGGTAAAACCTATCCCCCCGATTGCCGCTACCTTAGTGCCCCAAAGGCCGATTAAGGTATAATCCCTACACGCTCGATTTAATACCTGACTATTTTACTCTGGTATTGTATAATCGCTCGCCAGAAAGAACGGATTCCGCCCAATTCAACGACCCGGGCACCAGAAATCCGTCATCCAAAAACCGATTGCAGGGCGTACTCACGGAGTGAGCGACCACTGCAACACCCAACTAGACTGAATATATCCGCCCGCCAGCCCAACCAAACGGCTGCCGGTGACACCAAGGGCCAAGAGCCCGCGATGAGAGAATTACGGAGCGACGATCATGGCGACCACCGACAAAGAGGTGAACGAGCTGATCAAACGGGAATACGAACACGGCTTTGTGACCGAAATCGAAGCCGACACGTTCGAGCCCGGACTGAACGAAGACGTCATTGCCCGGCTTTCCGCCATCAAGAAAGAGCCGGAGTGGATGCTCGAATGGCGCCTGAAAGCCTATCGTCGCTGGCTCGAGATGGACGAGCCGGACTGGGCTCACGTCGGTTACCCGAAAATCGACTACAATTCGATTTCTTATTATTCCGCGCCCAAACGCAAGGAAGACATGCCCCAGAGCCTGGACGAAGTCGATCCGGAGCTTCTGAAAACCTATGAAAAACTGGGCATCCCCCTGCACGAGCGCGAAAAGCTGGCTGGCGTCGCGGTCGACGCGGTATTTGACTCCGTCTCCGTTGCCACCACCTTCAAAGAGCCGCTGGCCAAAGCCGGCGTCATCTTCTGCTCCATTTCCGAGGCTGTCCGGGACTATCCTGAACTGGTGCAGAAATACCTGGGCACCGTCGTACCCCACGGCGACAACTTCTTTGCCGGCTTGAACTCCGCGGTCTTCTCCGACGGCACCTTCGTGTATGTGCCGAAGGGTGTACGCTGCCCGATGGAGTTGTCCACCTACTTCCGCATCAACGCCGCCAATACCGGCCAGTTCGAGCGCACCCTGATTATCGCCGACGAAGGCAGCTATGTAAGCTACCTGGAAGGCTGCACCGCACCAATGCGGGATGAAAATCAGCTGCACGCCGCCGTGGTTGAGCTGGTAGCCCTGGACGACGCCCAGATCAAGTACTCCACCGTCCAGAACTGGTATCCGGGCGACGAGAACGGCAAGGGCGGCATCTACAACTTCGTTACCAAGCGCGGCGCCTGTATCGGCAAGAATTCCAAGATCTCCTGGACCCAGGTGGAGACCGGCTCCGCCGTCACCTGGAAGTATCCGAGCTGTGTGCTGCGGGGCGAGAACAGCGTCGGCGAGTTCTACTCCGTAGCGCTGACCCACAATTACCAGCAGGCCGATACCGGTACCAAGATGATCCACCTGGGCAAGAACACCCGGAGCACCATCATCTCCAAGGGTATTTCTGCTGGCAAGAGCTCCAACGCGTATCGGGGCCTGGTGAAATTCGGCCCGGGCGCGGAGGGTGCGCGCAACTTTACCCAGTGTGACTCGCTGCTGATCGGCGACCGCTGTGGCGCCCACACCTTCCCGTACATCGAGAGCAAGAACAAATCCGCCATCGTCGAGCACGAGGCCACCACCTCCAAGGTCAGTGACGAACAGATGTTCCTCTGCCGCCAGCGTGGTATCGACCCGGAGCAGGCCGTCTCCATGATTGTGAACGGCTTCTGCAAGGAAGTATTCAAGGAGCTGCCGATGGAATTCGCCGTGGAAGCCGGCAAGCTGCTGGAAGTGAGCCTCGAAGGCTCCGTGGGCTGATCCGGCCGAGCTTCACTGGAAACGCATTCATACAGATTCAGAGATAGAGAGAAGCGAACAAATGCTTAGCATCAAGAACCTGCACGCATCCGTTGAGGGCAAAGAGATCCTCAAGGGCATCAACCTGGAGATCAAGGCCGGGGAAGTTCACGCCATCATGGGTCCGAACGGTTCGGGCAAGAGTACCCTGTCCCAGGTGCTGGCAGGCAACGAAGCATTTGAAGTCACCGAGGGCGAAGTCACCCTCAACGGCGAGAACCTGCTGGACCTGGAGACCGAAGAACGGGCCCGGGAAGGCATCTTCCTGGCGTTCCAGTACCCGGTGGAGATCCCCGGCGTCAGCAACCTGCAGTTCCTGCGCACGGCCGTCAACGCCATGCGCACGCATCATGGCGAGGAAGAGATGAACGCCGCCGAGTTCATGAAACTCGCGAAGGAAGTCTCCAAACAGGTGGACCTGGATCCAGCCTTCCTCAAGCGTGGTGTCAACGAAGGTTTCTCGGGTGGTGAGAAGAAACGCAACGAGATCATGCAGGCCCTGCTGCTGCAGCCGAAGCTGGCCATCCTGGATGAGACCGACTCCGGCCTCGACATCGACGCCCTGAAGGTGGTGTCCGATGGCGTCAACGCCCTGCGCTCCGCAGACCGCGCCATCCTGATGGTCACCCACTACCAGCGCCTGCTGAACCACATCGTGCCGGACTATGTCCATGTCCTGGCCGGTGGCAAGATCATCAAGTCCGGTGGCCGCGAACTGGCCCTGGAACTGGAAGAGAAAGGCTATGGCTGGCTCGGCATCAAGGATGAAGAAACCGCCGACAGTGCTGCCAACTAAGGAGGCCGCGGAATGAAACCAGCACCGACCCTTTCCTCCGCGTTCCTCGAATCGGCCGGCCAGTCCCTGCCCGAGGCGCTACTGGAGCTGCGCAAGCAGCGCGGTACCGCCCTGGTGGACATGCCGCTGCCGACGCGGAAAACCGAGAACTGGAAATACTCCAGCAAGTATCTCAAGCTGACCGAGGACATGGCCAGCAGCCTGTCCTCGCAGGGCAAAGAACTTAGTGGCCATGAGGTACCGGGCTACCGGATCGTGTTCCTGAACGGCGTGATCCAGCCGGAAGCCAGCGAGTTCCCCCAGGTTGATGGCATTCGGGTAGCCAGCTTCCGCGACCTGGATGACCAGGAAGCCGCTGAACTGGCAGAGCAACTGGACAACACCCTGGACGACAAGGCCGTGCAGCTGGCCCGCCTGAATGCCGCGCGTTTTGAGGACGGCCTGCTGATCCGCCTGAAGCCGGACGCCGTGCTCGACCAGCCCCTGTTTGTGATCCACGAAGTCACGGCTGACGCCAGTGGCTCCGCCTTCCCGCGCATTTTCGTCGACGCGGGCCGCCACAGCCAGGCGACCCTGGTGGAGGAGTACCGCTCCAGCGGCTCCGAACCGGTCATGGTCAACACCGTCACCGAGTTCAAGCTGGGCGACGGCGCCAACATCACCAACGTTCGCCTGACCATGGAAGGCGAGAACGTGCAGCACATTGGCGCTACCGGTGTCCGACAGCAGCGCAACGCCCGTTTCGAGAGCCACACAGTCGGCTTCGGTGGCCCGCTGCGCCGCCATGACCTGCAGGTTCGCCTGGAAGGTGAAGGCGGCGAGTGCAAGCTCAACGGCGTGGTGGTCACCCAGGGCAAACAGCACTTTGACAACCACACCACCATTGAGCACGTGGCCGCCCACTGCAACAGCGAGGAGACCTACCGCAACATTGCAGCGGATCAGTCCCACGCAGTTTTCAACGGCCGGATTCATATCCACCAGGACGCCCAGAAGTCCAATGCGGATATGAACAACAAGAACCTGCTCCTGTCCAACGGTGCAGAGATCGACACCAAGCCGGAGCTGGAAATCTACGCCGACGATGTGAAGTGTGCCCACGGTGCCACCATCGGCCAGCTGGACGAGATCTCCCTGTTCTACCTGGTGTCCCGCGGCATCGGTCGGCGCCAGGCCAATGTGCTGCTGACCATGGCTTTCATCAACGAGCTGGTTGAGCAGATTCCGCTGGAGACAGTGCGTGAAACCGCCCACACCCGGCTGAACCAGTTCTTTGACCAGACCTTCCAGGAGGTGTGACCGGTAATGACTGACCTGTCCGTGGCAAACAGCGCCAGCGCCGCCGCGTTCGACGTGGAAGCGGTGCGACGTGATTTCCCGATCCTGTCCCAGCAGGTGAACGGCAAGCCCCTCGTGTACCTGGACAACGGCGCCTCGGCCCAGAAGCCGATCGCCGTGCTCGATGCCATGGACCGCTATTACCGGGAAATGCACTCCAACGTGCACCGCGGCGCCCACACCCTGGGTGACCGTGCCACCGCGGCGTTCGAAGGCGCGCGGGAGACCGTGCGCAATTTCGTGAATGCCGCCAGCACCCGGGAAATCATCTGGACCCGCGGAACCACTGAAGCGATCAACCTGGTGGCCAACGGCCTGGCTCCCCGCCTGAAAGCAGGTGACGAGATCCTGGTCAGCCACATGGAGCACCACGCCAACATCGTGCCCTGGCAGATGATCGCCGAACGTACCGGCGCGAAAGTGGTGCCGATCCAGGTCACGCCCGAGGGCGAACTGGACCTGGACTCCTTCAACAGCCTGCTGAACGACCGCACCCGGATCCTGGCCATCACCCATGTTTCCAACGTACTGGGTACTGTTAACCCGGTGGCACCGCTGATCGAGCAGGCCAAGAAGCGCGGCATCCTGACCCTGATTGACGGCGCCCAGGCGGTCCCGCACTTCAAACCGGATGTGCAGGCGCTGGGCTGCGATTTCTACGTGTTTTCGTCCCACAAGCTGTTTGGCCCCACCGGTATCGGCGTGCTTTACGGCAAGGCGCAGTTGCTGGAGGAAATGCCTCCGTACCAGGGTGGCGGCGAAATGATCGAGCGGGTGTCGTTCGAGCGCACCACCTGGAACGTGTTGCCCTACAAATTCGAGGCAGGCACGCCGGCGATTGCCGAGGCAGTTGGCCTTGGCGCAGCCATCGATTACCTCGAGAGCCTCGGCCGTGGCGCCATGGAAGCGGCCGAGAAGGCACTGCTTGAGCGCGCAAACCAGCTGGTCGAGACAGTACCGGGCATGGAGATCATCGGTACCGCCGCCAGCAAGGTTCCGGTCATGTCCTTTAAAATCGCCGGCCTGCACCCCAGTGATATCGGTACGCTGCTGGATCAGCAGGGCATCGCCATCCGCACCGGCCATCACTGTGCCATGCCGCTGATGGATTTCTACGGAGTACCCGGTACAGCCCGGGCCTCCTTTGCGTTCTACAATACGCTGGACGAGGTGGACAAACTGTTCACCGGCCTACAGAAGATCCAGCGCCTGTTTGCCTGATGGAGGTGGAATCATGACAGCCGAAGTCTTCACCCCGAGTGACGTAACCGTGACCATGACCCCGAGTGCGGTCAGGCACGTACGCAAGCAACTCGACAAGAAGCCGGATGCCAAGGGTATTCGCCTGGCCATCAAGAAGAGTGGCTGCTCCGGCTTCAAGTACGAGACCCAGTGGGTGGACGAAGCCGCAACCGATGACCGCGTGTTCCACATCGACGGCGTGGACGTGTTCGTGAAAGAAGAACACCTGCCGATGGTGAACGGCATCGAGATCGATTTTGTCACCGAAGGCGTGAATTCACTCTTCAAGTTCCGCAACCCGAATGCCACGGCGGAGTGTGGGTGCGGAGAGAGTTTTACTGTCGCCTGATCGGTGAAAACGGGGCAGACGTGAAGACGGGGTCAGATGAACGCTTTCATCTGACCCCAACCTAAACAAACCAAAGCACATTACGAGACCAGGCATGCAAGAACGGGAAGTGGTCCTGACCAAACGCGAGGTGGAAGCACGCCTCGTTCCTGCCGGAACCGAAATCATGATTCCGGCGGACACCTTTGTGACCATCACTCAGTCCCTTGGCGGCACCTTCACGGTGGCGGTCAACGGCAACCTGGCCCGGATTGAGGGCCACGACGCCGATGCCCTGGGCAAGCAACCGCTGGAAAGCAGCTTCGAGACCCCGGAAGACGGCACCGTCAACGAGAATCAGGTCTGGGAAGCCCTGCGCAACTGCTACGATCCGGAGATCCCCGTAAACGTGGTGGATCTCGGGCTGATCTACGAGTGCAAGATCGAGAACGACACCGAGGAAGGCAACCACGTCTACATCAAGATGACTCTCACTGCTGCCGGCTGCGGCATGGGCCCGGTGATCTGTGACGACGTCAAACGCAAGGTCGAGCATGTTCCCAACGTGGACAAGGTGACCGTCGAACTCACCTTCGATCCGCCCTGGAACAACGACATGCTGACCGACGAGGCCAAGCTGGAACTGGGGATGCTGTGAAGCCCGGGCTTAAACCGCTAACATGGGGTCAGATGAACGCTTTCATTTGACCCCGTTTTAGAACCCGACCCTGGGGTCTGAAGCCCCACCGGGGTCTGAAGAAAGCCTTCTTCTGACCCCATTTTCTTAAAACCCAGCGCCGAAAACAGCAGCAATCACATGACCGCCACCAAAGAAGACTTCCTGAACAACCCCCTCGGAACCAGGACCACCCTTGAAGATGTCCTGGACGCCTTCGAATTCCTGGATGACTGGGAAGAGCGCTACGCCTATATCATTGACCTGGGCAAGCAGCTGCCATCATTCCCGGATGACGCCCGTACCGAGGAAAACTACGTGCACGGCTGCCAGAGCCAGGTATGGCTGATCCACCACTACGATGAAACCAGCGGCAAGCTTTACCTGCTGATCGATTCCGACGCCATGATCGTGCGCGGTCTCGCGGCGATCATCCTGGTGGCCCTGAACGGCAAAAGCCCCCGTGAGCTGCTGACCACCGATATCGACGAACTGTTCGAACAACTGGACCTGTTCCGCCACATCTCCCCCACCCGCGGCAATGGCCTCCGGGCCATGGTGGGCAAGATCCGTGATCTGGCGGCGACCGAAGCCGCCGAGTCCTGATGAGGGAACCGGGGGTCTGATGAACGCTTGCCCCGCTGGGGTCTGAAGAAAACCTTCTTCTGACCCCGTCCTGGATGACCACCCCGGGGCATGATCGAACTCGGGGTCAGAAGAAGGTTTTCTTCAGACCCCTGAGCCAACCACCCCTCCACCCCCAACTTACACTTCGAAAACAATCTGTTACCACTTCTGTCATGTTCCCGAAAGGCGCCTGCTCTAACCTGTCTGCTCCGTAATATTTGCATTCCAAAATAACGCTAGACAGGTATCCGAATGAGCAGTAACCGTCTGACCAGACTCTCTGTGGCCATTGGCCTCTCCATTGCCACCAGCTCCGCCCTGGCAAGCCCCCAGCAGTTCATGTCCGCCCGTTCGTTTGGCATGGCCGGCACCGGTGTCGCCAGCGCACACCCGGCCGATGCCGCCATGACCAACCCGGCGATGATGGCGGCGGATCACCACGACTGGTCAGACGATTTCGGGCTGATGTTGCCATCAGTCAACGCCCGTGCAGCGGATGAAGAAGAGACGGTGGATCAGATCGATGATATTCAGGATGTGATCAGCGAATTCAACCGCCTCATCACTGAGTTCGAGAACAACCCGAGCGGCCAGAATGCCGATAATCTGGCCGGCAGCGCCGCGGACCTCCGGGACCGTCTGGTTGCCTTCGACGAGGACACCGTCAGGGTCAATGCCGGCCTTGGGCTCGGTCTCGCAGTACCCGGGCAAAGCCTTTCGGTGGGCGTATTCACCAACGCCAACCTGACTGCCACCGTGCGCGGCGAGCTTTCCGACAGTGACCGCAGCCTGCTGGACAATATCGCAACCGCAGCAGAATCCGGCTCGCCCTCCAACGTGCAGGCCATCATCGATGGTGCCGCGATCGACGACCAGGGTGATATCCGCTTTGACTCCCGGGGGCGGATCCTGGCCTCGGCAGTGGGTGAAGTCGGTATTGCCTTTGCCCGTGCCTTCGAGCTGCAAAGCGGTGATCGTTTCCAGCTGGGCGTCTCGCCCAAGTATGTGGAGCTGAGAACGTTCCAGTACACCGAGACCGTCTCCGGCTTTGAAGACGATGAGTTCGACGGCGACCAGTACCAGACTGACAAGAGCGGTTTCAATGTGGACCTCGGCACCGCCTATGCCTTCGGTGACGAGCACCAGTGGAATGCAGGCCTGGCCATTAAGAACCTGATCCCAATGGAGCTGGATTCCGCGGCCAGCCGGCCCGAGTTGGGCGAACAGGTTCGCACCCTGAAGCTCAACCCCAGGGTCACCGCCGGCATTGCCCACAAGAGTGAGCACCATCTGGTGACCGCAGAGCTGGACCTTACCAAAAAGGAAGCCTTTGGCTTTGAAGATGACACCCGGTGGCTCGCCCTTGGCGCCGAGTTTGATGCCTTGCGCTATGCCCAGCTGCGCGTCGGCGTGCGCCACAATCTGGCCAGCAACGACAACAATG
The DNA here is from genome assembly GCF_050379415.1 of Marinobacter sp. DUT-1. NCBI lineage: Bacteria > Pseudomonadati > Pseudomonadota > Gammaproteobacteria > Pseudomonadales > Marinobacteraceae > Marinobacter > Marinobacter sp. DUT-1. The sequence continues at coordinate 636,108 of NZ_JBNRLS010000001.1, forward strand.
ACGGCATCGAAGAAGCCACCCAGTTCACCGCCGGCCTCGGCCTGAACATTCTGGGTGCACGCCTGGATCTGGGTGCGCTTTACAGCGATGCGGATGTGGGTGCGGCTATCGAGATTGGCAGCGCGTTCTGACCTGGACATGGGGTCTGATGAAAGCCTTCATCTGATCCCGTTTTGGACGCCAACCTCCGTGCATGACTAAAGCTGGGGTCAGAAGAAGGTGTTCTTCAGACCCCTGAGCCAGACGCCACCCCCTGAGTCGGATCGGGGTCTGATGAAGGCGTTCATCTGACCCCCTTTTTCACGTCCACTCCCCCCCCATTTGCTTACCATCCTCCCACGCCGGATAATCCCCCAACACCCGAACCAAAACCAAGGGCTTTTCCATGCAAACCTACCTGGTTGGCGGCGCTGTCCGTGACGAACTGCTGGGCATTGACGTCAAGGATCGTGACTGGGTGGTGGTCGGCGCCACCCCGGACGAAATGCTGGCCAAGGGCTTCAAGCAGGTGGGTGCGGACTTTCCGGTTTTCCTGCATCCGCGAACCCGTGAGGAATATGCCCTGGCCCGCACCGAGCGCAAGCAGGGCCGGGGCTACCATGGTTTCAGTGTCTACAGCGCTCCCGACGTCACCCTCGAGGAAGATCTCAAACGCCGGGATCTGACCATCAACGCCATGGCGAGGGATGAGCGGGGTGAACTGGTGGATCCCTTCCATGGCCTTGAAGATCTGCAAGCGCGGCAACTGCGCCATGTTTCACTGGCATTTTCGGAAGACCCGTTGCGCATACTACGCACCGCCCGTTTTGCCGCCCGCTTCCAGCCCATGGGATTCGAGGTGCATCCGGAGACCATGGCACTGATGCGCCAGATGGTGGCCGAGGGCGAGGTGGACCACCTGGTACCGGAGCGGGTATGGCAGGAGGTCCGGCGGGCCCTGCACGAACAGGAACCCGGAACCTTTTTCGAAGTACTCCGGGACTGCCGTGCCCTATCCATACTGATCCCGGAACTGGCTGACGATGAAACTCTGGCCACAGCACTGTCCGCACTTCGAAGTGTGGCCCGGCAAGACACCAGCACCGAACAACGCTTTGCCGCCGTCCTTTTGCCACTCTCTTCGGAGCAGGCACTCACTCGCGCGGAAGCCATGAAAGCTCCCAACGATTGTCGGGATCTGGCCAGGCTGGCCTGCCATTTCAAAACCGCGCTGGCTGATTTATCCTCAAACGAAGACCCAACCGCTTCGGCGCTGCTCGAACTGCTGGACTATGCCGACCTCTGGCGCCGGGGAGCGCGTTTCGAGGCGCTGTTGCAAGTACTGGACTATGCCCTGCCCGAAGATCTCAGGGCCCGGGTACAGGCCCTGCAGATCGCCGCCCGGGCAGCCGCCGGCGTCAATCCCAGGGAATTCCTGGCACAGGGATTCAAGGGCAAGGCCCTGGGTGAGGCAATCCGGGCAGAGCGGCTCAAGCGTATAGAACAGGCATTGCCCGCATTCAACAGCTGAGGACAGACATGACTGACAACGCGCCCGTTGCACTGGTTACCGGTTCCGCCCACCGCCTGGGGGCCCGCACTGCCGAAATGCTGCATGACCGAGGCTGGAACCTGGTAGTTCACTACCGGACCCGGCAAACCCAGGCGACGGCGCTGACCGAGAATCTCAACGAGGCACGCCCCGGCTCGGCCATCTGCCTGCAAGCCGACCTGACCCGGATGGACGACGTCCACCGTCTCGGCAAAGAGGCGCTCGCCCACTGGGGGCGCCTGGATGGGCTGGTCAACAATGCGTCGGTGTTCTACCCCACCCCCAATGGCGAGGCCATGTACGAAGACTGGGACCGGATCATGAACACCAACCTGCGCGCGCCCTTTTTCCTGCTGCAGACCTGCCTGACCGCACTGAAAAACGCCCGCGGCAGCGTCGTCAACCTGATCGACATTTACAGCGAGAAGCCCCTGAGCAACCACCCGTTGTACTGCGCCAGCAAGGCCGGTCTGGCGGCCCTGACCCGATCCTGGGCCAAGGACCTGGCCCCGAATGTCCGGGTCAACGGGGTGTCGCCGGGTGCGATTCTCTGGCCGGAAAACGACGGCGCTATCGACCGGAGCTACCAGAAGGCCATTGTCGAGAAGACCCCGCTGGCCACCACCGGCAATCCCGACGACATCGCCAGCATGGTGATTTTCCTCATGTGTGACGCCCCGTTTGTGACCGGGCAGATCATCTCTGTCGATGGCGGCCGCAGCCTGAACATGTAATCTCCGTTCGAGCGCCTGGAGGTGCCCGGACTTTGGCCCGTCATAGCTTTCCGGATACAATGCCGGCAGTTTTCCATCCCAGAGCGCGGGGCTGGTGTCCCGCGCCAGTAGATACCGGAGAGATTCCATGCGTGATGTCGTCATTGTTGCCGCCAAACGGACTGCCGTCGGAAGTTTTGGCAGAGGCCTGTCCACCCTGAGCGCTGACCAGCTCGGTACTGCCGTGCTCAAGGCCCTGCTCGAGGAAACCGGTGTCGCCGGCGACCAGGTCAACGAGGTGGTACTTGGCCAGGTACTGACCGCTGGCTGTGGCCAGAATCCGGCGCGCCAGGCGGCAATCCATGCAGGCATCCCGGCTTCCGTGCCAGCCATGACCATCAACAAGGTCTGCGGCTCCGGACTCAAGGCCGTGCATATGGCCGTCCAGGCCATCCGCTGCGGGGATGCCGAGCTGATGATTGCCGGCGGCCAGGAAAGCATGAGCCAGGCACCCCATGTACTGCCCAACAGCCGTAACGGTCAACGCATGGGCAACTGGACCATGATCGACACCATGATCAAGGATGGCCTGTGGGACGCCTTCAACGATTACCACATGGGCATCACCGCCGAGAATGTCGTCGAGAAATACGGCATCAGCCGCGAGGAACAGGACGCCTTTGCAGCGGCTTCCCAGCAGAAAGCCGTGGCCGCCCAGAAGGCCGGCTACTTCGACGGTCAGATCGTTCCGATCACCATCCCCCAGAGGAAGGGGGACCCTCTGGTGGTGGACAAGGACGAAGGCCCCCGGGATGGCGTGACCGCTGAAAGCCTGTCCAAGCTCCGCCCGGCATTCAAGAAGGATGGTACAGTCAGCGCCGGCAACGCCTCCTCCCTGAACGATGGCGCCGCGGCTGTCATGGTGTGCAGCGCAGAGAAAGCGAAGGAGCTGGGCCTGACCCCGATTGCCACCATCAAAGCCCACGCCAATGCCGGCGTGGAACCGACCATCATGGGTACAGGCCCGATTCCAGCGAGTCAGCGCTGCCTGAAACTGGCCGGCTGGAGCGTGGATGACCTGGACCTGGTCGAGGCCAACGAGGCCTTCGCCGCCCAGGCCATTTCTGTCAACCGGGACCTGGGTTGGGATACTGACAAGGTAAACGTGAATGGCGGCGCCATTGCCATCGGCCACCCCATTGGCGCCTCCGGCTGCCGCATCCTGGTTTCCCTGCTGCATGAAATGGTGCGCCGTGATGTCCACAAGGGCCTGGCGACCCTGTGCATCGGCGGCGGCATGGGCGTGGCCCTCGCGGTGGAACGCTAAGCCCGATGCTCCATGTGGTGCTGTATGAGCCGGAGATTCCACCCAACACCGGCAACATCATCCGGCTCTGCGCCAACACCGGCTGCCAGCTGCATCTGATCGAGCCCCTGGGGTTCACCCTGGAAGACAAACAGATGCGGCGGGCCGGGCTGGATTACAGCGAGTACGCCACCGTCAAGGTGCATGCCAGCTACCAGGCATTTCTGGAAACCGAACAACCCTCACGACTGTTCGGACTGACCACCAAGGGCAGCCGGTTCTATCACGAAGTGAGCTACCAGGATGGTGACTACCTGATGTTCGGCCCGGAAACCCGGGGCCTGCCAGTGGAAGTGCGTGAAAGCCTGCCGGAAGCCCACCGGATCAGGGTGCCCATGCGGCCCGAGAGCCGGAGTTTGAATCTGTCGAATACGGCGGCGCTGGTGGTTTACGAAGCCTGGAGGCAGCTGGAGTTTAGCGGCGGGGTTTGACGGAAATGAAGATGGGGTCAGATGAAGGCTTTCATCTGACCCCGGAGTTCGGCGCTGACCTTTGGCTCAGGGGTTCGATGGTAACTCGGGGGTCTGATGAACACGTTCATCTGACCCCATCTTCAATGAACCCGCTTAGTGAGCCTGCTGCTCCCCAGCCCCTTCGCCAGCACCCTCTTCCTGCTTGCGCTTCAGCGCCTGGGCATAGATGGCGTCGAAGTTGACCGGAGCCAGCATCAGAGCCGGGAAAGAACCCTTGGCAACCACGTTATCGATAGACTCGCGGGCATAGGGGAACAGGATGGTCGGACAGTAGGCACCGAGCATCTGGCCCAGTTGAGCACCTTCGATGCCCTGAACCAGGAACACACCGGCCTGCTGGATTTCCACGATGTAGGCGACTTTCTCACCGATCTTGGTGGTGACGGTCAGGGACAGGACCACTTCGTACTGGTTGTCGCTCACCTTGTTATGGGACGTGTTCAGGTCCAGGTTCACCTGGGGCTTCCACTGTTCCTGGAAGACCAGCGGTGCGTTCGGCGACTCGAACGACAGATCCTTCACATAGATACGCTGAAGGGCAAACTGGGGTTGGTTCTGGTTTTCATTGCCTGCGGCTTGCTGATTCTCAGCCATGTTCGGTCCTTTGTGCTCTTGGTGGGCGTTGGGCCCGGTTATTGTCTGTTTTGAAAATGGGGTCAGAAGAAGGCTTTCTTCTGACCCCTTGTTAAACTCATGCCGGCTCCGGCGAAGGTCAAACAGTGCGGCAGATCGGGCCCGAGATCAAGGCCCGGGGCGCTGTTACTTTTTCACCAGTGGGAGGTTGCTGGCCTTCCAGTCACTGATACCGCCGTTGAGGCGCACCACGTTGGTGAAGCCCTCGGCGTTGAGCTGCTTGACCGCCATGGCGGAGTGCTGGCCCATCTTGTCGGCAACAATGATCTGCTTGTCTTTGAACTTGTTGAGCTCGGAGGCACGGCTCTTCAGGCTGTTCAGGGGAATATTGACGGAGCCGGTGATGCGGCCTTCGCCGAATTCCTTGCGGTCACGGATGTCCACCACAACGGCCTCGTCCTTGTTAATCAGGTTGACTGCCGCCTGGGCAGATACCTTGGCACCACCACGGCGAGCCTCCAGGATCAGGATCGCCACCAGGAAGGCGACAAACAGCGACACCAGAATGTAGTGATTGACAACGAATTCGAACAAGCGGTCCATGAAAATACCCTGAAAATTTGTTTGGCGGGATTATACACACCCAGCCTGCTGCAAAGAAGGCAGCCCCCTCTCCATGGCTTGCGCGAATGAAAACGGTTACAATCTGACCTTCTCTTTTATCAAGTTTTCCAACCAACCGGATGATGTGATGACCGCGACGCGCAAGCCGACTGCACTGATTATCCTGGACGGCTGGGGTTACCGTGACCCCGCCGAAGACAATGCCATCAGCAATGCCAACACCCCCTTCTGGGATCAGTTGTGGGCCAACCAGCCCAAAACGCTGATCAACACGTCGGGCATGTTCGTGGGGCTGCCGAAGGGGCAGATGGGTAATTCCGAGGTCGGGCACATGAACCTCGGGGCCGGTCGCGTGGTCTACCAAAGCCTCACCCGGATCGACAAGGATCTCGAGGACGGCACCTTCCAGGAAAATGAAGTCCTGTGCGCCGCCATCGACAAGGCAGTAGGTAATGGCCGCGCCGTGCATCTGATGGGCCTGATGTCTCCGGGTGGTGTGCACAGCCATGAGGAACACATCCTGGCGGCAGCTGAACTCGCCGCCAGCCGTGGCGCCAAAGAAGTCTATATCCATGCTTTCCTGGACGGCCGCGATATGCCGCCCCAGAGCGCCAAACCTTCCCTGGAAAAGGCCGCCGCCAAGCTCAGGGAGCTGGGAGTCGGCCGGGTGGCAACCATCGTGGGGCGTTATTTCGCCATGGACCGGGACAACCGCTGGGATCGTGTCGAGGCGGCCTACAACGCCATGACCCTGGGTGAGGCCGATTTCACCGCAACCGATCCGGTTACAGCACTGGCGCAGGCCTACGAGCGGGGCGAGAATGATGAGTTCGTCAAGCCAACCCATATCCAGGCTCCCGGTGAACCGGACGGCACCATCAACGATGGCGACACGGTTCTTTTCATGAACTTCCGCGCCGACCGCGCCCGGGAAATGACCCGCACCTTCGTGGACAAAGAGTTCGAGGGCTTCGAGCGCCGCAAACACCCGGAGCTGGCTGATTTCGTGATGCTTACGGAGTACGCCGCAGACATCAAGACTTCCTGCGCCTACCCCCCCGAGCAGCTGACCAACGGCCTGGGCGAATACATGGCCAAGCAGGGCAAGACCCAGCTGCGCATCGCCGAAACCGAGAAGTACGCTCATGTGACCTTCTTCTTCAACGGCGGCGTGGAAACTCCGTTTGAGGGCGAGGACCGCATCCTGGTGCCCTCCCCGAAAGTGGCCACCTACGACCTCCAGCCGGAAATGAGCGCTCCTGAGGTTACCGACAAGCTGGTTGAAGCCATCAAAAGCGGCAAGTACGACCTGGTGGTGTGCAACTACGCCAATGGCGATATGGTCGGCCATACCGGCAAACTCGACGCCGCTATCAAGGCCGCCGAGTGCCTGGACCAGTGCGTCAAACGGGTCGTTGAGGCGCTCGACGAAGTCGGTGGCGAAGCACTGATCACCGCCGACCACGGCAATTGCGAGCAGATGACCGACCCGAACTCCGGCCAGGTCCACACGGCTCATACCATCGGCCCGGTGCCGCTGGTCTACACCGGCCACCGAAAAGTCCACCTCAACGACGACGGCAGCCTCAGCGATGTGGCTCCGTCCCTGCTGACCCTGATGGGTCTGGAGAAGCCCGAGGAAATGACCGGGCACAGCCTGGTCGAGCTGGACTGACCCGGCTCGCCTTGGCCTTGAAACCGCTACTCGCCCTGGCACTCGCCCTCAGTCTTGGTCTGGGGGCAGTGCCGGTTCAGGCCCAACAGCAGGAGGTTACCCCTGCACAGATCGAGGACCTCAAGGAACGCATTGAGGACATCGACGAGTGGCTGGCTGATGCCGAAGAAGACCGTTCCGAGCTGGAACAACAACTGGCAGCCACCGAGCGCCGCATCGGCGAACTGACCCGCGAACGCCGGAGCCTGCGCGAGAAGGCCGAGCAGCAACAACGGCAGCTGCAGGAACTGGAACAGCAGGAAGCCTCCCTCAAGGAGACCCTCGGGCGCCAGCGCGAAAGCCTGAAGCAACAGATCCGTTCCGCCTGGATGGAAGGGGACGCTCCCGCCGTAAAGGTATTGCTCAACGAGATCGACCCGGACCAGATGGCCCGGACCATGACCTACTACGAGTATCTCAGCCGAAATACGGTTGAGCGGCTCGAAGCCTTCCAGAGAAGCCTCCGGGAGCTGAGGCAGACCCAGGCCAGGGTTGCCGTGACACGGGCCGAACTGACCGACACCGAAGCCACCCTCAGCAAGCGTCAGCAAGAGCTGTCGGCCTCCCGCAAGGAACGGGAACGGACCCTGGCAGCACTGAAAACCGAAATCCAGAGCCGCCGCAGCGAACGGGATGAACTGGAAGCCGACCGGAAACGCCTGGAAAAGCTGCTCGAGGAGGTCCAGCAGGCTATTGCCAGCATTCCCGCACCCAACGAATCCCAGCCCTTCCGGTCACTGAAGAACAAGCTGCCCTGGCCGGTCAAAGGCAAGGTGATCAGTAACTATGGCGACCGCTATGCCGACGGCAAGCTTCGCCGCAACGGCCTCCTCATCAGCACCAGCGAAGAGGCGCAGGTCAAGGCCATCCATTACGGCCGGGTGGTTTTTGCCAACTGGCTCCGGGGATTTGGCCTGATCACCATCATTGATCATGGCGATGGCTACATGACACTCTACGGCCATAGCAGCAGCCTGTTCACCAGCCCGGGCGACTGGGTAGCGGCCGGCGAGACCATTGCTGTGGCGGGCCAGACCGGCGGTACCGACGCGCCCGCGCTGTACTTTGAAGTCCGACATAATGGCAAACCGGATAACCCGCAACGCTGGTTGGCAAACTGAGGCTCCGGTGCGCCCACTCAAGGGCTGACAAACGGCGCAGCTGACGCCATACTGTCGTGAATCAGGGAAATACGTCCAACTAGTGGAAACAAAACGGGATATATTGATGAAACGGGTCAGAAGTACACTTCCGCCAAGGGTTTTACGCAAACTCACGCTCGCTACCTGTTTCATGACCGCATCGAGCCTGGCCTTTGCCCAGGATCCACAGTCCGAGGAGTTGCTGGAAGGGATCCAGAATGGAGAAAAGGTAGAAATCACCCTGCCCGATCCGGAAAAACAGCTCCCGCTGGACGACCTGCGTAAATTCACCGAAGTGTTCAGCCGCATCAAGGATGCCTACGTCGAGGAGGTCTCCGACCAGCAACTGCTTGAAAGCGCCATCAAGGGTATGCTGTCCGACCTCGACCCGCACTCCACCTACCTTGCCCCCAAGGATTACGAAGAACTGGAGGAAAGCACCTCCGGTGAATTCGGCGGCCTCGGCATTGAAGTGGGTATGGAAAACGGCTTCGTAAAAGTCATCGCTCCCATCGACGATACCCCCGCCCAGAAAGCCGGCGTTCAGGCCGGTGACCTGATCATCAAACTGGACGAGAAACCGGTCAAGGGCATGTCCCTGGAAGAGGCGGTGCAGCTGATGCGTGGCAAGCCCGGCACCGTGCTGACACTTACCATCATGCGCGAGGGCGAGAGCGCCCCGATCGAGATTGATGTCACCCGGGATATCATCAAGGTCACCAGCGTGAAGTCCCGTATGCTGGATAACGGTTACGGTTACCTTCGCATCACCCAGTTCCAGGCCGACACCGGCGGCCAGTTCCAGGATGCCCTGAAGAAACTCGAGACCGAGCACGGCGCCGACCTCGACGGCCTGGTCATCGACTTGCGCAACAATCCGGGCGGTGTGCTGCAAGCCGCAGTGGAAACGGCCGACGCCCTGCTCGACGGCGGCCTTATCGTCTACACCGAGGGCCGGATCCAGAGTTCACGGCTGCGCTTCAGCGCCAAGTCCGGAGACGTCATGGCCAATACGCCGATTGTGGTTCTGATCAACGGCGGCTCCGCATCGGCGTCCGAAATCCTGGCCGGCGCCCTTCAGGATCACGAGCGGGCCGTGATCATGGGCACCCAATCCTTCGGCAAGGGTAGTGTCCAGACCGTCATCCCCCTGGATGAAACCCACGCCATCAAGATGACCACTGCCCGCTACTACACCCCGGACGGCCGCTCCATCCAGGCCACCGGCATCAAGCCGGACATCGTGGTGCGGCCGGCGGAGCTGACTGAACTCGACGGCCAGCCATTCTTTACCGAAGCGGACCTCAGCGGCCACCTGGAAGGCCAGAACGAGGACAAAGGCAAGGCCAGGGAACAGGACCGTTCAGGCGAGCAGGAGCCGGACACGGTCTCCATGGTCGAGCGTGATTATCAGCTACGCTCCGCGCTGAACCTTCTGAAGGGTATGAACATTCTGAACCGCAGGGGTAAAACCTCCGGGGAAGGAAGCGGCGAGTGAGCCTGATTCGTTACCTGTTCCTCGCAGTTGCAAGCCTTGCCGCGACAAGCGCAACTGCGCAGGAGATTCCCCGGGAGCTGCCACCCACCATCGCCATCATTATTGATGATATGGGGCACAACCTTCAGGAAGGTCGGCGGCTGGTCAACATGGACCAGCCCCTGACCCTCGCCTTCCTGCCCTACCGGCGCTTCACCGAACAGCTGGCCACAATGGCGCACCGGCAGAACAAGGAAATCATGCTGCATGCCCCCATGGCCAACACCCAGAATTTCAGCCTCGGCGCCGGCGGGCTCACCCCAGACATGGATGAACACACCCTGAGCCAGACCCTGCGTCGCTCGCTGCAGTCCATCCCCTTTGTCAGTGGCGTCAACAACCACATGGGCAGCCTGTTGACCCAAAAGCTGGAAGCAATGGACTGGGTGATGAAAGAGCTGGACAAGTACCCGGTGTACTTCGTGGACAGCCGCACCATCGCCTCATCCGTCGCCGGTGATGTTGCCACCGCGTACCAGATACCTAACGTGACCCGGGATGTGTTCCTGGACCACGAGCAGACCGAAGCGTTTGTCGATCGCCAATTCAAGCTGCTGATCAAGCGCGCCAAAGAGAATGGCAGCGCCGTTGGTATCGGCCATCCGCACAAGGTCACCGTGGATTACCTGGAGAAGCATCTGCCGCTGCTGGACGAGCAGGGTATTGCTATCGCCACCGTGAGCGGGCTATGGGCCATGCGCAACGGGAACCGGGAGATGTTTGCAGAGGGGGAGAAGCAGGCGATTCGGCCGGCTTATGCGGGTAGGGTTAAGCTGGGGTCAGATGAAGGCTTTCATCAGACCCTTGGGGATGTGACCCCGGAGGACAGTGAATATGGGGTCAGATGAAAGCTTTCATCAGACCCCTGGGGTAGACGAACTTGGGGTCTGAAGAAAGCCTTCTTCTGACCCCATTTTCAGGCTTACCTAATCCCGAACTTCGATCCCCTGCGCCTTCATAAACGCCTTCGCCTCGGGAATCGTATGCTGCCCGAAGTGGAAAATGGAGGCGGCCAACACCGCATCCGCGCCCCCTTTGGTCACACCATCTGCCAGGTGCTGAAGCTCTCCGACACCGCCTGAAGCGATCACCGGCACCGCCACCGCATCGCTGATGGCGCGGGTCAGGCCCAGGTCGAAGCCGATCTTGGTGCCGTCCCGGTCCATGCTGGTCAGTAGCAGTTCACCGGCGCCCATCTCGACCATCTTTCTGGCCCATTCCACCGCATCCAGGCCCGTGGGCTTGCGGCCGCCGTGGGTGAAAATTTCCCAGCGCGGTTCCTCGCCTTCGGCACTGACCCGCTTGGCATCGATGGCCACGACGATGCACTGGCTGCCAAACCGCTCAGCGGCTTCGCGCACGAACTCAGGATTGAACACTGCGGCAGTGTTGATGGACACCTTGTCGGCGCCGGCATTGAGCAACTTGCGGATATCCTCGACGGTACGCACGCCACCACCCACGGTCAGCGGGATAAAAACTTCCGCAGCCATGCGCTCCACCGTCTCGTAGGTGGTGTCACGGCTCTCATGGCTGGCCGTGATATCAAGGAAGGTGATTTCGTCGGCACCCTGCTCGTTGTATCGGCGGGCCACCTCGACCGGATCCCCGGCATCCCGGATATCCACGAAGTTCACACCCTTGACTACGCGGCCCTTGTCCACGTCCAGGCAGGGAATGATGCGTTTTGCCAGTCCCATGCTAACTCCCTCAGCCGTTCAGGCTGTCGCAAAAGGCCTGGGCCTCGGCCACATCCAGGGTGCCCTCGTAGATGGCACGGCCAGTGATGGCGCCGAGGATGCCCTTGTCCGCCACTTCCGCCAGGCGTTTGAGATCATCCATATTAGTTACGCCGCCGGAGGCGATGACCGGAATGCCACCCTCTTCCGCCAGCTTCGCGGTGGCCTCCACGTTCACGCCCTGCATCATGCCGTCGCGGCTGATGTCGGTGTAGACGATGGCCTCAACGCCGTCGTTGGCGAAACGCTTGGCCAGATCCACGGCCATGACTTCGGAGACTTCCGCCCAGCCATCGGTGGCCACCCGACCGTCTTTGGCATCCAGGCCGACAATGATATGGCCAGGGAAGCGCTTGCACATCTCGGTTACGAACTCCGGCTCTTTCACCGCCTTGGTGCCGATGATCACCCACTGAACGCCAGCCTTCAGATAGGCCTCAATGGTTTCAGCAGAGCGGATGCCACCCCCGATCTGGATCGGCAGATCCGGATACTTCCTGGCAATGGCCTGCACAATCTCGCCGTTGACCGGCTCACCGGCAAAGGCACCGTTCAGGTCCACCAGGTGCAAACGACGGGCGCCGGCGTCCACCCAGCGGGTGGCCATCTCGACCGGGTCATCACCGAAGACGGTGGAATCGTCCATCCGGCCCTGGCGCAGGCGTACACATTTGCCGTCTTTGAGATCAATGGCGGGGATAATCAGCATAGAGCAATGTCCGTGTAGTTCGTTCTGATGGCCGGCGTTACTTGCCGGACCAGTCCACAAAATTTTTCAGCAGCTGCAGGCCCGCCCGGGCACTTTTCTCCGGGTGGAACTGCACCGCAAAGATGTTATCGCGGGCAACCGCTGCCGCCAGGTCGACACCGTAATGGGTTCGGCCGGCCATGTCGGCATTGCCCTCGGCCTCCGCGTAATAGCTGTGCACGAAGTAGAAGCGGTCGCCGTCGGGAATGTTGTGCCAGAGCGGATGATCGATGGTCTGGAAGACTTCGTTCCAGCCCATGTGCGGTACCTTCAGGCGCTGGCCATTTTCCACCAGGTTATCGCCGAAATAGCGAACCTCCGACGGGAACAGGTCAATACAGTCGACGCCGTTATTCTCTTCACTGCGGGACATCAGCGCCTGCATGCCGACACAGATACCGAGGAAGGGACGATCCCGGGACACTTCCCGGACCAGGGTATCCACCTCCAGCCGGCGAATCTCCGCCATACAGTCACGGATGGCTCCGACGCCGGGCAGGATGACATGGTCCGCCTCCCGGATCTGGTCGGCGTTATCGGTCACCAGGACGGTGACATCCGGGGCAACATGCTCCACCGCCTTGCGGGCGGAATGAAGGTTCCCCATACCGTAGTCGATGATGGCAACGGTTTTCATGGTCAAATGCGATGTCCTGTTGGTGACCGGTTACAGCGAGCCCTTGGTGGACGGGGTAATTCCCGCCATGCGCTCGTCCATCTCAATCGCCATGCGCAGGGCACGGCCGAAGGCCTTGAACACTGTTTCAATCTGGTGGTGGGTGTTCTTGCCCTTCAGATTGTCGATGTGCAGGGTCACCATGGAGTGATTGACGAAACCGTGGAAGAATTCCTCGAACAGGTCCACGTCAAAACCGCCTACAGAGGAGCGGGTATAGGGCACATCCATGGACAGGCCCGGGCGGCCGGACAGGTCGATCACGACACGGGACAAGGCTTCATCGAGCGGCACATAGGCGTGGCCGTAGCGACGAATGCCTTTCTTGTCACCCACCGCCTGCTTGAAAGCCTGGCCCAGGGTAATGCCGATGTCTTCCACTGTGTGGTGATCGTCAATGTGCAGGTCGCCCTTGGAGACAATGTTGAGATCGACCAGCCCGTGGCGGGCGATCTGATCCATCATGTGCTCCAGGAACGGAACACCGGTGTCAAAGCTGGACTTGCCGGTGCCGTCGAGATCGATCTCGACAGTAATCTGTGTTTCGAGGGTATTGCGTTCTACGCGAGCCTTACGTTCGGCCATGGAGACTCCGTCGTCATAAACCGGCTTGGTGCCGAAAACAATTTGTTTGCGGATTATACCTTTTATGCCCGCCGGAGTCCCGCAACCGCATCAATGACCCTGATAGCTCAGAACGCCTTCTTGAGGTTGTTCATGTAGGTATCCACAAGGCTGTTGAACTCGTGCTTGATCACCGGGCTGATGGCCAGTTTGAGCAGACTGGGCAGGGGCACGGTCAGCTCCGCACGGGTGCGGAATTTCACCTTGGTGGCATCGTCGCCGTTGGCCGTCAGGGTCCAGGAACCGCTCACCACGCCGTTACCCTCGCCCTTGATCGGCTCCCAGGTAATCTTGCCGGCGTCCTTGTCCGAGTAGTATTTACAGGCATAGACGGACTGGATGGCGTGCTTGTCCACGCCGACTTTCTCCATTTCCCAGCGATAGCTGTTGTCGCCCAGGTCGGTCAGCTTGTCGACTTTCGGGAAATGACTGGCGGAACGCGGTACGTCGGCCAGCAACTCAAAGACTTCGTCGTAACCGGCGGGGATCTCCAGATCGCGGTTCAACTCGATCGACACAGTAATTGCCACAGCCCACTCCTTCTTGTCTTTATAAACTGTCTGCGGAGGCCGAATGGCCCCTCACGGGGAAAATCAGGGGGAGTATTTTGGCCTATCACTACACCATTGTCATACTCCTGCGCTGTTAATTTGTTAACCCTGCGTTATCCTTAACTTTATTAGCCAGGGGATTCGCCCTCAAGCTCCCGATGCTCACCGGAACAAGGAAGCCCTGATCATGAAAGCTGTTCGTTACCTCCTGATCGCCATTGTTGCCATTATCATCCTGGCAGTAGTGGCCATCGCGATCGCCATGGCGGTCATCGATCCGAACGACTACAAGCCTCAGATCGAAAAGGCCGTGGAGCAGCAGACCAACCTGGATCTGCAGCTGGAAGGTGATATCGGCTGGTCCTTCATCCCCCTCGGCCTGGAGCTCAACAATGTGAGCGCCAACCTTGAGGAAGAGCGTTTCGTGGCCCTCGACCAGTTGGTAGCACAGGTGGATTTCTGGTCCCTGATTGCCATGTCGCCCCGGGTGAACACGTTTGTACTGGACGGCCTGGAAGCCAACCTGGAAGTCAACGAGCAGGGCGAAGGCAACTGGACCCGGATCATGCGTGAACCTGCGCAGGCTGCCGATGGAACACAGGCACCGGCAGAGCAGCCGGCCGAACAGCCGCAAGAAGAAGCGCAGACCGCTTCGGGCGGAGAGCCGCTGAACTTCAACGTGGAAAACGTCCAGATCAGCAATGCCCAGGTGAATTACACCGACAACAGCACCGGCCAGGCGGTCACCCTCGAAAACTTTGCCGTCAACGCCAGTGACATCACCCTGGGTTCCGAGTTTCCGCTGGAAGTCAGCTTCCAGGTGGATACCGCCAAACCACAGCTCAAGGTTGATGGCAGCATCAATGCCCGGCTGACCGCCAACGAGGCTCTCAATGACTTCGCCGTCTCCGGACTCAAGGCCGTGTTCGACATGAGCGGCGAGCCGTTCGGTGGCAAATCCGTTACTGCCGAGCTGGCCGGTTCAGCCAGGGCCAACCTCGAAAACGAGACCGCGACGCTCTCCGGATTCTCCGCCAGCCTGGCCAACCTTAACCTCACTACTGATCTCGAGGTTCAGGGCTTCGGCGACAAACCGGCACTGAAGGGCAACCTGGCCATCCAGGAATTCTCCCTGAAAGAGCTGCTCAGCAACCTCGGCCAGTCCGCCATCGAAACCAGCGATCCCGACGTACTCAAAGCGGTCGCCTTCTCCACCGACATCGGCGGCTCACCGGGCACGGCGGCCCTGGAGAACCTCACCTTCAAGCTCGACGACACCACCTTCAACGGCTCCGGCAGTTACACCCTGGCCGATGGCGGCATAGTCTTCAATCTGCAGGGTGATGAACTCAATGCCGACCGTTACCTGCCGCCCAAGGCCGAAGGTGAGGAAGCTGCCGCCAGCGAGGAGCAGCAAACGGCAGAGGCCGGCTCCGCGGGAGGCTCAGGTTCCGCCCCGGAATCCGACCTTCTGCCGCTGGAAACCCTGCGCACCCTGCTGCTGGATGTGGACTTCGGTCTCGGCCAGCTGATCGTCAGCAACCTGACCATCAATGAAATCAAGGCCAGCACCACCGCCAAGAACGGCGTGCTCAAGGTCGACGAGTTCAGCGGCAAGATGTACGAGGGCAGCTTCGGCGCCAACGCTACCATCGATGCCCGTAACGACAACCCCAAATGGACCATCGCTTCCAACGTGACCAACGTCCAGACCCTGCCCCTGCTGACCGACCTGGCGGAAGTGGACATGCTCGGCGGCGGCGCCAACATGAAGTTGAATGCCACCACCACCGGCAACCGCATTTCCGTGCTGCGCGAGAATGCCGATGGCCAGATCAGCTTCAACCTGGCCAAGGGTGAATTCCGGCGCATGAACATGACCCGCATGGCCTGCCAGGGGATCGCCCTGGTCAACCAGGAACAGTTGACCACCACCGACTGGGGCACTACCACACCGTTCAACGACATGAGCGGCACCCTGGACATCAACGGCAACACTCTGGCCAACAAGAACCTGGTGGCCTCGCTTGCTGGCATGAAGCTGGAAGGCCAGGGCACCGTGGACATGAAGCAGACCACCATGGATTACGAGGCGGGCCTGCGCATCGTGGGCGAAGTGCACCGGGACCCGGCCTGCCGGGTGACCGAATACGTGGAAAATGTAGTGATCCCGGTGGAATGCCGTGGCAACTTCTCCGAAGACCCCGCGGGCCTGTGCTCTTTTGACGGCTCCCGCTTCCGGGACACCCTCAAGACCATCGCGGAGAACGCCGCCAAGGCGAAGGTGAAAAAAGAAGTGGACAAGGCCAAGGAAGAAGCCGAAGAAAAGGTGAAGGAAAAGATCGAGGAGAAACTGGGCGACAAGCTCAAAGGCCTGTTCCAGTAATGACCGACCGTTTCGCCGACAAGCTCCTCACCTGGTACGACCAACACGGCAGGCACGACCTGCCGTGGCACCATGATCGCAATGCCTACCGGGTCTGGGTTTCCGAGATCATGCTCCAACAGACCCAGGTGACTACCGTCATCCCCTACTTCGAGGCCTTCATGGCCCGGTTCCCGACCGTGCATGACCTCGCTAATGCTCCGGTGGATGATGTGCTCAGCCATTGGTCCGGGCTTGGTTATTACGCCCGCGCCCGCAATCTGCACAAGGCAGCACAGCAGGTGGTCGAGGAGTTTGACGGCGAGTTTCCACAGGATCCGGAAGCACTGGAATCGCTCACCGGCATCGGCCGCTCCACGGCCGCCGCCATTGCCGCCCAGGCCTTCGGCAAGCGCGCCGCCATCCTTGACGGCAACGTCAAACGGGTACTGGCCCGTTACCACGCCGTCCCCGGCTGGCCCGGCCAGACCGCCGTGCTGAACCGGCTCTGGGAACGCGCCGAGGAGCATACGCCTGACGAACGCGTCAGAGACTACACCCAGGCCATCATGGATCTGGGTGCGACAGTATGCACCCGCACCCGGCCCGACTGCGAAACCTGCCCGGTCAGCGCAGGCTGCCGGGCCTATGCGCTTGGCGAGACAACGCTTTACCCCGGCTCGAAGCCCAAGAAAGCCAAGCCGGAAAAAACCACCTGGATGGTCATCCTGGAAGACCGTGACGGCCGCATCCTCCTGGAGCGGCGACCGCCCAGTGGTATCTGGGGCGGCCTCTGGAGCCTGCCGGAACTCGACCCGGCCTACGGCCCGGAAGAGCTTCCGGAAGCCTGCGAACAGCAGCTGGGCATGAACTGTGGCGACCCGGAACTGATCAGCGGCTTCCGCCACACGTTCAGCCACTACCACCTGCACATCCAGCCCGCCCGACTGCCCGTCTCCGGCAGCACGAAGGTTGCCGACACCGGGCAACAGCGCTGGCTACACCGGGACGAGGCCCTGGCCCTGGGCCTTCCCGCCCCCATCCGCTCGCTGCTAACCGAACCGGAACAGGCCGCCCTGCTCTGAGGCGGCGGCCACCCCGCACGATCTGTTATCATTCAGCCAGATTTCACATCGACACAGGAGCCGACATGAGCCGCACCGTATTCTGTCGCAAGTACCAGAAAGAAATGGAAGGCCTCGACTTCCCGCCCATGCCCGGCGCCAAGGGCCAGGACATCTTCGATAACGTATCCAAACAGGCCTGGGAAGAATGGCAGGCCCAGCAGACCATGCTCATCAACGAAAAACACCTGAGCCTGATGGATCCAAACACCCGGAAATACCTGCAGGCGCAGATGGAGCACTTCTTCAACAACGAGCCGTTCGACCAGGCCGAAGGCTACGTTCCGCCAGAGAAATAATGGCAGTTGGTCAAGGCCTGAGCAACCCTGAAAAGATTCAGAAATTTTTGCCTGCCGGCCTTGACTCATAATCCCTAAACCGGTTTAATAGCGCCCCGTTGCAGAGCAGTACCGCAACACGCCCGGATAGCTCAGTTGGTAGAGCAGGGGATTGAAAATCCCCGTGTCGGTGGTTCGATTCCGCCTCCGGGCACCATTAAGAATTCTGACGAAGCCCGCCCTTGTGCGGGCTTTGTTGTTTCTGGGCCCCATCCCTTTTTCACCCTTCCGCTGTCCCCTCTGCGCTTGTGCTTTTGCCAATTCTGCCGATGCTTTCCCAATTGATGGCCTTTTCAGTGATTCAGCCGGAACTCAACTGACCGTATCATTGTGGCCAGCCATTTCAGGAGCCTTTGGACCACACACACTCCATGACCCAGTCAAATGTCCGCCAGACCGAGATGCCCAAGGGAATTCTGACAACCCTCCTGGCCCTGTACCTGGCCCAGGGCCTGCCATCCGGCCTGTTCGCCCACGCCCTACCCGTATTCTGGCGGGAAGCCGGCGTCTCCCTCACCTGGATTGGCGCGTTGAAACTGCTCGCATTGCCGTGGGTACTGAAGGCGTTCTGGGCGCCTTTCATTGACCGCAGCCTGATGAATGGCAAAACACCGTTCTCCTGGATACTGCGGCTGCAGTTAACCGCTGCATTGCTCCTGATCATCCTGGCATGGCTTGGCCTCGTACCCGGCAGTGCTTCCGCTCTGGTGGCTGCCGCGTTACTGGTGATGACCATCAACCTGCTGATAGCCACCCAGGACATCGTCACCGACGGCCTCGCGGTGCGCTGGATAGCCCCACACTGGCGCGGGCTGGCCAACACCATCCAGGTGGCCGGCTACAAGGTGGGCATGCTGGCTGGCGGCAGCCTGCTGTTGATTGTTGCCGGCTATCTGGAACCTGAAACCGCTCTGCTCTTGCCGGCCCTGTTGCTGGTGGCACTGCTGTTTGTGGTGGGCCGATCCAGGGGCGTGCGCAAACCTCTTTTGCTGGATGTCGCAACAGACTCAGGTAATGGTAGCTTCGGGGCTGCCTTCGTCGGGTTATGGCGCCAGCCCGGCATGGCCTTCTGGCTGCTGATGGTCATCGGCTACAAGGTGGCGGATGCCATGGGCTCGGGCATGATTCGTCCGATGCTGTCGGACGCCGGCTGGAGTTCGCAGGCCATCGGCACCTTCACCCTCATCACTACGCTTGTGGGGCTTATCGGAGCGGCTCTGGGGGGATGGCTATACACCCTGATAGGAGGTCATCGCGCCCTGATTCTGACGGGCATTGCCCAGGCATTGGCGATCATGGCATGGGTTCTGGCCACGGGACCAGCAACGGCAGTTTCAACGGTCTACGCCGTCGGCCTGGCCGAACAACTCGCCGATGGAGCATCCACCGTAGTGCTGTTCGCCATGATGATGAATGTCTGCCGAAGCCAATGGGCGGGTACCGACTTCACCGTGCAGGCTTCTATCCAGGTTGTCGCCGCCGGCTTGTTTGGAGTACTGGGCGGCCTGATTGCCGATCTGGCGGGTTACGCGGTGCTGATGATCACGGCCGGGCTGGCTGGTCTTGGGGTCGTGGGGGTCTATGCTCATCGGATAATAGGTAGAAGTATCTGATTGCTGCTTACTCGCGAATGCCTTTAAATTCGCGCGATTGAAACCCGGAGTCTGTACCCATGCTCATTGCCCTGCTCGCCATTACTTTCGGCCTCCTCCTGCTGGTCTGGAGTGCGGAACGTTTTGTGGAAGGCTCTGCCGCCACAGCTGGCTATTTCGGTATGCCGCCGCTGTTGATCGGGATGGTCGTGGTGGGGTTTGGCACGTCCGCTCCGGAGATGGTGGTCTCCGCTCTCGCCGCGTCCCAGGGGAACCCCGGACTGGCTTTGGGAAATGCCTACGGCTCGAACATCACAAACATTGCCCTGATCCTCGGCATCACTGCACTGATTGCCCCGATTGCTGTTCACTCCCAGGTGATGCGGAAAGAACTGCCGATTCTGACCGTGGTTACCCTGTTTGCGATCTGGCAACTGTTTGACGGCACGCTGAGCAGGCTGGATGCCGTGGCCCTGCTCGTAGTGTTCTTCGCTGTGCTCGGCTGGAGTATCTGGTCCGGCATGCGCACGTCGGATGACCCGATGGCGACAGAAGTAAGCGCAGAACTGGAAACTCACGCCATGCCGATTCGCAAGGCGCTGTTCTGGCTTGTGGTTGGCCTGGTGCTGCTGGTCATCAGCTCCCGCATTCTGGTCTGGGGTGCGGTGGATCTCGCCACCGCCTTTGGCGTCAGTGACCTCATCATCGGCCTGACTATCGTGGCGGTGGGCACCTCCCTGCCGGAACTGGCTTCTTCGATCATCGCTGCCCGCAAGGGTGAGCACGATCTGGCCCTGGGTAACATTCTCGGCTCAAACCTGTTCAATACCCTGGCGGTGGTTGGCATTGCTGGCCTGATCACGCCCATCGGGGTGGCCGACGAAGTGCTGGTACGTGACCTGCCAGTGATGGCCGCTCTGACCCTGGCCCTGTTCGTACTCGGATATGGTTTCCGTGGCCCGGGCAGAATCAATCGCCTGGAGGGTGCTGCCCTGGTGACGGTCTTCGCGGGTTACACCACGTACCTTCTGATAACCAATTTCTGATCGGTCTTCATTCGCCTGGCCGGGCGGACAAGGCTGAACTCTAGTTGAGCGACGCGTCCGGCCCCGGTTTGCTGCACACCTGCCAGTCCACCACATTGCCGTCCGGATCGAAGTGAACAAAGCCGGCGAATCCGTCATCGTGGACCCAGGTCTTTACGTAACCGACGACCTCGCCATCACCCTTGCAAAGATCGAACGTGGACTTGCTGTCATCAGAGGAAGCTTCGGCTTCCGTTTCGTGGGGCTGGATCGTTAGTTGGGGATCGTTGAGCGGGAAGAGTTCAAGGTGACGCGCGTTCATATGGGGCACTCCCTGATTACGAACGGTTACATTTAAATCGTGCTCTAATATAACCCAGGTGCATTACAGAAAAACTGCTCCCGATCAGTTTTCTAAGACCAATCCGGGATAAACCGTATGGTTTCAAGACAGTTTCTTTCTGAAGGCCCGGGCACCGCTTCCCCGGATTGAAACAGGCATAAAAAAACCGGGAAGCCGAACTCCCCGGTTACACGAAATGACACGATAAGAGAAAACTCAACGATGCAGATCAGAGCTTTTCTGACTGTTACTCTGCCAGCACTGCGTTTCAGATTTGTGACAGCCGGGCATCGCACCACCAGCTTGATCGACACGCTCTGATACTACAGGTTTCACATTCCTGTCACGGACATCTCCTACTCTCATGCTCTCATTTCGAAGGAGAGCTGTACTCATGTCCGGAGATTCCTCCCTGTTGGTCGAAAAACTCTGGCGCCTGAAGCGGCGCATCGATAAAGGCGCCTGTCCCGGTGTCGAGTTCGTCCACCTGAACACGTTGCTGCGCGAGCCAGCCTATCGCGCCGATGTGCTCAGGCGGGTCGAGCAGTTCGGGAACGCGGATCTCAAAGCCCTGGCCAGGGAGATCACTCTCAATGATGATGGCCAGCCCCTGATGGTGAAGGACCACACCAATCGCCAGGCTTCGGCTCAGGAAGAAGAAAAACAGGGGAAGGGATGGTTCAGGCGCAACGCTCTGTTTGCCCTGCCGGTGCTTGCGGTGGCCTTGGTTGCGGCCGGTTTTACCGCCTTTGAGAACCGTGCCGAGCGTATCGATTCGGACATCGTTCTCGACACCACTTGGAAAACCGGCAAACGCTATATCCTGGAAAAGACTGTCTATGTCGAAAACGCCCACCTCACGATCGAGCCGGGAGCGGTCATCGAAGGGGAGGATGGCTCTGCACTGGTGGTAACACCCAGCGCCAAGCTTTTCGCCCGGGGCAAGGCCGACAGCCCGGTGGTCTTCACCAGTGCCAGACCGGAAGGAGAGCGCGCCCGGGGCGACTGGGGCGGCGTGGTTCTGTTGGGCAATGCGCCCGTCAACGAACCGCAAGCGTCCATTGAGGGGCTGCCCGAGAACGAGACTCGCGGCTCTTTCGGTGGAACCAATGCCAGTCACTCCTGTGGTGTCGTCGAGTACACCCGGATCGAATTCGCCGGGTATGAAGTCTACAAGGACAACGAACTGAACGGCCTCACCCTGGGTGGCTGCGGCAATAATACAATTGTCCGCAATGTGCAGGTCCACCGGGCACTGGATGATGGCATCGAGATGTTTGGCGGTACCGTGGATCTCAAGAACATCGTGATCACCGGTGCTGGAGATGACAGCGTCGACTGGGACTGGGGCTGGCGTGGCAACGTGCAGTTCGCGGTCATCCAGCAGTACCCGGATGCCGGCGACAACGGTTTTGAGGGCGATAACAATGGCAGCAATCACGAGGCCACGCCGCGTTCCGAACCGTCGTTCTACAACGTCACCATGGTCGGCGCTGGCAACACCCAGAAGAAGCATCGCGCCATGCTGCTGCGGGAGGGTTCCGGCGGCCATTTCCATAACATGTTGATTGACAGCTACGGCATTGAGGCCCTGGATACCCGTGATGACGCCCTGTCCCTTACCAACCGCGACCACCTGAGTTTCAGCAACAACATCCTGGCCAATCTGGGGCACCTGGGACAGGTTGAACCGGAGCAGAATGACGATGATTTCGCCTTTGACGAGCAGGCCTGGATGGCCGAACCGGCCAATCGCAACGTGGCCCGGGTCGAATCGGCCCTGTTCCCGAATGCCAAGGCATCGGTCAACCCAGACTTCACTCCGAGGGTACCACTCAAGCAAATGAAAGCGACGCGCCCGCCACAAAGCGAGTTCTTTGATGAATCCGCCGATTTCGTGGGCGCTATCAGCCCGGTAGCGTCAGGCAGCTGGCTTGATGGCTGGACCGCCTTCCCGGAATCCTGATCGTTACAGCCATAACCAATGGGTGCGCCAGGGACGGCGCTTTCGGAGCATGTTTCAGGCTTTAGCCGGGTCTCCGCTTCCACAGATCCTGCCGGATTCCAGCCCATATCTGCCGGTAAACCTCAGCCGCCGGGCTATGCGGAGCCAACCGTTCCAGCGGCAACCCCTCCTCGCCCATGCGCTCCACCACGCTGGCATAGGGCACGGCCACCCCCATATTGTTCGCCAGAATTTCACTGCCCTGTTCCACGATTTCCTTGTGCAGGTTTTTCCGGCGATCCACCATGGAGAAAAAGGGGCGCAGCTTGCGGGCGCCGAGCTTCTTGTCCTTCACGAACTGCTGCAACTGGTTCCAGCTGTTCACTGCCAGCCAGGTCGGCACCACCGGCACATACACCCGGTCCGCCACTTCCAGCACCTGCTCGGTGAGTCGCGAAAGCGTGGGCGGACAATCCAGGATCACCAGGCTGGTTTCTTCCGAGAGAGGTGCAAGCATATCCCGCAGCACATTGCCGCCGGATTCCTTCTCGAGCTTGATGTCGAAGTTGCGGAAACTGGAATGAGCGGGGATGAAATCCAGCCCGGGATAGACGTCGTCATGGATGAACCTGGCGATGGGCGCCTTGCCCTCAAGCAGCTTGGATAACTTGCGCCCCTTCACCGTTTCCGCGCCTGCCAGGTAAAAACTGGAGGCGCCCTGCGGATCCAGATCCCATAACAGTGTGCGGCAGTTGTCCTGACTCGCCAGGTAGGCAATATTGACGGCCGCCGCTGTCTTGCCAACACCACCCTTGGGGCTGTAAAAAGCAATGATCCTCATTGAGGCCCGACTCCCGAACTTTCCTTGTGTAACCAGAGCGTACAGGGTAGCAGCCACACCATGGCCCTTTGTGAAGCTTTTGTTACACTGAACGCTTCGCAAGCTACGTAACACCTGAAACAACGAGGTAACCATGAATTCGCCGTCGCATGTGTTTGATCAAGCGGTGTCGCTCCGGCCCGTCAGCACTGGAGTTTTCTCGGGGCAGACCAGCCCTGCCTATCAGAACATGGTGGGCCCATTTGGCGGCGTGACTGGTGCCACCCTGCTCAATGCCGTGCTCAGCCATGACGAGCTGCTGGGAGAGCCGGTATCCCTCACCGTGCACTTTGCGGCTCCCATTGGCGAAAGTGGATTCGAGGCCCGGGCCCGACCGATCCGTACCAACCGCAGCAGCCAGCACTGGTTCGCCGAGCTGGTTCAGGGAGAAGATGTGGTTGCCTTTGCCACTGCGGTGACCGCCAAGGGGCGTGACACCTGGAGCACTACCGATGCCAGCTTCCCGACGGTACCGCCCGCCGAGGAGGTCGAGCAAACACCCATGCGCCAGGGTGCTCCGATATGGACCCGATGCTATGACATGCGGTTTATCGAAGGCGCCCTGGGCGGCCAACCGAGCGAAAACCATCCCTCGGAAAGCCTGCTTTGGATGAGGGATGAACCGCCCCGGCCCATGGACTATCTGTCACTGGCGGCCCTGTGCGACGTGTTCTTTCCGAGGATCTATATTCGCCGCCCCAAACTGGTACCGATCGGCACCGTGGCGCTAACCACCTACTTCCACGCGGATGCAGAGCAGCTGCGTCAGCTGGGCACCGCCCATGTGCTGGGCCATGCCCGGGGCCTGCATTTCGGCAAGGGTTTCTTCGACCAGAGCGCCGAAATCTGGAGTGCCGATGGCCGGCTTCTGGCCACCAGCCATCAGGTGGTGTATTTCAAGGAATAAGAGGTGGAAGGTTTTCGTAAAACTACGATCACGCGGCCTTGCGAAAACCCTCCACTCGTACGGTCTTGTCCCGGCTGCGCTTGTACTTGGTTTTGTCCTCGACAACACGCATCTGGTACTTTGGCGTTCTTAGTTCGCGCTGCACAGCGCTGTGGCGGGTTGATTTGGCTCGTTTTCTGGCCATATCCGCTACTCCTTATCAGTGACTGAATCAACACAAGTCAAAGTATAACACTACCTCATATTTCAAGAGCGTAAGGAATGACACTCACTCTTTGGCTGACCTTTCTGGTGGCGGCAACCCTGATCAGCGTCTCCCCCGGTGCGGGCGCGGTGAACACCATGAGCAACGGCCTGCGCTACGGCGTGAAACGGTCACTGCCGGCCATTCTGGGCCTCCAGTTGGGCTACGGCGCGCAGATTGTCCTGGTGGGCGCTGGCCTTGGCGCCATTGTCGCCTCTTCCGCTACCGCACTGACCGTTATCAAGTGGGTGGGCGTGGCCTACCTGGTCTGGCTGGGTATCCAGAAGTGGCGGGAGCCGGTGGTGGAAGCGGTTCACGAAGATGAAGCCGCCGTCAGTCACCGTCGGCAGTTCTGGAATGCCGCGCTGGTGAACCTGACCAATCCGAAGGCCACAGTATTCCTGGTGGCCCTGTTTCCCCAGTTCCTGATCGCCGATGCGCCCCACGGCCCCCAACTGATCACTATGGGCACCACGCTGATCCTGGTGGATTGCCTGGTGATGCTCGGCTATGCGCTCCTGGCCAGCCAGTTGTTCCGGTTCATGACCACGCCGCAACGGCAGCGGCAGATGAACCGGGTGTTCGGCGGCCTGTTCGTGACCGCCGCCATGGCCTTGGCCAGTTTCAAGCGCGCGGCCTAACGCAGGATGCACTCGCGGCTGTAGGCCTTGCTCAGACGCCGCCGTTTCTCCCGCAGGCTGTTGCCGCGGTCATTCTTATAACCTGCCCTTAGTTGGGACTGGATGCGGTCCAGTTTTTTCCGATAGCCGTCGCATGTCTTCGCCTGTTCATCCTCGCTCTGGCGGGTGCTGCGAGACTGCCGTGGTGTATCCGAGGAAGACAGCATGGTCTGGACCTGGTCGCGGGTGGCCGAGATTTTGCGGGATTGCCGTAGGTTCTCGGCCATGGGAACCGTTACCGGATTCCTGAGCTGGAGCTCATTGTGTGGCAGGCGTTTGGGTGGTTTGTCGGAGAAATGGATGGCGCCGTTAGCGTCCGTCCAGCGGTAGACTTCGGCATTGGCCGGGGTGGTGGCTAACAGGCAAAGCAGGGCTGCGGCCTTGATCCTTGGCATGGGTTCACGTCCTGTGAAGTTGGTTTTTTGAAGAAGGGGTCAGAAGAAAGCGTTCTTCTGACCCCGGAGTTTGGGCTTGAGCCCTGGGGTCTGATGAACTTGTTCATCTGACCCCGTCTTCAGAGTCACTGATCGAGCAATTCGATCCAGTGATTCACCTGCACCGGGGACTTGGTCTCCAGGTGCATCTGGCAGCCGATGTTGGCGGTGACGATGCGGTCCGGATTGTCCACGGTCAGGGCCTTGAGTTTGTTGTCCAGCAGCTTCTGGCTCAGCTCGGGCTGCAGCACCGAGTAGGTGCCCGCGGAGCCGCAGCACAGGTGCTTGTCCCTGGTTTGCGCCAGTTCGACACCGGCCTTGGCCAGCACCTGCTCCACCACCCCACTCTGCTTCATGGCGTGCTGCAGGGTGCAGGGGCAATGGAACGCCACCTTGCCCGGGCTCTGGTTGAGCTTGAGCTTTTCCAGGTCCTGCTTGAGCAGAAACGCGCCCAGATCAGTGCACAATTCGCTGACTTTCTTGGCCTTGGCGGCATAGACGGGATCATCCTTCAGCAGGTGACCGTAGTCCTGCACCATGGCCCCACAACCGGAGGCAGTCATGATGATCGCCTCCGCGCCAGCCTCGATGGCAGGCCACCAGGCGTCGATGTTCTGGCGCATCCGCTCCAGGCCTTTCTCATGCTCGGACAGGTGGTAGTTCACCGCGCCGCAGCAGCCGGCTTCCGGCGCTTCGACCATGGTGATACCCAGCTTGTCCAGCACACGGGCGGCAGCGGCGTTGGTGTTCGGCGTTGCCGACGGCTGAACACAGCCGGCCAGGGCCAGTACAACCCGGTTATGACTGGCTGCGGGCCACGGGCTTGCGCTCTTGCGCGGCGGCACTTTGGTGCGCAGTTTCTCCGGAAGCACCGGGCGGAACACCTGCCCCATGCGCAGCAGCAGGCCGAACAGCTGCCGGTTCGGTAGTACCCGCGCCAGCCCCCAGCGCATCCACTTGTCCTTCGGCTCGCGGGGCACTTCCTTTTCGATCAGACCACGGCTGATATCCACCAGTCGGCCATACTGAACGCCGGATGGACAGGTGGTCTCGCAACTGCGACAGGTCAGGCACCGATCGAGGTGATCCCGGGTTTTCTCCGTAATTTCCTCACCTTCCAGGAACATCTTCATCAGATAGATCCGGCCACGGGGACCGTCACGCTCGTCGTTCAGTTCCTGGTAGGTCGGGCAGGTGGCAGTGCAGAAACCACAATGTACACAGGCCCTGAGAATGGACTCTGCCTCCTGCCCTTCGGGAGTATTGGCAAATTGTTGAACCAGATTCGTTTGCATAATTACAACCAGCTATAGAGACGGCCGGGATTGAAGATGCCGTCGGGGTCGAACGAGTTCTTCACACGGCGCTGGATGGCTTTCAGCGCCTCGGGTTGGCTGTGCATGACTTCGCCGGAGCGATCACCACCGCGGAACAGGCTCACCTGACCGCCGGCGGCCCTGGCCAGCGGCTCCAGGTCTCCCGGCGTCGCCTCGCCACGGAACCAGCGCTGGGAGCCGGCCCAATCGATGAACCAGTTGCCTTCAACCGTGGGGTTGGTCGCAGTGGAGTCGACGGAGAAACGCCAGAGCGGAACATCGTTGCCAGCGAAGAATTCGTGCTGCATGTCGCGCACTTGCTGCCAGAAGTCATCACCACCTTCCATGATCTCTCCGGACCATTTCTCGGCCGTTGCCTCGACAGCGGACCGGGCACCAGAGAGGCGCAGGTAAACCTTGCCATCGACCCAGCAGGCACCGGTTATGGGCTTGGGCTCACCGGCCCGGCGGTTCATGTAGTCGATGACCTCTTCCAGGGCCATTTCTTCCACCAGTGTGGCGGTGGCAGCCGGCTTGGGCATCACCTTCATGCTGATTTCAGTAATGGCGCCGAGGGTACCCATGGCTCCGGCCTGCAGGCGGGAGACATCGTAGCCTGCCACGTTCTTCATGACCTGGCCGCCAAAGCGCATGTGTTCACCCTTGCCGTTCAGCAGGCGGATTCCCAGCACCTGGTCCCGGACCGAACCGGACCAGGGTCGGGCCGGACCGGAAAGATTGCACGCCAGGGTGCCGCCGATGGTGGAGGCATCACCGAACCGGGGCGGCTCGAAGTGCAGGCACTGCCCTTCCTCGGCCAGCGCTGCCTCGATGTCCTTTATCGGCGTGCCGGCGCGCACGGTCAGAACCAGTTCCACCGGGTGGTATTCCACGATACCGGTATGTTCGGCCAGGCTCAGGTTGCCGACCTCGGGGTCGGTGGCACGGCCCATGAATGCTTTGGTGCCGCCACCGACGATGTTGAGTTTTTGCCCGTTATTCCGGGCCTGGAGAACTTGTTCCTGTAATTGTTGGGTCATATCAGCCATGGGCGGCGTCCGTCTGTTCGTGCTTGTGTTGCTTGTGTTCGATGGAGCGGTATTCCTGGCAGAACTTGAGGGTGGGAACCCCCTTGCCCGGATTCAGGATGCCGGTCGGATCAAAAGCGGCTTTGACGTCGTGGAACTGCTGCAGCTCCTCGTCGTTGAACTGCACCGCCATCTGTCGGATTTTCTCGACGCCGACACCATGCTCACCGGTAATACAGCCGCCCACTTCCACGCACAGGTTCAGGATCCGGCCACCGAATTCCTCGGTGGTCTCGAATTCCCCCGGCACGTTCGCATCAAACAGGATCAGCGGGTGCAGGTTGCCATCGCCAGCGTGGAACACGTTCGCTACCCGCAGGCCGTATTCGTCGGACATTTTTTCCATTTCCAGCAGGACACGGGCGAGATGCCGGCGCGGAATGGTTCCGTCCATGCAGTAGTAGTCAGGAGAAATACGCCCGACCGCCGGGAAGGCAGACTTGCGGCCCTTCCACAACAAGGCCCTTTCCTCTTCGCTCTGGGAAGTCCGGATCGAGGTTGCCCCCAGCTTGCGGAACACTTCCTCGGCCTCGGCGATGTGTTCGTGCACCTCTTCTTCGGTGCCATCCACCTCGCATAACAGCAGCGCCTTGGCGTCACGAGGGTAACCGGCCTGGGCAAAGTCGTCAGCGGCGACGATCGCGTGGCTGTCCATCATCTCCAGGCCACCCGGGATGATGCCGTGGGAGATGATGCCTCCAACGGCATCGCCACCCTTTTCCACGCTGTCGAAACCGGCCATGATCACCTGGGCCACCTCCGGCTTGGGCAACAGCTTGACCTTCACTTCCGTGACCACACCCAGCAGACCTTCGGAACCGGTAATCAGTGCCAGCAGGTCCATACCGCAGCTATCCAGACCGTCACTGCCGATGGTGATCAGGTCACCCTCGGCGGTCACCATCTCGACACTCAGGATGTTGTGAACGGTCAGGCCGTACTTGAGGCAGTGAACGCCCCCGGAGTTCTCCGCCACGTTGCCGCCGATAGTGCAGGCGATCTGGGACGAGGGATCCGGGCCGTAATAGAGGCCGTACTGGGCTGCCTCTTCACTGATGGCAAGGTTACGGACACCCGGCTGCAGCCTGGCCGTTCGACCGAGCGGATCAATCTTGATAATCCGGTTAAACTTGGCCAGCGAGAGCACCACCCCCTCCTTGTGCGGCATGGCACCGGCGCACAGGCCGGTTCCGGCACCGCGGGCAACCACCGGTACGTCGTTTTCATGGCAGATGCGCATCACGCGCTGAACCTGCTCCACGGTCTCCGGCAGCACCACGAGCATGGGCATCTCGCGATACATCGCAAGACCGTCGCACTCGTAGGGTTTCAGGGTTTCGTCATCGGTGATGACGTATTCCGGGTCAATGAATGACCGGAACTGCTCCGCCAGCTGCGCTTTGCTGGCTTTCGGCTTGGTATTCATAACATTCTCTGATTCTGGGTATCGTCGAATCCGCACGAATGCAGATAACGTGGGCGGGCCTGTTGTTGGCCCGCCCGTTCAGGTGAGACAGCGCTTACTTGCGTTTGGTTTCGAAATAGTCGATCCCGGCCTGGGCGCAGTCCATGTCCTGCTGTGGCGTGCCCGAGCTGAGACCGATACCGCCGACCACCTCACCGTTGACGATCACCGGCAGACCACCACCGACGGAGCTGATGCGCCCGCCGACTTCGGTGTGGATACCGAAAGCCAGACTGCCCGGCGTGTTCACCTTGTTGTAGTCGTGGGTTGCCTTCTTGGCCGCCGCTGCGGTGAACGCCTTATCCTGGGCAATGGTCACACTGGTGATCTTGCCGCCGTCCATGCGTTCGAATGCGACCAGGTTACCAGACTCGTCAACCACCGCGATGCACATGGGGACACCGATCTCGCGGGCCTTTTCTGCCGCGCCTTCGATCAGGATCCGTGCGTCGGCAATATCCAGCCGATTGATCGTCAACATATCGTGTTACTCCTTGAATTGATTAACCGTAAACCAGCCCTGGCAGCCAGGTAACGATGCCGGGGATGAGAATACACATGAACAGTCCGAATGCCTGGATCGCCAGGAACACCAGGGACGATTTGAAGATCGTACCCATGGAAATTTCCGGCGGGCAGACGCCGCGAATGTAGAACAGTGCATAGCCAAACGGCGGACTGAGGAAGGACATCTGCATGTTGACCAGGTAGAGCACCCCGAACCAGAGCACCACGTCTTCACCGGCCACGGGCGGGAAGCCCAGCAGTCCCGGAAATTCCAGCGCTTCCACGATCGGGATGAAAATCGGGACTGCCAGCAGCAGGATACCTACCCAGTCAAGGAACATGCCGAGAACGACCAGCAGCACCATCAGCAGGAACAGGATGCCGTAGGCCGACAGACCGGTACCAAGGATGGCGTTGGTCACAAACTCCTGACCACCCTGCAGGATGTAGAAGCCAACAAAAACCGAGGCACCGAACATGATCCACAACACCATGGCGGAAGCCTTGGCGGTAGTCACGGAGGCCTCACGCAGCCCGCCGATGGAGAACTTGCCGTGCATCATGGCCACGATGATCGCGCCGAAGGAACCGATACCGGCCGCTTCAACGGGTGTTGCGATACCACCAAACAGGAGGCCGAGCACCAGGAACACCAGAATGAGCGGTGCGATCAGGTTTTTCAGCAGCACCAGCTTTTCCATCAGGGAAATACGCTCTTCCACCGGCACGGGCGGTCCCAGCTTGGGGTTGATCCAGCTACGGATCAGCACATAGGCAATGTAGAGCGAAGACAGCAGGAGACCCGGAACCACAGAGCCAAGATACAGTTCACCCACGGACTGCTGCGCCACAACGGCGTAGAGGATGGCCAGGATCGACGGCGGGATCAGGATCCCGAGAGTACCACCGGCCATGATCGAGCCGAGGGCGATCTTGTGGTCGTAGCCACGTTTGAGCATCGCCGGTAGGGCGATAATGCCCATAGTGACCACTGCGGCCCCGATAACGCCCACCATGGCCGCCAGGATGGTCGAAGCCAGAATGGTTGCTGTCGCCAGACCACCACTGAGGCCGCCCATCCATTTGTAGACCACGCTGAACATTTCCTCGATCAGGCCAGCACGCTCCAGCATGGAGGCCATGAATATGAACAGCGGTATCGCGGCCAGGTCGGAGTTGGTCATCATCGGGAAGATACGGCTCGGCACGATGTTGAGCATCAGCGAGTCGCCCACCAGATAGATGAACATGACCCCGAGGCCACCGGTCACGAACGCCAGCGGCAGCCCCATCATCAGGGCCACAGCCAGGGAACCGAACATCAGATAAGTCAAAGGCTCTATCTTGACGTCGGAAAGACTGCCCGACAGCTTGAACAGGAATTTCTCATCACTGAACGGGTCGTAGAAAAGAATGTTGATCATCTCAACACAGATGATCAACGCCAGTGCCACAGTGGCGGCAATCATCAGCCAGGTGCTCAGCTTACCCAAGAGGTTGCTGCCCGGCGCGGTTGTTGTATTTGTGCTCATGCGGTGCGCTCCCGGCCAAGACGGACAAACAGGACGATATCCTTGATCAGCTTGGATATGCCTGAGAGTAAGAGAAGGAATGAACCCAGTACCATCATGCCTTTCACCGGCCAGTACTGGATGCCCCAGGTCTCAACCGTGGTTTCATTCATGGAATAGGAGTTCTGGAAGAAGGTCCAGGAGGTAATCAGCAGGACCAGGGCAAACATGAAGAAGAACATGGAGGTAAAGATATCCATGCCCACCCTGCCCCGTACCGGCAGCAGGTTGTACATCACATCAACCCGTACGTGCGCGCCGTGAAGCATGGCGAACGCTCCGGCCAGCAGGTACTGCATTCCCAGCAACAGGAAGCTGGATTCGTGCACCCAGATGGTCGGCATGTTGAAGATGTAGCGCATGACCACTTCAAAGAAATAGAACACGACGGCATTCACCGTCCAGAACGACACGAACAGACCGGATTTGTCGCAAATCCAGTCAACCACCCTGGTAAACCAGTTGCCCTCGAACTGGAGATAGATCAGCGGGTCTTCCTCTTCCGCCTGCAGCTCACCCGGTGTCAATTCCGGTTCGGCAGTCTCGCCCCCATGGCCACTACTCCATTTGTCCCAGGCCATCATGATCAGCGGCATGACCGCAAGCCAGCCCCAGTAGAACCAGTGCGGCAATACGAATCCGAAACCTTCAAGATCAGACATGTTATTGCATCCTCAGCCACAAAACGGGGAAGGCGGAACGCCTCCATCGGAGCCGTCCCTGTCCTTCCCCTTGTTTCTTTTTTTATTGGTTCAGAAAGGCATTACCGGCCCGGTACACCTTCAAGATCAGACTCATCGATATACCCAACGGTATCGTTCATCATGTACTCGATCTGCATGTCGAAGATGGCACGGGCGTCCTCATCCTTGTTGGCCCACTTGTACCAGATCGGGATGGCTCTGCGACGCCACTCTTTCATATCCTCCTGGCTCAGTCGGGTCACGGTGTCACCCGCTTCCTTGAACTTCTTCATAGCCTCAACGTTGCGCTTCTGGATCGTCAGATAGTGCTTCTGGGAATAGATGCGCACTTCATCCTCAACCAATTGCTGAAGCTTCGGATCCAGGGCATTCCAGGCACGCATGTTGACGGTCAGGTCCATCAGATCCACCGGCTGGTAAATAGACATTACGCCGGGAGGTCCGAAGATGATGTAGTCGGTCACCTGGGAGAAGCCCAGTTCCCAGTTCACCGCCGGGCCCACGTAATCGGCTGCGTCGATGGTGCCCTTTTCCAGGGCCGGGAAGATGTCAGAACCCGGCAGGCTCACGGTAGAAGCACCGAACGCCTGAAACACTTCAGAGACCATACCACCGGGAACCCGGAGCTTCAGGCCCTTGAGGTCTTCCAGACTGTTTACCGGAGTCTTGGAGTGAATGATATTTGCGTCGTGCTGGATCGGACCCACATAGAACAACCCGAACTTCTTGTAGATTTCCCGGGTCTTTTCCAGCATGCCCATTGAGTAGAACATGGTGTCCCACTGGTGCGGCTGATCGGGGCCGCCTGGATAGGATGACAGGAAAACCGAAGCGGGAATCTTGCCGGACCAGTACAGGGTGAACGGGTTCATGCCCTGAAGAACGCCATTACGAACAGAGTCGAACAGGGCGTTGTTGTCGGCGGCGACCGCCTTGGCAGGGAAACACTTGAAGATCAGTTCACCATTGGACTTTTCTTCGATGCTGTTGCACCACTCTTCGAACAGGTCATAACCCACGGTACCGGCATCCCAGACGGACTGGATCTTCCAGGTGGTGGCGGCGTGGGCCTGTCCGGCACCCATCATCATCGCACCGGCAAAGGCGGCACCGACAGCGGCGGTCTTGAGGAAATTGCGGCGAGGTGGAGTCTCACCGGTGTCACAGTTATTACGGATGTGCTTGTTCGAGGTCATCGAGACGTCTCCGTTAGCATTGTTTTTTTAGTCAGCGTCAGGTCTAACGCCGGCGCGCAGGCCGACATTACAAAGATATTCGTAGCCAAATCGCATTTAGTCCAGTGGGGACGCTACTGGTCAGACCAGTTTTTCCTGTATGGTAAATGGACGAATTCCGCTCGATAAGCCATATTTTAGGGGCTTGGGAGCACATCGGTTGACGGACCAATCACGGACAATTACAAGACTAACTGGTCAGACCACGATTCACACAGGCAATCCAATGGCTATTTCCCAGGAAATCTCATATCGGCTGGAGCGCCTCATCCTCGATGGCGGGCTGGCTCCGGGGCAAAAAATTCCATCCGAGCGGCAGCTTGCGGCGCGCCTCCGCGTGTCCCGGGCAATCATCCGTGAGGCATTGCACGAACTTCAGGGTCGGGGGGTTATCGAAACCCGGCACGGCAAAGGATCCTTTGTTGCCAGCCTGGTTCCGGAGACCGGCGAATTCGAAGAACAAAGTCCTTTGATGCAACTTTACGAGGGGCATCCACGCACTCTTTATGACTTGCTGGAAGTTCGGGAACAGCTTGAGGGACAGGCGGCATTTCTAGCGGCCCAACGCGCCACCAGTCTCGACCGGCACCGGATCACCAAGGCCTTCCGTGCGCTCGAAGATACCGACCCACTGAGTAACGCCAAGCCGGACCACGGTTTCCATCAGGCCATCGTGGAAGCCTCGCACAACCCGGTGTTGGTGCACCTTTTGAGCGGCTTGAAAAGCATGATGCTGTTGACCGTCCATGCGGCGGTTGCCAACCTCAATCCCCGGGAGGAGATGCGCAAGACCATCGTGCGGCAGCACCGACAGCTCTATGATGCCATCATGAATTGCAAACCGGCGGCAGCCCAGAAGGTGGCATCCGCCC
Source organism: Marinobacter sp. DUT-1 (assembly GCF_050379415.1). Lineage (NCBI taxonomy): Bacteria > Pseudomonadati > Pseudomonadota > Gammaproteobacteria > Pseudomonadales > Marinobacteraceae > Marinobacter > Marinobacter sp. DUT-1. Next base: position 670,754 of record NZ_JBNRLS010000001.1, read on the forward strand.
ACGTGCGCTTTGTCAGCGACGCACTGAAAGATATGGAACAGCAGGGAAGCAAGGTGATCCGCGCCCAACTGATGCCGAACGGTCGCAATCCTGACCAATCAGGTATTGATTTCGGCCGTCACAGTCCGTAAAACATGCGCCTTTGAACTAAATCTCAGGAGTCACCCATGGCGGACCAAGCTCCCTTGATCTGCAGGGACATTCACAAGACCTTTGGCAAACTTGAAGTACTCAAGGGAGTGTCACTGGAGACCCGCAAAGGCGATGTGGTGTCCCTGATTGGCAGCTCCGGCTCCGGCAAGAGTACCTTCCTGCGCTGCATCAACCTTCTGGAGACTCCCACCTCCGGCGACATTATCGTGCACGGTGATCCAATCCGATTCACCACGAACCGCAAGGGTGAACGGATTCCGGCCGATAACAAACAGGTTGAGCAGGTCCGCTCCAAACTTTCCATGGTCTTTCAAAGCTTCAATCTCTGGTCTCACATGACGGTGCTGGAAAACATCATTGAAGCACCGGTAAACGTGCTCAAGGTCCCCAAAAAGGAAGCCATCGAGCGCGCTGAGGCCTACCTCCAGAAAGTCGGTATTTACGAACGCAAGGATTACTACCCGGCCCAGATGTCCGGAGGCCAGCAGCAACGGGCTGCCATCGCCCGGGCACTCGCCATGGAACCGGAAGTGATGCTGTTTGACGAACCCACATCGGCACTCGACCCGGAACTGGTGGGCGAGGTGCTGAGGGTCATGCAAAGCCTGGCCGAGGAAGGCCGCACCATGATCGTGGTCACCCACGAGATGGCGTTTGCAAAGGATGTGTCAACTCAGGTCCTGTTTTTGCATCAGGGCGTGATCGAGGAACAGGGATCGCCTCAAAAAGTGTTCGATAACCCTGACTCGGAGCGCATGAAACAGTTCCTGGCTCCCAACTTCTGACACTGAGTGCTATCTTCACCTGTGTCGGAATAAAAATACCTAAAAAATAGCCCACAAGGCATAAAATTGGAGAAGTGACACATGAAAAAACTGATCGTTGCAGCAAGTTGTGCCCTGGCCATGGCCGCCGGCACCGTCCAGGCCAAGGACTGGAAAGAAATCCGCCTCGCTTTCGACGTGCCTTACGAGCCGTTCGAGTATCGTGATGAAAACGGCGAACTGACCGGCTTCGAAGTCGAGTTGGCCGAAGCCATGTGCGAGGAACTCAAGGCCGAATGCGAATTCGTCATCCAGGCCTGGGACGGTATGATTCCCGGCCTGCTGGCGCGCAAGTACGACGCCATTTTCTCGTCCATGTCCATCACCGAAGAGCGTGCAGAGCGCGTTCTGTTCTCTGACCCGTACTACATCACTCCGGGTGGCTGGTTCGCCCGCGACGGGTTCTCTGCTGACGTCACCAGCAAAGAAGAGATGGACGGCAAGGCCATTGGTGTGCAGCGTGGCACCACCATGGACACTTACGCCACCGAGGAATTCGGCGGCATTGCCACCATCAAGCGCTACACCACTGCTGAAGACATGGTTCTGGACCTGGAAGGCCAGCGCCTGGACGTGGTGTTTGTAGACTACCCGGTGGGCGAGCAAACGATTCTCTCCCAGGAAGGTTTCAAGGAAGTGGGCGAGCCGGTCAAACTGGGCCAGGGCGTCGCCGTTGCCATGCGCAAGCGTGACAAGGATCTGGCCAACAAGGTGAACGCAGCTCTGAAGAAACTCAAGAATGATGGCACCTACGACGCCATCATGAAGAAATACTTCAACTACGACATCAAGATCTAAACTGTCCGGGGCGGCCCGGTGGCCGCCCCGCTCTACCGGATTTCCCAATGCTCGACCTGAAAGGCTATGGCCCGGAACTGCTCGACGGAGCAGTGGTCACCATTGAACTGGCGTTTCTCTCCCTGGCCCTGGCCCTGACTCTGGGGCTGATTGGCGCATCCTCGAAACTGTCCGGCAATCGCCTTGCCAGAGCCATTGCAACCTTCTACACCACCGTGGTCCGGGGCATTCCCGATCTGGTGATGATGTTGCTGTTCTATTACGGCGGCCAGGTGACGGTGAACATGCTGTCGGACTGGATCTGGGAGGCCTACGAAATCGACTTTTTCTTCCAGTTCGATCCGTTCATCTCCGGAGTGGTTACGATCGGGTTGATTTTTGGCGCCTACATGACGGAGACCTTCCGCGGCGCCTTCCTGGCGGTAGAGACCGGCCAGATTGAGGCGGCACGGGCTTATGGATTCACGCGCTGGCATACTTTCCGGCGAATCATGTTTCCGCAGATGCTGCGCCACGCCCTGCCGGGCATCGGTAATAACTGGCAAGTACTGCTGAAAACCACGGCACTGGTGTCCATCATCGGCCTCACCGATATGGTCCGGGTCGCCGAGGAAGCCGCCAAGGCGGAGCGCATGCCGTTCCATTTCTTCATTCCGGTGGCGGCGGTTTATCTGATTCTGACAGCGGGCTCCGAGCTGTTCATCAAGTGGCTCAACAAGCGGGCCAATGTCGGCGTGGTTCAGGGGAGTTAAGGCATGCCTGATTTTATTGCCCAGTGGCTGAACCAGAACGATATTTTCACCGCCATGACCATCATGGAATACTGGGATGGCCTGGTGAATACGGTACAGCTGGTGTTCCTGTCATTGGTGATCGGCCTGGTGTTCGCGATTCCTTTGGCGATTCTACGCACCTCGAAGAACCCACTGGTGTCCGGGCCGGTGTGGCTTTATACCTATCTGTTTCGCGGCACGCCGCTACTGATCCAGCTGTATATCATCTACTACGGCATTGCCCAGATTCCCGGTATCCAGGAGACCTTCTGGTGGGAGATTTTCCGGGAGCCGTTCTACCCGGCACTGCTGGCGTTCGCTTTGAACACCTGTGCCTATACCACGGAGATTATCCGGGGGGCGATTGTGTCTACCCCGCACGGGGAAATTGAGGCGGCCAAGGCCTATGGCATGAACTGGTGGATGCGGATGCGGCGTATTGTGTTGCCGAGTGCGGCCCGGCGGGCGGTGCAGGCGTATTCGAATGAGGTGATTTTCATGCTGCATTCGAGTGCGATTGCGAGTGTGGTGACCATTGTGGATCTGACGGGTGCTGCCCGGAATATTTACTCGCGGTTTTACGCGCCGTTTGATGCGTTTATTTTTGTGGCGCTGCTTTATATGGCGCTGACGTTTATTCTGGTGTTTGCTTTCCGCAAGCTTGAAAATCATCTTTTGCGGCATCAGAGGCCTGTGGGCTCTTGACCCTCCCACGAAAGAGAGGCCGCCTGGCTTTTGGTGCAAGGTCAGTCGGTCTGTTTCCTTCCGGGAACCGCTACGAGCACGTCCATGTGCGCTTGTTTCAGGCCATCCCTGGCCTTCAACATTCCCGGAAGGAAACAGACCGACTGCCCCCAGACTCTTCAAGGGGATTCAGCTATGTCAGGTTTCAGTATGCTCTTTGATTCTTCCTCTGATTGGCTCGCACATACCCTTAACAACGCTTCTTCCGAACGGACGCCAGCCCTGACCCGGCTTCCGGATGGAACCGACATTGTTCGGCCATCCGTTGGAGTCCTTGAGCTTACTCCGGCCGCCACTCACTCCAATCCCAACCACGAAGCGCTGATTGTTTCCGCCGGAGTGCACGGTAACGAGACGGCGCCGATTGAGGTGCTGAATCAGCTTGTAAACGAACTCCTTGCCGGCGAGTGGACGCTTACTTGTCCGCTGCTGCTGATCCTGGGCAATCCACTGGCCATGGTTGCGGGTGAGCGATTTCTTGACGTCAACATGAACCGGTTGTTTGCCGGAGCCCATGGCCGGGACGAATATCGGGGGCTGCCCGAGGCCGCCCGGGCTTCGGAGCTTGAGCAGCTATGTCGGGAGTTTGCCCGGAAGCATTCAGGATTGGCGCTCAGTCATTACGATCTGCATACCGCAATCCGCCCTTCCCTTCGGGAGAAATTTGCGCTCTATCCGTTTGTTGAGGGGCGCGAGGTTCCTGCCGACCAGTGTCGCTTCTTGCTGGAGGCGGAGGTGGAGACGCTGCTTCTGCAGCACAAGGCCGGCACTACGTTTTCGTCGTTCACTTCCTCGGAACTGGGCGCGGAGAGTTTTACGGTGGAGCTCGGGAAGGTGCGGCCGTTCGGGCAGAATAATCTCGGCCGTTTTGCCGGTATCCGGGATGCGCTGCGGCGGCGGTTTCGGGGGGAGACTGCGCCTGCGCAATCGTCTGATACTGAACACCTCACCATCTTCGAGGTCGTCCATGAGATTCTGAACACCGGCGAGAATTTCCGGTTCCACATTCCTGACGACGTGGCCAATTTCACCGAATACGATCCCGGTACGGTGATTTGGGAAGATGAGGAAACCTGTTATCGGGTGGGTGCGGTGCCGGAGGCGATTGTGTTTCCTAACCGTGAGGTGCCGGTGGGCCAGCGGGTTGGCTTGATGATCCGAGCCAGGGCTAGCGGCCAGGGAAGGTGAAGATGGGGTCAGATGAAAGCTTTCATCAGACCCCGATCGACCCTGGAGCCAGCCACCACCCAAAGGGTCTGCCCACCCCAGGGGTCTGAAGAAAACCTTCTTCTGACCCCAAGTTCAATCAATCCCCGAAGCCAAACCCAGACTCCGGGGTCTGAAGAAAGCCTTCTTCTGGCCCCATTTTCACCCCCCCCCTCACGCCGGCGCATTCTCCGGCTCCGGCACTTTCTCCCGAATCACCTGCACACAAACCGATGGCACCACCAACAGCGTGAGCACGGTGGAGGCCAGCAACCCCGAAATAATCGCCCAGGCCATCGGCGGCCACAGCGTGCTGCTGGAGAAGGCCAGCGGCAGCAGGCCGGCGACGGTGGTGGCGGTGGTGAGCAAGATCGGGCGGGTACGCTGTTCGACCGCGCTCCGGACGGCATCGCGGATTGCCCTGCCCTTTTCCAGTTCCCGGTCCATGACGTCCAGCAACACGATGGCGTTGTTGACCACGATACCCACCAGGGCGATGACACCCAGCAGGGACTGGAAACCGAACGGCGAGCCGGACAGCACCAGCCCCGGAAAGATGCCGACGGCCGCAAGGGGCACGGTCAGCAGGATGACGCCCACCCGGCGGAAGGAGTTGAACTGCAGCAGCAGGAAGAACAGTAGCAACAGCACACCGATGGGTGCGGCTTTGAGCAGGGCGCCGTTGGCATCGCCGGAGCCTTCGGCGTCGCCGCCCATTTCCATCCGGGTTCCCTCAGGCAGAGGGTGGTTTTCAAGCCCGGCATAGAGGCCAGCCAGTGCCTGGCTAAAGCTGTAGTCCTTGAGCAGGTTGGCGGTGACGGTATTAACCGGAACACCGTCCCGGAGGTATCGGACGGCGGGCTCCCAACGGGTCTCCACGTTAGCTACCGCCGCCAAAGGCACGGCATCGCCATTGCTGTTGTAGATGTTGACCGACAACAGGCGGGACAGGGGCAATGAGGTGCCTTCGCGGGATCGCAGGACCAGGGGAATGGGATCGTCTTCCTGACGGTAACGTTCAGCCACGACGCCAAAGCTCTGCCCGTAAAGGCTCTGAGCCACGTCGGCACGGGTCAGGCCATAACGGGCGGCGGAGGCATCATCAACGTTGATGACGATGCTGGGCACACCGATATCGAGGTCGTGGCGGACATCCACCGTTCCCGGTACACCTCGAAGGGTCGCGAATACCTGCTCAACCGCTTCGGTCCGTTTGGCATCGTTGGCATGGTAGATGCGGATTTCCACCGGCGCCGCGCGCGGTGGCCCCTGCCCCAGCACACCCACGGTGAGGTCCAGCTCGGGCATCTGTTCACTGGCATGGGCCCGTACCCAGCGCACCATGTTGGTGGTATCGGCCAGGGTCGGTGTACGAATGACCAGGCGGGCCCGGTTGGGCGCCTGGGGGGCGCGCTGGAGGTTGTAATAGAAACTCGGGCCGGTAAAACCGACGAAACGGTGAACCTCCAGGGCTTCGGGTTGGGTCCGGATGGCCTGTTCCAGGCGGGCGGCGGCCTCGGCGGTGCGACCCTGGTCAGTGCCTTCGGGCATGTAAAGCTCAACAATCACCCGGGGGCGGTCGGCATTTGGGAAGAACTGCTGGGCCGTGAAGGGCGTCAGGGCGATGCTGATCGCTACCAGTAGCGCTCCGGCGGCAATCAGCCTTTTCGGGTTGTTCGCCACCAACCCGCCCAGGAACCGGGCCAGGCCGATCAACCGGTCACGGTGCAGGTTTTTCCGTGGTTTCAGGAACCGGGCCGCCAACAACGGCACCGCCGAGATCGCCAGCAGGTAGCTGACGGACAGCGTCAGCATGATCATCACCGGCACGCCACGGGTAAAGTCGGCCGCGCCACCCTTGGACAGCAGCAGGGGCGCGAATGCAGCCAGGGTGGTGCCGGTAGAGGCGCCCAGTGGCCCGGCCAACTCACTCACTGCCTTGCGCAGGGCATCGAGCCGGCGCATGCCCTGGTCCAGGTGGCCCTGGATGTTCTCCACGATGACGATGGCGTTGTCGATCAGGATTCCCAGCGAGATCACCATGCCGATAACCGCCACCTGGTGCAGCACACCGCCGCCGAGGTCGTACAGGCCGATACTGATCATGGCCACCATGGGCAGGATGGAGGCAACCAGCAATCCCATGCGTAACCCCATGCCGGTGAAAACCACGCCGACAATAATCAGGACGGACAGCACCAGGCTCCAGGCCAGATTGTCCAGCCGCTCTTCCACCTTGTCGGGCTGGAAGAACATCTCCCGGATCTCGTAGGGGGTGAAATCCGGGCGCAGCTGTTCGAGCCGTTGGCGCACCTGCTCACCAAAGCGGATGGCATCGGTGGTGCCCTCCTCCATGATGAGGGACACCAGTACCACCCGCTCACCGTCGTACCAGGTCTCGGGCTGGCGCGGTTCGGCCGGGCCTCGCCAGACGTCGGCCGCAGCCGCCAGCGGTACCTGGGAGCCGTCAGGCAATTCGATGGGTGTGGCGCGGATGGCGTCAATATCGGCAAATTCACTGTTGGGCAGGACCGACAACCGGCGGCCGTCCACCACCACGAACCCACCGGGAATGGTCTGGTTGCGCCTTGCCAGGGTATCCAGTACCCGGGAGGGTGAGATGCCCAGACGGAACAACGCGGCATCATCGAGGGCCAGGGTAATCTGCTCATCGGCGTCGCCCTCCAGTTCAATCCGGGACACACCGGGGATATCCGCCAGATTGCGTTTCAGCCGTTCAGCGACTGTCGAGAGCTCCGTCACCGACGGAGAGCCTCCAACGGCCAGAACGATGGCTGGTATATCAATCAGGCGGTCGTCCAGGGCCATCTGCCCCACGTCATCGGGGAAATCCAGCCTCGCCCGGTCCATGGCCTGACGGACCCGGTCCCAGGCCGGATCCGTGTCATAGATATGATCTTCCAGGCGCAGCTTCATCAAGGCCACCCCGGTGCGCGCCGTGCCCTGACTGAACTCCACTTCCTCCACCTGGCGCAGCTCATCGGCAAGGGGCTGCAGGACCAACCGCTCCACCGCCCCGGCACTGGCACCCGGATAGTTCACTGTAATCATGCCCGCCCGGTAGGGAAAAGAGGGATCCTCCTGCCGGGGCATGGTGCTGTAGGCGGCAATCCCGAGCAGGCACAGCATGGTCACGACCATGCCCAGCAGTCGCTGGCCGTTCAGCAGCCGGCGAGTCATCGGCGGATCTCCACGGTATCGCCGTCCGCCAGCCGGGTCATGCCAGCGTAGACCACCTGGTCACCCGGCGTCAGTGCTTCGGAGCGCACTGCCACCTGCTCGCCGACAATGCGCTGAACCTGCACCGGAACACGGTCGGCCCGGTCATCGCGAACCCGGAATACGCTGGTCCCTTCGGGGTCGCGGAGAACGGCCAGCAAAGGCACTGTCATTGCCGGAACACTGGTTGGGGTAATCCCTATTTCCACCGGCTGCCCGGGCTCCAGCGATGCTTCCGGCAGGCTGACCAGTACCGGGTGGAGTTCACCCCGGATCGCACTGCCCTGGGCAATTTCAACTACCGATCCCGTCACCGCGGGCAGATTCCGGTCATGGACCGCCCACACCGGCAACGTTTGCCCGAGGCTGACGTGGTCCAGCAGATAAGCTGGCACCCGCACTTCCACTTCCCGGCCACTGGGAGAGGACAACCGCATAACCGGCTGACCTGCAGCCACAAACTCGTCTTTCTCCACCAAAAGGGCTTCAATGCGGCCGGCGAAAGGAGCCTTCAGGGTGCTCTCGTCCAGCAACTGCATTGCCTCCGCCAGGGAGGCTTCGGCCGTGGCAACACTGGCTTTCAGACTATCCCGCCGGGCGGCGAGCTGTTCCAGCGCCTGTTCCGAGACCACACCCCGCTCATGCAGGCGGCTGGAACGTTCCCACTCGCGCGCCGCCTGTTCGTACTGGGTCACCAGTTCCTGGAGCCGGGCACGGGCCGAATCCGTGGCCGGCTCCAGGGCCGGATTATAGACGCGGGCCAGCACGTCCCCGGCGTTCACGCGTTCACCCAGCTCAACGGACCGCTCCCTGAGAGTACCGCTGACCTGGAAGGTCAGGGTCGCCCGCTGCGCCGCCTGAACGATGCCCGAGAAACGGAGAGGCACCCCCTCTTCGACGCCACCGGATACCTCCGCTACGCGGACGGAAACCACCGTGGGTTTGGCTTCCGATGAAACTTCACCTGCCTTGCAGCCGGCCAGCAACAATGAGAACAGCGCAACGGGAACGGCCGCTGCGACAAGTCGATGCATTTTCATAACCGATCCTTCCATCCCTGCCTTCAGATAGGGGCAACCGCATCCGTGGATTACCGCATCCATTTTTAAGACATCATGTCATTCTTTGACAAATTGTCAATAATCGGTTTTTATCGGGTTTCAGGTATTATGATCTGGCTGTTTGAACCAACCGGAAAGCCCCATGAGTGAACCACTGAAATCCCGCCGCGAACGCGAAAAGCAGGCCCGCTACGACGCCATTCTGAACGCCGCGGAACTGGTGTTCTCCGAGAAGGGGTATGACAAGACCTCGATGGACGACATCGCCCGCACCGCCAGCCTGAGCCGTGCCCTGCTGTACGTGTACTTCAAGGACAAAGCCGCGATTCAGCGAGGGATCATGTTGCGGGCCGGCCAGAGCCTGGTAAGCCGATTCGAGGAAGCACGGAAAACGCAGAGCAAGGGACTGGCCCAGATCCGCGCCATGGGTGAAGCTTATTACCGGTTCTATCAGGACGAACCGGATTACTTCTCAGCCCTGACCAAGGCCTCCACCGCCATGGCCGATGCCGACGAAATCCAGGCACACGAAATGCTGTGCTCCAAGAACGAGCTGATGAAGCTGATGGTGGGCGCCATCGAGCAGGGGCTTGCCGATGGCACCATGAGCCGGGAACGGATTCGCGATCCCTTCGAGACCGCGCTCTACCTGCGCGGTGCCCTGCACGGGGTGATCCTGCTGTGCCAGGCGGAAATGGCCGAGGGCACCAGCGATTTTGCCGCAGACACCCTCATCCGGCACACCATGGACATGCTGACCTCATCGATCAGCGCGTAAGACTAGAAACTCAAAGCTGGAAGTCGTAGATCGAGCCGAGCCCCAGGATACCGGTAAGCTCATCCAGTGCCTTGCGCACCTCTTCCAGCAACATGGGATCGCCCAGATCCTCCTGGGACAGCTCATCCCGGTAGTGCGCTTCTACCCAGGTGGTCAATCGCTCATACAACTGGTCCGTGAGGATCACCCCCCGGTTGATCGCCTTGAGCTCATCGTCGGTCAGTACCACCCGCAATCTCAGGCAGGCCGGACCACCACCATTCCTCATGGACTGCTTGACATCAAACACCTCCACCGAGGTGATCGGGCCGCCAGAGGCCACCAGGGAGTCCAGGTAACGGCTGACCGTGGGAATTTCCCGGCACTCGCCCGGGACCGCCAGCAGCATGCCGTCGGGCGTATTCAGCAGCTGGCTGTTGAACAGATAGGAGGCGACCGCATCTTCCAGGGGCACGTCAGCGCTACTGACTCTGACCGCCTCCAGCTCCGCTCCGGAAAGCCGGGAACGGATATCCGCCAAGACCCGCTCCTCTTCCAGGAACGCCAGCTCGTGGTAGAACAGGGTGTTGCCATTGCCGACGGCGATGACGTCATTGTGGAACACGCCGGCATCAATCGCGGCCGGGTTCTGCTGGGCAAACACCAGGTTCCGGTCCCCCAGGCCGTGCAGCCGGGCAATCGCCTGTGATGCTTCCAGAGTCTGCCGGGCCGGGTATTTCGCAGGCGCCGGGGCCTCTTCGTTGAAGGCAATCTGACCATACACAAACAGCTCCACGCCGGGCTCGCCATAACCGCTACACAGCCGGGTATGGTTGGCGGCGCCTTCATCCCCGAAATGGCTGACCGACGGCAACGTCGGGTGGTGGGCGAAGTAGCTCTCGTCCGTGAAGATGGCTTTCAGGGCGCGACCGGTCACTTCGTGCTCGATGGACCGGTGGAACTTGGCGCTCAGATTCGCCGGCGTGAAGTGCACCCGGTGATCGGCGGTATCGGCGCTGGGTGAAACCGTCGCGGCGTTGGCAGTCCACATGGGCGACGCGGAGGAAACCGCCGCCAGGACCGATGGCGCCTCGGCCGTTGCTTTCTTCAGGATCTCCGCATCGGAGCCGGTAAACCCGATAGCCCGCAGGGTCGGAAGGTGTGGCCGTTCGTGGGGCGGCAGGATGCCCTGCACATAGCCCCGGTCGGCCAGCCGTTTCATCTTGGCCAGACCCTGGAGTGCCGCCTCCTTCGGATTGGACACTGAACGGACATTGGATTTGGAGGCGACATTGCCCCAGGACAACCCGGCATAGTTGTGGGTGGGCCCGACCAGGCCATCAAAGTTTGCTTCCACCGCGTGTTGACTCATGCTTCCGCTTCCGTCAGTCAAAGTTCAGACCCGGCGCCAGGCTCTCGGGCAGTTCGCTCTTACGGGCTTCCAGTGAGGCCATCGGCCAGGCACAGTAATCGGCGGCATAGTAGGCGCTGGGGCGATGGTTGCCGCTGGCGCCAACACCACCGAAGGGTGCGGCACTGCTGGCACCGGTCAGGGGCCGGTTCCAGTTGACGATGCCGGCCCGAACCTCTTGCACCAGCCGGTCGTAGAGCTTGCGGTCGTCGGACAGCAGGCCGGCTGACAGGCCATAGCGGGTATTGTTGGCCAGCTCCAGCGCCTCATCGAAGCTCTTGTATCGGTGGACCGTGAGCAGCGGACCAAAGAACTCCTCATCGGTCAGTTCCAGGCCGGTGGCGTCGACAATCCCCGGCGACAACAGCCCGGTATCCGGCTTCAGCTGTTTCATCTCCAGCAGCGACTTGCCGCCCTGCTCCAGCATGCTCGCCTGGGCCGCCAGCAGCTTTTCCGCCGCTTCCACGGAGATCACCGAGCCCATGAACGGCTGGGGATCGGCATCGAATTCACCAACTTTGATTTTGCCGGCCACCTCTATGAGGCGTTCCAGGAACTGGTCCCCTTTCTTGCCCTTGGGCACCAGCAACCGCCGGGCACAGGTGCAGCGCTGCCCCGCTGAGAGAAACGCGGACTGGAGCGCATGGTGCACGGCGCCGTCCACATCCGCCACATCCTGGACGATCAGCGGGTTGTTGCCACCCATTTCCAGGGCCAGGATTTTCTCGGGTTGGCCGCCGAACTGCTGATGCAACAGGTGACCCACGGTGGAGCTGCCGGTGAAGAACAGGCCGTCAATCATGGGGTGGCTTGCCAGGGACTTGCCGGTTGCCGCGGCGCCCTGAACCAGGTTGATCACGCCATCGGGCAGCCCGGCCTTTTCCCAGTATTTGACGGTCATTTCCGCAACGCCCGGTGTCAGCTCGCTGGGCTTGAACACCACCGTATTGCCCGCCAGCAACGCCGGAACAATGTGACCATTGGGCAAATGGCCCGGGAAGTTGTAGGGACCGAAGACAGCCACCACCCCGTGGGGCCGGTGCCGCAGAACGGCGTGGCCGCCGGCCACATCAGACTCGGTGTGACCGGTACGCTCGTTGTAGGCCTTGATGGAGATCGCCACCTTGCCAATCATCGCGGCCACCTCGGTGCGGGATTCCCACAACGGCTTGCCGGTCTCCAGGCCGATCTGGTGCGCCAGGTCTTCCTTGTGCGTTTCCAGCTGATCACGGAAAGCCTCAACCACCGCCTGCCGCTCGGCAAAACTCTTGCGCTGCCATTTTACAAATGCATTGCGGGCTTCACGGACGGCGGCATCGACGTCTTCCAGGTTGGCGCCGGTGCCGTCCCATACAGTCTCCCCCGTGACCGGTTGTACGGACTCGAAAGGTAGACCGTGACCAGTCAGCCACAATCCGTCGATAAAGATTTCACCTGTCAGATTCGCCATGATTCCAAACCTCCCGGTCCTGGAGTTACTGTCATCCGCGCCTCAGTCCCACGATGAATGGCTGCGGTACTGCTTGTTCCTGCTCTGGGATAGTTCATCAGTATTTTCGCTTTCCCTATGAAAGTGAATGGGCCAGAAACCGCCTTCTTTCAAGGGCGCGAGGCGCACTGAATCCCCGGATTGTACCTGCAGGGCTTCCGCCATCTCTGGTGGCATCCGGACCGTTTCGGGCCCGATGTACCGTGTCGGCAGCGTGGTCACCCGAAAATCCCGGAACGACCGGTTCGAGACCATCATCCGTTCCGTCGGCGGTGCCTCCAGGCTGATCGGTTTCCTGGTTACCAGAACGTAGCGATTGACACTTTCCCGGATGGTGCGGATGTTGTGCACAAACGCTTCCACTACCGGGCCACCGTCGAAAATGTCCACCAGACCATTAAAGTTGAAGCCTTCCGCCTGCAGCATCTTCAGTGCGGGCACGGTGTTCTCGTGCACCCGGCCGATGACTGCACGCGCCGAGTCCGGCAGCATCGGCACATAGATCGGATACTTGGGCATCAATTCAGCGATAAAGGATTTGTCGCCCAGCCCGGAGAGCTTGTCCGCTTCGCTGAATTCCATGTCGAAGAACTTGGCACCAAGCGCGTCCCAGAGCGGGCTCTGGCCGTTGCTGTCGGACACGCCCCGCATTTCGGCAAACACCTTCTCGGAAAAATGCTTGCGGAAGTCGTCCAGGTACATGAACCGGCAGCGGGACAGCAGCAGCCCATTACCGCCGCCCTGGTACTGCTTCGATAGCAGCAGCGAGCAGATTTCACTGGTGTCGGTCATGTCATTGGACAACTGGAGTGTCGGGGTGCGCACGTGCACTCCCAGCTCCCGGGAGGCATTAACGGTGAGGCTCAGGCGATAGTTATAGAATACCTCGTCCAGCCCGACCCGGGCCTGGATGCCACTGATCCCGGCTGCCTTGCCGGTTTCGGTGTCCTCCAGCGCAAACAGGTACAGGCCCGCCTCGGGCGCACAGCGCTGGTTGAAGGTTTCACGGGCGTGATCAATCTTTCGCTGCAACAACGCCCGGTCAGCGGGCAGCGTGGTCAGGCCTTTGCCCGCGTTCTGGGCCATTGTGTAGAGGTCATCGAGATCGTTCTGTTGTAGCGGCCGGATTACCAGCATGGGCAGGCCTCCTGGTTGCGGCTCCGGTTCATAGTGGCGCAATCCTTACGGTGTCACCGGCACTCTTGTTGAGTACTTGCCAGGTGCGGACCGGAACTTTCAGTTTGTCTTCGAGGGTTTCCGCTACTGGCGTCACGGTACATCTGAACTGATCGCCCTCTCCTGCCGCGATCAGGCAAGTTTCACCGGCATCCTCGTGGCTGCCATGCAACTCCTTGCGGGTGCTGGTGACCAGTGTGCGCAGGCCGTCGGTTCGGGCTTCGAGCACCGGGCCGGCATCAAAGATATCGAGGTAGCAGCCGGCATGAAAACCTTCCCGCTGTAAAAGTTCCAGATTGGGGACGGTGAGTTTGTGCGGCTGCCCCAGGGCTTCCTGCGCTTTGGGGCTGAGCAGGGTCACGTAGATAGGATTGGGAGGCATCAGTTCGGCGATAAAGGTCTTGCTGAGCGTCCCCGAATACTGGTCCGCGGTCTGGAAATCCATGTTGAAGAAGTGCCGGCCGAGGCTGTCCCAGAAGGGCACGCTGCCATCGTCTTCCTGTACGCCCTGGATCTCGACCACCATACGGGCGTTGAACCATGCCCTGTGCTCGGCGATAAACATCAGTCTGGCCCGGGACAGCAGTTCGAAGGCGTCGGTATTGCGCAGTTCGGGTTTGATGGCGAAGGAGCACAGCAGGCTCTGGTCGGTCAGGCCGTGGCTGGGGTACAGGACTTCGACCCGGCGGGAAACTCCGAGTTCATGGGAGGCGTGGATCAGTGCATCCCGGCGGTAGTTGTAGAATGGCTGGCCATTGCCGGCACGCGTGTCGATGCCGGCGGTGCCGAGGATTTCGCCGGTGTCGGTGTTTTCGAGGACGAAGAGGAACCTCGGGGGTTCGTCGGACGTGGTTTTGCCGGCGAAGGAGTCCAGGGAGTGCCGGATTTTGCTGGCCAGGGCTTCCTTCTGTTTCGGGAGCGTGGAGGACATTCTCGCGCCCTGGGTGCCTGCGATTTCCAGGATCGGTTCCAGATCAGCTGGGGTTGCCGGACGGACTAGCCACATAGTTGCTCCCTGATTGTTCTTGGTCTGGGCATTCCCTAAGGTTCGGAAGTGCCTGCCCGGCCGAAGCCCGGTACCACCTTCCGGGAACCGCTACGAGCACGTCCATGTGCGCTTGTTTCAGGCCATCCCTGGCCTTCAACATTCCCGGAAGGTGGTACCGGGCTCCGGCCTACTTCTGGTTCAGGCCGTCACCTTCTCAACGGCCCGCTCGAAACGCTCTAACGCTTCTTCAATATCCTGATCCGGGATGATGAGTGACGGCGCCAGGCGGACAACGTTTCCGCCGGCGACCAGTACCATTACGCCTTCATCGAGACCGGCGTTCAGGAAGTCCTTGGCCTTGCCCTGCCATTTTTCGGTCAATACACAACCCAGCAGCAGACCGGCACCGCGGACTTCGCTGAAAATGCCGTAACGCTCGCCGATATCCATCATGCCCTTGCGGAGTTTGTCGGAGCGGGCTTTGACGCCCTTGAGGATTTCCGGCTGGCTGATGGTGTCGACCACTTTCTGGGCTACCGCACAGGCCAAAGCGTTGCCGCCGTATGTGCTGCCGTGGGTGCCGACGCCGAGGCTGGCGGCGATTTTGGCAGTGGTGAGCATGGCCGCCACCGGGAAGCCGCCGCCGAGGCTTTTGGCGCTGGAAAGGATGTCCGGGGTGACGTCGTACATTTGGTAGGCGTACAGGTGGCCGGTGCGGCCGACGCCGGTCTGGACTTCATCGAAGACCAGCAGGGCGTCGTTTTCGTCGCACAGGTCGCGCAGACCTTTGAGAAATTCGGGATCAGCCGGCATGACTCCGCCTTCGCCCTGGATAGGCTCAACCACTACGGCGCAGGTTTTCTCTTTGGAGATCAGGGCCTTGACGGATTCCAGGTTGTTGTACTCGGCGTGATGGATACCACCCGGAGCCGGTTCGAAGCCTTCCAGGTACTTGGGCTGGCCACCCACGCTGACGGTGAACAGGGTGCGGCCGTGGAAGGAGTTGGTGAACGAGATGATTTCGTTCTTCTCCGGGCCGTAATGTTCCCACGCGTACCGGCGGGCCAGTTTGAAGGCGGCTTCGTTGGCTTCGCCGCCGGAGTTGGCGAAGAATACCCGTTCGGCGAATGTGAGGTCGCACAGGGTCTTGGCCAGGCGCAGCGCTGGCTCGTTGGTCATGACGTTGGACAGATGCCAGATTTTCTCGGCCTGGTCATGAAGTGCGCCAATGAGCCCGGGGTGGGAGTGACCAAGGCAGGTCACGGCGATGCCACCCTGGAGATCCACGAACTCCCGACCTTCCTGGTCCCAGATGCGAGAGCCTTCGCCACGTACCGGGATGATGTTCCCGGGGGCGTAGTTGGGCACCATGACTTCATCAAACAGTTCGCGGGAAACGGGCTCTTTGTTCATAAATCTCTCTCAACGGGATCCAAACCTTTAACATAGCAGGCAATGTTTCAGATTCGCACTAGGTAGGAGTGCGGACCGTTCCATAATACGCCACTCAGGGCATAAGCACATCCGGAGTGCCTGTGTACGGTAACTCGATCAGGCGTCTGGACTTTCCGTCACGCCCCATCAGTGTCTTGACCAACAGTTTGTAGGAATCGAGGTCAAAGGTCACGGCCTGACCGCTCAGGAAGAGGTCACGGAGTTCGTCTTCGTGGTGAACGCTGGCAACGTGTATCCAGTTGTAGACCACCAGAATGTCCGTCCGCCCGGTTTTCTCGTTGCGCTCGACGATGCCGACCGGTCCCTGCCAGGGCCAGGTTGTCAGGCGCAGGCCGTGGAAGGCGACCTGCATCCGCAGATTGTAGCGAACGACATCCTCCTCCCCTTCACAGGCGCCCTTGCAGCGGCCGAGAGAACGCTGGAAGCAGGCGCCTTCGCTCGCAGGCTCCAAGCCCAGTAGCTGGTTGCACAGTTCGTTTTTAGCCGCGATGCCGCTGAGCGCGCGTTCCGCATCCCGCTTGCTCCGGAACAGCCCGAAATAGTCTCCGAGCCGGTGCGGTTCGATTTCCCGCACCAACCTTGCCTGGAGATAGCCCGACTCGTTCGTTGTCAGCTCGATGCTGACCAGATTTTTTGCCGCCCGGGAGCGACGGTTGAACATGGGCTTGAGAGTCTTGATCTGTTTCAGTTCCAGCAGCAGCGCACCAAGCTCGCCGGCCGTCTCCGTCCACTCGACCCGGCGCAGGCTTTCGGACATCCGTACGCCGCGGCTGGAGTTGTGGTCCCCGGAAAAATGAGAGGCGACCCGCTGGGCGATATTGGTGCTCTTTCCGACATAGAGCAGCACATCGTTCTCACCATAGAACCGGTACACCCCCGGCACCCGCGGCAGCTCATCCATCATGCCTGGCGGCAGGTTAGAGGGCACGCTGGGCTTTTGCAGCAGTTCCCGGATCGCCGTTTCCATAGGCCCGTCCCCATGGTCCTTCCGGGCATGCTCGAAAAACGCGAGCATCGCGGACACATCACCCATTGCCCGGTGGCGCTGAACCTGCGCCAGGGCATGACGTGCAATCAGCGCATCCATGTTGTGGCGCCGGAATTCCGGATACAGCCGCCTTGAGAGCTTCACCGTGCACAGCACCCGGGCCGAGAACATCCGGCCCAGACGCCGGAATTCGGATTTAATGAAGCCGTAATCAAAGCGCGCGTTGTGGGCCACAAACACACAATCCTTCAACCGCGCTTCCAGCTCATCGGCCACCTCCCCGAACAACGGCGCCCGGGCCACCATCTCATTGCTGATGCCGGTAAGCCGTTCAATAAACGGGGAAATCCGGGTTTCCGGATTGATCAGCGTCTGCCACTCCCCGACCACCTCCCCGGCCCGCCAGAACCGGATACCGATTTCCGTTATGCGGTCATGGGACGAATTGCCCCCGGTGGTTTCAATATCCAGAAACGCAAAGGTGTTGTCTGTAAGGTATGTACTTTGGGAGGTCATTGCTCACCATTACGACGAAAGGTCAACCGCAGATGTCTGTATATCAACGAAAATCGACTATAGACATTCGTCTAAATAATCGACGAATTTATTTGAATTGTCATGGATTCGTAACTACCTTGTTTGTGGGTCCAACAACAACAAATGTGTGGAGACAACAACGATGCAAAGTAATAACAAACTGAGAATGGCAATTCGTGCGACGGCAGCTGCAACCATCTTCGGTATGGCAGCCCAGGCACAAGCCTTCAGCTTCAGCGCTGGCGACGTGGATGCGAGCGTTTACGGTTACGCCCGTCTGAACATGAGCTATGACATGGATGAAAATGTCGCAAACTCAGGTCACCGCGGGGGCACTTTCCCAACTATCGATGATAGCCAGGACGTAGACGGCCATTTTGGTGCCGCTGCTTCCCAGAGCCGGATTGGTGTGAAAGCCACTCACGCTAATGGCGTCATGGTGAATATCGAAGGCGACTTCATGGGTGCGGATTATACAGGTGGAGCCCTTCGCCTTCGTCACGCCTACGGTTCCTACAATGGCGTTCTGGCTGGCCAGACCTGGTCCAACTACAATAGCTTTGTCGCCTATACCCCAACTCTGGACTTTGACGGCGTGGTAGGCCAAGGGGGCTATGGATCACGTACTGCCCAGCTTCGTTACACAACCGGACCTTTGTCGTTCGCTATCGAGGACCCTAAAGGCGGTGGTTTCGCCAACAGCAAAAACGGCATGCCGGCTCTGAGTGCACGACTGGAAGACAGTGCTGGCGGGTTCTCCTACGCTGCTGCTGCACTGGTCAAGCAGAACGCTTACGATACTGGCACCACTGACGACACGGCTATGGGATATGCGGCGTTTGGCGCTGCGAGTATGGCCCTGTCCGACATGATCACCATCCGGGGCGTAATCAACTATACTGATGGCGCTAATGGTTACCTGTACCGCTCTGGCGGCGCGGATGCCTACATTGACCCCACCACCGGCGACCTGGAGACTATTACCGGCGTGGGCGGTAGTGTTGGCGCCACTATCAGCCTTGGTGGCGGCCGCACCATTAATGCCACCTATGGCCAGACCATGCTGGACGTAGATGATCTGAACGACCCCACTGCTCTGGAAACAAACACAAACGCTTTCATTAACTACCAGTGGACGCCGATCGAGAACGTCATGATGGGTGTTGAGTACGGGTACTACAATGCTGAGAATCAGGGTGGCGAAGACGACGACGCTAACCGCCTGATGTTCGCAGCGCAATATAACTTCTAATCCTTCCTTTTTAGAAGTTAACTCGGAAAGGCCCCGGCATTTGCCGGGGCTTTTTCGTTTCTGGGAGAGAGCCTGGCTCTGATGCGACTCCGGGGTCTGATGAAAGCCTTCATCTGACCCCGTTTTGGAGGTCAGCGCCAAAGCTTTGGCAGTTAGTCCAAGAATGGGGTCAGAAGAAAGTGTTCTTCAGACCCCAGAGTAGCGCCTCGGCTCCAGGGATCGATCCAAGAAAGGGGTCAGAAGAAGGCTTTCTTCTGACCCCGGGCCGGCTGAACATTGCAGAAGTATCTGAGAAGCCAGAACGACAAAGGCCGGGGCCACGTTTCAGGACTGTTGAGGGCCAGGGACGGCCCGAAACAAGCGCACATGGATGTGCTTGTAGCGTGTCCTGAAACGCGGCCCCGGCCTTTGTCGCGCCTCCCAACTCGCAGGCTGGGAGGCGCCATAGCACGGAACCTAAAACTTACAGCAGCAGGGTCCGAATATCCCCCAACAGCTGCGTCAGCAGATTGGTGAACCGCGCTGCATCGGCCCCGTTCACCGCACGGTGATCGTAGGACAGCGACAGCGGCAGCATCAGCCGTGGCTGGAACTCGCTGCCATCCCAGACCGGCTTCATCGCCGCCTTGGAGACACCCAGTATCGACACCTCCGGCGTGTTCACGATCGGCGTGAACGCCGTACCACCGATGCCACCCAGGCTCGTGATGGTAAAGCAGGCGCCCTGCATCTCTGCTGGCTTCAGCTGCTTGTCCCTTGCCTTCTGTGCCAGCTCGGCACTCTCGGCCGCCAGATCCCACAGTCCTTTCTGGTCCACGTCACGGATGACCGGAACCATCAGGCCGTGCGGGGTATCCACCGCGATACCGATGTGGATGTACTTCTTGCGAACCACCTCCTTGCGCTCCATGTCCAGGGACACGTTGAACTGGGGCAGTTCCGCCAGTGCCGCCGCACAGGCCTTGAGCAGGAACGGAAGCGGCGTCATCTTCACGCCCTTCTTCTCGCCCGCCGCCTTCTGCGCCTTGCGGAAGCTCTCCATCTCGGTGATGTCGGCTTCGTCGAACTGAGTCACGTGGGGCACGTTCAGCCAGCTGCGCTGCATGTTGGTGGCCGTGGCCGCCATCATGCGCGACATGGATTCGCGCTCCACCTCGCCGAACTGGCTGAAGTCCGGCAATTTCACACCCGGAATACCAGAGCCGGTGGCCACTCCACCGCCCTGCTGGGCCTGCTGCAACTGACCCTTCACATAGGCCTGGACGTCGTCCTTCACAATCCGGCCTTTCGGGCCACTGCCCTTCACGCGGGTCAGATCCGCACCCAATTCCCGGGCCAGCTTGCGCACGGCCGGGCCGGCATGGACCTTGGCACCTGGCGCTGGCGGCTCGTAGGTGGAACCCTGGGGCTGCGACGCTGCTTCCTGCGTGGATTTCTCGGCAGGCTTGCTTTCCGCTTTCTCTTCCTTTGCCGGTTCGGAAGGCGCTTCCTCTTCCTCGCCACCTTCCTCGACGACGGTCATTTCCAGCAGATCATCACCCTCGGAGAGCTTGTCGCCCTCTTTTACCAGGATCTTCTCCACCTTGCCGGCATAGGGAGACGGCACTTCCATCGTCGCCTTGTCGGACTCCACCGTCACCAGCGGATCTTCCGCCTCGATAGTGTCGCCTTCTGAGACGTTGATCTCGATCACCGGCACGTTATCAAAGCCGTCCAGATTCGGGACCTTGACCGTCTCCTTGCGGCTGCCTCCGGATTTCTTCTTCGGCGCAGGCTTGCTCTCTTCGGATTTGGCCTCGGATTTCTCCTCGACCTTCTCCTCCTGCTGCTCCGGTTCGCCCGCGTCCTCCGCGGACTCACCTGCTTCACCGGACGTTTCGATCATGCCGACGACATCGCCTTCGCTGACCTTGTCACCCACCTTGACGGTGATCTTGGTGATCTTACCCGCGAAGGGCGCCGGCAGTTCGACGGACGCCTTGTCGGATTCCACGGTCAGAATCGGATCTTCTTCCTCAACCGAGTCACCCGCGCTGGCGATGATTTCGATGATCTCGACTTCATCAGCACCGCCGAGATCGGGAACCTTGATTTCCTGTTCACTCATGGCGGTCTCCTTAGCTCAGCACCGGGTTCGTTTTGTTGCGATCGATTCCGTACTTGCGCATGGCTTCGAGAACCTGCTCTTCCTTGATCTCGCCATCTTTCGCCAGGGCGGACAGCGCGGTGACCGTCACGTAGTAGCGATCCACCTCGAAGAAGTTACGCAGCTTCTGGCGGGTATCGCTGCGGCCGAAACCGTCGGTGCCCAGTGTCATGAAAGTCTTGGGGATGAAAGCACGCAGCTGCTCGGAGTGCAGCTTGATGTAGTCGGTGGAGGACACCACCGGCCCCTGCTGCTTCTCCAGCATCTGGGTGACATAGGCTTTCTTCGGTTTGTCGTCCGGATGCAGGTGGTTCCAGCGCTCCACGTGCTGGCCATCTCGGGCCAGTTCGTTGTAGCTGGTCACGCTCCACACGTCCGAGGCCACGCCCCAGTCGTCTTTCAGCATCTGGGCGGCGGCACGAACCTCGTTGAGGATGGCGCCGGAGCCGAGCAGCTGAACCCGCGGGGTCTTTTTGCGACCCTTGGTTTCAACGGACTCGTACTTATACATGCCCTTGATAATGCCGTCCTCGCAGTCCTTCGGCATTTCCGGCTGCTCGTACATCTCGTTTTCGATGGTCAGGTAATAGAAGACGTTCCGGTTTTCCTCGAACATCTCTTTCATACCGTGACGGATGACCACAGCCATCTCATAGCCGTAGGCCGGGTCGTAGGCCTTACAGTTCGGGATGGTGTTGGCCAGGATGTGGCTGTGACCGTCCTGGTGCTGAAGGCCCTCACCGTTCAGGGTGGTACGGCCGGCGGTGCCACCGATCAGGAAGCCACGGGCCTGGATGTCACCGGAGGCCCAGGCCAGATCACCGACCCGCTGGAAGCCGAACATGGAATAGAACACATAGAATGGGATCAGCGGGAAGTTGTTGCTGCTGTATGAGGTGGCGGCGGCCATCCAGGCAGCCATGGAACCGTCCTCGTTGATGCCTTCCTGGAGGATCTGGCCTTTCTTGTCCTCCCGGTAGTACATGATCTGGTCACGATCCTGGGGTACGTACTTCTGGCCCTCGGAGGTGTAGATGCCCAGCTGACGGAACATGCCTTCCATACCGAAGGTCCGGGCTTCGTCCGGCACAATCGGTACCACCCGCTTGCCAATGCGCTTGTCTTTCACCAGGGCGGTGAGAATGCGCACGAACGCCATGGTGGTGGAGATTTCACGGCCGTTGGAACCTTCCAGCACCTGCTTGAAGATATCCAGCTCGGGAATCTGTAGCGGCTGGCAATCCTTGCGACGCTTGGGATAGAAGCCACCCAGATCCTGCCGGCGCTTCTTCATATACACCATCTCGGGGCTGTCCGGCGCTGGACGGTAGTAGGGAATCTCCTCCAGCTCGTCGTCCTTCAGGGGCACACCGAAGCGGTCGCGGAACTCCTTCAGGGTGTCCTTGTCCAGCTTCTTCAGGGAGTGAGCGGTGTTCTGGGCTTCGCCCGCGGCACCGAAACCATAGCCCTTGATGGTGTGGGCGAGGATAACAGTCGGCTTACCGTTGGCCTGGTTCACAGCCTTATGATAGGCCGCGTAGACCTTGTACGGGTCGTGGCCACCGCGGTTGAGCTTGGCGATGTCGTCGTCGGACAGGTTCTCCGCCAGCTTTGCCAGTTCCGGATACTTGCCGAAGAATTCCTTGCGGGTGTAGGCCGGGCCCTGGAACACGTAGTTCTGCAGGTCGCCATCGCAGATTTCGTCCATGGTCCGCTGCATGATGCCGTCTTCGTCTTTCTCGAACAGCGGATCCCACATGCGGCCCCAGACCACCTTGATCACGTTCCAGCCGGCACCGCGAAAGACACCTTCCAGTTCCTGGATGATCTTGCCGTTACCACGGACCGGGCCGTCCAGACGCTGCAGGTTACAGTTGACCACGAAGATCAGGTTGTCGAGACCTTCGCGGCCCGCTTTGGAGATAGAACCCAGGGTTTCCGGCTCGTCGCACTCGCCGTCACCCAGGAAGCCCCACACCTTGCGGCCGTCCATGTCGATCAGCTCGCGGTTGTGCAGGTACTTCATTACATGGGCCTGGTAAATGGCCTGGATCGGCCCAAGACCCATGGAAACTGTGGGGAACTGCCAGTAATCCGGCATCAGCCAGGGGTGCGGGTAGGAGGATAAGCCTTCGCCATCAACCTCTTCCCGGTATTTGTCCAGTTGCGATTCGTCGAAACGGCCTTCAAGGAAAGAGCGAGCGTAGATACCCGGCGCCGCGTGACCCTGGAAATACACCAGATCGGATTCACGCTTCTCGTCGCCACCGTGGAAGAAATAGTTGAAGCCCACGTCGTACAGCGTGGCCGCCGAAGAGAAGGTAGAGATATGGCCACCGAGTTCGCCCGGACGCTTGTTGGCGCGGACTACCATGGCCATGGCGTTCCAGCGGATCAGGGAACGGATACGACGCTCCATGAACAGGTCGCCCGGCATCTGCGCCTGCTGGATCACCGGAATGGTGTTGCGGAACGGCGTGGTGATGGAATAAGGCAACTCGGTGCCATCGCGGCTGGCACGCTCGGAGAGTCGCTCCAGAATGTATTTGGCTCGCTCAACGCCTTCGTTCTCGATCAGAGATTCCAGTGCGTCAAGCCATTCACTGGTTTCAATGGGATCATCGTCCTGGTACATCAAACCCTCCCCTTGGCATCAAAAGGTGCAGCGCGGGCCACGATCAGCAGCCGATGCGCATACGGTGTCGATAAGCTGCGTGAAATGCAGAGTAATTGTTATGGGTGTATCAGCCTGATGGCGGTACTGCAGGACAGTACATGGAATCTCCATCAAGCATAGAACAGCTTTCAAAGTTTTCCTGCCCGGCAAGCCTTGCGGAATCAGGCTTTTGGCCCGCGGCCAGCCGGTAATTCGAAAGCGCGCTCACATTGATGCGCCCGAAAGTGTAGTGTTTTTACTACATTTTAATTGAATAAAGCAATCAAATGGGCCGTTATGCCCCCTCGAACAACATTCCATTGCGGTTACTTACGCAAGAATGACCTTTTTCAGAGCACCACACAACCAGAATCAGACCAAGGTCGTAGTTTTCCGAACACTCCCAAAATTCATAGCGTTACTAAACGATCCAACTTCAATCGGACTTTTTCTCACAGCCAGTTTTTCTTTATTTTCAGCTACTTTTAAGCCCTATCGAGCCCCACACCCTCCATTTCTGGCGACATTTTTTAATTAGACCTGAAAATAAATTCCGATTTATGTATACTTGCCTGCCCGTTTTTTAACCACCGGAAAAGTGGTCCGACCACTTTTTCAGCCATTGGCAACAACAGAGGGCGATCTATGAACTCCATCGTCACCTTTCCGAACCGGATTCCCACTACGGAGTTCGAGGAACGGCGTTTCAAGGTCTACACCGACCGCCAGCTCGACAAGATCGACATCATCCAGAATCTCCCCGAAGAGACCCTGTTTGAAATGAAGGTGGTAGCCAGCGTGCTGCCATTCCGGGTCAACGAGTACGTGATCAACGAACTGATCAACTGGGACAAGGTACCCAACGATCCGATCTACCAACTTGTCTTCCCTCAAAAAGGGATGTTGAAGGACGAACATTTCGAGCGCATGGCAGCGCTGCACAAAGAAGGTGCCGACAAGAAGGAAATCCAGGCCGCCGCCAAGGAGATCCGGGACGAACTGAACCCCCACCCGGCCGGCCAGATGGAAATGAACATGCCGGAACTGGACGGTGAAGTACTGGACGGCGTGCAGCACAAGTACCGCGAGACCGTGCTGTTCTTCCCGGCCCAGGGCCAGACCTGCCACTCCTACTGCACCTTCTGTTTCCGCTGGGCACAGTTTGTCGGTGACAAGGACCTGAAGATGGCCAGCACCGAAGCGGAGAAGCTTCATGGTTATCTGAAAGAGCACACCGAAGTGACCGACCTGCTGGTCACCGGCGGTGACCCGATGGTGATGAAGACCAAGAACCTGGTCCAGTACCTTGAGCCGCTTCTGGAGCCTGAATTCGACCATATCCAGACCATCCGCATCGGTACCAAGGCCCTGACCTTCTGGCCTTACCGGTTCGTGACCGACAAGGATGCGGACGAGCTGATCGAGCTGTTCGCCAAGCTGGTCGACGCCGGCAAGCACGTAGCCATCATGGCCCACTACAACCACTGGCAGGAAATCACCACCGAGATCGCGGAAGAGGCCATCCGTCGCATCCGCGCCACCGGTGCCGAGATCCGCGCCCAGGGCCCGCTGATCAAGCACGTCAACGACGATGCCGACGCCTGGGCCAAGCTGTGGAAGAAGGAAGTGAAGCTGGGCATCATCCCCTACTACATGTTTGTAGAGCGGGACACCGGCGCCAAGAACTACTTCGAGGTACCCCTGGCCGAGGCCTACAATATCTACCGCGAAGCCATGAAGCAGGTCTCCGGTCTCGCCCGCACCGCCCGCGGCCCGAGCATGAGCGCCGGCCCCGGCAAGGTGGAGATCCAGGGCATCACCGAAATCAAAGGCGAGAAAGTCTTCGTCCTGCGCTTCCTCCAGGGCCGCAACCCGGACTGGGTACAGCGCCCGTTCTTCGCCAAGTACAGCGACACAGCCACCTGGCTGCATGAGCTGGAACCGGCCTTCGGGGAGGAGAAGTTCTTCTTCGAGGACGAATATGAGCAGATGAAGAAAGGCAACGGCTAAGAACTCGTTGCCAGCCCCGAGATGGGGATAGCCCCACTCGGTGTCGGGGCCGAAACCGCGGGGTCAGATGAAAGCCTTCATCTGACCCCTTTTCTTATCTTATCATCGGCCCCGTCCGCACTTCGGCACAAACCCCGCCGGCTTCTCCCGAATCCAGTCCACGAATACCCGCAATTCCTCCAGCTCCATCAGCTTGTCCCGGGTGTTGTAATGCAGCCCAAGTTCGTACTCGGAGCACGCGCGATGAATGGCGTTATGGCATGGCCGGCAGACCCATAGGGTCCGGGTGATCAGTTCTTCCCTGGTGAACAGTTTCTGGAACCGCTTTTTGCGATGCAGGTGTTTGGGGATGAGGTGGTGGCGGGTGAGTTTGGCGACGGGGCGTTGGCAGAGTTCGCAGTGGTCTGGTTGGGGTGGGAGTTTGAGCATGGCTTTAAGGTGGTTTGAAGGTGGGGTCAGATGAAGGTTTTCATCAGACCCCGGTGCCCCTCCACCGTCAGTGCATCAAGGTGTAGAGTTTTCTACGATAGGTGCGTACGTCCGGATTGTTGTTGCCGAGTTTGTCGAACAGCTCGATCAGGGTGGTTTTAGCGATGCCGTCCTTGTAGGTGCTGTCGGCCTGCATGAGGCGAATCAGCAGGTCCATGGCTTCGGCGTTTTCGTCTTTGAGCACGTGCTGCAGGGCCAGCTGATGGAGGGCTTCGGCGTTTTTCGGGTCGGCCTCCAGCTTTTTCTGGAGCTCGACCACCGGGGGCAGCTCGCCGGCCTGTTTCATGAACTTGATTCGGGCCGCCAGTTGCCTGGCCTGGTGCTGCATTTTTTCTTCCGGCGGCAGGCTATCCAGTACCTGCTCGGCAGTTTCCAGGTCGCCGGTTTCCGCCTTCAGTTGCGCCAGGTCGATCAGGACCTTCATGTTTTCGGGGTCCTGGCGGTTCAGCTCAGTGAGGATCTCCAGGGCACCGTTGACGTCGCCGTTCTCCCACAGTCTATGGGCGGCGTCATAGGGATCTTCTTTCGGTGCCTCCACGTGCTTGTCCAACACTTTACGGATTTCGCTCTCTGGCTGGGCGGCGTTGAAGCCGTCCACGGCCTGGCCATCCTTCACCAGGATCACGGTCGGCAGGCTGCGCACGCCGAGGCTTGCGGTCAGCTCCTGCTGTTCGTCGGCGTTAATCTTGGCGAGTTTGAAGCCGCCTTCGTATTCATTGGCCAGCTTCTCGAGAATCGGCATCAGCTGCTTGCACGGTGCGCACCACTCAGCCCAGACGTCGATCAGAATAGGCGTGTTGGCAGAGGCATCCATTACCTCCTGCTGAAAATTCTCCATGGTGGCGTCAAAAACGTAGGGCGAGTTGCTCATCGGGGCACCTGAAACCGTTGAATGAATATAAGAATCTGCTTCGATCATGGGGCCAATAGCGGGAAAATCAAGCTCCCGATGGCCTCTGATTCTATGGTCTGCGACCAGGCCAAATCCTTGAAATAGCCGTAACTGCCGCTACATACGCAAGTAGACATGATCGCGGGCCACTGTTCACTATCGCCCGCTCGATGACAACCTTTGAGGGATGCAACGACGGCATGAATGACGAAAACCGCAATGACAGCCTTGAGGAATTTGAGGAAGACGTGACCGAATACATCGGCAAGGATGAGCACAGCAAGAGCCTTGCCCTGACCCAGCAGGTCATGCCCCGGCGCATGTACGTGCTGCCGGTCTCCAATCGGCCGTTCTTCCCGGCCCAGGTTCAGCCGGTGGTGGTCAACCAGGATCCCTGGCATGAAACCCTGAAGCGCGTGGGTGAGACCGATCATCGTGTCCTCGGTATCTGCTACGTGGAAGAACACGACGCCGAACAGAACATCCCCGCCAGTGAGCAACTGGAAACCATCGGCTGCGCCGTGCGCGTGCACCATGCCCAGAAGGAAAGCGGCAAAGTCCAGTTCATCGCCCAGGGGCTGCAGCGATTCCGCATTGTCCAGTGGTTGCGCCGCAAGCCACCCTATCTGGTGGAAGTGGAATATCCGAGTGAACCGGAAGAAGACGCCGACGAACTGAAGGCCTATACCCTTGCCATCATCAGCGCCATCAAGGAGCTGCTGCGTACCAACCCGCTCTATGGCGAGGAAGTGAAGCAGTACCTTTCCCGCTTCGGTCCGGACGACAGTTCACCCCTGGCTGACTTTGGGGCCTCCATGACCAGCGCCCCCGGGCCCGAGCTCCAGGACGTGCTGGATACCGTGCCGCTGCTCCGGCGTATGGAAAAAGTCCTGCTGCTGATGCGCAAGGAGCAGGAAGTGGCACGCCTGCAATCGGAGATCAGCGAAGAGGTCAACGAGAAGGTGCAGAAGCACCAGAGAGAGTTCTTCCTGCGCGAACAACTCAAGGTGATCCAGCGCGAGCTGGGCATGGCCAAGGACGACAAGACCGCCGATGCGGAGCGCTTCGAGGAGCGAATGGCCAAGCTGAATCCTCCCGAGCCGGTACAGGAACGCTTCCGGGATGAACTTCAGAAACTGCAGGTGCTGGAACAGGGCTCTCCGGAATACGGCGTGACCCGAAATTATCTGGACTGGCTCACCCAGGTGCCCTGGGGCCAGTACTCGGAAGATCATTTCGACCTGGCCGAAGCCCGACGCATTCTCGACCGGGACCATGATGGTCTGGATGACGTGAAAGACCGCATCGTCGAATTCCTGGCCGAGGGCACCTTCAATGGCGAAGTCAGCGGCTCGATCCTGCTACTGGTCGGCCCGCCCGGCGTGGGCAAGACCTCCATCGGCCATTCTGTTGCCGATGCTCTTGGCCGTCAGTTCTACCGCTTCAGCGTGGGCGGCATGCGTGACGAGGCGGAAATCAAGGGGCACCGCCGCACTTACATCGGCGCAATGCCTGGTAAGTTTGTGCAGGCCCTGAAGGATTCGAAAGTCGCCAACCCGGTGATCATGCTGGACGAGATCGACAAGATTGGTGCGTCCTACCAGGGGGATCCGGCCTCTGCCCTGCTGGAAACCCTGGATCCGGAGCAGAACCGGGAGTTCCTCGACCACTATCTCGATGTCCGCATGGATCTCTCCAAGGTGCTGTTCATCTGTACCGCCAACCAGCTGGATACCATTCCCCGGCCGCTGCTGGACCGGATGGATGTCATTCGCCTGTCCGGCTACATCACTGAGGAGAAGCTGGCGATCGCCAAACATCATCTGATGCCTCGGCTGCTAAAACGGGCCGGATTGCTGAAAAAGCAACTCAACATCACCGACGCCGCCCTCAGGCAGGTGATCGAGGGCTACGCCCGTGAAGCCGGCGTGCGGAGTCTGGAAAAGCTGCTGCACAAGATCATCCGCAAGGGCATCGTGAAACTTCTGGATGATCCAGACAAGCCGGTGAAGGTAGGCGTGGCGGACCTTGCCGAGTACCTCGGGCAGCCGGCATTCCGCAAGGAAAAGTCGCTCAAAGGCACCGGCGTGGTAACCGGCCTGGCGTGGACCGCCATGGGCGGCGCGACGCTCAGCATCGAGGCTTCCCGAATCCACAGCAGCCAGCGTGGCTTCAAGCTCACCGGGCAACTGGGGGATGTGATGCGGGAGTCGGCGGAGATCGCCTACAGCTATGTGTCATCGAACCTGAAACGGTACAAGGGCGATCCGACCTTCTTCGATAAGTCCTTTGTGCACCTGCATGTGCCCGAGGGCGCCACGCCGAAGGACGGCCCGAGTGCCGGGGTTACCATGGCCACCGCGCTGCTGTCCATCGCCCGGAAGGAAGCGCCACAGCAGAACGTGGCCATGACCGGGGAGCTGACCCTGACCGGTCAGGTGCTTCCGGTCGGCGGCATCCGGGAAAAGGTGATCGCCGCGCGGCGGCAAAAAATCAGTAACCTGATCCTGCCAGAGGCTAACCGGGGGGATTACGAGGAGCTGCCGGAATATCTCAGGGAAGGACTGACGGTGAGTTTTGCCCGCCATTACAACGACGTGTTTCAGGTCTGCTTTGGTAACAAGCCTCGCAAGGGATCGAGCGTGCACTGACATAACTGGTCTAACCAGTGAGCGACCACCTTGACGCTCACTGGACCGTTGTCTTTACTCGATTTGATTTTGATCAAAAAGTAAACGGCCGGTGCGTTTCGATGTACCGGCGCCCTACTCGTTGATAAAGAGAGCGGTAAAACAATGAACAAAAAAGCCTCAATCCTGTGCGTGGCCGCAGGCCTCGCTTTCGTTCCCTTCGCTCACAGCCAGTCCGACAACACACTCAAAAAACTGGGCAACTTCCAGACCACTGGAGAAGCCGAGTTCACTGTTATCGACCAGAACAGCGACAGTGCCGACGCTATCCGCAAAACGCTGGAGAAAATTAAGCTGCCAGAAGGCTTTGAAATAAGCCTGTATGCCCTGGTCCCTGACGCGCGCCACATGGCCGTTGGCCCCCAGGGCGTGGTCACTTTCGTGGGGACCCGGAAAACAGAAGTCTGGGCGGTAACCGACCGTGACAAGGATCGCGTAGCCGATGAAGTAAAGAACTTCGCCCCCTCACTGTCCAAGGCCGTGCCCAATGGCCCCTGCTTCTCGCCAGACGGCGTACTCTACATCGCCGAGCAGAATCGGGTGCTTGCCTACCCTGCCGCTGAATTCTTCTATGAAGGTGGCGACGTGGTGGCCTCCGAGGTCATCCCCCAGGGCGAGCTGATCCCGGAGCAGTTCGTGAGCTACAACCATACCGCACGGGTCTGCGACGTGGGTCCGGACGGCAAGCTCTATATCTCGCTGGGCCAGCCCTATAACGTGGCACCGCGCGAGCATCTGGACACATTCAACGAAGTTGGTATCGGCGGCATGATCCGGGTAAATCAGGATGGCACCGAGCGCGAGGTTTACACCCGCGGCATCCGGAACTCGGTTGGTCATGATTTCCACCCGACCACCGGCGAACTCTGGTTCACGGACAACCAGGTGGACGGCATGGGGGACGACATCCCGCCCGGTGAAATCAACCGGCAAACTGCCATGGGTCAGCATTTTGGTCATCCCTGGTACGGAGGCGGAGATGTCCGCACCAACGAGTACAAAGGTGAGGAAGTGCCGGTCGAGGTAGTCTTCCCGGTTTCCGAGACCGTGGCCCATGCAGCAGACCTCGGCATGATGTTCTACACCGGCAGGATGTTCCCGAAAAAGTATCAGGGCGGAATTTTCTCTGCTCAGCACGGCTCCTGGAACCGGACAGTGCCGATTGGGGCACGGGTGATGTTCACGCCGGTGGACGCGGAGGGCAATATTGCCGGTGAGACCGTGCCTTTCGCGGAAGGATGGCTGGATGAAAACGGTGAATACCTGGGCAGGCCGGTGGATGTGGCGCAACTGAAAGATGGTTCGCTGCTGGTCTCTGACGACCTTGCCGGAGCTGTTTACCGGATTGCCTATACCGGATCAGATTCCTGAGCCTTACCCCATCCGTTGAAGTGCCGGGGAGGTGCCGACTCCCCGGCTGACTGGAGAGCCTGTATGCAGAGAAAGATGAAGTCCGCGCTATCCGGCACGGTACTCCTGACCTCCCTCCTGGCGTTTACTTCCGCCGCCCTTGCCGCCGACCCCGCCGAGGGTCGGAAACTGGCGTCCCAATGCAAGACCTGTCATGGCCTGGATGGTATTGCCAAAATACCGATCGCACCAAACCTTGCCGGCGAAAGCCAGATCTACATTCAGAACCAGCTGAAGGCCTTCCGCAGCGGCAAGCGAGAACATGAAATGATGTCGGTGGTGGCCAAGAACCTGACCGATCAGGAAATCGCGGATCTTGCCGCTTGGTACCAATCCATCGAGATCAGAGCCAGGATGCCCGAATAGGTTGGCTAAGATGGGGTCAGATGAAGGCTTTCATCTGACTCCGGGGGCCGGCTCAACTTCGGAGGTTAACGGGGTCAGAAGAAAGCTTTCTTCTGACCCCTTTTTCACGCCTCAGGCCTTCTCCTTCCAGCCGTCGTCTTTCAGCACCGAACCCACAGTCAGCACCGGCGAGGCGTCGATTTCATCGGCATCCATCATGTTCGCCACACGCTGCAACGAGGCCAGGATCATGGTCTGCTCCCACTCGTGCAGGCTCTGGAACTTCTGGATGAAGTCTTCCTGCAGGGGATTCGGGGCGCGGGAGAGGATGTCGGCGCCCTCTTCGGTCAGATGCGCGTGGACCTTGCGCTTGTCCTTGGTGCTGCGGACACGATAGACCAGCTTACGGTGTTCCAGCCGGTCCAGGATGGTGGTCACGGTGGCCTGGCTCAGGCTGACCTTGTCGGCGATGGTGCCGATGGTCACTTCCCCCAGATCCCGGATGGTACGCATGATCAACAGTTGCGGGCCGGTGAGCCCGGCGTGCTTGCTCAGCCGCTTGGAATGAAGATCCGTTGCCCGGATGACGCGGCGAAGCGCTACCAGCACCTGTTCATAATTGTCCACAGAGTTGCTCCGACTGCTCAACACTTGTTTATACCTCTAACTATTAGAGGTCTTTGTACCGTTAAATGCAAGTGGGCACTTCCACTTAACCTCGCTCTATTCTCCTTCAAGCTGTCGGTACGGCATTTTTTCCGCCAGCCACTATGCTAAGGTCAGCTGTTTTCCAATACCGCAAAACGGACGCAGTACCATGATCAACCGATTCACCCTCTCGCTACCGTCATTGCTCAAGACATTGCGTGCCGGCGCGATGCTGTTCTTGCTCCTCCTGGCCGGGACTGCGGCCGCCCAGGACACCGGAGACCGGCCATCCATGGACGACGATGTCACCTCCGATGACGTGGCCGCTGCGCTCGCCGACCTCGAAGAGCCCATGTACACGCCGTTCATCGAGCTCTACCTGCTGGAGGAAAGCAAGGCCCTGCGCAAGGAAATGATGGATACCCGCGCCGAACTGATCGAGAAGGTGGTCGACAAGGAGCTTTCCGTGGCCGACAAGACCATGTCCTACGCCACCGATACCGTCACCTACTTCTTCTACCTGATTGCCGGCGCCACCTCCATCCTGGTTGTGATCGGCTGGAACTCGATCAGGGACATGCGTAACCAGCTGGCCAGCGTGGCAGAGAAACGCGTGAATGAGCTGGTGGTTGAATACGAGAAGCGCCTCAAATCCATCGAGGAACAGCTGCAGCAGAAGTCCGACATCATTCACCAGAACCAGGCCGAGATTGAACGCACTAACGAGGTGCACTCGCTCTGGCTTAAGGCAAGCCAGGAAACCTCACAGCAGAACAAGATCGCCGCCTACGACCGCATCCTCGACCTCCGGCCGGACGATGTGGAAGCCCTCAGCTACAAGGCCGATGCCGTTCTTGAAATGCAGGAACCCCTCTGGGCCATCAGCCTTTGCCGACGAGCTCTCAAGCTGGATCCGGAGAACGGTCACGCCCATTACCAGCTCGCCTGCGCCTATGCGGAAATCGGCCGCTGGGAAGATGCCGTGAGCACTCTGGAGAAAGCCATCGATATATCGGAAGCCTATCGGGACGATGCTTCCGTGGATCCGAGTTTCGAGCAGTTGCGTGAACATGAAAGCTTCCGCACACTGGTGTTTCCGGATCAGGAGGACAACAGCACGGACGCGTGACACTTTTCTCAGCCAGGCACACGCTTTGCAAGCTGTCTGCCAGTTTGAAGCTTTCTGTCTTCAACACGGACATGTTTTGCAAAAGTTGTGTTCCTGAACAAACCCCGGCCCCGATTGCTTGACAACCAGTGGCTCGTGGTGTTTGTTTAACTCTCTGAGAACACAAGAATAACCCTGAACCAAACAGGACTGACCCAATGAGAACCTCAGTAAAGAAACTCGCAACCGCTGTAAGCACTTCCGTCGCCCTGATGGCCGCCGGCCAGGCAGCTGCAGAGATCCAGATCGGCATTGCCGGCCCGATGACCGGCCCCGTGGCCCAGTATGGTGACATGCAGTTCTCCGGTGCCCGCATGGCCATCGAGCAGATCAACGCCAACGGCGGCGTGATGGGCGAAGAGCTCGTTGCCGTCGAGTACGATGATGTCTGTGACCCGAAGCAGGCCGTAACCGTGGCCAACAGCCTGGTCAACGACGGTGTTCGCTTTGTGGTAGGCCACCTGTGCTCCAGTTCCACCCAGCCGGCTTCTGACATCTATGAGGATGAAGGCATTCTGATGGTCACTCCGGCTTCCACCAGCCCGGACATCACCGAGCGTGGCTACGAGCTGGTCTTCCGCACCATCGGTCTGGACAGCATGCAGGGCCCGGTCGCGGGTAACTACATTGCCAGCCAGAACCCCGAACGTGTCGCTATTGTTCACGACAAACAGCAATATGGTGAAGGCATCGCTACCGCCGTGCGCGATACCCTCAAGGACCAGGGCGTTGAAATCGCCATGTTCGAAGGTATCACCGCTGGCGACAAGGACTTCTCATCCCTGGTTACCAAGCTCAAGCAGGCGGATGTGGACTACGTCTACTACGGCGGCTACCACCCGGAACTGGGCCTGATCCTGCGCCAGGCGCGCCAGGCTGATCTGGATACCAAGTTCATGGGCCCGGAAGGTGTCGGCAACAAGGACATCAACACCATCGCGGGCGAAGCTGCAGAAGGCCTGCTGGTAACCCTGCCACCGGCATTCGACAAGAAGGCCGAGAACCAGGAACTGGTCAAAGCCTTCCAGGACAAGGGTGAAGACCCCTCCGGTCCGTTCGTGCTGACTTCCTACACTGCGGTCCAGCTGATTGCCGACGGCATCGAGCAGGCCGAATCCACCGATCCGTTCGAAGTTGCCGAAGCCCTGCGCAGTGGCACCTTCCAGACTCCAATCGGCACCGTTGAATACGACCAGGCCGGCGACATGAAGTCATTCGAGTTCGTGGTCTACGAGTGGCATTCAGATGGAAGCAAAACTCCGGTAAACTGAGCCAAAATCGTTAACAAACGGTAATAATGAGAGCACCTTCTCACCGCGATCCGGGAGAAGGTGTTTTTCTAGGCTCCTGTTGATTCTCCCCTGTCCCCGGTGCGGATAACCCGGACCAGAGGCACGGAAGCGGAGGGAGCGGGCCTTCGGAGTTCAAAAACAATGCAAGACCTCCTTTACTTCTCTCAGCAGCTCATCAACGGGCTGACGATCGGGAGCACCTACGCCCTGATCGCCATCGGTTACACGATGGTTTACGGCATCATCGGCATGATCAACTTTGCCCATGGTGAGATCTACATGATTGGCGCCTACACCGCGCTGATTGCCATCACCGGCCTGGCCTCCCTTGGCGTTGCCTGGCTGCCGGTAATCCTGATTGTGGCGCTGATCTGCGCCATGCTGGTTTCCAGCTCGATGGGCTGGGCCGTGGAACGGGTCGCCTACCGGCCGGTTCGCGGGCGCCACCGGCTGATCCCGCTGATTTCCGCCATCGGGATGTCCATCTTCCTGCAGAACTACGTCCATCTGGCACAGGGTTCCCGCAACATCGGCTTCCCGGCCCTGATCGAGGGTGGCTTCCAGTTCGGCTCATCGGAGGGCTTCCAGATGTCCCTCTCCTACATGCAGATCACCATCTTCATCACCACGCTGATCTGTATGACGGCCCTGTCGCTGTTCATTGCCCGCTCCCGGACCGGTCGCGCCTGCCGCGCCGTTTCCCAGGATCTGGGCATGGCCAACCTGCTGGGCATTGATACCAACCGGATCATCTCGGCAACGTTCGTGATCGGTGCCGCCCTGGCAGCCGTGGCAGGGCTCCTGCTCGGCATGTACTACGGTTCGGTCGATCCTCTGTTCGGTTTCATTGCCGGCCTGAAAGCCTTCACAGCAGCCGTCCTCGGTGGTATCGGAAGCATCCCGGGCGCCATGCTCGGCGGTCTGATACTCGGCGTGGCAGAAAGCATGACCTCCGGCTACCTCAGCGGCGAGTACAAGGATGTCATCTCGTTCAGCCTGCTCATTCTGATTCTGCTGTTCAAACCCACCGGCCTGCTTGGCAAACCGGAGGTTGAGAAGATCTGATGGCTGCTCAAAATTTTAGACATGCACTGTTCTGTGCAATTATCACTGTAATCATCGCCTATCCAATCCTGGGCCTGAATCTGGTTGCCGAGGGCACGTCCGTTGGCCTGGAAGGCGCGACCACCGCGACCGTCGTCAACGTATTCCTGGCTGCCGTGGCGGTTTTCCTGTTCCAGCTGTTCCGCGACAACATCATGGGTGCGTTCGGCAAGGTTCCGAACCTCAACCCGCTGGCCAAGCGTGGTCCGGTATCCATGGAAAAGCGCCTGCTGATGGAACGGGTGTTCTTTGTAGCAATCATCCTGCTTGCACTGGTCTGGCCGTTTATCGTGTCCCGCGGCGCGGTCGACCTGGCCACCCTGGTGCTGATCTACATCATGCTCGCGCTTGGGCTGAATGTGGTGGTGGGCCTGGCCGGCCTGCTCGACCTCGGCTACGTGGCGTTCTATGCAGTGGGTGCCTACACCTTCGCGCTCCTGTCCCAGTACTTCGGGATCTCCTTCTGGCTGGCTTTGCCGATTGGCGCCCTGCTCGCCGCCCTGTTCGGGTTTGTGCTGGGCTTTCCGGTGCTCCGTTTACGCGGTGACTATCTCGCCATCGTCACCCTGGGCTTCGGGGAGATTATCCGTATCCTGCTGAACAACTGGACTTCGCTCACCGGCGGCCCCAACGGCATCGGTGGCATTCCGGATCCGACCCTGTTCGGTATGGAGTTTGGCCGCCGGGTCAAGGAGGAAGGCAACGTCTCCTTCCACGAAACCTTCGGCATCGCCTATTCCGGTGAGCACAAGGTGATTTTCCTGTACCTGATCGCCCTGTTGCTGGCCATCTTTACCCTGCTTGTCATCCGCCGTTTCATGCGTATGCCCGTGGGTCGTGCCTGGGAAGCCCTGCGGGAAGATGAGATCGCAGCCCGCTCCCTGGGCATGAGCCGTACCGCGGTGAAGCTCTCGGCCTTCACCATCGGCGCTTTCTTTGCCGGCTTTGCCGGTACCGTGTTCGCCTCCAAGCAGGGCTTTATCAGCCCGGAATCCTTCGTATTCCTGGAGTCCGCCATCATCCTGGCCATCGTGGTCCTGGGTGGCATGGGCTCACAGGTCGGGGTGATCCTGGCTGCGATTGCCGTCACCATCCTGCCCGAGCTCGCCCGGGAGTTCTCCGAATACCGGATGCTCATCTTTGGTGCCGCCATGGTACTGATGATGGTCTGGCGTCCGCAGGGCCTTTTGCCCATGCGCCGCATTCAAATCGAACTCAAAGAGCAGGGGTGACAGACAATGCTTGAAGTACAGAATCTGTCCATGCGCTTCGGCGGCCTGCTGGCGGTGGACCAGGTATCCGTGGATGTCCGGGAACACGAGATCGTGTCAATTATCGGCCCCAACGGCGCCGGCAAGACCACTGTGTTCAACTGCATCAGTGGTTTCTACAAACCGACCGGCGGCAAAATCCTGTTCCAGGGGCAGGAAATACAGGGCAAGCCCGATTACAAGATTTCCCGCCTGGGCATGGTGCGCACGTTCCAGCACGTCCGCCTGTTCAGCAAGATGACGGTGGTGGAGAACCTGCTGGTGGCCCAGCACCGGCACCTGAACACCAACCTGCTGGCCGGCCTGCTGAAAACCCCGGATTACCGGGAGCGGGAGAAGAAATCACTGGAGCGGGCACGGTACTGGCTGGACCGGGTCGGCCTGCTTGAGATGGCCAACTGGGAAGCCGGCAACCTGGCCTATGGCCAACAACGGCGCCTGGAGATCGCCCGCTGCATGGTAACCGAACCGCAGCTGCTGATGCTGGACGAACCGGCAGCCGGCCTCAACCCGGCGGAAACGAAGGAACTGGATCAGCTGATTGTCAGCCTGAAAGAGGACTACAACGTTTCCGTGTTGCTGATTGAGCACGACATGAGCCTGGTAATGGGTATTTCCGACCGGATCAACGTCATTAACCAGGGTCGTCCCCTGGCCAGTGGCACCCCAGAGGAAATCCGCCAGAACGACGACGTGATCAAAGCCTATCTGGGCGAGGCCTGAGGACCAACCATGCTAGTACTTGAGAATGTTCATACCCACTACGGGAAAATCGAGGCGCTGCACGGGGTATCGGTCGAGGTCAAGAAAGGCGAGATCGTCTCCCTGATCGGTGCCAACGGCGCCGGCAAGACCACCCTGCTGATGACCGTCTGCGGCACTCCGCAGGCCAGCTCCGGCCGGGTCATCCTGGAAGGCCGGGACATAACCCGGGAACCCACCTCCCAGATTATGCGCTCGGGCATCTCCATCGTGCCCGAAGGGCGCCGGGTGTTCTCCGGGCTGACCGTGGAAGAAAACCTGCACATGGGCGGGTTCTTCAACACCAAGGCAGAGATCCGCAAGAGCCAGGACCATGTCTACGACCTGTTCCCCCGGCTCAAGGAACGGGAGCACCAGCGCGCCGGCACCATGTCCGGCGGTGAGCAGCAGATGCTCGCCATCGGCCGCGCCCTGATGAGCAAACCCCGGATGATCATCCTGGACGAGCCATCCCTGGGGCTGGCGCCAATTGTGATCCAGCAGATCTTCGAGATCATCGGTCAGCTGCGTGAAGAAGGGATCACGGTATTCCTGGTGGAGCAGAACGCCCACCAGGCCCTGAACCTGGCTGACCGCGGCTACGTGCTGGAGACCGGACGGATCCGGCTGCACGATACCGGCAAGAATCTGCTGGCCAACCCGGACGTGCGCAACGCCTACCTCGGCGGCTGACAGCTCCCCGAAGGATCGGCAGAACTGCCGGGGTGTGGCAACACGCCCCGGCTTTTTTATGAATGTGGCCTGAAAAGAGACACATTCCGGCGCGGGCGCAGTGAAAAAATCCGACATAAATCAATTACTCACAAATCCCTTCACTTGCGAATCCGGAACTTGGGCTATACTCAAGCCAACGGTCTACCTGTCTCCACAGGACCTGTCAGGGCCGTTCTTTCCCGGCTGTCCCCAATGGGGCCGGCCGGGAGATCAATGCGACGACTGCAAAAAAACCACAGAAAGGAGTGGATAATGAAAAAACTGTTCGCAGGTGCAATTCTTCTGGGTGCGTCCTCCATGGCTTTTGCCCAGCCGGGCTGCGGCGTGGGTGCCATGATCTGGAAAGGACAATCCGGTATTGCTCCCCACGTTCTGGCCGCCACCACCAACGGTACCTTCGGTAACCAGACCTTTGGTATGACCTCTGGCACCCTGGGTTGTCAGACCAATCAGGCGGTTCAATCCATGGCCATGTACATGGATAGCAACATCGACAAGGTTGCCCGGGACATGTCCCGTGGCTCCGGTGAAAACCTCGACACCCTCGCCGTTCTGCTGGGTGTAGAGGAAGCTGACCGCGATGCATTCCGCAAAGTACTCCAGGATAACTTCGCTGCCATCTTCCCGGATGCCGACACCACTTCCGGTGAGGCCGTCGATGCCATCGTTGCCCTGCTGGAG
This sequence comes from Marinobacter sp. DUT-1, assembly GCF_050379415.1. Lineage (NCBI taxonomy): Bacteria > Pseudomonadati > Pseudomonadota > Gammaproteobacteria > Pseudomonadales > Marinobacteraceae > Marinobacter > Marinobacter sp. DUT-1. The sequence continues at coordinate 709,884 of NZ_JBNRLS010000001.1, forward strand.
CAGGATAAGAACCTGAGCAAATACGTAGCGGCATAACTGTCGTTTACAGCAAGGAAGGACATGGCGCCAGGGATGGCGCCTGACCGTTTTCCCCAACGACCCGGATCATTCTTCTCCATGGGCCAGACCGTGCGTTTCGGGCAAGTGATTCTCTGCCTTGCCTTCAGCTTCAACCTCCACGCCAACGAACAACCGACTCCAGAAACCCTGCACCAGGACCCGGCCTGGCTGACACTGGGCCACTACCACACCGACACCTTCGGAGATGGTTACACCAGTCAGGCCGATGACCCTGCTTTCTTCCTGAGCGAGAATGGCAAGCACTCGCCCCGGGCCGAACTGGAAGCCACCCTGGCGGCAATCCAGGAGCCCGGCGGTGGCAACGATCATGCCCGCTGCCGTTTCCCGGCCCGGGATGCCTGGCTCCGGGAACGTCTGAACCTGCCGGATTCCGAAGTATCCTGCCCGGACTACCAGGACTGGAAAGACACCCTGAATACCGAGACCGTTACCCTGGTGTTTGCAGCCTCCTACCTGAACAGTCCCTCATCCATGTTCGGGCACACCTTCCTCCGGCTGGACCCACCCCAGGAGGACGAGGAAACCAACCTGCTGCTGGCCAATACCATTTCCTATGCGGCCGATGCAGCCGCCCACGACAGTGAAATCCTGTTCGCCTACAAGGGCATCTTCGGTGGCTATCCGGGCATCACCACGGTGCAACCCTATTACGAGAAGATCCGCCTGTACTCGGACATCGAACACCGGGACCTGTGGGAGTACACCCTGAACCTGGACCAGAGCGAGGTCGACCTGCTGCTGGCCCACGCCTGGGAAATCCGGGACAAGAACTTCGACTATTACTTCTTCGACGAAAACTGCGCCTACCGGCTGCTGGCGCTGATTGATGTGGCGCGCCCGGGAACCGACCTGCTGGAGGAAGTGAGCACTCACGCCATCCCCTCCGATACCGTCCGCTGGGTCGTGGACAAGAACCTGGTGGAAGAGGTGTATTACCGGCCCTCGGCGGCCACTTCGGTGGCTTACCAGATCTCGGAGCTGCCGGACGAGCAGCAGACCCTGTCCGCAGCCATTGCCAATGGCTATGTGGAAACCGATGCGCCCGAGCTGCAACAACTCAGTGACCGGGAACGGGCCAGGGTGCTGGATGCCACCTACGATTATGTGCGTTACCAGAGCGAGGCCGAAGGCTGGCCCAGGGAACATGCCGCGCCCCTCTCCCATGAGCTCCTGGTCTCCCGGAGCCGGATTGACGGCGTGGAAACCAGCTCCCGACCGCCGGAACCCGAGGTTCGCGACGACCAGGGCCATGACACGTTCCGGGTGAGCCTCGGCGCCGGTCAATTGGCTCACCGGGAATTTACCCAGCTCACCTTCCGTCCGGCCTACCATGACGTGCTGGACCCGCCAGCGGGTTACCGGCCCGGGGCACAGCTGCAGTTCCTGCGCCTCGATGCCCGATACTACACCGACAACGACGAGTTGCAGGTGGAGCAACTGGTGGGCGTGGAAATCCGTTCCCTGAGCCCGAGGGACCAGTTCTTCTCGCCGCTGTCCTGGCAGGTCGGGTTTGGTGGAAGACGGACGGACACAGGAAATGACCGGGTACTGACACCCTACCTTGAAGGGGGCGCCGGAGGCAGCTGGGCTCTGGGGGATTCCACCCAGGCTTTCGCTATCGCCACCGCGGACCTGGAAATCGACGACGACCTGCGCCGGGGCTACGACGCCGCGCCGGGCGCGGACCTCGGCGTGCTATACCAGAACAACCGGTTCAGCCTGATGGCCGGCGCCCGAACCAAGGCCTGGATTGTCAGCAGCCAGCATCGCCAGGATCAGGCCTATATCAAGGGCAACTGGCACTTCGGCCGGGAATTCAGCCTGTTTGCCGAGTTCACCCGGGAAGACCATTACGACAGGTACCAGAGCACATGGCACGCCGGACTGCACGCTTACTTTTGAGTCTCAGGAAACCACTGCTCACCGTCTTGATTGCCGCTTTGGCGGTTGTTCAGGGCGGCTGCAGCAGTGTTTTCTTCTACCCCGATGACATCACCTATGTCACCCCGGACCGGCTCAACCTCGATTACGAGGACGTCTATCTGGATACCGCGGACGGCGAGAGGCTTCACGGCTGGTGGCTGCCGGCCCGGACGAACGGCGATGAGCCCCAGGGTACGGTGTATTTCCTGCACGGCAATGCCCAGAACATCAGCAGTCATATCCTGAACGTCGCCTGGCTGCCCGAGCAAGGCTATAACGTGTTTACCATCGACTACCGGGGCTTCGGCCGGTCCACCGGTGAGGCGGACATAGAGGGCGCCCTGCACGATGTGGAGACCGGGTTTCGCTGGCTGGTTAACCGGGATGACGTGGCCGACAAGCCCATTTTTATGCTCGGCCAGAGCCTTGGTGGTGCACTCGGGATTGCCCTCGCCAGTGAATGGGTTGTACGGGCGGAACGCCCGGCGCTGGACGGCATTATCCTCGACGGCACCTTCGCCGGCTTCCGGCGCATTGCCCGGGAAAAGCTTGATGCTTTCTGGCTGACCTGGCCGTTCCAGGTGCCACTGGGCTGGACCATCCCCGCCGAATACGAGGGTCTGGAAAGGATTGACGACATTTCACCGGTGCCGGTGATGGTGATTCACAGCGCGCGGGACGGGATTATTCCGTTTCACCATGGAGTGGCGCTGTATGAGGCTGCCAGGGAGCCGAAGCGGTTTCTGCGGACGGATACGGGGCATGGGTCGACGTTTGTGATTCCGGCTTATCGGGAGGCGGTTTTGGAGTTTATGGGAGAGGGTGAAAGTGGGGTCAGATGAAGGCTTTCATCTGACCCCGGCTTAGGCTTAGAGACCCGACTCCGGGGTTTCGGGCACAAAAAAGGGGTCAGAAGAAAGCGTTCTTCTGACCCCGTCTTTACCGCTGGCTATCAGTCAGTGAAGTCGGTCGGCTGCTCGCCTTCCTTCACTTCCTTCATGGACAGCTTCACGCGGCCGCGGTTGTCCACGTCCAGGACCTTGACCAGAACTTCCTGGCCTTCGCTGAGCTCGTCGGTGACGTTCTCGATGCGGCGGTCGGAGATCTGGGAGATGTGTACCAGACCATCCTTGCCGGGCAGGATGTTGACGAAGGCACCGAAGTCCACAATGCGCTCAACGCGGCCCTTATAGATGGCACCAACCTCGATCTCGGCAGTGATTTCCTTGACGCGGTTGACCGCAGCCTGGGCTGCCGCCTGGTTGTCCGCGTAGATCTTCACATTGCCGTCGTCGTCCAGGTCGATTGAAGCGCCGGTCTCGTCGCAGATACCACGGATCACGGAACCGCCCTTACCGATCACGTCACGGATCTTGTCCGGGTGGATCTTGATGGTGGTGATGCTCGGTGCCCGGTCGGACAGCTCGGCACGCGGCTCGGCGATCACCTTGTTCATCTCGCCCAGGATGTGCAGACGTGCTTCATGCGCCTGCTCCAGAGCGATTTCCATGATCTCGTCGGTGATGCCGTTGATCTTGATGTCCATCTGCAGGGCAGTAACACCGTCTTTGGTACCGGCAACCTTGAAGTCCATGTCGCCCAGGTGGTCTTCGTCACCCAGGATGTCGGTCAGAACCGCGAACTTGTCGCCTTCCTTGACCAGACCCATGGCGATACCGGCAACCGGCGCCTTGATGGGCACACCCGCGTCCATCAGTGCCAGGCTGGAACCACAAACAGAGGCCATGGAGCTGGAACCGTTGGATTCGGTGATCTCGGAAACGGCACGGATTGCGTACGGGAATTCTTCCAGGGTCGGCATAACTGCCAGCACACCACGCTTGGCCAGACGACCATGACCCACTTCACGACGGCCCGGAGAGCCGACACGACCAGCTTCGCCTACGGAGTATGGAGGGAAGTTATAGTGGAACAGGAACGGGTCTTTGCGCTCGCCTTCCAGGGCGTCAATGATCTGCACGTCCCGGGAAGTACCAAGGGTAGCGGTCACGATGGCCTGGGTCTCGCCACGGGTAAACAGGGCGGAACCGTGGACGCTGGGCAGAACGCCCACTTCGATTTCGATCGGACGAACCGTCTTGTTGTCACGACCATCGATCCGCGGTTTGCCATCGATAACCTGCTGGCGAACCACGTTCTTCTCGATCTTGCCGAAGTACTTCTTGACCTCGTCATCGGACGGCTGACCTTCCTCTTCGCCGGCGAACTTCTCTACCGCAGCGGATTTGATCTCGCCCAGACGCTCGTAGCGGGCCATCTTGTCGCGAATACCGTACGCTTCTTCGATAGCACCACTGAATTCGCCCTTGATAGCTTCGAGCAGATCGGTGTTTTCCGGCTCGGGTTTCCACTCCCAGCGCGGCTTACCAACTTCTGCGGCAAACTCCTTGATAGCGGAAATCGCAGTCTGCATCTGCTGGTGCGCGAACAGTACACCACCGAGCATCTGGTCTTCGCTCAGGCCATTGGCTTCGGATTCAACCATCAGCACCGCGTCTTCTGTGCCAGCCACAACCATGTTCAGCATGGAATTTTCCAGCTGTTCGAAAGACGGGTTCAGGAAGTAACCGTTCTCGTCGGTGAAGGCAACACGGGCGGCACCGATCGGGCCATCAAACGGAATACCGGAAACTGCCAGCGCGGCGGAGGCTGCCAGCATCGCGGCGATATCCGGATCGTGCTCCTTGCTGGCAGACATAACGGTACAGATCACCTGTACTTCGTTCATGAAGCCGTTCGGGAACAGCGGGCGGATCGGACGGTCGATCAGGCGGGAGGTCAGGGTTTCCTTTTCGGAAGGACGACCTTCACGCTTGAAGAAACCACCCGGGATCTTGCCGGCGGCGTAGGTCTTCTCCTGATAGTTCACAGTCAGCGGGAAAAACGGCTGACCCGGCTTCGCTTCCTTGGCGCCGACAACGGTACCCAGAACAGCGGTGTCACCGGTAGAGACCAGTACCGAACCGGTAGCCTGACGGGCAATACGGCCGGTTTCCAGGGTGAAGGTTTCCCCACCCATTTCGAATGTTTTCTTGGTTGGTTGCAAATGCACAACAAACTCCTGATTTTTCAGTCATGAATCCGGGGTTTGCCGTGAAGGTGGGGTCCGATGAAAGCTTTCATCTGACCCCGTTTTCAGGCCGAACCCGGAGTGTTGAACCTGGGGTCAGATGAAGGCTTTCATCTGACCCCGTTTTCAAGTCAGCTCCAGAGTATGGAACCCGGGGCCAGATCAGCTGATCTGCCCCCTTTTTTGTCTGACTGCAGGTGCTTGCGTGATACTCGGAAGGGACAACCCGTCTGAAAGCTAACAGGCTGTTGCAAAACCCCGGTCAAAAGGATGGCTCATCAATGCCATCCGGCCCGGGCTTTTCAACAACCTGCTATCAATTTCGGCTTTCGGTTACGACAGGGAATCCTTCGGTATCACTGACAAATCAACTGCAGCTCTTTGCGCTTGAGAAAAGCTCAACCGGGGGCCCGGGGGCCCGCCGGTTGACGGCCTGTTCCAGCACGGGGAACAGGCCCCAGGTCGAACAACCCGGATTAGCGACGCAGACCCAGACGCTGGATCAGGTCCAGGTAACGGTCAGCGTTCTTACGCTTCAGGTAGTCCAGCAGCTTACGACGCTGGTTTACCATCCGGATCAGGCCGCGGCGGGAATGGTGATCCTGCTTGTTGGCCTTGAAGTGATCCTGCAGCTTGTTGATGTTGGCGCTCAGCAGTGCCACCTGAACTTCAGGGGAACCGGTATCGCCATCACCTTGCTGATAATCCTTGACGATCTGTGCTTTCTCGTTGGCAGAAAGTGCCATATTTCACCTCATTGGTTGCGATGCTGATAAATCCGGCCGAACCGCGCATCTCTACAGCCCGGCTATGCAGCGCCTTGACTAACGTCCGGCGCTGCCTTTCACCAGCCGACGGGGGACCAACAGGACCCGCTCGCCTTCCGGGAAAGCTTCTGCCAACCCGATGAAACCCTGCTCGCCGTAGAGGCGCACAAAGCCTTCAAGAGGTTGACTGCTTATTCTAACCTGTTGCCCGTTCAAGATCGATACCGCTGCACTTCCCTCCAGGCGCACCTCGGGGAACATGGACAGCGCGCTGTCAGGAGCCTGGAGCAGGCCATCAAGGCTCTCGCCACGCTCACGCATGGCTTCCAACTCACTGACGTCATGGGCGTTTGCCAGGGTAAACCCGGACGCCATGGTCCGGCGCAAGGCATTCACGTGGGCGCCGCAGCCCAGAGCCTCGCCAATATCCTCAACCAGTGAGCGAATGTACGTACCCTTGGTGCAGCTGACCGCCAGATCCATCTCGTTGTCCCGCAGCTCCAGCAGGGTCAGCGCGTAGATAGTGACCGGCCGCGCCGGTCGCTCCACCTCGATGCCTTCCCGGGCGTACTCGTACAGGGGGCGTCCCTTGTGCTTGAGCGCGGAATACATGGATGGGACCTGCTCGATAGCACCCCGGAAGCGGTCGAGAACGGCTTCCACCTGGCCCGCATCGAGGGGCGGCACCGGTTTCTCCTCGACGACCTGACCCTCACTGTCACCGGTTTCGGTGCGCACACCAAGCCGGGCCGTGGTGATGTAGGCCTTGTCGCTGTCGAGCATCATCTGGGAGAACTTGGTGGCTTCCCCGAAGCACAGGGGCAGGACGCCCGTGGCCAGCGGATCAAGGGCGCCGGTATGGCCGGCCTTGGCCGCGCCATACAGTCGCTTTACTTGCTGGAGGATACCGTTGGAAGTGACGCCCTGGGGCTTATCGATTACCAGAATGCCGTTTACATCACGGCCTTTGCGTCTTCGGCTCAAGCGTCTCGCTCCGGATTGTCCGAGACCGGATCGTCATTGTCATCCCGGGGTACGGCCGGCTTGTCGCCAACCGCTTCACGGATGAGCTTGTCCATTTTCCGGCTGTGACCGAGCAGGGTGTCGAAGTGGAAGCGCAAGTGGGGAACCACCCGCAGCTTCATGGCACGCCCCACCTGACCACGCAGGAAACCGGCCGCCTTGTTCAGGACAGCCAGGGACTCCTTGACCTCCGGAGACTCTTCAGTGAGCTCCTCGGTGGAGAGCAGTGATACATAGATGTCGGCATAGCCCAGGTCACGGCTGACCTTCACGTCATTGACCGTGACCATACCTACCCGCGGGTCCTTGATTTGCCGCTGGATAAGCTGGGCCAGCTCCCGCTGCATCTGATCGCCGATGCGATCCAGTCGACTGAACTCGCGTGCCATCAGGCCCCCGTAGATTCGAGCTTACGCTCGACCCTGACGCGATCGAACACCTCGATCTGGTCACCGACCTTCACGTCGTAGCCCTTGACGCCGATACCGCACTCCATGCCGTTACGGACTTCCGGAACGTCGTCCTTGAAGCGACGCAGGGATTCCAGTTCGCCCTCAAAGATCACCACGTTGTCACGCAGTACCCGGATCGGCTTGTTCCGGTAAACGGTGCCTTCAACCACCATACAGCCGGCCACCTGGCCAAATTTCGGTGAGCGGAAGGTATCCCGCACCTCGGCGATACCGACGATGTCTTCCCGGAATTCCGGTGCCAGCATGCCGGTCAGGGCCGCCTTCACGTCATCGATCAGGTTGTAGATGATGCTGTAGTAGCGCAGATCCAGACCTTCCTGCTCCACCAGACGCTTGGCAGCGGAGTCGGCACGGACGTTGAAGCCGAAGATAACCGCGTTGGTGGCGGCCGCCAGACTCACATCCGTCTCGGCGATACCACCGACACCGGAGGACACGATCTTGACCTGGACTTCATCGTTGCCAAGATCCAGCAGGGCCTTGGTAATCGCTTCCAGGGAACCGCGAACGTCGGTCTTCAGGATCACGTTCAGGGTCTTGACCTCGTCCTTGCCCATGTTCTCGAACATGTTTTCCAGCTTGGCCGCCTGCTGACGCTGCAGACGTTGCTCACGCTCACGGGTCTGACGGAACTCGGCCAGCTCTTTGGCCTTCTTTTCGTCAGCCACAGCGAAGAACTCGTCACCGGCATCCGGGGTACCGTTCAGGCCAAGAATCTCGACCGGAATGGACGGACCGGCTTCCTTGACCTGTTTGCCCGCTTCGTCGGTCATGGCGCGAACCTTGCCGAAGAAGGAACCGGCGACAACCATGTCACCCTGGCGCAGGGTACCGTTCTGAACAAGAACGGTCGCCACCGAACCACGGCCACGTTCCAGGCTGGATTCAACGACAACACCTTTGGCCGGCGCGTCCGGAGAGGCTTCCAGCTCCAGCATTTCCGACTGCAGCAGAACCGCTTCGAGCAGGTCCTCGATGCCCTCGCCGGTATGCGCTGACACCGGCACGAACTGGGTGTCACCACCCCAGTCTTCGGGGATCACATCCATACCCGCCAGCTCGTTCTTGATACGGTCCGGATCAGCCTCTTCCTTGTCCATCTTGTTGATGGCAACCACGATGGGAACGCCGGCAGAGCGGGCATGATCCACCGCTTCCTTGGTCTGCGGCATCACGCCGTCATCGGCAGCCACGACCAGGATAACGATATCGGTACACTGGGCACCGCGCGCCCGCATGGCGGTAAACGCCGCGTGGCCCGGGGTATCCAGGAAGGACACCATGCCGTGATCGGTTTCCACATGGTAGGCACCGATGTGCTGGGTAATACCACCGGATTCTCCGGCAGCCACCTTGGTGCGACGGATGTAGTCCAGCAGCGAGGTCTTGCCGTGGTCAACGTGACCCATCACGCTGATAACCGGCGCCCGCTTGATCTTCTCTTTGCCCTCGGCGGTTTCGGTGAGCTCGCTCAGGACTTCTTCTTCGAAGGCATCCTCGCTCACCGCCTTGGCCTTGTGACCAAGCTCCTCGGTTACCAGGATGGCAGTCTCCTGGTCCAGGGCCTGGTTAATGGTAGCCATCACGCCCATACCCATCAGGGTCTTGATGACATCTGCGGCCTTGACGGCCATGCGCTGGGCAAGGTCACCCACGGTAATCGTTTCAGGAATCTCTACTTCTCTGACCATTGGTTTGGTCGGCCTCTCGAAGCCGTGACGCTTCTCTTTGGGTTTCTTTTTCATACGCAGCGACTTGCGCGGCGCAGACTCTTCCTCGTCCTCGGACAGGATAACCGGCTCTTCCACCGGACGACTGCGAGGACCACGGTGACCAGCCTGCTTCTTCTTCGGCTTGCCTTCCTCGAGTTCTTCACCGCGTTCACGGCCCTTCTCTTTCTTCTTCTTGGGCTTGCGATCCTTGCCCTCTTTCTCGGGCGGCGGAATCGGCACTTCTTCCGGCTGCGGCTCGGGTTGAACGGCAGGCTCTGCCGCTTCCTCGGGCTCTTCGGCCCTGGGTTCCTCGGCCTTCGGAGCTTCCTCCTTCGCGGCAGCCTCTGCTTCTGCAGGCTTCTCGGCCTCCGGCTTCGGCGCTTCGGCTTCCGCAGTCACCTTCGGTGCTTCCTCTGCAGGCGCCGACGCTTCAACCGGCTTCTGCTCTTCGGCTTTCTCTTCCGGTTTGGGCGCTTCCGCTTCAGGCTGCAATTCTGCGCGCTTGATGTACGTGCGACGCTTGCGAACCTCGACATTCACTGTCTTGGCCTTGCCCGCCTTCAGGGTTGTTGTGGTCTTGCGCTTCAGGGTGATCTTGCGGGGCTCTGCCTCCGCCTCACCGTGCGTCTTTCTCAGATAGGCCAGCAACTGCTGCTTCTCATCGCTGGTTACAGCATCGTTCTCGGAACGGGCATCAAGGCCTGCCTCGACAATCTGCTTCAGCAAACGATCCACGGGAGCGCCTACATCTGCGGCCAGTTGTTTTACCGTTACTTCAGCCATACTGGTCCTCCTCCCGAATTAAGCCTGGTCTTCAAACCAGGGGGCACGCGCCGTCATAATCAGCTGACCGGCACGCTCTTCATCCATACCTTCAATATCGAGCAGGTCATCTACTGACTGCTCAGCCAGATCTTCCATGGTGCGAACACCCATTCCGGCCAATTTGAATGCCAGCGACCGATCCATGCCCTCCATATTGAGCAGATCTTCGGCCGGCTCGGCTCCCTCGAGCGCCTCTTCACTTGCCAGTGCCTGGTTCAACAGAACGTCCTTGGCGCGGCGGCGCAGCTCGGTCACCGTTTCTTCATCAAAACCTTCAATCGACAGCATTTCCTCCATCGGGACATAGGCCACTTCTTCCAGGGAAGTGAAGCCTTCCTCGATCAGTACGCTGGCGAATTCCTCATCAACATCGAGGTTGGAGGTGAAATGGTCCAGCAGGCGATTGTATTCCTGCTCCTGACGTTCACCGGCTTCTTCCTCGGTCATCACGTTCAGGGTCCAGCCGGTCAGTTCCGTCGCCAGGCGCACGTTCTGGCCGTTACGGCCAATGGCCTGGGCCAGGTTGTCCTCGGCTACTGCCACATCCATGGTGTGCCGATCCTCGTCGATGACGATGGAGGCCACTTCGGCCGGCGCCATGGCATTGATCACCAGCTGTGCGGGGTTGTCGTCCCACAGCACGATGTCCACACGCTCACCGCCCAGCTCGTTGGAGACGGCCTGGACACGGGAGCCACGCATACCGACACAGGCACCGACCGGGTCGATGCGACGGTCATTGGTCTTGACCGCAATCTTGGCGCGGGAACCGGGGTCACGGGCAGCGCCGCGGATCTCGATCAGGTCTTCGGCAATCTCCGGCACTTCGATCCGGAACAGCTCGATCAGCATCTGCGGCGCGGTCCGGCTCAGGATCAGCTGCGGGCCGCGGTGGTCAGTGCGGATCTCCAGCAGCAGTGAGCGAACGCGGTCACCCATGCGGAAGGTTTCCCGGGGAATCAGGTGTTCCCGGGGCAACAGCGCCTCGGCATTGCCGCCCAGATCAACGATGACATTGTCACGGGTCACTTTCTTGACGGTGCCGGAAACCAGCTCACCCACGCGATCGCGGTAGCTGTCCACGATCTTGGAACGCTCGGCCTCGCGGACCTTCTGGAAAATGATCTGCTTGGCGGCCTGGGCGCCGATACGACCGAAGGAAACAGACTCAACCTTCTCCTCGTACATGTCGCCGGGTTTCAGGTTCGGATCAATTTCTTCCGCCTCCTGAAGGGTCAGCTCAGTCCCCAGGGCAGGAACCTGATCGTTGTCGACCACCAGCCAACGGCGGAAGGTCTCGTATTCACCGGTGCGGCGATCAATGGCAACCCGGATATCCGCTTCTTCATCCTCGTAGCGTTTTTTGGCAGCGGTGGCGAGCGCAAGCTCGATCGCTTCGAAAATCACATCCTTCTCGACACCCTTCTCGTTCGAGACGGATTCGACCACCAGCAAGATCTCTTTACTCATTGGATTGCCCTGCCCTCAAAATAAACTGTGCGTCCACTGACTTTTCAATTCGACTCATTCAAATACCGGGACGATGTGTGCCTTTTCGATGCTGTCGAACGGCAACAGGTATTCGTGGTCATCCACCACGATCACCACATCGTCTCCTTCAACACCCTTGATCAGCCCCTGAAACTTGCGACGACCCTCGAAGGCCATGCGCAAACGAATCTTGACCTGATGGCCGACAAAGGCTTCGTACTGTTCAAGGCGAAACAGCGGGCGATCCATCCCCGGGGAGGAAACCTCCAGGGTGTACTCGGTCTGGATGGGGTCTTCCACATCCATCACACCGCTGATCTGACGACTGACTTTCTCGCAGTCGTCGATGGCGATGCCGTTCTCGGCATCGTCGATAAAGACACGCAACAGGGAGTGGTGGCCCTGGGAACGGAATTCAATCCCCCAGAACTCGTACCCCAGACCCTCGACGATCGGCCGAAGGAGGTCTTCCAGTTGTTTAATCTTGGCTGACAAAGTTATGCCATCTCCATTTCAGGAATTTTTACCGGCCCCACAAACAAAAAAAGGGCTGTTGATCAGCCCTTTTTATGCACCAGGGCCCGATGCGCCAGGCCCCTTAATCAAAAAGCCCCTTAAATTGGGGCCTTTTGTCGCAAGAACTCACAGAAAGCCGCTCTCACTACGAGCATGACCTCCTGCTGACAGACACCTGGCCTGCCAGGAAACCGGGGAACAGCCCACCGGCTCCAATATCCGCCGGAGTATAGAGACGCCGGCCGGACTGGTCAAGGACTGACCAAAAAAAACGGCCTGGAAAATCCAAGCCGTTTCTCTTAAATATGGTGCCCGGGGCCGGACTCGAACCGGCACGGCTTTCGCCACTACCCCCTCAAGATAGCGTGTCTACCAGTTTCACCACCCGGGCAACATCTCTTACTCGAGTTCGGGAAGATCGGAACCCTTCCCGCTCTCGGTTTCGCTGCTATCAGCGGAGTCGGCAGCAGGCTCGGCCGGAGCCTGCTCGGCGGATTCCTCTACTACCGGAATACCTGCCTCGCCTGCCACTTCAGCACGCTGCTTGGCGAACACCGCCAGCGAAAAACTAGTCACGAAGAACACGATCGCCAGGATCGTGGTCACACGGGTCAGGAAGCTACCGCTACCCTGACTACCAAATACGGTCTGGGAGGCACCGCCACCAAAGGCGGCACCTGCGTCGGCACCCTTGCCCTGCTGGATCAGAACGAGACCCACCAGTGCGACGGCAATGACGACGTGCACAACAACTACCAGTGTTTCCATCCAATCCATAACGAATCCCGCGAACCTTTAACCGTTGGTACCCGCCGGCATGGACCGGCAAATACTCACAAAATCTTCTGCAACCAGCGATGCACCGCCGATTAACCCGCCGTCGATATCAGGCTCGGCGAACAAAGCGGCCGCATTATCCGCTTTTACACTGCCGCCGTAAAGCAGAGAAATATCCTCTGACGGCGCGCCCATCTCAGCCAGCACCTTGCGGATTGCCGCATGCATGCTCTGGGCATCTTCGGCAGTGGCCGTTTTGCCGGTGCCGATGGCCCAAACCGGCTCATAGGCAACCACGATATCCGACCACTGACCGGCCTCCACACGGGCAAGCCCCTGCTTGACCTGGGCAGCCACAACCGCTTGGGCTTGCCCTGCTTCCCGCTGCTCGAGCGTCTCGCCAACACAAACCACGGCAGTAAGACCGCTGGCCAGAACCCGCTCCACCTTGGCGGCAACCACGTCATCCGATTCGCCGAAGTACTCGCGACGTTCGGAGTGACCGACCAGGGCGAAACCACAGCCCAGATCTTTTGCCATGTCAGCGGCTGTCTCACCGGTGTAGGCACCGGCAACCCACTGACTTACGTTCTGGACGCCCACACCGAGCACATCACCCGACTGATCGAGCACATCCCGGACATACAGGGCCGGAGGAATAATAACAACCTCCACGCCATTATCAAGGGTGTCCGCCTCAGCCCGCACATAACCGACAAGCTGCTTTGCCAGGTCCGCAGACCCGTTCATTTTCCAGTTTCCGGCTACGATCTTGCGACGCATAACTCTTCCCGAACGTAAGGGAGGGCGAACTATACAGCAGTCCCTGCCCTCACACAACCGATTGAAAACGCAAAATTACCTGCTCGATTGCTCGACCACACCGGCCAGCTCTTCGACCACCCGGACAATGTCCGCCTCGACCTGGCCTTCAACCATAACCCGGATCAAAGGCTCGGTGCCCGACGCCCGCAGCAGGACCCGACCGGCTTCGCCCAGCTCCGTTTCTGCCTGGCGCAAGGCGTCAACGATGTCGGCACGGGACAGCGGGTCAAAACGCTCCGCCACCCGTACATTAATCATCTTCTGGGGCAGTTTGGTCATGCCCTGGCGCAGCTCGGCCAGGGTCTTGCCGGACTTGTGGATAGCCAGCATCACCTGCAGGGCCGAGACAATGCCGTCGCCGGTGGTGGTGCAGTCCCGGATCACCATGTGACCGGAGCCTTCGCCGCCAAGCACCCAATCATTCGCCACCAGCCGCTCCATCACGTAGCGGTCGCCCACTTTGGCACGTTCGAAGTCGATACCGGCGTCTTTCAACGCCAGCTCAACACCGAGATTGGTCATCAGGGTACCGACCACCCCTCCTTTCAGCCTGCCCTCGGCATGGCGCTGGGAGGCAATGATGTACAGCAACTCATCGCCATCCACCTCCGAGCCATCGCGATCCACCATCAGCACCCGGTCACCGTCGCCGTCGAAGGCGATGCCCATATCGGCACCGTTCTCCACCACCGCGGCCTTGAGCGCATCCAGGTGGGTGGAGCCAACATTCAGGTTGATGTTCAGGCCATCGGGGTCAGCACCAATCACCGATACTTTTGCCCCCAACTCCCGGAACACCTTGGGGGCCACGTGGTAGGTGGCACCATGGGCGCAGTCCAGGACAATATGCAGGCCGTCCATGGTGAACTCGTTGGGCACCGTGCTCTTGCAGAACTCCACGTACCGGCCGGGCGCATCATCCACCCGTGACGCCTTGCCGAGTTCGGAGGGCTCGCAGACTTCCAGCGGGCGGTCCAGCCAGCGCTCGATTTCCGCCTCAAGGGCATCATCAAGCTTGGTGCCGGCGGACGAGAAGAACTTGATGCCGTTGTCGTGGTGCGGGTTGTGGGACGCACTGATCACGATACCGGCGGAGGCCCGAAAAGTGCGGGTAAGATAGGCAATGGCCGGGGTCGGCATCGGGCCCAGCAGCTTCACGTCAACACCCGCGGCAGACAACCCTGCTTCAAGCGCAGATTCAAACATGTAACCGGACAACCGGGTGTCCTTGCCGATCAGCACACTGTTGCGCTGACCATCTTTCTTGAACGCCTGGCCGGCAGCCCAACCCAGGCGCAGCATGAATTCCGGGGTAATCGGGAACTCACCGACCCGGCCACGAATACCGTCGGTACCAAAATATTTGCGATCGGACATCAACCCGCCTCCTTCATCGCCGCCACTACCCTGACGGCATCCACTGTTTCCCGGACATCGTGGACACGCACGATGCTGGCACCTTTCATGGCGGCTATTGTCGCGGCCGCAATGCTTGCGGGCAACCTTTCATCCACCTCACGGCCGGTAATCTTGCCCAACATGGATTTGCGGGAGATACCAATCAGCAGGGGGTGCCCCAGGATGTGGAGCTGTTCCATGGAGGCGAGCAACTGCAGGTTGTGCTCCAGACTCTTGCCGAAACCAAAGCCTGGATCGAGGATGATATTCTCCGGGAGCACGCCGGCCTGCTCCGCCACCCGCATGCGCTCGGTCAGGAACGAACTGACCTCCCGGCGGACGTTGCGGTACTCCGGGCGGTCCTGCATGGTGTCCGGCTCGCCCTGGATGTGCATGATGCACACGGGAATACCGGCCGCAGCGGCTGCCTCCGCGGCACCACTACGCTGAAGCGCGCGGACGTCGTTGATCAGTCCGGCCCCCAACCGTGCAGTCTCGGCCATCACTTCGGGGGAACTGGTATCCACGGAGATCACCGTATCCAGCTCCCCAGCGATCGCCTCCACCACCGGGCAGACCCGGTCCAGCTCTTCCTGCACAGACACCGGTGCCGCGCCTGGCCGGGTGGACTCACCACCAACATCAATGAAAGTCGCGCCATCGGCGACCATTTGCCGGGCCCGCACCAGGGCCGCGTCCCGGGAGTTGAATTTTCCACCGTCGGAGAAGGAATCCGGGGTAACGTTGAGGATTCCCATGACATGACAACGGGACATGTCCAACACCCGTCCGGCAAAGTTCATTTCCATAGCAAACCTTTTCTGAAAAACATTCAGCGGTACCAAAAACAAACGCCGCCCGGAGTCCGGGCGGCGCATTCAATCGACCTGTTTGTTGGTCTGGGAGCGGGTCAGTGCTCTCCGGCCGGCCGACCTACGCCAGGCTGGCGGCCATCATCGGAACCCTTCGGCTCCGGAGCCTTTTCCGGCTCGCCGGCCTGCACACCACCGGCCGGGCCACTGCCACCCCAACCCTTGGGCGGACGCGGCTCACGACCTTCCATGATGTCGTCGATCTGGTAGCGATCGATGGTTTCGTACTTCATCAATGCTTCGGCCATCAGGTCCAGCTTATCCCGGTTGTCGATCAGGATCTGCTTGGCGGTCTCGTAGCAGGTGTCGATAATGTTACGAACCTCCTCGTCGATCCGCTGGGCGGTTTCCGGCGAGTAAACCGTCTGTGACTGGCCAGCTGAACGACCCAGGAACGGCTCTTCGCTGTCGGTATCGTACTGCAGAGGACCCAGCTTCTCGGACAGGCCCCAACGAGTCACCATGTTCCGGGCAAGACTGGTGGCACGCTCGATGTCGTTGGAGGCACCGGTGGTGACACCATCGAAGCCTAGGGTCAGCTCTTCCGCGATACGGCCACCGAACAGACTGCAAATGGAGCTGATCAGGAAGCGCTTGCTGTGACTGTATTTGTCTTCTTCCGGCAGGAACATGGTCACACCCAGGGCACGGCCGCGGGGGATGATGCTCACCTTGTATACGGGATCGTGTTCGGGCATGAGACGGCCAACGATGGCGTGGCCTGACTCGTGGTAAGCGGTGTTCCGCTTTTCCTTCTCGCTCATGACCATGGACTTGCGCTCGGCGCCCATCATGATCTTGTCCTTGGCGAGTTCGAACTCTTCCATGGACACCAGACGCTGATTGCGGCGTGCGGCAAACAGGGCCGCCTCGTTCACCAGGTTGGCCAGATCCGCACCGGAGAATCCGGGTGTACCACGGGCAATCAGGACCGGCTCCACGCCGTCTGCCAGAGGTACCTTTTTCATGTGCACTTTCAGGATCTGCTCACGACCAATGATGTCCGGCAGACCAACCACGACCTGACGGTCGAAACGACCTGGACGCAGCAGGGCCGGGTCCAGAACATCCGGACGGTTGGTAGCGGCGATTACGATAACGCCCTCGTTACCTTCAAAGCCGTCCATCTCGACCAGCAACTGGTTCAGGGTCTGCTCACGCTCGTCGTGACCACCACCCATGCCGGCGCCACGATGACGACCGACCGCATCGATCTCGTCGATGAAGATGATGCACGGACTCTGCTTCTTGGCCTGCTCGAACATGTCACGGACACGGGACGCACCCACACCCACGAACATTTCCACGAAGTCGGAACCGGAAATCGAGAAGAACGGCACCTTGGCCTCGCCGGCAATCGCCTTGGCGAGCAGAGTCTTACCGGTACCCGGCTGACCGACCATCAGCACACCCTTGGGAATGCTGCCGCCCAGACGCTGGAACTTGCTGGGATCCCGCAGGAAGTCCACCAGTTCCTTCACATCTTCCTTCGCTTCATCGACACCGGCGACGTCCGCGAAGGTGGTCTTGATCTGGTCTTCACTCATCAGGCGCGCCTTGCTCTTGCCGAACGACATGGGGCCTTTGCCGCCACCGCCGCCCTGCATCTGGCGCATAAAGAAGACGAATAGAGCGATTATGATCAGTATCGGGAACGCTGCCACCAGCAGCTGTGTCCACAGGCTCTGGCGCTCAGGCTCCTTACCGATCACCTCGACGTTGTTCGCCAGCAGGTCGTCCATCAACTTGTTATCCGACACCTGGGGCCGGATCGTCTGGAACTGGGAACCGTCGCCGCGGGTACCCTGGATTTCCAGACCGTCAATGGTCACCCGCTGAACCTGGCCCTGCTGGACCATCTCCACGAACTGGGAATAGTTGACTTGTTGGCCGGTGGTGGTGGGAGAGAAATTCTGAAACACCATCAGCAGCACGGCGGCTATTATCAGCCAGAGAACCAGATTTTTTGCCATATCGTTCAAGGATCATCACCTGTGAATTGAAGGAAGCCCGATCAAAGACAACCTTTTCCGACACCTTACACCAATTGTACGCTCGTCCACCAGAAACGGCCCATCCGTAGCGGCCGCAGAGAAGGCGGAATCTGAAAACGGGGTCAGATGAACGCTTTCATCTGACCCCAACTTCAACTCTGACTCCACGCTAACCCTTGAAGCCCTTTCCCACCAGGTAGATCTCTCTCGACCTCGCCCGGGAAGAGTCCGGTTTCCGGCTTACAACGGTCTT
Organism: Marinobacter sp. DUT-1; assembly: GCF_050379415.1. Taxonomy (NCBI): domain Bacteria; kingdom Pseudomonadati; phylum Pseudomonadota; class Gammaproteobacteria; order Pseudomonadales; family Marinobacteraceae; genus Marinobacter; species Marinobacter sp. DUT-1. The sequence continues at coordinate 727,905 of NZ_JBNRLS010000001.1, forward strand.
GAAGCTGTCACGCATGTCAGCCAGCAATGCATCAAAGCCTTCACCCTGAAACACCTTGGCAACAAACACGCCTCCGGGCCGCAGTACCTGCCGGGCCATATCCAGGGCCAGTTCTACCAGCCCCATCGCCCGCGGAATATCTACCGCAGCCATACCACTCATATTGGGTGCCATATCCGAAATTACAACATCCGCCTGACGGTCACCCAGCAATTCCAGCAGCCTTTCGAAGACTTCATCCTCGGTAAAATCGCCCTGGACAAAATCCACACCGGCTATCGGATCCATGGGCAGGATGTCGCTGGCGATCACCACCCCCTTATCCCCCACGCGCTCCACGGCCACCTGGGACCAGCCGCCAGGCGCGGCACCGAGATCCACAACCAGCTGGCCCGGCCGAAACAGCTTGTCCTTCTTGTCCAGCTCAACGAGTTTGTAGCTGGCGCGGGAGCGATACCCTTCTTCCTGCGACTTTCTGACCCAAACGTCGTCGAAATGTTCCTTGAGCCAGCGATCGCTGGACTTGGACCGAGCCAAACCTACCTCCAAAATCTTTCTGGTACAGACCGCCTGTGGCCACCGTCGATACGGGTTAACAAGCATTTGCGGGGCCGAACGATCTGTTACAATCCGCAGATTATACGATTATGCCAGCGAATACGCCGCTGACCTTTTGTTAATTGCACCTATAAAGAGATTACATCATGAGTCTTTCACCGGAACAGCGCCGGGAATACCGGGCCATCGCCCACAACCTGAAACCCGTGATCATCGTGGGAGACAAGGGCCTGTCCGAAGGACTCCAGGAAGAACTGGAGCGCGCACTGAACGATCACGAACTGATCAAGATCAAGGTTGCCAGCCAGGACCGTGAAGCCCGCCAGGAAGCCATTACTGCCCTGTGTGAAGCATCGGGGGCCGAGGTGGTGCAGACCATCGGCAAGATTGCTGTCCTGCTGCGCCGGGCCAGGAAGCCGAACCCGAAGCTGTCCAACCTGCTTCGGCACAAGCACTGAGCAAAGCTCAAAAGAAAAGCCGGCTGCGGGGGACCGTAACCGGCTTTTTTGTGCCTGGGGTCTGGGGTGAAGATGGGGTCAGATGAACGTTTTCATCTGACCCCGGAGTTAGGCTGACCCCCAGGCTCGGGCACTGATGTTGGGGTCAGATGAAAGCTTTCATCTGACCCCGTTTTCACTCACTCACACCCTCAGATGTACTCCACCTCGGTAATCTCGTACTCCACGGTGCCGGACGGCACGCGGATCGCGACTACATCGCCTTCGTCCTTACCCACCAGGGCGCGGGCGATCGGGGAGGAGATGGAGAGCTTGCCCTGCTTGATATCGGCTTCGTCCTCGCCGACGATCTGGTAGGTCACTTCCTCATCGGTATCCACGTTTACCAGGTGCACGGTGGTGCCGAAGATGACCTTGCCGGTGTTCTCCATGGTGGTGACGTCAATCACCTGGGCAGCGGAGAGCTTGCCTTCGATTTCCTGAATCCGACCCTCGATGAAGCCCTGCTGCTCACGGGCAGCATGGTACTCGGCGTTTTCCTTGAGATCGCCGTGCTCACGGGCTTCAGCAATCGCCGCGATCACCTGCGGACGATCTTCGGACTTCAGCTTCTTAAGCTCCTCGCGGAGGCGGGCTTCACCCGCCTTGGTCATGGGTACTCTGTCAGCCATAGTCTTACTTTCCTGCGTGTAGATCCTGGAGACGACGAACAGTACGCTCCGGGCCAAACTTGATGGCCCGGCAGAAGGCTTCGCCACCCGCCAGTGTCGTTGTATAGGTCACCTTGGCCTGCAGGGCGGACTGGCGGATCTGCGCCGAGTCGGAAATCGCCTTGCGACCTTCAGTGGTGTTGATAATCAACTGCACCTTGCCGTTCTTGATGGCGTCGACGATGTGCGGACGGCCCTCACGGACCTTGTTCACCCGCTCAACCTCGATCCCGGCGGCTTCCAGCGCCTTCGCGGTACCGGTGGTGGCAATGATCTTGAAACCGGCATCGACCAGGTCCCGGGCAACCCTGGCGGCGCCGGGCTTGTCCACATCCCGCACGGACATGAAGGCGACGCCTTTGTCCGGCAGGCGCTCACCCACGGCCAGGGCCGCCTTGGCAAAGGCCTCGTCGAAGCTGTCACCCAGGCCCATGACCTCACCGGTGGACTTCATCTCCGGGCCCAGGATCGGGTCGACCGCCGGGAACTTGTTGAACGGGAACACCGATTCCTTCACCGCGTAGTAGCGCGGCACGATCTCCTGGGTGAAGCCGAGCTCCTTCAGGGTCTTGCCGGACATGACCCGGGCCGCAACCGCAGCCAGGGACACACCAATGGCCTTGGACACGAACGGTACGGTACGGGAGGCCCGCGGATTCACCTCGATCACATAGATCTCGTCGTCCTGCCAGGCCAGCTGCACGTTCATCAGCCCTACCACATCCAGCTCGATGGCCATCTTCTTGACGGCATCGCGCATCTCGTCCTGAACCTGCTGGGACAGGGTGTACGGCGGCAATGAACAGGCGGAGTCACCGGAATGTACGCCGGCCTGCTCGATGTGCTGCATGATGCCGCCGATAACCACATCCTCACCGTCGCAGATGGCGTCGATGTCCACCTCGATGGCAGCATTCAGGAAGTGGTCCAGCAGCACCGGGCTGTCGTTGGAGACCAGCACCGCACTGCGCATGTAGCGCACCAGCTCGGTCTCGTCGTAGACGATTTCCATGGCCCGGCCACCCAGCACGTAGGACGGGCGCACCACCAGCGGGTAACCGATTTCCCGGGCCGCCAGGATACCTTCCTCGTGACTCCGCACAGTGGCGTTCTGGGGCTGTTTCAGGCCCAGGCGGGTGATCATTTGCTGGAACCGCTCCCGGTCCTCGGCACGGTCGATGGCGTCCGGGCTGGTACCGATGATCGGCACGCCGGCCGCTTCCAGCCCACGGGCCAGTTTCAGTGGCGTCTGGCCACCGTACTGGACAATCACGCCCTTGGGCTTCTCGACGTAGATGATTTCCAGCACGTCTTCCAGGGTGATGGGCTCAAAGTACAACCGGTCGGAGGTGTCGTAGTCGGTGGACACGGTCTCCGGGTTGCAGTTGATCATGATGGTTTCGTAGCCGTCTTCACGCATGGCCAGGGCCGCGTGCACACAGCAATAGTCGAACTCGATGCCCTGGCCGATCCGGTTCGGGCCGCCACCGATCACCACGATCTTGTCGCGGTCGCTGGCATCCGACTCGCACTCTTCCTCATAAGTGGAGTACATGTAGGCGGTGTCGGAGGCGAATTCCGCGGCACAGGTGTCCACCCGTTTGTAAACCGGGCGGATGTTCAGGTCATGGCGCAGCTTGCGCAGGCTGACTTCGGAAATGCCCAGCAGTTTGGCCAGGCGGGCGTCGGAGAAACCCTTGCGCTTGAGGCGGAACAGGGTGGCCTGGTCGATGTCGGCCTTGCCGGCACTCCGGAGCGCCTCCTCCTCACGGATCAGGTCTTCGATCTGCACCAGGTACCAGGGGTCCACCTTGGTGTGGGCAAACACGTCTTCCACGCTCATGCCGGCACGGAAGGCATCACCGATGTACCAGATACGGTCGGCGCCGGGCACGTTCAACTCGCGGGTCAGGGTTTCCCGGGAATTCTCGGAATCCAGGTCATCGAGCTTCTCGTCAAAGCCTTCGGAGCCCACCTCCAGCCCGCGCAGGGCTTTCTGCAGGGATTCCTGGAAGGTCCGGCCGATGGCCATGACCTCACCCACGGATTTCATCTGGGTGGTCAGGCGGGCGTCGGCCTGGGGGAATTTTTCAAAGGTGAAGCGGGGAATCTTGGTGACCACATAGTCGATACTCGGCTCGAAGGAGGCCGGGGTCACACCGCCGGTGATTTCGTTCTGAAGCTCGTCCAGGGTGTAGCCCACTGCCAGCTTGGCCGCGACCTTGGCGATCGGGAAGCCGGTGGCCTTGGAGGCCAGTGCGGAGGAACGGGACACCCGCGGGTTCATCTCGATCACCACCATGCGACCGGTATCCGGATTGATACCGAACTGGACGTTGGAGCCGCCGGTTTCCACACCGATCTCACGCAGGACCGCCAGGGAGGCGTTCCGCATGATCTGGTATTCCTTGTCGGTGAGGGTCTGGGCCGGGGCCACGGTGATGGAGTCACCGGTGTGTACGCCCATGGCATCGAAGTTCTCGATGGAGCAGACGATGATGCAGTTGTCGTTCTTGTCCCGGACAACTTCCATCTCGTACTCTTTCCAGCCGATCAGGGATTCGTCAATCAGCAGCTCGTTGGTCGGGGACAAATCCAGGCCGCGGGTGCAGATTTCCTCGAACTCGTCCTTGTTGTAGGCGATGCCGCCACCGGAGCCGCCCATGGTGAAGGACGGACGGATGATGCACGGGAAGCCGATGTCCTCGGCCACTTTCCAGGCTTCGTCCATGGAGTGGGCGATGGCAGCGCGCGGGCACTCCAGGCCGATTTTCTTCATGGCCTTGTCAAAGCGGTCCCGGTCCTCGGCCTTGTCGATGGTGTCGGCATTGGCACCAATCATCTCGACGCCGTGTTTCTCCAGGATGCCGTGCTTTTCCAGGTCCAGGGCGCAGTTCAGTGCGGTCTGGCCACCCATGGTGGGTAGCAGCGCGTCCGGCTGCTCTTTCTCGATGATTTTCTCGACCGTCTTCCAGGTAATGGGCTCGATGTAGGTGGCATCGGCCATGACCGGGTCGGTCATGATGGTGGCCGGGTTGGAATTCACCAGGATGACCCGGTAACCCTCTTCGCGCAGGGCCTTACAGGCCTGGGCTCCGGAGTAGTCGAATTCGCACGCCTGCCCGATCACGATGGGGCCGGCGCCCAGGATCAGGATGCTTTGGATGTCTGTACGTTTTGGCATGTCTTGGTAAACCTGTCAGCAACTTTTGAATTCTTGCAGCGCAAAACGCGGCACCTGTGAGCTTTCCGGGGCGATCCGCACTCAGGCGGATCGCGTTTCCATCAGGCGGATAAACTCGTCAAACAGGGGCGCCACGTCGTGGGGACCGGGGCTGGCTTCCGGGTGACCCTGGAAGCTGTAAGCCGGCTTGTCGGTCCGGCGGATGCCCTGCAGCGTGCCGTCAAACAAGGACTTGTGAGTTGCCTCAACGTTTGCGGGCAATGTTGCCTCGTCCACGGCAAAGCCGTGATTCTGGCTGGTGATCATCACGGTGCCCTTGGCGATGTCCTGCACCGGATGGTTGGCGCCGTGGTGGCCATGGCCCATTTTCATGGTCTTGGCGCCACTGGCCAGGGCCAGCAACTGGTGGCCGAGGCAGATGCCGAATACCGGGATTTCGGTTTCCAGCACTTCCTGGATAGCCGTGATGGCATAGTCACAGGGCTCGGGGTCGCCGGGGCCGTTGGACAGGAAGATGCCGTCCGGATTCATGGCCAGCACTTCCGAAGCAGGAGTCTGGGCCGGAACAACAGTGATGTCGCAACCACGGGCGGCCAGCATGCGCAGAATGTTGAGCTTGACGCCGTAATCCCAGGCGACCACCTTGAATTTCGCCTCGGCGCGCTCACCATAACCGGAGCCCAAGGTCCACTCGGTCTGGCTCCATTGCCAGGTCTTGTCACAGGTGACTTCCTTGGCCAGGTCCATGCCCTTGAGTCCCGGGAACGCCTTGGCCAGCTCCAGGGCGCGCTCGGCGGTGGCATTTTCGCCGGCGACGATGGCGCCGTTCTGGGAGCCCTTGTCCCGTAGTATTCGGGTCAGGCGGCGGGTGTCGATGTCGGCAATTCCAACAACGTTGTTGCTTCGCAGGTAGTCCTGGAGGCTACCCTGGCTGCGCCAGTTGCTGGCCAGCAGGGGCAGGTCGCGGATGATCAGGCCGGCGGCCTGGATGCGGTCGGATTCGATATCCTCTTCGTTGACACCGGTGTTGCCGATGTGCGGATACGTCAGTGTGACGATCTGGCGAGAGTAGGACGGATCGGTCAGGATTTCCTGGTAGCCGGTCATGGCGGTGTTGAATACCACCTCGCCGCTGGTTTCTCCGTCAGCGCCCATGGCGGTGCCGTAGAAGAGGCTTCCGTCTGCGAGTGCAAGGATTGCTGGTGTGCTCAAGGCTTGTATCCTCATCGAGTGGCGGATAAGTTCGTCACGAACAGGAACGCAAGCGCAAATTCAGGTCGCAAAAAAGCGAGAGGGAGTAGAGACTCCGTCCCGCTTTTCATAAAACTCTTTTAGCTTCTCAAAGCTACGCTTGGTGCAGTTAAATCGCCTTATTGTAGGAAATTTGGCGCTTTCTGTCCACGGGAAATGTCCCTCCTCCGTGTTTGGACGGAGCACCGGGCAAGAGCTTTACCGGTAATCCGGCAGGCGCTTGAAGCCATCCTTCCGGGAACCGCTACAAGCACCCCTCCGGGGTCCAGCCAGCAATCACAGATTGCTGTCGTTCGGCTGTCGCATGAAGCTTCGCTTCATAAACGCTCGGCCTCACCCATGTGCGCTTGTTTCAGGCCATCCTTGGCCTTCAACATTCCCGGAAGGAAGATCTCAACCCCCTGCCTCCGAGACAGCCCGCATAGCCAGCCGCACGGGGATAAGCATTACCCTTTCAGGTTGAGTACATCTTGCATGTCATAGAGACCGGCCGGCTTGCCTTTCAGCCACAGCGCCGCCCGCATCGCGCCCTTGGCAAACGTCATGCGACTACTGGCCTTGTGGGTCACTTCGATGCGCTCGCCTTCGGTGGCGAACAGGACAGTGTGGTCGCCGACCACATCACCGGCGCGGATGGTTTCGAAGCCGATTTCCTTGCGGGTGCGCTCGCCGGTGAAGCCTTCGCGGCCGTAGACGGCGCACTCTTTGAGATCGCGACCGAGGGCGTCGGCAACCACTTCACCCATGCGCAGGGCGGTGCCTGAGGGGGCATCCTTTTTGTGGCGGTGGTGGGCTTCGATGATTTCGACGTCGTAGTCGTCGCCCAGGGTTGCCGCGGCGGTGCGCAGCAGGTTGAGGACGACGTTGACGCCGACGCTCATGTTGGGCGCGAACACCACCGGGATGGATTCTGCGGCCATGGCCAGCTGCTCTTTTTCGGCGTCGGACATGCCGGTGGTGCCGATGATGAGCATTTTGCCGTTGGCTTTGCAGAACTCGGCGTTTTCCAGGGTCAGGTCCGGGAAGGTGAAGTCGATGAGCACATCGAAGTCGTCCTTCGCGTCTGCCAGGCTGCCGATCATCTTGATGCCGGTTTTACCGATGCCGCTGAGTTCGCCGGCGTCGGCGCCCACCAGGCTGCTGCCCGGCTCGACGATGGCGGCGCCCAGCTCCAGACCTTCGGTGCCGTCGACGGCTTCGATCAAGACTTTACCCATGCGCCCGGCGGCGCCGATGATTGCTACCCTCATGTTCGCTTTTCCCTTGTTTGGCTCACGCTCAGAATTTCATTTCGTCGAAGAAGCTTTTCACTCCCTCGAACCAGGAGGTTTTCTTCGGAGCATGATGGGTGCCGTTGCTGCCGTCCAGTGTTTGCTGGAACTCTTCCAGCAACTCTTTCTGTCGCTTGGTGAGGTTGATCGGGGTTTCCACTACCACACGACACAGCAGATCACCGGCAGGACCGCCACGGACCGGGCTGACGCCCTTGTTGCGCAGGCGGAACAGTTTGCCGGTCTGGGTTTCGGCCGGGATCTTGAGCTTCACGCGGCCATCGAGGGTGGGCACTTCCAGCTCACCACCGAGGGTAGCGTCCACGATGCTGATGGGGACTTCGCAATACAGGTTGCGACCCTCGCGGGTGAAGATGGAGTGTTCGCGCACCGCGATCTGGACGTACAGGTCGCCGGGGGGGCCACCGTCGACGCCCATTTCACCTTCACCGGAAAGCCGGATGCGGTCGCCGGTATCGACACCGGGCGGCACTTTGACAGAGAGGGTCTTCTCTTTCCGTACCCGGCCCTGGCCGCGGCACACCTTGCAGGGGTTCTTGATGATCTGGCCGGAACCACGGCAGGTCGGACAGGCCTGTTGTACAGCGAAGAAGCCCTGCTGCATGCGTACCTGCCCCATACCCTTACAGGTACCACAGGTCTCGACACCGGAACCTTTTTCGGCGCCACTGCCATCACAGGCTTCGCATTCTTCGTGACCAGGAATGGTGATCTCGACGTTCTTGCCTCTGACCGCTTCTTCAAGGTCCAGCTCAAGGGTGTAGCGCAGGTCGGCACCGCGGGTGTTGCGGCCGCGACCACCGCCGCCGAAGATATCCCCGAACACATCCCCGAAGATGTCGGAGAAGCTGGCGCCACCGCCGCCGAAGCCGCCGCCGGCCTGACCATCAACGCCGGCGTGACCGAACTGGTCATAGGCGGCACGCTTACTGGAATCCGCCAGTACGTCGTAGGCTTCGCTGGCCTCTTTGAATTTGTTCTCGGCGTCTTCGTCGTCCGGGTTACGGTCCGGATGGTATTTCATGGCGAGCTTACGGTAAGCCCGCTTGATGTCCTTCTCGTCCGCGTCCCGGGATACACCGAGAACTTCGTAATAATCGCGCTTGGCCATGCTATAAAACCCTGTATTTATAACGCGGAAAACGCGGGGAAGCCCCCGCGTTTTCCAACTACCTGATGTACGTCAGATTTACTTCTTGTCGTCGTCTTTGACTTCCTCGAACTCGGCGTCGACGGCGTCGTCAGCTGACTGGGACTGGGCACCTTCCTGCCCGCCAGCCTGCTGTGCCTGGTCGGCCTGATCCGCGTACATCTTCTGGGCCAGCTCGGAAGACACTTCGGTCAGCTTCTGGGTCTTGGCCTCGATATCTTCCTTGTTCGAACCTTCCAGCGCTTCCTCCAGCTCCTTGATAGAGGCCTCGATGGACTCTTTCTCGCTGTCGCTGACCTTGTCACCGGCTTCGCTCAGGGTCTTGCGCACGGCGTGAACCATGGCATCACCCTGGTTGCGGACCTGGACCAGTTCCTCGAACTTGCGATCTTCCTCGGCGTTGGCCTCGGCGTCCTGCACCATCTTCTCGATCTCGTCATCGTTCAGACCCGAAGAGGCCTTGATCACGATGGACTGCTCTTTGCCGGTGGCCTTGTCCTTCGCGGACACGTTCAGGATGCCGTTGGCGTCGATGTCGAAGGTTACTTCGATCTGCGGCACACCGCGTGGCGCCGGCGGGATGTCCGCCAGGTCGAAACGGCCCAGAGACTTGTTCCCGGACGCCTGCTTGCGCTCACCCTGCACTACATGGATGGTCACGGCAGTCTGGTTGTCTTCCGCTGTGGAGAAGGTCTGCGACTTCTTGGTCGGGATGGTGGTGTTCTTCTCGATCAGCGGAGTTGCCACGCCACCCATGGTTTCGATACCCAGGGTCAGCGGGGTTACGTCCAGCAGCAGAACGTCTTTCACATCGCCGGAGAGCACAGCCGCCTGGATAGCAGCACCCATGGCCACGGCTTCGTCCGGGTTAACGTCCTTGCGTGCTTCTTTGCCGAAGAATTCCTTCACCTTTTCCTGTACCAGCGGCATACGGGTCTGACCACCGACCAGGATAACCTCGTCAACCTCACTGGCATTCATGCCAGCGTCCTTCAGGGCCACCTTACAGGGCTCCAGGCTGCGCTGGACCAGGTCTTCGACCAGGGATTCCAGCTTGGCGCGGGTCAGCTTCACATTCATATGCTTGGGACCGGACGCGTCTGCAGTGATGTACGGCAGGTTCACGTCGGTCTGCTGGCTGCTGGACAGCTCGATCTTGGCCTTCTCGCCAGCTTCCTTCAGACGCTGCATCGCCAGGGAATCCCCGCGCAGGTCGATGCCGCTGTCCTTCTTGAACTGATCCGCCAGGTATTCGATCACTTTCAGGTCGAAGTCTTCACCACCCAGGAAGGTGTCACCGTTGGTGGCCAGCACTTCGAACTGGTGCTCACCGTCCACGTCGGCGATTTCAATGATGGACAGGTCAAAGGTACCACCACCCAGGTCATACACTGCGACAGTGCGGTCGCCGCTCTTCTTGTCCAGGCCATAGGCCAGGGCAGCGGCGGTCGGCTCGTTGATGATCCGCTTCACTTCCAGACCGGCGATCTTGCCGGCGTCCTTGGTGGCCTGGCGCTGGCTATCGTTGAAGTAGGCCGGCACGGTGATAACCGCTTCGGTTACCTTCTCGCCCAGGTAGTCTTCTGCAGTTTTCTTCATCTTCTTCAGAACTTCTGCGGACACCTGCGGCGGCGCCATCTTCTGGCCCTTCACTTCAACCCAGGCGTCGCCATTGTCGGCCTTGGTGATCTTGTAGGGCACCATCTTGATGTCTTTCTGAACCACGTCGTCTTCAAAGCGACGACCGATCAGACGCTTGATGGCGTACAGGGTGTTGTTCGGGTTGGTTACCGCCTGACGCTTGGCAGACTGACCAACCAGGGTTTCGCCATCTTCGGTGTAGGCAATGATGGACGGGGTGGTGCGATCACCCTCGGCGTTCTCGATTACCTTTACCTTGTCGCCATCCATGATGGCCACACAGGAGTTTGTGGTTCCCAGGTCGATACCAATAATCTTGCTCATCGAATCACTCCAAATCTTCTGAATGCTTTCCCGGAGTATGTCGCCCCCGGCTTCTCGCTATTTACTCGCTATATTGGCGCTTTAATCGGCTTTTCAAGCCCGCCGGCGAATTTTTCGTTACTCGGCCTTGGCAACGATAACCATCGCCGGGCGCACCACACGGCCGTTCAACAGATAGCCCTTCTGCACCACGTTGACCACGCTGTTGGGCTCGGCGTCCGGCGCCGGCACCATGGACATGGCCTCATGCTGCTGCGGATCGAACGGCTCACCCACCGGGTTCAGCTGCTCGACATTGAACTTCGCCAGGCTCTTCATGAACAGATCGAGAGTCATTTCCACACCCTCGCGGATGGAAGCCACCAGTTCACCGGACTGCTCCTGGCCCTCGGTGCTTTCCACCGCCTTCTCCAGGCTGTCAGCCACCGGCAGCAGTTCCTTCACGAACTTCTCGAGGGCGAACTTGTGGGCTTTCTCCACATCGATCTCGGAGCGGCGACGCACGTTCTGCATTTCCGCCTGGGTGCGCAGCATCTGGTCCTTGAGCTCCTGGACCTGGGCGTTGAGGGCATCCACTTCGGAAACCTCCTCGCCTTCCGGAGCTGTCTCCCCGGCTGCCTGCGCTTCCTCGGCGGCCGCCTCGGTCGCTTCCTTCAATTCCTCTGCCTGTTCGTTGCGGTTCTCGTCGGTGCTCATGACTTCTCCTGCTAGATCTACAGCGGCCTGACAACACGGCCGATTGAAATGTGCTCCCGGCCGAAGCGAGCCGGAAAACTGTATTTGCGAACGGATATGGGGCCCGCTTGTCCGGTTTCAACCATTTCCCTCCGTATTCGTGAAGAAAATCCCGCCACTCCGTTTGCAAACAGGAAAAACCCTGTATATATTCACAGTCACTGTATGTAAAACCAGTACTTCATGAAAGCACCGCCGAGCACTCAACAACGGATTCTGAATCGGGAGCGGAGGTTATCCATGCTCACACAACTTACGGTTTCCAATTACGCCATTGCCGAACGAGTGGAACTCCAGTTCAACAAGGGCATGACGGCACTGACCGGGGAGACCGGCGCGGGCAAATCCATCGTCCTTGATGCCCTCGGGCTTGCCATGGGCGGCCGCGCCGATGCCGGGGCCGTCCGTCATGGCGCCAAGCGGGCGGATATTACCGCCACCTTCGACGTCAGCGACATTCCCGAGGCGGTGGAGTGGCTGGACCAGCACGAACTGGACGATGACAACGACTGCATCCTGCGGCGGGTAATCAGCAAGGACGGCCGCTCCCGGGCTTACATCAACGGCCAGCCCTGCCCTTTGGCACACCTGAAGGAACTGGGCGGTCTGTTGATGGATATCCACAGCCAGCACCAGCATCAGTCCCTGTTGCGCAAGGAAACCCACCGCAAACTGCTCGACGAGTTCGCCGGCCTCGAAACCCTGGCCGCCGATACCCGCGCTGCCTGGAAAGCCTGGTACCTGACCCGCCAGCGCCTGACCGAACGGCAACAGAACGCCGATGAGGCGGAAGCCCGACTGCAACTGCTGCGCTACCAGGTGGAAGAGCTGGACCGGCTGGCCCTCGAAGACGACGAACAGGAAGCCCTGGAGCAGGAACAGGCCCAGCTGAGTCAAGCGGATTCAGTACTGCACAGCAGCCACCAGGCCGCCCTGCTCTGTACCGAGGAGGAGACCAGTGCCTCGGACCTGATCCGCCAGGCCCTGCAGCAACTGGAGCAGCTACCAGTCGAGGTGCCCGCCCTGGCGGACACCATCCAGATGCTGAACGAAGCCCAGATCCAGGTTTCAGAAGCCGGCGACAACCTGCGCCGGTTCGTGGAGGATTACGAAGCAGACCCTGCCCGGCTTGCCGAAGTGGAGGAGCGCCTGAGCGCCATCTACCAGATGGCCCGCAAGCACCGAATCACCCCGGAAGAGTTGCCGGAACTGCACGAGCGCCTGAGCAGCGAGCTGGCCGAACTGGACGGCGGCGCAGGCAGCCTTGAACAACTGGAAGCAGAACTGGAGAAGCAACGTGCCAGCTTTGATGAACTGGCCAGCCAGCTCACCGAAGCCCGGCAGCGAGCTGCCGTGGAGCTCGACCAGCGTATTGCCGAGGAGCTGGCGCAGCTGAGCATGCCGTCAGTACAGTTCGTCACTCACCTGAACCGCAACAACGATGAGCAGCCAGCTCCCCACGGCATGGAAGACATCGAGTTCCTGGTCAGCGCCAACCCGGGTCAGCCGGCACGATCCCTGGCGAAGGTCGCCTCCGGCGGGGAACTGTCCCGGATCAGCCTCGCGATCCAGGTGGTAGTGGCCCAGACGTCTACCACACCCACGCTGGTGTTCGACGAAGTGGACGTCGGCATCGGTGGCGGCACCGCCGAGGTGGTCGGCAAGCTACTGCGGACCCTCGGCACCAACGGCCAGGTGCTGTGCGTAACCCATCTGCCGCAGGTGGCGGCGCAGTGCCATCAACACCTGTTTGTCAGCAAATTTACGGAAAAAGACGCGACCTTCTCGAAAATCGAGGCACTCGATGACAAGGGAAGGATCAGTGAAGTGGCGAGAATGCTGGGTGGTGTGGACATGACCGAGCAGACCATTGCCCATGCCCGGGAGATGTTTTCCAAGGGGCAGGCCACCCACCACTGACGGCGGACCAGAACCTCTACCCCTCTCGATCCTGAGAGCTGTTCGGGGGCAGGCTGATACCTGCCCCCTTTTTTATGTTCGTCTGCTTATTCGCCTTCTTTGGCTTTGACCGGCTTCACGTAGAGAATCAGGCTGTGATCCACGATTTCATAGCCATGCTCCTCGGCGATCTTCTTCTGACGCTCCTCGATCACCTCGTCCACAAACTCGATGACCTCACCCGTCTGGGTGCATACCATGTGGTCGTGATGATCATCGCCCGCCATTTCAAAGACCGCATGGCCGCCCTCGAAGTTGTGCCGAAGTACCAGGCCAGCCGCCTCGAACTGGGTCAGCACCCTGTAGACGGTTGCCAGCCCCACGTCATCTCCCTGCTCAAGCAGCTTCTTGTAAACGTCTTCGGCACTCAGATGGTGCTCTTCGGCGTTCTCCAGAATATTGAAGATCTTGACCCGTGGCAGGGTGACCTTCAGACCGACTTTTCGTAATTCGGTGTTTTCAGATGACATGTTACTATTCGCTCTTTGGTGTGCCTCACGGCTTCCGGTATGATGAAGCCGCCATTTAACGGTCAACCCGTGTCACACCTGCCTCTGGCAGGCGATTTCAAGATAGAGGATTTCCCCCGGCGATGCAAAAGCTCACAGCTCTCATTCTCACTCTCTTTATGACCGGTTGTGTCTTCCCCGGCGTGTACAAGATCAACGTACAGCAGGGCAACATTGTGACCGATGAAGAGCTGACTTCACTGAACGCCGGCATGCCCCGGAGCCAGGTCCACGCGCTGCTGGGCACACCGCTGACCATCAATCCGGTGGACCTCTCCCGGGAATACTACGTCTACACATTCCAGCGAAGAGGCGGCGACATCCGGGAGCAACGCATTATCGTCTACTATGATGGCGATAGCTTTTCCCATTACGAAGCACAGTTGCTCGAGGAAACCCCCGCCTACTGATCCTCGCTCAGGCGTCCTTCTTTTTTGCCCGATTCAGGCGTGCCTGTTTCGGGTCGATTTTCAGGGGCCGGTAAAGCTCCACGCGGTCACCCTCACGCAGTTCGTGGGCGGTCGGATCCTTGATCACCTTCCCGAAGATGCCCATGTCATTTGAATCCGGATCCACCTCCGGAAAAATGTCGGTAATCCCGGAGAGTTTCACTGCCTCAAGCGCGGTCGTGCCTTCCGGTACCGTCACCGGCACGATCTCCTGCTTGTCCGGACGGGCGTAGGCCACTTCTACCCGAATCATCTGCTCCCTCCCCGATACAGTTCGTCAGCCCGGCGGCAGAAAGCGTCCACCATGGTATTGGCCGCCTGAGAGAATACCGGCCCGAAAGTCATCCGGGACAGGGATCCGGAGAACTCGAACTCCAGGGTCAGGATGACCTTACAGGCATTGTCGTCCAGCGCCTTGAAATGCCAGCGGCCAGTCAGGTTCTGGAACGGCCCGTCCACCAGGTTCATCTCGATGGCTTCGGGCATCAGCAGCTGGTTGCGAGTGGTCAGACGGTGGCGGATACCACCCTTGGAAATTTCCAGGGAGGCGGTCACCTGTTCCTCACCCTGGTCGTGGACCTCGGCCCCGGCGCACCAGGGCAGGAACTCGGGATAGCGGGCAATATCATTGACCAGATGGAACATGCGCTCGGCGGAGTGCATGACAAGTGCGGTTTTATCAATCTGATGGGCCATGGGCTCCTCAGTAAAAAGTACAGCCTGAATCAGACGCTATGATAAAGGATCTCGTCCTCTTTGGGGGCATTTTCAGGCTGATCCACCGGTTCCGAAGCGGCCTTCTCATCCCCGTCGGCTGGTTCCGTCGCCTCCGACGGAGGGTCACCGTCCTTCCCGGCGGAAACCGACGGTCCGGAGTCGGCGCCTTCCCCCCCATCCGGGGCAATCTCCAGGACAAGCGGCGCCGGACGCTCGCACCAGAGCGCAGCACTTCCATTCTCACACAGGTTGTTTAGCGAGAAGGCGGTGTACATGACACCGACATAGGCCACCACCACCGGCAGTACTGTGCGCATATCCCAGTACCAGACCCGGGCAAACAGGGCCGGGGTCCGGCCGATCAGCTGGTGCGCCAGCCGGCGGGTCAGGCACCAGCCGGTGAACAGGGCAATGAGGATCGCCACCAGGGGAATCAACAGGCCGCCGGTAAACAGCTCCAGCCACCGGAACAGGGTTGCTCCGTAAAGCCGGTATTCCGCCCAGATATTGAAAGACAGCAGTGTTACCAGCCCCGCAAGCCAGGCCAGCAGCCCGATCAGCACCACGGAGATTCCCCTGGGCGCTCCGGTCCACTCCCGTAACCAGCCGACCACTGGCTCCAGCAACGCCAACGAAGTGGTCCAGACAACCATCACCACTAACAGAAACGCACAGGCAATGATCAACTGGCTACCGGGGAACTGGGCCAGGGACACCGGCAGGGAGACGAACAGCAGGGTGAAGCCCCGCTCCCCGTCAAAGTCCGTATTCCCGGTGGCGAGGGCGAAGATCATCAGGCCGGCCAGCACCGCGACGAGCGTATCCATCAGCACGACGGCGAGGATCGACCGCTTGAAGCGGGTATCAGGGGTGGTGTAGGTGCCGAAAACCGTCCACACCCCCATGCCGAGCCCCAGGGTAAAGAACGCGTGGAACAGTGCGGCCTTGATGCTGCCGAGGGAGACGTCTTCCGGACGCAGTTCAAGGATGTGAGCAAACGCGCCATCGACCCGCCCCTGCCAGGCAGCCAGCCCGAACAGCACCAACATCAACACCAGAGCACCCGGCACCACCACCCGCATGGTGCGCTCCAGTCCCCGGGCCACACCCTGAACGGAAACCCAGACCACCAGCAGCAGGAAGAATGCATGCCAGGCCATGAAGTAGCGGTACTGCCCGGGATCCGACACCAGCCCCGAGAGCACCGAAGCGGCCTCCGCCTCACTACCGGAGGACAACCGCCCCATGGCCCCGAAGAATACATAAGCCAGGGCAATCGATCCGAACACCGCGGTATAGGAGAGCACCACGAACGCCGCCAGCACACTGAGCCGACCGGCCAGCATCCAGCCACGGGAGCACCGGGTGCTGCGGATCAGACCATCCACGGCCAGGACAATGCCGTGGCGGGAATAACGCCCCAGGGCCGATTCGGTCACCATCAGCGGCAGCGTGATCAGCAGGAGACAGGCCAGATAGATCAGCACGAACAGGCCACCCCCGTGCAGGCTGGCAAGGTAGGGAAACTGCCACAGGTTGGCCAGCCCCACCGTTGCGCCCACGGAGGCCCAGAAGAATGTAGATTTACGGGTGAAGGCCCCGTTCGCTGTCTGATACGACGTCGACATGCATTTCCCTGAAAGTATCTGCGTGGCCATTGTAGCCGATGCCGGCAAAGTCGCACGCCTCATTGGTCACGATTACGGCGTTTTCGTGACCGGTCTGGCAGTCCTGGGCTACAATGCGCGTTTTGCCGGGGCAAGCCCGGCCGTTCGTTCATTTATCCGAACCCGGATCACTGATTCATGAGCAAGAAGAAACCCGGAACGCCGAGTAGTACCATCGCCCTGAACAAGAAGGCGAAACACGAGTATCACATCGAGGAACGCTTCGAGGCGGGTCTGTCCCTGCTGGGCTGGGAGGTCAAATCCCTGCGGGCCGGCAAGGCGCAGCTGGTGGACGCGTATGTGCTGCTCAAGAACGGCGAGGCCTGGTTACTCGGCGCCCACATCACCCCCCTGAGCACCGTTTCCACCCACGTGATCCCCGATCCGACCCGCACCCGCAAACTGCTGCTGCACAAGAAAGAGATCGCCAAGATCCTGGGCAAGGTCAACCAGGCAGGCTTCACCTGCATCCCCCTCGCCCTTTACTGGAAGAACAACAAGGTGAAGTGCGAGATCGCCCTGGCCAAGGGCAAGAAGCAATTCGACAAGCGCGCCACCGAGAAAGAGCGCGACTGGAACCGCCAGAAGCAGCGCATTCTGCGCGAAGCCAACCTCTGATTCCGCTCCCCACGGATTAGCAAATACCTGACGCCGGTCATGGCCGGCGCCGAGGGGTATGTCGCATACTTGCTCTCTTTGTTCAGAAATCCAACAGGCCTATACTCGGGAATTCCGGTGCATGGCAAAGGGAGCCGCTTATGTCACCCAAACAGACGCCGATGTCCTCCGTAGACCGTGCGTGGCTGCGCATGGATACCCCCCAGAACCCCATGATGATCTGCGGGGTATGGGCACTGGAACGGCCGGTTTCAATGAGCCGCCTTCGGCACACGCTTGAAGAGCGATTCCTGTGCTTCGACCGGTTCCGGCAACGGGTCATAGACACCGGAGACCGGGCTTACTGGCAGGACGACCCCTTGTTCGACCTGGACAACCACCTGCACCGCATCGCCCTGCCCGGCAAGGCGGACAAAGCCGAGCTCCAGAAGCTGGTCAGTGACATGAACAGCACCTCCCTGGATTTCCGGCAACCGCTCTGGCAAATGCACTACATCGACAATTACGGCGACGGTGGCGCACTGCTGATTCGAATTCATCATTGCATTGCCGATGGCATCTCGCTGGTGCGGGTGATGCTGTCACTGACCGATAAAACGCCGGAACCCAGACTGGGCAAAGTGGCCCGCAAGCGTCGCTCCAAACCCCACCAGAGATCGACAATCCAGAACTTCCTGCACCGTGCTGTAGACAGCGCGCAAACGGCGACCAATCAGGCAAGACTGTTCATTCAGTCCGTTCGCGATGAGCCCAACTATCCCCTGAAACTGGCATCCACCGCCGGCGGCGTAGCCTTCGACCTTTTCAAGCTTGGCCTGGCCCCTGGAGAGCCCAGAACCGGCCTGAAGGAACCGCTATCCGGACGCAAGCAGGTAGCCTGGGCGGATCCTCTGGATCTTGCCGAAGTGAAGGCCTGCGCCAAGGCTTTGGGCGGCACGATCAACGACGCTCTGCTCTGCACCGTCACCGGGGCGTTGCAGCGGCATTTTGCGGCTCACAAGGAGACAATCCCCGAGTGCGGCATCCGCGTGGCGGTGCCGTTCAACCTGCGGCCTCTTGATCAACCTATCGAAACACTCGGCAACAAGTTCGGCCTGGTGCTGGTTACGCTCCCGGTAGAAGTAATGGACCCTCTCCTGTGCTTCCGTCAGGTACAGGAGAACATGAACCGCCTCAAGCGCTCCTATCAGGCCCAAGTTACCTACAGCCTGCTTGATATCTTCGGTCGGGGCCCCGATGTTATCGAACGAAGGGCTCTGGATCTGCTCAGTAACAAGGCCTCCGCCGTGCTGACCAACGTGCCCGGTCCGAAAGAGCCCCTGTACCTGGCAGGCAGCAAGCTGACCCAGCCCATGTTCTGGGTGCCCCAGAGCGGCACCATCGGTATCGGCATGAGCATCCTGAGCTATGCCGGCACCGTGCAATTCGGCATCACCGTGGACAAGGCGATTCACGCCGATCCGGATGCCGTAATGGATTACTTCCGGGAGAGCTTCCAGGCCCTGAGCCACGCGGCTCTGGCCGGACGCCCCGAAGCAGTGAAGCGCCACGCAAGCTGAGCAGGGGTAGGTATAAATAACGCAATTACCCCTTGAAGTCCGGTATTCCGGACACATATACTGGAATCACTAGGGGGACGACTTGGCTTCGACGCCGGTGACGAACCCTTGGGTGCATGTCGAGATGGCAGCGAATCTCGTAAATCCAAAGCTGCTTTAAAATAGTCGCAAACGACGAAAACTACGCACTGGCGGCGTAAGCCGTTCCAGTCGTCCTGGCTGAGGCGCCTATAACTCAGTAGCAACATCCCAGGACGTCATCGCTTATAGGCTGCTCCGCTACCCAGAGCTCACTGGATAGCGGCTAAGATTAAAGAGCTCGCCTCTTGCACCCTGACCTTCGGGTCGCTTGAGGTTAAAACAATAGAAGGACACTAAGCATGTAGACCTCAAGGCTGAGTGCTGGCGGACGCGGGTTCAATTCCCGCCGTCTCCACCAAACACCCAGAGAAAAGCCCCTGATTTCAGGGGCTTTTTTTTGCAGTTCACGAAATCAGCTGCTGACAGTGTCCACATTGGGACCACATTTCCAGTTAATATAGTCGGGTACCGGAAGTGGCTTGGCATAGTAGAAGCCCTGCGCCGTATCTGCCCCATACTCTAAGACAATCTGATGCTGCTCCTCCGTCTCGACTCCCTCGACGGTGACGTGCAGATTCAATGCGTGTGCCATCCT
This sequence comes from Marinobacter sp. DUT-1, assembly GCF_050379415.1. Classification (NCBI taxonomy): domain Bacteria; kingdom Pseudomonadati; phylum Pseudomonadota; class Gammaproteobacteria; order Pseudomonadales; family Marinobacteraceae; genus Marinobacter; species Marinobacter sp. DUT-1. Next base: position 747,362 of record NZ_JBNRLS010000001.1, read on the forward strand.
GATCATAGAACTCAGAACCGTCCGGGCATGAGAGCTCTCATTCAGGCTCGACACAAAAGCACGGTCAATCTTCAGTCCCGAGAGCGGCAAATGAGCGAGGTACTGGAATGATGAGTACCCCGTACCGAAATCATCCAGGCTCACAAGGAACCCCTGGTTTCGCAAACTCTCGACGGCCACTTTGGCATGAGCAGGATCTCTGATCAGTGCTCCCTCAGTAATCTCAATCTCCAGTTTTTCAGGTTCAACCCCGTACAAAGAGACGATACGACCTAAACTCTGTACCAAAGCACTATCCATCAGATTCTTTGCGGAAAAGTTAATGCTTACCCGGAGTAAGTCGTGCTGCTTGATATCCTCACACGCTTTCCTGATCACAAATCGGGTAACGGGATCTATTAATGTGGTGTTTTCCAGTTTGGGCATAAACAAACCTGGCAAAACCATGGATCCATCGCTGCTGAACCACCGCAACAACCCCTCGCCCCCCATATGGCGACCGCTTTTCAAACAGATTTTGGGCTGATAGAAGAGAGAAAACTCATTTTCCCGTAGCCCTTTGCGAACACTTGATATCAGGCGCACTCGCTCGGCTGTTTTCTGGTCAAACATCGGATCGTAAGACCGATAGAATCCGTTGGAATCTATAGCTGCATAGAGGGCCGTTCTTGCCCGGTTCACCACAGAATCAGGCGCAATAACACCTGTTTCAACGAAATAGCTACCAGCAACCAGTTGGACTCTGAGCGGAATCCCATCTATTTCAGCCTCGTTTTCTCCGGCAGAACGCACAGCATTGGCAACAGAATCAACTTCCTCCCGGGATGCCCCAAAGAACAGGAGCAAAAGCTCCGAGGTGCTAAACCGATAAACGTGGTGTTCCCGAGGAATGGCTACACTGATTTGATCTGCAAGACTGCGGACAACCTTATCAGCAGTTTGCGCCCCCATGGCCTCCATGACTTCCCATAGGTCTTGCAGACGGACCAATATAACTGCCGGAGTGCCCGAAACCGGTTGTCGAGATCGGCCAGCAGACAAAACACGATGGAGATCTTCTCTTAGAGCAGCTTGATTGGGCAGCCCCGTCTCCCGATCAACTTGAAGATCCCGCAAATGTCGTTGATTTGAAGTGCGGAGACTATGGAAGAGCCAGCTGGTAAACACAGCAATAAGTACAAAAAAAGAAATCCTGGCCAGCCAGTTTTGGGGCGACTGCATCAGGCCTCTTCCAACATCCTGGGGCATATATGGGCCCAAAAGCAGGCCTGCAATTACAGCACTCAACACCGTCGGGACGAGCCCAAACCAGGCCGCCGTCAAAATAACAGGAAGCAGAATAATATAGGGGTATGCGTACCCAGTGCCTCCAGTTGCATAAACAATCGAGGCACCAATGGCTAACGATGCCGCGACTACGAGTACTCGCGATACCGTCCGCAGCGTTCTGTCCCGGCCACTAAAATCGAGTGCCGTACGGCCTAAGGGAGTTACAGCGAAATTGTCAGCATTCATCTGAAACACCATAAGGACACGATGCTTCCATCCCCTCAATTCATTCCGACAATCGATAGGAACACGCCGGTCGCGTCGGTTACCAGCCTGGACTTCGATGTTCGTACGTCCTGATACAGCCAGAATTCACATTAATGCTTCAAAGGTAGCTGAACTACCCCAACCATCTGTAAATCTTTGTTAAATGATCTTTGATTCGATGGTGTTAGCGATCCTTTGGCTGCCCCTTCCGGTCTCCCTGTGCGCTTCGTAACATTTCCCCAATGAACTACGGCTATCTTCCGGATAGGGTTGAGAACGAATTCTTACTGGAAGGCTCTGTAGCCCCATGAACCAGCCGGACGATCCGGAAAATCTCGAGCAACTGCTGGACCGCCTGCGCACCCACACCGATGGTCAGGCCCAGGTATCGGTGGCGGACATCCTGAATGCCGTCGGCGAGCGATCTTTCGGCCCCGTCGCTCTGGTGGCGGGCCTGGTTGTGGTTGCACCGCTGATTGGAGACATTCCCGGTGTACCCACCCTGCTTGGACTGCTGGTGCTGCTGACGCTCGGGCAGTTACTGTTCCGGCGTCATTCCATCTGGTTGCCCCCCACTCTTGCCACTAGAAAGCTGGAACAGGCCAAACTGGCCAAGGGGCTGGACTGGGTCGAGAAGCCGGCGCGTTATCTGGATCGGCACACCAGGCCGCGCCTGGTCTGGCTCACCCGGGGCCCGGGGCAATATCTGATGGCGCTGGTGTGTATGGCCGTGGCGCTCGCGATGCCCACCATGGAGGTGGTTCCGTTCAGCGCCAATGGTGGTGGGCTGGCACTGATGGCGTTCGGGTTGGCGATGATCGCCCGGGACGGGTTGCTGGCACTGTTCGCGACATCGATCACTCTGGGCACCTTCTGGTTTGTGATCTCCGGGTTGATGGGGTGAGAGCGGCGGTCCCTGCCCTCATCACAATCTTCACTTCCCGATCACATGGAAAACCAGTTGCGCTTGATTTGCTCGTAGTCGTCTTTTCCGATAACCCCGGCTTCCGCCAGCCGGCGCATTTCCGCGACAGCCAGGGGAATTCGCCGCTTGCCCTCGGGCAGCTGCCGCTGGCCACGGAGTATGCCTTCCCGGAGCTCGGTCAGGAACGAATCCACCTGCTCCCGGCTCGGGGTGCGGGCGTCGATGGTGAATAACACCACATCGCTGTTCAGGGCCCGGAACTCGAAGACATGCCGGGTGGTGCGAACGGCGAGGGACATGAAGATAACCGCAAGCACCAGCGGTGCAATCAGCCAGGGCAACGGTGCCGGAAATACCGAATACAGGGCGGCTGGCACCGTCATGCAGATGGCGCCGGCGAGCCAGAGGCCAAGCCGGTAATCCCGGATCTCCCTGGGTTCTTCCTGGACGAAGGTCAGGTCAATCACCTGCTCCGGCAGGTCTTTCTTGCGCCGGTTGGTCTGGATCAGCAGGTAATGGCTGCTGAACCGTGTAAACAGTGTGCTGATTTTCGCGGATACCCGGGTCTGGCGCAGCCGGCGGTCAATCCGCCAGCTGTCCCGGGGCGGGACGCTCCAGCCGTCCCGTTGCATTTCAAGGTCTGGCACGCTCCATCGATCCAGTTCAATTACATCCTCCTGGGTCACAGCAATGGTCACGTTACGTCTCCTTATTCTTTTATTGTGTCGGGAATTCGAACTTGTCCGGGTCGTTGTAGATGTGCGCGCCGGTATCCAGCCATTCCGCAATCAGGCGGAGCTCGGCTTCGGTGAGCATGCCCATGTGGCTCTGCCGGATGGCATCGGTTTCCGCGGTTTCCACCTCGTACTCGTCGTCATCCGGATCGTCATCAAACAGGGTGAAAAAGCGGGCACTGGCAATGGCGCCACGACCACTCATCAAGCGACGGGCGAAGCATACGCCCGGGTCTGGCAGGACCGTCATGTCGCCCTGGATGCCGTCCGGGCATTCGGTATCAAGGTTGGTTTTGTCCACCTCGACCCAATCACCGGTCTCGGTCTCGCGGATGTAGTAGTCCGGCTCGAAAAGCTCGACATAGGACTCGAGCTGGCGACCATCCCAGGAGGCATGGCCGTCGCCAAGTAACAGGCCGTTCGAGGCGCCACTACCGGAGTCTCCGGGACAGGGCTTTCCGCCCTGTTCGGCGGCGGTGTGGCAATTCTGGCATGACGTGGTATTGCCGGTGTTCGGGTTGATCCGGCATTCCCGCCAGATCGGCTGGATGTGCTCCTGGTAATTGATGGTGGCCTTGCAGTCCGCCGTCCAGTTGGTCAGGCAGCTCGGATCCGTGACCGGTTTCGGTGTGGTCAGTCCGCTGTAGCGAACTTCGAAGGCCAGGGATGGATCGGGTGGATTGGTCCAGAAATCCTCGAAATGCATGGTGTCCGCCCAGGTGGCCTGAAGGCCCTGGAGGGAGTCCACCAGTGCCTGCGCCATCGTGTCTTTCCACTTCACGGCCCGGATCTGCGGATTGGCATTGGGGAACGGCATGCCATCACCCGGCGCGCCCGGGTTGGCGGAGGCCAGTTCGACATCGGTCCGGGCGTGGGGAATGTCCACTTCCGGGTCGTGGCAGCCATAGCACTTGAGCTTCTCGCCCTCCTCCAGGCGCAGTGGCTGGGGATGCTGCATCAGGTAGTTGTAGTTGTAATCCGGCGCGGCAATCAGATCCACCCGCTTGCCGTACTTGTTCACCACCTCGAAGCTGAAGTTGGTGTCCGCCGGTACCTTGACCATGGCGGAGCCGTCCGGCTCGACCATGGCATAAGAGAGAACATCGTAGAGAATGCGGTTACCGGAACCCACCAGCGGTGTCAGACCCAGGGGCGGCTGCGGACCATCGGGCGGGTTCAGGATCTCGTCGGTCAGAATGGCCTGCTCCAGTTCCGGGGGAATCTGGCGTACGCCAACCACCCGGATGAAGCGTTCGGAGCGATCGTCTGGACGGGTCAAGCTCGGATCGCGGCGGGTCTCGATGCCGCCGTCGTACAGCTCGGCCATGTCGGCGCCGTCCATATCGTAGATGCTGCGGATTTCGAACAGGGCTGTGTTGTCTTCCAGTTGCAGGTCATGGCGCTCACCGGTGTAGGGCTCGGCCAGCTCGTTACGATCGGCGATGACGATGTCGGTATAAAGAGCCTGCTTGTGGCCCTGGACCACCGGCAGCCGGGTATTCTCGATGGGGTCCACCATCCAGATGCCGTATCGGGGCTCACCCAGATTCTCGGTGGTGGCGCTGCCCTCACAGGGAGTACTGGTGGTGCCATCGGTGGTCAGGCATTGGGCCCAGCTGGCAAGCAGACGGGCAGAGCCATCGTTGTATGGCGCAACGGCGCTGTACCAGCCGTTCGGGGACACCTGGTTGGGGTAGAAGTTGACCAGCCCGGGAGTCATGGACTCCTCGGCTTCGCCGATCACGCTCTCGTCTACGGGCTTGCCGACAGCAAAGAAATTCTTGCTGTTGATCTTCACCACATCGCCGCCGTAAATCGGGTTGTAGATATGGCGCATGGTTGTCAGCAGGTTGCCGTCATCCAGGGGAATCGGGTCCATGTAATGGATGAAGGAGGCGTCGGAGAACTCCTCGCTCAGGCTGCCGAAGTAACGGTGCACGTTACCGCCGGCCGGCGTGATGCGGTACATGCTCAGCACGTCTTCCACGAACACCCGCTCGCCTTCGACTTCACCAGCCAGGGACGCGCTGCATTTATCCTCTACGGTCCATTCCTTCGGATCCTCCAGGCCGGAGGGGAAGCCACCACCATTGCCCTGACCATACCCCCCGCCGTGGGGGTGCTGGTTGAAGTTGGGGTCGTCGATGTTTTCCAGGGTGCAGTCGGTCAGGGTTTCATAGATGCGGCCGAACCGGATGAAGACCACATGCCCGTCATTCATGGTGCTGGGCTCGATATCGTGAAATGCACCGAAGGTGATCTGGACCAGTTCGCTGCCATCCGGTTTGACCGAGTGCAGCAGCGAGGCCGGCTCGTCGAAGTCTTCCAGGTACTCGCGCAGGTCAAGCTTCTGCCAGTCGCCCCGGGAGTGCTGGCGACTGGAGGAGAAAATGATCCGGCCTTCGTTGGTGTAGGTGGGGTTGGTGTCCTCACCCGCATTGGCCACCAGATCGTCTTCGAAGATCCGTCGCACCTCACCGGTGGCGAAGGTGTACTCGAATATGTTCCAGGTGAAGTTGTCCGGGCTGTCCGCCGGGCCATGGGCGGCAAAGACCATGCGCTCGCCGTCCGGCGAGACATCCAGATCCTTGACGTCATAGTCCCCGCCGAAATACCCCGCCAGCACATGGCGTTCGTCCGAACTGAGAGCAATGCGGTCCCGCACCATCAGCTTTGCCCCGGGTTTGAACGCGTATGGCGCTCGGGGGTCCAGCGGTGGCCGGGCATTGACCGAGGCGGTCTCGCCCATGTCCGGGTAGTCCCGGACCACATAGGCAAAGGGCTGGTCGGAAAGCATTTCCTCCTGCCCTTCGCTGATCTGTCCCTCAAAACATCCGGTCAGCCCGACCAGTCCGAGGCTGGCCAGGGCCAGGAGGCGCAATCCGCTGCTAAATCCGATCATGATGTCTCTCTCCACCTGCACATCCGTTGCACCGGTACCCGGCGGAGGCCGGGCCCGGTGCCTTCATCAACCAGGCATGAAATCAAACTTGTAATTGACGGGGGTGGCCGCCACGTCTTCCGGGCCAAACGAGATCATCTGGATCCGCGCCAGCAGTTTCAGCTCCAGGCGCTGATCCCCCAGCTGGCTGTCCACCAGCTCTATGTCGGAGATACTGCCGTCCGGCTCGATCACGATGTGGAAGACAAACTTGCCCTGCAGTCCGGGATCGCTGCGCAATGCCCGGTTGTAGAGCGCGTAGATGGCCCCCTTGTGCTGCTCGAAGACCCGCCGGATGGATTCCATGTCCCGGCCACCGGCCACCGTCGAGCTGCGTGAGCCACCGTTGCCACTGGCACCGCTGCCACCACCGGAGCCATTGCCGATGGGGCTTTCCACCGCGGTGGAGCCTTTCCCGGCCAGCTGGGTACCGGAGCCGGTATCGTTCATCACCGAGCTGTTCACCCCACCACTGGTCTTGTTGGCCGAAGTGGCCCCCAGTACCGAGCGGGCGGCCTTGGCGGCGGCGCCAGTTTTCACGTTTGTGTTTTCGGCCTGGAGCTTGGCGACGTTAGTGGAGCTGCGCAGGGCTGACAGTTCCTTGGAGAACGCCGCGACGCCCATCTTCGAAACCTTCTCCCGGGCCTTTTTCACTTCCTTGGCCGGTGCCGGCTCCGGAGCCGCCTTCTTGGCCTCGGTGGGCTCGGTTTTCTCTTCCTGCTTCACCGGCTCGGGCGGCGGAGGTGGCGGGGCCACCTTGCGTTGCTCGATCAGGACCTTGGCCAGGGTCGGGGGTACCCGCTCCTTTTCCTCCCGATCGATTTCCGGCAGCGGCAGCCAGGGAAAAATCACCGCCAGCAGCAGGAGCAGCAGCAACAAACGTTTGAGAATGCGTTTGAAGCGGCTGTCCTCGTCACCGCTAGCGTCCCAGGGCAATGAAAAGTCGTAAGGTGTTGCTGTCATTGCTGTCATCGATTCCCTCCTGTCATGCGCCGCTGCTGCCGGATACCCGTGAAACGGCCATGGAGAGGTCCCGATAGTCCGCCTTGGCGCAGGTCAACATGACCCGCTTGAGCAGCGCGTAGGGGATTTCATGGTCACCGAGGATGGTCACCGCACGCCCCAGGCTTTTCTCGCGCTCGGTCAGTTCCGTGCGCTTGCTGGCCTGGAACGTCAACTCTTCCATCAGGCCATCAATCAGGCCGTCGGAGGCGATCACCTCATCCAGGGTGGCGACCGGGCGGCCATCCACCAGGATGTCGTCTTCGGTGATCGTGACCACGGTGGTCTCCTTCGGGCGTTCCTCTGCGGTGGAGTCCGGCAGGGAAACGTCGTTGACCTTGATCAGCTGGTTGGCACCGGAGTTCAACAGCAGGAAGAACACCAGGATGGTGAAGATGTCCATCAGCGAGACCAGGTTGAGCTTGGCCGGCTTCATGAAGGTCTTGGCGCTGCTCTGGAGGCCGAAGGACGTGAACTTGTCGTTCGCGTTCATGACTTACCTCCCTTCTTGGGCGCATCCCCCAGGGAGATCTCCGGGAACAGCTCGACATCCACCGCATCGGTTACCACGACGGTCTTGGCGACCCGAAGGGTATCCATGGTGGACACCAGGGACTGGTAGGTGACGCCCGGCTCGGACAACAACAAGGCATCGTTCTTGGCGATGTTCTTCGCTGCAAGCCGGCGCTTGATCTCCTGGAGCACCTCGGAGAGGGTGCGGAAATCGTGGCGGGCTTCCTCGCCCTCGGCCTCAGGCTCAATCTTGTCGATGGTCTTGACCAGATTACCGCTGGGGTAATACACCTCGATGCCGGACTGCCGAACCACCACTTCCAGCTGCCGGTTCTCTTCGGCACTGGCGGTCTGGGCACCGGTCAGGTCGGGCAGATTGAGCTCCAGAATCGAGATATGGTTGAACACCATACTCATCAGCAGTACCGGCACCAGCACGATCATGAGGTTCATGAACGCCGTGATGTCGATATCCGCCTCTTCCTGTTCTCTGCGTTTTGTAAACATAAGGAATTACCCGCTGTGATCAGGCGTCAGACTCACGCGTGTTAACAGCGCGACGGTTGCTGCGAACGATGGTGTTCAGGGCCTTTACGCCGGCCATTTCGATGCTCTCGACGATTTCCAGGGTCTTGTTCTGCAGCAGGGAGTGGATCAGCAGCAGCGGGATCGCCGCGATCAGGCCGAAGGCCGTGGTGTTCATGGCCACGGAAATGGACTGGGACAGCAGCGTAGCCTTGTCCGCCGGATCCGCGTTGGCCACGGCGGTAAAGGCGGCGATCAGACCGATGATGGTACCGAGCAGTCCCAGCAGGGTGGAGACGTTGGCCAGGATGGACAGGTAGTTGGTGCGCTTGGACAGGCGCGGAATGCTCTCCATCACGCCTTCCTGCATGGCGGCGTGGATGTCATCCCGGCGCGGGGAGGCTCGCATGGTGTCGAGACCAACGGAAATCAGACGTGAGATCGCGGAGTTGCCGGACTGGGCCGCCTGCTCGGCCTGATCGAATTTGTTTTCATTCATCAGCGGCAACAGTTCGCTGTAGGCGGACCGGTTGGATTGGTAGGCCCGCTTGAGGAATACCCAGCGTTCCACCGCAATGGCCAGGCCGACAAACAGCACCAGGGCGATGGGGAACATGAAAGCGCCGCCTTCCTGGAAGAATGAAACAATGCTTGTGTAAACGTTCATGGCAGGTCTCCAGACTTTTCTTTTCGTTCGGTTGCAGATTTTCAGTTAGTGCTTTGCCCCGAGGGCCCGGCTGGGGCCTCCAGGGAAAGTTCGTCGTAGAAGCGCATGGTCCGGGCGTGTATGTCCCGATCCACCACCTCGAATACCCGGCCGGACACCGACGTGATCGAGCGGTACAGGTTGTCCGGCCCCTCTGGTGGCTTCCAGGGGATGAAGTAACTCACCGACGGCTGTTCCTTGTCCCCGACAAAGGTACTCTCCAGATCGATGGACTCCTGGGCGCTGGCCGGAGCCGCAATCGCCCCACCCAGACACAGGGTCGCCGCAACGAGCCAGCCGGCCCCTGGATTCAGTATTCCCATGACACTCTCCTAGCCTTGTTCTTCGGTTTCCGGGGATCCCCCGCTGGTGGCGTCCGCTGAGACCGCCTCGCCCTCAGCGCCCTGTTCGGCAGGTACCTCCGGCTCCGGCGGTGGGTTATCGATGAAACTGGTTTCAATGCCGGTGCGGCGACGGATCTCGATGAGCCAGTCCGCCACTTTCGGGTCCGAGCCACCGGTCAGGAAGTCGTAGGCCTCGTAATGGGGCTGGGCCTCCTCCGGCCGGTTCATGTACAGGTCATAGAGGATGGCCAGATTCAGGTGCGCCTCGGGAAAGTCGTTCCAGGTTTCCAGGGCCTCCAGGTACGCGTCCCGGGCCCTGGCAAATTCACCCTGGCGCCGCTCGAACATCGCCTGTTTCAGGTAGGCGTTGACGTTGGCCGGGTTGACCTCCAGGGCCTTCTGGTAGTACTCCCGGGCCTTTTCGGGCTTCTCCCGCTGTTCGGCGAGCTCGGCCAGCTTTACCCAGGGGCCGGAAAGCTCCGGGAAGTCCTTGGTCATGGCCCAGAACCCTTTGCGGGCCATCCGCAAATCACCGTCTTTCATCAACGCCATGGCATGGGCAAAAGCCGCCTGAGCGGCCGGCGGGACCGGCGCCGGCTGCTGGGTGTACGGGTTCGGTGCCGGCACATAGGGAATTTTCTTGCCCTCGGCATCGTAGGCCTGTTGCGGCAGGAACACGCCGCCGCTGCTCTCGGCCGGATCGGCCTGCGCCTTTTTCTCGGCGGGCCCGGATTCGACCACTTTCGGCCCGGATTCGGTCTGCTTGACCGGCAGGACGCCGGCGCAACCGGGGAGCAGGGCCAGCACCAGCAACGCGGCCGGGGTGGATGCCTTAACGGATGCCATCGCCATACGCCACCTTTACTTCCTGTTTGTCGAACCGGGCGGGGTTGAGCTTGGCCATCGCCTCGAAACTCCGCTCGATCCAGGGATTGAATGTGCCGCTCCAGGAGCGCTCGATGTTGGCCTGGTGCACCTCGATGGCCAGGTCCTCAAACGGAATGGCCTGTTCTTCCAGTACCAGCTCGTATTGCATGGCTTCGAGCTGGCTCAGTCCGCTGGGCCGCGGCGCGTCCATCAGCTCCCGAGCAAACTGGCCGTAGAGATCGGCAATGTTGAAAGTGGCCCGGGTGGTCTGATCGAGCACGCCGTAGTCGGCCGCCTGCTGGTAACGGTCCAGGGCGTTCTTGAGCTTCTCGTTCTTCCGCGGAATGCTCTTGTTTAGCGGGTGCTTCAGGCGCACGCGATCAAACTCGATGCGCCAGTAGTCGCCGTACTTGTTGTTGGCCCAGGCTGCCAGCCAGGCAGAGCGGTCCGACTGCCAGTTCTCCGGGGCCTTGTTGTGGCCGTCGATGACCCGGCGCAACCAGTACAGATGGCGGTGGTAGTCGTCCCGGCGCTCGTACAGGTAGGCAACGTGGTAACGGGCTTCCATGCGGGTATCGAAAGGTTCCTCGTAGTCGAAGGCCCACTTCTTGAAGTACTCCAGGGCCTGGTCCTCGTTGCCGGCTTTCTCATACAGCTCTGCCGCCAGGAACAGGGCATCCCGGCGTACGTCGGCGCGGTCGTCGGTCCGGTAGATCTGTTCGTACTCAGTGGCGGCCATCTGCCACTGCTCGTCCTGCTCGTAGGTCCAGGCGATCTTCTGGTCCAGGTCCTTCGCCAGCTTGTGGTTCGGGAACAGGCGGCGCAGTTCGAGCATTTCCGTCAGCGCCGGCTCCCACTCCTCCAGGGTCAGCAGATGGGTGGCGGCATCAAACTGTGCCACCACGCGGACATCGGTCTTCGGAGCCACCGCCTTGATGCGCAGGAAGTGGTCGATGGCGCCTTCCAGGTCCTTGGCGGCCAGGGCCTGCTCACCCTGCTTGTAGATGGTGACCGCCATGCGCTCGGTAACCGCCTTGAACTCGGGATCGTCCAGGTCGATGTAACGCAACTGGTTACGGTAGCCTTCCTCGGCCGCGGCAAAGTCAGCCAGCTCGTACTGACTGTGGGCAATGACACCCCAGGCGGTGCGGTTGAGCTCGCGATCCACCTCGCCGGCCTTGCTGACGATGCTGGTGGCCACTTCCAGGGCTTTTTCGTAACGGCCCAGGGCGAACAGCTCTTCCGAAGTCTTTGCCAGCACGGCACCGGAGCGTTCGTCATCACGGAAGGTCTGCACGAATCGCAGCTGGCTCTCCACGCCCTTGCTGCGCCAGTCACGGAGCCGTTCGTTGTCCTCACCCGCCTGGGCGATCAAACGCTCGGCCTCTTTCTGGTAAGCGACGATGGCGGCGTAGCCGGCATCGGCACCGAATTCGGAGTTGCCGAACTCGTAGGCGGTGCGCTCGTAGTGGGTGATGGCGGTGGGGTAATCGCCACCATCGAAGGCAGCTTCGGCGCGCATGTAGACCATTTCCGGAACTTTCGGATCGTTCGGGAAGGTTTGCTCGAACTCGCCATAGAACCGGGCCGCCTTCAGGAAGCTGGTCTGGCGTGAAGCTTCGGTAGCTGCCACGGCTGACGCCTTGATCGCGCCATCCGCCAGCTCCCGGGTCAGGCGCTGGCCGGTAGCGTGGTAGTGCCGGGCCAGTTCGTCGATGAAGGTCTTCAGGTTGGGAATAACCTTGGCTTTCACATCCGCTGGCTTGGTCTTCCAGAACTCGGAATGAACACCGTAGTTGCGCACGTAGTTCTCTTTCTCCGGCAGCACCTGCTGGGAGAACTCGCCATCGACATAGGCACGGATCATCTCGGCATGCATCTCCGGCGCCCGCTCGGAATCCGGGTTCTGCACCACGAAGGCGCGGAACGAGGACGCCGAATCCTCATACCGCTCCTTCTCCAGGTAATGCTGGCCAAGGCTGGAATAGAGAATCCAGGTGTATTTCTTCGCCTCCGGCCGGTTGGCAAACATGCTGTCGATCTTCGAGGAGCCGCCGGCATAGGCCAGCCCCACGCTCATGATGCGCAGGGTGTCATCCACCAGGGAGCGGTTAACCTTGTCCAGCTTTTCGATCTTGCCGTCGTCGGGCACCAGCCGGTCGAGGACACGGGAGAAGGACATCAGGCTCTGGTCGTAATCCGACAGTTTGTACTGGGACCAGCCAAGCAGGTACCAGGAGTTGTTCAGGAATGCGGATTCCTCACCGATGGCCACCACCGAACGGTAAGCCTGTTCCGCCTGCTCGTACTCCTCATGCCGGAAGTGGATGTCGCCCTTGCGGAAATACACCTCCGCCAGCCGATGTGAGTGCGGATGTTCAGTAATGAATTCCTCCAGCACAGCCTTGGCTTCCTGGTCGCGGCCATCGAGGTCATAGGCCTTGGCCAGCTGGTACATGGCCTCGGCATTGCGCTCAGAATCGGGGTACTTGTTGAGCAGCTGGTGATAGGCGGTAATCGCTTCCGGGAAGTAGCCATCCTCGCCCGGCATCACGCCACGAAGCTGATCGTAGTCGCCCTCCAGCATGTACACGCTGGCAATGCGGCGCTCGATCTGCTCGTACAGACGCCGATCCTCGATGGTTTCGAGCAGTTCCCGGTATTCGCGACGCACGTCTTCGTGCATCACTCTCGGCAGGGGTACATCCTCCAGCGGCTTCTGTTCTTTCTGGAGACTGGCAATGGTCGAGGGGTTCTGGAAAGTGCCGCAGCCGCTGACCATGACCGCCAGGATGAGGAGACTAGATCGTTTCATCGCCGCTTCCCTCCTCTGGAGACGGTTGGCTTTGCGCCTGTTCTGGACCTGGATCGGCAGGCACTTCCTCATCCGGGTTCAGTGTCTGCAGGGACCGGTCCAGAATGCGCACCTTGGCCAGCTGCGCTTCGACCTGGTACTGCTTGAGCCGTTGCTCGTGGATATCCAGCTCGGTGGCCACCAACGCCAGCATGACGTCTTCCAGACGTGCGATCAGGCCCTCGGTCTGGACCAGTCGGGCGTCGACCTCGGCCATCATGCGACTGACCGACTGCTGGAAATAGCTGTTATCCGAGAGTGCCTTGCTGCCTTGAAGGGCCGCCAGCGCACTCTCGGCCCGGGTGATTTCGAAGGTGAGTTCCTCCAGCAACCACTCGATGGACTCGCGCTTGTCCTCCGGCAGTCCGGCCAGGCGGGCATTCAACGCCTCGCGCCGATCCCGGGCATCCGCCAGGGATCGGGAAATCAGGCGCACCCGGTCGCCATGGCTCGGGCCACCGGCACTACCGGCCCGGGCGGCCATGATGGTGTCAAAGTCGGAGCGGCGCTCCTTCCAGCGCTCGAGGTTGTTGCGGATGGCGTACAGATCCCGCAGATCCTTCAGTACGGACTGAAAACTGTGGTCCGACATCAGTTCCACCAGGAACGGGGACAGGCGGTTGACCGCTACCGCCGGTGCCTTGCCGAACCAGTCGCTCTCGTCCAGCACGTCATCGAGGTTGCGGACGAACAGTTCCAGTACATCGGCGTCCTGCAAGGCCTCCCGCGCGGCTTGAAGCTCCCTCAGGGTGGTCCGGAACTGACGGTCCGCAGCAATGAAATCCTTGGCAGCGCGCCCCTCCAGGCCCATGCGTTCATACACGTGAGGGCGCAGAAGAATCGCCTCCTGCACTTCCGGCAAAGCCCGGGAGCGGGTGGTCAGCACATCAAGCGGCGCCAGGGCACGCCGGAATTCGCCGGCATTGATCGCCATCCAGCTGGCGCCCAGCAGGCCTCGGTTGGAGTAGGCACCGGTGGTGTTGATGCTGGCCAGCTGCAATCCTGCGTTCAGGCTGTCCTCGTGGCTGGCGTAGACATGGGCCAGAGCCATGCGTGCACGGTCTGCCAGACGCTGCAGTTCGGCAGATCCGTCATTGAGTTCCAGGACACGGTTCAGGGCCCCGATGGCGTCGCTGGTGCGGCCCTGCCCTTCCAGGGCAATGGCGAGATTGAAGTAAAAATAGGGCGCGTAGGGACTGTCTTCGCCGATGGTATCGGCCACCGCCTTGCCGGCATCCAGGTAACCCAGCTTCACATTGACCAGTGCCGCCAGGTAGCGGTACTCGGCATCGACGCTATCGGGCAGCTCACCGCGGACCCGATTCAGGTTGCGGGCAGCGGTGTCGGCCTCACCACGCAGATACTGCATCTTGCCCAGGAAGAAACGGGCCCGGTTGCGCACTGGCTCACTGAGGTTACTCTCCGCGAGGCGGTCAAAGATGGACTCGGCCTGCTCATCCAGGCCATAGGACAGACTGACACCACCCTTGAGCAGTTCCGGGTAGGTGCCGTGATTGGCGATGCCACCATGCTCCTCGGCCCAGGCGTACTCGACCAGGGTTTCGAAGTAGTTCTGCTGGTAGTACTGGAAGAGGACCGCTCCGTACTTGAGATCCCGGGCTTCAGTTTCGGAAGCCGAAACCATCGTTGCGGAGGGTAATGCAAGCATCAGTGCCGCCACCGTCCGGAGGGATTTTGCCTGCTGAAGTGCGCGCCGGAGAATCATGGCTTACCACTCCCGAACCGTGAATTCGGGCTGCTGACGGGCTTCGGAGTCAGCCACGGCCAGTTCGACGAACTTGGGGCCCTGCTCCTTGGTGAATCTCAGGCTGCTGCCACGCTTGTACTCGCGGCCATTGGGCCCCTGGCCGACGAAAAATGCGGACAGGGTGTGCTGACCCGGGCTCAGATTGCCGAGATACAGCTGGTGCTTGCCGCCCTTCGCCAGGGCCTGGCGTTCTTCGGCGCTGTACAGGTAGGTGGACACCACGCGGTTATCCAGGCGCAACTCGACACCTTCGAGGCGGAAATACTCACCGACATTCAGGGAAACGAAAACGTGGAACCGGGTGTTGGCCGGGAACAGCAGATCTTCCTCGAGCACGCGAAGATCCTTGTTCAGGGTGACCACGGTCTGTTTGAGATCCTGGATATCCCGGGACAACTCGTTCACCGCCCGCTGCGCCCGCTCCCGGCTCTCCCGGACGGACAAGGGGGTCTCGATGATGCGATCCAGGGCCACGCCCGCTGCAGATTCTCCGGATTCTTCCTGGCCTCCGGTTGCCGGCTCGGCGGCATAGACCGGCCCGGCCACAAGGGCCAGGCACAACAACACCAGAATCCCAAGACGGCTCCACAACACGGTGCCGGCAGCACCACTCAGTCCATTTTTAAATTGAAAAGCCACCATCCTGCTCCTGCGCCGGCCTGCCTGGGGCGTACGCCGACAACGCTTGATGAACATTCAGGGGACTGACTTTCAGGTTGCCCGACTTTGCTTCCGAAGGCTCTTTTTCGCGGCCTCTTTTTTTGGAGCGGTCAGGTTCTTTTCGGGAATGCTTCAATCGTCAAATTGTGTGAAATACGCTAGCACAGCTTCCCGAAATAAAAACGAATGATTTGACTTCTGATTTTGTTTCTGTGGAGGCCATCTCAAAAAACCGAAGTGACAGTTGCCCAACGCCGGAATGGCAGCCAAAGTTCCCCGCAATTCAAAATTTTTTTGTTTAAAAACATTTATTTACATTGTTTAACGTATTTTAACATTTGACGCGGGTGGTCAAGCTGGTGATCAGGATGACGTGCAGAACCACATCTCGATTGAGCCGGTCTCGCCGGGGCGATTTCAGAAACCGGTGGGTACCGGCATTGTTCACAGCGCTGGTGCTGACCGCCGGAACCTCCCCCGGGGTATCACAGGCTGCGGATCCCGCCCCTGTCCTGGAGGTGGCGGATCCCTTTATCGAGCTACACACGGCGCCCGGCCGGGGCTATCCGGTTTTTCATGTGATCGAAAAGGGCGAGCAGGTCGAGCTGCTGAAGCGGAAAACCAACTGGTACAAGGTGAAAGCCGTTTCCGGCGAAACCGGCTGGACCAAGGCCACGCAACTCGGTCGCACGCTGCAACCGACAGGTCTTCCCGCTGATCTGCCCGAGGTCACCCATGGCCAGTACCTGGAATCGAGCTGGCGGGTGGGCTTTACCGCCGGCATGTTCGAGGAGTCCCCGAGTTTCAGCCTGACCGCCGGCTACCGGCCATTGACCTGGCTCGGCGCCGAACTGGAAGCGGGCAAGATCTACAACGAGTCCGTGACCAGCGACTACTATGGCGCCAACCTGGTGATCGAGCCCCTGCACCAGTGGTCCCTCACCCCCTACGTCCTTGCCGGCTACAGCCAGTTCTCCTTTGATGCGCGACAGAAAGTACTGCTGAGCGAGCTCGGCGATGCCGATGGCGTCACCTTTGGCGGCGGACTGGGTTACTACATCGGCAGGAATTTCCTGATTCGGGCCGAGTACCGGGTGTACTCGGTGTCGTCCAACTCTGACAGCACAGGTCTAAGCGAATGGAAAATCGGTCTCAACACCTTCTTTTGAGCACCCGCAAGCCGCGGGGCATCAGTACTGCGCTGTTAACCGGACTGCTGGCGCTGACGCCGATGGGTCCGGCGCAGGCGCAAGAGGGGGGCCCGGCGCCGGTGCAGGTCATCGAGCCCGACATTGAGCCCCGGAGTATCAGCGAAGCGGATATCGATGCGGAGTTCTTCGAGGTTGGCGCCTTTGCCGGGATGCTGACGATCGATAACTTCAGCAGCGAACCACTTGTTGGCGTCAGCGCCGCGTTCCACGCCACCGAGGATTTCTTCCTGCAGTTCAACTACGGGATGAGCGAAGCCGGCCTGACCTCCTTCGAAGAACTCAGCGGCGCCAATGTCCGCCTGCTGACGGACGATGACCGGGACTACAGCTACTACGATTTCCTGGTGGGCTACAACATCTTTCCCGGGGAGATCTTTTTCAGCGATTCGCTGACCTTCAACTCGGCGTTCTACCTGGTCGGTGGCGTCGGCAACACCGAGTTCGGTGGAGAGAGTAATTTCACCACCACCATCGGGACCGGGTTTCGCATCGTGCTGCTGGACTGGCTGACGGTACACGTCGACTTCCGTGACCACATGTTCAACAGCGACCTGATCCGCGAATCCCAGCTGACCCACAACATCGAACTGTCTTCAGGCATCACCCTGTTCTTCTGATCCCGGCCAGCGCGGATTTTGGGGCCAGCGCTCAGCGCTGGCCCAGATCCTCGAAAAAGGCCCTGGTATCGGCCCGGATTTCGTCGAGCCGGGCCTCCCACTGATCCCGGTACTGAGCCCAGGTCTCGCTGCTGAGGCGGGACAGGTTCTCTCCGGCTTCAGCCACCGCCCGGGTGGCCTCGGCCAGATGTTCTGCCGTTGGCTCATCCAGGGCTTCGGCCTTCTGATCCAGGTCCCGAGAGGCCTGCTCCAGGATCACCCGATCTTCCTGTGGGGCCTGATCGTTATCCTCCAGGGATTCGTTCAGGGACTCTTCGAGGTCTTTCATCGCCTCCTGAAGCGCCTCGGCGAAATCTTCCATGGCACTCTCAGCCCGGATCCGGAGCTCGTCCGAGTAGGCTTCCAGGTCCCGAGACAGCTCGTTCATTCGAGCTTCAAGATCTTCCGAGGATCGGGAGAAGCTGGCGGAGAGCTTCTCGCCCAGACTGTTGATCTGGCCCATCAGGCCACTGAACGGGGAGGGGTTGAGAATGGCGTCGCCGGTGCGCTGGTAATCCACCAGCCATCCTTCTGTGGTCGACACCAGGTAAGTGACCAGCTCCAGCCGCTCGCCTTCCGAACCTTCCTCCGTAGGCAGGCGGGTAACGATGGTGGCTTCCCGCTCCTCGATCACGACCCGGCCGAAGGAAGGTACGGCATTGGTCCAGTCACGCTTGAAGGCATCAAACTGCGCTTCGTCAGTCAGAGTGGAGAGCTCCACCACATCGCCTACATCGTTTTCTGCCATGGCCTGCCAGAAGGCAGCTGCTACTTCCTGCGGGGTTTCGGGTTTACTGCATCCGGCCAGCACCAGCAGCCCTGCGGCCAGTACCAGCCATCGGAGTCGGGAAAACATCATTGCGTACATCCTTCAGTCAAATCGATCGCAATGATACAACGCTAAAGTTGGCGGGTCAGTTCCGCCAGTTCCTCGTCAAACACCCGGCGGTTCTCACTGTAATCCACGGGCACATCCACCAGATGCACACCGCCGGCGGCCAGGGCGCGTTCCAGGGTCGGGCGCAGATCTTCGGTGCGGGCAACCCGGTGACCGGTGGCACCGTAGGATTCGGCGTATTTCACGAAGTCCGGATTGCGGTAATCCAGACCGAAATCGGCCAGGCCTTCCTGGGCCTGCTTCCACTTGATCATGCCGTAGGCGCTGTCATTGATGATCAGCACCACCAGGTTGAGGTCCAGCCGGACCGCCGTCTCCAGCTCCTGACTGTTCATCATGAAGCCGCCGTCACCGCAGATGGCCATCACCTTCAGGTCCTGGTACAGCATGGATGCCATCATGGCGCTGGGCAGACCGGCGCCCATGGAGGCCAGCGCGTTGTCCAGCAGCACGGTATTGTTGTCGTAGGCCGGATAGTTACGGGCGAACCAGAGCTTGTACATCCCGTTATCCAGGGCAATGATGCCGTCCTCCGGCATCACCGCCCGGACGTCGTGAACGATGCGTTGGGGGATCACCGGGAAACGGTCGCTCTCAGCCTTGTCCCCCAAGTGCCGGTCGACGGCAGCCTTAACCTCCATGAACCGGCTGAAGTCATGGTTGTGACAGATGCCGCAGTTCTCCGCCATGTACTCAACGCTGTTGGCGATGTCCCCGACGACCTCGTGCTGCGGGAAATACACCGGGTCCACGTCGGCCCCGGAGAAGTTCACGTGGATAACCTTCTTACCACCCGGCCGCATGAAGAACGGCGGCTTCTCCACCACATCGTGACCGACGTTGATCACCAGGTCGGCATGATCGATGGCCCGGTGCACAAAGTCTCCCGCCGACAGCGCGGCATTACCCAGGTAGCGGGGATGGCGCTCGTCGACCACACCCTTGCCCATCTGGGTGGTAAAGAACGGGATGTTGGTGGTGTTCACCAGGTGGATCAGTGCCTGGGAGACCCGCTTCCGGTTGGCACCAGCCCCGATCATGATCAGGGGGTGCTTCGCTTCACGGAGCATGTCGCAGGCGATCTCGAGGCTCTTCTGGCTGGCCGAGGGGCGCCGGGCGTCGCTGGGTGCGAATATGTGGGTATCCGGTGCCGGCACCTCGGCGGCAATGTCCTCCGGCAATTCCAGATGCACCGCCCCAGGACGCTCCTCGGAGGCCAGCCGGAAGGCTTCCCGGACCTTGGCCGGGATGGTATTGGCGTTGGAGATCTGGCGGGTGTACTTGGTCAGCGGCCGCATCAGATCCACCACGTCGAGGATCTGGAACAGGCCCTGCTTGGAGGATTTGATCGGCTTTTGCCCGGAAATCATCATCATGGGCATGCCGCCGAGCTGGGCATAGGCGGCAGCCGTGACCAGGTTGGTGGCGCCCGGCCCCAGGGTGGACAGGCAGACCCCGACCCGGCCGGTCAGGCGGCCATAGGTGGCCGCCATGAAACCCGCCGCCTGCTCATGGCGGTTAAGGATCAACTGGATGTCGCTCTCCCGGAGCGCTTCCAGCAGGTCCAGGTTCTCCTCACCCGGTACCGCGAAGATGTATTTGACGCCCTCGTTCTCCAGGGCCCGGACGAACAGTTCCGCCCCGTTACGCGGCGTGGCTTGCGCGTTGGTCATACTCTGCTTCCCCGTCAGGCCAATTTGCCTCCGAGCATAGCATTCTTTTCGCTCGCTGCAGGTAGTCAGTCGGTCCGGGGCGGTTCTGCCTGGAGACTGTCCGCAGGCACCCGATCCACGCCCCAACTCCGGTAAATTCCTTCGAGGACCCGGTTCAGTTCATCCTGACTGACATCTGCCGGCTCTCCACGCTCCAGGGGATCGAAATGAAAGATATAAAGTCGCGAGCTGAACTGCTCGAACGGCAGCGACGACTCGCCAAACCGTTCGCCATGGCCGGCGGTGCTAACCCGCACGTCATCGCCCCAGTTCTGGCCACTGTCGTTATTGGGATTGAAGAAAAAGACCCGCATTTCCCCCTCAGGGTCCAACGCCACCCGCAGGATGGTAATGGCGTGCCAGCCGATGAACCGGGCGGCACTGTCGGTGACTGCAACGCCCGCGGGCTGCGGGTGGATCAGGGGCTGATTGCCGTTGTAGTAGGGGTGGTAGCTGGCGTAGAAATGGCGGATGAAGCCCTCGGGGTCCTCCAGCTTGCCGGTCCCCACATCCACGTTGATGGCAAAACCGCGACCGGCGGACCAACCATGGAATTCCGGATTCACCCATCTGTGAGGATCGCCCTCCCGGTCGGCACAGAGTCGCCCCATTTCTGCGTAGATACGATCCAGGTGCGGCACCACCACCAGGGACACCGGATCGAGATCGAGAGTGACCTCTGAAGCCACCCCACCGGCACTTTGCGCCGAGGACACCGGCTTACCTTCGAAGTGCATCATGATTTCATTGTCCCGGGCCGCCCAGGCCACCATCTGCAGAAGATAATCCGGGTCATTGTAGGCCCACATTGACAGGGCCCGGGCCGATTGACAGGTAGGATTGTTGCCCTGACCGACGCCCAGGGGCTGACCCAGCATACTCAGCACGCCCTGGATCAACCAGGCAGCGGGCTGCGGCTCGTAACCATAGGCCAGTTGCAGTCGCTCGCGGGCTTCCGGACACAGGGACAAGCGGACCTGGCGCCAGAGCGCCGGGGCCACCGGGGGCTGGTACAGGATGCCCCGCTCCAGCATCAGGGCCAGACCATACAGACCCTGGGCGGTCTCCGGGAAAATGCCCTCCCGGATCAGGGTGTGGACGAGTTCCCTATAGCACAGCAGGCAATCACGACCGGTACTGGACAGGCCCAGGGCCTCGCTTAGCAGGGCATCCTGGTCTTCCAGGATAAAACGCACGAACGTGGCGTGATACGGTGACACCAGGCCGGTGTCGTGCATGGACCGGGCAAACCCGGTAGCCTCGTTCTGCAAGGCCTGGCCATCCATCGACTCCAGCCGTTGTCCATAGACCAGGGTACCGGGATCCTCGCTGCACGCCCGGGTCGGGCCGTAGAGGCTGGAGATCAGCCGGTCCGCTCCCCGGCCTGCGCTGCCAAGATCGGCGTTCGGATCAGCCCGGCACAGGGCAATCTGGGTGATCATCCGGCGCACATCGGTGACCTGAATCGGCCGCTGTTGCAGGATGCGCCAGATCTCCTCGATCAGGCTGTCGATCACATGCTCGTAACCGATATGTTCCGCCACGTACTGGACAACGGCCTGGCTGATCAAAGCCAGCTTGCCCTGCTCTCGCTCGGCTTCGCCGGTCATGCCGAACAGCAGGCCAAGATTGATGGCGAGTACCTGGGTCAGGTAATGGTGAGCCTGCTCCGAGGAGACCGAAGGGTGCAGATAGAGCCCCCGAGCCACCGCCAGCAGGCGCAGCTCGCTGAAGGCCTCAACGACCACGGTATCGGTATTCGTGCTCTGAAGCGAGTGGGTGGTCAGCGACGGCAGCAGGATGCCCGGCTCAGCCCAGTCGGTGCCGGCGAAGACACCCGCCTGCTCCAGCCGTTGCGCCCTCTCCTCAATGACCTGGCAGCCACCCGGCTGCAAAAGCACCCTGCGGGCAATATCAAATACCCGCGGGAGCTTGCCGGCCCTGGCAAAGGACCGGCTTTCTTCAAGAGCCTGGATCGACTCATCAAGTCTCTGCACCAGCTTGTCAAAGTTCACTGCCGGTGCTGCACTGCCCGATTGGTGATCGTTCAAACGACGTTCTCCTGAGGGCCTGCACCAAACCCGTTTGTTATTGATTGCTCTCCCGATTATACATAGAAATCGAGCTCTTCCTGATGTTTCAGCAAATCCCTCATCCGGTAAGGGTCATCACCGAAGAAATAGACCAGGCCCCAATGCGTGCCGAAAGCGGTCCGCTTGGTAACCGTCTCCTCCACCGGAGGCGTTAGCTCATGGCTTTCAAAGTAGTCGTCGTTCTCGGTTTCTTCCGGAATCTCCAGCCGGCTGACCACCCGGCGTCTTGGATAAACCCCGAAGCATCCGGCATAACCCTTGGCATCGACAACCTCTTTCGGGAAGAAGGCGTCAATCTCGTCCTCGGTGGTTTTGGGATCAAAGGCCAGGATCAGACCCTGGTAAGCATTGAAGCCATAGGCACGCTCAAGCAGCTCGAACACCTTGAAGCCCGGCGGACGATAGGCCACCTCACCAAAGTACATGGTGCCATCGCTGGTGACAAAGTACTCCGGATGGACAAAGCCGAAATCGATGTCGAAAGTCTTGATCAGCTTTTCGATTTCCGCGGTGATCTGCGCCCGGTATTTCT
The DNA here is from genome assembly GCF_050379415.1 of Marinobacter sp. DUT-1. NCBI lineage: Bacteria > Pseudomonadati > Pseudomonadota > Gammaproteobacteria > Pseudomonadales > Marinobacteraceae > Marinobacter > Marinobacter sp. DUT-1. The sequence goes on from NZ_JBNRLS010000001.1 coordinate 769,839, forward strand.
CCAGGTCCGGCGTTGCCGGCACGAACACCGAATAGCCGAGGGTGACGTACTCGGAAATGTTCAGGAACCGGATCTTGCCGTTATGAATCCAGGCCTCCACGGCAAATTCCCAGCCATCCAGGTGGGATTCCATCAGTACCGGGAATTCCTCCTCCGGGATGGTATCCACCTCGTCAGGTGTGCGTATCACCCGGTGCCCGAGGCAACCGGCCTTGTCGAAGGCCTTGAGGTGAATGGGATCGTTGGGGTCGCCGTCCAGTTTCAGCAGCGTCTGGTTTACCCGCTTCAGGAATCGGATCACATCGTCCCGGTCGTGGGCTTCCTCGAAGATTCCCACGCGGATGCCGCCCAGCTGGGCACGCCGCTTCATCAGCGCCTTGTCCCGGAGCAGCATGGCCTGACCAAACAGCCTAGGCTTATCCATAAGAACCGAGTTGATGGCGCCCGCCCACTCGACCGTTTCCTCGAACAAAGGAATGGCCACATCGACCCCCATGTCTTTTAGCGCATGGGCGATTTCAAAGGAGCGCTCGTTCAGCCTCTCGAAGTTCCAGGGCACATACGGAATATTGTGCTCCTCGCAATAGGCTTCCGCCCAGTCCGGAGCCACAACCACATATCGGCGGTCAAACTTGTCCGCTGCCTCCACGGCATTCAGGCTCCAGCCGAGTAACGCGACATACCCCTTGTCCGGGTCGTACTTGTGCTCACTCATAGGCTTTCTCCTTTTTACTGGGTGTCTATTAACCCTAGGCTTCCTGAAATAAATCGCAACCAAAGGCGGCTGTATGGACCAAAAAAAACGCGGCGGACAGGAGGTTAGTCCCACTGTCCGCCGCGTTCGCAGCTCTATCTATACTGATTGGTTATATCAGGTAAGCTTGAGGGTGGAGAGCGTCCGCCCGCGCACCTTGTTGAGAAGAGCCTCGTCGTCCACCAGGGATTGGCCATAGGACGGCACCAGATCCCTGATACGCTCCTGCCACTGGGCGGATTTCATTTTTTCCGGGAAGCAGCGCTCAAGCACATCCAGCATGGCATTAGCCGCAGTGGACGCGCCCGGGGAGGCGCCCAGCAGGGCGGCCAGGGTGCCGTCTTTGGCTGCGACGATCTCGGTACCAAACTCCAGCTTGCCACCGCCGTCTTCGGTCTCCTTGATGATCTGTACGCGCTGGCCGGCCATCTGCAACTTCCAGTCCTCTTCCCGGGCATCCGGGAAGAAGTTACGCAGGGAGGCCACCCGGTCGGTGTGAGACTGGAACACCTCGCCGATCAGGTAGCGGGTCAGGTCCATGTTGCTCTTGCTCACCGACAGCATCGGCTTGAGGTTGGTGGTGCGAACCGAACCGATCAGATCAAAGATGGAGCCCTGCTTCAGGAAGCGGGTGGTGAAACCGGCAAACGGTCCGAACAGCAAGGCCGGTTCGCCATTGATGATGCGGGTATCCAGGTGCGGCACAGACATCGGCGGCGCGCCGATCGGGGCCTTACCATACACCTTCGAGTTGTGCTGCCCGACGATGTCAGGCTTGCCACATACCAGCCACTGGCCGCTGACCGGGAAGCCACCGTAACCACGGGCCTCGTCGATACCGGACTTCTGCAGCAGCGGCAGGGCACCGCCACCGGCGCCAAGGAACACGAAGCCGGCCTCGAGCTTGGTGAGCTCGCCGGTCTTCTGGTTTTTCACCCGGACCTTCCAGCGACCGTTGTCGCGCTGATCAATGTAGTGCACCGGACAGCTGAGCATCAGCTCGAAGTTGTCCTGTGTCTCCAGCCACTTGACCATGCTGCGGGTCAGGGAACCGAAGTCTACGTCCGAACCGTGATTGATCCGGGTGGCGGCCACGCGCTGCATGGGGTCGCGGTGGTTGACCACCAGCGGCATCCATTCCTCCAGCACATCCGGAGACTCGGTGTATTCCATTTCCCGGAACAGGTGATGGGCACTGAGCTTTTCGTGACGACGTTTCAGGAACGCCACATCCTTTTCGCCCCAGACAAAACTCTGGTGCGGTGTTCGGTTGATGAACGACTTCGGGTCGGGCAGTACGCCCTGCTCGACCAGGTAGGACCAGAACTGCAGGGAAACCTCGAACTGGGCGTTGATCTTCAGCGCCCGCTCAATGGAAACGTCGCCATCATCGGTTTCCGGGGTGTAGTTCAGTTCGCAGTACCCGGCGTGGCCGGTGCCTGCGTTGTTCCATCCGTCCGTGCTTTCATGGGCAACGTGGTCAAGACGCTCCACCATGACGATGTCCAGCGACGGATCGAGCTGCTTGAGCATCATGCCGAGGGTGGCGCTCATGACGCCACCGCCGACCAGCACTACGTCTGCCTGTCTAACGGCCATTGGTTTGTACCCTGGTTAGTAATGAACCTGTTCGCACCGCCACGATCAGCAGCGGCGCCTCTCGGAAGCCGGTCTCGCGCAAGGTAAATGACGCTGCCGTGTGCTTCCTGTCTGAATTTGCGCGCAATTATCCCGATTTTCGCCGAAATAATAAATTGCGAATGTCAACCGTTGCGATCCTGCCGGCTTCGGACCGACATGCATCCGGTGCTGAGTGTCTGTTACGGACAGTGGCCCCCAACGGGTCAAACGTCTACAATCCGGCGCGTCTTTTTTATGGCCTGCCTGAGGCCTTGCCAGAGTCACCACTTCGGGGTGCCCAATGTCCGCTATTGATACTGTTCTGATTATTCTTGCTGTCCTGGCGCTGCTGGGTGTCATCTTTGAGGAAATCACCCACGTCAATAAGGCCAAGGTTACGCTTTTTTTCGGCACGCTGGCCTGGATGCTGCTCTTTCTGTTCAGCGACTCGCCCGCTGAAACCGAGGCCGTCACCACCGGACTGACCGAGAGCATTGCCGAAATCGCCGGGCTTTGGCTGTTTCTGGTCGCGGCGATGACCTTTGTCGCCTACCTGAACAAAAAGGGAATGATCGAGAACGTGATCTACCTGATCATGCCGAGGCAGGTAAGCGAACGGCGACTGCTGTTCCTGACCGGTCTGTTCTGCTTCATTTTCTCGTCTTTAGCAGACAATATAACTGCCACTTTAGTCTCATGCTCCCTGATTCTGTCCTTGAACCTGGAGCTGAAAAAGCGTCTGCAGTTCGTCACTCTGGTGGTTTTTGCGGTGAACTCGGGGGGCGTTTCACTGATCACCGGCGACGTCACCACATTGATGATATTTCTCGCGGACAAGGTGGAAATACTGACCTTGCTGACCCTGGCCATCCCCGCCTCCATCACCGTTTTCATTCTCGCGGTTTTCCTCTCGAGAGGACTGACAGGAACTGTGACACTGCGTTCCAACACCACACCGGTACGGAAGGTGGATGCAGTGATCAGCGCCCTGTTTTTGTTAACAATCCTGAGCACCATTGCGGGTAATGCCCTGTTCAGCATTCCGCCGGTTCTCACTTTCCTGTTCGGCCTTTCGATCATGTTCCTGGTCTCCCGCTTCATGAGCGATGACTCGGACCTGGACCCGATCCTCGAATACATCCGGGTCATCGAATTCGAGACTCTGCTGTTCTTCCTCGGCATCCTGCTGCTGGTGGGCATGCTCAAAGAAATCCACGCCCTGGATTCCCTGGTGGCGATCTACGATCTGCTACCCCCTTTGTACGCCAATTACCTGATGGGAATCTTCTCTGCGGTTATTGATAATGTGCCGCTGACCGCAGCCCTCCTGAAAGCAGGCATCACCATGACGCCGGGAGAATGGATGGGGCTGACCTACGCCGTCGGTGTTGGCGGCTCACTGCTGATCATTGGTTCTGCTGCCGGGATTGTGGCCATGAGCAAGATCCAAGGGCTGACCTTCGGAGCATACATGCGGTATCTTGCCCACCTCCTGGCGGCTTACACCCTGGGCTATGCCGGAGTGTTCATGCTCGGACGATTCATCCACTGAGGCTTTATTTATTATGTTGATGGCTTTTGGCTCAATCATTGCCGGGCTGGTATTGCTGGTCTGGAGCGCCGACAAATTCGTCGAGGGGGCGGCGGCAACCGCCAAGCATCTGGGCATGCCCACCCTGCTGATCGGCATGGTAATCATCGGCTTCGGCACTTCCGCACCCGAGCTGGCGGTTTCCGCCATGGCGGCCGCCGACGGCAATCCGGGCCTGGCCCTGGGGAACGGCTACGGCTCCAACATCACCAACATCGCGTTGATTGTCGGCCTGACCGCCGTTATCGCGCCCATCGCAGTGCACTCCCAGGTCATCCGCAAGGAGCTGCCCCTGCTGGTAATCCTGACCCTGATTGCCGGATCACAGCTGATCGACGGCGACCTGACCCGGCTGGACGGCGCCGTCCTGCTGCTGGTGTTTGCGGGAGTGATGGGCTGGTCCATTTTCCAGGGTATCCGTGGCAAGGATGATCCGCTCGGCGGCGAGACCGATGCCGAGATCATCTCCCATCCCATGCCACTGAAATCCGCCATCCTGTGGCTGATGGTCGGTCTGGTGTTGCTGGTGGTGAGTTCCCGGATTCTGGTCTGGGGCGCGGTGACCATTGCCCAGAGCCTCGGCGTGAGTGACCTGGTGATCGGCCTGACCATCGTGGCCATCGGCACCTCCCTGCCGGAACTGGCCTCGGCCCTGGCTGCAGTAAAAAAGAACGAACATGACCTGATCCTCGGCAATATTCTGGGATCGGGCATCTTCAACACCCTTGCGGTGGTGGGGCTTGCAGCTACGATCGAGCCCCTGAAAGTGGATCCGGAGGTTCTGTACCGGGACTGGACGCTGATGCTCGCCCTGACCGTTGGCCTACTGATCATGGGCTTTGGCCTGACCGGCTGGCGCAAGCGCATCTCCCGATTCGACGGCGGCGCACTGCTGCTGGTGTACGTTGCCTATACCGGCTACCTGCTCACCACCGTGGTAACCGCAGGAACATCCGCCACCTGATCCGTCGCGGGGACGGCTCACTCAGCCTCGCCATCTCCCAGTAGGTCTTCCAGCCGGATTCGCACCTCGGCCATGATTTCCGGCAGATCCTGCTTGGACCTGCCAGCCACATCCAGGGGCTGGCCGACACGCACATCCACCGGCTGTCCCAGATTGATCTGCCAGGTTCTCGCCGGCAACACCTGGTGAATACCGCGGATGGCCACCGGCACAATCACCGCCTCGGTATCCAGAGCCAGATGGAAACAGCCTTTCTTGAACGGCAGTAGCTTGCCGTCCGGTGATCGTGTCCCCTCCGGTGCAGCCCAAAGCACAATGCCGCTTTCCATCATATCCCGGGCTTTCTCCAGATCACGGACGGCCCGGTTGCGGTTGGAACGGTCTACCGACGGAAACTCGGCGGCCCGCATGGCCTGCCCGAGCAGAGGGATACTGAACAGCTCCTTCTTTGCCAGCATCCGGATGGACCCCGGCAGGGAGACAAAACTAACCGGGATATCATAATGACTGGCATGGGTGCACATGATGATGTACCGCCGGCCGTCCCCGAAATCCGGCACCTCTCCCCGTACCGTCAGGTTTGCCCGCACCAGCCTCAGCAGGGCAGCCGACCATTCCCGGCAGTACTTGTCCACGATTCCGCGATCCAGCTTGCCAAACAAAGCCCGGAGCAGAATCAGAAGTGAATACAGAGCAGTCAGCCCCACTGAACCGAGCACCACACCGGCACGGCGCAAGAGGGTGGCGGACTCGGTCAGCGGATTCAGTTTCAGTCGGATCATGATTGCTCTGCCCTTTCCTGATCATCGGTTTTTGAGCGCCTTACAAGTAGCCGCGCATTATAGCCGGTCCCGTTGCCACTGGATAACAGCGGAAATATGCATTGATCAATTATTGAACTAGTTCTATAAATGATAAGGATATAGCTGTGGCCCATCGGCCACGGAAGGCACAGCCTTCTTACAAGACCAAAAAGGAGAGGCACCATGAAACACCCGACCGATATGAAACGGGGACCCAACGACCCAGGTCTCGAAAATCCCGGACGCAGAACCATGCTGCTGGGCAGCGCTGGAGCCATGGCCGCCGTCAGCCTGCTGGGCTTTACCCCGCTGGCCCGGGGCGAAGAACCCAAAACACTCCCGGATTACGTGGCCTGGAAGGAGCGCAACGCACTCATTCTTCATAGTGCCAACACCATGGAAACCCAGCGCGGCGCTATCGGCCAGGGGGTCATCACGTCCAGTGACCGCTTGTTTGTCCGCAACAATCTGCCGGCGCCTTCCGAAGAGATCGTGGCCGACCGGGATGGCTGGGAAGTAAACATCGAGGGCGTAAAGAACCCGCGCGCCCTGACCATCGGCGAACTCAAGACCATGGGCGTCACCACCGTGGCATCCGTGCTTCAATGTTCCGGTAACGGCCGGGCCTTCTTCCCCCACGGCGCCAGCGGCACCCAGTGGTCAGTTGGCGCCGCAGGTTGCGTCATGTGGACCGGTGTACCCCTGAAAACCGTTGTCGAGGCCCTGGGCGGCCCGGTGGACGGCATGAAATACATTACCAGTACTGGTGGCGAATCCCTGCCGGATGGCATTGATCCCAAGACAATCATGGTGGAACGGTCCGTGCCGCTGCACGCACTGGACACTGCGATGCTGGCCTGGGAGATGAATGACGAGCCCCTGCCGCTGACCCATGGCGGCCCGTTGCGGATGGTAGTTCCGGGATTCTATGGCGTTAACAACGTCAAGTACGTCAAGAACGTCGCCTTTACCGAAACCCAGACCGACGCCAAGATCCAGGCCTCCGGCTACCGCATCCGTGACGTGGGCAAGAAAGGCGCCCCCGACCAGCCGTCCATGTGGGAGATGAACGTCAAGTCCTGGGTGACCGCACCGCTGGAAACCGCCCGTGCCGGTCGCAACATGATCTATGGCGTGGCCTTTGGTGGCACCAAGTCCCTGGACAAGGTGGAAGTCTCCACCGATGGCGGCCAGAGCTGGAAGCAGGCACAGTTCCTGGGGCCGGCTCTGGGCCCCTACGCCTGGCGTCCGTTCGTGCTGGCTGCAGATCTCCCGGCGGGCGAGCATCGTATCGTCAGTAAGGCGACTGACATGGTCGGCAACAGCCAGCCGGAAGGCCGTACCGAGAACGAGCGCGGCTACGGGCACAATGGCTGGAAGGATCACGGAGTGACCATCACTGTAAGCTGACCATCCGGGGCGGCTGACCAGGGAGAAACAGCCGCCCCGTCATTATCATTATCGGATCCATACCAGATGAACAAAAAAGCTGTATTGGCCATCACTGGCCTGATGACCTTTTCTCTCCACGCTTCAGCAGATGACCTGGCCACCCAGGGCAAGAATGTCTTTACCCAGGAAGCCCAACCCTCCTGCACTATCTGCCACACCCTCGCCGATGCCGGATCTGCCGGTGCCGTCGGCCCGAACCTGGACGACCTCAAACCCACCGAGGATCAGGTGAGGATGGCCGTGACCCAGGGCGTTGGCGTCATGCCATCGTTCGAGGAAAGCCTGTCGGAAGAACAGATCAAGGCTGTCGCCCATTACGTCGCAACAGTGACCGGCGGCAAGTAACAGAAAACGGGGCCTGCGCCCCGTTTCCTTTTATCTGGATTTCTCCCGCTCAATCCTTCTCTCTGAACACCATAGCAATGGAGTTCAGACAGTAACGCTGTCCGGTCGGTGGTGGGCCATCTGGAAAGACATGCCCCAAATGGCTGTCACAGCGCGGGCACCGGATCTCTGTGCGGGTCATGCCCAGGCTGCTGTCTTCCAGGTAGCGGATATGATCCGGGTCGAAGGGCTGGAAAAAACTTGGCCAGCCGGTCCCGGAATCGAATTTCGAGTCCGAACTGAACAGGGGCAGGTCACACAGCCGGCAGTGGTAGACACCGGCCTTCTTGTTATCCAGCAACGTGCCACAGAACGGGTGCTCGGTGCCGTGATCGAGCAGGACACGCCGCTCGTCCGGCGTCAGATCCGCCGCTTTCTCGTCCACCTGAGCCTGCGTCAATGGCGTCAGGTCGTAACCTGATACGGATACGGTCATAATCTGCCTCCTCAGGCCTGGCCCGGTTTATTGTCGGTGAATTCAGGTTTCAGGCGGTCGCCGTAGCTGTCCACCAGCTTTTCCATCTTGGGGGCCGCCACGGCCATGATGTAGGGCTGATAAGGGTTCCGGGCAGCAAAGTTCTGGTGGTACTCCTCCGCCGGATAGAAGGCCTCCAGCGGCTCCACGCTGGTCACGATCGGGTCGGGATAGACTTCGGCCGCATCCAGCTGGTGGATGTAGGCCTCCGCCACGGCTTTTTGCTCCGGCTTTTCATAGAAAATGGCCGAGCGGTATTGCGTACCGCGGTCGTTGCCCTGACGATTGAGCTGGGTCGGATCGTGTGCCACGGAGAAGAACACTTTCAGCAGCTCGCCAAAGCTGACCTTCGCCGGGTCATAGCGGATTTCCACCACCTCGGCGTGGCCGGTGGTACCGGTACAGACCGCCTCGTAGTTCGCGGTTTCGGCGCTGCCCCCGGCATAACCGGAGGTCACCTGGCTGACGCCGTCCATAGCCAGAAATACCGCTTCCACGCACCAGAAACAGCCTCCGGCCAGCACTACGCGCGCCTCACCAGCATCAGCGGGCAAATCCCGCTCCGGGTCCGGAAAGCGGCTGCGCGGCACCGTCAGTCCCGGTATATTGCATGACTCTGTCATAGTCACCTCTGGTTTGGATGTCTTTACATCTAGCTTAAAGAGTTTTACGAACAAACCCCAATCCGGGACTTCCATTACCAAACATGAACATCGCATCTGGCCAGTTGCATCCACCCATCAGCCAACCATAATGAAAGACAGGGTTTGCCATTGCTTTTTGCAGGCACTCAGCCAGAACCCGCTCGGCATCAAGGAAAGAATAATGACGGCAAGGGCTCGTGCACCTGAAAACCAGAATGAACTGCTGGAGTACCGCCTCAGCCTGCGTCTCGGGCCGGTCCATGCACGCCAGAGGCTGGGCATTGAGGAAGAATCCGAGGCCCTGGTCTTTGGCAAGGACCACCATTCCTTTCACCTGGAAAACCTGACCAATGCCCCCGGACTAATCCGGTTCTGCCTCAAGTGTGTCGGCCTGTTTCGCCGGGCCCAGGCCAATACCCTGAAACTGTCCACCGTTCACAACCAGTTCGTCATTCCCGACCTCCCCGAGGCCTTCGAGGGCTACAGCATCCTGCACCTTACCGACCTGCATGTGGATATGGACGAGGCCAACCTGCAGGCGGTGATTCGCCAGATCGAGCCCCTAGACTACGACCTGTGCGTACTGACCGGGGATTATCGGCGCCTGACCCGAGGGCCGGTGGATGAGGCGCTCGCGGGTATGGGCCGGTTGCGCGCGGCAATCAAAGGCAAGCCTTACGCAGTACTGGGCAATCATGACAGTATCCGCATGGTGCCGGCGCTGGAGGATATGGGGTACCAGCTACTACTCAATGAGATGGCCCCCCTGGAACGCAACGGCCAGAAGCTGTACCTGGCCGGCGTGGATGACGCTCACTTCTACAAGGTCCACAATCTGCACCGGGCCGGGGATGACATCCCCGTCGGAGCCATCAGCATCCTGCTCAGCCACACCCCGGAAATCTGGCGTGAGGCGGCCCATGCCGGGTATGACGTATTCCTGTGCGGCCACACCCACGGCGGCCAGATCTGCCTGCCCGGCGGCATTCCTGTGACCCTTGACTCCGACTGCCCCCGCCATCTGGGTCGCGGCTACTGGCGGGTCAACGGCATGCAGGGCTACACCTCACCCGGGGCCGGCACATCGGTGCTCAATGTCCGGCTGAACTGCCCACCGGAAGTCACCATCCACACCCTGACCCGGGGTCCGCAGTAGGTCAGCGAATTACCCGGACGGGACACTAGTGGGGCTTGTCTCGAATCCCGAGCTGGTGCAGTAGCGGGGAAAGCAGGATATTGGAAAGCGTGAACAGGACAACGACCAGCGAGGCACTGCCCCACCCGATCGGCACCCAGAAGACAGCGAGGATCATGGGCAGGGCCGCTTCCGGAATCTGATCCAGGCCCAGCGCCCGGGCACTGGACTGCAAGCCCATCCGGCGCTTGATGAAGCTGCTGATCATGTCACCCAACAACCCCAGAAACCCGAACAGCGCACCGAACAGGAAGCCCAGCCCGGTGACGAGGGAAAACAGGGCGCACGCCAAGCATCCGCTGACCAGCCCCCGCCAGGTCTTGCTTTTTCCCAACACCGGCCGGCCATCGGACCAGAGCCGGTTGCCATCAACAGGCTGATCCCAATGCTCCCCGAGGATCCTGGCCGCCACCACGGGGGCACCATTGGCGAGCACCAGCATCACATACAACTCCAGCGATAACAGCAACGGCCAGTGCTCCTTTTGCTTTTCAGTCCAGACCGCCCCGGGTCAGTTTCAGCGGGTCCATCAACTGTTCCAGTCGCGCCCGGCTGAGACCGCTGCGTTCCTCGGCCACATCAATCACCGGGCGACCCGTCCGGTAGGCTTCCTTGGCGATATCCGCCGCCAGGCTGTAGCCGATCTCCGGATTCAGCGCGGTGACCAGTACCGGGTTGCGGCCGACACCGGCATTCAGGTTGTCCGTGTTGACGGAGAAATCCTTGATGGCCTTGTCCGCCAAAATGGTAGCCGCATTGTGCAACAGGCTGACCATATCAAGCAGGTTGCCACCCACCAGCGGCAGCATAACATTGAGCTGGAAGTTACCGGACTGACCGGCAATCGCCACAGCACTGTCCAGCCCCATCACCTGGGCCCCCACCATGGCCACCGATTCGGGAATGACCGGGTTGACCTTGCCCGGCATGATACTGGAACCCGGTTGCAGCGCGGGCAGGCTGATCTCCGCCAGACCGTGGATCGGGCCACTGTTCATCCAGCGCAGGTCGTTGGCGATCTTGGTGAGCACAATCGCGACGCCTCGCAGCTGGGATGACAGCGCCACCGGCGCGTCCACCGCACTCTGGCCGACAAACTTGTGCTCCAGGGACCGGAAAGGATAGCCAGTATTGCTCTTGAGGAACTTCACGAATTGCCCGGCGAACTCCGGCGCGGCGTTGACACCGGTGCCCACAGCCGTGCCGCCTTGTGGCACGGCCATCAGTTCGTCGGTTGCCGCTTCCACACGCTGCTGTGCCGCCGCCAGCTGCTCGCGCCAGGTTCGCAGTTCCTGCCCGAGGGTGACCGGCATGGCGTCCATCAGATGGGTCCGGCCAGTTTTCACTTGCTCCGCAAACAACGCTTCCCGCTCGTAGACAACCCCGCGCAGATGGGTCAGAGCCGGCACCAGGGATTCCTTCACCGCCATGACCGAACTGACGTGGATCGCCGTGGGAATCACATCGTTGGAGCTCTGGCTCATATTGACGTGATCGTTGGGATGAATATCCACGCCTTCCTTCCGGCACAGGGCGGCGATTACTTCGTTGGCGTTCATGTTGGTGCTGGTGCCGGATCCGGTCTGGTAACGATCCACCGGAAACTGGTCCGCATATTCGCCGCTGATCAGGGCATCGCAGGCCTGGACGATGGCATCGCGCCGCGCATTATCGAGCAGCCCGAGGCTGGTATTGGCCTCGGCAGCCGCTTTCTTGATCTGCGCCACCGCCTTGATGAACGTGGCCGGCATTGGCTGGCCGCTGACCGGGAAGTTGTCGACGGCTCGCTGGGTCTGGGCGCCCCAGAGTGCATCGACGGGCACATGGACCTCACCCAGGCTGTCTTTCTCCGTTCTGAATTCGCTCATGCTCCCTCCTGTCCGTCCGTTTACGTTGAGGTTTTACCCGCAGTTACGAAGCCACCTCGCGTCCGTATCACTGCGCAATCCGTTCAGTCATTGGCGTGGCTTCGGAGGCGTACATGGTCGCAGATCCCCGTCACCTGCCCAAAATTCAGGATCAGGGTGTGGACGGTGTTGGTATAGGTATCGTGCAGGTGAAATTTGAAGCGTTGCTGCTTCTCTCCCTGCAGGAAGGCATCGTACTCACGGACCAGTTCGCGCACATCACCACCCTCGTTCTTGGTCCAGGTCGCGTTGAATGGTCCGAGTACGGCGCCACCGTCCAGGCAGATGGTGACTTCGTGGTTGGTCAGTCCGGTATCGGAATTGCTCATGGCGCTGGGTCTCCTTTTCCCTGGGGTTGCTGAGGTAAGTGTAGACCCTGCAGGCAAAATCGTGGGATCAGGAAACCGCGCCCAGCAGGCTGGAAAGCAGGGCCCGGAGGCGATTCGGTTTGACCGGCTTGTTGAGAATCGGCAGTTGCCGGCTACGCATCAGTCGGCGGGTCCCGTCACTCCGGTCGGCGGTGACGATCGCGGCCGGCACCTCATGCCCCAGCCTGCGGCGAATACCGTTGATTGCCTCGCAACCGGTAAGCCCGTCATTCAGGTGGAAGTCTGCCAGGATCACATCCGGTTCGTGGTCGTCATCGAGCATGACCAGGGCTTCGGCCTCACTCGCCACCGTCATCACCTGACAGCCCCAGCGTTCAAGCAGCAAGCCCATGCTTTCCAGTACCGCAGGTTCGTTGTCGATCACCAGTACCCGGGCATTTCCAAAGCCCTCACTGACTGCCGCCAGCGGACCGGGGGTGCTCGCGACCGGCGCCATCACCGCTTCCTCGCCAGCCAGAGTCACCATGAAGCGGGAACCCCGGTCGGGGCGGGAGGCAACATCCACCTGGTAACCGAGAATCCGGCACATACGCTCCACAATCGCCAGTCCCAGGCCAACCCCCTGGCGCCCGCCGGTTCCCTGTGGCAACAGCTGGTGAAACTCGGTGAAAATTTCCCGGAGCTTGCTCTGCTCGATACCAACACCGGTATCCCAGACTTCAATCCGGAGTTGCCCCCCCTTCTTCCGAACCGCCAACACCACCCCGCCAGTACGGGTATAACGAAAGGCATTGCTGAGAAGGTTGCGCACGATCCGGGTCAGCATTCGCGGGTCGGTGCGGACGGTGGCAGGGCACAAGCGAAGCCGGAATTGCAAACCTGCGTTGGCGGCCACCGCCTCGAATTCCTCACCCAGGCCACGCAGCAACTCTTCCAGATTGACCGGGGCCAGATCGGGCAGCATCGCCTGCTGATCCAGCTTGGAGATATCGAGCAGGTCCGCCAGCAATTCCTCGGCTCCCTCCAGCGCCCGGTGGACCTGGTGCACCATCCGGCTTTCCTGCGCAGGCAACTGGCTATCCTGCAGGGCGGAAATCATCAGCCGGGCGGCATTGAGTGGCTGCAGCAGGTCATGGCTGGCCGCTGCCAGGTATTTGTCCTTGCTGAGAATGGCATTCTGCAGGGCTTCAGTTCGCTCTTCGACCCGCCGTTCAAGGTCAAGATTCATCTGTTCGAGCTTCTGCCGTGCCTGGACCCGCTCGGTGATATCGGCGACGAAGGCTTCCACCACTTCCGGCCCGAGATCGGGGCGGCGCAGCAGGGTAATCGCCACATGCACCGGGCTATGGTCCGCGCGCTGGAGACAGGTTTCCCGGGCACTGAGACTGCCCTGGTCCAGCAACTCCTGGCGGATGGCGTCAAACTCGGCCGAACGGCAGAACAGCTGCTCCCGCAGGCGGATCACTTTCTGTGTCAGGTGCTCCGGGCTGTCATAGCCGCAGATACGTGCCATGGCCGGGTTACAGGCCAGGAAACCACCCCGGAGGTTGGCCTGGAAGATGCCATGCAGGGCATTCTCGAACAGCCACTTGTAGCGGTTCCGTTCCTGCTCCAGTTCGTCGATTCGCTCCTGCAGTGCCGGGTAATAGTTCTTGCGCACGGACTGGCTTCCCAGCCCGAGCAGATCGCCTATTCCGTAGCCGGCATCCTGTTGATCAGAGGGCTTCTTCATAGACGACCTGTACATCCCTCAGGCAGGATTTGCGGGGATTGGTGAGAATACAGGGGTCCTGCAGGGCATAGCCTGACAGATAGGGAATGTCCGAAGTGGTCACCCCGAGTTGCGCCAGGCGGGCCTCCAGGCCGACCGTCCGCTTCAGACCGATAATACGACTCATCAGTCGCTTCTTGATCTCCTGTTTGCCCATGCCCCGAGTGTCGATATCCATGGCTTCCGCCACCCGACGGAAACGGTCCTCCGCGGAGGGGAAGTTATAGGCCACTACGTGCTCGAGCAGCAATGCGTTGCACAAGCCATGGGGCAAATCCAGGAACCCTCCCAGACTGTGGGACATGGCATGCACCGCGCCCAGGATGGCATTGGAGAAGGCCAGGCCGGCCTGCATTGAAGCCAGCATGATCTGCTCCCGCAAATACGGATCCGCGGTATTGGCCACCAGCGGCTCGAGGTTGCGGTTGATCAGCCGGATCGCCTCCAGGGCATGGGTATCGGTCAGTGGCCCGCTGCCGGTGGATACGAACGCCTCGATGGCATGCACCAGGGCATCCACCCCGGTACAGGCGGTCAGGTAGGCATCCATGGTCTCCGTAACTTCCGGGTCGATCAGAGACACATCCGGCACCACCGCCTTGCTGATGATGGAAAACTTGAAGCGGCGGTCAGGGTCGGAAATGATCGCGAACTGGGACACGTCGGCCGAGGTACCGGCGGTGGTCGGAATCAGAATCAGGGGCGGCGGGGGATTGGTGATGGTATCGACACCTTCGAACTCCAGGATGCTGCGGTCATGGGTCGCCACGATACCGATGCCCTTGGCGCAGTCCATGGGGCTGCCGCCACCAATGGCAACGATGACGTCACATTCACTGGACCGGTAGAGTTCTGCTCCGGCCATTACCTCGTCAACCTTCGGGTTGGGCGACACGTTGGTGAACACGGTCGATTGGATGCCAGCCTCGGTCAGCAGGGCGACGATTTCACCGACCCAGCCTGCCGCAGCGACGCCGGGATCAGAAACCAGAAGCACATGACGGGCACCGAAGTTGCTGGCGAAATTGGCCACAGACCGGCGCGACCCTGCACCAAAAACGATTTCCGGTGAAACAAACTTGCGAAGCGCAGAGATGTCATGGCTCATGAAGGCTGTTCTCGTCGGCTTGTTGTTATAGGAATAGCCAACAGTTTAACTCAAGTAATCTGGTCGATCATTGGCCTTTTGGCTGTGTCGGCGATAGAAACTGTGCAACCACTCGAGCATGCTGGCCTGGTTGTGACGCTGGCGAAAACCATGTCCCTCGTCTTCAAACCAGTGGAGTTCCGGCGCTCCACCGGCCGCTTTCATGGCCCGGACCATGGCGCGGGTCTGGTCCGGCACCACCACCCGGTCCTGCCCACCCTGGAAAAGGATCAGCGGCGCACGGATCCGGGCGGCATGATGTAACGGGGTACGAGCCCGCCAGCGCTCCGGATGCAGGTCAGGCGATCCCAGCAGCCAGTCAAGGTAACCGGACTCGAACCGATGGGTCATTGTCCGAAGTCTCATGGGATCCGTAACCCCGAACAGGCTGGCACCGGCGACGAATCGGTCACTGCCGATCAACGCCATCAGTGCGGTATAGCCTCCGGAACTGCGTCCCTGGATGAACGTCCTCTGACTGTCCGCGCGCCCCCGGGAGGCCAGGTAATCCGCGGCGGCGCTCATATCCGCCACGTCGATCTCCCCCCAGCGTCCGGCCAGGGCCAGGCGGAAGCCCCGACCGAAACCGCTGCTGCCCCGGTAGTTCACCTCAGCAACGGCAAACCCTCGCTGGCACCAGAACTGGACCTGGGGATTGTAGACCGGGTAAGCGGCCGAGGTCGGACCGCCATGGGCCAGCAGGATCAGGGGCGCAGGTTCACTGGTGACATGCTCGGGCGTATACAGGAAGCCCTGTACCGGCAACCCATGGCTGTCCTGTGCCGGGACGGTAAAGGAATCGGGGCAAATGACTGAGTAGTCATGGAACGGCTGCTCAAATCCGGCGAGGATTCTCACCTCACTGTTGCGGGGGTTCACCTCGACAATGGCATCCAGCCGGTCAGGCGAGCGAGCCACGCAGAACAGCCGCCCACGCCAGTGAGCCAGGGACCGGAAATCGGTGAAACCCTCGGCCATCCGGACTTCTTCGGCGTTATTCCCGGCACTGACCCACAGTTCACCGCTGCCCTCACGATAGCGGACCCGTGCCCAGCCGCCATTCTGCAAGGGGCAATGATGGCATTCTCCCAGCTGCCAGGGAGCATTTGCGTGATCCAGCCGGGGTGCAGACGACGAATGCCAGAAGATATCCCCGCCCTGCTGGCTCAGACGCCAGGGCTGCCACCAGCCGTTGTGATCTGACAGGACCCACAGGCCCTGTCCCTCGAAAACCGGTTGCTGGATGGCACCCTCTGCCGGTGCCGAAACGCATTGCAGGTTTTGCAATTGCCCGGACGCATCGAGCTCCCCGGTCCAGAGCTGGGTACGCAGCCACGGCATATCCGGCAGTTGCCAACTGATCCAGGCAACCCTCTGGCCATCCGGGGATAGTGCCGGAGCACCGTAGAAATCTTCGCCCTCGTGCAACGTCTGTGGGCGGCCGTCGCTCGCGATTGCCACCAGTTGCTGCCGGCCGCCAGTCTCCCTCACGGCCAGAACCCGGTTACGCCGACCATCGGCAACCAGTCCGCCCCAGTTCGCTTCCGGCTCTTCCAGCAACAGCTCCGACTGCAACGACGACAGCGACACAACGATCAGTTGTTGCTGGTCGGTGACGGCTATTACCCGGTCAGCCAGTACCGCCAGCGAACCGCCGCCATAACCATTGATTCGGCTGCCGATACCCATAGTACCGGTCGGCAGGGTTGTGAGCCCGTCTTCGCCCAGCCGCCGGATAACATTGCCACCACAGTCGGGATCCGCCTCCAGCCAGAACACCCCGGCTTCGGAAACCGCCAGTTCCGACCGCTGGGCATGGCCGGCACAGACCTGATGGGCGCTCAGTAAAGGAGATGACAGGGAGGTCCCCCCGGGTTGCCGGGACGGTTCAGCCCCGGAAGAACAGCCTGGAGTTATTGGCATTGCGATACACCAGCTCGTCAAGGCCGGCCGTGGCGTGGTCGGCGGCTCTCCGTGCCGCCAGAATGCGGTCATGGTGCGGCGACTTGCTGCACACCGGGTCGGCGTTGTCGGCATTACCGGTCAGCAGGTAGGCCTGGCACCGGCAGCCGCCAAAATCCTTGTCCTTTTCATCGCAGGAACGACAGGGTTCGGGCATCCACGCATCACCGCGGTAATGGTTGAAGCCCGGGCTGTCGTACCAGATCTCTTTCAGGCTCAGATCCTTCACATTCGGGAAGTCGATCGGCAGCAGGCGCGCGCTGTGGCACGGCAAGGCAGTGCCATCCGGCGCCACGGTCAGAAACAGGTTGCCCCAGCCGTTCATGCAGGCTTTCGGGCGTTCTTCGTAGTAATCCGGCGTAACAAAGATCAGCTTCATGGCCGCCCCCCTGGCCTGCAATCGGGCCCGGAAGTCGTTAACTTCCGCTTCCGCCTTGTCCAGCTGGGCTTTGGAGGGCATCAGCCCTTCCCGGTTCTCGAACGCCCAGCCATAGTACTGGCACGTGGCCAGCTCGACGTAGTCGGCATCCAGCCGTTCACACAGCTCAATAATGTCCGGCATTTGATGGATATTGTGCCGGTGAATGACAAAGTTGAGCACCATCGGGTAACCGGCGGCCTTAACGGCTTTGGCCATGGCCAGCTTCTGCTCGAACGCCTTGCGGGACCCCGCCACGGCATTGTTCAGTTCCGGGTCGGAGGCCTGGAAGCTGACCTGGATATGGTCGAGACCGGCCTCGGCGAAGGCGTCCACCTTGGCTTCGGTGAGACCCAAACCGGAGGTTATCAGGTTAGTGTAGTAACCCAGTTTGCGGGCTTCGGCGATCAGCTCCGGCAGGTCCGGGCGCACCAGTGGTTCACCGCCGGAGAAGCCAAGCTGGGCCGCGCCCATCTCGCGGCCCTGGCGCAGCACACTGAGCCACTGTTCGGTGGTCAGTTCCTGCTCGGTCTGGGCGAAATCCAGGGGGTTGGAGCAATAAGGGCACTGCAGCGGGCAGCGGTAGGTGAGTTCCGCCAGCAGCCACAGTGGCGGTCCGACTCCTGGTGTTGCCTGTGATGCGCCAGTCATACCCATTCGATCCAGTGTTGTTGCTCGGCATCCCTGAGAAAGTCCCGGACATCCGGCCCGAGGTCGCCAGCTTCGGGGAATTGCTGCTTCAGCGACGCCACGATGGCATCTACATCCCGTTGCCCATCCACCTCGTTCAGGATCGCCCCGGCACTGCCGTTGAGTTTCACCATTCCCTCCGGGTATAGCAGCACATAGCAGTCCTGGGCCGGTTCCCACTGGAACCGGAAACCACGACGAAAACGGGGAATCTGGCTCATAGTGCTCTCACTCATAGCCCCCGGTGCCACACTTGCCGGTCGGTGACCGTGTGGTACGGGGGCGTTTGATGCATGTAGGCCATAGTCAGCGCATCCAGCATGGACCACAGGATATCCAGCTTGAACTGAAGGATGTCGAGGGCCCGGCTCTGCTGGGCCTCGGTGACAAAGTGATCCAGGGTGATGCTGAGCCCGTGCTCGACATCACGGCGGGCCTCGGACAGCCGTTTGCGGAAGTAGCTGTAACCACCCTCCTCGATCCACGGGTAATGGGACGGCCAGCTGTCCAGCCGGGACTGATGGATCTCCGGGGCGAACAGCTCGGTCAGGGACGAACAGGCCGCCTCCTGCCAGGTTGCCCGGCGAGCAAAATTCAGGTAGGCATCCACGGCGAACCTCACACCCGGCAGCACATGACGCTGGTCGATCACCTCTTCCCGGCTCAGGCCCACCGCCTCGGCCAGGGACAGCCAGGCCTCGATGCCACCGACATCGCCGTCGTGGCCGTCATGGTCAAGGATGCGCTGCAGCCAGAGCCGGCGCACACGGGCATCCGGACAGTTGGCCATGATCGCGGCGTCCTTCTGGGGAATCCTGATCTGGTAGTAGTAGCGGTTGGCAACCCAGCCGCGGATCTGCTCCGGCGTGCACTGCCCGCCATACATGGCTTTATGGTAGGGGTGGTGAATGTGGTAGTACTGCCCCTTGCTGCGCAGGGCCTGCTCGAAGTCCTGGCGGTTCATGGCGGTGTTGTTCGCTTTGGCGTTCATGGTTGCCCCGACAGATCGATATGCATACCGTCCCTGGACACTTCGATGCCGTGCTCGCCCAGTTCGGCGCGCTCGGGGGAATCCTCGTCCAGGATCGGATTGGTATTGTTGATGTGAATGAGGATCTTGCGGCTCGCGGGCATGGTATCGAGCACCTCGATCATGCCGCCGGGCCCGCTCTGGGCCAGATGTCCCATGGACTGCCCGGTCTTGGTCCCCACTTCCTGCCGGATCATCTCGTCGTCGTGCCAGACAGTGCCGTCCACCAGAAGGATGTCCGCCTTGCGCATCCAGCCAAGGATCCGTTCATCCGGCTGGCCCAGCCCCGGCGCGTACAACACCGTGGTCCCGGTGCGGGTATCCCGAACAAAGATACCGATGTTGTCACCCGGATGCGGGTTGTCGCGCCGGGGTGAATATGGCGGCGCGTTGCTCAGCAGCGGAATGGCTGTCAACTGCAGGGACGGGGCGCAGGGAATGCTGAATTCCACCTGTTCCGAAGCTTCAATCTCCCGCCAGCTCAGACCGCCATTCCAGTGCTTCAGCATGGTGAACAGGGGGAATCCGGAGCTGAGATCGTCGTGTACCTGGCGGGTACACCATACGTCCATGGGAAGCCCCTCGCGCAGGGATAACAGGCCGGTGGTGTGATCCACCTGGCTGTCCATCAGGACGATGGCGCTGATCCCGGTGTCACGCAGTGCGCGGGCCGGCTGCATGGCAGGAAACGCGGCCAGCTGCGCCCGGATGTCCGGAGATGCGTTGAAAAGGATCCAGTGTTCGCCGTCTTCGCTGACCGCAATGGAGGATTGGGTGCGCGCCTGTGCATTCAGGGTGCCGCTACGGAACCCGGCGCAGTTGCTGCAATTACAGTTCCACTGGGGGAACCCGCCACCGGCGGCGGAACCAAGGATATGAATCTGCATGGAAAAGTCCGGAGAGGAAACGGCCAGCCCGACAGCGCTGGCCGACTCTCACTCAGCGGTTGGCGAAGTACATGGTGACTTCAAAACCGATCCGCAGGTCTTCGTAGGCTGGTTTGGTCCACATAATGCTCACCTCTTGTCATTGTCATCATTGTTCGAACATCGGGTGTGACAGCCGGCATCACCGACTACACCTACTTATACTAGAGACTGTGGAAAACGGCCAATATGGTACTTTAGAACTGTTCTTCGCCCCCTGAAAGTAGCACCGCCCTCGCTCCGAGGTCGAATTGAGACTCCCCCCGATCTCCCTAGCATGGAACAAGGAAAATAATAACTTTAAGGAGTCTCCCGATGGCCGGGCGAATTGTGCTTTTGCTGGTGTGTCTTTCCCTGTTCCCGATGCCTCTGCAGGCCAAGCTCACGGACGCCAGGCGTGCGGCCATCCAGGAGCTGTTCCCATCTGCCACCGTCATTGAAGACAAGCTGACAGACTTCCCGGTCTACCCGGTATACCAGCTTCAGGAGCTTCTGGGATATGCCTACGAGTCCACGGATCTGAGCCGGCTCCAGGGCTTTGCCGGCAAACCCATCCGGATGATGATCGGGCTCGACACCAGGGGCCGCTTTACCGGTGTAAAAGTGCTGGACCACCACGAACCGGTGTTCCTGCATGGACTGGGTGAAGAGCCGATGTTCGAGTTTGTGGAACAGTATGAGGGCAGGTCCCTGCGGGAGCAGATCATCGTGCAGTCATCGAATTCCTCCCGCTCCGGTAAAACCTCGGAGGGGGATGTGGTGTATTTCGATGGGGTCAGCAAGGCCACCGTTTCGGTCCTGATTATCAATGACACGATCCTCTCCTCCGGCCTCAAGGTGGCGCGCCAAAAGCTGGAGGCCTTTGCCCAGGCTGCTCCCACCCGTGCCCGGCCCGACTTCTTCGAACCGCTGGAATGGAGCGAACTGATCGAACGAGGCTTCTTAGGCAGCGCCGCCATCCCGGTCGAAACAGTGGAGGAACAGCTCGGGCGACCGCTGTCCGATTACGCCGCCGATCTGAAACCCACCGGAAACGAGCCGTTTGCCGAACTGTTCTTTGCCTACATGAACTCGCCAATGGTTGGCCGGAACCTGCTGGGGAACGACGGCTACCGCCGGTTCATGGAGCGGCTGGGGGAGAATGACAAGGTCATGCTGGTTGCGTCCCGGGGAGTATTTCCCCATGTGAGCGAGGACTTCACCCCCGGAAGTTCTCCCGACCGCATAGGCCTGGTGCAGAACAACCTGGCGGTAGAAATGCGGGATCTCAACTGGCTCGATCAGAACCTGCCCCTGATGGCAGAGGGTATGCCCGGATTTGCTGCAGTCAACCTGTTCCGGATTGGCGGCAACGCTGGCTTCAACCCCGGAGCCGAAGCACATCTCAAGCTCCATGTCGAACTGGCGCGAAACCACCTGATATCAGATAGCGCCACCTTCGACCTGCCGGTGTCCTTCAATGAGGCACTGTTTGAAACGGTGGAAATCGCCACTCCAGCGGAATCGACCCGCGAGCCGGTCTGGGTCGGCCTGTGGAAGGAACGCTGGTGGCAAATTGCCCTGCTGGTCGCCGGGCTCACCATGCTGACGATGGTTTTTGCCAGGCAGAAAACCCTCAGCCGTCACCCGAAACTGGTGCACCGATTCCGCTGGGGCTTCCTGTTTTTCACCCTGTTCTTTATCGGTTTCTACGCCCAGGGCCAGTTGTCGGTTGTGAACATCTATACCCTGTTGCTCGCCCTGTGGGACGGTTTCTCCCTGGATGTATTCCTGCTCGACCCGGTGATCTTCATCCTGTGGACCTATACCTTCATCACCCTGTTTATCTGGGGCCGGGGGCTGTTCTGTGGCTGGCTTTGCCCCTTTGGCGCCCTGCAGGAAATGGCGGCCTGGCTGGGTGAGAAACTCCGTTTCCCACAAATCAAGGTGCCCGAGCACTGGCACCGCCGGCTGATACTGTTGAAATACCCGATTCTGCTGGGGCTGGTCGGCACCGCGTTTTACTCCCTGACCCTGGCCGAACAGCTGGCTGAAGTGGAACCGTTCAAGACCAGCATCACCCTGTTTTTTGTCCGTTACTGGCCGTTCGTGGTGTATGCCGTGGCACTTCTGGTGATCGGCATGTTCATCCACAAGTTCTATTGTCGCTACCTGTGCCCGCTCGGCGCCGGACTGGCGGTACTGGGCCGGTTCCGGCTGTTCAGCTGGCTGGAGCGCATCGACCGCTGCGGCTCACCCTGCCAGCACTGCAAGAACGAGTGCGGTATCAACGCCATCCGCAAGGATGGGCAGATCGACTACGACGAATGCATCCAGTGTCTGGAGTGTGTGGTGATCCTGCGGGACGAGGGGCAGTGCGTGGACAGTATCGTTCGTAACAAACAGGAGCGGAAGCAGCGTGCCAGGATCCTGGCGACGGATGCCGCAGGGGCCTAAGTGACCACGGGGTCTGAAGAACGCTTTCTTCTGACCCCATTTTCAAATCCAGCCCCCGGAGTCTCGACCTAAAAAGGGGTCAGATGAAGGCTTTCATCAGACCCCGTGTCATGCCTGAGACAACAAAAAAGCCCCGGGGAGGGGCCAAGAGAGATAACTCACATCCATGTGGGGACACGAAGCGCGGGCCCTCAGGCCCGCGAACCGATGCTTTCAGCTCAGAAGAAACCCAGCGGGTTGGTGTCGTAACTGACCAGCATGTTCTTGGTCTGCTGGTAGTGCTCGAGCGCCATCTTGTGGGTTTCGCGGCCAACGCCGGACTTCTTGTAGCCACCGAAGGCGGCGTGCGCCGGGTAGGCGTGGTAGCAGTTCATCCAGACCCGACCGGCCTGAATGTTGCGGCCCATGCGATAGGCAAGATTGGTGTCCCGGGTCCAGACGCCGGCACCCAGGCCAAACTCGGTGTCGTTGGCAATGGCCAGGGCCTCTTCTTCGGTCTTGAAGGTGGTGACACCCACCACCGGGCCAAAGATCTCCTCCTGGAACACACGCATCTTGTTGTCGCCCTTGAACAGGGTCGGCTGGATGTAGAAGCCATTGCTGAACTCTTCGTCCAGATGCTCGCGGTCACCGCCGGTCAGCACGACGGCGCCCTCCTGCTTGCCGATCTCCAGGTAGGACATGATCTTGTCGAACTGTTCCCTGGAGGCCTGAGCACCCACCTGAACGTCGGTATCCAGCGGATTGCCGCGCTTGATGGCCTTGGTGCGCTGGACGACCTTCTGCATGAACTCTTCAAACATGTCTTCCTGGACCAGAGCGCGGGACGGGCAGGTGCACACCTCACCCTGGTTGAAGAACGCCAGTACCAGACCTTCGACACACTTGTCGATGAATTCCGGCTCGGCCTTCATGACGTCGGAGAAGTAGATGTTCGGGGACTTGCCGCCCAGCTCAACGGTGGACGGAATGATGTTGTCGGCAGCGCACTTGAGGATATGGGAGCCCACCGGGGTGGAACCGGTGAAGGCAATCTTGGCGATGCGCTTGCTGGTGGCCAGAGCCTGGCCGGCTTCGATGCCATAGCCGTTCACGACGTTGAGTACGCCCGGCGGCAGCAGGTCACCGATGATTTCCATCAGCAGCAGGATGCTGGCGGGGGTCTGCTCGGCCGGCTTGAGCACGGTGCAGTTACCGGCAGCCAGACAGGGGCCCAGCTTCCAGGCCGCCATCAGCAGCGGGAAGTTCCAGGGAATGATCTGGCCGACAACGCCCAGCGGCTCGTGGAAATGGTACGCCACGGTGTTGTGGTCGATCTCACCCATGTGGCCTTCCTGGGCCCGGATGCAACCGGCAAAATAACGGAAGTGATCGGCGGCCAGCGGGATGTCGGCGTTCAGTGTTTCACGAACGGCCTTGCCGTTATCCCAGGTTTCGGCAACCGCCAGTTGTTCCAGGTTGGCCTCGATGCGATCGGCAATCTTCAGCAGGATGTTGGAACGCTCGGTTGGCGAGGTCTTGCCCCAGGCCGGCGCGGCCTTGTGGGCAGCATCCAGCGCCAGATCGATGTCTTCGGCGGTGGAACGGGGAATCTCGCAGATCACCTCGCCGGTCACCGGCGTGATGTTGTCGAAGTACTCGCCTTTGACGGGCGCCACCCACTCACCGCCAATGTAGTTTTCATAGCGGGGCTTAAAGGAGACGACAGAACCTTCTTTTCCGGGTTGTGCGTAGATCATGTTATCGACCTCTTGTTGTGTTTATCGCAGGGCAACGCGGCCTTTCGCGTTTACCCATTCAATGTAGACCCCGATCCGGAATAGTTGAATGATGCGATAGAGGCGAAAAACTCGTTCCTTGGTAGTAGATGGCCGGTCCTGACGCTTGAGCGGTGTGACATAGGTGGGATTCGGGAGTTTTTACCTTATTTTACGTTTCCATCCACCTGGCTCGACTAGGATGAGACCTAACAAACTGTGTCGTTTGATAATGGTCAAGAATACTGAGGCCTCATATAACGTCAGATGGCGGGATGTGAATGCCTTGGATGGAAGGGGCCTTCCCTGTGACAAACCCGAACATTCCCCGTTCTGAAGAGCCCGCGGGTGAGCTCGCTTTTCCTTTCCCCTCGCTTGGAGGCGAGGATCTGCAGGCGTATAACACACTCGTCAGCACCCTGTACCGATGCCTGCATGACAATACCGGCTTCCAGCCGTTCTTTGATGCCTTCCAACATCGCTTCAAGGCTATGCAAGGTGGCATCCTGGGGCTCACCAGTAACCCACAGCGCATGGTGTATGGCTGGACCTTTGGCTATCCGGAAGGCTTCGAAGAGTGGTACATCAACAGTGATCTACCGGAACGGGATGAAGCCCTCACCCGCTTTGTGAGACTTCCGCCACGCCAGTTTGATTCTTTTCTGCGGGGAGACACCAGTCGCACCGTTTTCGATGTTCTCGCCCCGGAAAGTCAAACTCGTGTTTGGGCGGAACAGGTTGGCATGGGCGATAGTGCGGGCATGCTCGCCACCCGGGAGAATGGCACCAATGTGGTGTTCATTGCCAACAGACACAAGGAATTCGGCCCCTATACCACAGACGAACTACTGCAGATGAATCTGCTGGCTCCCCATATCGAGAATGCCGTGGCCCTGCATCTGAAACTGTACGAGACGCGCAGCGACAATGAAAACCTGGCGATGGCACTCAACCACGTAAAAAAACCGCTCATCGTCTTCAACGCACTGGGCAATATTGCCCAGGCCAACGACGCGGCCCTGACTCTTATGGAAAGCAGCAGTAGCCTGTCCATTACCGGCTCCGAGCGACTGCAAAGCGCAGATCGCCGCATTACCCGCCAGCTGCAGGATGCCATTACCACCTGCATCGTCCACTCCCACAAAGGCATTCTCTCGCCGCAAACGGTATTCACCAGTCGCGGCCATGAACGTATCGCGGTCTGCCTGACACCCCTGATCGCCGAGAGCGCTGAAAATAACGGCGTGTTGGCGGAATTGTTCTGTTTTGACACTTCATTGGAGCCGGATCAGCAGAGACTACAGGCGCTGTTCCAGTGCACACCGGCAGAAGCCGCTGTCGCCGCCGATCTGGCCCAGGGCCTGAGTGCCAGCGATGTTGCCGATAGAAAGCAGATTTCCATCCATACCGCTCGCCAACACATCAAGAACCTGCTGGCGAAAAACGGCTATCGCAAGCAGACGGAGCTGGTGTCCATGCTGGTTCGGGCTTTGGGCTAAAAATCATCAGCTACTTAAAAGTAAAGGGCGAACTCATAGAAGTTCGCCCTTTACATTCACACCAGTAAAGCCTTGCAAGAGTACTAGGGCAGCGGCCTCAGCTCACTGACAAAAAAGCCCAGCAGATTCTCAGTTCCACCATCAATATGCCGGAAATCCACCAGTGCCCACTCTTTGCCGTCGGCGGTTTTGATGGGAGCGAATACCCAGCTCCCGGTGGACGAGTCATCAGGATTGGTCTCTTCGTAGACGAGGGTGCCGCCGGCGCTCACAGTCCAGAAGTCAATAACAGTTTCTTCATTATCGGCCAGATAGGTGACCGAGCCTGTACTTCCTGAGAGGATGACCTCGGCGGCTGCACCCTCACCCACGAGATCAAACTCAAATGACTTGTCCGTTCCATTAGCAAAGACACCACCGGTACGCTCGACAAGAATGCTGCTGGTATTGCCGGCCAGATCGCTCAGCTCCACACTGAAGCGCCCCACCCTTCGCAGGGCAATCACGCCATCACCCGCGGGTTCCAGTTGGAGATCTCCGTATCTCGTCACTTCCGACGCGGCGTTCAGGCCCCCTGCGCCGTTGGCGTCATAAAGCCCGCCCGGACCATCCGTTTCCGTCTCGATGTCGGTCACCTGGAAGCTGCCATTGCTAACGCTGTAAGTGCCCCATTCTGAAGAAACCTCCACGAGATCATCACCCGTGTACACCTCGCCATTGGCGTTATGGGCGATCACATAATGGCTGTCATCCAGAATGGTCAGCACGTTGAAGTTTTCCCCTTCTGGCAAATACCAGGCACCCACGTATGTGTTACTGGCATCATTGATGGACTGGAACGGTGTCGCGGCAGCTGCTTCGCTGCCAAAGTGCAACTCGTCGCCCACCAGTTGGACGGTTTCCGTACAGTCTCCCAGGTCCGCAGCCAGGCCCGGACACAGCCCCCCTTCGCCACCTTCTGACTCGCCGAGCACCGAAATGATCATTTCTCCGGTTGCCGGGTTCCAGGTGTAATTGCCCCACTCCGCCGTTGCCGCTCCCTGATCGTCGTTGCCGTACTTGTGGGCAATGATGTAGGTGCCATCGTCCAGGAAGGTCAGGATATTGATTTCTTCGCCATCCGGGCCCTGGCCATTGCTACTTTCACCGGCGGGTTCCACGAATACCCAGCTGCCACGCAGGTCTGCGTGCTGGGAGGCGTAAAAGTGGGCTTCAGCCTCCTCCGCACTGATCAGCGTTTTGTTAACCGCGGTTGTCACCTCATTCGTAAACTGGGTTTCAAATTCGGCAGCGGACTGATCCACCACCAACAGCGTATTTTCCAGCGCCGCGTGGGTTTCAGCGGTGATAGTGATGCCATTATCGGGGTTGCCATCCTCGTCCAGGCTTTGCAGCAGCCTCAGGATATTGGTCAGCTGGTCAGCAGAACTTTCCTCAGCGGTCATGTCAGCGGGCGTGACACGTCCGGTTGCCGGAACCGGGGGCAGCTCAATGCCGCCAATACTGAAGGTTACCGTTTCACCCTCAACGTACTCGTATTCCCCGAGAGCGCTGGTAAAGTCACTCTGGGTCGCCGTCTGGTACCGGATGTTGGCTACTGCGCTATCCGTGAAGATGCCCGTTTTGGTGTTTTCTGGTGTCGTGGTGTCTTCAGTCACGGTGGTTGAAGAAGACGAACCACTACCGCCACAGCCACTGAGCGCTACGGCCAGGGCCAGGGAGCCGAATTTGATTACTTTCATAATTTTTCCTGTTGTTGGAATAACCGAAAGTAATACTTAATAATTTCCACCTCCCTGCGCATCCCCAAAATTGGGTATGCGGCGAGCGATGAGTGCGGAGCAGCTCACAGCCGCCAGTTTTGGGGACTCTACCGGGCAAGCGGAACCAGCCTCCGCCCCATCATGATCAGAATGGCGCCGAAGCCGTACATCATGACGCTGTAGACCACTGCCGGAATGGACATTTCGGAGGATTCCAGCAGCGTAAGAGTAACCATCAGGGCAATGGTGCCGTTCTTGATGCCCAGTTCCACGGCGACCGCCAGGGATTCCCGCTGTGACAGGCCGAACAAACGGCTACTGGCCAGGCCGATGGCAACCCCGATCAGATTGAGCAGGAAAGCCGCCGGACCGGCCTGGACCAGCAGCTCCAGCAGGCGGTCGCGGGAGCCGTACATCAACGCGATGATGAGAGCCAGAAGCACCAGACCACCGAAAAGACTGACCACACCCTCGGCTTTTTTCGCACGCTCGGGCGCGCGGGTCCGGATGAGCATGCCAATGGCGACCGGCAGCAACACGATCATCACCAACATGGCAATGGTTTTGCCGACCGGGAGTGAAATATCCGCCCCCTCACCGAAGTGCATCTGCAGTGCGTAGTTGGTAAAGAACGGCAGCGTGACAATGGTGATCAGGCTCGCGGAGACGGTGAGCAGAATGGACAGGGCAATGTTGCCTCGCGCCAGCAGGACGAACAGGTTCGACGTCGTGCCTCCGGGACAGGCAGCGATAATCACCAGGCCCACCGCCAGTGCCGGCGCCAGACCCAGAATCGGCACCAGGGCAAAAGCCACCAGCGGCATCAGGAGAATCTGGGCAATAGTGCCGACAATCATGCCCCGGGGGTTCAGAGTAACCTGACCAAAGTCCCTGAGGGTCAGGGTTAGTCCGATACCCACCATGATAATGAACAGCGAGATCGGAAGGCCGATCGAAATCAGTGGACTGGATTCCACGTTATCACTCCCTCGTTATTGTTGTTTGAGTCAGGTGGTCTGATCAGTCCAGACCCGGATATACAACTACAAAGCGGCAGAGTTCTCAATCGTCAGGTGCTCTTGGGTCAGTTTGCTCGGCTCCCCGCTCTCAAGCCCCCCTTTTCGTCCCGGGAAACGGACAATTTCCATGAGCGGTTTATGCTCACCTGATACTTGATACAAGCCACAGATAAGCCGGCCAACCGAAACTCACCAGATTTAATTTTCTGGAAGGTTGCTGCGAGATCAGACATTCCTTATATTGAAATTACAAAAATGGATGTCGCCCTGCAAAACCTAATTCATTTATGGTTTTGCTGTGCGAAACAACGTTGGGAAGTTTGGATACCTACCAAACAACTCTTCTGCATTTTTGTAACGTCAGCCACCACCCGTGGATCCGCGGAGTGTTGTCGGTTTTCTTCCGGCCACCACCTTGCACTTCTCCTCCTGAGGTAAGTGACGTGACCGGATAACAACACAGGAAAAGAACGATGCATAAAATCAACAAAAGTCTGCTCGTCGGTGTATTGAGTGCCTCATCCCTTTTTGCCCACAGTGCGGAAAATGTAGATCTACCCGGGACGCTCGCCATGACCGCTTATGGAACGGGATCTGCCGGCTACACCCAGATGGTGTCTCTGGGCAACCTCCTGAAAAACGAATACGGCACTTCTGTCCGGATTCTGCCCGGGGAAAACGACGTATCGCGCATGACGCCGTTGCGTATGGGACGGGTTCCACTTTGCGCTTGCGGGATTGCCAGCTACTACGGATCGGAAGGCGTCCTTCTCTTCGCAGACGCCGATTGGGGCCCGCAGCCTATTCGTCTGATCAGCACATCCACTGCCAGTTTTGGTCTGGGTGTCGCGGTCGCCGGCGATATCAACGTAGAAACACCAGCGGATCTCAAAGGCAAGCGTGTGGCCTATATCCGTGGTGATGATGCGCTGAATGTCGGTACTGAAGCATTTCTGGCATTTGGAGATCTGACCTGGGATGACGTCGAACGGGTGGAGTTCCCGGGTTATGGCCGTGCCTTTGAAGGCATTGTTGCGGATCAGGTCGACGCTGCATTCACCATGAGCGTGGCGCCGCCGGCTCAGCAACTGGCCGCCAGCCCGAGGGGTATTGTTTGGCCGGAACTGGATCCCGCCAATCAAGAGGGCTGGAGCCGACTTCAGAGTGTCGCGCCTTATTTCCAGCCCCACTCGGCCACCTCCGTCGCCGGTGAGGCCTATGGCAAAGACAGCCCCTGGATCGGTGCCAGCTATCCGTACCCGATCCTGGTCGGTAATGAAACCCTGGATGATAAAACAGCCAGCAGCCTTATCCGTGTCCTTATTGAAGATCACGACAAATACAAGGACGCGGCCCCGGGTAATGCAGGTTACTCGCTCGAGAATCAGAACATGCAGTGGGTAATCCCTTATCACGATGCCGTCGTGGACTACTACAAGGAAATCGGACACTGGACCGATGCCATGCAGGCACACCAGGACCAGCTGGTTAAACGCCAGGACATCCTGCAGACCACCTGGAAAGCCTTCATGGATTCCAATCCGCCGGAAGATGAAGACGCGTTCCGTGCGAATTGGATGAAAGTTCGTGCCGACGCACTCGAAGCAGAAGGCATGGCACCGGTTTTCCGTTAAAGCCAGCCTCACAACATCGGAGTTCCGTTGCCAGAACAGCAACGGTGCTCTGGTGTTTTCCGTTTTCCCCTTTATCGCACCAGAGGCTCTGATCCTATGAGCTCCCCTCAGCAACAACCCGTAAGTACGGGTGAAATCTCCGGCATCCGCAAACTGGAGGGGTTCTGGCTCTGGGTTCCCCGTGTGGCAACCCTGGCACTGACCCTGCTCGCCATTGATTACCTGTTTAACATCGGCCTGTTTACCGCCGTGACTTCGGTGGAAAGCCAGTTTTTCTACGCGGTAGTTGCCTTGATGCTGCCGCTCGTTTTCGTACTCTGGCCAGCCTCCAGCAGAGCGTCGCGCTCAACGGTGCCCTGGTACGACATCATCCTTTTCGTGTTCACCGCGACAGTGTGCGGCTTTTTCGTCTTTAATGCAGAGCGCATTCTGGAAAGCGGCTGGGAATACGACGCACCGGACTACGCCATCATTATGAGCTTCCTGTTATGGGGCGTGATCTTTGAAGCAGCGCGTCGGGCCGGCGGTTGGCCAATAGGCATCATTGTCGGGATCGCAAGTCTTTACCCAATATTCGCGGATGTGATGCCGGGGCCGATTCAGGGTTTTCCATCCTCGCCCTCCCAAACGGCCATCTATCACGCCATGAGCCGTGAAAGCGTCATGGGCATCCCGTTGCAGGCGTTTGCCAACCTGGTCATTGGGTTTTTATTGTTCGGCGTAGCATTGCAGCAGACCGGAGGCGGCAAGTTTTTCATCAATCTCGCATTTGCCCTTCTGGGCCATGTCCGAGGTGGTCCGGCGAAGGTCGCAGTCTTTTCCAGCGGCCTGATGGGATCGATGAGCGGAAGCGTGATCACGAACGTGCTTACTACCGGTGTACTGTCGATCCCCGCCATGAGGCGGGTAGGTTTCGGACGTTCCTACGCTGCCGGCGTCGAAGCGTGTGCGTCCACTGGCGGCGTTCTGATGCCGCCCGTCATGGGCGCAACGGCATTCATCATGGCCAGCTTTCTGAACATTCCCTACGGAACGATTGCACTGGCAGCGGTCGTGCCCTCCTTTCTGTACTTCATGGGTCTGTTTATCCAGATCGATGCTTACGCGGCCCGCCATGACCTCAAAGGTTTACCCGAGGTCGAGCTGCCTTCCTTACGCCAGACCTTGAAAGAAGGCTGGTACTTTATCTTCGTTTTCGTGCTTTTGATCTGGCTATTGTTCTTTTTGCGGCGAGAGGCAACAGCGCCCTTCTATGCTACCGCCTTGCTGTTGGTGATTAATCAGGTACTGCCATACCACCGATGGCAGTGGAAGGAAGTGAAAGACTTTTTCTCGAGTGCCGGCAAACTGTTCGCAGAACTCATTGCCATTCTGGCGGGCGTCGGTTTGCTGGTAGGGGCTCTGTCTGTAACCGGAATGTCAGGCACTATAGCCAATGACCTGATATTTTTGGCCGGCGGCAACACCCTGGTGCTGCTGCTCATGGGGGCAGCAACCAGCTTCATACTGGGCATTGGCATGACCGTCACAGCCGCTTATATTTTTCTGGCTGTGGCCCTTGCTCCAGCCCTGATCACCGGCGGTGGCATGGACCCGTTGGCTGTTCACCTGTTTATCCTGTACTGGGGCATGTTGAGCTTCATTACCCCGCCCGTGGCCCTGGGCGCCTTTGCCGCTGCGTCGGTGGCGGGTGCGCGGGCGATGGAGACCGGCTTCCAGGCCATGAAACTGGGCAGCGTGATTTACTTTATCCCGTTCCTGTTTGTATTGAATCCGGCGCTCATACTTCAGGGCTCCTGGAAGGAGATTCTGGTCGTGCTACCCCAGGCTATTCTGGGTGTCGCGCTGATTGCTGGCGGGATGCAGGGTTACCTGCTGGGCATTGGTAACCTGTCACTTTACCGGAGACTCCAGTGGCCTGTCCGTCTGTCGTTGATTGCTGGCGGTATGATGTTGGCGGTTCCGGGAGGTGGCCCGGTCCCCTTCACCAATCTGCAACTGACGATGTTCAGCGCTGTATTGATCACGCCAGCGCTTGCACTGGTTTGGTGGTCCAACCGCAACCAGAAATCTCTGGCACTTTAGAAAGAGAGAGGGCAGCACAAAAGCTGCCCTCTCTCCAACCAACCTCGCTTCAGTGACTTATCGCAATCAATTACTGGCAACACGATCCTTCGGCAGCTTGAAGGTCCAGACCATGCCACCCTGGTTGAAGTCCTTGACCACCCTGGCCACTTCACCACCCCAGAGCGGAACCGCACCACCCCAGCCGGAGGCGACGGAAACATACTGCTCGCCGTCCATGGTCCAGGTCACCGGCGTGCCAACGACCCCGGAGCCGGTGTTGAACCGGTAGAGTTCTTCCCCGGTCCTGGCGTCAAACGCCTTCAGATAGCCTTCAGGCGTTCCGGTGAAGACCAGGTTGCCAGCGGTAGTCATCACACCACCCCACAGAGGCGCGGTGTTTTCATAGCGCCACACTTCCTTGCCGGTTTTCGGATCCATGGCGCGCAGAACGCCGATGTAATCATCATTGGCCGGCTTGATGGTGAAGCCTGCACCCAGGAAGGCCGCGCCTTTTTTGTAGGACACCGGCTCATTCCAGATGTCCATGGACCACTCGTTGGAAGGCACGTAGAACAACTCGGTTTCCGGGCTGTAGGCCATCGGCATCCAGTTCTTGCCACCAAGGAAAGCCGGCTGGGCCACGACCACTTCACCCTTGCCGCCGTCAGTAGCCGCCGGGTCACCCGGTCGGCCACCTTCAGTGTATATCGGACGACCGGTGTCCGGATCCAGGCCCTCGGCCCAGGTGATCTTGTCCACGAACGGAAAGCCTCGGATGAAGTCGCCGTTCTCGCGGTTCAGCACGTAGAAGAAGCCGTTACGATCGGCGGTGGCAGCGGCCTTGATGGTCTTGCCATTCTCGTTCAGATCGAAAGAGATCAGCTCGTTGACACCATCGTAATCCCAGCCGTCGTGGGGGGTGGTCTGGAAGTGCCACTTGATGCTGCCGTCATCGGGATCGATGGCCAGGCGTGAGGAGGAAAACAGGTTGTCCCCCGGGCGCAGGTGGGAGTTCCAGGGTGCCGGGTTACCGGTACCGAAGAACAGGGAGTCGGTTTCCGGGTCATAGGTGCCGCCGAGCCAGGTAGCGGCGCCACCATTCTTCCACATATCGCCGGGCCAGGTCTGACCGGGCTTGCCGCCGGAAATGCCATTCTCGATTTTCTTGCCGTCCTTGTAGACGTAACCCATGTGTCCTTCAACGGTGGGGCGCATCCAGACCAGTTCACCGGTGTTGGCGTCGTAGGCTTCCACCTTTCCGACAATACCGAATTCACCCCCGGACACGCCGGTGATGACCTTGCCCTTGACCACGATCGGAGCGGCGGTAATGGCATAGCCCGCCTGATAGTCCGCCACTTTCTTGATCCACATCGGCTTGCCTGTGTCCTTGTTCAGGGCCACCAGCTTGGCATCCAGGGTGCCGAAAATGACCTTGTCGTCGTACAGGGCGACGCCTCGGTTGACCACGTCACAGCAGGGCATGATGCCGTCCGGAAGGCGGGCGTCGTACTGCCAGATTTCCTCACCGGTTTTGGCGTCAATGGCGTAAACGCGGGAATAGGAAGCGGTGACATACATCACGCCATCCTTGATCAGCGGCTGGGACTCCTGGCCACGCATTTTCTCGCTGCCGAACGAGAACGCCCAGGCCGGCTGAAGGTGCTGAACGTTGTCGGTATTGAGATCTTCCAGAATACTGAAGCGCTGGCCCTGGGTACCCATGCCGTAACTGACAATGTCCTCAGGTGTCTTGTGATCGTTGACGATATCCTCGTCGGTTACCGCCTGGGCTCCGTATGACACTGCCAGTGCCAGGGCACTGGCAGCGATGCGGATCCCGAACTTGTTGGTTCTCATGGTTGCGCTCTCCAATTCTCTTGTTTTCGGTTCTCTTGTGTGCGATTCAGGGCGAACCGGGAACTTCTCCCGCCTCTTTTGTGATTCTTCTCGTTAGCGGCAAGCGCAACAATTAACCGCCGGAACAGGTTTTCTCATCACTTGGTAGTACTACCTTAAAAACGAAGAAGCCCGCGACTGGCGCGGGCTTCTTCGACACCGGCAAGCGACAGCATCAGAGATCGCCTTCGGCACGGGCAAGGGCCTCGGGTTCCAGAAATTCCCGATAGTACTGGGGCACGCTGTAACGCAGGCCCAGATCCGCAAACAGGGCATCCAGTTCTCCGCCTTTTACCAGCTTGTCAACGATCGCCTCGAGTGCATAGCCGAGCTGGCGGTGGGTATGCTTGATGGCCATGCCCACATCCCAGACCTGCTTGCCGATGCCGGGGAAACCATTGCCCGCAGCCCGGAACGCTCCGTTCTCGGGCTTGGCCAGCTCATGGTCAATCTCCGACCGCATGCCCATCACGGCACTGACTTCGCCCTGCCGCATCGCCTCAAATGCCTCGCTGACATTCGGATAGTGGCGAACCTGATCCCTCAGCCGTCCCCGAAGCCCGGAGCTCAGGTAGAAATCCGGCAGGGTATCGATCTCCACGCCGATAGGGTGGTACTGGAACACTGCGACGGTTTCCACGCTGTCGAGCTTTTCCGGATTGAAAGCAATCTGCCAGGTTTCCTGCTGATAAGGACCGAAAAGGACTACCTGTTCGTTGATGTATTCTCCGGTGGAATCCTGCATGTAGGCGTATTGCTTATCGTAGGGAACCCGCAGCATCACATCCGCCAACCGCTGCTTGGCCAGGTAATGCCCTTTCCAGACGTTGTTGCGCAGGTCATCCCCCAGGTTTTCGTCGGGAACGATCCAGTGCACCCGGAATTCCACACCTAACTCTTCCGCAATACGCTTGCCCAGCTCCACATCAATCCCCACCGGTTCACCGTTGACCTTGTAGGAATAGGGAGGAAAGTTCTCATACACCCCGACCTTCAGATAGCCGGATTCCAGGATGATGTCGTAGGTGCGATCGGCAGGTCGGTTCAGCAATTCATTGCCGTCCTGAACCTCCTGGGCAACGGTGCTGAAGGCAAGGATGAACAGGGTCATGATCGCTAGCATTGTTTTCATTGTCGGTTCCCCCAACGACGAAGAGCCGGCACCCGGCCGGCTCTGTTCAGAGCAGTTCGGTGATTGACCCGATTATTCGGGCTTCGGAAGGGATTCCACATAGGTCCGGATCGCCCACATGGCATTCTGGTCCATGCTCTTCTTCCAGGACGGCATGCCCCGGTCGGTGCCATTACGCACACGGTTGATGAAGTATTCGTCGTCCCATTGGGTCAGCTCCCGAAGATCCGGGGTCAGGCCACCGGACATAGCACGGATACCATGGCAGCTGGCGCAGTTACCGGCGTAGGCGCTTTCGCCGATTTTCACTGCTTCCGCCTGGTAATCACCGTACTCGTTACCGTCCCGGAACGGATTCTCCATGCGGACTTCATCGCCCAGGGATGGCAGGTTTCCGGTATCCACCTCCTGCGGTGTGACATTGCCGTGGGCCATGACGAACCCGGTTACACCGGCCAGAACAAAGGCCAGAATCGGTCTGATTGCAAAAGGTGTTTTCATTGTTGCTACCTCTGATTGGTTCCCCGTGGGTTGGCCATTGGATTTGTGGTTTGCCAACTCGCTGCACACCAGTCTAGGAAGCTGCATCCCCGATCCGAATGCCACTTTGGAGGTTTTGGCGTAGTTCCTTGGTAGTAATCGGGCGGTATCCGCCGCCCGATTTCCTACTTTGGTACTGCCGGATTGGTACTTTCTGAATATTTCAGGCCAGAGCCCCACTCTCTAAGCTCGGGAGAATGACAAAAACAAACGGGGAACTCTTTTCATGCCACGCTATCAACTCATGCGCCTGCTCGGACTGACCGCACTTTTGTGGCTGAGCCTGGCGCTTTCGGTGCAGGCTGCCCCCCTGCAGGTGCCAATCGGTTACATCCAGTGGGTACCAGACACCGGCCCGGTGTTATCCAACGTCATACCGGAACCGGAAGACGCTGGCCTGCGGGGTGCCGAGCTGGCGATCGCTGATAACAGCACCACCGGCAAGTTCCTGGGCCAGGCCTATTCCCTTCAAACCGAAGTGTCAGACTCTGAAGAAGCCGCCATTATGGCCTTTGACGCCCTGCGCCAGAGCGGTGTTGAGCTGTTCGTGATAAATGCGCCCGCCCAGACCCTGAAGGCCATCACGGAGAAAGCCGGCGACAACACCCTGATCTTCAACGCAGGCGCCAAGGACGATGCCCTGCGCACCGGCCAGTGCCAAACCAACCTGCTCCATACCATGCCCAGCTACGCCATGCTCACTGATGCTCTCGGCCAGTGGCTGAACCAGAGGCGCTGGGATGAAGTGTTCCTGATAACCGGCCCCACAGAGGCCGACCGGGGCTGGGCAGAGGCCTTCCGTCGCTCGGCCAGGCGTTTCGGGCTGGAGATCGTCGAGGACAAACCCTGGACCTTTGATGCCGACCTGCGCCGGACTGCCTCCTGGGAGCTGCCCCTGTTTACCCAGGCCAGCGACTATGACGCCGTGGTCGTCGCCGATGTCCGTGGTGATTTCGGCGAGTACGTGCCCTTCAACACCTGGCTACCCCGGCCGGTAGTCGGTACCCAGGGTATGTCGCCGGTGACCTGGCATCGGGTCGTTGAAAGCTGGGGGGCCGCGCAACTGCAGAACCGTTTCCAAGAGTTGGCAGCCCGGGACATGAACAGTGAAGACTACGCCGCCTGGGCTGCGATTCGCGCCATAGGCACCGCGGTGACCGATCTTGGCTCCGCGAACCCCGGCGAGATCCGCAATTTCCTGTTCAGCGACAAATTCCAGCTGGCCGCGTTCAAGGGTCGCAGGCTGACCTTCCGTGACTGGAATGGTCAGCTGAGGCAGCCGATCCCCCTGGTCCATCCCAGAGGCCTGGTTGCACGCGCCCCCTTTGAGGGTTTCCTGCACCCCAACACCGAAATGGACACCCTGGGATTCGACAGACCAGAGAGCCAGTGTCGGATCAACAGCTGACCGCTCTGGCGGTACGTTCTTAAAACAAGAAGGAGTCAGATCATGAAGACCCTGTTCAAACAGACCGCCCTGGCCGCCATGATCGGCTTGTCCAGCCCGGCGTTTGCCAGTCTGGCCTACGTGTCCAACGAAAAGGACAACACCATTTCGATCATTGATACCGAAAGTCAGGACGTGGTCGAAACCATTGATGTGGGCCAGCGGCCAAGGGGCATCCTGCTGTCCAAGGACTACACCAGGCTGTACATCTGTGCCAGCGACGACGACACTGTCCAGGTGCTCGACCTGGCCACCCGCAAGATTGTCGACACCCTGCCCTCTGGTGAGGATCCGGAGCAGTTCTCCCTGCACCCGAACAACAGGCATCTGTACATCGCCAACGAGGACGACGCCATCGTGACCGTGGTGGATGTGGAGACCAAAGAGGTACTCGCCCAGATTGATGTCGGCATCGAGCCCGAAGGCATGGCGGTGAGCCCGGACGGCAAGTGGGCGGTGAACACCTCCGAAACCACCAGCATGCTGCACTGGATCAACGCGGATACCTTCGAGATCGAGAAGAACATTGTGGTCGGCCAGCGCCCTCGCCACGTGGAATTCAGCAAGGACAGCAAGATTGCCTGGGCTTCTGCCGAGATTGGCGGCACGGTGCACATCATTGATGTGGACAACCTGGAGCAGATCCACGAGATGTCTTTCAAGGTGCCCGGCGTGAATCAGGACCGGGTCCAGCCGGTGGGCATCGAGCTGACGTCCGATGGCAAGTACGCCTTTGTCGCTCTGGGTCCCTCGAACCACGTTGCTGTCGTGGACGCGAAGACCTACGAGGTGCTGGATTACCTGCTGGTGGGCAGCCGGGTGTGGCAGCTGGATCTGGACAAGGACGAGAAACACCTTTACACCACCAATGGCGTCTCCGGTGATGTCTCGGTGATCGATGTGGAGGATCTGAAGGTGATCAAATCCATCAAGGTGGGCCGCTACCCCTGGGGTGTGGTCATCGATCCGACTTCATGACCATTGAAGCGCGCAATCTCAGCTTCCGGTATGGCGACAAGCCAGTGCTCCGTGAGGTCAGCTTCGCGCTGACCTCTGGCCGTTTCCACGCTTTGCTGGGGCCTAACGGTGCTGGCAAGTCCACCCTGTTCGGATTGCTGACGCGACTGCTGGCCCTGCAGCACGGGGATCTTCTGCTGGCCGGGCAATCCCTGAAGAAACAGCCCGCCGAGGCCATGCGCCAGATTGGTGTCGTGTTCCAGCAGAACGCCCTGGATCTGGATCTGACGGTACGCCAGAACCTGCAATACCACGCCGCCCTGCACGGGCTGTCCCGCAGGGAGGCCCGCCTCCGTGGCGACCGGGAACTGGAGCGCTTTGAGCTACTTGATCGGGCCAACGATGCCGTCCGCCAGCTCAACGGCGGCCACCGCCGGCGGGTGGAGATTGCCCGCGCTCTGCTCCATGAACCTTCCCTGCTGCTCCTGGACGAACCAACCGTGGGTCTGGATGTGGCCAGCCGAAAGGCACTGAATGAACACGTGAGGTCGCTCTGTGACAAGGACGGCCTGACCGTGCTCTGGGCCACTCATCTGATCGAGGAGGTCCGGGAGAGCGACCGGGTGCTGATCCTGCACCAGGGCCAGCTGCTGGCTGACGGCACCGGATCGGCCATCTGCGAGGCCGAGGGCGCGCGGAATCTGGCGGAAACCTTCAATGCCCTGACCGGAGCCGGCTGATATGAAAGCATCTCATTACTGGCACTGTTTTGTGGGTATCCAGACCCGGGAGTGGCTGCGGTTCTGGCAGCAGCGGACCCGCTTCGCCAGCGCGCTGGTGCGGCCACTGTTGTGGCTGGTGGTGTTCGCCGCCGGCTTCCGGGCGGTGCTGGGGATTTCCATCATTCCACCCTATCAGACCTATATCACCTACGAGACCTACATCGCCCCGGGGCTATGCGGGATGATCATCCTGTTCAACAGCATGCAGGGGGCCCTGTCCATGGTGTATGACCGGGAGCTGGGCAGTATGCGAGTGCTGTTGATGAGCCCGTTGCCGCGACCGTTCCTGTTGGTGACGAAGCTGCTGGCGATGGGAGTGGTATCGATCGGGCAGGTTTATGTGTTTCTGCTGCTGGCGTTACTGGTGGATGTGGAGCCGCCGCTCTGGGGCTATCTGGCGGTGTTGCCGGCGCTGGTGCTGACCAGTCTGATGCTGGGGGCACTGGGGCTGCTGATCGCCACCTGGGTCAAGCAGTTGGAGAACTTTGCCGGGGTGATGAACTTCGTTATTTTCCCGATGTTTTTCATGTCCTCGGCTCTGTATCCGCTGTGGAAAATGAACGAGGCGAGTCCGTGGTTGTATTGGGTCTGCCAGTTCAATCCGTTTACCCATGCGGTGGAGGCGATCCGGTTTTCGCTGTATCTGGAGTGGAATCCGGTGGCTTATGGCATTACTGCCGGGGTGACGGTGGTGTTGGCGCTGCTTGCCACGGCGGGTTTTCGGCCTCAGCGGACGAAGATTCTGGGGACGCGACCGGTTTCCTGAAGCCCTCAGCCTCCGGAGTTGGAAGGCGCTGGGTGGGGCTGTCCAAAACCCGCTCCTTCGGCACGTCCCTGTGACGCTTGAGCTCCGCCATCCTTGGCTCCGCACAGTTTTGGACAGCCCCACCCAACGCCTTCACTTGGCTTAAGTGAAGGCTTGTCAAATAACTACTTCCAGTTCCTCAGACTACCTGATCCAACGTGCGTAACCGTTGAACCAAACTATCCACTCCAGATTGCGCTGCAATTGTGCCATCCCATTGCAAACACGCCGGCTGGCCATCGAGGTACCACAGCCGGTTCGCCAGATCAGTCGCGTCCCGGGCGTCGTGGGTCACGCAGATCATGGCCATTGTCGGGTACCGGTCCAGCAAGTCGATGATCAGGTTTTTGAGTTCGGTGGCACGGACCGGATCGAGGGACGCGAACGGCTCGTCCAGCAGCAACAAATCCGGCTGGATCGCCAGACAACGGGCCAGCGCGGCACGGCGTGCCATGCCCAGAGAGAGTTGGTCGGGCAGATGATCGGCGTAACCGGCAAGTCCGACACTGGCCAATATGCGCTCAATGTCAGCGTTACCGACACCTACGATGGCCAGGTTCTGGCGCAGGGTGCGCCAGGGTAGCAGCCGGTGTTCCTGGAACAGGTACCCTACCCGCGTTTTGTCCCGGCCAGGGACGGCCGCGTCAGGCATGGATCGGTCGAGGCCGGCGATGGCATTAAGCAAAGTCGTCTTACCG
Source organism: Marinobacter sp. DUT-1 (assembly GCF_050379415.1). Lineage (NCBI taxonomy): Bacteria > Pseudomonadati > Pseudomonadota > Gammaproteobacteria > Pseudomonadales > Marinobacteraceae > Marinobacter > Marinobacter sp. DUT-1. The sequence continues at coordinate 810,336 of NZ_JBNRLS010000001.1, forward strand.
ATGCCAGAAGGGCCGAGCAGGCAGATGCGGTCACCGTGCCGGATGGTGGTGAAGATTTCCCCAAGCACCGGCTGGCCGAAGCTGCGCCCCTCGATTCTCAATTCAAGCATGGGCCAACTCCGGTTTCCGCCAGCGGTTGGCGCGGCGTTCCACAGGTTGCAGGATGGCCAGTTCAATGAACTGGACGACGGCGATGAACGCCAGGCTGTAGGCCAGGATGGTGGCCACATCAAAGACCTGGAAGGCCAGGTGTAGCTTGAAGCCGACGCCGCTGGAGCGGCCGAGCAGCTCGACCACCAGGACGATTTTCCAGATCAGGGCAAGGCCCCCTCGGGTGGCGGCCATCAGGTAGGGAAACAGTTGGGGCAGCCAGACTTCCCGAAATCGCTGCCAGCGGGTGAAGCGGTACACCGTGGCCATATTTTCCAGTTTCGCATCGAGGCTCCTGGCGCCCTCTCGGACGGTGACCGCGACGTTGGGGACTTTGTTGATCACCACCGCCAGTACGGCAGCCACTTCCACCAGGCCGAACCAGACGTACATGAGGATGATGGTCACCAGGGCCGGGAGGTTGAGCAGCACCACCAGCAATGGGTCAAACAGCGCGTTGGTGGTGGCGGAGCGGCCCATGGCCACTCCGATGGCGGTGCCCAGGGCCATGGCCAGTATAAAGGCGACAAGGACACGGCCGAGGGTGGCGCCGAGGTGGTACCAGAGTTCGCCATTGGCGGCCTCGGCCGAGAGGGTATCCAGAACCGTTGCCGGTGCGGGTAACAGGGAGGTGTCGAGCACGGCGGCCAGGCTCGCCCAGGCCAGAATTACAGTTGGCAGGACCACCCAGTAGCTCCAGGCGGGTGGCTGGCCGGTCCGGGGTATCACTCTCCCTCCCGGTAGAACAGTGTGGCGGGCATGAGGTGGTCGGGGTCGGCGCCGGTCAGTTCGAGCAGGCGTTGCAGGTCCACTGTGCGTTGGTCGGTCAACGGTTGCGGGATGCCGTCAACGAAGCCCTCACGAAGGGCATCAAATTCGCCGGGGGCCGGGTTCCGCATCAAGGTTTTGATCCGCTGCCAATGCCCGGGTTCGTCCGCCAGTTGCTGTTTGGCGGCTCGCAACGAACGGGCGAAGCTGTCGATCAGTTCGCGGTGGGTCTGCGCCCAGGCCCCGGGAAAGACGTAGCCGAGCACCGGCAGGTTGGTGTCAAGGCCCAGCTCGGTGAGCAGGTCTTCCATGGCGAAGGCGGACCGCCATCCGCTCTGCCCTTTCAGTCGGGCGGCAAAATGCCAGTAGGTGACGATGGCGTCGACCTGGCCCCTTTTCAGGGCCTGACTCAGCAACGGCGGCGCACCGAATTGAAGCTCCACGCTGTCTGCCAGGGAAATCCCCTGCTGATCGGCCACCCGGTTCAGCAGTATCCAGCCCTTGCTGTCGGGACCTCCGGCGACACCGATGCGGCGGCCGGCCAGGTCGGCCAGGGACTCAATATCGGAATCCTCGGCCACCACGATGTCGCCGACCTGGGAGGAAAACGGGACATAGAGATAGGGCGCACCGGCGGCATAACGGGACTGGGCCCAGAGCAGGTCTGCGACGGCGCCGTCGACACTGCCGCTGGTCACCGCCAGACGGGACGCAGGCAGATTGGCAACGGGCCGGAGCTCCAGGCGGTACCCGTTCGCCTGGTCCAGACCCTGATGTTTCAGGTGGTCGAGCTCCCAGTGGGCGGTGCCGAATTGCAGCACGCTCAGGGACAGGACCGGTAAAGGCTGCGACTGCGCCGATCCGGTTGCCAATAGGAGCGCGAGGATCAGACCCCTGATGAGGCAGACGCCGGGTTCCCGGTGTTTTATTGTTCTTTCTCGGTTCATATCTCCACGATACGAACCCTGAGAACCATCCAGAATAGTACTTTGGTGCCTGTTTTTTGGTGCGATGGTCGCATTCAACCGATAGCCGATATGGCGTGTAATGAAACGATCACAATAATAATCAGGGGAAAGGTTCAACCGCCCCTGCAAAGGAGGACGCCATGCTGAACGAGCCTGATGCCGCACTCTCTCCGGAAAACCGCTATCATGACTCGGGTACCAGTCCTGACATCGACAACAAACAGGCGGAGACATTCATGGAGCCGGCGTACAAGATTCTGATTGCCGACGACCACCCGCTGTTCCGCGAAGCCATCAGCAGTGTGATTTCTTCCGGTTTCGAAGGCAGTGAAATCATCGAGACCGATGACCTCGACAGCGCCCTGGAGATCACCCGTGAGAACGACGATCTGGACCTGATTCTGCTGGATCTGAACATGCCGGGTATGCACGGCCTCAATGGTCTGATCACGCTGCGCAATGAGGCGCCCAGTATTCCGGTGGTCATTGTCTCCGCCGAGGAAGACAAACAGGTTGTTCTTCAGGCCATCACTTACGGGGCCGTGGGTTTTATTACCAAGTCCTCGCCCAGGGCCCAGATGACCGAGGCGATCCAGCAGATCCTCAACGGCAACGTCTACCTGCCCTCCGACATCATCCGCACTGGCAAGGAAAGCAGCCATCGCCGCAGCCGTGGCGACGACAATCCGATCTCACCGGAACTGCTCAACTCCCTGACCCGCCGGCAGCTGCTGGTGCTGGAGCGGATGTCCAAGGGGGAATCCAACAAGCAGATTGCCTATAACCTGAACATTGCAGAGACGACGGTGAAGGCTCATGTGTCCGCCATTCTCCGGAAGTTGGGGGTGCATAATCGGGTGCAGGCGATCTTGTCGGCCAGTGATGTGGATTTCAGTCAGTATCTGAAGCGCTGACCTTGAACCCGGGCCAGTCATGAACATGGGGTCAGATGAACGAGTTCATCTGACCCCTGAGCAGGGCGAACCATGGGCTACCCCAATCGGGGTCTGAAGAAAGCCTTCTTCTGACCCCATCTTCACCCAAGCCCCCGACTTCACCCCCGAATCACATGATTCAGCACACTCCGCAACTTCAGCGGCTTCACCGGCTTGTTCATCAACAGGTAGCCCAGTTCGCGGATATGCTGCTTCAGCTCGTTGGTGTAATTGGCCGTGATCATCAACACAGGCGCCGGAACCGCCCGCCGGCGGTTGATTTCCCCCACAACGTCGACCCCGTTTTCCTCGTTATCGAGGTGATAATCGGCAAGGATCAGATCCACCGGGCTTGATTCAGGTGCGAGCTGGCGCTCCAGATCCTCAAGGGAAGCCGCCGTCACCACCCGGCAGTCCCAGCCCTCGAGTAGGGTTTTCATGCCCTGGCAGATGGCCTGGTCGTTGTCGATGACCCACACACGTGCCCCGCTCAGGCCATCGTCCAGGCTGCCCACCCCTGAGTTATCCGCTCCCGGTCCACCCGGCCGCAGCTGGCCAAGGGGTACCCTTACGCTGAACACAGAGCCCTTGCCCTCCACCGAAGACACGGTCACCTCATGCCCAAGCATACGGGAGATCTTGTCCACGATAGCCAGGCCCAGGCCGAGGCCCTTGTCCGCCTGCGAACCACTGGGCCGGATTCGCTTGAACTCCTGGAAGATTTCCGTGAGCTTATCGTCGGGAATACCGGGGCCGGTATCCCATACCTGCAACAGCACGTGATCTTTCCGCCGCCGACAACCCAGCAGAATGCGACCTGAACTGGTGTAGCGGATGGCATTGGTGAGGAAGTTGCGCAGTATCCGGGCCAGCAGCTGCGAATCGGACTCCACCACCACGGATGAGGGCACAAAATCCAGGATCAGGTTTTCCGCCAGCGCCATCTGGCGGAACTCGCGGGCGATGTTGTTGAGCAGATCCCGCAGGTCGAAGGCGGTGACGTCCGGCTTGATCACGCCGGCATCCAGCTTGGAGATGTCCACCAGCGTGCCGAGCAGGTTCTCGACGTCATCCAGGGAAGTGCTGACCGAACGCACCAGTCCCTCAGCCTTGGGCCCGAACGACTGTTCCTGCAGGGCGCTGGTAAACAGGCGGGCCGCGTTCAGCGGTTGCAGAAGATCGTGGCTGACCGCAGCGAGGAATTTGGTCTTGGACATGTTGGCGCGCTCGGCTTCCTGCTTGGCATCCCGCAGTCGGGCCTCCACGGTCGCGCGCTCCGAGATTTCCTGACGCAACTGGTTATTGAGCCCGGTCAGGGCGGCGGTGCGTTCCTTCACCCGACGCTCGAGGTTATCGTAGGCCTGCTCCAGTGCCAGGGCGGTCTTGCGACGGTCGGTAATATCCCGAATAAGCACGAAGAAGCCGATGATGTCTCCGAACTCATCGAAATTGGGAACGTAGGAGCGCAACATGTAACGCACTTCGCCATCCTCGCCCGTCTCCTCCAGCTCGAAGGTGACGTTATGGCCGTCCAGGACTTCGAGGATCTGGGGCAGCAATCGCTGGTAGAACTCCGGGCAGTGGATCTGATCCAGCCGCTGCCCCAACAGGTGGGTGCCGTCCCGTCCGTACCAGGCCTCGTAGACCTTGTTGCAGAACTGCACGGTCATATCCGCGCCGACATAGGCTATCAGGGCCGGCACATGGTCGGTGACCACACGGATCCAGCGCTCGCTCTCTTCCAGGGCCTTGATCCGGCGCGCCATCTCGCTGTTCTTGACGTCGGTGATGTCGGAATACAGCACCACCAGACCACCTTCCCGGGTCGGCCGCTCGGTCACCTGTACCCATCGGTCATTGGAGAGGAGGAATACGGCACCTTCCGCGTCTTCATGCCGGTGCTCTTCGACAATGAGTCCCGAAGCCACGGCCCGGCCTTTGACTTCCTGAATGGAGGTGCCGGCATCCGGGGCGCTGACACCCACATGACGCCAGTAGCTGAGGAAGCGGCTGTTGCTCTGGATCAGTCGGTGCTGGCGATCAAACAGAGCAAAACCGTCGGCGATGCTTTCAATGGCATCGCTGAGCCGCTGGCGGGTGGTCTCCGCTTCCTCCCTCGCCCAGCTCAAGGCCTTGTTACTGGCCTTGAGTTCCTCCATGGCGTGGTTGAGGGCATCGGTACGCTCGCGAACCTGCTCGGCCAGGATCACCGAGTGCTCGAACGCCGCATAGGGCTCGGGTTTGTGGGCCACACCGGATTCAACCCGCACAATCAGGGCATCCCGGATGCGGCGCAGCCGCTGGTTTTCTGCCTCCAGTTCGGCGATACGCCGGTCCTTCAGCTCTTCCTTGAGATCCTCAGGATGTTCCCGAGCTGGCATCAGGCTGGCCAATCACCACCCCCGTAAATGTCTGGTTGATATGCATGCCGTCGAACTGTTCGCCGTAGGTGTTGAAGCCGATGACCTTGTGATGCCGCAGGAATTCGGACACTGCATCCACCTCACCGGTCAGTTCCGCCTCCAGACGGCGCAGGAAACAGTCGCAGCCGATGGTGACCAGCGGAGCCCCCACCACCCGCTCGGAGGCCTCAATCTGCTGGCGCACGCTGTCGAGCAGGCCCTCCGGCTCCATGGCGGTCATCACGATTCCGGTCTCAACGGCGCAATAGAACGTCAGGCTGCCGTCAGAATTGACCCGCTGGATCGAGCGGACGAAGTAATGGCCGCCAATCTTCACGCCCAACGGCCTGAGGGCGAAGGTCTTGCGGTCCAGATCATCCACGCTGACACCCACCGCCCGGGCATAGGCTTCTGCCGCCGGCTCCGCATTCAGCTCTAGCACGGTGCGGCTTTCCGGGCAGGCATCTGTGACCACCAGTTTCTCGCTGCGATCCACCATGTGATGGGTGGAGAACACCCGAAAATCCAGCGGCGTGTTCACCAGCATCACCGTGGCCGCTCCGGTGTGGAACTGGCCGTCAAAAAACACATGGGTGTTGGCCAGGCGCTCGTCGTCGCCGGCCGATCCGCCAAACTGGGGAATGGTGCCCAGCGCTGAATTGAGGGTGGCAAGTACCAGTTCTTCCCGGCTGGACAGGCCATCCAGCAGGGTAATGGCAAAGGTATTGCCCTTGACCGGGGCCAGCCTGGCGTCCCGGCAGGTCGCGAGCAGGCCGTCGATAACGCCCTGGGCATCCTGGAGTGTGAAACGGTTGAGCTCCGAGATCAGGGCACAATCGATGGCGAAATAACGTTGGTCAAAGCCGATGGCGGTAATGCAGCCCCGGCCATAACCGTCCGGGGTGATTTCCCCGGCCGAGGTGCAGCCGCAGACACGGGCATCCGGGAAGGCACGGTCCAGTGCCGGCCCGAGCCGCTCCAGGTCGTACTCGGCGGAGCAGAAGAACAGGACACAGCCGAGGTGCTCGTGGTTCAGCTGGCTGGCAAGCTGGGTGGCCGCCAGCACCGGATCTCGCACGCTCGCACTTGCCACCCTGACTGCCGGCAGGGTCGTCGCTGGCCTCATGGTCACCGGCTCCAAAGGTTTCGGGATTTCCTCCGATTCTACGGCATCCCCGTAACCAGCCAATGCGACTTCCGTGCTTTTTATCGGCGCGCCAAAATGATCATAAGCCATTGATTAAACAGCCTCCTTCATCAATGCCCGGTGGCGCCAGCCAGTCAGATGCCAACAAACCGGCACTTTAGTCTTAGAAAGGTGCGCCCGGCGCCCGGCTTCCTGCCGGGCATCGGGACAACTCCATCGTGACGATAACGCTCAGAAGGTGACGATGGCACCCAGGGCAATGGTGTCCGCGTCCACCAGGTCCGCGCCGGTTGATTTGGCCACCTGCTCAAACATATTGTATTCGGCGACCACCTTCAGGTTGCTGTTGATGTCATGGAAAAGCGCCACCGAGGTATTCTCGGTCTCGAAGTCACCCTGGTCGGAATCGGTTTCACCGTATGACAGGACAAACCGGTTGGCACCAAGGGTATAGGAGCCCTGGATCAGGTACCCGTCGGCATCTTCCTCGGCAATGGGCGCAGCGGTATCGGTGATCAGCACCGGCACATCCCCCTCGGAGGTGAACCCGGAACCGGTCAGAGAGAACCCGGCAACAGAGGCCTTCAGACCGTAACCAAGGCCAGTGGAATCGACGGTAGTCGTGGCGTTTTCCGACTTCTGGGATCGACCGTTTACCCAACCGGTGAGGTTGATGCCATTCAAATCCGCACTGTAGGTCACTTCCGCTTCAAAGCGGGGTGCCGACTGTTCGGACTGAGCACCCGGGGTGGTGTTGGCCGGCTCAAAAATACCCGCCGCCACTTTCAGCCCGCCCATGTCCGGCGAGCGGTAGGTAATCTGGGCGGAGGGATTCGGGTACGGGTAACCGGACCGGATGTTACCGAAGGAGACACCGGTGGCTGCACCCGGGGAGCCGAAGCCCATGAGGATTTCATCCAGGAAGATGTTGGACCGGGCATAGAGACCGAAATCCTTACCAATGAGCACCTGGCCGAAGGAACCGTCAACCGTGGCATACAGCTGACGCACGTCGATGGCGGTGTCGGTGGGTGATTGCAGGCTGTCATTAATGGTGGACCAGAACGAGGAACGGCCACCCAGGGTCAGGTCACCCATCTCCTTGCTGAAATTGAAGCCAATGGTGTTCGGCAGGAACCCCATTTTCACATCGGAGTTCCGGGTATCGGCTACCTTGTCGTCCCGGTTCACATAGAAAGCATTGAAATACCCGTCAACCGAAAACGAGGTGCCGTCTTCGTTAAAGACCTCAACCGCCGCATTGGCTCCTGCGCTTGCACCCATGGCTGCTGCCATGGCCAGTACCAGACCTGACTTTCTGAAGTTGTTGTTTTTCATAATTCCCCCGGTTGTTGTTGGAAATCGGGATTGCGGACCTGAGGCAGGTCGACAATCCGGGGCGCAATCTGTCGCCCGAATTCCATGGTCGGGGAAGGGAGAAAGGGGGGAAATGCCACAAGGGAGCAGGTTTGCTGCTCATTTGGGAGGGTTCAGAACCGCAACTTTGGGATTACGACCCACCCGGAAAACGGTCCAGCTCCTGAACGCAGTCATCCAGGAACCCCGAGGGGTCCGACATCACCGACTCGTCCGCCACCACACCGAACTGGACCTGGCCGGCGTAACTCGCGATGCTGATACCGACACCGATATCGCCGGCCTGCGGCACCCAGAACATCTGTTCGGTAATCCGGCAACCGGCAAGATAGCGCGGCTCCCGTTTGCCGGGCACGTTCGACACCACCACGGACGCCTTGCGGTAGAACACATCGGCAATAGGCTGGCGCAAGGGATCGGGGATCACCGAGGCAGTGGAGGCCAGCCCCCAGGCAATCCCGGGCTGCCAGCTTTTCTTCAGCCGGCGGGTTTCCTGTTTGATCCGGTACAGCCGCTCAAGCGAACTTTCGCCATCCACCGGCAGCGGTACAAATACGGTACCAAAGTAATTTCCCAGCGTTCCGGGCTTCGGTTTCAGCTCCTCGGGCAGACGGCCCCGGATATCCACTGGCACTGCGGCGTGCATGACAGCCTCTTCCAGCTCATCATCACTCAGCCCTAACCTTGGCCGCGCCGCCGCTGCGACACAGCTGAGCAATACATCATTGATGGTGACGTTGGTCGCCCGGGCAATGGAACGGAAGCGTTCGAGCGGGACGGGGGCCGACCAACGGCAATGTCGCCTGCCCAGCAGCGGGCGCCGGAGGCCGGATGGGGAGTCTTCGGGCTCCACCAGAAAGTCCGTGACTTCGCTCAGCAAACGCAGGCCTTTCTGGGCATATTGGTCTAACGTCTGCCCTGCGTGCTCCAGGGATGCTGTCGCCGATCGGGACTCATCGGCCCCGTGCTCCCGATCTTGTTGCCCCTGCGCCAACTGTTCAAACCAGGTCTGGGCAGTGGCGGTCCAGCGGGAAAACTCACCCTGTTCCGGCGCGCCATAGAGCGCCGGATGCTGCCTGGGTGAAGCGGGACAGAGCTGATCAAAGACTCCCAGCAGGGACAGACCATCGGCGTAGCAGTGGTGCATCCGCAACACCAGCGCCGCCCCACCCGGTGCGTTGGGTGCCAGCCAGAACTTCCACATGGGACGGAACAGCGGCAGGGGTTCATTCAGCCGGGCGGAGACCCATTCCTGCAGCCCCGCCTCGGAGAAGCGCTCGATGACCACATCCAGGTGACGCCGGACATCGAACTCGGGATCCCGCTGCCACCACCAGCCCGGCCCCCGCTGCACCGGACGATGCAGAAAGCGCTCCCAGGCAATCCAGTACACCTTCAGAAATTCACGAAACCGGGGTGCGGTGAGCCCATCGACCCTCAGCATCACGGTTATCGTCATCGGATTATCCGGGCGTTCCAGTGCCAGCCAGGCCGAATCTGCGGGCAGCAGGAGATGCGATTGCGCTTGACTCAAACCTGAGGGTCCCCGGGGTCAGTAAGATCCAATGGTACGTAAAAACCGAACATCGCATTGTGCCAGACAACCCGAAACGGCTCCACACGCCGACCGCCGCACGCAGTTACAAAAAATTACACGTGAGTAACTGTTCAGTCCTATACTGGTTATAAGCCTTGATGCAATGGTTATTAGCGGTCCGGGACACTGTTTATTGGCCGGGGTACGCCGAAAAAAGTGTGCCCAGCGCCAATAAAAGCCCGCCACCATCGCGGTACAACAAGGTTACCAGCACAAACCAATACCAATAACCGACATTTGCAGTGCTGGGGGGAGAGCAGGTATGAAAGCGAGTCATGTTCGCAAGCTGATCAAGCCCATCGAGAGTGCCTACTCCGAGATGTTCTCGGGCCGGGTCTATCGTGTGGGCAAAGGTGCTGTTTCGGTCCGCAACCACAGTGGCAAGGCGGAGCAGACGGTTATTGGTGTGCACGGCTTTCTGGAGAACCACTGCTACTTCACCCAGGCCTACGAAGGCGCCACCACCGAACTGATCCTGCTGACTTGCAGCAACTACCACATTCCGGTGAACGGGGTCACACCCGAGACACCGGACTGGGAAGTGCCGATCACGCATCTGGAAGGCACCATCGAATACGATGCCTGCATTCTCAACCAGGCTCTGGCCAATCTGCCGACCACCCGTAACATCCGTGTTCACGGCCACTCCCGTGGCGGCGCGGTGATTCTGGAAGCCATGAAGCAATGGCCCGAACTCTACGAGGATGTGGAAGTGGTACTCGAGGCCCCGGTACTGCCCCAGGGGCGGCTGCACGGTCTGGTGACCATGCTGCTGGAACCGGTCAGTCATGGCATGTGGCCCTGGCTGATCCGACTGATCAACAGTGCGCCCCAGTCTGCCTACGGCCAGACTTTCTTCGGCAAGATGAATCCGCGCAAGAAACAGTTGCTGAGCAAGCTGTTCTCTGCCACCAGGGACCACCTGACCATCGTCCGCAACATCGAGAACATCATGGACTGGATGACACGGACCGATACCTCGGTGTATCAGCATATCCGCCACGGCACCTTCCTGATCCCGGCGGTTGACCGGATCCTGGACCGGTCCGCCATGCTGGCCAGCGCCCGTCAGAGCCCGACCACCATGCGGATCGTGGAAACCGAGGCGCCAAGTCACTTCATTACCCTGGACAGCAAGGAATGGGTTCCGGGCTTCGAGACCCTGTCGGCAACTGCCCAGGGCTGACCCTGCTGCATCTCCGTTTCCGCTCCGCTAAACTGGCGCCCCCATCCACGGTTTAGCGGAGCTGCCCCATGTACCGTGACCGCCTGGTCGCCACCCCTGTTCATTCCGAAGCGGCAAGCCGGCTTCAGCAGCTGCTGTTGGCGTACCACGACTTCCGGCAGCACAAGGTGGCGCACCCATTGCTTGAACACACCTTCAGGGTGGCGGACTGGCAGGCCCAGCGACTCAAGGCCACCCACCGGGACCTGTATGAGCACCCCGGCTACCATGCCGGCCTGGAATTCCTGCTCACCGATCTCTACGCACCCGCCGGCATGACCCGCCGGGACGACAACATCGACCGGGTTTTTCCGAAAATGGTCAAATGGCTGCCGGACAACCTGCTGGATACCTTTGCCGGATTGGTGGAGCTGAACCTGGTGACCCAGGAACTGGACCTGGAGCTGGCCGAACTGCTCGACCGGAATCTACAGCTGCTGACGGAGCTGGATAGTCAGGCCTACTGCGAGGCCTACCGGGCAAGCCAGCGGCTGGACGACCGGGCAAGACAGATTGAGCTGGTGGCGGAAGTTGGTCAGCAGCTGGACCGCTACGTGCGCAACCGCACCCTGGGCTGGCTGCTGTCCATGGCGAAAACACCGGCGGAAATGGCGGACCTGAGCGACCTGCACAGCTTCCTGCACCGCGGTTACAGTGCCTTCCGCAAGATGGACAATGTCGATGGCCTGATTGAACGGCTGGTGTGGCGGGAACGGAGGGTAATGGAGCAGATCCTGGCGGGCCACCCGGCGCCGTTCGAGCTTCCGGGCGACCTCTGAGCCGTCAGGCCCGGATGATCTGGTCGAGCTGGCTGTGAATCTCCTGCTCGATGCGGTGCTTGAACGGCCGCAGCATGAGGCCGAGTTCCAGACGGATATGCAGGTCATCCGGGGTGATGTTCAGGTGCCCCTTGACGCCACTGCGCTTGAACTTCATGACATCACCTTCCCACTGGTAATGCACATCGAACTGCTTTGACAGGTCCTGGGCCAGGGTTTCTGCCGCCTGACGGGCGTGTTCCTTGTCCAGTGAATGGGGGCGATGGACATCGATGACAGACATGGATCAGTTTTCTCTTCCAAATTGAATCGGTTTTACAGTGTAAGGCGGTATTAAACTTGTAGCCACCCCGCCAACCGTTAGAATACGGGGTTCAGATTCTGACAGGACATCCCCCATGAGCGAGCAGCAAACGCCAGCCAATCCCTCTGGTTCCGGCAATGGCCAGGACGACGTTACCCATTTCGGTTTCCGCAACGTGCCGAAAAGCCAGAAGGCCGGCCAGGTGGCCGAGGTCTTCCACAGCGTGGCGGGCAAGTACGACCTCATGAACGACCTGATGTCCATGGGCATTCACCGGCTCTGGAAACGGTTCACCATCGAGCTTTCCGGGGTGCGCCCGGGGCACCAGGTCCTGGACATTGCCGGGGGTACCGGCGACCTGACCATGAAGTTCTCGGATCTCGTGGGTCCGTCCGGCAAGGTCGTCCTCGCCGACATCAACGCCTCGATGCTTCAGGTAGGGCGAAGCCGGCTGGTGGACCGGGGCTACGCCGGTAACATCGAATACGTGCAGGCAGACGCCGAGCACCTGCCCTTCCCGGACAACAACTTCAATGCCGTGTCCATTGCCTTCGGCCTGCGCAACGTGACTGACAAGGATCAGGCCCTGCGGGACATGACCCGCGTGCTCAAGCCCGGTGGCAAGCTGATGGTGCTGGAATTCTCCAAGCCCACCAATCCGCTGCTGAACAAGGCCTATGACATGTACTCCTTCAACGCGCTACCGTTGATGGGGCAACTGATTGCCGGTGACAGCGAGAGCTACAAGTATCTCGCCGAGTCCATCCGCATGCACCCGGATCAGGAGACCCTGAAGGGCATGATGGAGAACGCCAGCCTGGTGAACTGCCGCTACTACAACATGACCGGCGGCATCGTGGCCCTGCATGTGGGAATCAAGCCCTGATGTTCCCGGGTCCGACCCTGCAGGCTGCGGCCAGCGCCATCATCGAGAACGCCCTGAACCGGGCGCTTGAGTTAGACCCGGCCGGCCGCCAGTCCCTCGTCAAAGCACTGACTGGCCCCGTGCAGCTGGACATTACCGCCCCGGTACCACTGACCTATACCCTCGACCAAACCGGGGACAGGGTCCAGGTCAGCAGCCAGCCGCCAATGGAACCGGCGCTGCGAATCAGTGGCCGGCCGCTGGCCTTTGCCGCCCTGGCCGTTGGCGATGACCGGGTATTTTCAGACGGGCGCCTGGCTGTCGATGGTGATACCGGCCTCGCCCACCAGCTCCAGCGGGCCCTGAACCAGCTGGATCCCGACTGGGAAGCTGCCATGGCCCGGCACATCGGTGACGTTCCGGCACACTTCCTTGGCAAGCGCCTGCGCCATGCGGTGAAATGGAGCCGGGAAGTGGTCCGCTCCATGAATGCGAATATCGAGGAATACGTCCACGAGGAAAGCCGCGCCCTGCCCGGGCGTCGGGAACTGGAAGCCACCTTTGGGGATATCGATGAGCTGAGTTTGCGCACCGAGCGCCTTGACGCCCGGCTCCGGCTTCTGGAAGACCGAGAAATCACTGACGAACCGGAGAACCCGTGACCCGCCTGAGACGCCTGTTCCGAATTGCCTGGGTATTCTGCCGTTACCGCCTGGACACGTTTCTGCCCATTGCCGAACTGCCGGCGCCCCTGAAGGTGTTTTTCCTGCTGGCTCCCTGGCACCTGTTCCCGCAGCCGAAACGGAGCCGGGGCGACCGTCTGCGGCTGGCCCTGGAAGAACTGGGACCGGTGTTCGTGAAATTCGGCCAGATCCTGTCCACCCGGCGTGATCTGCTGCCGGACGACATGGCCGAATCCCTCAAGCAGCTCCAGGACCGGGTGCCTCCGTTCCCCAGCGACACTGCCCGCAACATCATCGAAACCTCCCTGGGCAAGCCGGTCTCCGAACTGTTTGCGGAGTTTTCCCCTGACCCCATGGCGTCTGCCTCGGTGGCTCAGGTCCATGCCGCCACCCTGCCCAATGGCCAGCGCGTGGTGGTCAAGGTCCTGAGACCGGGCATCGAAAAGGTGATCCACCAGGATCTGGCGCTGATGTACCTGATGGCCGGCCTGCTGGAGAAGTACTGGTCCGAGGGCAAGCGCCTGCACCCGCTGGACGTGGTCGCCGACTACGATTCCACCATCCACGATGAGCTGGACCTGCAGCGCGAGGCCGCCAACGCCAGCCAGCTGCGCCGCAACTTCGAGAACTCCTCGCTGATCTACATCCCCTTTATCGACTGGGATTACACCCGCAAGTCGGTACTGGTGATGGAACGGATCCAGGGCATTCCCATCGCCGACGTGCCCGCGCTGGAGGCGGCCGGCGTCAACATGAAGGTGCTGGCGGAAAAGGGCGTGGAGATCTTCTTCACCCAGGTGTTCCGGGACAGCTTCTTCCATGCCGATATGCACCCGGGCAATATCTTCGTCGACGTTTCCAACCCGGCGGACCCGCGGTACATCGCCATCGATTTCGGCATTGTCGGCACCCTGGCACCGGACGACCAGAGTTACCTGGCTCGGAATCTGTTGGCCTTCTTCCGCCGGGATTACCGCCAGGTGGCACAATTGCATATCCAGTCCGGCTGGGTACCACCGGACACCCGGGTCAACGAGTTCGAGGCCGCCATCCGCACCGTTTGCGAGCCGATATTCGAGCGTCCCCTGAAAGACATCTCCTTCGGCCACTTCCTGCTGCGGCTGTTCCAGACCGCCCGGCGCTTCAATATGGAAGTCCAGCCCCAGCTGGTGCTGTTGCAGAAAACCCTGCTCAATGTAGAAGGCCTGGGGCGCCAGCTTTATCCGGAGCTGGATCTCTGGAGCACCGCCCAGCCGTTTCTCGAGGACTGGATGCGCAAGCGCATTGGCCCCTCCGGTTTGCTGAAGTCACTGCAGTCACACCTGCCCTCCTGGCTGGAACAGTCGCCGGAAATGCCGCAACTGATCCACGATGCCCTGCTGCAGATGAGACATGCCGGACCCACCGAACAGCAAAATCGCGATACACTGGAGCTGTTGCGACAGCAGCAGGTCCGCACCGAGCGACGCTGGCGCCGGGCCGGTCTGGCTGTTGTGCTGGTGGCTGCGGCGGTGATCGGAACCCAACCCGAGGCCCGGGTCTGGGTCGAGAACACGCCGGCATGGAGCTGGGCCCTGCTGGCCATAGCCGGCGGGCTGGTGCTGCGCGGCGGCCGTTAAACCACAAGACAAACCGGGATTCACATAAATGCAAGAAAGCTCCGCTACTGTCGACAGCCCTGACTGGTTGAATGCCATTCGCTGGACCGAGGACGGTCTGGTCCCGGCCATTGCCCAGGATGCCGAAACCGGCGAGATCCTGATGATGGCCTGGATGAACCGGGAATCCCTCAGGCTGACTGCTGAAGAAGGTCACGCGGTGTATTGGTCCCGCTCCCGGGGCAAGCTCTGGCGCAAGGGTGAGACATCCGGCCACCAACAGGTGGTGAAGGATATCCGGCTGGACTGCGACGAGGACGTGATTCTGCTGAAAGTCGAGCAGAAAGGCGGCATTGCGTGCCATACTGGCCGACGCAGCTGTTTTTACCGTACCCTGAAGGACGGAGCGTGGGTTGCGGTGGATCCGGTGATCAAGGATCCGGACGCAATCTATGGCAACAAGTAAGGAGCAGCCCGTGAGTGAAGTACTGGAACGCCTCGCCCAGGTACTGGAAGCCCGCAAGAATGCAGATCCGGAGTCATCCTATGTCGCCGGCCTGCATGCCAAAGGGCTGAACAAGATCCTGGAAAAGGTCGGTGAGGAATGTACCGAAACCCTGCTGGCTGCCAAGGATGCCGAGCACAGCGGCGAAACCTCGGATGTGGTCTACGAGACCGCTGATCTGTGGTTTCACAGCATGGTCATGCTGTCCCGGCTCGGCCTGGGACCGGACGACGTCCTGAACGAGCTGGCACGGCGTTTCGACCTGTCGGGACTGGAAGAAAAGGCATCCCGGAGCAAGTAGGCAGGTGCTACCCCTTTCGGGGGTTTCCGCAGAACGGCTCCGTTAACGTACAATGTCTCTGAACTGAAACAATGAGAATGAGGAACCCCGCATGGGTATCAGTATCTGGCAACTCCTGATCGTACTTGGCATTGTCATCCTGTTGTTCGGAACCAAGAAACTGCGGAACATCGGCAGCGACCTCGGTGGCGCCATCCGTGGCTTCAAGAAGTCCATGAATGACGAAGACACCGCGAAGGACGACAAGGAATCCCTGGAAGAAAAGTCCGAGGCCGAGCCCAAGCAGGCTGAAGCGGAAGACAAGCCCCGGGAAAAAACCCACAGCTGAGACCTGGCTGAATGTTCGATATCGGCTTCCTTGAGCTGCTGATCTGCGGCGTAATTGCCCTTTTGGTGCTTGGCCCCGAACGGCTCCCTACGGCCGCCCGGGCTGCCGGGCGCTGGGTGGGGGCAGCACGCCGTATGGTCGGCCAGTTCAGCTCCGAGCTTGACCGGCAACTGAAAGCCGAGGAACTGCGCGAGGAACTCCGCAAAGCGGGCGATGTCGGCCTGGATGATGTGCAGAAAACCGTGCGGGGGGCTCTGGATGAGGCCAAGAAGTACGAGCACATGATCCTTTCCGATGAAGAAACCCGCAAACCCAGGCCTGCGCCGGCAACACGTCGCATGGCAGGTGAAGGCGAGGAAACGGACTCCTCCGGCACAAACAGCCAGAACAACAAAACACCGGAACCGTCCAGCGAAACCTCCGGTGAACGCGAGACCCAATCAGGCCCGTCGGATAACCGTTCATGACCCAACAGCCAGACGGCAACCAGATCCATCCCGAACAACAACCGGAAATGCCACTGATCGAGCACCTGCTCGAGCTGCGTAACCGGCTGTTGAAGATGGTGCTGGCCGTGGTGATCTGTTTCGCCGCGATCTACCCCTTCGCCAACGAACTGTATCTCTGGCTCAGCGAGCCGATCCGGGAACTGCTGCCCGTGGGCCAGAGTATGATCGCCACCGACGTCACCTCGCCCTTCTTCGCTCCGCTGAAGCTGGCACTGGTGCTCTCGGTCTTTGCCGCGATCCCCATCATCCTTTATCAGCTCTGGAGCTTCATCGCCCCGGGGCTGTATGCCCATGAGAAGCGCCTGGCGTTTCCGTTGCTGTTCACCTCGGTGATCCTGTTCTATGCCGGCGCGGCGTTTGCCTATTACGTGGTGTTTCCACTGGTGTTCGGGTTCTTTACCGCCATCGGACCCGAGGGCATTGTGGAGCTGCCGGACATCAGCAGTTACCTGAATTTCGTGCTCAAGATGTTCTTTGCCTTCGGGGTGGCGTTCGAGATCCCTATCGCCACGGTGCTGCTGATCCTGACTGGCGCCACTACCCCGGACGATCTGGCCGCCAAGCGTCCTTACGTGGTTGTCGGCTGTTTCATCATCGGCATGTTGCTGACACCCCCGGACATCATCTCCCAGACCTTGCTCGCGGTACCCATGTGGATCCTGTTCGAGTTCGGCATCCTGTTCGGGCGCCTGGCCCGTCGCGAGGTGGCCAGCGAGGATCCGGAAGATTTCCCCGGCGAATGAACCTGGCGCTGCTGTTTGACGAGGATTTTGTCACACCGGACCGGGCCGTCCTGACCGGCCGCCGGCTGACGCACCTGCATTCCGTGCTTAAGGTCAGTGCTGGTGACCGCATTCCCGTGGGTCGCGTTGATGGCCCCATGGGGCACGGTGAGGTAATTCGGCTGACAGGAACCGAAGCCGAACTGCAGGTAACACTGGACCAGCAGTCGCCGGTCGCACTGCCGCTCACCCTGATCCTGGCCATGCCCCGCCCCAAGATGTTCCGCCGGGTACTGCAGACCTGTGCCGCCCTCGGCATCAAGGACATCTGGCTGATCAACAGCTACAAGGTGGAGAAAAGTTTCTGGCAGACGCCCTGGCTGTCGGAGGACAACCTGCGGGAAAACCTGACTCTGGGCCTCGAGCAGGCCAGAGATACGGTGATGCCCACCATTCATATCCGCAAACTGTTCAAACCCTTCGTGGAGGACGAGCTTCCCGGCATCCTCGCCGGAAAGCGGGCACTGGTGGCCCATCCCGGCACTCCGACGCCCTGCCCTGTGCACCTGGATGAACCGGCCGTGCTGTGTGTCGGGCCCGAGGGAGGGTTCACCCCCTACGAGGTGGGCAAACTGGAGGACGCCGGTTGCCAGGGAGTCCATCTTGGCCCCAGAATCCTGCGGGTGGAAACCGCCGTTCCGGTGCTGGTCAGCCGGCTGTTTGACGCCTGCCGGTAATCCGGAGCCTACTCTTTCGCAACTTCCCCGCCGCGTTTCTGCCACCAATTGATCAGGGGCGTCAGCACCCCGACCAGGATGGCACCGGCCAGGACCCCGAACAGGCCATTGGCCAGGGTGGGCACGAGAGTGGCACCAATACCGCCAAAGCTTTCGGCGAAGTGGTGAATGGCATCGTAGACCGGTGGCAGGCCATGGGTGAGGATGCCACCACCCACCAGGAACATGGCGATGGTGCCCAGGATCGACAGGGTCTTCATCATGTAGGGAGCCAGCCAGAGGATACCTTCACCGACACGTTGGGCCAAGGCACTGTCCTTCTGGCTGAGGTACAAGCCGCCATCGTCCAGTTTCACGATGCCGGCCACCAGGCCATAGACCCCGACGGTGATCATCACCGCCACCACGGTGAGCACCAGGAACTGCATACCGATGCTTTGTCCGGTAACGGTGCCGAGGGTGATGGCAATGATTTCGGCCGACAGAATGAAATCGGTGCGTATCGCGCCCTTGATCTTGTCCTTTTCCAGTGCCTTCAGGTCAACATCCGGATTTTTCAGGGCCTTGTGCAGCTCCTGCTTGTGGGCCTCATCCTCCTTGCCGTGGAGGAACTTGTGGGCCAGCTTCTCGAAGCCCTCAAAACACAGGAACGCACCACCGAGCATCAGCAACGGGGTCACCAGCCAGGGTACAAAGAAGCTTATGGCCACGGCGGCCGGCACCAGGATCGCCTTATTGATAAAGGAACCCTTGGCGACCGCCCAGACCACCGGCAACTCGCGGGCCGGTTTTACACCGGTGACTTGCTGGGCATTGAGCGCCAGGTCATCCCCCAGAACCCCCGCCGTTTTCTTGGTGGCGGTCTTGGTCATGAGGGAGACATCGTCGAGGATGGTGGCGATGTCGTCGATCAGCGCAAGCAGACTGCTTCCTGCCATGGGTAAATCCCTTGTTTCGATTAGTCAACGAGGCCCATGGCCTCGGCGGCTATACGATTCTTGACCGGCCCAAGCCGGTTCAGCCAGCGCATGCCGGCATTGCGAAGCCAGCGCACGGGTAACTCATCCCGGGCGAACAACTGCTTGAAGCCTTCCATGGCCGCCATCATGGTGAGGTTCTCACCTTTCCGGCGGCGTTGGTAGCGGGTCAGAACCAGTTGATCATCGGGGGCAAGGCCAAGCGCCTTCGCCCTTTTCATTTCGTCGAGGAGTGCCCGCACATCCCCGTATCCCAGATTGGCGCCCTGGCCTGCCAGGGGGTGGATGGTATGGGCCGCGTCACCCACCAGGGCCAGACCATCGGCCACATAATCCTTGGCATGGCGCTGACGCAGAGGGAAGGCAAAACGGCGGGAACTCGCTGTCACACTCCCCAGCTCACCTTCGATGGCCCGCTCCAATTCCTGCCGGAAGTCATCATCAGCGAGGGCCATCAGCCGGCGGGCTTCGGGGGTGTCCTGGGACCAGACAATGGAACAGAACTGGTCGTCCAGATGTTCGTTCAGCAGCGGCAGAAAGGCAAGCGGACCACTGGGAGAGAATCGCTGCCAGGCGGTGTAGCAGTGGCTGTGGGCCGTCCGCACGGTGCAGACGATGGCCTGCTGGTCGTAATCCCATTCCCGGGTCGGCATACCCGCCCACTGCCGTAAGCGCGAGTTCGCGCCATCGGCCCCGATTACCAGCCGGGCCGTCACCCGGCGCCCGCCCTCCAGTTCAACGCCTTCCGTCCGGGACCAGCTCCGGACCCGGACCCCATCAAACAGGGTCACGTCACTGGCCAGGAGTTCCCGGAACAGGGCGCGAACAAGGTTCCGGTTCTCGACGATGGTGCCCAGCGCCCGGGCATGCAACTCGGCGGCATCGAAATGGATCCGGCCGGTGCCGTCACCATCCCAGACGATCATTTCCCGGTAGCCACAGTGGCGGCTTTCCATCACGCCGGACCAGGCCCCCAGCTCCTCCAGCAAACGCTGGCTGGCCGTGGAAATGGCACTGACCCGGGGCTCGAAATCTTCCACCGTTGAGGCCGGCTCCGGGGCCGTGAGCAACATGTCCCTTGCGGCACTCTCGACCAGAGCGACCTGCCAGCCCTGGCGGGAAAGACCCAGAGCCAGGGCCGATCCGATCATGCCCCCACCGACGATGACAATGTCGAAGGACGGGACGTTCATGTCACCGGTCATGGCGGGCATCCTCACTGGCCGCTGTGGAAACTGACGGGACAACCGCTCTGCGGCCGCCGATGCCCATGGCCTTGCGGGCAAACCAGCGTTTGGCACCGGGCATCAGGTCAAGTCCGACCAGTCCGGCATCCCGTGCCGTGGCCACCGGCAACAGGGACTGCCCGAAGATCCGGATCAGCGAGTCCGAGAACTGCACCGTCTGCAGCCAGTCCCTGCGATGGCGCCGCTGGTATTCACCGAGCACCGACAACTCACCAATCGAACGGCCCTCGTCCACAGCTTGCCGGAACTGTTCCACCAGGGTCATCAATCCTCGGAGGGCCAGATTGAAACCCTGCCCGGCCACCGGATGCAGGGCGTGGGCGGCATTGCCCACCAGCGCCACACCCGGCCGCACGGCCTCATCCACGGTGGTCAGTTTCAGCGGATAATGACCGCACTGGCCGATCCGGGTAAACCGACCCAACCGCCAGCCAAACCTGTCCTGCAAACGCTGGCACTTCTGTTCGTCCGACAGCTCCAGCACCTCCGACAGTGCCTCATCGGTCAGGGTCCACACGAGAGCCGACTGGTTTTCCGGCCGGCGAGGCGAGCCATGGGGCAACAACGCCATCGGACCATCCCCGGTAAACCGTTCATAGGCAGTAAACTGGTGGGATTCACCGGTGGAGACATTGGCAATCAGCGCATTCTGCCCGTAGTTTTCGGTGCGGGCGACAAAGCCAAGTTTCTCCCGCAGGCCGGAACGGCCACCATCGGCAACCACCAGACACTGCCCTGTCAAGGACTGCTCCTGGCCGTCCTTGCGGATCAGAACGTCCACGCCGGCCGCTGTCGGTGTCATGTCCACAACTTCCGCCGGCGCCTGCCACTGCACACCGGTATCGAGCAACGCCCGCATCAGGCACAGCCCCATCCAGCGGTTGTCGGCCACATAGCCCAGGGCATGCTGGTGATGATCTTCCGCATGCAGTCGGGTGGCACCGAAGTGGCCGCGGTCGGAAACATGGATATGGTGGATGGGCGTGGCGTGTTCCGACAATGCCTGCCAGAGCCCCAGCTCTTCGAAGATCAGCCTCGAACCCCAGGACAACGCCGTGGAACGGGCGTCATAGCTGGGCTGGTAGTCCTCCGGCAGCGCTTCCGGAGATAGCGGAAAGGTCTCCACTACCGTTACCCGAAGCTCGGGCACCGTCCGTGCGAGCGCCAGGGCCAGGGTAGCGCCGGCCAGGCCGCCGCCGGCAATGATCAGGTCAGTCTGGAGTGCGGTCACCGTGTCAGTCCGCCATCAACGCTTCAATATCGGCAATGGTCTTGGGCACCTCATCGGTCAGGACGCGGCAACCGTCTTTGGTAACCACTACGTCGTCCTCGATGCGAATACCGATACCACGCCACTTTTCGTCCACACTGGAGTTGTCCGGCGCAATATACAGGCCGGGCTCCACGGTCAGGACCATACCGGGCTCCAGCTCTCGCCAGGCCTCACCAATGCGGTAGTCGCCCACGTCATGCACATCCAGGCCCAGCCAGTGGCCGGTGCGGTGCATGAAGAACGGCTTATAGGCTTCCTGCTCGATGGCCTCATCCACCGTTCCAGACAACAGCCCCAGCTCAATCAGGCCCTGGGTGAGCACCTTGAGCGCCGCCTCATGGGCATGATTCCAGTGGTTACCCGGCCGAACAGCGTCAATCGCCTCGTACTGAGCCGCCAGCACCACCTCATACAGAGCACGTTGCTCCGGGCTGAACTTGCCGCTGACCGGGAAGGTGCGGGTAATGTCCGAGGCGTAACATTCCAGCTCACAGCCGGCATCGATCAGCACCAGGTCCCCTTCTTTCAGGGGTGCGCTGTTCTCGATGTAATGCAGGGTGCAGCCATTGGCGCCACTGCCCACGATCGACGGGTAAGCGGTGGACCGGACACCGTGCTCCATAAAGGTATGGATCAGGGTGGCTTCCAGGTTGTATTCAAAACCACCCTGGCGCGCCCGTTTCATGGCGTTGCGATGGGCCTCCGCACTGATCTTGCCGGCCTTGGCCATCACCTTGATCTCGTTAGAGCTCTTGTACAGGCGCAGATCGTGGAGCAGATGCTCCAGGGCCACAAACTCCCCGGGGGGATGGGCTCCGGTGCGCACCTTGCTGCGGATGGTCTTGACCCACTCCATGACCCGGTGATCGAAGCTCTGATCCTTGCCGAGGGGGTAATAGACCCGGCTGCGGCCCTCGATCATGCCCGGCAGGATGTCGTCGATATCCGAAATCGGGAAGGCATCGTCCAGACCAAACCGCTCGATGGCGCCTTCGGGACCGCATAGAAAACCGTCCCACAGCTCTTTCTCCGGGTGGCGTTCCTTGCAGAACAGCACCGCCTCGCCATGTTCACGACCGGGAATCAGGGCCAGCACCGCCTCGGGCTCACCAAAGCCGGTCAGATACTGGAAGTCACTGTCCTGCCGGAAGGGATGGAGTACATCCCGGTTACGCACCCGCTCCGGGGCCGCTGGCAGGATGGCAATACTGTCCGGCGCCATGCGCTCCATCAGCTTGCGGCGGCGCTCGGCGAACTCCTTGACGGGTATCATGGACGACATAGATTCTCCCATAGTTCTGGACCCGGCTCAGTGCAGGGTCGGCGAATCGGAGGCCGGCTTCTCCGGGGCATTGAATTCGGTAAATACGGCCAGGGCCCCGAGCCGGACATACTCGGTGATTTCCAGCAGCTGCTGTTCGCTTTCTTCGTCCGCTTCCTCATCCTCGGACAGCTGGCTGATCGCTACCATGTCCTCAATCAGTTCCCGGATCTCGTCCGGAGCCTGCCCCAGAGATTCTCCGGCGGTCAGGGCCATGCCCTCGAGGAATCCGCGGACCCAGGCCACCAGCGCTTCCAGCCGCTGCTCAATGGCGTAATCGTCATCCGGTAGTAAAGGATGGAAACTCATGTCGGCCGATTGCAAGAGCGCCAGGGTCTGTTCGTAGGCTTTATTCATGAAGGGCGCCAGGTCGTCGGATTCTTCAGCTGCGTCTTCCGGGAGACCCATATGCTCGCACACCATGCTCAGCCATTCAGGTTCCTGGATACGGGAACCGGCGGCGAGCCGACCACACAGTGCGCCGTGGAGCTCTGAGGGGTGGCTGAAGGCCTGGTGGGCGGTAAAGACGTTGGCCCAGCGTTCGAATTCTGCAGCGCGGGCGGCGCCGGAAGAGGTGTCGGATTCGGACATGAATCAAGACAATCCTGTGTTGTTGAATGAAGTTCCTATCCTAGCATTCAGGCGACACCAAGGCACTTGCCGCTTGCTTTTGCTGCCGGGAAACCACAATATGTTATAACATAACATCATCGACTGGAGAGCATGATGAAACGACCCGGATACCGATTGCTTTTGCTGCCCTTGACCCTACTCGCCGCCGCAGCCACTTCCGGCGAAAACCCCGGCGCCCACCAGCACGGACACGCCGAACTGTCGTTCGCGGTTGATGGCAGCAAGGTAGAAGTTATGTTTGCCTCACCCGCCTACAACGTGGTGGGCTTCGAGCATGAAGTCAGAACCGAAGCCCAGAGCCAGGCACTGAATGAAGCGAACGACTGGTTCGCCGGAACACCGTTGATCAATACCCCGGACGGCACCTGCTCCGTGATCAGCTCGGATGTACATCACAGCGGCCAGGAACAGGAACACGAGGGCAGAGAAGACGACCACGGGGATCACGGTGGCGGCCATTCGGCCTTTGAAGTCATCCAGACACTGGAATGCCCCGGCGTGCAGGATGCCAGTACCCTGACCACCCCGCTGACCACCCGGTTTGAACGCCTTGAGCACCTGCAGGCGCAGTGGGCCGGCGCCACGTCACAGGGCGCAACACGCCTGGAGCATGGCGAACGAACCATCGAACTCCGACAATAACCTACTCCGTGTAGGGCGTCACGCTGTTGGCAACCATGGAGTAGGAGGAGGTGCCGATCTCATTCTCGGTGCGATCGATCACCAGGGTGCCCTCGATCCATACCGGGTCATACAGGGCTTCGAGATAGAAGCCCTCCTGGTATTTCACGTGGATAATCTGGTTGGGCGGGGGCGGTGGCACATGGATGCAGGCGCCGTAATAGGGGACCAGGAAGAATTCCAGGATCTTCATGTCGTTGGTGGTTTTCAGTGGCACGACAAAGCCGGGAATCCGCCCCTCCACGTTACCCATTTCCGGAACCACACGCCCGGTCATGATTTCATCGGGCAGGATGGTCGGGCCATCGCCCTCGTGCTCGACTTCTGGCATATTTTCCAGCAGCGCCAGATCCTCGGCGGGCATGAGTTCAAGCCAGTCAATCTCACGGGGCTCCGCGGCCATGGAGACGGAGGCAAATCCGAGCAAGGCCGCCAGGACCAGGCTGACGAAACGATACGAAGGGAAGGCATGGAACAACATCAACAAGGTTACTCCTGGGGTTCAGATTCCGGACCAGCAAGTATCATACACTGGGGACGACGATCACCAACATGACCAGCACGACAGAAACCCACCACAATAGGGCTAACGAGGGGGAGCTTGCCCTTGAGACCCGGGACCTTGGCTTCCAATGGGCCGCGACTCAACCCATGCTCCGTTTTCCGGATCTGGCCATCCCCCGCGGAGAACACCTGTTCCTTCAAGGCGCCAGCGGCAGCGGCAAAAGCACGCTGCTGAGCCTGTTATCCGGCATGCAGGTACCCCACTCCGGCTCGGTGAGCATTCTCGATTCCGAACTGCAGTACCTGGGCTCAGGCGCACGGGACCGTTTCCGCGCCGACCATATCGGCGTAATTTTCCAGCAGTTCAACCTGGTGCCCTACCTGAGCGCCCTGGCGAACGTTACCCTGCCCTGTCGCCTGTCCCGCGTTCGTCTTGCACAAACCCGGCCCGACCCCGACTCCGCTGCCAAAGAGCTGCTCAGGTTACTGGCCATCCCCGAGGATCACTGGCATCGCAAGGTCACCCGCCTTTCCATCGGGCAGCAGCAACGGATTGCCGCGGCCCGGGCACTGATAGGCAGCCCCGGCATTATCCTCGCGGACGAGCCGACCTCCGCGCTGGATTCCGATAACCGGGACCGCTTCCTGGACCTGTTGCTTGGTCTGGCCAACGAACGGGACGCCTCGGTGGTTTTTGTCAGCCATGACCGCAGCCTGAGCAGCCATTTCCATCATCAGGTCCATCTGGGAGGTGAATCATGAAAACCGGGCTGGCCTTTTCCCTGGCCCTGGCGAGCCTCTGGCACCGGCGCCGTGTCCTGGCCCTGGTGTGCCTGACCCTCACCCTGAGTGTCAGCCTTCTGCTAGGCATTCAGTACCTGCGCACCGAAATCCGGCAGTCGTTCACCAGCACCATCAGCGGCACCGATCTGATTGTCGGGGCCCGCAGCGGCCAGCTGAACCTGCTGCTGTACACCGTGTTCCACATTGGCGATGCCACCAACAATATCCGCTGGTCCACCTTCCAGAAACTTCAGGAAGACCAACGAATTGACTGGCTGATTCCAATTTCCCTGGGCGACAGTTACCGGGGCTATCGGGTAGTGGCCACGGACAGCAACTTCCCCGAACACTTCCGCTATGGCCAGGACCAGCCGGTCATCCTGGCCGAAGGCGAATGGTTCAGTGACGTGTTCCACGTCGTGCTCGGTGCCGGCGTGGCCCGGGAGCTCGGGCACCAGCCCGGCGAAGAGATCATCCTGTCCCACGGCGGCGGCAGGACCAGTTTCTCCAACCACGAGGACACTCCGTTCCGGATCACCGGCATTCTGGAGTCCACCGGCACCCCGGTCGACCAGGCGGTGTACATCAGCCTGGGAGGCATGGAGGCCATGCACGTGGGCTGGGAATCCGGCGTGGCCCTTCCGGGCCGAACCCTGACCCTGGAAAAAGCCCAGGGGATGACCTTTACCCCGGACGCCATCACAGCCGCCTATGTGGGGCTGAAGTCCCCTGTGCTCACCTTTCAGCTCCAGCGCGCCCTGAACCAGTCGGCAGAAGAGCCCCTGTCCGCCATTCTCCCCGGCGTTGCCCTGAGCGAACTGTGGCGCCTGATGGGGCAATTTGAAAAAGCCCTGCTGGGTATTACCGGCTTCGTGGTCATTACCAGCCTGGCGGGACTGGTGGCAGTACTGTTGACACTGCAGACCCAGCGGGCCCATGAGATCGCGGTCCTCCGCGCCACCGGCGCGTCAACGGGGCTGGTGGCCTCCCTGCACGTGATCGAATGTGTTGCCCTGGCGCTGGTCTCCTGCCTGCTTGCGCTGGCGGTGGGTGCCGCCCTGCTCACGAGCATTGCTCCCTGGCTACTGGACAACTACGGCATCAACCTGACACTCCGGCCCCTGAACCCGACCGAATGGGCATTGCTCGCAACCGTACCGGCCGCGGCCGCGCTGGTCGGCCTGCTGCCGGCGTTCGGCACCTGGCGCAGGACCCGCACCCAGGGTCTCGGGGAGATCAGCGGGCAGTGATCGCCGTCACGCCCGGGCTGCTATGACAACCCTGTAAATTGACCGACTTAGCGTCCACACTTATAGTTATTTGCATTCATAACAATCGATGTTGGGCACGCCATGGAACAGTCCGAAGTACAGGCATTAGCGGACAAGCTGGAAAAGCTGATCGAACGCTGTCAGAAACTGGAGCGGGATAACGCCATGCTGCGGGAGCTCCAGGACGACTGGAACCGGGAGCGGGCCCAGCTGGTACACAAGAACGATCTTGCCAAAAACAAGATCGAAGCCATGATTGGCCGCCTGCGGGCACTGGAGCACCACTGATGTCTAAGCAATCCACCACCGTTGAGGTGAAGATTCTCGACAAGGAATACCTGGTTGCCTGCCCGGAAGAAGAGCAAGAAGCCCTGATTCGCGCCGCCAGGCATCTGGACCACAAAATGCGGGAAATCCGTTCCAGCGGCAAGGTGTTCGGCGTTGAACGCATTGCCGTGATGGCAGCGCTGAACATTACCCACGAGCTGCTGGAGCAGGATTCCATGTCCGACGCCACCAGCTCGATTCTCAAGGCCATGGACAGCAAGCTCGATGATGCCCTCGGGGAAAATACGGGTCACTGATTCCGGATCAGGTGTTGCAATTGGCCCCGGACCTGCCCGTATAATGAGATCAACTTCCTGGGCTGTTCGCGATGGTCGGATACGTCCTCGAGCCGATGCGCACTACCCAGGTGGCTACTTCAGGGCATTGTGAGCACGTCCCCGACAGGGGAAAGCCTAATATGTCACAGCGGCCACCGACCTTGAACTCTGGGTTCAAGGGCCACATCCGATAACGGCAGCCCGGGAAGCTTTATTTTGAGCAAGTTTGTTCCTCCCCAACCGTTCGAATCCCACCCTGATAACCTGAACCGAAGCCAGCTGCGCAAACACCTGCGCCAGCGGCGGCGCTCGCTGTCATTCGAAGAACAAATGCAGGCCTCGGAATACCTGGCGCTGAACCTGCTCAAGAACCCGGACCTGCACCGAGCCCGGCACGTGGCCGTTTATCTGCCCAACGACGGCGAGATCGATCCCCATCTCTACATGGACATCGCCCGGCGTAAGGGTGTCAATTTCTATCTGCCGGTGCTGCATCCGATTCATACCGGCAAACTGGTGTTCAGCCCCTACTACGACGGGGTGGAACTGACCGCAAACCGTTTCGGTATTGCCGAGCCCGCGTTCAGCAAAGGGCTGCGTCGCCCGGCCTGGGCGCTGGATGCGGTACTGTTTCCACTGGTGGGCTTTGATGAGAATGGCGGGCGCCTGGGTATGGGCGGAGGATTCTATGACCGGACTTTTGCCTTCAGCCGGCTGCGGCCACGGCTGGCCCCCAAGCTGATCGGCCTGGCCCATGATTTCCAGAAAGTGAAAGCACTGCCGATAGAGCCCTGGGATGTGCCCCTGCACAGCGTGGTGACGGACCGGCGCTGTTACCGGTTCAGGCGGCCTGCCCCGGCCTGAAGCGCGCTGATGGTCACGTTATCCTGATAACGAGGCTTGTCTTCCGAGGCATGGATAGAGGTAAATCCGGTTACTACAAGGCCGACAGCAAAAATCAGCACGATGGCTTTGATGATGTCAGGCTTGCCACCCATTTTTATTCTTCCTCGAACGCGGTTGGTAAATTATCGGAAAATCAGTCAACTATTCTCGCTTCCGAGAATTAGACGAAAGACTAACACTTAACTCTGATTTTACAATTTTTGACTGATTAAAATTCGGTAAGAATCGCCAAACTCTGGGATTCAGACTGCGAGGGGCGTTCCGAAACTGTGCGGAGCCATGGATGGCGGAGCTAAAGCGTCACATGGGTGAGGCCGAGCGCTTATGAAGCGAAGCTTCATGCGACAGACGAACGACCTGCAATCTGTGATTGCAGGCTGGCCCCCGGAGGGGTGCCGCCAGGAGCGTGTTTCGGAACGCCCCTCGCACCTGGATCCTACTCCCAATCAGGAGCTCTGACCGTTACCCGCACCAAGGAACAACCGGTAGGCTTCGTTGTCGGTCATGTTTTCATACCGGAAACCGACCTTGTCGAGCATCTTCTCGAAATCCGGCTCCTCGTCATCGTTCACCTGGGCGCCCAGCAGAACCCGGCTATAGGCGGCGCCGTGGTTGCGGTAGTGGAACATCGAAATGTTCCAGCGGGTCCCCAGCGACATCAGGAACTTGAGCAGCGCGCCCGGACGCTCCGGGAACTCGAACTGGTAGACCTTCTCGTTACTGATGCTCGGGGCATGGCCACCGACCATGTGGCGAATGTGCTGCTTGGCCAGGTCACTGTCGGTCAGGTCGACCACGGAGTAGCCGCTTTCCCGCAGTTCCTGCACCAGCTCGTCCCGGCCATGGCCGCCGGCCTGGATCTGGATGCCCACGAAGATCACCGCTTTCCGGGCGTCGGCATACCGGTAGTTGAATTCGGTGATGCTGCGCTTGTGCAGGGCATTGATGAAAGTCTTGAACGCCCCCGGCTTCTCCGGGATGGTGACGGCGAGAATGGCCTCGCGCTTCTCACCGATCTCGGTGCGCTCGGAGATGTAGCGCAGGCGGTCGAAGTTCATGTTGGCGCCGCTGAGGACCGCAGCCAGGTTTTCACCCTCCAGCTGCTCGCGCTCCACGTACTTCTTGAGCCCGGCGATGGAAAGCGCCCCGGCCGGCTCCGCGATGGAGCGGGTATCCTCGAACACATCCTTGATGGCGGCGCAGATCTCGTCGGTGGTAACCGTGATCACCTCGTCTACCAGGTCCTTGCAGACATTCCAGGGCTCCTCGCCAATCTGGCGTACTGCCACCCCGTCGGCAAAAATCCCGACTTCATCCAGGATCACCCGCTCACCGGCTTTCATGGCCGCCTGCAGGCAATTGGAGTCTTCCGGCTCGACACCAATCACCTTGATCTCGGGACGCAGGTACTTGATGTACGCGGCCATGCCGGCGATCAGGCCGCCGCCGCCCACCGGGATAAAGACCGCGTGCAGGGGCTGGGAGAACTGCCACATCATTTCCATGGCCACGGTGCCCTGCCCCGCGATGACATCCGGATCATCGAAGGGCGGGATGTAGGTATAGCCGTGCTTCTTGATCAGTTCCTGGGCGTGGGCTGCGGCCTCATCAAAGGCGTCACCCTTGAGTACCACTTTGGCGCCCCGGTCCCGCACGGACTTCACCTTGATGTCCGGCGTGGTCTGGGGCATCACAATCACCGCCTTGATGCCCAGTTCCTTCGCGGACATGGCCACGCCCTGGGCATGGTTGCCGGCGGACGCGCAGATTACGCCCTTGGCTTTCTGCTCTTCGGACAGCTGGGCAATCCGGTTGTAGGCGCCGCGAATCTTGAAGGAAAACACCGGCTGAAGATCTTCGCGCTTGAGCATAATGTTGTTGGTACAGCGCTTGGACAGGCTACGGGCTTCAGTCAGGGGTGTTTCGATGGCCACGTCATAGACGCGCGCATCGAGTATCTTCTTGATGTAGCGTTGCGGCATAGTGGTTCCGGTTGCTTGGTGAATGTGCGGGAAAAACCGACAGTGTAGAAAGTTTGCACGGCAGCCGTCTATAAGCAGACTCCTCAGGCCGCTATAATGACCTTAAATTTCATCCGGAATTGCAGACGGAGCCCGACATGACCCAGGACGAACTCAAGAAGGCCGTGGCCAAAGCCGCCGTGGACTACATCACCCCCCGCCTCGAAAGCGACAGCATCGTCGGCGTGGGCACCGGCAGCACCGCCAACTTCTTCATCGACATGCTGGCCGAGCTGAAAAACGAGTTCGATGGCGCCGTGGCCAGCTCCGAAGCCACCGCCGAACGCCTGAAGAGCCACGGCATTCCGGTGTATGACCTCAACAGCGCCGGCGAACTGGAGTTCTACGTGGACGGTGCCGACGAAACCAACGAACGCCTGGAACTGATCAAGGGCGGCGGCGCTGCACTGACCCGGGAAAAGATCGTGGCGGCAGTGGCGAAGACCTTTATCTGCATCGCCGACGAATCAAAGATGGTTGGAATCCTGGGTAGCTTCCCCCTGCCGGTGGAAGTCATCCCCATGGCCCGCAGCCATGTCGGCCGGGAAATCGTCAAGCTTGGCGGCGACCCGGTGTACCGTGAAGGTGTCGTTACCGACAACGGCAACATCATCATCGACGTCCACAATATGGATATCTCCCGGCCGATCCATGTGGAAGAACAGCTCAACAACATCGTCGGCGTGGTCACCAACGGTCTGTTTGCCCGCCGCCCGGCCGACCTGTTGCTGCTGGGCGCCAGCGAAGGCGTCAAGAGTATTCCCCGCAAGGGCGCCTGACCGGGGACTACCTCAAGGGCTGGCTTTCCGGGCCAGCCCTTTTTGTTTGGCCCAAACCACAAACCAAGCGCTTGCTTGGTCTCTGATTTTGGGTGACACTGCCCCCATTCACGATTGTCCACAGGGAGCCCGACCGTGTCCGAATACTTCAACGACATCCACGAACAGGCACGCCTCAGTGCCCGGAAATTTATCGAAACCCACGTCCTGCCACACATCGACGACTGGGAGGAGGCGGGCGAATTTCCCCGGGACTTGTATAAAAAGGCGGGGGACGCCGGCCTGCTTGGCATCGGTTTTCCGGAAGCCCTGGGCGGCACCGGCGAAGGGGACATCTTCCTGAAGGTGGCCGTCTCCGAGGAACTCATGCGTTCCACCTCCGGTGGCTTGGTCGCGGGCCTGGGTTCCCTGGACATCGGCCTGCCGCCGGTGGCGAAATGGGCCAAACCGGAAATCCGGGAACAGATCGTGCCCCCGGTCCTGCGCGGCGAGAAAATCTCCGCCCTGGCCATCACCGAACCCGGCGGCGGCTCCGACGTGGCCAACCTCAGAACCCGCGCCGTCCGGGAAGGCGACCACTACATCGTCAACGGCAGCAAGACCTTCATTACCAGCGGCATGCGCGCCGATCACTACACCGTCGCCGTGCGCACCGGCGGCGAAGGCCACGGCGGCATCAGCCTGCTGCTCATCGACCGCGACATGCCGGGCTTCTCCACCGGCAAGAAACTCCGCAAGATGGGCTGGTGGGCCAGCGACACCGCCGAACTCTTCTTCCAGGACTGCCGGGTACCCGCTGACCGTCTGATCGGCGCCGAGAACGCCGGCTTCATCGCCATCATGAGCAACTTCCTGGCCGAACGGTTGATGCTGTCCATCATGGCCTATATGACCGCCCAACTCGCCTACGAGGCCGCTCTGGACTATACCCGGCAACGCGAGGCATTCGGTCGCAACGTCGCGGGCTTCCAGGTGACCCGCCACAAGCTGGTGGACATGGCCACCCAGATCGACGTGGCCCGGGAATACACCTACCGCTGCGCAGCCCTGATGCAGGCCGACAAGAACCCGATCAAGCAGGTGGCCATGGCCAAAAACTTCTCGGTGGACGTCTGCGAGAAAGTCACCCGGGAGGCGGTGCAGCTGTTCGGCGGCATGGGTTACATGCGGGAGTCAGTGGTGGAGCGGCTGTACCGAGACGCCAAGATCCTGTCCATCGGAGGCGGTACGACGGAGATTATGAAGGAGCTGATTGCCAAGCAAATCAAGTTGTAGCCTTCTGGATTTGGGGGAGGGGCCATATCAGGGGCATTTCCAAAACACGCTCCTTCGGCACGTCCCTGTGACGCTTGAGCTCCGCCATCCATGGCTCCGCACAGTTTTGGAAATGCCCCTGATACGGCCCCCACACTTTCAGTGCAAGCCTCCAAAGGCGCAGTGATTATTTCTTTAATGGGCACTCGAAGATAGTTCGGGCGGCAATCTGACAAGGCCTCCCGAAAACGTGGAGCGCCATGGATGGCGCGACCGAGCCCTACAGGGACGTATTCACGGGCGTTTTTCGGGAGGCCTTGTCAGATTGCCGCTTGCTCCCAAGCCAGAACGAGTCCAGGACCAACAATCACGCCGACCAAGGTTTAGTTTCGAACTGCAAGAGACTCCCGTATAATTGCGCCCACTTTTTAGCCGCAGTTAAACGTACCTCAACGTATCAGGAAGGATCGCACATGCAATTCGACAACATCCCCGCAGGCAAAAACCCGCCTGAAGACATCTACGTTGCCATCGAGATTCCGGCCAACAGCTCCCCGGTCAAGTACGAACTGGACAAAGACATGGGCGCCCTGCTGGTAGACCGTTTCATGGCCACCCCGATGTTCTACCCGGCCAACTACGGCTTTATCCCCCACACCCTGGCCGACGACGGCGACCCCCTGGACGTACTCGTGGTCACCCCGTACCCGGTACAACCGGGCTCTGTCATCCGTGCCCGCCCGGTCGGCGTTCTGAACATGGAAGACGAAGCGGGTGGCGATGCCAAGCTGGTTGCCGTGCCCCACGACAAGCTGACCACCTCCTATCACGATGTGAAGGAAATCGACGACCTGCCAGAACTGCTGCGCGATCAGATCCGCCACTTCTTCGAGAACTACAAGACTCTCGAGCCGGGCAAGTGGGTCAAAGTACAGGGTTGGGACAACGCCGCAGCCGCCAAGAAAGCCATCGAAGACGCCATCAACGCCTACAAGGGCTGATCGGCAAGACACGTCAGATGCAAAAAACCGGGTCCTTGAACCCGGTTTTTTTGTGCTCGGAAACGGGACTGCCTCAGCCCCGTGACAACAGATCCCGCATATCGCTGATTGCCGCGTTGGCGCGGGACAGGTAGGCGGCCATGGTCAGGGAATGGTTGGCCAGCACGCCGAAGCCGCTACCGTTCAGGATCACCGGGCTCCACATCTCGCCCTGGGTGCCCTCCAGCTCGATGATGATCTGCTTCACGCTGGCCATAGCGTTTTTGTCCTGCAACACCTTGCGGAAGTCCACCTCGATAGCCCGGAAGATGTGCAACAACGCCCAGGCACTGCCACGGGCCTCATAGAAGACATCATCGATTTTGGTCCAGGGTGTCTGCACTTCGGTACCCCCGGTTTCCTCGGCCAGCGGATTGTCGGCATCCACGTTGGCAACCGCATCCGAAACGGACGCCTTACCGACGCTCTCTCCCAGATTGCGGGACAGGCTGCCCAGCCGGGTCTCCAGATCCGCCAGCCAGCTGTTGAGGTTGTCGGCCCGGGCGAAGAACTGGGCGTCGGCCTGCTCCGGGGCGGACAGACGGTTCAGGTAACGCTTGAGCGCGCTGATCCCGCGACGGTATTCCGATTCGGTAGACGGGATCGCCCAGCTCTGGCTGTCAAAGTGGAACTGGGGCTCGGCGATAACCAGATCGGGATCTTCGGCGGACTGGCTCTGGGACCGTGCAATGTCCCGGCGCATCGCCCGGGACAGGTCGCGAAGCTGGACCAGCACACCAAATTCCCAGTTGGCGATGTTATCCAGCCATAATCCCGGTGGGAAAATGTCGTTGGAGATGTAGCCACCGGGTTTGTCCAGCAGGGTTTCGGCAATACGGATCATTGTGGTTGTGGTAGCGAAACCGGTGACCGGTTCTCGCTCCATGGTGTTGGCCACCGTCCGGGTGTTCTCGCGCACGGAGAAGGTATCAGGTTCGCTGCTCCAGTAGATTCCGACGACAATGGCCGCCAGCAGGTAGATCACCAGCACCGCGATGATGAACCGGCCGATTACGCCGCTGCCTCCGGCGTAATCCTGAACGTCCTCTTTCCGATCCCTGAAGAACTGTCTGAATTTGCCTGGCATAAGACTCCTAATCCCCTTGCGGTTGTTGGTCAGCAGCGAATGGTCGACCCAAATGGTACCCCATGGCGCCATCGATACCCAGCTTGCAGAGTTCCGAGTACTCCGCAGCCGTTTCCACGCCGGTGGCAAAGACCCGGACGCCGCGCCGGTGCGCTATGCCGATCACCGATTCCAGGTAGAAACGGTTTTCCTCGTGACTGTCGATATCGTGGATAAAGCTGTTATCGATACGCAGCGCCTGAAACCTCAGATTCCTGAGATAGCTGAAGGGTACGCCTCCCACCCCGAACCGGTCCACCAGCACCGGCACATTGATCCGGCCCAGAGCCCGCACCAGCAGACCCGCCGCGGTGCGGTGATGATGGATGGTCTGCTCGGAGATCCCGATCCACAGCTGCCGGGCGCTGTCGCCAGCCTGCTCCAGCCACGCCAGCAGATCCTCGCGGAACGCCTCGCTGGCCACCGATGCACCTGCCAAGGATACCGCCAGCTCCTGGCCGGGCTTGGCGGCCAGCCTCTCCAGTACTCTTTGCATCAGCAGCCGGTCGATCTGCTCAACCAGCCCGAACCGCTCTGCCATGGGCACAAAGACGCTGGCCTTGAGCTCACCTTCCGGCGTTTCCAGCCTGGAAAACACCTGGTAATACAGTGGTGACTCTGTGTGTTCACTGATCATCGGTTGCAGCCACAGTGAGAACCGCTGTTTGCGTATCGCCTCGGTCAGGATCACCCGCCAGGTCTCCTGGTTGTGGTGATGTTCCTGCTCTCCATTGGCCAACTGGCAACCGGTTTCGCCCAGGGCCTGGGCCTTCCTGAGGGCTTCGTCGGCAGCAGACATCAACTCTCGGGCACTTCTGCCCACCCTGGCCCTGGCAAGCCCGGCATGCACCGCCACTATCATGGATGAGGCCAGGTCGGCATAGATACTGTCCAGTTCTTCGACAAGGCCCCGACACCAGACACTGCCATCAGCGGGCATGGCGCCCGGCAGGTAGATAGCGAAATCAGCCCCGGTCCGGCGGCCGGCAAAACTGCCCGCATGCCGGGCCATGAAACGGTCCAGCTCGCTGGCAATGCGCATCAGAAGGCGATCCCCTTCGGCACGGCCAAAGGCCTGATTAAACCCGGCAAAGTCCCACAAATGGATCAGGATCAAAATTCCCGGTGCCGACTTTTCCTCCGATTCGACTTCGACCTTGAGACGCTGATCAAAGGCACTGCGACTGGCCAGCCCGGTGACAGGATCCTCATTGTTCAGCCGGCGCAGATGCTGGATCAGTCTGGCCTGGCCCTCAAACAGGTGCCCGAGATCATCGGACATCTGGTTCATCGCCTCAGTCACCTGATTCAGCTCTCGGGTCGAACGGATGGTGACATGGCGCCGGAAATCCCGATTGCCGAGCGCCTTCGCCTGCTCCTCCAGGGCTGCCAGCGGGCGCAGAGTACGTGTCAGGAGCATAAAGAGGACAAACAGCCCCAGGACTCCTATCACCAGAATGGCAACCACAAGCCCGCTGGCAATGCGCCAGAGGTCCCGGTAAGCGCGGCCCGGGTCACTGACCACCTGGACTGTCCCGAGTCTGCGCCA
The DNA here is from genome assembly GCF_050379415.1 of Marinobacter sp. DUT-1. NCBI lineage: Bacteria > Pseudomonadati > Pseudomonadota > Gammaproteobacteria > Pseudomonadales > Marinobacteraceae > Marinobacter > Marinobacter sp. DUT-1. The sequence goes on from NZ_JBNRLS010000001.1 coordinate 846,206, forward strand.
GCCCCGCACCACTTCTGCTTCGGCAACCGGAAGCGGCAGATCCGCCACCGAACGGAACCAGGCAGGCACACCGATCTGGTCCAGGGATTTCCTGCGCCCGGCGATGATTTCGCCCTTGTGATCCAGGTAGATGACCCTGAGGTACCGGCCGCTGTCGAACACTGCGTCGATGAGGGACGCTGAGGCCACCGGATCACTCCCGTCGATGGCATTTGAAAGGGACAGCCCGACGGCCGTGGCGCCGTCCCGGGCATGGCCCGTCAGCTGCTCGGACACATAGCCCCGAAAATGGCTAAAGCTGGTCACGAAGCCAGCCACGAGCACAAACACCAGCAGGCTACCGGTAAAAAGCAGCAGCAGGGTACGGAGGGTAATCATCCCCGCCTGGTTCCGCGCAGACTGCGGACTCTGCTTCCATGCCATAAGGAATTGCTCCGGAGGGGCTGCAACAGTCGACGCAGCAACTGTGACCTGCACCCCAGAGTTGACAAACATTTACATTGCGCCACCTGCGCCGACCACTTTAAACACTATAGACTCTGTAACAGCACCAAGGTTAAAAAAATCGTCCCCACCGGGCGGGGCGGACATAATGTGTAGGGACGGGCCGGAGTAACATGAACGACCAAAGCCAGAAAGAAAAACTCAGACAGCACTTTGCCCGACGCGTAACCACCCAGGCACGGGTTGTCCTGGACACCTGGCAGAAGATCCATTCCGACCACAGCCTGGCAGCCTCCCACCGCGCCGAACTGGTCAGCGCCACCGACAAGCTGGTGCGCTACGCCCAGCGTTTCGAGATGGACGGCCACGCGGAAGCCGGCCAGGAAGCGCTCGACCTCATGGCCCGCTGGCCCGCAGACAGCTCTCCGGACGAGGCGCTGTGGCCGCAGCTTCAGGATGCCATGGAACACCTGTGTCAGAGCACCCTGCGCCGCACCGACCAGGACAAGACCGACGCCCCACTGCAATACCGGCGGACTCCGATCTACGTCGCGCTGGGAAATGAGGAGATGGCCGCACGCCTGATCCGACAACTGGAGTTTTTCGGCTTCCGGGCCTCGGCCTTTTCCACTGCGGATGCCCTGATGGAAGCCTGTGCCCTGAGCAAACCGGAAACCATCCTGATGGATGTGAATTTCGGCGGCAGCGCGAATGCCGGTATCGGTATCATCGAGCATCTTCAGGAACGTCACGAAACACCGATTCCGGTCATTTTCGTGAGTGACGAAGATGGTTCCATCGAAACCCGCCTCCGGGCCTCACGGTGCGGGGGCGAGGAGTTCTTCTACCCGGCGGTCGACCCCGGCCAGCTGATCGAGAAAATCGAGACCTACACCCACGGCAATACCGTTGAGCCCTATCGAGTGCTGGTGCTGGATGACTCCCGGGCCCAGGCCAAGTACATGGAAACAGTGCTGAAGCGGGCCGGCATGACGGCTCATATCATCACCGACCCAATGCAGATCATTCATGCCCTGGATGAGTTCTCCCCGGAAATCATCATTCTGGACATGTACATGCCCGGCTGCACCGGCATGGAGATCGCCCGGGTGATCCGCCAGCAGGACCGCTTCCACAGCGTGCCCATCATCTATCTCTCGGCGGAGGAAGACGTCAGCAAACAGCTCCATGCCATGAGCCTGGGGGGGGACGACTTCCTGACCAAGCCCATTGATCCCAAGCACCTGATCGCCACCATCCACAACCGTGGCCGGCGGGCCCGTTCCATGCTGGCTCTGATGATCCGTGACAGCCTGACCGGGTTGTACAACCATACCCACACCCTGCATCTGCTGGACCAGGAAATCGCCAAGGCCCGTCAGAAAGACCAGCCCCTGTCCTTCGCCATGATCGACATCGACTACTTCAAAAAGGTGAATGACACCTTCGGGCACCCGATCGGTGACCGGGTTCTGCGCAGCCTTTCCATGTTCTTCAAGCAGCGGCTGCGCAAGACCGACCATGTTGGGCGTTATGGCGGTGAGGAATTTGCCGTCATCCTGCCGGACACCCGTCCCAGCGATGCCCGCAATGTACTGAACGAGATACGAGAACGCTTCTCGGAACTCCGCCAGCGCGCGGGCGATCGCGAGTTCAATGTGACATTCAGCTGCGGAGTCGCCACCCTGCAGCCGGAGCAAACCGCCCAGGAACTGCGCGACCAGGCCGACCGGGCGCTGTATGCCTCCAAGAAGGCCGGCCGTAACTGCGTAAGTGCAGATAGCCCCTGACCCGGCGGGCCGGTCCCGGTCCGCCGCCCCTACCTTCAGCTATGAAACCAACGTCGTATGGAAGTCGGCCCTGACCTTGCCGACAATGATTGTCATCAGCGGAAAGATCCCGTTTCGATTGCCAGCGCTGTCTTTTTACGACCAATGGCCAACACGGAAGATTGTCAAAAAGTGTTGATCTGAGGAAAACAAGCACGCACCATTGTGGGAAAATGCCGTGATTTTCGGCGATCCTGTTAAAAAGACAGCAAGGCAGGCGTAATCATGTCCACCATTCTTGTGCTCCATGGCCCCAACCTCAACATGCTCGGCACCCGTGAGCCCGAGGTGTACGGTTACGAGACCCTGAAGGACATCGATGACCGACTGAAGGCGAAAGCGGCCGAAAAGGGCCATCATTTGCTCCACCTTCAGTCCAATGCCGAGTACGAATTGATCGAGCGGGTCCATGAAGCACGGGCCGAAGGCGTGGATTTCCTCATCATCAATCCTGCCGCTTTCACCCATACCAGCATCGCTCTCCGGGATGCCGTGCTGGCTTCCGGGATCCCCTTCATCGAAGTGCATCTTTCCAACGTGCATGCGCGGGAACCGTTCCGCCATCACTCCTATTTTTCCGATATCGCCATTGGCGTTATCTGCGGGTTGGGCAGCCAGGGGTATGACCTCGCCCTGCAGGCGGCCCTGCAACGAATTCACCGATAGATCAGACACAACGGGACTGGATTAACTATGGATATTCGCAAGATCAAGAAACTCATTGAGCTCCTGGAGGAATCCGACGTCGAGGAACTGGAAATCCAGGAAGGCGACGATTCTGTCCGCATCTCCCGCCGTCGCGAGCAGGCCGCCGGCACCCAGTACGTGAGCCATATGCCCGCACCGGCACCCCAGGCAGCAGCCCCCGCGCCTGCCCCGGCTCCCGCTGCGGAAGAACCTGCGGCCCCGGCCGGTCCTTCCGGCCATACCTTGAACTCCCCGATGGTCGGTACCTTCTACCGGGCACCGTCACCCACCGCCCAGGCGTTCGTGGAAGTTGGCCAGACTGTCAACGTCGGTGACGTGGTCTGCATCGTCGAGGCGATGAAGATGATGAACCAGATCGAGGCTGACAAGGCCGGAACTGTAACTGAGATCCTGGTCGAAAATGGCCAGCCGGTGGAGTTTGACCAGCCCCTGGTCGTCATTTCCTGAACTGGGTGATTGTTACTCATGGCCATGTTAGAAAAAGTTCTGATCGCAAACCGCGGTGAAATCGCGCTGCGCATCCTGCGTGCCTGCAAGGAGCTGGGCATCAACACCGTTGCCGTACACTCGCAGGTGGACCGGGAACTGATGCACGTGCGTCTTGCCGACGAATCCGTGTGCATCGGCCCGAACAGCGCAACCGACAGCTACCTGAATATCCCCGCCATCATCAGCGCGGCGGAAGTGACCGACTCGGTGGGCATCCATCCCGGTTACGGCTTCCTGGCGGAAAACGCCGACTTCGCCGAGCAGGTGGAAAAGAGCGGCTTCCGGTTCATCGGTCCGAAGGCGGAAACCATCCGCCTGATGGGCAACAAGGTCTCCGCCATCGAAGCCATGAAAAAGGCTGGCGTACCGACCGTGCCCGGGTCCGACGGCCCGCTCACCGATGACGACGAGCGCACCCTGCAGATTGCCCGGAAGATCGGCTACCCGGTGATGATCAAGGCCGCCTCCGGCGGCGGTGGCCGCGGCATGCAGGTGGTTCACTCCGAAGCGGCCCTGCTCAAGGCGATCCAGATTACCCAGAGCGAGGCCCGCAACGCCTTCGGTGACCCCACCGTGTACCTGGAGAAATTCCTGGAAATGCCGCGCCATGTGGAAGTTCAGGTACTGGCGGACATGCACGGCAACGTCATCCACCTGGGCGACCGCGACTGCTCCATGCAGCGCCGGAACCAGAAGGTGATCGAGGAAGCGCCGGCACCGAACGTCAATCCCGAATCCCGGGAAAGAACCCTGAAAGCCTGTGTCGATGCCTGCAAGGAAATCGGCTATGTGGGCGCCGGCACCTTCGAGTTCCTGTACCAGGACGGCGAGTTCTATTTCATCGAGATGAACACCCGGGTCCAGGTGGAACACCCGGTGTCCGAGATGGTTACCGGCGTGGACATCGTGCGCGAGCAACTGCGTATTGCCAGCGGACTGCCGCTGCAGTACAGCCAGGATGAGATCCACATCCAGGGCCATGCCATCGAATGCCGGATCAACGCCGAGGACCCCAAGACCTTTGTGCCCAGCCCGGGCAAGGTCAAGCATTACCACGCCCCCGGCGGCAACGGCATCCGTGTCGACTCCCACCTGTACAGCGGCTATACGGTCCCGCCGTACTACGATTCGCTCGTGGCCAAGCTCATTACCTGGGGCGATGATCGCGAGATCGCTCGCCGGCGCATGAAGAACGCGCTGGACGAGATGGTGGTCGAGGGCATCAAGACCAACCAACCCCTGCATCGGAGACTGGTACGCGATGGCGGCTTCAAACAGGTAGACTTCACCATCCACTACCTGGAAAAACTGATGCGGGAATAACCATGCCCTGGATACAACTCCAGATCCCGGCTGATCCGGACAGTGCGGATCAGCTGGAGGATCTGCTCATGGAGATGGGCTCTGACGCCGTCTCCATGGAGGACGCCGCCGACCAGCCCCTGTACGAGCCGGACCCCGGCACCACCCCCCTGTGGAGCCAGACCACGGTGACCGGACTGTTCCAGTCCGATCGTGACATTGACCAGCTGTGCGCGGACATCCGCGACGCCTGGCACCAGCAGACCCAACAGTCCCTGCCGGAGATCGAGGTCATCCTGGTGGAAGACAAGGACTGGGAGCGGGCCTGGATGGATGATTTCCAGCCCCTGAAATTCGGCGAGCGGCTCTGGATTGTGCCCAGCTGGCATGATGCGCCGGACCCGGAAGCGGCCAACCTGATGCTCGACCCGGGCCTTGCCTTCGGCACCGGCACGCACCCAACCACGGCGCTCTGCCTGGAATGGCTGGACGGCCAGGACGTGCAAGGCAAGCAGGTCATCGATTATGGTTGCGGCTCCGGCATCCTGGGCCTGGCGGCACTGCTGCTGGGTGCCGATCACGTCATAGGTGTCGACACCGATCCCCAGGCCCTGGAGGCCAGCCGAGAGAATGCCCGGCGCAACGGCGTCGAGGAATCCAGACTGGACCTGTACCTGCCGGAAGACGAGCCGGACACCCGCTGCGACGTGATGCTGGCCAACATCCTGGCCCAACCTCTGATCGGCCTGGCGTCCCACCTGGCAGCGCTGACCCGGCCCGGCGGCGATCTGGTGCTTTCGGGCATCCTGTCGAACCAGGCCCGGGAAGTCATGGAGGCCTATGAGCCCTGGTTCATCATGGACGAACCCGAGCAGCGCGAAGAATGGATACGCCTCACAGGACGACGCAAGGACAGATGACGAACCGGACGATAGCGACTAAACTCCGACACTCGTAGTACAGCCGCTTTCAGGAACGAAGCATGACCCAGAGCAGCCTGCAGACACAGTGCCCGAAGTGCCATACCCGTTTCCGCGTTTCCGATGAACAGCTTGGCGTCGCCAAGGGCAAAGTCCGCTGCGGCAACTGCATGGAGGTGTTCAACGCCTTTGAACACCGGGTCATGCCTTCTTCTCCTCCGGCGCCTTCAGGCGGAGAAGCCAAGCCCTCCGACCTGACCACCGAAGAAGACTTCGTGTTTGCCGACAACCCCGATGAGGATGCCGAGGAGGGCCGTTACGCCGGCTCAAAACTGTCATTCTCGGACGACGAACTCAGCGACAGCTTCCTTTCCATTAACCAGAACGAGAAGCCCGGCTTCCGCGATGCCGATGAGGACTCCGAGCCGGAGGAAGTGGACGAAAGCTGGGCCGAAGCGATTCTGGAGGAGGACGAAAAGCCCCGGCAGCCCGGTGTACCCAAACAGCCGGCCCCGTCACAACCTTACCGGGATGAAGCAGCCCCGACGTTCTCTGCCCGCGAACCTGAGCCCGAAACACCTGAGCGTGAACCTGAACAGTTCGAACCAAGGCCCGCAGAACCTGAAGCTGAACCGGCCCGGAAACCAGGCCGGAGCGCCGACCGCCCCACCCCGGAGCCGGCCTTCAGCGCCACCGACACCTCCGGTGTGGAGCCGGTCGAGTCCGGCTTCCGTCCCGAACGCACAGAGGCCCCCGCAGCAGAATCCATGCGCGCGACGGCTCCGTTCAGCGATCTCCGGCGTGAACCCGACTCGGTCAACAAGGGGCGCGACGGCAAGGCCCGGACCATCCTCTGGAGCCTGATTGTGATTGCCCTGCTCGGTGTTCTCGTGGCGCAGATGACATGGTTCCAGTTCGATCGCCTGTCGGCCATACCCGAGCTACGACCATTTTACGAAAAAGGCTGTGAACTGGCTGGCTGTGAACTCAAACCCCTGGTCAATGTTGACGCCATCCAGAGCCGCAAGCTGGTCGTTCGTACCGATCCCGAGAACCGGGGGCAGCTGCTGGTGGATGCCGTGATCATTAACCGGGCGGATTTCGGGCAACCATTTCCGGCTATTGCGCTGACCTTCTCCAACCTCAATGGCGACGTCGTTGCCCAGAGCGTGTTCACCCCTGACGAGTATCTCGCGGGTGAGGCCCGGGAACTGGACAGCATGCCAACGGATACGCCTGTGCGCATCGCCATCAGCATCCGTGATCCGGGCCGGGATGCGGTCAATTACAACCTGAACTTCCGTCCCTACGCCCCCTGATTGCGTAAGCAAGTATTTACTTGGCGAATGACCGGGCAGCCACCAGAACGAACAAAAGTCAACCAGAAAGAACGAAAAATAATCAGCTTTTTTCACTGTCAAGCCCCTTCAATCGAAGGGCCCCCGACGGTATCATTAGCGCCCTTCGGAATCGGGTCGATCACTAATTGATCAACCGTTCCGTTCCGATCCTTGCTCAATCCGCTGTGACACGGACTCAGATCATGCTGCCAACGGCAAAAATCGGGCCGTACACTTTGCCCAACCCGCTCATCGTTGCACCCATGGCGGGTGTGACCGACCGCCCCTTCCGGCAACTCTGCCGACGGATGGGCGCGGGCCTTGCGGTATCGGAAATGGTCATAGCGGACAGCAAGCTCTGGCATACGCGCAAGTCCAGGACACGGTTGAATCATGAAGGCGAGCCGGAACCACGCTCGGTCCAGATCGCCGGCGGTGATCCGCAGATGCTGGCCGACGCCGCTCGACAGAACGCCGGTTTCGGCGCCCAGATCATCGATATCAACATGGGCTGTCCGGCCAAGAAGGTGTGCAACAAGGCCGCCGGCTCCGCACTGATGAAGGATGAGGCTCTGGTCCGCGAGATCCTGGAGGCTGTCGTCGAGGCGGTCGACGTTCCGGTGACGCTGAAAATGCGCACAGGGTGGGATCCGGACAACCGCAACGCACCGGTCATTGCCCGGATGGCGCAGGATGCCGGCATTCAGGCCCTGGCCATACATGGTCGTACCCGCGCGGACAAATACAACGGGAACGCGGAATACGACACCATTGCCGAAGTCAAATCGCAGGTGCAGATCCCGGTGTTCGCCAACGGCGACATCACTTCACCGGAAAAGGCAATGCAGGTGCTCAGCCACACCGGCGCCGATGGCCTGCTGATTGGCAGGGGTGCCCAGGGCCGACCCTGGATTTTCCGGGAGATACTCCATTACCTGGAGACCGGAAAACACCTCCCCGAGCCGCCCCTGGACGAGGTGGAACAGATCCTCACCGGGCACCTGGCCGAGCTCCACAGCTTTTACGGCGAAAAGATGGGCGTGCGTATCGCCAGAAAACATGTGGGCTGGTACCTGCAGTCCCACGACCAGAGCAGACAGTTCCGCAAACGCTTCAACGCCATCGAAGACGCGTTGGAGCAGAAAGACAGCATCGAACAGTACTTTGCAGGCTTACGAAATGGAGAGGTATTCGCAGCATGACCGCTGAGACTTTGGCAAACGACAACCTGAGCACCCCGGCCAACGATGACCTACATCAGTTGCAGACGGTGAACAGCAGCGGCAACAGCGTCACCCTGCGTGACAGCGTTGAAGTTGCCCTGAAGAACTACTTTGCGCAACTGGATGGCGCACCCGTCACCGACGTCTACCAGTTGGTACTGTCGGAAGTGGAAGCCCCGCTGCTGGAGCAGGTGATGAAATACACCCGCAATAACCAGACCAAGGCATCCACCATGCTGGGGCTGAACCGCGGCACTCTGCGCAAGAAGCTCAAGCAGTACGGTCTGCTATAATCTGACCTGACCCCAAAAGGGCCTCCCGGATCACGTTCGCGAGGCCCTTGTTCGTTACAACGAGGTCGTTGCAACCTCGCAACGTCATCCGGCTTATCTGACCAGCGAAGAAAGTGACCCATGGCAAACCAGGCTAACACCCCCGTCCGTCGCGCGCTTATCAGCGTGAGTGACAAAACCGGCATTGTCGATTTCGGCCGTGCCCTGACCGACCGCGGCATTGAACTGCTCTCCACTGGCGGCACCTTCCGCCTGCTCCGGGAAAACAATGTTCCGGTCACCGAAGTGTCCGACTACACCGGTTTCCCGGAAATGATGGATGGACGGGTCAAGACCCTGCACCCGAAAATCCACGGCGGCATCCTGGGCCGCCGGGGCACTGACGATGCTGTCATGTCCGAGCACGGCATCAACCCGATCGATATGGTGGTCGTAAACCTCTACCCGTTCGAAGACACCGTGGCCAAACCGGATTGCGATCTGGCCACCGCCATCGAGAACATCGACATCGGCGGCCCCACCATGGTTCGCGCCGCGGCCAAGAACCACAACGATGTCGCCATCGTGGTCAATGCCTCCGATTACCGCCAGATCCTGAACGAGCTGGATGACAACGACGGCGAGCTGAGCTACAGCACCCGCTTCGACCTGGCCGTCAAGGCCTTCGAGCACACCGCCGGCTACGATGGCGCGATCGCCAACTACCTGGGCGGCCGTACCCCGGACAACGACAACGCCGATTTCCCCCGCACCTTCAACGCCCAGTTCGTGAAGGTCCAGGACATGCGCTACGGCGAGAACCCGCACCAGCGCGCCGCCTTCTACGCCGAGCGCAATCCGAAGGAAGCCTGCGTGGCAACCGCCGAGCAACTGCAGGGCAAGGAACTTTCCTTCAACAACGTGGCCGATACCGACGCTGCCCTGGAATGCGTCAAACCCTTCGCCGATCCGGCCTGCGTGATCGTCAAGCACGCCAACCCCTGTGGTGTTGCCATCGGCGCGGACATCCGCCAGGCCTATGATCTGGCCTTTGCCACCGACCCCACTTCGGCATTTGGCGGCATCATTGCCTTCAACCGTGAGCTGGACGCCGAAACCGCCAAAGCCATCATCGATCGCCAGTTCGTGGAGGTGATCATCGCGCCGACGGTGGCACCGGAAGCGGTGGAGATTGTTGCCGCGAAGAAGAACGTGCGCCTGCTGGCCTGCGGCGAGTTCGATGGCGAGCGTGCCAAGGCCCTGGACTACAAGCGTGTGACCGGCGGCCTGCTGGTGCAGGACCGCGACCTGGGTATGGTCGCCATGGAAGACGTGAAAGTGGTCACCGAGCGCCAGCCCAGCGAAGCCGAACTGAATGACCTGCTGTTCGCATGGGAAGTGGCCAAGTACGTCAAGTCCAACGCCATTGTCTATGCCAAGGCCGGCCGCACCATTGGTATCGGTGCCGGCCAGATGAGCCGGGTCTACAGTGCCAAAATCGCCGGTATCAAGGCAGCGGATGAAGGCCTTGAGGTGAAGGGCTCGGTAATGTCATCGGACGCGTTTTTCCCATTCCGGGACGGCATCGACGCTGCGGCGGCTGCCGGCATCACCGCGGTGATCCAGCCCGGCGGCTCCATGCGTGACCAGGAAGTGATTGACGCCGCCAACGAGCATGGCATTGCCATGGTGTTTACCGGTATGCGGCATTTCCGGCACTGAGGTTTTTTGAAGTTGGGGTCTGAAGATCGCTTTCTTCTGACCTCGGGTTTGAAGATGGGGTCAGAACGGCTGTTCAGACCCCGGGGGATGGATCGAAATTGGGGTCTGAAGAAAGCCTTCTTCTGACCCCGACTTTAACAAGGTACAAGCTCATGAACATTCTGGTAATCGGCAGTGGCGGACGCGAGCATGCCCTGGCCTGGAAGGCTGCCCAGTCTCCGGATGCGGACAAGGTCTTCGTGGCGCCGGGTAACGCCGGCACGGCCCGGGAACCGGGCCTGGAAAATATCGATATCGACGTTATGGATCTCGAGGGCCTGGCCAACTTCGCCACCAACAACAACGTCAACCTGACCATCGTCGGCCCGGAAGCCCCCCTGGTAGCCGGCGTGGTGGACAAGTTCGAAGAGCGCGGCCTGCGCATCTTCGGACCCAGTGCCGGTGCCGCCCAGCTGGAAGGCTCCAAGGCCTTTACCAAGGACTTCCTGGCACGTCAGAAGATTCCAACCGCCGCTTACGCCAACTTTACCGATGTCGACGAAGCCCTCGCCTACGTGCGTGGACAGGGCGCGCCGATTGTAGTCAAAGCTGACGGCCTGGCCGCCGGCAAGGGCGTGATTGTCGCCATGACGCTCGAGGAAGCCGAGGACGCCATCCGCGATATGCTGGCCGGAAATGCCTTCGGCGATGCCGGCAGCCGGGTCGTCGTCGAGGAATTCCTGGATGGCGAGGAAGCCTCCTTCATTGTGATGGTGGACGGCGAGCACGTGCTGCCCATGGCCACCTCCCAGGACCACAAGCGGGTGGGCGATGGTGATACCGGCCCCAACACCGGTGGCATGGGCGCCTATTCCCCGGCACCGGTGGTGACCGCCGACGTGCACCAGCGCATCATGGATGAGGTGATCTATCCCACCGTGAAAGGCATGGCCGCCGAGGGCCATCCCTACAAAGGCTTCCTGTACGCCGGCCTGATGATCGATAACGACGGTGCACCCAAGGTGATCGAATTCAACTGCCGTTTTGGTGATCCGGAAACCCAGCCGATCATGCTGCGCATGAAATCCGACCTGGTGGAGCTTTGCCAGGCAGCCGTCGACGGCAAGCTGGACCAGTGCAAATCCGAATGGGACGACCGCGCCTCTGTGGGCATCGTGCTGGCGGCCGGGGGTTACCCGGGCAGCTACAACAAGGGTGATGTCATTTCGGGCCTGCCGGAGACGGAAGTCGACGGCGAGAAAGTGTTCCACGCCGGCACCCGACTTGCTGACGGCCAGGTCGTCACCAGCGGTGGCCGCGTCCTGTGCGCCACCGCCCTTGGCAACACGGTCACCGAGGCCCAGAAGCGGGCCTACGAGGTGGCCGGCAAGATCCAGTGGAATGGCGTGTTCTACCGCAAGGACATCGCTTATCGGGCGATTGCCCGCGAGCAGGCCTGATCTCCCGGCGGTCCGAAGAGAGCTCACAAGATGCCAGAAGCAGTCTGGATTTCCTTTGCCTTTGTGTTGGGCCTGATGGTCAAAACCGTCGGGTTACCGCCACTGGTAGGTTATCTGACTGCCGGTTTTGTTCTGGCCGGGCTATCCTCCGCCACCGGCCTGACCATCGAGGCCACCGATGTCCTGGGGCACATTGCACACCTGGGTGTGCTTTTGCTGTTGTTCACGGTCGGTCTCAAGCTGAAACTGCGCTCGATTGTCTCTCCGGAGGTGATCGGGGGCAGTCTTCTGCATTTCGCCATTACCTGTGTGGTATTTGCGCCGCCCCTCTACTGGCTGCTGGAACTGGAATGGCCGACGGCCGTCATGCTGGCCATTGCGCTGTCGTTTTCCAGTACCGTGCTCGCGGCCAAGGTTCTTGAGAGTAAACGGGAGCTCAGGGCCTTTCATGGCCGGGTCGCCATCGGCATCCTGATCATGCAGGACCTGATTGCCCTGGTGGTCATGAGCCTTGCCGCCGGCAAAACCCCGTCGCAGTGGGCTCTGATGATTTTCGGCCTGCCGCTGCTCCGGCCCCTGCTTTTCCGGCTACTGGATGCCAGTGGGCATGATGAACTGCTGGTCCTGCTCGGCCTGTTGCTGGCGCTGGTTCTCGGGGGGCTGGGCTTCGAGGCCGTGGGCATGAGCTCCGAGCTGGGCGCGCTGATTTTCGGCGCCATGCTGGCGAATCACCCACGCTCCCAGGAGCTGGCAAAGTCCCTCTGGAGCGTCAAGGAAGTCTTTCTGGTCGGGTTTTTCCTGCAGATCGGGATCGGTGGCCTGCCCGACCAGCAGGCCCTGATCTTCGCTTTGGTGGCGGGTCTTGTTCTGCCCCTGAAAGGGGTCCTGTTCTATTTTCTGCTGCTGGCCTTCCGCTTGCGGGCAAGGAGCAGTTTCCTCACCTCCCTGTCACTGACCAACTACAGTGAATTCGGCCTGATTGTCGCCAGTGTCGCCCTGCCCGAGTGGCTGGTCCCGCTGGCCATCACGGTCTCCCTGTCCTTCCTTGTCTCGGCTCCCGCTAACCGGTTTGCGCACAGCATCTACGAGAAGATCAGCCATCGCATCGTGCGGTTCGAGAGCCGTAAAAGACACCCGGACGAGCAGCCAATTTCCCTGGGGGACACCCGGGTGCTGGTAATGGGCATGGGGCGCACCGGAACCGCCGCCTACGACTGGTTACAGCCCCACGAATCACGGATCATGGGGCTGGACTCGGATCCGGCGAAAACCGAAAAGCACCAGAAAGAGGGGCGTAATGTGGTGTTTGCCGATGCCGAGGACACCACGTTCTGGGAAGGCCTGCACATGCCCGCACTGAAATCGGTCGTACTCGCCATGAGCGATATCGAGGGCAAGCTCATCGCCGCTCGCATGCTGCGCAAACTCGGATTTACCGGCTACATCGTGGCGCACACCATGTTTGCCGACGAAGCCAGGAAAATCCGGGAGGCGGGAGCCAATGAAGCCTATCTGACCATGAGCGAGACCGGGGTGGCCCTGGCGAGCCACCTCATGGATGAGTCCGGCAATCAGAGAGCACAGCTCCGGAATCCGGTATAGACGTCATTGCGCAGTGGCAGGTATGCCTGCCGGTAGGTGCCGCGAATCAGATTCGATGAGGTAGCGCAGCTGCCACCCTTGGTCACCTTGTGGTCGCCGAACTGCAGAGTCGACATGAACGGATACATGTCCACCTTGAAACCGTCGTAGGGCAGGAACTGGTTGCTGGTCCACTCCCAGACCGAACCGATCATTTGTCGACAACCGAAGGGGCTCTCGCCTGCCGGATAGTCCCAGACCGGGTTCCGGGCCTGGTTGCGGCCATCCATGTCAGCATACTGCAGCGTCGGCGCATCATTGCCCCAGGGGAAGCGGCGGAAGACCTCCCCCGGCCGGTTGGCCAGCGCCGCCACTTCCCATTCGTATTCGGTCGGCAGGCGACGTCCCGCCCAGTTGCACCAGGCTTCGGCCTCCCAGTAGGTCACATGGGTCACCGGGGCATCCGGATTCAACGGCTGCCACTGGTCGAACAGCCGCTCTTGCCAGTGGTTTTCATGCCAGCGCCAGTAGAGCGGATGCCTGGGGGCACGCATCAGCGGTTCGTCCAGACCGTGAACCAGGCTTACATCCTGCTCGGTTTCCAGCCACTTGCGCCCGCCGAAGGACCAGAGCTCGGGACGCTGGTAGCCGCCATCGTCCACAAAGGCCAGGAATTCCCGATTGCTGACCAGTGTCCGGCTGATCCGGAAAGCGTCCAGCTCCACTTCAAAGCACGGCTTCTCGTTATCAAAGGCAAAGTCCTCGCGGGCGTATGCCTCGGACACACCCGGCATGCCAATGAGCCAGCGACCGGCGGGCACCTCCGCGTCTCCCGGGACCGGCTCTGAGGGTGCCGGGCGATCGCCGACGTAATCCGGCGGCGCAGGGTACGCCACCGTTTGCCGGCACCAGATCAGCGATTCAATGTGCATGTTCTGGTGGAAAACCGCATAGCGGTAAAGGTACAGATCCTCCTCCGTCAGCGGCTTACTGTGGATGCGTTCCGCAATCCGGTCATAGATGGTGCGGAAGTAGGCGAGGGTTCTGTCACGGCCCGGAAACAGGTCGGACCGCCAGCGATCACGATGTTCGACATGAAAGGAGTCCCAGAGGTCGTCCATGGAAGGATCATAGCTGGGGGTACCATCCAGCAGATTGAATACGAAGACCTCGTAGAAAAACGCGGAGTGGCCCATCTCCCACAGCGGCGGATTGACGCCAGGGTGGTACGGCACATCGAGTTTATCTTCCGGCAAAGTGCAGATCAGGCGCTCAGTGCGGGCACGGGCCTGCTCCAGTTCTGCCAGGAGGTTGGTTTTTACATCGTCGGATTGCATGGGTTCGAATCCCTGGGCAAATGCTTTGGAAAAGGATAACAGACATGAAACCAGCGGTGACAAAAGCCACCGTTTATACCCCCGATGGATACGACAGCTCGACCCGCGTCAGATGACCTAGGACCAGACCAGGAGGATAACTGGAACCGCAACAGCTGTGACGATCACTGAAAGAGGCAGCCCAAGGCGCCAGTAGTCTCCGAAGCGATAACCTCCCGGCTCCATCACCAGGGCATTGGACTGGTGGCCGATGGGGGTCAGAAACGCACAGGAGGCTCCGATTGCCACCGCCATCAGTGTGGCATCGGAGGCCAGTCCCAGCTGGGCCGATATGCCCAGCGCAATGGGAGCCACCAGGATTGCCGCCGCGGCATTGTTGACCACATTGGACAGCAACATGGTGCCTACCAGGATGATGGTCAGCACCATCCAGGGTGCCTGCCCCTGGGCTATCGCCAGTATATGCGTGGCGATGACCTCCGCCCCTCCGGTGGTTTCGAGGGCGCGCCCCACCGGAATCATCGCCGCCAGCAGGACAATGACCGACCAGTCGATGGCGCGGTAGGCTTCCGAGGGATCGAGCAGGCGAGCAAGTACCATGGCAACGGCACAGGCCACCAGCGCCACGGGCGGTGTCAGCCATCCCGATATGATGGCCAGGATAGCAGCTCCGAACAGAGCGCCGGCCAGCACCAGATTCTTTTCCCGCCCGAAGGTCAGGCCACGCTGCGCCAGCGGCAGGCAGCCCAGAGTCTGCAGGGCACCGGTCAGGGTGTCCTCAAAACCCTGGACCAGAAGGATATCGCCAGAGCGCAGCCGGATATCCGCCAGGCGCTGCTTCAACCGATGCCCCTGGCGCGCCACCGCCACAATGTTCAGCCCAAAACGTTCACGCAGGTTCAGTCGGTTTGCGGTGCGTCCGATCAACCGGGACGAAGGGCTGATCACCGCCTCGACCAGCTGCACATCGCCCGTGGCCAACTGCTTCTCGGCATCCCGCTGGCCCTCGCCTTCCTCTTCCCCGGTGACCGTGTGAGGCAGTATCAGACCCGTATGATCAACAAATTCCTGCAGACTGTCGGTATCCGCCTCCACCAACAACACATCCTGCTCCCGGAGCACGGTAAAGGTTGAGGGCGCCGGTGACGTCTTGTCGCCCCGGATCAGCGCCAGGACCACGAGGCTTTTCTCGGAATCTCCGGAAGTCAGCAGATTGTGCAAGGTGTTGCCGACATAGTCAGACTCTTCCGGAACCTGCAGCTCGGTCACATAGTCCCCCACACTGAACAGTTTCTCGCCCTCGGCAGGGTCGTCGCGCCTGGGCGTAAGCCGCCAGCCAATGAGACTGATGAACAGGATACCCGCAACAGTAATAGCCAGACCCACCGGCGCAAAGTCGAACAGGCCAAAGGAGCCGGCTTCCCGGTAACTGGCAATAATGATGTTCGGCGGGGTACCGATCAGCGTCATGGTGCCGCCCAGCAGGGAGCCGAATGCCAGCGGCATCAATAGCAGGGAAGGAGAACGCCCGGCCTGCCGGGACATCCAGACCGCCACCGGCATCAACAGCGCCAGAGCGCCGACGTTGTTGATGAATCCCGAGCACAGGGCGACCACGAGGGTCAGCGTCACCACCTGCAGGATAGCATTACGCCCCACCCGGGCCAGTAACCGGGCAACCGCATCCACCACTCCGCCATTTACCAGGCCCTGACTGATCACCAGCACCGCCGCGACGGTAATCACCGCCGGATGGCCGAAACCGGCAAACAGCTCATCGGCGGGCACCAGACCGGCTATGGCCACCGCCAGCAGGGCCAGCATGGCGACCATGTCGAATCGTAACCGGTTCCAGATGAACAGGCCCAGTGTGATCCCGAGGATCAGAAAAACCAGCCATTGTTCAGACAACATGAATAAGCAGCATCCAGATGCAAAGTCCTTTCAGCAACCATAGCCCGACAATAGGGGGTTTGACAGGACCACCTCCCCTCGCACAAAGGGGCCTTGCCGGTGGGACAGACAAACAAAAACCCCGGACAGCTTTCGCTACCCGGGGTTTTTGTGGCCGGTGAGAGCCTGAGGCCCTCACCATGACAACCCGAACCGATCGATTAACCGAACTGGTTCATGGTGTTGTCTTTACCACCGGCCTTCAGGGCCGCGTCACCAGCGAAGAACTCCTTGTGGTCGTCACCGATGTTGGAACCAGCCATGTCCTGGTGCTTAACGGTGGCGATACCCTGACGGATTTCCTTGCGCTGTACGCCGGCAACGTAGGCCAGCATGCCTTCGTCACCGAAGTAGCCCTTGGCCAGGTTGTCGGTGGACAGGGCCGCGGTATGATACGTCGGCAGGGTGATCAGGTGGTGGAAAATACCTGCTTCACGGGAGGCGTCACGCTGGAAGTTCTGACACCACTCGTCGGCCAGCTGGGCCAGCTCGGTGCTGTCGTACTCTTCGCTCATCAGCTTGTCGCGATCGTAGGCAGATACGTCCTTGCCTTCTTCCTTCCAGGCATCGAATACCTGCTGACGGAAGTTCAGGGTCCAGTTGAAGGACGGGCTGTTGTTGTAGACCAGCTTGGCATCGGGCACCACTTCACGGATGCGGTTAACCATACCGGCGATCTGGCCAACGTGGGGCTTCTCGGTTTCGATCCACAGCAGGTCAGCGCCGTTCTGCAGGCTGGTGATACAGTCCAGAACCACACGGTCTTCGCCAGTGCCCGGACGGAACTGGAACAGGCCGGAGGCCAGACGCTTCGGCTTCATCAGCTTGCCGTTGGACTTGATCACAACATCGCCGTTGTTGATCTCGGAGGCGTCCTCGATGTAGTCGCCGTCCAGGAAGCTGTTGTATTGGTCACCCAGGTCACCCGGCTCGTCGGTCACAGCCAGCTTCTGGGTCAGGCCTGCGCCCAGGGAGTCGGTACGGGCAACGATCACACCGTCGTCAACACCCAGCTCCAGGAACGCCAGACGAACGGCGTTGATCTTGGACAGGAAGTCGGCATGCGGAACGGTAACCTTGCCGTCCTGGTGACCACACTGCTTCTCGTCGGAAACCTGGTTTTCGATCTGGATGCAGCAGGCACCGGCTTCGATCATCTTCTTGGCCAGCAGGTAAGTCGCTTCGGCGTTACCGAAACCGGCGTCGATGTCGGCAATGATCGGCACAACGTGGGTTTCGTGATTGTCGATCTGCTGCTCGATTTCCTTGGCCTTGGCGGTGTCACCGGCATTCTCGGCTTCTTCCAGGGCACGGAACAGGTGGTTCAGTTCCCAGGCATCGGCCTGACGCAGGAAGGTGTACAGTTCTTCGATCAGGCCAGAAACGGCAGTCTTCTCGTGCATGGACTGGTCAGGCAGCGGACCGAACTCGGAACGCAGGGCAGCAACCATCCAGCCGGACAGGTACAGGTAACGACGCTTGGTGGTACCGAAATGCTTCTTGATGGACAGCATTTTCTGCTGACCGATAAAGCCGTGCCAGCAGCCCAGGGACTGGGTGTACTGGGAGGTGTCCTTGTCGTAGTTCGCCATGTCCTCGCGCATGATCTTGGCGGTGTACTTGGCGATGTCCAGACCAGTCTTGAACTTGTTCTGGGCGCGCATGCGAGCGGCGTGCTTCGGGTTGATGGCATTCCAGGTCGGGTGCTGCTTCAACAGGGAAGCGATCTGGTCAACGTCTTGTGCGTAGGGCATGGGTCTCATCCTTTCTACGTTGGTTTTCTGATCATGTGCGGAGACGCTTTTCAGCATCAGCCGAAGCCAGCTTCCTGCTCACTTTATGATCAGCTCGCTGGCGATGAGAAGTACTCTAGTACGTTCGAATTTATAATTGAAATTTATATTATGTATTTTCGGCATTTTTTCGATGAATGGCACGACCGGCTCCGGAACCCACCGGTTTGTTGAGTTCCGTCATTAACACGCAGTCGATGAGTGCTAGTATTGATCTGAACGATCAGTACCCACGAGCAGCGCGGGGCAAAAGGAATTCTCAGTGTTCTATCTTCGTGCGTTTACCCATTCGTTATTGCATGCCCTCAAGAACCTGTTGCCCATCGTTGTCGTCGTTACCTTCTTTCAACTGATCATCCTGCAGCAGATCCCGGACAACCTCGGGAGTATGGCGCTGGGCCTGCTCATCGTCGCCGTCGGCGTGGCACTGTTCCTTCAGGGGCTTGAACTGAGCATCTTTCCCGTCGGCAAGAGCCTGTCGAACCAGTTTGCCCGGAAAGGGTCGGTGGCGGTCCTGCTGGCGTTCGGATTTGCCATGGGTTTCTCCGCAGTCATTGCCGAACCCGCCCTGATCGCAGTCGCCGATCAGGCTCAACGTATCAGCGGCGGGCGGATTGACAGCCTGACACTGAGAGGACTCGTAGCGGTTTCTGTCGGCCTGGTGGTAGCACTGGGGATATTCCGCACGATCTTCGGTTATCCACTTCACTGGTTCATGATCGCCGGATATATCATTGTGGTCATTGTCACCTGGTTTGCGCCGGAAGAAATTGTCGGCCTGGCCTATGATTCCGGCGGAGTGACCACCAACGTTGTTACCGTGCCGCTGGTGGCAGCCCTGGGCATCGGTCTTGCCGCCTCCATACGTGGGAGGAACCCCCTGATCGACGGCTTCGGTCTGGTAGCCCTGGCAGTCATGGTGCCCATGATTACCGTTCAGATCTACGGCATGCTGGTTTATTCGGGCAACCCGGACACCGGAGAACTCATACTCACCAATGAGACAGACACACCAGCATCAACCGGCATAACCGGAATTCTGCGGGATCTCGTGGAAATGGTCCGGGACGTGCTACCCATCATTCTGACCGTCCTGATTTTCCAGTACCTGGTACTGCGCCGGAAACTGGGCAATCCCCGCAAGGTAGTATTCGGCTTCACCCTGGTCATTCTCGGCCTGTATGCCTTTGTTGTGGGCCTGAAAATGGGTCTTTTCCCGATTGGTACGAGCATGGCCGAGCAACTGACGGCGCGTGGGGACCATGCCTATATTTATCTGTTTGCATTAATGATCGGCTTTGCCACTACCATGGCAGAGCCGGCACTGATCGCTATCGGAAAACAGGCGGAAGAGGCCGCGGCCGGCACACTCGATGGCAACGTCATACGGATACTGGTCGCCTTCGGCGTTGCTGTCGGCATTACCATAGGCGTGCATCGCATCATTACCGGGGATTCCATCCACTATTACATCATGGCGGGCTATATTCTGGTGATATGCCTCACGGCACTGGCGCCCCGATATATCGTCGCCCTCGCCTACGATCTCGGCGGCGTCACCACCTCCGAGGTCACCGTTCCCCTGGTGACAGCGCTGGGTATCGGGCTTGCCGCGAGCATCGATGGTCGAAATGTCCTGATTGACGGCTTTGGCCTGATCGCATTCGCCTCGATCTTCCCTATTGTTACAGTGATGGCCTATGCCATCGTTTCCCAATTCATTTCTGATCGCAGGAAGGTAACCCAATGAAATTCTCGGCATTGGTAGCAATCGTTCCGGAGGATCTGGAACAGGAATGCATTGATGCGGCACGGGAGCTGGGTGCCGGTGGCATGACCGTGCTCTCCGGTCGCGGTATCAGCAACACGACCAGAAAAACCTTCTTTGGCCTGACCTACGACGGCAGCCAGAGTGTACTGCTCATGGTACTGGAGAGGGCGCTGTCACTGGAGGTTCTGAAAGCCTTGCAAAAAGTCGTCATGCCCGACCCCCAGGACTCCCAGGGCCTGATTTTCACGGTACCGCTGGAGCATCTGGGCGGCATTGACATGGCCCAGGTGGAGAAATTCGAACAACACCTGAAGGACTCACTCTGATCGGAGAGACACGATGAAACTGGTCAAGGACGTGATGATAAGCGACATCATCAGGATTTCCCCCTTCGCCACCCTGCGGGAAGCGCTGTCACTGATGAAACGCCATGACGTGAAATCCCTGGTGGTAGAGCGCCAGAGTGAGCACGATGCCTGGGGACTGATAACCTACACCAACGTCCTGAAGGCGGTGGTGGCGGAAGACGGGGACATTGACCTGCTGAACGTCTACGATGTCTGCGCCAAGCCGGTCATCAGTGTGGGGGAGAGCCTGGCGCTGAGGCATGCCGCCAGCCTGATGACCGAGCACGGGGTCAAGCGCCTTCTGGTGCTATCCGACAACGAGCTCAAAGGTTTTGTGGTCATGGATGACATCATGCAGGCACTTCTGGAGACCATCGAATAACCACAGCCGCTTCCCTGCCCTCAGGTCTTGCTCATGACCATCAGCCGGTCCCCCGCCTGTAGGTCCAGATACTGCTTGCGGGGAGGGTTCATCGTGAGATGACGCCCGCGCTCATCCGGCGCCGCCCGGAACAGGCCCAAGGCTATTTCCCCCCTGTCAGCGACGATTTTCTCCAGCAAGCGGAAGTCGGTGCTGGCGGGTAACGGGTAATCCGCAGGATCCCGGAACTGGATTTCCGCACCGCCGACAGTGAACAACTCGTCCAGCACTACCCTCAGCTCCCGGCGCAACGCAACCTGGGCAAGCACATGACTGAGGATCATCGGGCTGATCAGCATTTCACTTTTGTGGCCATAGAGCAGGTGTCGATTGTCCGGATCACTGAGTTCCATGATTACCTGCGGCCGACTCGAAGACTCGGCCAGGATCTCCTCCAGCTGAAGGTAGCCCACCATGGCCCGTGCATCCGCCTCCTCCCCCGAACCGATCCGATCACTGCTCAGCAACATCACCGTATGATAAGAGGCGGGATCCAGTTTCCTGAGGTCTTCGTCAACCATGTAGTCCGCTTCCAGCAAGCGCCCGTTCACACTTGCCAGATCAATACCATAACGGGCGATTTCCCGTTGACGCTCTTCCAGGGGAATGGCCGAAACCAGGTCCAGCTCGAACCTTCGATCCCGGTAGCTGGCGAACTCCGAGGCCAGACTGGTCGCCCGCCGGTTCCAGCCCAGCACCAGCACTCGGTGCAGGCCGGATCCGGTTCTGACAGACGGTACTGCAGCAGCCCTTTCAATTCTGACCAGAGCCTCGGCTTTCAGATCCGGGCCGGTGTGGGCATAATCCCTGGCCAGCAGCACGATGCGATCTTCGGGCCGAATCACCGTATCCGAAGGCGCCATCAAATCGACCTGCCAGCGATGTTCTGCGCCGGGATGCAAAAGACCCAGCACGATGGCATGCGGCCGCTGAGAAGCCAGTTCACCCAGTGTAAGCCCTTCGGCGGTCTCGCCACCGCGCACATAAATTTCATTGCCCTCTCCGGCGGTGAGCAGCTCGTTATAGACTTCTGACAGGTTGGGATGCAGAACATTCTGCACCATCAAACGACTGATGGTGGCATCACCAGCAACCACCTCCACGGCTCCAGGATAGGCCCTTTCGATCACCTGCAGCTTACGCATATCCTGGATCTCTGCGACCACGAAAGGCAGTGAGCCCCGAAGGTGGCGCGCTTCAGCAGCAATCGAGAGCAAGGCCTTGACGGTGCCCACATCCGAGGTCAGCAGGCTACCGGCATCCTGCACCTGACTGGGCACAATCACCGCGGCCGCATCCAGGCAGGCGACCCGGTGAAGGGCTTCCGGCTGGATGGCGGTCCCGCTGCGAAAGATGACCTCGCGGGCTCGCCGACCGACGCCAGGCTCATTGATCAGCTCATGGACCTGCCCGGCGCTGGCCTCCTCCGACAGGACCACGAGGCGAAGTTTCTGGGCATCATGCTTTTCCAAAAAGCGCTGCATCCGGCCTGAAGAGCCGAACAGCTCTGCAACCAGCGGCGGTGTCTGAGGCGTCCAGCCCAGAACGACGATGTGGTTTTTCAGAGTCACGGGCGTCAGCCCACGCTCCAGGTCCTGCATCTTGGCGATCAGCCAGCGGGTCAGGATGGCCACCAGGGTACCCATGAACACCACATAGCCGGACACCGTCAACAGGGTGGAAACGATCCGTTGCCAGGTGCCGACATCGTCACCCAGGTAGCCCGGATCGGTCAGTCTCAGAAAGGCCCACCAGATCGCCGACCCGGCATCCTCGAATTCGCCACCCTGGGGCACCACCAGCATTCCGCCAATGAGCGAGATCAACCCGATGAAGATCCCTACCACCAGCAACTGAAAACCCGCGCCCTTCACCAGCTGGCGCTCTACAATGAACTTGACGCGATCAACAACACGAAATGGCAGCATGGGATTCCCTTTGCCTGATTCAGTCATGCTCCCTTAGGATAGAGCAAAGCGCTCATGGAGGTGAGCCATGGAAGCCTCGGCTATTCCTGCTTTGAAACCAACAGGCTGGGTATCCCTTCTGTCGATTCTGGTGATGCTGCCGGTAATCGGCCGGGCGGATAGCGGTCAGATTGCCCAGCCGTGGCGGGCCGAGGCTGTGGTAGAGGGCCGGGACGAAGCCTACGACAAGGAACGGTTTCTGAATGAACTCACGTTCAGGCACAGCCAGCCCCTACCCACTGCGGTCGGTAACGGCATCCGCGGTACCGGCGGCAGTGTGAGCAGCCGGCGCCTCTACTATGACTTCCGTTTCCGACAGGATTTCGGGTTCCGGAATGACCGCAACGGCTTCCTGCTGGACATCCAGCGCAGCGAGGATCTGGATGGTGCCTATCAGCGTCAGCTCGTGGGATTCCGGCAAGCCGTAACCGACGCTACCGAACTCTGGCTGCAGGGCGACGTGTATTCGGACAAATCCGTGTCCGATGTCTATTTCAGCGCCCGCCACCGGCTCGCGGACAACCACTGGATTCATACCAGCTGGATCCTCCCGGATGCCTACTTCAACAGCAAGACCGACTCCCCGGACGAGTTCGAGACTTTCCCCCACTCCTGGTTCCTGCAGTGGCACCGCGGTGGTGGCGAACCGGGACTGGGCACGACGGCATCCATGACCCTGACGCCCGACTCCTCCTTTATCAGCCGGCAGGAAAGCCTGCAGGTGGACAGCGAAAGTGTCAGGGCTGCCTTCCGCCACCGGCAACAGGTTGCCGACTGGCAGATCTCACTGGAGCTGGACGGGGAACGCACACGCCGGGATTACCGGTTGTTTGCCGAGGGCGAAGGCCAGACCACCGGTTTCGACCGGAACCATTTTCAGGTCCTGGCCAGTTCAACCTGGACTGTCCACCGGCTGAAGCCGGGGTTCGGGCTCGCCTACCGGGTTCTCGAAGAGCAAGGCTTTTTCGGCCGGGCCCTGAACGATGAAGGCCGGATTCGCCGGCGTGAATCGACGGTGTTCGGGGAATTTTCCCTTCCTCTCACGCCCGGCGTGAGCCTGCGACCGGCGGTGTACCTGGGGCACGCCAACATCCGGCAGACCTTTGAAGAGGAAACCGACAAGGACTTTGACGGATTTATCGGGAAGCTGGCACTGCCCTTCGTGATGGTTCTCTCCCGCCAAGACGGGGCCGCACTGACCCTGAACCCGACGTTCTACCTTCACAAATCGCAATTCGGTGGCGGCAACCTGCAACTGCACTGGCCGCTGTAACCGCGACCACCGTCCCGGTCGAGAGCGCAATCACCGCCGCTCGGCCCGCACCGCGGCCAGCGCCGCATCCAGGGTCGGATAGAACCGACTGACCCCCTCCTCCGGCTTGATGCCGGCCCTGGCCAGGGTTTTCAGGGGCTGGAACTGCAGGTCGGCGATCACCACCTGGCTGCCACCGTCACGGCAGGTATCGATCAGTTTGGTCAGTGCGGAAAGACCACCGGCGTCCAGAATGGTGACACCGTCCATATAGAGAACGAAGCCCCGGGCCTGGCGTGACAACTCCGCCAGCTCTCCGAAAATCCGGTCCGCAGCGGCAAAGAACAGCGGGCCGTTGATCTTGAATACCTGCCAGCCCTCGGGCAGTTCCTCGCGAGCGATACGCTCGCTGTGGGTGATATCGGTCACCCGGGTCATCTGAGCCATTTCACGCATGAACAGCACCGCCGCCAACAGGACGCCGGTGGTAATTGCTATCACCATGTCCAGGGCCACGGTCAGGCCAAAACAGGTCAGGAAAACCAGCACATCACTGCGGGGGGCGGTTTTCAGCAAGTGCACGGCCTTGGGCGCCTCGCTCATATTCCAGGCCACCATCACCAGCAAGGCGGCCATCGCCGGCATCGGCAGGTAAGCGAGAACCCCCGCCAACGATACCAGCGCCAGCAACACCACGCCGGCATGGATCATAGCCGCCACCGGGGATTCGGCACCGGCACGAAAGTTGGCGGCAGACCGGGCAATGGCGGCGGTCGCGGTAATCCCGCCGAAGAAGGGAACCACCATATTGCCCAGACCCTGCCCCATGAGCTCACTATTGGCGCTGTGCCGTTTCCCGGACATGCCATCAAGGACCACCGCACACAGCAGCGATTCAATCGCACCCAGCATGGCGATGGCAAAGGCGGCGGGTAACAACTCCCGCAATAAATCCCACGAAAACCCCAGGGCCTGACCGTCAGGCCCCGGTCGTTGCCAGGGCCAGGCAAACTCCGGGAGGAACGGCGGAATACCCGCGCCTTCGGTACCATCGGGCAGCAGATAACTGAAGCGCGAACCGATGGTCTCGATACCCGCACCATTGGCATTGAACCACAGCGCCAGGCCACTCCCGATCAGGACTGCCGGCAGGTGCGCCGGCACCGGTGTGCGCAGCCGAGGCCAGATCAGCATGACCGCCAGGGTGGCTGCCGCCACCAGGGTGCTCATGCCATCCACGGCAGGCAGCGCCTCCGCCAGCACAGCCAGCTTGTCCCAGTAATGTTCCGGCATCGCGGCCACCGGCAGGCCGAAAAAGTCCTTCACCTGCAGGGTCGCAATGACGACGGCGATGCCGCCGGTAAACCCCAGGGTGACCGACTCGGGGATATACTCGATAAATCGGCCAAGCCGCATGATGGCCATGATCACCAGGAGGATGCCGGACATCAGGGTCGCCAGTAACAAGCCGCCCAGACCAAATTCCTGGGCAATGGGATACAGGATGACCACAAACGCCGCGGTCGGGCCGGAAATGCTGTAACGGCTACCGCCGGTCAGGGCAATGATGAAACCGGCAATGAACGCGGTATACAGACCATACTGGGGCGCGACGCCGCTGGCGATGGCCAGGGCCATGGCGAGGGGAATCGCGATGATCCCCACGGTAATGCCTGCCATAACGTCCCGGCCGAAGCGTCGCCCGTTATACCGCTCGTTCACACAGGCCTCGCGGAAGGCATGGGCAATTCGCAGGGAGAACAGATGGGCGCGGTGGGGCATGAACGGTAACTCGACTTCTGGAATGGATTGTTTACATTATATGCTCATATTCTGTACATTCAATGTTAATCAGATTAACATACAGACGATTCAATCGCTGAAACAGGGTCCGAACACACCATGGAAAACCGCACCGCACGGCTGACACTCCTGATCGATCCGGAAAAGAAAGCCACGTTTGAAGCCCTCTGCAAGCAGGAAGACGTCACCCCATCGCAGAAGGTCCGCCAGTTCATCCGCGAATACGTGGAATCGAAACTGGGGCCGGACTGGCGGGAACAGGAACAGCAGAAAACCGACTGAGCGAAAGGCCGTATACTCTGGTTATGAAACTTTGCACGCCTGCCCTGCCCCTGATACTGCTAGCCGTCACCGGATGTGTTGCCATGCCTCCTGAACAGAACCCCGTTGCGCCGCCCGAGAGCCAGTATGACGCCCGCGTGATCGACACGGAATCCGGCACACCACTGACCGTCCGAGAGCTGGCCGGTCAACTCGCCGACACCGATGTCGTGGTGGTGGGCGAGTATCACGGCCATCATGCCTCACACCTGTTGCAGGCTCGCCTCCAGCAGGCCCTGTTCCGCCAGAACCCCCGCCAGATCCTGACCATGGAGCAGTTCAACGTGGATCATCAGGACGTGCTCGACCGTTTCCTGGCCGGAGACCTCGGCGAGACCGAAATGATCGAGGACGCCGAAGCCTGGAGCAATTACCGCGCCTCCTACCGCCCACTGGTGGAGTTCGCCCGGCAAGAGCGGCTGCCGGTGATTGCCGCCAACGCCCCGGCGGATGTGGTGCGCTGCGTCGGACGCAAGGGCCCGGACTATCTGGAGAACCTTCGCCCCGAAACCCGTGCATTGCTGCCCGAGACCCCCTTTCTCGACACGCCGGCCTACAAGGAAAAGTTTGTCGAGGCCATCGGTGGCAGCCACGGCATCGAGAATGGCGAGCTTTCGGAGCGTATGCACAACACCTATCACGCCCAGCTGCTGCGGGATAACACCATGGCCAGGGCCATTCTGGATGCAAGGACAAACCACCCGGGGCATCAGATCCTGCATGTCACCGGCACCTTTCACAGCGAAGAACGGCTCGGCACCATAGCCGTACTGTCGCAGCGCGCCCCCGAGCTCTCCATCGCCGTGATCACCCCGGTGTTCTGGCCGGATGAGAAAGACAATATGCCGTTGGAGGCCAACCCAACCAAAGGTGACTTCCTGTACTTCATCCAGCCCCTGCCCGAGGAATTCCGCGATCCGGAGCGCGAGCGCAAGGCCATGCAGGCCCGCTTCGCCGAACGGAAGCCGGCCGACTGCAAGTGAGCCTTCACGTCCCGGGCGAGCCCACCAACGCCGCCCGGAACACCGCAAGATCGTCCTCGCTGAACAGCACCAACCGGATCAGGCGCACCGAGGTGAGTCCGGGCACGGCCTTTCGAATGGCGCTTACCGCAACCCTTGCGGCCTCTTCAATCGGGTAACCGAACACCCCCGTTGAAATCGCAGGAAAGGCGATAGACGCCAGGCGATGCCGGTCCGCCAGCTCAAGGGCGTTGCGATAGCAATCCGCCAATAGCTCCTCCGATGGCGTATCAACACCGTAAACCGGCCCCAGACAGTGGATGACATGGGAATTGGGCAAATCATGGCCGCCGCTGATCACCGCTTGCCCCGGCTCAATGGGTGCAAGTTTCCGGCATTCCTGTGCCAGACCAGGGCCGGCGGCCGAATGAATGGCTCCGGCCACGCCACTGCCTGGCATCAGCCGTGCGTTGGCGGCGTTGACGATGGCATCAATATCCGGCTGGTTGGCAATATTGCCCCGCACACATTCAATGGAAACCTGTGTCATGAAACTCCCCTTTTCCGGCTCTCCGGTTCCCGGTAGTCTTGCCTGATAATCAGGATAGCAGGCCCGCAAGCGAGGGCCCCGGAATACAAGGAGCAGATATGAAAGTTGTCTCGGCATTGATTCTGGGCATCGGCGCCATCATCGCCGCCTCGCTGCTCAGCGACGGCTTGACCGGGCTTCGTACGGCGGACCGTTTTGTGACCGTCAAGGGCGTTGCGGAACGGGAAGTGCAGGCGGATCTGGCGCTCTGGCCCATTCGTTTTGTGGCTACGGGGGGAACCCTCAGCGAAGCCCAGGAGCGGGCCCGGGGTAGTCGGGAGGCCATCATGGCCTTCCTCAAG
Source organism: Marinobacter sp. DUT-1 (assembly GCF_050379415.1). Lineage (NCBI taxonomy): Bacteria > Pseudomonadati > Pseudomonadota > Gammaproteobacteria > Pseudomonadales > Marinobacteraceae > Marinobacter > Marinobacter sp. DUT-1. The sequence continues at coordinate 874,293 of NZ_JBNRLS010000001.1, forward strand.
CTGCAGGCTGTCGACGAGTCGTCCGTGGAACTGCTTCGGCTGGACGTTACCGATACCCGTGCCAATCCCTATCCCGGCAATAACACCGAGCAGAAGTTCATCATCAACCAGACCCTGATGGTGCGCAGCACAGACATCGACCGTATCCGTCAGGCCGCCCAGAACGTCAGCGACCTGGTGGACTCCGGCGTGGTGCTTTCCTCCGATTACGGCCCCGGAGGCCCCACCTATCTGTTCAATGGCCTGAACGAGATCAAGCCGGCCATGATTGCAGAGGCCACGGCGGCGGCCCGGGAAGCGGCCCAGCAGTTTGCACGCGATGCCAAGACCGAACTGGGCGGCCTGCGCCGGGCCAACCAGGGTGTGTTCCAGATTCTGGCACGGGACCAGGCTCCCGGCATCCGGGAGGACCAGCAGCCGGTCAAAACCGTCCGTGTAGTGTCCACCATCGAATACTATCTGCGTTGACGATCGCCCCGAACCAGTTACTGGGTCGCCACCATTTCGTCGGTGACCCGGTATTCCCCCATGAGCCAGCGCATCACTTCGATGGCGGCGGGGTGGTCATAAGCGTCATAGGTATGCAGCAAACTCTGGCGCTTCTCGTCGCTGATCCGTCTCAGGCCACCGTCCTGCAGCACCAGGAGATCGGCCTGCAGCTGGTGGGCAAGCTCGACCCCAAGAAGCTCCCGGGCGGCCTGCAAGAACGCCTGTCCATACTGGTAGTCGGGCCCCCGCCGGTAGGATTCCGCCAGGGTGATCGCCGGGATGGCGGTCAGGGTGGGCTGCAGCGCGGGGTTGATGCCATGTCCGGCGAGGTGGGCGGCATTGGCTGCCGGGCGGCCTGTGAAGGCGCGCAGGTGCAGGTGCTGTGACATCCGGTCCCCGTCGTTGACCGGGTAGTTATCCCAAAGCACGGGCTTCCGCCTCAACAGGTCACCGACCCGCTTCAGGTGGCCCGGGGAAATTTCCCGGGAACAGACCTCCTCGCCGGTCCAGAAGATATTGATGTCCCGGTCCAGCTCCCGGCCAAGCGTAACCAGGTAATCAGCCGGCCGATCGCCAAAGACCCGGTCCAGCACCGGATCATCAGAGTAGTAACTGGGACAGACACTCAGACGGGGAATGTCGGTATGGTCCCGGACCCAGCGCACGATGTCAGCCTGAACCCGTGCCAGATCCGGAGTATCCGAGCGCATATCGTCAAAGAGGATGGCGAGCTCGTCGAGGCCCACCTTTTCCAGGTTCGCAAGCTTCCGTTGCAGAGCGCTGCGTGCTGCATCATCGAACCGATTGAAAACCTCGTAGGGACTGAGCCCGACACCGAAGCGCACCCCGCGCTCCCGGCAGAACTGCCCGAACGAAGCCAGCTCAGCGGCTTCTGCCGGTGGATGTGGGTCCTGCCACCGACGGCGCAGAAAGGGATCGGCCTTGGGGGCATACAAATAGAATTCGTACCCGTGCGGAACCAGTGACTTCAGAAGGCTGCGACGCTCCGCCCAGGTCCAGAGAGGACCATAGAACCCCTCGATAATGCCCAGTGGTGTTGTCATGGTGATCCTTCTCCTGATCAAAAACCGGATCGGCCGAATGGCTCTGCATTACCACATGGTATACCCGGGGCAAGCAAATGGTATACGACCACCATAGGAGTGGCTCCGAAACGGCGCTATGATGCAGCCATACTTCCCGGGAGCCGGCAGCGATGCCAACCGACCAGTCAACCCGTCTTCAAAGTCTTGATGCCCTTCGGGGTCTTGCTGCGCTCGGAGTCGTACTCTTTCACTATCTGCCCTATTACGACCAGCTCTACACTCACCAGTTTATCCTTCCCACAGGTCTTGATAACGCGCTGCAATTCGGACGGTACGGCGTCCACCTGTTTTTTATTCTGAGCGGATTCGTGATTTTCATGACCCTGGAGCGAACTCGCAGTGCCAGCTGGTTTGCCCTTGCTCGAGCCTTTCGACTGTTACCCGCTCTGTGGGCCGGCATCATCCTGACCTCTGTCAGTGTTCATGTGCTCGGCCCTCAGGATCGCGCAGTCAGCCTTTCTGATGCCTTGCTCAATACGGTGCTCTTGCACGAGTATCTGGGACTGCCCCATGTCGACGGCGCCTACTGGAGCCTGGTGGTGGAAGTGACTTTCTACGCCTGGATCGGGTCCCTGTTTTACGGACTGAAGCAGTGGCGCCACCTGAGGATCGCACTCTGGCTCTGGCTGGCGATCAGCTACCTCGGCGTTATCGGGTGGAAATCGCTACCGGAATACCTGGAGTTCCCTGTCAAGGACCTGCTGTTTGTCAAATACGCTCCGCTGTTCATCAGCGGCATGGTCATGTATCGCTGGCATAGCCGCGGCACACCGCCAGCCGGAGATCGGATTCTGCTCATGCTGGCCATCATCCACAGCCTCCTGGCCTACAAAACGCCGTACAGTTTCTTCGTTCTGGGCTGCTATGGCACCTTTGCCCTCGCGGCCTCCGGTCGCCTGCAGTTTCTTGCGTGTCGCCCCCTGCTCTGGCTCGGCAGCCTGTCATATACCCTCTACCTGGTTCACCAGAACATCGGGTACGGGATCATTGAGCTGGCCTATGCCAACGGATTGCACGGAGTGATCGGCGTGTGCCTGGCCCTGGCCACAGCACTGACACTGGCGGCCCTGATTCACCACGGGGTGGAAAAGCCGTGCCTCGCCTGGTTCCGGGATTACCGGACCAGTATGACCAAACGTCCCGACACCCCTTTCCCTGACATGAGTCAAGCATCGCCAGAGCGCGAGCGGTGAGAATCTCTACTAGACTCATGCACATATAAAGACACCCTGTATAGAGAGGAATTCCCAATGGAAATCAAGACCTTTTCCGATCTGATTGACTGGACCCGCCAGCTGCATGCCCACCTTGCCCGCTGCCTTAAGGAATCCGCCGGGCAACACCCGAACGAGCGGGCCAGCGCGCTGCTGGACTACATCAGCACCCATGAAAGTCTGCTTGAAAAGGCGGTGGCCGAGTACGAAAAGCAGGCCGACCCGAAAGCAATGCAGACAAGGCTGTATGATTACGGGGTCCACAAGCCGATCGAGTCAAACCGCACCTGCGATATCCATTACAAGGATCTGGATTTCGCCGGCATCGAAAAGGAGATCTTCGATTTCCACGATCAGGTCATGGACCTGTACGATTCCCTGATTGGCAAGGCCGAAATCCCCGAGGCCAAGGCATTGATGGAAGACCTGAAATCCCTGGAGGAGCATGAGGCCATGCGTCTGGCCAACCAGATCGGACGGATGGACGACGTCTGATACGTACGACCTAAGTATTATGATCCAGTAAAACTCGTTCCGTTTGGGCGCAATAATTGCTAACGTGAACTAACATAAGGAGTTGTTCATCCCTACAGGGAACGAAACACCTCATAAAAACGACAAGAGGATAGAAGAGCAATGAAGATCCGTTCTGTTCTTTCCGCGGCTGTGCTGGCTGTGGCAACTACCTTTGCCGCCACTCAGGCGCACGCACAGGAAAAATTCACCCTGCGACTGGCAGAGACCTGGGGCCCGAACTTCCCGATCTTTGGTGACACCACCAAACGATTCGCCGAGCTGGCCGAGGAAATGTCCGATGGCCGCCTGCGCATCCGCATTGATTCCGCCAACAAGCACAAGGCTCCCCTCGGCGTCTTTGACATGGTCAAGGCCGGCCAGTACGACCTGGGCCACTCCGCCTCCTATTATTGGAAAGGCAAGGTTCCCGAAACCCTGTTCTTCACCAGCATGCCCTTCGGCATGACAGCCATCGAACAATACGCCTGGTTCTACCATGGCGATGGCATGGAGCTGATGCAGGAAGTGTATGAGCCCCACAACATGCTGTCCTTCCCGGGCGGTAACACCGGCGTCCAGATGGGCGGCTGGTTCCGCAAGGAAATCAATTCTCTCGAAGACCTGCAGGGTCTGAAAATGCGGATCCCGGGCTTCGCCGGGGAAGTCTTCGCAGAAGTGGGCGTCAGCCCGACCAATATTCCGCCGGGTGAGCTGTACACCGCTCTGGAGCGCAACACCATTGATGCGGTTGAGTGGGTAGGACCGGCCCTGGATCTCCGTCTGGGCTTCCAGCAGATTGCCGACTACTACTACACCGGCTGGCATGAGCCGGCCACTGAGCTGCAGTTCCTGGTCAACAAGAAGACCTGGGACGAGCTGCCCAAGGATCTGCAGGCGATCCTGAAAACCGCCATGCGTGTGTCCGCCTATGACATGCTGGTTCACTCGCAGCACGCCAACGCGGATGCCTGGGCCAGCATCAAGGAAGAACACCCGAACGTCCAGATCAAGCAATTCCCGACTGATGTGTTCCAGGCCATGGTTGCGGCCAATGAAAAGTTGCTGAAGGAAGCGGCAGCGGACAATGAGCTCGCGGCTCGCATTGTCGAGTCCCAGGAAGAGTATCTCGAGAAGACCCGGGCCTACACCGACATCTCCACACGGGCCTATCTCAACACCATGGCCGAAGTCGAGTAAGATATCGGCAGTTACGGAGCCGGGATCGCTCTCAGAGTGGTCCCGGTTTTGTCGTTTATAGCAACTGAAAAGTCGCCAGCCCGCTTGGCGGAGGAACCTCACTGATGCGGTGGATTATCAAACTGGACGAGGGCCTGGCCTGGCTCTCGAAAATCTGCGGATGGATCGCCTGCGTGGCAATGATCCTGATGGCAGTAAACGTCTTTTACGACGTAGTGGCACGCTATGCCTTCAACTCTGTGTCTATTGGCATGCAGGAAATGGAGTGGCACCTTTACTCGGTGGTTTTCCTGTTGGGTATTCCCTACGCGCTGCGCACGGATGGCCACGTGCGCGTGGATGTGTTCTACACCAACTGGAGCAACAAGGCCAAGGCCTGGGTCAACCTGGTCGGAGCCATCATTTTTGTCATACCGTTTGCTTATCTGATCGGCACCTACGGTTATAACTTTGCCCTTGATTCCTACACCATGGGTGAAGGCAGCGGCGATCCCGGCGGCCTTCCCCATCGCTGGATCATCAAGTCAGTGATTCCGATTACCGCTTTCTTCATCGGGACGGCGGGGCTGAATATGGTGACTTTTGCCATACGGGTTCTTTCCGGTGAAAAGCAGTATGAGGTGGAACACAGCGGGGAGGGTCTCGCATGATCGGTATGATTATGTTCGGTGTTGCCCTGTTCATGCTGATGATCGGTTTCCCGGTGGCATTCACTTTCGGCGGCGTTGCCCTGTTTTTCGGCATCTATGCCGAGGGCATGGACCTGTTTGCCTTCATGCCGTTCCGTATCATGAGTGTGATGCAGAATACCGTGCTGATGGCTGTTCCCCTGTTCATCTTCATGGGTGTGGTGCTGCAACGCACCCGTTTGGCGGAACAGCTACTCACCTCCATGGGACGCCTGTTCGGCGGCCTGCCCGGCGGCCTCGCCATCTCCACCATCCTGGTCGGCGCCCTGCTGGCAGCCTCTACCGGCGTGGTCGGTGCCAGCGTGGTCGCCATGGGCCTGATCTCCCTGCCTGTGATGTTGGCTCACAAGTATGACAAGCGCCTGAGTACCGGCACCATCTGTGCGTCCGGCACCCTGGGGCAGATCGTCCCGCCTTCCATCATCCTGATCATTCTCGGTGATGTGCTGGGGCTGCCGGTCGGTGATCTGTTCAAGGCCGCCGTCTGGCCCGGTGTGGTCCTGATCGGCCTCTATATCATCTATATCCTGATCCTGACCCGGTTGAAACCGGAAACCGCACCGGCAATGCCGGAGGACCCGACCCGCTCAAGAAGGCAGGAGATCGTGTCCGCGCTGATCGCCATCATCCCTCCCTTGGCGTTGATCGTGGTTGTGCTCGGTTCCATCTTCACCGGTATTGCTACCCCCACCGAGTCCTCAGCCCTCGGCGGCGTCGGTGCAGTGGTTCTGGCAATCATCTATCGCCAGTTCTCGTTCAAGATGGTGTGGGACAGCGCCGCAGATACCGTCAAGGTGACCGCTATGGTCTTTGCCATCCTGATCGGCGCCACGGCCTTCTCCATGGTATTCAGTTACACCGGCGGTGATTACCTGCTGGAAGACTGGCTGCACATGCTGCCGGGCGAGCAGTGGGGCTTCATTATCCTGGCCATGGCAGTGATCCTGGTGCTGGGCTTCTTCATCGACTTCGTGGAGATTTCCTTCATCATCGTGCCGATTCTGGCGCCGGTGGCCGAAGCCATGGGCATCAACATGCTGTGGTTCGCCATCCTGATCGCCATGAACCTCCAGACCAGCTTCCTGACGCCACCGTTCGGATTTTCGCTGTTCTACCTGAAAGGGGTGGCACCGCCGGAAGTGAAAACCACCGATATCTACAAGGGCATCATTCCGTTCATTGCCATACAGATATTCGTGCTGGCCCTGATCGTCATCTTCCCGGAATGGTTCGGGATGAGTTCGACCTACTGAGCCAATGGCTCCCTGATGAACCGGGCTTCCAGGCCCGGTTTTTTTATGCCCGACCGGAACCAACCTGACAATCTGTGATCGTTTTCTATACTGAACGAAAGTCGCTCATTTCAGACAGGTAACCGAGGGAAGGGGAACCCCATGACTGACAGTACTGCCCGGAAAACCGAACGATCGGAAAAAGAGCAGAAAGCCCACGTTCTGACCCTGCCACTGGCAGACACCCGGGTTGACCGCGAGCCGCACAACTACGAGCGGTGGCTGGTCACCAAACTGATGCGCATGGCGGGTTCGCCGCCCGTTCGGTTCAGGCTCTGGAACGGAGATGTCATCGAGCCGGAGCAGCAGGAAGCCAGCTTCACCCTGCACCTGAAAGATCCCAAGGCCCTGTATTCACTGGTCGCCAACCCGAACCTGGCCTTTGGCGACCTGTACGCCGCCGGTCGGCTCGATATCGAGGGCGACCTGCCCGACCTGATGGAAACCCTGTACCGGGCGGTCCATGCGGCGCGCGAGAGGTGGCCTCGGTGGCTTGACGCATTGTGGAAAAACCACAATCCCCGGTCCACCGGTATTGCCGAAGCCAAGGAAAACATCCATCACCATTACGATCTCGGCAACGAGTTCTACCAACTCTGGCTCGACCAGGCCGAAATGCAGTACACCTGCGCCTACTACGAAGAACCGGAGCTGACCCTGGAACAGGCCCAGCTCGCCAAACTGGAACATGTGTGCCGAAAACTTCGACTCAAGCCGGGCATGACGGTGGTGGAAGCCGGCTGTGGCTGGGGTGGTCTGGCCCGCTACATGGCTCGCAACTACGGCGTAAAGGTGCACTCCTACAACATTTCCAGGGAGCAACTGGCCTACGCCCGGCAGGAATCCGAACGCCAGGGGCTGGATGGGCTCATCACCTATGTAGAGGACGATTACCGCAACATCGAGGGACAGTATGATGCCTTCGTGTCTATCGGCATGCTCGAGCACGTGGGCAAGGAGAATTACCCGGCACTGTCGGAGCTGATCAAGCGCAGCCTGAAGCCGGATGGTATTGCCCTGCTCCACAGCATCGGCCGCAACCGGCCCAAGCTGATGAACGCCTGGATCGAGAAACGGATTTTCCCGGGTGCCTACCCGCCCAGTATTGGCGAGTTCATGGAGATCTGCGAGCACAGCGACTTCTCGGTACTCGATGTGGAGAATCTCCGACTGCATTACGCCCAGACGCTGACACACTGGATGGAGCGTTTCGAGGCCAGCCAGGACAAGATCGTGGAAATGTACGACGAGCACTTCACCCGCGCCTGGCTCCTCTACCTCGCCGGCTCCATCGCGGCCTTCCGGGCCGGGTCACTGCAACTGTTCCAGGTGGTGTTCACCCACGGGGGCAACAACAAGCTGCCACAAAACCGGGGTGACCTGTACACCTTCCCGGCAACCCCAGAGGAGGCCTGATGGATTATTACGACCTGATCATCGTCGGCGCCGGCCCGGCCGGCTCAACCCTGGCCAAGGCCCTGGAGAACTCCGGCAAACGGATCCTGATTATCGACAAGCAGGACTTTCCCCGGGACAAGACCTGCGCGGGGTGGGTCACTCCGGCAGTCATGAAAGAGCTGGATATCGATCTGACGGATTATGGTACCGGCCGGACCCTGCAGCCGATCCGCCGGTTCCGGATCGGTATGATGGGCCAGCCTCCGGTGGAGAACGATCATGGTGAGGTGGTGAGTTACGGCATCCGGCGTTGCGAGTTCGACAACTACCTGCTGGACCGGGTAACAACGGCCGCCCGACAGCTGGGTACCCCGGTGAAATCCATCGAACGCCGGGACGGCAACTGGGTCGTCAACGACACCTGGGAGGCCCCACTGATCGTCGGTGCCGGGGGCCACTTCTGCCCGGTTGCCCGCCTGCTTGGTGAGGGCCCAGGCAGCCACGAAACGGTGGTGGCGGCCAAGGAAGTGGAATTCGAAATGACCGACGAGCAGGCCAGCCTTTGCCAGGCCCGGGGCGACACTCCGGAGCTGTGGTTCTGCCGGGATCTCAAGGGCTATGCCTGGGTGTTCCGTAAGGGCAACTACCTTAATATCGGCCTGGGCCGTGAGGACAACCACAAACTGAGCGAACATCTTCAGGCATTTGTCGAGGAAATGAGAACCAGCGGCCGCATCCCCGCTGACCTGCCCGGACGCTTCAAGGGACATGCCTACCTTCTGTATGCCCACGCCGAGCGCCCCCTGGTCGACGACGGCGTGATCCTGATTGGCGATTCCGCCGGACTGGCTTATACCCAGAGCGGTGAGGGCATCCGCCCGGCCGTGGAATCGGCCCTGCTTGCCGCCGAGGTGCTCCGCAAGGCGACAGATTATTCCGCACCGTCCCTGCAAGTGTATGGCGATGCCATTGCCGAACGCTTTGGCAACCGGGCATCGGATACGGAACAGAGCTGGCAGGTACCGGAGTGGCTCAAGACACCTCTAGCCAGCACTCTGATGCGCTCCCACTGGTTTACCCGCAAAGTGGTGACGGAGAAGTGGTTCCTGCACCGGGAGGTGCCGCCGCTTGAGGTGGCAGTCTGAAACGCAAAGAGGCCGGGCAATTGCCCGGCCTCTGAATTTCCTCGCGACGACAACCTTACTGCAACCGCTGGCGACGCCTTGGAACTGCGAACTTAGAACTTCACACGCATGCCCGCAAGGAAGCCCATGTCGGTGTTATCTTCGTCGGTATCCGCAACTTCGGCAAATACACTGACATTTTTGGCAGACGGCATCTTGTAGGTCACGTTGGCGTACCAGGCAGTCACATCTTCCTGACCATCGGTTTCCTGATTCTGCATACCAACAGCAACATCAGTGGTGCTGGCAACGCCGACTACGGCCGCTACGTTATAAAGCGTGGTTTCGAGGTCTGTGTTGCTGTCGTCAGTGACGCTGTAATCCGCCGCGAGGGTTGCGAACCCTGCATCATAGGCAGCACTGACACCGTAGGTATCCAGAGAGTCAGCACCGATCGGCGTGTGCTGCTGGTAGGCGGCAGCGAGGGTCAGACCAGCAAACTCGGTAGCAGCGAACAAGTCGAAGAACTCACCGGTGATTCCATCCTTGTCTTCAGCTTCCAGCTCATGAGATGCAACCAGGTAGACGTTCTCCAGCTCAACGTCGAGGCGTATGGTGTCATCACCGTCGGTATCGACAGCATCGAACTGGTCTTCATCCAACGGAGCTTCATAGGCTTCTTCAATGCCAAACTCGTCAGACGCGAAGTTCTGCTTACCAATGGACAGAGCCGCAACGCCGTACTGCATGCCAACGTAGGCTTCCTCGATCGGCTCGTTCACATCTTTGCCGTTAGCATGATCCTTAAAGTCAAAATCCAGGCGACCGAAAGCCTTCATGTTGTCACCCAGATCATAGCTGACATAGTTTTTCAGCTCCAGATCGTCAAAATCCACGTATTCATTGGTGTCATCTCCAATTTTTTTACGCAGTTGAATCTGGAAATCACCGTTCAGCTTGTAGGTAAAACCCTCTTTCTCGTAAACAGTTGCAGCACTGGCAGAACCCACAGCTACAGAGGACACAGCAACAGCCAGAAGAAGCTTCTTCATTTGTTTCGACTCCATTATCGATTGGTTTTATGGACTTCAATTGCTGGAATGAATCCAGTTCTTCCACTCATCCCGAGTTGTCTTATCGGCTTTCAAATACCAGTAGCGCAGCATTTGATTCACCATTTCCTGATCCGGGGCACCTGCCGATGTCGACGGCCGCCCTTCTTCTTTTCCCAGTAATTCCATGTCGGCGCCCGGGAGGTTGGCACCCAGGGCCGCCGGAGATTCGGAACGGTTGAAAGCCTCCAGCTCTTGCCCGTAATCACGGACCAGCTGAAAACCTTCCTTTTCCAGAACATCCACATCGAACTCGACTGACTGCTGGTCGGCGGTGGTCAGCTGCCAGTTGCCCCTCCGACTGAACGTTTCCAACTCGCGGCTGCTGCGAATCTCCGGCGCCTGCAATGTCAGTTCCACATTCTCAGCTTCGAACAGCAGCACGAACGCGTCGCTGGTTTCCGGCATACCTTCGTCAGAGGACCGGCCCACCTCTACGGTGCAATCCACCACCAGCTGATGCCGTCCGTTGGTCAGGGTCAGCGGCCCGGCAGAATCGATGGCGGCACCGTCCAGGGCCCGTACACTGACGCACGGTCCGGGATTGAGCCGCACCTCGGACCAGGCCAGCGAAGGCAGCAGCGCACCCACCACAATCAACGTACTGAAAAACGAATTCACTCTAATAATCACTTGCTCTAGACGACCTATTACGTGAATTGCTGAGCAGCCTAACCGGCGTTTGTTACCAAACCGTTTCACTGGGCCAGATCGCTTGAAATTCAAAAAAGCCGGGGGTGTCCCCCGGCAAGACCTTGTTAACTCAAAGAAACAACACAATGAAAAACACATTTCGAAGCCACTGCTGAAAATGGTGTGCTGGCCATTCCAGTGGCAGTCACTCGGAACCGCTTCAAGCTTCGGGAGGCAGTATGAGGAGGGCTTGTGACAGGAATATTAAGAAAAGATATAAACAGGGTTACTTCACGATCTACCAGACATGAAAAAGCCGCGCTGGCCGCGCGGCTTTGCTTTAAGGAGTCAGGCCGGACATAGAGTGTCCGTCAATTGGCCAGCTTGATACCCCACAGGGTGGTGGTGCCGCTGACTTCATTGCCCACTGCCAACATCGGCTGGCCGTTCGGACTGTCCTGGGCAGCGATAAAGGCCAAGCCCTCGGGCCCCAGGTCGCCAGCGGCGGCAGAGGTCACCTCCGCCGTGAAATCCCGGTTGTTGAAGTAGCCGGCAAAGACCCCCTGCCCCGGGTCCGTCACATCGTAGACCATGATTCCGCCAACCCTTTCCAGGCCAATAAAGGCATAGCTACGCCCATCGATTTCGCCGACTACAACCGCTTCCGGCTCCGGGCCTTTGTCATCCGAACGGTCATCAAAGCCATTTTCGTCATTGCTGCTATTGAAGAACTCCGGATTGGCCTCAGCCACGATGCGCTCGAAATCGCTTCCGGAATCGAACACTGGCACTCCCTGGGCATTCCAGATGGTGAAGGAGCGCGCACCGTAGGAATACAGTTCGTTGTAAACGCAATCGGATTCGACATCGGTTGCCAGGTCGCTCGGGTTACATCCATTGCTGATACCCGAAGCCGATGACACCCGCAAGCGGCCCAGATTTTCCTGCTTCTGTAGTTCCTGGTGGTCAGGGAAGGCTTGCGGGGCCAATTGCAGGTCCTTGATGCGGAACTCCTCGGTCCAGCCATCGTAATCCCTGGCATCGCCTTCATTGGCGGTCAGGTAGTAGGCCTGGCCGTTGGCGCCGTATGCTGTGATGGCATCCGGCATATACATGCCCTTGATCGGCCAGTTACGGAGCTGGATGACGCCGTCCTTGTTACTGGCATCCAGTTCATTGCCCGCCACGCTGTGATCCTTGAAGCCAAGGGGAAGCACCTCGACAATCCGGGCATTGGCGATATCCAATACAGCAACCGCATTGTTTTCCTGAAGCGTAACCCAAGCCTCGCTGTTATCCGGGGACACCGCGATGTACTCCGGCTCAAAGTCCCGAGCGGCAGAAGCGTCGGGACCAAAGATCCGGACTCCAGATGCTCGCAGCTCATCTTCACGACCGTTGAAAGCGGTGAAATCGGCGGTTCGCACAGTCGCTTTTTCGATACCATGGGTCAGATCGATCACACTGACCGAGCCTTCCGGGTCACGATCGTAGCCTTTGCTGGGCTCGCCTTCGTTGGCAACCAGCACTTTCTGGCCATCACGGGTGAAGGTGACCATATCGGGCAGTGCGCCTACCTCAACCTCACCTAACTTGTTCAACCGGGTGGCGTCGTAGAAGACAACCTTGCCATTGTCCTGTTTGACCTCGGCTTCAATTGCCACCGCAACCAGGTTGCCATCAACTGCCACACTGTTGGCCGATGCCCCCTTAACAGTAGCGTCGATGGTATGCACCCGTCTGGGATTGGCCGGATCGCGGATGTCGATCACATCCACGGTGGAGGCATTAGCGTTAACCACGAACAGGCGCTGGTTACGCTTGTCGTAAGCAACGATTTCCGCTGCACTCTCATCGAAGACGTTGCCCATCGGACGGTAACTGCCCAGAACATTCAGCTGAAGTTGCGACTTGCGGTTATCCAGCTCGTTCTCGACTTTTCCGGCAGAGTCCAGTGAACCACATGCACTGAGAACCGCGCCCGACAGCAAAACCGCACCAACTGACAAAACACCTTTCATTTCCATGATCACCTCTTGTCTGTGGACCCTTGTTGGTCGGCACAAGAGAGTACAGTCCGACCGTGACAGGAACCTTTCAGACCTGAGAGGTTTTCTTGCTCGATGCCTGTTCCGGAGATAAAAAAAGGCGACTCGGATGAGCCGCCTTACTGGAAGATTCGAGTTATTGCACCCGGTTCTACTTCCCGAGGTAACTCCGATACATCCACACCGTCTTTTCCTGCTGCGAGATATAGTCGCTCATCAGGGCAACGGTGCCTTCGTCCTCGGCGTCACCGGCCAGGCTCAGCAGGTTGCGCTGCTTGCCAATGAGCTTGCCGAAGCTCTCCACGATGTTCTCCACCGCTTCGCGACCATCGGCGACATCCTTGCGCTCCGGAATTTCAGAACGCTCCATGTAGGTGCTGTATGCGTGAGCCGGACGGTGGCCCAGGGTAAGGACCCGCTCGGCGATCTCGTCGATTTTCAGGAGCAGGTCGTCATACAGCTCCTCGAACTTGGCGTGCAACTCGAAAAAGTTCTCGCCCTTGATGTTCCAGTGATAGCCACGGACATTCATGTAAAAGATCTGGTAGTTGGACAGCAGATCGTTCAGGGCGTCCGACAGCTCAACAGTTTTTCCACTATCGAGACCAATAAAGTTCTTGCTCATTACGTACCTCCTTGACGCTGATTGAAATCTTTAAGACCCACCGTAAGCGGGATGACAAGATCCGTGAAGTTGTATCCGACAATCTCTTTCATAGCCCAGACTAATATGGATACTCGGGTCTCAATAGCCCGGCACTATCAATTACCCTCAGACAATCTATTTAACAACAATTCTCACTTGCTCTTAAATGGGATCTACAGACAACACATGTGGAGCGGATCATGAGTGCCTTGAAACTGTTCATACATGACCATGGTTCGAAGGGTGACCAATCCTTGCTGAAGACAATCACCTTCGCCATCACCCACTTTATCGTTGCCTTTTCGGTCGCTTACCTGCTGACCGGCGACGTCATTGTGGGCAGCCTGATTGCCATGGTCGAGCCGGCCATCAACACCGTTGCCTATTTCTTCCACGAGAAGATATGGGCTCGCCACCGACGTAATGCAAGGGGCTCGGACAATACCCTACCCCACCATCAGCCCGGCACCTGCTGACTGAGATCAAGGGAAGGGCCGGTCAGACTCCCGGCCCGCATTCGAGGCACTCATCGGCCAGCTCTGGTCCGATCTGGAGGTTCCGGTTCAGCTGCTTGAGCGCGGTACGTAGTCCCTCTTCGATCACCGGATGGTAGTATGGCATCGCCACCATCTCACTGACGGTCATGCGTTTCTGGGCACACCACGCCAGCAGGTGCGCCATGTGTTCCGCCGCCGGCCCGAACATTTCTGCGCCCAGGAAAAGACCACTGCCATGCTCGCCATAAACCCGGAGAATCCCCCGGTTCTTGCCAATGACGCGACTGCGCCCCTGGTCGGCAAATGACACTTCCCCCACCGCGAAACAGCCATGGCATTGCTTGTCGACCTGGTCAATGGTCAGACCCACGGAGGCGATCTGGGGATCGGTAAACACCACACCAAGGGGAACATGACGCAGACCGGTGCGCACATCCGGCCAGGCGGCCGCATTGTCTCCGGCGATGCGGCCCTCGTCCGCAGCCTCGTGCAGCAGGGGGCGATCGTTGTCGGCATCGCCGGCTATGAAGATGTGGCTGTCGCCGCACCGCAGGGTGTACTCGTCAAACACCGGTGACCCCCGGTCATCCAGCTCGATATCGGCATTCTGGATATCCAGGTTATCCACATTCGGGCGGCGGCCCGTAGCTGCCAACAGATAATCGAAAGTCTCGGTAACCGCCTCCCCCGAGCCGTTCCTGAAGGTCACGGCCACCCCCTCATCGGTCCGCTCGACGTCGGTGACATCGGCATCCGGATCCAGCGGGAACTCCTGGTTGAAGATCTCCAGGGCACAGGCGAGGATGGTATCGTCCTGGATCGAGCCGATCGCACCGCCAACGCCGAACATCCGAACCCGCACACCCAGGCGGCTCAGGGCCTGACCCAGTTCCAGTCCGATCACACCGGGTCCGAACACCGCCACCGAGTTCGGCAGGTCATCCCAGTCAAAAACGTCATCGTTGATGACAAGGCGATCCTTCGCCTCCTTCAGGAAGCCAGGAATATTTGGTCGGGAGCCGGTGGCGATGATGATCCGTTCGGCATGGACCTCCACGTCATCGCCAACGACCAGACAGTTGGGGCCGGCAAAGCGGGCATGCCCCATCAACCGATGGGGCCCGGGGAAGCCATTGACGGATTCCACTACCGACGAGACAAACCGATCACGTTCCTGGCGCACCCGCTCCATGACCCGGCGGCCGTCTATTGAAATCTTTCCCGGCGAGATACCGAATGTCTCTGCCTCGACCATGGCATGGGCATGTTCTGCAGCCGCAATCAGCAACTTGCTGGGCATGCAGCCGACCCGGGCGCAGGTTGTGCCGTATTGCTCTCCCTCGATCAGGACGACCCTGTCTGTTGCCTTCCGTACACGCTGGTAGGCCACCATCCCGGCCGTACCTGCCCCGATGATCGCCACGTCCACTTCGCGCTTTTCCACAACATGCCTCCTGCCCGCCCGCATCAGACGGGGTCCTGTGAATTCTCTGGCTTGTCCGTTTCTTCCAGTATAGAAGCAGGCCGGGGGCTAACGTAAAGCAACGCGGTATCGCACAGGACACCGGCCTGAAAATGACCTACCCTTACCGCTTTCTGCCAACAGGTTCGACGGGAGATACCGGATGGTTCAATACTGGCCAGAATTCCTGACCATTGTTGTGGCTCACCTGCTGGCTGTGGTCAGCCCCGGGCCGGATTTTGCGGTGATGCTCAGGCAGGCCCTGTGCCAGAGCCGGAGGAATGCGTTACTGAGTGCCGTCGGGGTGGGCGCCGGCATTCTGGTTCATGTGACCTATTCCCTGCTGGGCATCGGGCTGCTGATCAAACAATCGGTGATGCTGTTCAGCGTATTGAAAGTGGTCGGGGCCCTGTACCTGGCATGGATCGCCCTGCAGTGCCTCAGGGCCAGGTCCGGCAGTATTCATGTGGAGACCGGGAACGCACCGGCACAGTCAGCCTTCGCGGCATTGCGGCTCGGTTTTCTCACCAATGCCCTCAATCCCAAGGCGACGCTGTTCTTCGTGGCCCTGTTTTCGGTGGTGATCAGCCCCGGCACACCACTGGTGGTGCAGGCGGGGTATGGAATTTATATGGCAGTAGCCACCGGCATCTGGTTTGCCCTGGTGGCGGTATTCTTCACCCTGCCCCGGGTTCGCCAGGCCTTCAGCCGGTTCGGCCACTGGCTGGACCGGGTCATGGGTGGAGTGTTGCTGGTCCTGGCTGCGCAACTCCTGCTTTCTACAGTGAGCGAATCACAGCCTCTGTCTGCTCCCAGCCCAGGCACGGATCGGTGATCGAGCAGCCATAGAGCAGCTCGGGACCGTCATCCTGGCGCCCCGGTTCGAGGAAGCTTTCCAGCATCAGTCCACGGATATGGGTGTTACCGGCCCGCCTCTGCGCCATGACTTCCCGGGCAATATCGATCTGGCGCTCCGCCTGTTTGCAGGCGTTGTCGTGGCTGCAGTCCACCATGACGGCAGTGGACAGGCCTGCTTTTTCCAGTCCCGCCACGGCAGCGGCGATGCTGTCCGCATCGTAGTTGGTCACTCCCCGGCCGCCGCGGAGCACCAGATGGGTATCCGGGTTACCTCGGGTGGAGATCATTACCGGGGCCCCGGTGGCAGACACACCCAGGTGATGGTGTGGATGGGCCGCGGACTTCATGGCGTTGGTGGCCACCGTGATTCCGCCGTCAGTGCCGTTCTTGAAACCGACCGGCATGGGCAGACCGCTCACCATTTCCCGATGAATCTGGGATTCCGTGGTGCGAGCCCCGATAGCGCTCCAGCTGACCAGGTCACCCAGGTAATCCATGGCGAACGGACTCAGTGCCTCGGTGGCCAGGGGCAACCCGAGCCCGGCCAGCTCCCGCAGAAGCCGGCGGGAACGAATCAGCCCCTGCTGCAGGTCCCCCTGCCCGTTCCGCTCCGGATCGTACAGCAGACCTTTCCAGCCCACGGTGGTTCGGGGCTTCTCAAGGTACGCCCGCATCACGATCAGGAAACGGTCACTGACACCCTCAGCCAGCTGTTTGAGCCGGCGACCGTAATCCAGAGCTGCTTGCTCATCGTGAATGGAACACGGGCCCATCACGATCAGGGTCCGGTCATCCCTGCCCTGGAGGATATTCCGGATCGCCTGTCGATAGCCCTGCACCTGAGCCAACAGATCCGGTCCTGCAGGAAACTCCCGGCGCAGCTGTTCCGGTGATGGCAGGGCGGTTTCCTGTCGGTGGCTGTCTGCTGCCGCGACAGCGTCGTTCAGCGCATCGGCTTTCAGTGGCATGTTCATAGCGGTGTTCCCGTTTCCCTTGGTCAGAATCAAAAAAGCCCCGGCTGGGCTACCAGTCGGGGCTTTTTTGAGTCCGGTGGCAGCCTGGGTTACTGCCGGGCTGCCTTCCTCGTAATTCGTCGGATCAAAATCCTATGGGCGGCCCGGGTTCTGGCTAAAATAAAAGCCATAACCAAACCACCAAAAAAACACAGCAGCGACCGCAGCGATCGGTTTCACCCCGAAAGCTTGCAGAACATTCAATTGACAGGTCGCGTTTGTGGTCTTCATGCTTTTCAATATATACCTCTGGTTTCCGCCTTGGCAACCCGGAGGCCAAAGTTTTTCCGTTTGCCGTTCATTCTCGGAGTGCCAATGCCCCCATTCCACCTCGCCTCCTACCGTTTGCTGGCCCTGATGGTCATAGTCATGCCCCTGTGGCTCGCTTCCGGGACTGCCCATGCCCAGACCGAGACCCGCAGTTATCAACTTAAGGCCCGCCCGGCTGAAGATGTGGCTGCCCAGATCCGGGATCTGTATGCCGATGCACCCATCACGGTAACGTCCCGGGGACAGCAGCTGATGGTGCGGGGCGAGTCCCGCCTGCTGGATGAAATCGGCACCCTGGTGGAGTCACTGGATAGGGCCCCCGCCCAACTCCGGATAACGGTGAGGACCCGTGAGGAGGTCAGTGGCGAGCGCTCGGGGGCGGGCGTCTCAGCCCGGGACGGGAACGTCGGTGTCACCGTGGAGCGCAAGAGCACCAGCACCGGCAGCAATCAGCTGCGGACCCTGATGGTCCAGGATGGCCAGACTGCCCACATCACCTCGGGTCAGGTCCGCACCCTGCCTATTGCCATTCGTGGCGGCCGGAATCCGGCGGCGATTCTGGAGCAGGTGGAAACCCGCACCGGTTTCCTGGTCAGCCCCCAGGTCATTTCCCGTCAGGCCGTGGAACTGAACATTGTCTCATTCGAGGAGGACCCGGCACAGATTCAGGGCTATGAGACGGAAGCGCTGCTGACGATCCGGCGGGGCGAACCCGGGCAATGGGTGTCCCTGGGCAGCATTGCCCGAAGCAGTCGACGCAGTAGCAGCGGCATTGCCTATCAGATGGAGAGCAACCGCTCCGGCAGCCGCAGCGTAGAGGTCAAAGTGGAGGTTATGCCCTGAATCAGGCCCTGGCTTTCCTCAGCAGCACCTGTTTGGCTTCGTTGATCTTGGCGGCAAGGTAGTCGTTGCCGCCCCGATCCGGGTGCAGTTTCTGGATCAAACGGCGGTGGGCCGCGATGATGTCCTCCCTCGGGCAGCCTGGCTCCACTCCGAGTATTTCACAGGCCTCGTGCTCGGACATATCACTGGTCGATGGCTGACTCGGGCCGGCCTGCTGCCGGGAATCAAGCTCCGGATCGGGGATCTCCCTGCCCATCATCCGGGCCAGCGCCGGGGCATACTTCAACAGGGCCGGCACCTTGCGCAGCAGGGGGATTACAGCCGCAACGGCGGCGGTAATGACGTGGACCCGACCAGTCAGTACCATAAACAACAACAGGGCGCCGCCGACCACCAGCACGCTCTTCCAGGCGGCATCTTTCTTCTTTTCCGGCGTCAGCGCGCCCCAGCGTTTGAGAATAACGAAAACGGCCGCGGCCAGGGCCAGGCCGAGAATCCACTGCATGGGCTAATCCCCTTTTGGCATGCGGTCGTAATTGTGTCACCTGCGATATGGACAATACCAGTGTCCGGCAAGCGGAGGGTAGCACCGTGCGTCCCCGGTACACTGCTTGTCGCTCCGATTTCTGAATTTAGTCTTAAAGCCTGTCAAAACGGTGACAACCCCTTCCGTTTTTTTATAGGATGCTATGTTTTACGGAAAAAATAACAGCCTCCAATATCACCTGTGTTGGTCCGAGGCATCAACACTCAATGGACACAGATTCCAGGGTCTGAACTATGCGCACTGCTTCCCGCTTCATCATTGTCATTATTTTTCTTGGCGTCGTCCTTGGTGGCATCTTTGGCTACAAGTTCTACCAGTTCGGCCAAATGAAGGAGCAAATGTCCCAGCCGCAACCGCCGGCCAAGATATCCGCGACCGATGCCCGCGTCGAACAGTGGACACCCTCTATCAAGGCCGTTGGCAGCATTGAAGCCATTAATGGTATCGAGATTGCCAACGAGGTGCCCGGTGTCATCGAGAGTATCAACTTCGAATCCGGCGATACCGTCCAGCAAGGCGACGTGCTGATCCGTCTGAATGCAGAAATCGACGAGGCGGCGCTGCGCACACGACGGGCGGAAGCCCAGCTTGCGGAACAGGAATTCAAGCGGGTATCCGACCTCCTGCCCAAGCGTGCGGTATCACAATCCCAGTACGACCAGGCCAAGGCCAACTACGACGCCGCCCGGGCGCGGGTGAACGAGGCGGAAGCCCAGCTCAATAAAAAGATTATCCGGGCGCCGTTTGACGGCACGGTGGGCATCCGGATGGTGGACCAGGGTGAGTACATTGCCACCGGCACGCCGATTGTCGAGATCAACATGCTTAACCCGATCTACGTAGACTACACCCTGTCCGAAAAGAACCTGGCCGATATCGCGACGGGCTTCCCGGTGAAAGCCACCGTGGCTGCGGTTCCGGACGCCGAGTTCGAGGGCGAGATCAGCGCCATCAACACCTCGGTGAATCCGGAAACCCGCACCGTACGCGTTCGTGGCACTCTGCAGAACGAGCAGCAGCTACTCCGCCCGGGCATGTTTGCCACGATCATGACCCTTCAGCCCGAGGACAACGAAGTGGTCACGGTGCCAAGAACCGCAATCTCCTACAACACATACGGTGACTTTGTCTTCGTAGTCGAGGAGAACGACAATGGCGAGTTGGTGGTCAACCGCCGTACCGTCAGCACCGGTCAGACCCGGGAAGGCCGGGTAGCCGTCCTGTCCGGCCTGGAAGCCGGTGAAACCGTTGTGTCCAAGGCCTTGCTGAGATTGCGGGCCGGCCAGAGAGTCGAGATCCAGGAAGATGCCGGGCAAACGCAGGAGGCGTCTGAATAATGCGATTTACCGACATTTTCATCCACCGGCCGGTGCTGGCAACGGTGGTCAGCCTGCTGATCCTGCTGCTCGGTGCCCGGGCCGCCATGGAGATGGAGATCCGGCAGTACCCGGAACTCGAGAGCACCACGGTCACCGTCACCACGGCTTACCCAGGGGCCAGTTCCGACCTGATCAAGGGCTTCATCACCACGCCCCTGCAACAGGCCATCGCCGAAGCCAGTGGTATCGATTACCTGACATCAACCAGCTCCCAGGGCGTATCCACCATCGAAGCGAAGATGGTACTGAACTACGACGCCAATGCTGCCCTGGCGGAAATCCAGGCCAAGGTGGCCAGTCAGCGCAACGTACTGCCCGCGGAAGCGCAGGACCCGGTGATCACGTCCACAACCGGTGATTCTACCGCGCTGATGTATATCGCCTTTTATAGTACCGAGCTGGCGGTACCGCAGATAACTGACTACCTCACCCGGGTGGTACAGCCGAAGCTGCAGGCGCTCTCGGGCGTCGGCAAGGCCCGTCTGTTCGGCCGCAAATTTGCCTTGCGGGTATGGTTGGACCCCGAGCGACTGGCCGCAGTCGACATGACCCCGCCGGAGGTGGTCGCCAGGCTCCGCGCCAACAACTACCAGGCCGCAGTGGGCAACACCAAGGGCCAGTATGTTGAAATCGCCATGACCAGCGATACAGACGTGGCCGACCCGGACCAGTTCCGCAACCTCGTGGTGAAAACCCGGGACGGCACCCAGATCCGGCTCCAGGACATCGCCCGCGTGGAGCTGGGCTCGGAAACCTATGATGAGCTGGCACTGTACAAGGGTCAGCCGGCCACTTACGTTGCCATCGAACTGGCCCCCGGCGCCAACCCGTTGACGGTGGCGGGCCTGGTCAAAGATGCGCTGCCGGATATCGAGAGTCAGTTGCCCTCGGGGCTGGATGTCCGGCTCGCCTATGATGCCTCCGACTTCATCGAAGACTCCATCAACGAGGTGATCAAGACCCTGCTTGAAGCATTGGTCATCGTGCTGGTGGTGGTATTCCTGTGCCTCGGCTCCATTCGCGCCTCAGTGGTGCCCTCCGTGGCGGTACCGCTGTCCCTGATCGGCGGTGCCTTCATCATGCTGATGTTCGGGTTCTCCCTGAACTTGCTGACCCTGCTGTCCATGGTGCTGGCCATCGGTCTGGTGGTGGATGACGCCATCATCATGGTGGAGAACGTGCACCGGCACATCGAGCAGGGCGAATCCCGGTTCGAGGCCGCCATCAACGGGGCCCGGGAAATGGCCGTGCCGATCATTGCCATGACCACCACCCTGGTGGCGGTCTACGCGCCCATCGGTTTCATGGGCGGCCTGGTGGGCTCGCTGTTCACCGAATTCGCCTTCACCCTCGCCGGCACCGTGGTAATCTCGGGCATCGTGGCACTGACGCTGTCCCCCATGCTGTCCGGCAAGGTGCTCAAGCCCCACGGCAACCCGGGCCGGTTCGAAGTGCTGGTGGAGAAGACGTTCAACGGCCTGTCGAATGCCTACAAGTCCGCCCTGTCCTCACTGATGCAAACCAAATCCGTGGTGGTGTTCTTTGCAGTGGTGGTACTGGGCTCCATCTACTTCATGGTGATGATGAGCCAGAACGAGCTGGCACCCACCGAAGATCAGGGCATTCTGTTCTATCAGGGGCTGGGCTCCCAGACAGCCACACTCGATTACCTGCGCGAGCACGGCAATGAGGTTCAGGAGCGCATGTCCACAGTGCCCGGTTACAATGAGGACTTCATGATTCTGGGTATTACCAGCCCCAACGCGGTCTTCGGTGGTTTCAAGATGAAGCCCTGGAGTGAACGGGAAGTAAGCCAGTTTGAAGTCCAGCCCATGCTCGATGCCGAGCTGAAGAAGGTGACCGGCCTGCAAACGGCGGTGTTTCCCCGTCCTTCCCTGCCAGGTTCCGGCGGCGGCCTGCCGTTCCAGTTCGTGATCACCACCGGCAGCAGCTACGAGCAGCTGGACCAGGTGGCGGATGAGCTGCTGGGCAAGGCCATGGGCAGCGGCAACTTCATGTTCTTGCAGAAATCCATCAACTTTGACCGACCGATCACCCGCATCAACGTCGACCGTGACCGGGTCGCGGACCTGGGACTGTCCATGCAGGACATCGGCCAGGCGTTGTCCAGCATGCTCGGCGGCGGCTATATCAACCGGTTCAGCATGGAAGGCCGTTCGTACCAGGTGATTCCCCAGGTCGATCAGCAGTTCCGGCTGGATGAACAGGCCCTGAACGACTACTACATCCGCACGGACATCGGTGAACTGGTGCCCCTGGGCAGCGTGGTGAGTTTCAGCCACGATGTCGAGCCGTCCAACCGGACCCAGTTCAACCAGCTGAACTCACTCACCCTGCAAGGGGTCGTGATGCCGGGTGTGGCCCTGGGCGATGCCATGGACTTCATGGAGCAAACTGCGGACGAGGTCTTCCCCCAGGGCTTCAGTTCCGACTACACCGGGCAAACCCGCCAGCTGGCGACCCAGGGCAGCGCTTTGGTGGTGACCTTCTTCCTGTCCCTGCTGGTGATCTACCTGGTACTGGCTGCCCAGTTCGAAAGCTGGCGTGATCCGTTCATCATCCTGGTATCGGTGCCCATGTCCGTCGCTGGCGCCATGGCGTTCATCGTGCTGGGCTTCGCCTCCATGAACATCTACACCCAGGTGGGACTGATCACCCTGATCGGGGTGGTGTCGAAGAATGGCATCCTGATTGTGGAGTTCGCCAACCTGTTGCAGAAGGAACGGGGCCTGGACAAGGTGCAGGCGGTGATCGAGGCGGCTGCCATCCGTCTGCGCCCGATCATCATGACCTCTCTGGCGCTGATCTTCGCCATGGTGCCGCTGCTGATTGCCGTCGGCCCCGGTGCGGAGAGCCGTTTTGCCATCGGCCTGACCATCAGTGCCGGTCTTGGCATCGGCACCCTGTTCACCATCTTCGTACTGCCGGCCTTCTACATCCTGCTGGCGCGGGACCATCACGGTTCGGCCGCCGATGAGTACGGTGACGAAGCCGAATCCGGAGAACCGGCAACAGGTCACTGATAGCCGCAACTGAAAAAGCCCGGTCACCGAACGGTAACCGGGCTTTTTCTTTGGGGGTCAGGGGATGACTCAGCCGGCCTGCTTGCTGGCGGCCCGGTCCAGGAGCGATCGCCGCCACTGAATGGTCTCACTTGGCAGTTCGCCAAAATGCTCCCGGTAGAGTGCCGCAAAGCGCCCCAGATGACTGAAGCCTGCGTCAGCCGCATAGTGGGAAATATGGGGTTCCTCGCACTGGCAGTCCACCAACCGGCGCCGCACACGGACCAGCCTGCAACGCTGGTAGAAGCGGTAGGGTGTCACCCCGGTCTCCCGTTTCATAAGGTAGTAGAGGTTGCGTTCGCTGGCTCCGGCATGGCTTGCCAGTTCCGGCAGGTCGAATTGCCAGTCCGGTTGACTCCGAATCCGGTCGATGGCTCGTTTAACCCGGCGATCAAGCACGGGCGACGCCAGCTCCGCGAAAACCTCTCCCGTCGTCTCCAATTCCACCAGACGCGAAATCAGCTCCCGGGTGCCAGCGTGCGCCTGCTCACTGTCCCGAAAAAACCGAGCCTGCAGGAGGAACCGGTCAATCAGGCAACAGATCGTGCTACCAGAGACGGATCGAGAGGTTTGGCCTACGGGTACCATCGGCGGTGCTGCGGGGACAGCCATCACCAACCGGGTGCCTGCAGCCAGGCGCAACGCCAACGATCCCGGGGCGGTACGGCAAGCTTCGCGATGAACGTCGCGCACTCCACACCGTTCCCCAATACGCACTTGCCCCGCCAGGACGCGCAACCACAAGGGTACGGGGGAGTCCCAACCGGTGATAATCAGTTCCTGCTTAACCGCCAGACAAATGACCGTGCCCTGGTCAGACGCCACGACATAGAGGGCGCCAACAGCCGAATCACTGTCGTGTGTTGAGCTGCACTGAATCGATGGCAAGACCGCCAACAACCGCAGCGCTGCCTGAAACTCTGACAGTGAGGCGCGATTCAGGCGAAGAAAGCCATCCAGTTCAACGGTTGCCAAGGGTTCCCGGGACATAAAACCACATAAGTTTAAGGGACTTTGCTCTTTTTATTGGAAATCGCCCCGAAACCCTAGCCATATTTTGCAATCACCTGGTCAGGAAGCCACATAATCATACCGGAATTGATGTCCATCAATCAGAAGATCAACAACCTGACCCCACCCAAAGGGTTTGCTCAGCAGATACCCCTGACCCCGATGGCAACGCAGCTCACGCAACTTCTCCAGCTGCTCCTCACTCTCGATTCCTTCGGCCACCACTTCCAGCTCCAGGGCCTCGGCAATCCCGAGAATGGCCGAGACAATCCGCGCGTCCCGGGCATCAGTTCCCAGCTGCCGGGTAAACTGGCGATCAACCTTCAGGACCTGCACCGGGAGGGTGTGCAGGTAGGCCAGGGAGGAATAGCCGGTTCCGAAATCATCGATGGCCACGCCAACGCCCTGCTCGCCAAACCTGCGCAATCGCTGCAGACAGCGGGCGGAAAGACTCATCAGGTGGGTCTCCGTGATTTCCAGCTCCGGGCGCCAGCCCAGGGCCGCCAGACGGTCGAAAAAAGGGCCGAGCACCTGGTCCAGACGCGCATCGGTAATCTGCCGGGCGGAAATATTGATGGCCAGGCGCAAGCCGTGGGGCAGCTGCGCCTTGGACGCACTGTCGAGATCCGACTGGACGCACCGTAACAGGTGCTCGGTCAGATCATGAATGTGGCCCCGGTGTTCCGCGATGGGGACAAAATCGGCCGGCGAGATCTCGCCAAACTCCGGATGGAGCCATCGGAAAAGCGCCTCCAGCCCGACTATTCGCCCCGTGGCCAGGTCAAACTGGGGCTGATAGACCACCCGGAACTGCTCCGGTGCGGTTTTGAGGGCGGCGATCAGTGCCTCCGACAAGCGCTGTTCCCGTCGTCCCTGCTCACTTTCCACGGCACTGTAGAGACGGAAACAGGCACGGCCGGCGACCTTGGCGGTATACATGGCCCGGTCCGCATTCTGCAAAAGATCGGCACTGGTTCGCCCGTGGTCCGGAAACATGGCACCGCCCACAGACGCCGAAAGGAAATACTCACGGCCATCCACCCGGATCGGACCCTGGAACGCCTGGTTCAGTCGCTCGCCGACGTTCTCGAGTTCCAGGTCGTTCTCGACCTCGACAATGGCCGCAAACTCATCCCCGGACAAACGGGCCAGCACGTCGTTGCGCCTCAGGGTACTCCGGATACAACGGGACGCTTCCATGAGCACCCGGTCACCACAGTCATGCCCATGGAGATCGTTGATCGATTTGAAGAAATCAAGATCAATGAACAGTACCCCGAAGCAGCCACCCGCATCTTGACGGCGGTCCACCCGGGCTTTCAGGAATTCCTGGAACAGCGAGCGGTTAGGCAGCTCGGTCAACGGATCGTAATAGGCCAGGGATGCCAGGCGTTCGTCCCCGGCAGCCGGATCCCCCACATCCATGAACACGCCGGCATAGAACTTCCGGGAACCCTGGATTACGGGATAGATGGACAGCCATTGCGGGTAGGTTTCGCCGTTCTTGCGACGGTTCCAGATCAGTCCCTCCCAGCGTCCGGTGGTATGGATGCTCTCCCACATGCCCCGGTAGAATTCCTGGGAATGCAGACCTGAACTCAGCACCGAAGGTGGCTCGCCGAGCACCTCCTCATGGCGATAACCGGTGACGGCCTGGAAGGCACGATTGACGTAGGCAATGCGCGGCTCGGTGGTAGACAGCATGATCGCGCGGGGGTGATGCTCCACCAGGGCCCTGAAGTCCTGCTGTTGTACTGCTTGCATGGCGGACTCTCTTTTTTGTTATATCCGTGGCCGTGGCCAATCGGTTGGGACGTCAAGCATATCGCCCGAATGTCGCCTGCCAAGCCATATTTTGCAGAACAACCGGCATTTACGACCAAAGCATCATAGGGTGTGGCAATTTCAAGCCAGGGCGAGATCATGTACCCTGAAACCCCTCCCGACCAGCACTCAGGGACTATAACCGACTGTGACTCTGAATAACCTGTTCTGGCTCTTTCTGGCCTGCTTTGCCGCCTGGTACTGGTGGCGGGCGAAGGCCATCAAGGATTTCGTGTTGCAGGCGGCGCGACGTTACTGCAAAACCATGGATGTCGAACTCCTCGACGATGCGGTGTACCTGCGCGGCCTATGGTTCAAACGTGACGACCACGGCAGGCTGAGAGTCTGGCGCCGTTTCCTGTTCGACTTCACTGCCACCGGTGAGGAGCGTTATACGGGGCGGGTGATCATGCTGGGCACCAGAATCCTCAATATGGAACTGGAACCGCACCGTTTCTGAGACCTGATTCGCGTTCTGATACAAACAGTTACGGAGCTGAAACCTGACTGTCATATTTCTGTAGCATTCTGCCCCATTCTGAACATCCAATTCCAGAAGGCGTAAGAATGCGAACACTGCTCTCCTGTTTTCCGACGAAGCTGGCAGCCCTGCTGGCGTTATCTGCGCTGGGCCTTCCCTCACAGGCTACCGACCTGCAGATCCATGGTTCCAACACGGTAGGCGCCACACTGGCCCCAATGCTGGTGACCGGCTACCTCGAACAGCGCACCGGTTCATCCGTTTCTGCAAAAGCCACTTCAGTTGAAAACGAAAAGGTGATCCAGGCCACCGACGGCGGCAGACCGGTCCGGGTACTGGTCGCTGCCCACGGTTCCAGCACCGGCTACAAGGCCCTGGCCGCGGGCAAGGCGGATATCTGGGCATCGTCTCGCCCGGTCAAAGCGAAGGAAGCCGAACAGTTCCGCAGCCGCGCCGACCTCACTACCCTGGACAGCGAGCACGTGATTGCCATCGACGGCCTTGCGATCCTGGTGCATCCGTCCAATCCGATCAATCAGCTCAGCATTGACACCCTCGGCAGAATCTACGCCGGCCAGATCCGCAACTGGTCCGAGCTTGGTGGCCCGGACCGACCCATCAAGCTCTATGCCCGGGATGACCGTTCCGGCACCTGGGACACTTTCAAATCCCTGGTCCTTGGCAAGCGTTACTCCCTGGCCGCCTCGGCCCAGCGTTATGAATCCAACGACCAGCTGTCCGACGATGTCAGCCGCGATCCGGCCGGCATAGGCTTCGCCGGCCTGGCTTCGGTACGCAGCAGCAAAGTGCTGGCTATCTCCGAGGGTGATGCCCCCGCACTCAAGCCGAATCAGCTCACTGTCGCCAGCGAAGACTACCCGCTGTCTCGCCGGCTGTTCATGTACACCCCGGGCAAACCCAAGAATAGCCTTGCCTCGGAACTGGTTGAATTTGCACTGGCCGGTGAGGGTCAGGAACTGGTGGCCGAATCCGGCTTCATCTCTCAGAACCCTATAGCAGTGAAACCGGTGTTCGACAACTCAGTGCCCGCCTCCTTCCAGCGGCTGACCGACCGTTACCAGCGTCTGACCGTCAATTTCCGCTTTGCGGAAGGCCGCACCAAACTGGACAACAAGGCATTGAGGGATTTACGCCGAGTCCGGGACTACCTCAATCAGACCGGCAAGACCGCGGATGACCTGATGCTGATTGGCTTCGCCGACCAGCAGAGCAACGAACTCCGGGCCCAGATGATCTCTGAGCTGCGGGCGCTGTCAGTGCGCAAGGCACTCAACGAAGTGGGCATCAGGGATGTGGCCTATACCGGTTATGGCCACTACATGCCCGTCGGCGGCCGGGGCAGCCAGCGCAACGGCCGGGTTGAGGTCTGGATCCATTCCCCCCGGGAGGGCTGATTAGACCAAAGAAAGCCCCGGATCTTCGGCAATCACCTATCCGCGTGGGCGTCACAGATATGTTTGGGTTTCCTATACTGTGCTGGTCATTTCCAACCAACAGAACGGAACAATGGACATCCAAACAGACCACCGATACGCGATTAACCTGAACGTCCGGGGCATTCAGCCCTCCGCCACCCTCCGCATCAACGAGCTGAGCAACCAGCTCCGTTCCGAAGGAAAAGACATCATCAAGCTCGGCCTGGGGCAATCCCCGTTCCCGGTTCCCGATCGCGTGGTGGATGCACTGAAGGCGCACGCCCACGAGAAAGACTACTTGCCGGTGAAAGGCCTCAAGGGTCTGCGCGAAGCCATCGCCGGCTATATCAACCGCAATGAGCGCATGCGCTGCACCTGGGAAGACGTCCTGATCGGCCCGGGCTCCAAGGAACTGCTTTTCATGCTCCAGCTGGCCTACTACGGTGACCTGCTGATCCCTCGCCCGAGCTGGGTTTCCTACGCGCCCCAGGCCCGGATCATCGGCCGTTCGGTACACTGGCTGCCGACCCACGCCGAGAACAACTGGCAGCTGACCGCCGAGGAACTGGACATCATCTGCCGGGACGACCCGTCGCGCCCGCGCATCCTGATCCTCAACTACCCGTCCAACCCGACCGGTTGCACCTACACCGACGACCAGCTGCTGGCGATCGCCAACGTGGCCCGCAAGTACAAGCTGATCCTGCTCTCGGACGAGATCTACGGGGAAGTGAACTTCGAAGGCAAGCACAAGTCCATTGCCCGGTACTACCCGGAAGGCACCATCATCAGCACTGGCCTGTCCAAGTGGGCCGGTGCCGGCGGCTGGCGCCTGGGCACCTTCATCTTCCCGCCCGAGCTGCGCCCGCTGCAGGATGCCATGGCGATCATCGCCAGTGAGACCTACACCGCCACCAGCGCGCCGATCCAGCATGCCGCCATTGCAGCGTTCCAGGGTGGTGAGGATATCGACGAGTACCTGAAGCAATCCCGTCGTGTGCTGAAAGTCGTGGGCGAATACATGCACCGGCGCCTGAGCGAGATGGGCGCCGTGGTGCAGAAGCCCGAAGGTGCGTTCTACCTGTTCCCGGACTTCTCCAACTTCCGCGAGCAGCTGGCCCGCAAGGACATCAAGACGTCCCAGGCCTTCTGCACTGCGCTGCTGGAGAACACCGGTGTGGCGATCCTGCCGTCCAGCGATTTCGGCTTTGTGCCGGATCACCTGGGAGCCCGCCTGGCCTTCGTCGACTTCGATGGTGGTGATGCCCTGGCGCTGGCTGGTGGCGATTATGCCGAGCAGGAACTGGACGACACCTTCGTCAAACAGGCCTGCCCACGCCTGGTCCTGGCCATGGACAAGATGGAGCGCTGGCTGCAGAGCCTGTAACGCCGTCGTGTTAGACTGGCGCCCTCACTCCATGAGACCAATGAGGGCGCCATGTCTGATTCCGTTTCCCTTCGCGATATCACCGATTTTGCCGAGACCCTGGCCCGTGAAGCCGGGGAGCTGATCCGTCGGGAGCGGGAAGACAACACCCTCCGCACCGACTACAAGCACCAGACCGAACTGGTCACCCACGCCGACGTGATGGCCGATGAGTTCATTACCGGTACCATCCGCAAACGCTTCCCGGACCATCGTATCCTGTCTGAAGAAACCATGCCGGACCTGTCCCAGGCGGAAGAACTGGACACGCCCCTGTGGATCGTGGACCCGATCGACGGCACCGTGAATTACGCCTATGGCCACCCCCAGGTCGCAGTCTCCATTGCCTACGCTGAACAGGGTGAAGTCCAGGCCGGCGTGGTCCACGCGCCCTTCCCCGGCGAGACTTTCCGAGCCACCAGGGGCGAGGGCGCTACCCTCAACGGCAATCCGATCAAACACAGCGGCGCCACCGAGCCCCGCCAGTCCCTGTTCGCCACCGGCTTTCCCTACGACAAGGACAACCTGGACCCCCTGGTCCGCCGCCTCGATGCCATGATCCACCAGTGCCGGGACCTGCGCCGCATCGGCTCGGCCGCCCTGGATATCTGCTGGGTGGCCTGTGGCCGTCTGGATATTTACTACGAAAACGTCAGCCCCTGGGACTTTGCGGCGGCGCGCCTGATCGCCAAGGAGGCTGGCGCCACGGCGGGGCATTTCGGTGAGGTACCGGCGGGTTATCCGGCCGACCTCTGGGGCCGGGACATCCTGATTTCGGCGCCTGTAGTCTGGGAGCAGGTTCGCTCCATTCTCCGGTCTGCCTCGGGGTATCACTGAGTTTCTGGTTTGACCTTCAGCTGGTTTCCCAGCCTGCTGTTTTTGCGGGCTGGCCCGATGTGGGCATCCCTTTCCCGGAATGTCGGAGGCCAGGGATGGCCGGAGTCAAGCGCACATGGACGTGCTCGTAGCGGTTCTGTGCAGAGCCATCCCACCGTTCCCCTGCACCAGAACCATCAGGCTACCAAATAGAAAGCAACTCCCAAGATCAGCCCCAGACGCCCTCGGAAACCAGCCCCCAACTCTCCTCGAAATCGGCGGACGGCAACCGGGAAAACGAAGATCGGACGAACCGCTGGACGCGGCCTTCCACAAACACCATGACAAAGTCGGCACCCCGGGCAGCACTGGTCCGTGGCCGAAGCCCCTGACGGATCTCGCCTTCCTTCAGAGCCTGCCGTACCTGAGTCTCCAGGCGCTCGAAGAACTGGGACGCACGCTTTCGAAGGGATTCGTTTTCCCCCATCAGGGCGTCACCCGTAAGCACACAGCAAAGGCCGGGATTGCGCTCGGCGAACACCAGGACCAGGTGCACCAGCTGCTGCAATCTATTACGCACATCGTCCTGCTCCTGCAGGATCACCTGGCAACGGGAGAATACCGCTTCCTCGGCAAACTCGATGAGGGCTTCGAACATTTTCCGCTTGCTGGGGAAATGGCGGTAGAGGGCGGCTTCGGTTACCCCCACGGTGCGGGCCAGGCCGGCGGTGGTGATGCGGGCCCCCGGATCGGTTTCCAGCAGTTCCACCAGGGCGTGAAGGATCGCCTCGCGGCGACTCGGTTTCTGATCGGTCATGACAGGACTACAGCGCTCTGAGTTTTGGTTTTTATGATCGACGTCTTGTTGAACATGGGGTCAGAACCCCGGGGTCAGATGAAGGCCTTCATCTGACCCCACTTTCACTCTCAGAAAAACGTACCATCAATCGGCGAGGACGCACTGGCATACATCTTCTTGGGCATGCGACCGGCAAGGTAGGCCTCGCGGCCTGCTTCGATGGCCAGACGCATGGCATTGGCCATCTTGATGGGGTCTTTGGCCTGGGCGATGGCGGTATTCATCAACACCCCGTCGCAACCCAGTTCCATGGCGATGGTGGCATCGGAGGCAGTACCCACGCCGGCATCCACCAGCACCGGCACGCGGGCATTCTCGACGATCAGCCTGATGTTGTAGCGGTTCTGGATGCCCAGGCCGGAACCGATCGGGGCGCCCAGGGGCATGATGGCCACACAGCCCATCTCCTCCAGGCGCTTGGCCAGCAGCGGGTCGTCGGAGCAGTAGACCATGACCTTGAAGCCGTCCTTGATCAACTCTTCTGCCGCTACCAGGGTTTCGGTCATGTTCGGGTAAAGGGTCTTTTCCTCACCGAGCACTTCCAGCTTGACCAGGTCGTGGCCGTCCAGCAACTCGCGGGCCAGCTTGCAGGTGCGCACTGCATCCTTGGCGGTAAAGCAACCGGCGGTGTTGGGCAGGATGGTGTAGCTCTCCGGGGAGATGACATCCAACAGGTTGGGTTCGTCCGGGTTCTGGCCCAGGTTGGTGCGGCGTACGGCGACGGTGACGATCTCGGCGCCGCTGGCCTCGATGGCGTGGCCGGTTTCCATCATGTCCCGGTATTTGCCGGTGCCCACCAGCAGTCGGGACTGGTAGACACGGCCGGCAATTTCCAGGGGCTTGTCTTCGGGAAGCTGAACTTCAGGAGTTTCGGTCATAACCTTTCCGGTAGTCTGGATTTACAATCAGGATGCGGCGGTGGCCGCCTGTAACGCTTGCAGAGAATTGCGTCAGCCACCGCCGATGGCATGAACCACTTCGACTCGGTCGCCGGGGTTCAGGGTGAATTCCGGGTGCTGGCTGCGGGGCACGATATCCTCGTTGACTTCCACCGCCAGCCGCTTGCCGGTCAGGGCCAGGGATTCAATCAGAACGGAGACGGTCGCGCCGTCCGGGAGCTCCATCGCATCGCCGTTTACTTCTACCTGCATGTCGCTGTCAAACCTCGCATTGATTCAGCCTTGGCGCCGGAGGCCTGCAGTAACCAGCAGCCCCCAGCCAATCATGAAGCATACACCACCCAGCGGGGTCACCGGGCCCAGCCAGTGATAGCCGGTGAACACCAGCAGGTACAGGCTGCCACTGAACATCAGGATGCCCGCCAGGTAAAACCCGGCCGCAATTCCCAGCAAACGCCGGCACAGGCCGAAACCCGCCAGTACGGCAACCAGAACCAATGCCAGGGCATGGTTCATCTGGTAAGTCACGGCTGTCTGGAACACTTCCAGGGCCCGGTCACTCACCATCCCGCGCAGGCCATGGGCGCCGAACGCTCCGGCCATGACTGCCAGCAGAGCGAACAGGGCTCCGGCAATCAGCGGCCAGCGCAACACCGGGCCCGTCGTTTGGGATGCTTCAGCAGTCACAGTGGATTTTCTCTCCGGTGTCCAGGTTCATTACGGTCAGCACACCGCCCCAGACACAGCCGGTGTCCAGGCCGATGAACCTGTCGCTGCCGGTATTACCCTCCAGCGCCGCCCAGTGCCCGAAAATGACCCGGACATCGTCCTGCCTCGGGAATCGGAACCAGGGCGCAAAGCCCTCGGGAGCATTGCCTGCGGACTCCTTGGTCGCCAGCTCCAGGGTGCCGTCCTCGGCAATAAAACGCATCCGGGTGAAATAGTTGGTGATCATCCGCCAGCGGTCCATACCGGTAAGACCGGAATCCCAACGCTCGGGTTCATTGCCGTACATGTAGGTAAAGTAATACTCCGCCTGATCGCTGCGGATCACTGCCTCGACTTCCCGGGCATAGCTGACCGCGTCCTCCACACTCCAGATGTGGGGAATCCCGGCGTGAGCCATAACGACATTGCGTTTCTGGTCGTAAACACAGAAATTCTGCTGACGCAGCCACTGCAGCAACCGGTCACAATCCGGGGCGTCCAGGATATCGTGGAGGGTATCCTTGCGTTTTGGCGCATGGCCGCCAAGCGCCACCGCCAGCAGGTGCAGGTCGTGGTTACCCAGGACCACCACCGCGCTGTCGCCCAGGCTCTCGATATACCGCAGGGTCTCGAGTGAGGACGGCCCCCGGTTAATCAGATCACCGGCCACCCACAAACGGTCGCGGGAGGGCGAGAAGTCCACCTTGACCAGAACATCCCGCAAACGTTCATAGCAGCCCTGGATATCGCCGATGGCATAGTCAGTCATTACTTACCTCATCGCCGGTTCCGGATTTTTGGTCAACGAGAAAGTCGGCAATGTGTACGTAGTCCGCCAGGCCGAGGTTTTCCGGTCGCAGCCCGTCATCGATGCCCAGGCTCTGCAGTTGCCCGGCGCTGATCATGCCACCGAGGGCCTTGCGCAGGGTCTTGCGCCGGGCGCTGAATGCCGTTCGGACCACCGCCTGCAGGGTCGCCAGGTCCCTGGCCGGATGCGGCAGCGTTTCGTGAGGCACCAGACGGACAATGGCGGAATCGACTTTCGGTGCCGGCTTGAAGGCTCCAGGGCCTACCTCAAACAGCGGCTGCACCTTGCAGAAATACTGGGCCATGATGCCCAGCCGGCCGTAGTTGTTGTCTCCGGGTACCGCCGCCAGCCGCTGCACCACTTCCTTCTGCAACATGAAGTGCATGTCCTGCACCACGCCGGCCTGGCCGAGCAGGTGGAAGATCAGCGGTGTGGAAATATTGTATGGCAGGTTGCCGATGATCCGCAGGGGCCGGTCCTCCACCAGCTGGCGGAAGTCGAATTTCAGCGCGTCCGCCTCGTGGATTCGGAATTCCGGATAATTGAAAAACTTGGTACGCAACACCGGGATCAGGTCCCGGTCCAGCTCCACCACCTGCAGGCGGGGATTGATCGCCAGGATTTCCTCGGTCAGGGCGCCCAGCCCGGGACCGATCTCGACGATAGCATCCTCCGGCCTGGGGTTGATGGCGCGCACGATGCGCTCGATCACGCCCGGATCATGCAGGAAATTCTGTCCAAACCGTTTTCTGGCCTGATGGCCGCCTTTCTGACTCACGACTCGCTCTCTTGTTTCGCCGCCTTCCGGCACCGTGCCATGTGTTCACCCACGCGGATAGCGGTGTGCAGGCTACCGGCGTCAGCCTTGCCGGTCCCTGCCAGATCCAGTGCCGTGCCATGGTCGACCGAGGTGCGGACAATGGGCAGGCCCAGGGTAATGTTCACCGCCCGGCCGAAGCCCTGGAACTTGAGCACCGGCAAGCCCTGGTCATGGTACATGGCCAGCACCGCATCGGCGTCATCCAGCCAGTGTGGCGTGAACAGGGTGTCCGCCGGCAGCGGCCCGGTCAGGTTGATGCCCTCGCCCCGCAATTTCTCGAGGGTGGGCTCAATCACCTCGATCTCCTCCCGGCCCAGGTGGCCACCCTCCCCGGCGTGGGGGTTGAGCCCCGCCACCAGGATCCGCGGTTCGCCAATGCCGAAGAAGGTCTTGAGGTCCGCATTCAGGATGCGGGTCACCTGGCTCAGACGTTCGGGCGTGATGGCATCGGCCACATCCCGGAGCGGCAGATGGGTGGTGACCAGCGCCACCCGCAACTCGTCGGTGGCGAGCATCATCACCACCCGCTCCACGCCACACAGTTCCTGCAGGAACTCGGTATGGCCGCTGAAGGCGATACCGGCCTCGTTGATCACGCCCTTGTGCACCGGCGCGGTGACCATGCCATCCACCTCACCGTTCAGGCAGGCGCGGGCAGCAATCTCCAACGTATTCAGGACATAGCGACTGTTGGCGGGGTCGGCCTTGCCGGCGGCCAGGTTCTGGCAGCCCTCCACCGGCCACACCGACAGGTGGCCCGGTTCCATCCGGGGCGGTGTTCCCGGCTGCCAGGCATGGAGTTCCACCTTGACACCCAGCATCCGCGCGCGCTCGGCCAACAGCGCCTCGCTGGCGACGACCACGATACCAGCCCCGCGTGGTTCCAGAGCCAGCTGAAGACACAGCTCGGGACCGATACCGGCGGGTTCACCCGCGGTCAGTGCCAGGATCACCGGTTCACTCATGACGACGTGCCTGCCTCCGCATCGGCCTGACTTTCATCCGCGAACTCGCCCTTGAACTCGATAAAGGCCTCGTCCCGGATTTCCCGGAGCCAGTTCTGCAATTCGGTCTCGAATTTGCGGCGATAGATGGCCTGGCGGGCATCGGATTCCCGGGCCTCACCGGTCACGTCCTTCTCCCGGCGTTCCTGTACCTGCAGGATGTGCCAGCCGAACCGGGAACGGAACGGCCCCTTGAGTTCACCAAGGTCGGCCTCGAGCATCGCCTGCTCGAACGCCGGCACCATCTGCCCCCGGCTCACCCAGCCCAGGTTGCCACCATCGGAGCCGGACACCGGATCATCCGAGTATTCTTTGGCCAGTTCGGCGAAATCCGCGCCGTCCTGAAGTTGCTGGTACAGATCACGGATCCTGGCCTCTGCTTCGGCATCGGTACGGGCCTCCGACGGCCGCACCAGGATATGGCGGACTTTGTGCTGGCGTACCAGCTGCTTCTGCTCGCCGCCGCGTTTGTCCATGACCATGACCAGGTGGAACCCACTGTTATTCTCCAGCACCGGGGACGGCTCGCCGGGCGCCAGCCCCGGCACCACAGGGGCGACCAGCGAAGGCAGCTGGCTCTCGGTCCGCCACCCCATGTCACCGCCTTCCAGGGCGTTACTGGCGTCTGACTCGGCGACGGCCACTTCCCGGAAATCCCGGCCATCAACAATCTGCTGGCGCAGATTCTGCGCCTTGGTGCGAGCCGCCTCGACCGAAGCCTCACTGGTCGGGTCATCCACTTCGATGAAGATATAGGCAAGCCGATACTCGGCTGTATTGCCGCCCTGGGCCTCCAGAGTCTGCAGGTAGTTTTCCACCTCCCGGTCAGTCACCCGCACCCGGTTACCCACCTGTCGCTGCTGGACACGGCTGGTGAGCATCTCGTTGCGGATCTGCTCCCGGGCCTGGCGATAACTCACGCCTTCCGCGGCCAGTTGCTGCTCGAACTCGGCCCGGGTCATGTTGTTCTGGCGGGCAATGTTGTCCATGGTTTCGTTCAGCTCGTTGTCGCTGATGCGCATGCCCATCTTGTCGGCCATCTGCAACTGGATGGACTCGGTGATCAGCTGTTCCAGCACTCGCTGCTCCAGCACGTCCCGGGGTGGCAGGCCGGTCCCCTGGGCCTGCAGACGGCTGATAATGGTATTGATCCGGGCTTCCAGCTCGGTCTGCAGGATCACGCCGTCGTCGACGATGGCGACAACCTGGTCCAGCAGTTTGCGCTCGGCCTGGGCCGACACAGAGAGCGCCAGCATCAGGAACATCAGAAAGGTTGTCACACCCTGGCGAAAGGTCGCCTTCATAATCACCTCGTATCAAAAATGGTGTACACCGTTGGCCTGCGGTCTTGGTCCGGCCAAGGCTCAGGGAGTTCCGAAACGCCGGCGCTCCCTTTCATCAAACCCGTATATCGCCTCGGAAATCCGGGCCGAGGCACCGCCACTGCCGCCCAGGCCCTTGAGCTGGATCTGGAACAGGAGGCGGGTATCCAGTTGCTGGTCGTCGGTCAGATAGTTCTGATGCACCACCTGGACGCTCCAGCAGCAGTTGTTGTATTCAAGCCCGGCAAGTGATCCCACTGTCCGGTCAAGGTCGGAATCGTAAACCCACCGGCCGATCAGGCTAACACGGTCTGAGACCGGAACAACCGCTGCAATATCCGACTGTTCCAGTTCATCCTTGCTGTAGGTATGCCCAAGGCTGGCCAGGTATCGGTAATCTTCCGAGTGGAAGGTGAGCTGACTGCGGCCTTCCTCGGTCTCGCCGGTATCCGGATCCCACAGGCCGGAGGACCGGATTTCCAGGGTATCGAGGGGACTGAGCACCAGCTCCCCGGCCAGTGGCGAGCGGCTCCGGGTACTGCCTCCGGCACCAAACAGGGTCACCTCCCGGTCCTGGAAGTATTGCACCTGGCCAATGCTGACCCGCGCCCTTTCCGCCCCGGTGATCAAGTCATTGAAGCGGCTGGTCAGGGCCACGGTCAACTGGTTGGTATCGCCCACCCGGTCCCCGCCGCTGAAACGGTCTGGTTCGAACAGTTGATCGAACCGGAAACTCTTGATCGATGTATCGAAATCCGGGATGTCATTCTGATCCGCGTCGGCATCTGCCCAGGCGTAATACAGTCGTGGTTCGAGGCTCTGGTTGTATGGCAGGCCGAACAATTCCGAGCGGCGGTCAAAATACAGACCGTTATCCCACTCTGCCACCGGAACGGTACGATCAAAACTGCCATCACCGAGACTGTAATCCTCGAGTTCGTACCGGGTGTAATCAACGCTCACGGAGGGGCGACTGAAGCCCCAGAGTGCACGCAACGGCACCGCCAGCTCCGGCACCGCGCGGAAGCGCTGCCCGTTGGCCCGATCGAGGCCGGTCAGGTTGTCGTTGTCCCGGTAGAACCAGGTGTACTGGCTCTCCAGCCCGGCCTCCAACCAGCCGGCCTCGGTGGTTCCGCCATACAGCACTTCCGGCAGCTGGGCGTAGGGTTTGTCTTGATCCGCGATAAATTCGCTGATGGTCTGATAATCGTTCAGGTAGGTCTCGAAGTACTGGTTGGCGCTGCGATAACGCACGCCGCCCCGGCGCCGGAGATGAGTCGCCTGGTTGATCTCCAGGCTGCGGTTGAGGTCAGTCAGGTAGTCATTGTCGCTCACCACCGAATAATCCCCGTAGCCGGTCCAACCCTGACCAAACCTGGCCCGGGTACTGGCGTCCAGTGCCCAGCGCTCGCCGCTCTCGCCGGGATTTTCATCCCGGAAGGTGGAATCCTGGTTGATGTAGCCCACCTGCAGCACGCTCTCGCCAAAGCGGCTCAGGTAGCGGCCTTCCGCCTCGTTGAACAGACCCCGGCCATGGATGTACTGAGGGGTCAGTGTGGCATCGTAGTGGGGTGCCAGGTTCAGGTAATAAGGCACCGCCAGGAAGGCACCGCTGCCGGCACTGGACGATCCGAACTGCGGGTAGAGAAAACCGGTCTTGCGGCGGTCATCGATGGGGAAGCTGGCCCAGGGCCAGTAGAACACCGGAACATCCAGCACTTCCAGGCGAACATGCCTTGCGGTGCCAAAACCCTCGGCCCGGTCCAGCTTGATATCCGACGCCACGATCGCCCAGTCATTCTGCCGGGGACCACAGGTGGTCAGCAGGCCATCGCGGATCTGCACCTGGTTTTCGGAGATTCGGGACAGACTGGAGGCATTGCCCCGCATTTCCGGACCGTGCAGCAGGAAGGTCGCAGTCTCTATATCAAAGCGCCCGCTCTCGAGGCTGTAGTCTGCAGACTCACCCGTGAGCAGGAATCCGTTGCCCCGGCTCACCAGTGGGCCGCTGACCGAAACCGATCCTGCCTGCTGGTCGTACCGGGCCTCCGAGCCGGTGACCTCGAAACCACCCTGGCGAATCCGGACATCACCCTGCAGATAGAGCTCCCGGTCAATCTCGTAACGAGCGTTCAGGCCACTGGCCTCCAATGGCTCCCCAGCGTCCGCGCCCTGCCCCGAGAAGGTAGAACCCACACCTCCGGTGCCGGAGGGAAGGTAGCCACCCTCACAGAACACCGGCAACCGGTCCCGAACCCCGGCGGGCAGCTCGGCCCGGGGGCGCCAATCGATCTCCGCTGCCGAAGGTGATGTGCCGCCCTGAGCTCCGGCCGGCACAGCCAGGACCAATCCCGACAGGGTAGCCAGGGCCGCGCCGGAAATCCGACGGATCCGGCCAGACAACCGGCGGACCGGTCGCTTCGGACAGCAGATGGCGGATTGCACGGTGGCAGGATTCCTGTTCCGGAAAGTGGATTTCGGGGCCTGAATTCGAGCCGCCTAGTTTACACGGGCCCTTGCAGCTTGTTAACGGAAACTCCGCTGTAAAACCGTTTTACCCCCTTTATACTCCTCTGCTAACTTTCGAAATCAATGCCAACAAATATGTCGGGACAATCAACCACCCCTATGGACACGCGCCAGCAGTCACTGACCCGCTGGGTCAGGCAGTTTTCCGGTTTCGAGCATGCCGAGGCGGAACCCGTCTCCGGAGATGCCAGCTTCCGCCGTTATTTCCGGGTATGGCGCCGACAGCACAGCGGCGAGCAGATTCCATTCATTGTCATGGATGCGCCCCCCGAACATGAAGATTGCGTTCCGTTCCTGGCCATCGCCCGGCACTGGCACCGTCACGGCGTAGCGGTGCCGGCCATTGAAGCGGAGGACCTCGAGCAGGGCTTTCTGCTCCTGGAGGACTTTGGCGACCAGCTGATGCTGGCCGGACTGACTGAAGGCAACGCCGATGCACTCTACCGGGAAGCCCTGGAAGAGCTGATTGCAATCCAGCAACTGCCCGCCCCTCCGGACTACCCGTTGCCGCCCTACGATGCCACTCTCCTGGACCGGGAGATGGCCCTGTTCCCGGACTGGTTGCTGGAACGTCACCTGGGCATGGAGCTGGATAATGGAGCCCGTTGCCTGCTCGAAACCACCTTTGCCTTTCTCCGGGAAAGCGCACTGGCGCAGCCGGAAGTGACGGTACATCGGGACTATCACTCCCGGAACCTGCTGATCCGGCCGGGAATCGGTCGGCCAGGCGTTATCGACTTCCAGGACGCCGTTACAGGCCCGGTCACTTATGACGCGGTATCGCTGCTCAAGGACTGCTACATCTCCTGGCCGGAGGAGCGGTTGAGCCAGTGGCTGGAGTCTTTCCGACAGGCCTCTCTGGAGAAGGGTCTGCACCACGCCGATCCCGATACCTTCCGGCAATGGTTTGAGCTGATGGGTATGCAGCGGCACCTGAAGGCCGCCGGTATCTTTGCTCGTCTGGCCATCCGTGACGGCAAACAGGGCTATCTGGGTGACATTCCCCGCACCGTTAACTACCTGATCCGCGCCAGCGCCCGTCAGCCGGCCCTGCGCCACTTCCATGAGTGGCTGGCGGACACGGTCATGCCTCTGATCGAAGAGAGAATCGGCCCGGCGCCGGCACTGGAGGACACCCCGCTGTGAAAGCGATGATTCTGGCCGCTGGCAGGGGTGAACGTATGCGCCCGCTGACCCTGACCACCCCCAAGCCCCTGCTCAGCGCCGGCGGCAAGCCTCTGATCGTGCATCACCTGGAACACCTGCAGCGAGCCGGGTTCCGGGAAGTGGTGATCAACCATGCCTGGCTGGGCGACCAGATCGAGTACACCCTGGGCACGGGTGAGCGCTTCGGGCTGTCCCTGGAATACTCCCGCGAGGGCGAACCATTGGAAACCGCCGGAGGCATTATCCGGGCCCTGCCCCTGCTCACGGCCTCCGGTTCGGACTGGTTCCTGGTCATCAATGGCGATATCTGGACCGACTTTCCCCTAGCCGTGTTGGAACCGGACCCGGACCGGGATGCGGTGCTGGTCGTCACCGATAACCGCCCTCACCATCCCGAAGGTGATTTTCACCTGACGGAGTCCGGTGAACTGGCCAGTGACGGCCCCCGCAAACTGACCTTCACCGGCATCAGCCTGCTGCATCGCCGCCTGTTTGCCGGCCTCGACGATAACGCGGGAAAACTGGGGCCGATTCTGCGCCGTGCGATGGCCCGGGGCCGGGTTGCCGGGCGTTACCACGGCGGCGGCTGGGTCGATGTGGGAACGCCGGAGCGCCTTCGGGAACTGGACCGCCGGCTGTCGGCGCGCGAGGCCTGACGCACCATGCCAAAAAGCACCGGCAGCCCGACATTCCCGCCCCACCTACAGGCCGAGTTCACCAGCCTGCTCCGGGAACTGTCCGCCTGCGGGCACCAGGCTGCCACCTTTGTTGAGCGGGTCCGGCTGCCAGGATGGTGCCGTCGCCCGCTGTTCTATTTTCTCGGCTATATCGCCCGGTCAGATGGCCGGGTCACCGAGGCTGACATCACCAATGCCGAGGCGCTGATCCGGGCACTGAACCTTTCCGGGCGCCAGCGCCAGCGGGCGATCCAGTGGTTCCAGCATGGCAAGAAAGCGGAAGAGCTTCCGCCATTGAGAGGGCTGTCACTGCGCCTTACCCGCCGACTCTGGCCCGCCCCGGCGCTGACCGTCGCCATCTGCTTGTGCCATGCGGCGCAGATCCAGGGGCCGCCCGGCAAGCCCCGACGTTACCGCTGTGAAGACGCCATCGACCAGATGGGCTTGCCGGTGGGCGTTGGCGATCACATTCTGGAGAGTTACGCCAGCAAGGTCTGGGTCCGGGCGGCCGACATGCCCTCCCGCCCGGAAACCTATGACCAGGCCTGCCAGTTACTGGGTGTCGCCCGCCGCGACTCCCTGGCCCTGATCAAACGTGCCTATCGTCGCAAGGTTTCGGAATGCCACCCGGATAAACTGTCCCAGAAGGGGCTGTCCCCCCGGGAACTGGCCATCGCCAAGGAGCAGCTGTTGCGTTACCAGCAAGCCTGGGAGCTGATCAAGCAGCGGAACCACTCGGCTTGAAGCCAAACCCGGCCATCAGGGCATCGATGGCCGGCACTCCTACGCACAGGTGCGGATCTTTCGGCGGCGAAAACACCGGTCCAAACTGGTAAACTGGCCAGCGATTGAACGGCATGGCCGGAACCGGACCTTCCGGATTCCGTACCACCCTGAACTGTTATCGAACACCACTGAGAGAGACATCATGAATCCGTACCTGATTGCCCCATCTATCCTCTCCGCCGATTTTGCCCGCCTGGGCGAGGAAGTCGACAATGTGCTGGCCGCCGGTGCCGATGTGGTGCACTTCGACGTGATGGACAATCACTACGTGCCGAACCTGACCATCGGCCCCATGGTCTGCGAAGCCCTGCGTAAGCACGGCGTCACCGCTCCCATTGATGTTCACCTGATGGTGTCCCCGGTGGACGACCTGATTCGCATGTTCATTGATGCCGGCGCCAGTTACATCACCTTCCACCCGGAGGCGTCCAACCACATCGACCGTTCCCTGCAGCTGATCCGGGACGGCGGCTGCAAGGCCGGCCTGGTGTTCAACCCGGCCACGCCGCTGAGCTATATGGATTACGTGATGGACAAGCTCGACATGGTGCTGCTGATGTCGGTCAACCCGGGTTTTGGCGGCCAGAAGTTCATCCCCGGCACCCTGGACAAGCTGCGCGAAGCCCGCAAGAAAATCGATGCCAGCAATTACAACATCCGGCTGGAAATCGATGGCGGCGTGAAAACCGATAACATCCGGGAAATCGCCGAAGCCGGTGCCGACACCTTCGTCGCCGGTTCTGCCATTTTCAATACCCCGGACTACAAGACCACCATCGACGCCATGCGGGAGGAACTGGAGCAGGCGCGCAAGGTGATTGGCGGATGAGTCTCCAAGGCCTGTTCAATGCCCGCTGGCCGGGCGTTGCCCTGTTCGACCTGGATGGCACCCTCGTAGACAGCGCACCGGACCTGGCCGCGGCGGTGGACCAGATGCTGGAGCACCTGGGCCGGACACCGGCAGGTATCGACAAGGTCCGGGACTGGGTGGGCAACGGCGCCGCTGTTCTGGTGCGCCGTGCCCTGGCCGGCAAGACCGACTGGGAACCGGCGCAGCCGAAAGACGACGCCCTTTTCAAGGATGCCCTCGCGATCTTTTTCCATCACTACGGCCGGATCAACGGCCAGCACTCCCGTGTCTACCCGGGGGTGGAAGCCTGCCTGGCGCACCTGAAAAACAGCGGCTGCCGGCTGGCGGTGGTGACCAACAAACCGGAACAGTTCGTGGCGCCTCTGCTCAGGCAGCTGGATCTGGACCACTGGTTCGACCTGAGCGTCGGCGGCGACACTTTGCCGGTCAAGAAACCCTGCCCTGGCCCACTGCTGCATGCCATGGAGCAGCTCGGCGGCACCCGCGGCACGACGGTTATGGTCGGCGACTCCGCGGCCGATGTGAACGCCGCCATTGCCGCCGGCATTCCCTGCGTGGCCGTCCGTTATGGTTACAACTTCGGGGGATCGGTGGAAACCCTGGGGGCCGACGCGATTGTTGATTCACTGGCCGAGCTTTTGTAATCTCACAAGGACGTTTCATTGAACACTTGGTATCGGGAGATTCCTGCCGTGCAGGGACTGAATCTGACTGCAGCGCGAGGCATCCTCACAACCCGCGCAACACGATGGTGGCGATGGCGCACCGGCTGAACAGGCCTGGCGGCTGACGGGCGCGCGCCTGTCGAGACCGTACCACCCGACGGAATGGCATCCGGCCTTTCCGTGCAAATGCAGATCAGAATTCAGGAAACCGACACATGACACCCGAGCAGTTCTCCGAGCTCGCCCACGCCGGCTTTAATCGTATCCCCGTGTATCGCGAGGTCCTGGCAGACCTGGATACACCATTGAGCACCTACCTGAAGCTGGCCAGTGGCCCCTATTCCTACCTGTTCGAATCCGTCCAGGGTGGTGAGAAGTGGGGCCGCTATTCCATCATCGGCCTGCCCAGCCGGGAAATTCTCAAGGTCTATGACCACCGCATTGAAGTCAGCCGGGACGGCAAGGTGGTCGAGCAGGCAGAGGTGGAAGACCCGCTGGCGTTCGTCGACGAGTACCAGAAGCGCTTCAATGCCCCGGACCTGCCGGAGCTGCCGCGATTCAATGGCGGTCTGGTGGGCTATTTCGGCTATGACACCGTGCGCTACATCGAAAAGCGCCTGCGCCATTCCTGCCCGCCGGACAGGATCGGCACCCCGGATATCCTGCTGATGGTCTCCGACGAGATCGTGGTGTTTGACAACCTGCGCGGCAAGCTGCACCTGATTGTCCACGTCGACCCGGCCACCGAAGGCGCCTACGATCAGGCCCAGGCCCGCATCGACGAACTGGAAGCACGGCTGCACCGGCAGACCGCCAATGCCCCCCGTACTCCGGAGCACCTGCGCGGCAAGGCTGTGGACGAGGGTGATTTCATCTCCGGTTTCACCCAGGACCGCTTCGAAGCGGCCGTCGACCGGATCAAGGAATACGTGCTGGATGGCGACGTGATGCAGACGGTTATTTCCCAGCGTATGTCCATTCCCTTCGAGGCACCGCCCCTGAACCTGTACCGTTCCCTGCGGGTACTC
The DNA here is from genome assembly GCF_050379415.1 of Marinobacter sp. DUT-1. Lineage (NCBI taxonomy): Bacteria > Pseudomonadati > Pseudomonadota > Gammaproteobacteria > Pseudomonadales > Marinobacteraceae > Marinobacter > Marinobacter sp. DUT-1. Next base: position 918,846 of record NZ_JBNRLS010000001.1, read on the forward strand.
AATCCCTCGCCATACATGTACTTCCTGGATCTGGACGACTTTCACATTGTCGGCTCGTCCCCGGAAATCCTGGCCCGGGTGGAAGATGAAGAGGTGACCGTGCGGCCCATCGCCGGCACCCGCAAACGCGGCGCCACCGATGCCGAGGACAAGGCGCTGGAAAATGAACTGCTGGCCGATCCGAAGGAGATTGCGGAGCACCTGATGCTGATCGATCTGGGCCGCAACGACGCCGGCCGGGTCTCGGAAACCGGGACCGTCAAGGTCACCGACAAGATGATTGTGGAGCGCTACTCCCACGTCATGCACATCGTCTCCAACGTGACCGGCCGACTGAAGGAAGATACCAGCTGCCTGGACGTACTGCGGGCTACCCTGCCCGCCGGCACCCTCAGCGGTGCCCCCAAGATCCGGGCCATGGAAATCATCGACGAACTGGAGCCGGTCAAGCGCGGCGTTTACGGGGGCGCGGTGGGCTATCTCTCGTTCAACGGCAACATGGATACCGCCATTGCCATCCGCACCGCAGTGATCAAGGACAACACCCTGCATATCCAGGCCGGTGCCGGAGTGGTAGCGGACTCAGTTCCCCGCCTCGAGTGGAAAGAAACCATGAACAAGGGCCGCGCAATTTTTCGTGCCGTGGCCATGACCTACAACGATTACGACCACTGAGGCGGAGGAACGGATTATGTTGCTGATGATCGATAACTACGACTCCTTCACCTACAACGTGGTGCAATACCTGGCGGAGCTGGGCGCTGACGTCCGGGTGTATCGCAACGATGAAATCACCATCGAGCAGATCGAGGCTCTGCAACCGGAACGGCTGGTGATCTCACCGGGTCCTTGCACGCCGAACGAAGCCGGCATTTCCATGGACACCATCCGCCACTTTGCCGGCAAGCTGCCCATCCTCGGTATCTGTCTGGGCCATCAGGCCATCGGCCAGGTCTACGGTGCCGACATCGTCCGGGCAGGCCGGGTCATGCATGGTAAGGTCTCGCCGGTCTACCACAAGGACATCGGCGTGTTCCGGGGGCTGAGCAATCCGTTACAGGCCACCCGATACCACAGCCTGGTCATTGACCAGAACACCCTGCCGGATTGCCTGGAAGTCACCGCCTGGACCCGCAATGATGACGGCTCCATCGAGGAAATCATGGGCGTGCGCCACAAAACCCTGCCCATCGAAGGCGTGCAGTTCCACCCCGAGTCGATCATGACCGAACAGGGCCATGAACTGCTGCGCAACTTCCTGAGAACAAACAAATAAGAGGCCAACTCTCCATGGACATGAAAGAAGCTCTGAACCGGATCGCCTCCAACCTGGATCTTTCCCGGGAGGAAATGAAAGGGGTCATGCGTATCGTCATGAACGGCGAGGCCACCGATGCGCAGATCGGGGCTTTCCTGATGGGATTGCGCCTCAAGAGCGAGACCATTGACGAGATTACCGGCGCCACCGAAGTCATGCGCGAGCTGGCCACCGGAGTGACCGTCAACGCTGAACCACTGGTGGACATTGTCGGTACCGGCGGCGACGGCGCCAACCTGTTTAACGTTTCTTCCGCGGCCTCTTTCGTGGTGGCAGCGGCCGGAGGTTATGTCGCCAAGCACGGCAACCGGGGCGTATCGTCCAAGAGTGGAAGCGCGGATCTCATCGAGAAGGCGGGCATCAACCTGGACATGACCCCTGAGCAGGTGGCCCGCTGTGTGGAGCAGATCGGCGTCGGCTTCATGTTTGCCCCGGCTCACCATGGCGCCATGAAACACGCCATCGGCCCGCGCAAGGAGCTGGGCTGCCGCACCATCTTCAACATCCTCGGCCCGATGACGAACCCGGCCGGAGTCAAGCGTCAGCTGCTCGGCGTGTTCACCAGGGAGCTGTGCCGTCCGATGGCCGAAGTGATGAAGCGCCTGGGCGCGGAGCACATCATGGTGGTTCACTCCAAGGACGGCCTGGACGAGATCAGCCTGGCCACTGCCACCCACGTGGCCGAGCTCAAGGACGGGGAGATCACCGAATATGACATCACCCCGGAAGATCTCGGCATCAAGAGTCAGTCGCTGGTGGGTCTGGACGTGGGTTCCTCCGAGGAATCTCTGGAACTGATCAAGGCCGCGTTCGGCCGGGAGCACGATGAGATCACCGAGAAGGCGCGGGATCTCATCGCCCTGAACGCCGGTGCGGCCATCTACATTGCCGGCCTGGCGGATACGCCGAAAGCCGGCGTTGAGATGGCGCTGGATGCCATGGGATCGGGGCTGGCTGCGGGCAAGATGTCCGAGCTGGCTGATTTTTCGCAGTGTTTTTAATACCGGCCTGCTAACTTCGCAGCCGGACGATAGGAAGGGGAGGAGCTATCCAAAACACGCCCGCAAGTACGTCTCTGTAGGGCTTGACTGCAGCCATCCCTGGCTGCAGACAGTTTTGGAAAGCTCCTCCCCTTCCGCTCTCGCACACTATTTACCGGTACGGGCCTGACATGACAGACAGACATCTGGATAAAACTCCCACCATCCTTCGAAAAATCATTGACCGGAAATGGCAGGAAATCGATGAGCGCAAACGCCGCGTCACCGTTGACGATTTGAAGGCCATGACGGGGGACCAGGCACCCGCTCGGGGATTTGCCGATGCCATGCGCTCACGCATCGAGCAACAGACCCCTGCCGTGATTGCCGAGATCAAGAAGGCTTCTCCCAGCAAGGGCATCCTGCGGGATCCGTTCGTGCCGGCGGAGATCGCCGAGAGTTATGAGAAAGGCGGTGCGGCCTGCCTGTCCGTGCTGACGGACCGTGACTTCTTCCAGGGCCACGAGGACTACCTGAAAGCCGCCCGTGCCGCCTGCGGCCTGCCGGTCATCCGTAAAGATTTCATGGTGGCGCCCTACCAGGTCTATGAGAGCCGCGCCATTGGCGCCGACTGTATCCTGCTGATTGCCGCCTGCCTGACCCGTTACCAGATGCAGGAACTGGAAGGCATCGCCCGGGAGATCGGGCTGGATGTGCTGGTGGAGGTGCACGACCCGAAAGAGATGGACGACGCCCTAACCCTGGAAACGCCCCTGGTCGGCATCAACAACCGGAACCTGCACACTTTCGAGGTGTCCCTGGATACCACGTTCGACCTGCACGAGCGGATCGGCCAGGACCGGCTGACCATCACCGAGAGCGGGATCATGACCCGGGACGATGTGGAAGCCATGACCAACCGTGGTATTTACGGTTTCCTGGTAGGGGAATCGTTCATGCGGGCGGAGGAGCCGGGCGAAAAGCTCAAAGAGCTGTTTTTTCCAGAAAGCTGACTGAGGAGTCAGATACAGGCCCACCCGACGGCCTGTGCACCAGGTATTACTCCCGAGTACCAGCCAAAGCTTCCTGCAATAACTCCAGTAAATGCGCCGGCATCCCGCTGGCCAACTTCAGAGCCGCCTCATGCCCCCGGGGCGACATCTTGCCCCAGGTCCGGCGCACAATCCGGAGCCACTTTTCCCGGTCATACTCCGGCTTTTCCTCGTAGAACGGCGCAAAATAGCGCTCCAGGAACACCATGCAGGCCACGTCCTCCAGTAACTGGGTGTCCGGATCCTGGCGCAGTTCCCGCTTGGTCAGGATGGTTTCCACCCGCTGGCACTCCTCCTCGGGATAACCACACTCGGCCATGATTTCCGCCGCCCGGCGGCCATGCATGCGGCCACAGGCCTGGCGCCACTGGTAATAATTCTTCCGGCCCTCACCGAACTCGCTCCGGGGCATGGTCCAGCGCTCGATGTGCTGGGCCCGGCAGGCGATCTGCATGCGCTCACCAGGCTCAGGTTCCAGTTCAAACAACCAGCGGGTCATATGCAGACTGTAGACATACTCCCGAGGCAGGGCCTCGCCACCCAGCTCCTCCCGGTTCGGGTCGGCCTGGTTGGCTTTATCAATTTGGCTCAGGGTACAAGCGAGTCTCTCGGACACAGACATCTGGAACTCCGGAATGGATAAAACAATTACCGTATAGGTAAAGTCACTAAAGTGTGAATTACTTAACAGAACTTGCTTTTCATATAGGTTGTGGACAGAATTTAATATGCATTTTGAAACTTTCGGGGAGTAACTTCAAACCGTGCGCCTGAGTGATCCACCTGTTCCCCCGAAGTGGCAAATGACCTATCAGGCCTACCAAGAGCGCACGCAGTGGGTTTTTGCGTTCTATAGTGGCTGGCTTTTGCTCGCTGCTCTTCTCGCGTATCAGTTCAGCTATGACTTACGAGGCACCCAGAATCCTGAGCTTTGGTCGATCGAGTCCCTTGCAAGGTTACCTGTTTTCATCAGCACCATTATCACATTGCTGGCACATTATTGCGGTGAACCCAATTGGCGCCCGAAAACGTTCATCAGGATGATGTCACTCTCCCTGTCGCTGATGATGTCGGGGTTGTTCCTGGTCTACGCCAAGCATTGGCCTGAATCGCTCAATGAGTTCAGTGGAAGGCTTGAGATCAGTTTTTTAGGCGTGACCCTTCTCGCCACTGTGGGAATGAGGGATTGGTTTATCCAGATCGCCATCCCCCTAATACTTTTCCTCGTTACGGCCATACTCGTAGAGGTTCCGCTAATCAGATTAGCTCCCTTCCTTTTTAGCCCTTTGCTCATGCTGATAATCGGTTTGGTTGTCGCGGAAATCATGCGTCGTTTGGGCAAACATCAATTCCTGAGCGAGCAGGGGATGAAAGAACTGGCAACCACTGACCAGCTGACAGGTCTACTCAACCGGCACGCTTTCCTGCCACTGATCAAACATGCCATAAGCCGTGCCCGGCGTGATAAACAGGAGCGCTTTTGCCTGATTATCGGAGATCTGGACCACTTCAAGGCCGTCAACGACACATATGGACACGACTTCGGGGATCTGGTACTCCGGGAGACAGCCGTCCGCCTGGGCGCCAGCTTGCGTCAACAGGACGCCGTCTGCCGGTGGGGAGGTGAGGAATTCCTGGTACTGTTACCTGCCACTGGCTCTGAAGGAGCCATGGAGGTCGCTCGTAAAATTCTTGCCGCCATGGCCAACACACCCATCCGTTGCCCAGACCCGGATCGTTGCCGGGAAATTTCTGTGCGGCAAACCATCAGCCTGGGGTTGACCTGCTTCAACGAAGAGGACTCAGCGGAAAACCTGATTGCAAGCGCAGATCTCGGGCTTTACCAAGCGAAATCAGAAGGCCGGAACCGAGTGAGGATGGATCCGGCCAGAGAACCGGTTACGTTGGCTCAAGCCTGAGCTGACGGCCGCGCCTTGATCCGGTCATACCAGGCCTGCAGGTTGGTCTGCTCCGGCTTGATCCGGATGCTCACCACCCGGGCAAAGGCCACGGTCGTAAACGCATTGATGTCGGCGGCTGTGAACCGGTCGCAGCAGATGTATTCCTTGCCTTCCAGGTGCTTGTCCAGGAAGTGCATGAACTTCTCGACGCCCTGACCACACTCCTCACCCCATTCCTTGATGGGATTCATCCGGTCCTTGAAATAGCCGGTGGTGTGCTGGAAGCACATGCCGGTGGGCATGAAGAAGTAGAAGTCGATCCAGCGCAGCCATTGTTCGAGGTGAGCCTTTTCCAGCGGCGTTTCACCGAGCAGCTTGGGCGCATCGGGGTAGGCCTCTTCGAAGTAGCGGCAGATGGCCATGGTCTCGGCAATGCAGGTTCCGTCATCCAGTTCCATCACCGGCACTTTCTTCATCGGATTGCGGGCGACGTATTCCGGTGTCAGGTTCTCGCCCTTCTGCAGGTCGATCTCGACGAATTCGGCCTCGTCCAGCAGGCCCTTCTCGGCCATGAACATGCGCACGCGGCGGGGATTCGGGGCAGTTTTTGTTTCAAAGATCTTCATTGGGGTCGGCTCCGTTCCGGGTGTTGGATGGATGAAAATGATTGCTGAGAACAGCACAGAGACTGACCGCAAAAAACAGTTGCGTCAAGCAACTGTTAAGGAGCCTCTGATTAACTCCGTGGCAGCCAGCTCCGGATCTGCTCCAGTGTCCACCCCGGTTCGTCCAGCGGAAGGTCGTGGCCAGCGTCGGGGTGTAATCGGAGGGTCCATTGCCAGCGGGATTCCAGGGCTTCGCTGCACTGGAAGTGCACGATCCGGTCCCCCCGGCTGGCCAGCAACAGGGCATCCGGTAGCGGTCGCCGGGGTGCCGGGGTAAAACGCGCCGCGGCCCGCAGCTGGTTGAAAGCATTGGCCAGGCTGACCGGGCGCTGGCGTTGGATGCTGTACCAGCGTTTGGCCAGGGCCAGGGGCACCGGCCGGTTGGAGGTCAGGTTCAACAGATCCCGCTCCCGGTCAAACAGCTCCCGACGCGCCAGCAACCTGAGAACCCTGGGCCAGGCCGCAGGCCGCATCCGCCGCCAGGGCGGACTGAACCCGGAACTGGTATTGATCATCACCAGTTGCTGGATTTCCCCGAGTTCCGCGTTCTGGGCCCAATCCAGTGCCACCATGCCACCCATGGAGAGGGCAATGATGCCGAAAGGTCGTGGGATGTGATTGACCTGCTGGCAGACCTGCCGACGTATGCCTTCGATGGTACCGGGGCTATCCTGCCGGTAATGGACACCGGTGCCGGGAAGGTCAACCGCGTGGAAACGGTGCCCGGGAAACGCGGACTGCAACGCCACCGGAAAATCCCCCCAGTGCGCCTGCTCCCGTGTCAGTCCCCGCAACAGTATCCAGTGCATATCAGATCGAATTCCGGTACCAGTGCATGATCGCCGCTTCCCTCAGCATGGTCTCCTGTTCCCGCTCCGGCAACCAGTTCCGGTGGCTGGCGGCGGCATTGAGCAGAAAGTCGATCCAGGTGAGGTGTGTGCGTAGCACCCGCTTGTGCCGATGGGGCACCAGGGGATTGAACAGGCCATCGAGCCGGAACAGCTGCCGCGGGCGCTTCCGGATCCAGCGCCAGGATCCCATTTCCAGGGTCAGGGGCAGGAAGACGCCGGGGTTATCCCGGTTGATCTGCTTGTAGAAGTAGTCCCAGAGATCGCCATGGGTCAGGTAATGGCGTGACTGGGGCTCAAATTTGTAGTCGTGATTCGGGTAGGCCTGCTCCCAGATCAGCTTCAGGGCCATCACGGCGGCGATCCGACGCATGGGTCGTCGCCGGTAGGCATAGGGAAACCAGATCTGATCCTGCCAGCCAAAGCCGCTGTGGCAATCCAGGGCAACACTGAACGACCGTCCCGGCAACAGTTCCCGGATGACAGTTTCCAATGCCTGATTTTCCACCTCCATGCCCTGCTCCGGATCTCCGATGTACCAGGGCAGCCTGCGCGACAGTCGCTGGCCACCCAGCAGGAACGCGCTGCGATCCTGGGCGGTGATCGGTGCATTCCGCATCAGATCCACACCACTGGGGTTACTGCGCTGGTTCAGGTACATCCCGCCCGGATTGAGGATGGGCAGAACCGTTACGTGAACCCGCTCCAGCAGCGTCGCCAGCTGTTCATCCCAGGTCAGCCTTTTCAGCAGGCCATCCAGCCAGGCCATGACCACCTGGGACCCGATCCGCTCCAGCCCGTGTACTCCGCCAACAAGCAACACCGCGGGGGCCTCCGACCTGGCCGAACCGATATCTACCCGGTAAATCGGCAAATGCAGATCGTCCAGGGCGACATGATCAATCACACGACTCTCCACCTGCACCGGTGCTTCGGCCAGCATCCGCTCCAGTGCCGTCATCTCGGGCAGGAAGGTTCTCAACTGCTTCCGCTGTCGCTCTCCCCGCTGCGATTGCTCATTGGCAATCGCCGTGTGGGGAGTCAGATCACGTAATTCGGTCATGCAAACACCTCCAGCCAACAACCTTTCACGATAACCCCCCGAAGCTACAGATTGTTGACAGGCGCGCGGAAAATATGACGGCAAAAACGACGCTTTTGGGCCATTTCCTTGAATCTCGATTCAATTTCCTTATGCTAGAAAGGGAATTCTTTCGAGAAATCTTGTTTTGAAGAACGCAGTAGCGGTTCCAAAAACAACCCCTCCCTCCGATCCTGTGCGATCGCAGTTTGGTCATTCCTGTAAGCGCTCTACTGCGTTACCAACTCCAAAGGAGAAGTAACCATGAAGAAGATTACTTCTGTCGCGCTCCTGTGTGCGGCGGCAATCCCCGGCATGGCCCAGGCCAACCAGTGTGGTGAAGTATCCATTACCGAGATGAACTGGGCGTCCAATACGGTCGTTACCAATGTCGCCAAATTCATCATGGAGCAGGGCTATGGCTGCGATGTCACCATTGTTCCCTCCGATACCGTGCCGGCTGTCACCTCGGTGGCCGAGAACGGTGAACCGGACATCGTCACCGAGTTGTGGCTGAACTCTGCCGGCGAGGCGTACCTCCGTCTGGAAGAACAGGGCAAGGTTGAGCGCCTTGGCAAGGTGCTGGAGCCGGGTGGTGTTGAAGGCTGGTGGATCCCCACTTACCTGGCGGAGAAGCACCCGGAGCTCACCACCATCGAAGGCGTGATGGCCAACCCGGAACTGGTCGGCGGTCGTTTCAACAACTGTCCCGATGGCTGGGGCTGCCGCGTGGTCAGTGACAACCTGATTCGTGCCCTGGACCTTGAAGAGTCCGGTATCGACGTCTTCAACCACGGTTCCGGTGAAACCCTCGCCTCTTCCATGGCTTCCGCGGTCCAGAACGAGGAACCCTGGTTCGGTTACTACTGGGGCCCGACCGTACCGCTGGGTAAGTACGACATGACCCGAGTGGAGCTGGGCGAATACAAGCCCAAGGTTCACAAGCGGAACCAGACCCCGGATGTTGAGAACCCGGGTGTTTCCGAATTCCCCGCGGCCACCATCCTGACCTCGGTGACCACGGACTTCCAGGAGCGTGAGCCGCAAGTGGCCGAGATGCTCAGCAATCTGACGTTCCAGACCTCGACCATGAGCTCGATCCTGGCGTGGATGGACGCCAACAACGCGTCCGGCGAGGAAGCAGCGGTGTACTACCTGAGCAATAACAGCGACGAGTGGTCCACCTGGCTGAACGACTCGGCCCGGAAAAATCTGGCAGCCATTCTCGATAACTGATCGGCCTACCCCCGCCCGGGACGCCTCTATCGGCCCCTCCCGGGCTTTCTTTCCAATCCAACCGACTCCAGATACCCAGGAGAGGCTAACCTCTGATGGCAACCTACGATTCGTTATTTTCATCACTCGGGCTTGAGGAGTGGTGCTCGCAAGGCCAGAGCGATGCCCCGATGTCGATGGCCGCCCTGTTGGCCAAGACCAAGGGCGACAGCACCGAACCGGAATCGATCTGGGACGCACCATTCCCCTCGATGGATGCGCTCAACGAATCCTGCGCCGCCTTTCCCCAGTCACGGGAACTGACCAAGGGGCTTGAGCAGGGGTTTCTCGCCATCAAGGACAGCCTCAGCCTGGTGCTCGATCCACTGACCCAGCCATTGAGCTGGTTCCTGGATGGTGCCCTGTACGCCATGCTCAATACGCCCTGGTGGATCGTCATACCGCTGTTGCTGGCAGTGGTTTATCTGGTCACAAAATCCTGGAAACTGATGGCGTTCGTTGGCGGCAGCATCATACTGCTGGCGTTCATCGATCACTATGACTACGCCATGCAGACCCTCGCCATTATCTTTGTCTGCGCCTTTTTGTGCGTCTTGCTTGGCGTGCCGATCGGAATCGCCATGGCCCGGAGCAACACCCTGCAGCGACTCATCATCCCGGTACTGGACATGCTGCAGACGCTGCCGCCGTTCGTGTACCTGATTCCGCTGATCTTCCTGTTCAGCGTAACCGAGTCCAAGCTTTATGGCATTGCCATCATCCTCTACGCCATTGTCCCGGTTATCCGCCTGACCAACCTGGGGATCCGACTGGTGGACAAGGACGTGATTGAGGCGGCCGATGCCTTCGGCATGACCCCCCGTCAAAAGCTCTACAAGGTCCAGATCCCGCTGGCACTGCCGAACATCATGGCCGGGGTGAACCAGACCATCATGATGAGCCTTGCCATGGTTGTGATCGCCTCCCTGGTGTCCGCACCCGGGTTGGGTGTGCTGGTCCTGAGGGGTATCCGGAACCTGGAACTGGGTGTTGGTCTGGTGTCTGGCCTGGGCATCGTCATCCTGGCGGTGATCCTCGACCGGGTCACCAAGGCATCGCTCGCACGTATCAATGCATCCCAGAAGCAGTGAGGAAGATCTCGTGGCAAACGATATCAAGATTTCGATCAGAAACCTGTTCAAGATCTTCGGCCCGGTTCCCGATGTGGCTCTGGAGTATGTGCGCCGGGGCATGAATAAGGCCGACCTGCTGGAACAGCAGAATCATGTCCTCGGCCTGCGGGACATTAACGTGGATATTCGCAACGGTGAAATCACCGTGATCATGGGCTTGTCCGGGTCCGGAAAATCGACCCTGATCCGCCACCTCAACCGCCTGATCGAGCCGACGGCCGGGGAGATCCGGATCGATGGCGAGGACGTGCTCAGCTACAACGCGGAACAGCTGCGCAAGCTCAGACGGGAGCGCATGTCGATGGTGTTCCAGAAGTTCGCCCTGCTCCCCCACAAGACAGTGCTGGAGAATGCCGGCATGGCCAAGGCCATCCGCGGTTACACCACCTCGGATTTTGAGGCTGACGCCCGCAAATGGTTGGCCCGGGTGGGCCTGGAAGGCAACGAGAACCAGTACCCTCACCAGTTGTCCGGCGGCATGCAGCAGCGTGTCGGGATTGCCCGGGCGCTGGTTTCCGATGCCCCGATCATGTTGATGGACGAGGCGTTTTCAGCGCTGGACCCGCTGATCCGCTCGGACATGCAGGACCTGCTGCTGGAATTGCAGGAGGAGCTGCACAAGACCATCGTGTTCATCACCCACGACCTGGACGAAGCACTCAAGCTGGCCGACCACCTGGTCATCCTCAAGGATGGTGAAGTGGTGCAGCAAGGGGATCCCCAGGACATTCTCCTCAATCCGGGAGACCCGTACATCGTCGACTTCATCTCCGACATCAACCGGGCCCGGGTGCTGCGGGTGCGCTCGGTCATGAAGCCGGGCAGCGAGGCCGAAGAGACCTACGCGGGGGATATCTCCGAACGGGACAACCTCGAGACCGTACTGGAACATTCCGGGGGCGATACCGACCTGGCATTCCGCGTGGTCCGGGATGGCCAACAGGTAGGCTCTCTGCATATGAAGGACCTGACCAGGGCGCTTGTACCGACGGCCGCAGCAACGGAGTCACGCCAACGGGCCTAGTGTCCCGTCCGGGTAATTCGCTGATCTACTGCGTGGCGCTGGGGACATCAGGTGCGGGATGATTACAAACCGCAGGAGAGGGGCTATGATGAATGCAGTCGCCGCTCACCTGCGGTTAACCGGTCCCGATCAATGCACAAGGTTTTCCTTCTCATACTGACGTTGTTTCTCTCGGCCTGCTCAACGGAAGAGCCACCCCGTTCTCCGACCGAACAGATCCAGCCGGCCGCTTCGCCCGGCATAGACACCCCTTCCCCGGCAAACCGGGTTGTGGTTCTGGCCGCCGATCCCTGGTGCCCCCACAACTGCGTCTCCGGATCCGCGTTCGAAGGCTACATGGTGGATCTGGCCCGCGAGGCCCTTGGACTGGCGGGGTTTGAGGTGAGCTACGTGAACATGAGCTGGGCGCGGGCACTGGAACAGGCCGAAACCGGCCATATCGATGGCGTCATCGGTGCGTTCATCTCAGACGCCCCAGCCTTCGTCTTCCCGGAAGAAGCCCTGGGCACCTCCCACATCGAGCTGTACACCCAGCCCGGACAGGACTGGCAATACGAGGGCATTGATTCGCTGCAGAACCAGACCCTGATTGCCCTCAACGGCTATTCCTATTCCCCCGAACTGGATGACTACATCCTGCGTAACCGTGACAACCAGAAACGGATATGGATTCTCTCGGGGCCGGCGCCCCTGGAGCGCGCCATCAAACTGATTCTGGAGGAGCGTTCCGATGTTCTGCCCGAGGACCGGGATGTCATGGCCTGGACCCTCCGCCATCAGCTCCCCGGCGTTCAGCTCCGCAGCGCAGGCGCTCTCTACAACACGCAGGTCTATATTGCCTTCTCGCCCGCCAGTCCCCGCTCGGCAGAGCTGGCCGATACGCTCAGCCGTGGTATCCGGGAGCTCCGGGCCTCCGGCCGCCTGACGGAAATCCTCGCGGGCTACGGCGTGTCCCCGGTGGACTGAAACGCGGTAATGGTTGCCCCGGACGGGGTGCTCAGCTGCAGCTGCCCCTCGGGCCCGATCCGTACCCGGGAAACCTCACCGAGTATCCGGAGGAAACGGGCTTCCTGACCCATCAGTGCCGGTGCGCAGGCCATACGGGTTGCGGCAATGGCACCGAACCCGATGCCTTCGCCGGTCAGCTGGTAGCTACCGGTGTAACGGTTGCAGGATCCGAGCCCGGCAACCCGGTTGTCAGACAGGAAACGGATGGTTACCCGGGAGCTGTCGATAATACCGCCACCGGCAATGTCCTCCACGACCCACTCTGCGCCCCGTAGCAACCGCTGTGGATCCCCCCCGCAGCCATTGTAGGTTTGCCCGTTCACCGTCAACCGGGTCTGGGCCGGATATTGGGCGCCAGACATGCTGTCCTGGCATAACTGGCGGGCCACCGTCAGGCGGACATTGAGCTCGTCGCCTCTGGCCAGGAATTCCCGGCCATGGCGGTCAGCCATCACCTTTTCCACTTCAAGCCGTTTCACGCTGTCCTTTTCGAAGGGACGTTCAAGCCGGAACTCGTTACCGGAGACCACCGCTCGCCAGAACGGCTCGTTGCCCCTGGCCTCGAATGGCATTTCCACCGCCCCGGGCACCAGGCATTCCGGGTAGGTCTCGCCCCGGAGGGTCAAGGTTGCCCGTTCCCCCTTGTTCCAGAACCGGGTCTGGTCATCACCCGGCGCTACATACAGGGCACCTGAAGCGCTCCTGGAGGGCTTGAGCAGCAGTCGACGATCCAGGTAATCGATTCCCAGCAGGCCCTCTTCTTCCCCGGGGGTGACCCGGATCTCCATCTGGCCACAGTGAAAGACCGATTGCGGCTCGGCCCCGGCGCCGGACTTCCCGGTGGCGGCACAACCTCCCAGCAGTCCGGCAATGATCAGAACGGCTGTCCCTGTGCGGTATCGTACAAACATGATCTCTCCGTTGATCCCGATAATAGGACGGGTATTGTAAGCCGGTCGCACCGGCACCGCCATGACAAAGGTCCGCTGGCCGAGTTGCGGATTCGACGGTATGGTAGGTGACCTGATTCATATCACTGAGGTTGCTGCCATGCCCGTCCGGCTCTACCAGTTCGCCATTTCCCATTACAGTGAGAAAGTCCGCTGGGCCCTGGACTACAAAGGTATCCGCTACCAGCCGGTGAGCCTGCTGCCCGGCCAGCACGTCAAGACCATCCGGGCGCTCACAGGCAAGGCTTCCTCGGTCCCGGTACTGGACCACGATGGCGAGATCATCCAGGGCTCTTCCGCAATTATCGACTACCTGGACGAGACGTTTCCGGAACACCCGTTGACCCCGTCCGACCCGGAAATCCGGGACCAGGCACTGGCCTGGGAAAAACGCCTGGATGACGAGGCCGGCCCGGCAGTGCGTTGCTGGGCCTATCATTATCTGTTGCAGCGTCCCAAGCTGGTGGTTCCCATGCTGGCCTCCGGCACTCCCTTCTATAACCGCATTCTGCTGAGCCTGGCCTTCAGCCGGGTTGACGAAATCATGCGAGACTGGATGAAGATCAACCAGAAAACAGCGGATTCCTCGCAGCAGGTTCTGGAAACGCTGCTTACTGAACTGGCAGACACCTACCAGCAGCGGCCATACCTGGCCGGCGACCGTTTCTCCCGTGCCGACCTCACCGCCGGTGCACTACTCGCGCCGCTGTTTCAGCCGCCACAATACCCGGTGCCCTGGCCAAAGCGGCAGCGGCTGTTGCCGGACATGCGAAACTGGCTCGACCAGTGGCGGGAACAGATCGAGCCGCTGGCCCGCCTGTACCGGGAACACCGTCAGCGCTGAACCGGAAATTGGCGTAAAACGCCAATGGGCCTGACGCAAACCGACAATGCAATCCTGAGCGCCTGTGCCAATATAGACTCCAGGTAATGACCGGATCGGAACAGGTTATGGCTTTGATGAACATGATGCAGGCCGTGCTCGAAGACAGCGGCCTGATGGCACTCTGGCAGCAGGTTGCGCCCTGGCTGGCCCTGGATGAGCGCCAGCTGATCTTCGTGTTTGCCACGCCGGTCTTCATCGCCGTGGCCCTGTGGGAATACCTGAAGATCCGCCATGATCCGAGGCTGATGGATGCCCGGGAAGCGGTCCGCAACTTTGCGCTCGGCGCCGGTTACCAGGTCACCGAACTGCTGTTTGCCGGCGTGATCGCCTTCCCGGTTTATGCCCTGTGCTACCACTACCGGCTGTTGGATCTCGATCTCAACTGGCTCACCGCGTTCCTGACCTTCCTCGGCGTCGATTTCTGTTTTTACTGGATGCATCGGGCCAGTCACCGGATGCGCTGGTTCTGGGCCGCCCATGTGGTACACCACTCCTCCGAGCGGATGAACTTCTCCACGGCCATGCGCCAGAATGCCACCAACATCTTCAACGGCATGTGGATCTTTTACCTGCCCCTCGCCCTGATCGGCTTCAATCCGGTCTGGATCGGTGTCGCCTATGCTTTTTCCCTCGTGTACCAATTCTTTATCCACACCACTCTGGTGAGCCGGCTGCCCGGCTGGATCGAACTGGTGTTCAATACCCCCAGCCATCACCGGGTGCACCACGGCCGCAACCCCGGCTACATTGACCGCAATTACGGCGGCACCCTGATTGTCTGGGACCGGCTGTTCGGAACCTTCGTGGACGAAGACGCCAAGGACCCGCCGGACTATGGAATAACCCGGCCGGTTCCCTCGAACAACCTGCTGGTGCTCTGGACCCACGAGTACGTGGATCTTTTCCGCGACATGTCGCGCCCCGGAGGCATGTGGTCACGACTGAGCCATTTATGGCGTGCCCCGGAATGGCAGCGACCGGTTCGCCCGCGGGATTCGCGAAAGGCCCGGGACTGAATCCGGGCAGATCCCGCCCCTCACCCGCTCTCGGCAAGGGCTACCCGGGTTCGAATACCGCCCCGGCCTGTGGCATGATCTGACTTCAGTAATCCCTGATGAACCAAACGCCGAGGACCCATGGCAGCAGCTCCCGAACCATATTCCCGCCGATGCCCTGGCTGGCGGAGCATCTGTGCCGGCATGGCTGGCCTGTTGTTGGCAACCGTTGCGGTATCCACCAGCGCCGAAACCCTGACCGCAGCGGTCGCGGCAAACTTTACCGGCACCATGCAAAAGCTGATTCCCCTGTTCGAGCAGCAGACCGGCCATCAGGTCCGCGCCAGTTATGGCTCCACCGGCAAGCTCTATGCCCAGATTCGCCAGGGCGCCCCCTTCGACGTGTTCCTGGCCGCTGACCGGCACCGACCGGAATTGCTCGAACAGCAGGAACTGGGGGTGGCCGGCAGCCGCTTCACCTACGCCCGAGGGCGGCTCGCCCTGTGGAGCCGTTCCGTGGATGCGTTCAATGACCCTGAGGCCTACCTTGCTGCCAGCACGGGCCCGCGGCTGGCCATTGGCAACCCCCGTACGGCGCCCTATGGTGTCGCCGCCATGGAAGTGCTTGACGCCCTGGGCCTGAAAAGCATTGTCCAGCGCCGTCTGGTCCGTGGTGATTCCATCGCCCAGACCTTCCAGTTTGTCGCCACCGGCAATGCCGAGGCGGGCTTTGTCGCCCTTGCGCAGCTGCGGGCCTGGGACGGCGAGAACGGTGCCAGCTGGGTCGTCCCCGCGTCGCTGCACCAACCCATTGACCAGCAGGCCATCCTGCTGGCCCGGAGCAAATATCCGGAAACCGCGCGGGCCTGGCTGGAGTTCCTGGGCAGCGACGAAGCACGGGCAATCATCGAAAAAGACGGCTACGATACCGGTGACAGGCCGGAGCCCTGAACCCGGCAGACCTAGGCGACGGAGATTTCATGGGCCCGGAATGGCAGGCCGTCTGGCTGACACTGAAACTGGCAGGCATCACCACAATACTGTTACTGATCATCGGCACCCCGCTGGCCTGGTGGCTGGCCCGCAGCCAGCATTGGTCGCGGCAACCGGTATCTGCCCTCATTGCCCTGCCCCTGGTGCTGCCACCCACCGTGCTGGGCTTTTACCTGCTCATCGTGATGGGGCCGGATGGCCTGGTGGGACGACTGACCGAACAGCTGGGCCTCGGACTACTGCCGTTCACCTTCGAGGGCCTGGTGATTGCCTCGATCATCTACTCCCTGCCGTTCACTGTGCAGCCCCTGCAGAACAGCTTCATGACCATTGACCAACGCCTGCTGGAGGTGGCCGCGACACTCAGGGCATCGCCACGGGACCGCTTTTTCACCGTGGTCCTGCCGCTGGCGCGCCCCGGCTTTCTCAGTGCCGCGGTATTGACCTTTGCCCACACGGTGGGCGAATTCGGCGTGGTACTAATGATCGGAGGCAATATTCCGGGCGAGACCAAGGTGCTGTCAGTGGCCATCTATGACCATGTCGAGGCCCTGGATTATGGTTCGGCACACTGGCTGGCCGCCGGCATGCTGGCGTTTTCCTTTATCGTCCTGTTGAGCCTGTACAGCCTCAACGGCCGCCTTCAGCCCGGGGTGATGAAATGACCGGTTCCGCTGGCATCCAGGCGCGCTTCCAGTGCGGATTCGGAGCATTCCGGCTCGAGGTCGACCTGGAGCTGCCGGGCACTGGCGTCACCGCGCTTTTCGGACACTCCGGCTGCGGCAAGACCACCCTGCTGCGATGCATTGCCGGACTCCAGGCCGCCGACGGCGCCCTGACCGTCAATGGCGAAACCTGGCAGGACGGCTCCCGGAGCCTGCCGGTGCACCAGCGTTCCCTGGCCTATGTCTTCCAGGAAACCAGCCTGTTCCCGCACCTGAGCGTGCGCCGGAATCTCAATTACGGCTTCCGCCGGATTCCGGAGGCCCGGCGCCGGATCGGCTTTGACCAGGCGGTGAACTGGCTGGGACTTGGTTACCTGCTCGAGCGCATGCCCGAGCGCCTGTCCGGCGGTGAACGCCAGAGGGTCGCCGTTGCCCGGGCACTGCTGACCAGCCCCGATCTGTTGCTGATGGACGAGCCGCTCTCGGCCCTGGATGCACGCAGCAAGCAGGAGATCATGCCCTACCTGGAAACCCTCAGGGATTCCCTGGCCATTCCCATCCTCTATGTGTCCCATTCCACTGCTGAGGTCGCGCGGCTTGCGGATCACATCGTGATGATGGACAACGGCCAGGTGGTTGCCGAGGGACCGTTGCAACAGACTCTGGCCCGCACCGACCAACCTTTCGGCCTTGAGGAGGACGCCGGTGTGATCATGGATGCGGTGATCGGCCAGCGCGATGAGCAATGGCATCTTTGCCGGGCCGACTTTGACGGTGGCCACTTGTGGTTGCGGGACGACGCCGCACTGTCCACCGGACAACGGATTCGCCTGCAGGTGATGGCAAGGGACATCAGTATTGCCCTTAGCCAGCTCACCGAACAGAGCACCCAGAACCTGGTGCCCGCCACCATTGATGAAATCGCTTCGGACCTGAGCCCGGGCACGTCTATGGTCCGACTCATGGCGGGGAATACCCCCTTTCTGGCCCGGCTCACCAGCCGGTCGGTTCACACCCTGTCACTGCACCCCGGCCAGCGGGTCTGGATGCAGGTGAAGTCGGTTGCCATCGTCGACTGACACCCCGAGCACGAGCTATGGCCTCTTTGGCCGCAGCCGGTGACGGCCCCAGCGTTTAACCTGTAGGCATTGAATTCATCCGATGCCCACCGACAGGAGCCGTCATGAACCGGGTCAACCATCGCGTCCAAAGTGGCAACATCACGCTCCATGCCGTCACCGAGGGCGACCCCGGCAACGACGCCCTGGTACTGGTTCATGGTTACCCGGACAATCACCAGGTCTGGGACCGGGTCGTCGAGAAACTGATTCCGGATTTTTACCTGGTCCGCTATGACGTCCGGGGCGCCGGGCTTTCCGACAAACCCGGCAAGACCCGGGACTACCGGCTCCAGGAACTGGCGGGCGATCTTGAGGCCGTAGTCGACCAACTGCTGCCCGGTCGTACCTTTCACCTGGCGGCACATGACTGGGGTTCGATCCAGAGTTGGGAATCGGTGACCTCCGGTCCTCTCAGGGGCCGGATTCGCTCCTATTCCTCGATCTCCGGTCCCTGTCTGGATCATGTCGGTTATTGGCTGAGGGAACAGGCGACGGATCTGCGAGGCGGAGGTACCGCCAAAGTACTCCGGCAACTGGCCAGTTCCTGGTACGTTTTCCTGTTCCAGCTACCGGTACTGCCCGAAACTCTCTGGCGGCTGGGTCTGGACCGGGCCTGGCCCGGGATCCTGAGCAAACACGAAGGCATTGCCGATGCCCGCTTCAGCGAACTGCAGCAGGGTGATGGCATGTTTGGTGTCAAACTCTACCGTGCCAATTTCCTGCCCCGGCTGTGGCGCCCGGCACTCCGCCACACGCAGTGCCCGGTGCAGCTGATCATTCCCAAAGGAGACAACTACGTCGGGGAGCACCTGTTTGAGCGGCAGGTTCGGTGGACGGGAAAGCTGACAAGAACGGAGGTGGACGCGCCACACTGGGCACCGCTGACTGCGCCCGATCTGGTGGCGGACGCAATCAGGGAATTCGCATTCGCAGGAGGTTGGCCTGATTAACGGGTGCCGTATACCACCATGGTCTTGCCCTTGACCCGTACCAGGCCCTGATCCTCCAGGGTCTTGAGCACCCGCCCCACCATCTCCCGGGAACAGCCGACAATACGACCGATTTCCTGGCGGGTGATCTTGATCTGCATACCATCGGGATGGGTCATGGCATCCGGCTCCTTGCACAGGTCCAGCAAGGTTCTGGCCACCCGTCCGGTGACGTCCAGGAAAGCCAGATCTCCCACCTTACGGGTGGTCTGACGCAGGCGGGAAGCCATCTGCTCACCGATGAAGTACAGCACCCTCGGATCCTGCTGGGCGATCTCGCGGAACTTGGTATAGCTGATCTCGGCCACTTCGCACTCGGTCTTGGCTTTGACCCAGGCGCTGCGGGAGTCCATGTTATCGAACAGGCCCATTTCACCGAAGAAGTCACCGGCATTCAGGTAGGCCATGATCATTTCACGGCCATCGTCATCCTCGATGATGACGGTGACGGAACCCTTGACGATGTAGAACAGGGAATCGCTCTTGTCACCGGCGTATATGATGGTGCTCTTGGCGGGGTAACGCCGGCGGTGGCACTGGGACAGGAAATAGTCCAGGTGCTTGGTTTTCTGCTCAACCGGCTTGACGATAGTAGCCATAGTGCGAGTCATGCCTCCTCAGATACTGGCGGGTCCCGATGTTTATAATTCACCCGGCTTTCCCTGCGGGTTCGTTAATTTTTCTTCAAAAACACGCCAACTTATAACAAGAAGGCCAATGGCGGGCAACCGGAAAGAGCGCACACCTTGACCTCGATACCGTTTTCGGCGGCTGCCGGGGCATTCCGACTGTGCTAGCATCCGGCCTCATCACCCCTCTTTCTGACCAACGGAGACCATCACGATATGAAAGCAACCGTCGACTGGACCGGCAATGCCAGCTTCAGGGCTACCAGTGGCAGCGGCCACAGCGTACAGATTGATGGCCCCCCGGACCACGGCGGCGAGAATCTGGGGCCCCGCCCTATGGAGCTGCTGCTGATGGGCCTCGGTGGATGCTCTTCCTTTGACGTGATGAGTATCCTCAAAAAGAGCCGCCAGGATGTGACTGCCTGCCACGCGGAACTGGAAGCGGAACGTGCCGATGCCGTGCCGGCGGTTTTCACCAGAATCCATCTGCATTTTGTCGTTACCGGCCACAACCTCAAGGAGAAGCAGGTTCAGCGGGCGGTGAGCCTGTCGGCAGAGAAATACTGTTCCGCTTCGATCATGCTGGAAAAGGCCGGCGTGGAGATCAGCCACAGCCATGAAGTCCGCGAAGCGGAGTAAGGTCTGTCCATCCAGCCGGAACCGGCGGGAACTACAGATGCTAAAATGTCATTGCAGATACTATTCAACGTCACTTGCGGTGTGCATAATACGCGCCTTCTCCGCCGGTCTGCGCAAAAGGTGACCAATAAGTCACCCGGTCAGTAGTCGGTGGCGGCCTCGGCAGGGCGGACGCCTCAAGGTAGTGCCCTGCAGTCATTCATCTCCAATGTCCGGAGGGGCTGAGCATGGAAACCAAACTCCAGCTGCACGGTTTCAATAACCTGACCAAATCCCTGAGCTTCAACATCTACGACATCTGTTACGCGCAGACCGAAGAACAACGCGAAGCCTATATTGATTACATCGACGAGATGTACAACGCCGAACGTCTGACCCAGATCCTGACCGATGTGGTCAAGATCATCGGCGCCAACATCCTCAATATCGCTCGCCAGGACTACGAGCCCCACGGGGCGTCCGTAACCATGCTCATTGCCGAGCATGAGATTACTGACGGCGAAGCCAACAACGAGGAATCCCCGGGCCCGCTGCCGGACACCATCGTCGCGCACCTGGACAAGAGCCACGTGACCGTGCATACCTACCCCGAGAGCCACCCCCACGATGGCGTCAGTACCTTCCGGGCCGACATCGACGTGTCCACCTGTGGCCTGATTTCGCCGTTGAAGGTACTGAACTACCTGATCCACAGCTTCGACTCCGATGTGGTCACCGTGGACTATCGCGTCCGCGGCTTCACCCGGGACGTGGATGGCACCAAGCATTACATCGATCACGACATCAACTCGATTCAGAACTACCTGACCGAGGATACCCAGAATGCCTATCAGATGATCGATGTGAACGTGTACCAGGAGAACCTGTTCCACACCAAGATGATGCTGAAGAACTTCGACCTGGATAACTACGTGTTTGGCGTCAATGCCAGCGACCTGGATCCGGCCGAAGCCCAGTCCATCGAGGATCGCCTGCGGCGCGAAATGCTGGAAATCTTCTATTCCCGGAACGTGGAGTAAGCTCCTGCAACGGCGGTCTTCGGCGCCGCCGTTTTTCCTTCAGTTTTTTTGATCTCGCCCACCAGAATTCTGCGTTTTCATCCTCCGTGACGACCGGTTTAAATAGAACCCTGTCAAACAGCAGGAGGACGACATGACGCTTCGTTCCGTTAAACAGATCATTCCCGCACTGGAAACCTCCGACGGTGCCGGTGTCCGCATCAAGCGCTCACTGGGGCAGCACCAGTCGGTCCGGCTCGACCCGTTCCTGATGCTGGATGAGTTCGGCTCCTCCGAGGCAGCCGACTACATTGCCGGCTTTCCTTCCCACCCCCACCGTGGCTTCGAAACCGTGACCTACATGATCGAGGGGCACATGCTCCATGAGGATCATCTGGGTAACCGGGGGGACCTGCGCAATGGTGGAGTCCAGTGGATGACCGCCGGCAGGGGCATCATCCATTCCGAGATGCCGCAGCAGGAGGGAGGCATGATGCGCGGGTTCCAGCTCTGGCTGAACCTGTCGGCGGCGGAAAAGATGACCGATGCCGGCTACCGTGACATCCAGCCCGAAGACATTCCGGAGCTTGCGGTCAGTGGCGGCCTTATCAGGCTGATCGCGGGAACAGTGACGGTCGATGGCACAACCCATCAGGGCGCAGTGACCGGCCGCAGTACCGAGCCGCTCTATGCGGACCTTCAGCTGAACCCGAACGGACAGGTAACGCTGCCGGTTCCGGCGGCCCATAACGGCATGCTGTACCTGTACGAGGGCGACGCGAGTCTGGGTGATCAGGCCCTGCGGCGCAGCGCCGCCAACGTTCTTGATGACGGTGACCGGATTACCGTCAGCGCCGGAGCCAGTGGCGCCCGGCTGCTGCTGATCGCCGGCAAGCCGATTGGTGAACCGGTGGTCCAGTATGGTCCGTTCGTGATGAATACCCGCGAGGAAATCGAGCAGGCGCTGCGGGACTACCGGGACGGCCGATTGACCGCCTGAGGTCAGGCGTAGGTCTTCCGGTTCATCAGGCGCTGGACCATGGGCCGAAGCACAAGGTCCATGGCCAGCGCCATCTTCGGTCCCGGAACCACCAGGGTATCGTGACGGGACACGCTACTGCCGGAGATCAGTTGCAGCAACTGGGTGAATTTCACTTCCGAGGGGTCCCGGAACCGGATCACCACCATGCTCTCGTCCTCGGTGGGCACATCCCGGACCACGAACGGGTTGGACGTATCCACCAGGGGCACGCGCTGGAAGTTAATGTGGGTGTGGGCGAACTGCGGCACGATATCGTGGACGTAATCATCCATGCGATTGACGATGGTCTGGACCACCGCCTCCTGGCTGTAGCCACGTTTGTGGGTATCCCGGTGGATCTTCTGGATCCATTCCAGGTTCACAATGGGAACCACCCCTATCAGCAGGTCCACGTACTGGGCGATGTTGTAGGTGTCACTCACCACCCCGCCGTGCAATCCCTCGTAGAACATGAGATCGGTGTCTGCCGGCAGCGGTCCCCAGGGCGTAAAGGTCCCCGCCTTGTGGCCGGCTGCAATCAGGTTATGGTCCTCATCGTGAACATACTGGCGATAGCGGCCATTACCGGTGTGACCGTAGTCGTAGAACAGCGCCTCGAGCTTGTCGATATGATTGGCAGCCAGGGCAAAATGGTTGCGCTCACCGAACTGGCCCTTGGCCGCCAACCGGGCCATCTGTTCCCTGTTGTAGCGATGAAAACTGTCACCACTGACCATGGCCGCGCGCAAGCCCTCACTGGCGAACATGCGGCTGAAGATCTGCCCGGTGGTCGTGGTACCGGCACCGCTAGAGCCGGTCACGGCAATGATCGGATGACGCTTTGACATGGACTCTGCCTGTCCCGGTTTACAGAAGGCTGTCGAGGGATCGGGGCTTCTCCACCACGAATCCCTGGGCGTAATCCACGCCCAATTGCCTCAGCATATCCAGAACCTCGCGGGATTCAACCTGTGAGGCAATGACTTCCCGCTGCATGTAGTGCGCCATCTCCACCATGGACCGGACCATGGCGCGATCCATTTCGCTGGTGGTGAGCTGGCTGGTGAAGGCACTGTCGATCTTGATCAGGTCCACCGGCAGGGAGCGCATGAAATTGAAGGAGCTGGGGCCGCTGCCAAAATTGCCCAGGCAGAACCGGCAGCCCAGTTCCTTCATCTCCCGAATAAACTCCGCCACCGCCTGGATGTCGTTGATGGCCGAGGCTTCGGTGAGTTCAAACCATATCCTCTCGATCGGCGCATCCTTCTCGCTCAGCTTTTCATAGATGAATTCCAGCAGGGACTGGTCATTCAGGCTGTAGCCGGACAGGTTGATGCAGACACCACCGAGGTGACGGGGGTCCGGTTGACGCTCCCGGAGCCAGTCGAGCATCTGCCCGACCACCCAGCGATCGACCGCCTGCATGCGGTCATAACGCTCGGCCATGCGGACGAAATCCCGACCGGTAATCAGATTGCCGGCATCATCGTACATGCTGATCAGGATCTCGTACTGGGGCGACATGGAGGTCCGACCGTGCAGGGGGATGATCTTCTGGCACCGCAGCAGCATGCGCTCCTCGTTCAGGTCACCCAGGCTGGCAACCTTGGCAGCAATCTGCTCCTGACGGGCCTGATCATCCGCATCCGGCACGTATTCAACGGCCTGACCATGGCCTTGCTGTTTGGCCGCCGTCAACGCCTGCTCCGAGGCACGAAGCCAGCGCTCCGCATTCACCAGGCCCGGCAATGTCGGCACGATACCGGCACTGGCGGACAATTGGTAGCTGCGACCACTGAAACTGAACCCGGTGGCCTCTATCGCCTTGATCAGGTTGCCGGCCGCCTCCCTGGCGTCCTCAGCGGGCAGCAGCATGGCAAATTCGTTACCGGCCAGGCGCGCCAGCGGCATGCCGTCTCCCACGTGACTGCAAAGGAGGTCGGCTACCTGTTTCAGGGCATCGTCGCCGGCCTGGTAGCCGGCGGTATCGTTGAGAATCCGGAAGCGACGGAGATCCAGCCGTACCAGGGCGCGCTCATCTTCCCGACGGGCCAGTTGCTGATCCAGCATACGCTCGAACTCCCGCCTTCCCAGCAGCCCGGTCAGGTCGTCGTGGGTAGAGGCCCAGGACAGCTGGTCATAGACCTTCCGCACCATGCGGTCGATACTTTCATCCACCAGCGGGCGCTCGTACTGGTTATCCGGCACGATAACACCCTTACGCATCTGCCGGGCCAGTGCTTCCAGCTCCAGTTCCACTACCCGCATACCCTGGTGATTCACAAATACGAAACGGCTGAAGCCCCGGGCAACCCAGACCAGGCGGATGTACTGGGGCTTGTCCGGATTATCCTGATCCCGTAGCCAGTCCCCGGTCCGCAGCTGCTGGGCACGATTGATCCAGCGCTGGAGACTGCGTTGCTCGCGGTCTGAAAGTTCCCGCTGTTCGTCCTCGGCGGTGCGGGCCGGCGGTACCTCTACCAGTTCCGGCTGCTGATCAGGGCGGCGTACCAGGAACTGTTTGAGTTCGTTGCGAATCTGGGACGAGGGCATGTGGTTGCTGGAAATCGACGCCAGGCCATCCTGGATCACCCTGAGCAACTCCGGCAGATTGATGTTACTGCCCGGATCGTCGGCGAAAGCCAGCAGCGAATCGATCACCGACAGGTAGTCCTGCCAGAGCTGGCTGTCCGGGCCCTGGCGGATCCATGTCAGCGACAGCAGGTCCCGCCAGCCGCCGTCAAGAAGGCTCAGGACTGCCTTCGGCACCTTGCGGCCCGCCACCCGCTGGTTGAGAACCTCCGCCACCGCCTTCTTGGATTCCGCCACCTTCTGAGCCCCTTCGGCGGCAGCCGTAACCCGCTCGACATTGCGGCGGTAGACCAGATTCTGACGGTCAATCAGGGTATCAAGCTCCCGGACGGTCTGCTCGAACACCCCGGTATCCTGCTCGAAGTCGGTGTTGATTCGCTGGATCAGCTCATCCACCCGGCGCTGCACCACCGAGTTCACCCGGCCGCCTTTCACACCAAGCTGGGCCAGGCGGTTCATGACACCGCGCACCGGACTGTCCTGATCATCAAAGAAAGCCGGATCCCGCATGACCACCTTCAGGACCGGCACCTCCAGCTGCCGTATCCGGCTCTGGGCATAGTCACTGAGCTTGGGGCTCTCAACCACGCTGCGAAAGAAGCGGTCGACCACATCCAGGGTTTCCTGCTGTTCCTCGTTCAGCCGTTGGTCGCCGCTCTCGCGAACCCGCTCCACTACCCGCTCCTTCAGGGGCAGATTTTCAGCCACCGCCTCCCCTGCCTGCACCTGAAGCTGCTGCAACTGGCGCTGGAACTCACCCGCTGACAACGGCTGGGCATTGGGAGGGAACGGTATTGGTTCGGCATCACCGCCTGCAAGGCGGCTCGCAGAAAGGGTGGAGATGAGGTTGCGTACCGTGGCGAACGCAGTCTGGGCAGCCTGGGCATAGCCCCGGAATTCCTGACCCGCACGCCCGACAGAAGACCCGGCGCGCCCGGATGTCGCTTCTCGGATCCGCTGTACCCGGGCGGGGGCGGGTTCCGGTGTCTCGGATACCGGCTCAGGCTGTTTCGCTCTCCGGGGTTCCTCCTTCCTGATGGTGTGCTCAGTGAGATATTTGCTCAGATCCAGATCCGGCAACACACCGTGTCGAATGAGGATGCTATTGAGTTCCTCATAGAGCGGACCGAGCTGTTGCAGCACGGTTTGTTCGAACACCTTGAGACAAACCTTCTCCACATCCCGGGACAGTTTCAGCTGGCTGAGGCTGGCATGGAAGGCTTCGCACACCAGTGCCGGACCGAGCGGATTGTGGTGCCCGGTAGCATTGGCTATACCCAGCTTGTCCAGGCGCAGCTTCAGCTGCAGAAGATCCCCACGGTACTGGGTATCAGCCTTGGTCACCATCACCCGGATGGTCAACCAGTCCTCGAATTCGCCCTTGTCGACAATGGAGAGTTCGGAGCCGGGAAAACCCTTGGGAGCCGGTTTCAGGGGCGATTCCAGGTTTCGAGACATGTGGTGCCAGATCACCCGCTGCCGGGCCTGGATCTGACCCGAGGCATCCATGAATTCGTTGGCCAGTTGATCGTTGGCTGCTTTCTGGGCAGCCTGTTTCAGACCGGCGACCATCTGGACAACACAGGCATCCATCAGGGGCTCGATAAACTGGCTAACCGCCTTGGCGCACTGGTGCAGGACGAACTGGATTCGGTCATTCGGGGCATGCAGGGAGGAGCGTTCCTGATGCCGGGAGCCCCCGCACTGGGCAATCATGGCGTCCAGGGCTACGGGATTCGAGCGAGTGAAGTTCACCCCCATGGCACCGTCAATGCGACGAACGATACTGACGTGAAGTTCATGGGCACGACGGCCATCTGCACTGCGGAAGCGCACGATCAGTTCCGGTTTTGCGTCACGGGCGAGAGCCTGGTCAAGCTTTCTGGAGGTTTCGCCGGAATAGCGGACAAACAGCCCCTCGGCACAAAAGTCGGCAATCTGGCAGGGCCAGGATTCACCGCCACCCAGGTCGATCTGGGCAGCCAGTTTGATAGGTTGGCGGGGACTTCTACGACGTTCTCTTGATTCCATGAACAACCTGATTTTTCGTACCACCAGCCGACCCTTGAGCACCCGGGGCCGGTTTGGGTCCCTGAAACGGTGGAATACGCCACCGGCTACTATGGGTATTATGTCTGTTATATAGTGGCGAGATCCTGACTGGAAACCGGCC
Source organism: Marinobacter sp. DUT-1 (assembly GCF_050379415.1). NCBI lineage: Bacteria > Pseudomonadati > Pseudomonadota > Gammaproteobacteria > Pseudomonadales > Marinobacteraceae > Marinobacter > Marinobacter sp. DUT-1. The sequence goes on from NZ_JBNRLS010000001.1 coordinate 945,782, forward strand.
CAAGTATAACACCCAGATCCATGCAACAGCTTAGTCAGATCTATCTTCTTTTGCTACTGATTACCGGCCTTTCCGGGTGTACGACCATTGGCTACTACTCCCAGGCAATTTCCGGTCATTTCAGCCTCATGACCAGGGCCGAACCGGTGGCCGAGGTCATCCGTGGCGCAGAGACACTCCCCGAGACCCGGGAAAAACTGGAGCTGGCGATGGAGGCCCGGTATTTTGCCCGTGGGCAACTGGCGCTGCCGGTGGGCGAGGCCTTTCTGGAATACGTGCAACTGGACCGACCCTGGGTGGTGGTGAACCTGGTGGTGGTACCGGAGTTCTCCCTGGAGCCTCATCGCTGGTGCTACCCGTTTGTCGGCTGCCAGGCCTACCGGGGCTATTTCAGCCTGGAGGATGCCAGACACGAGCAGGCCCGGTTCCGCGAGGACGGTTACGACACCTTCATCGGGGGTGTCACCGCCTACTCCACCCTGGGTTGGTTTGACGATCCGCTGCATAGCGGATTCACCCGCCTGAGCGAGGATCGCATGGTTGCCCTGATGTTCCACGAGCTGGCCCATCGCGTGGTCTACATTGCCGAAGACACCACCTTCAACGAAAGCTTTGCCACCGCGGTGGAACTGGAGGGGCTCCGGCTGTGGCTGAGCCAGCGGGGCGAAGCCGACCGTTTCGACGCGGCCCTGGCCCGATTACAACGGCGAACCCAGACCCTGGCTCTGGTCCGCGAGGCCACCGGCAGCCTGGAGAGACTCTACAGGCAGGCGGATACCTTGGCCCCGGACAACCTGCGGACACGAAAGCAGGGAATCCTCACGCAGCTTGCTGACGATTACAGAGAACTGTCAGAGACCTGGGACGAGCCCGGCCCGTTCGGCCCTGCCCCGGTCACCCTCAACAACGCCAACCTGGCCCTGTTCCGGCAGTACAACCAGTTCGTCCCCGGATTCCGCCAGCTGCTGTCGGACCATGACCATGATTTCCGGGCCTTCTACCGGGCGGTGGAAGAGCTGGGCCAGCGTCCGCCGGATCAGCGGAGCGCGGCATTAACCCAGCTGTCACAGAGGTTTGCAGAAAACCTTTGAGTTGCGCTGACTGTTATAGGACGCCAGTTTGGGGCCAGGCAGGGACTGGACGCTGGAAGGCAGGAAACCGCGCTCCCGGAACCAGTGTTCGGTCTGGGTGGTGAGGACAAACAGATTCTGGATTCCCTGGCCACGGGCCAGCTTCTCGATCATCGCCAGCAGCTCATCTCCCCGTCCGGCCCGGCGATAGGAAGGATCAACCGCAAAGCAGGACAGTTCCCCGGCGTTTTCCTCAGGATAAGGGTAAAGGGCCGCACAGCCGACGATGGTACCGTCCCGCTCCGCCACCACGAAGCGATCGATTTCGGTTTCCAGCATTTCCCGGGAGCGCCGCACCAGGATCCCCTGCTCTTCCAGCGGCTGGATCAGCTCGAGGATACCGCCGAGGTCCTCCACCCGGGCCTGACGGATCTTCTCGTAATTGTCACCACTGACCAGGGTGCCGGAACCATCCAGGGTGAACAGTTCGCCAAGCAGCGCCCCGTCTTCCTCATAGCTGATGATGTGTGCCCGACGAACGCCCTTGACGCAGGCATCGCATGCCGCCTTCAGGAGATCCGCATCGTGCCCGGTAACCGTCCCTGCCGCCAGGCGCTCCGAGGCCTGCCGGACCGACAGCTCCCGGATCAGGGTGCCATCCTCCTCCAGCAAACCCTGATCGTCGATGAACACCATCAGCTTCTCGGCCTGCACGGCGGCTGCAACCTGACTGCCGACATCTTCATAGGACAGGTTGAAGGTATCTCCCGTCGGTGAATAGCCCATGGGCGGCAGGATCACGATATGCCCCAGCTCCAGGAGCTTCTCGATACCGCTGGCATCGATCCGCCGGACCCGGCCGGTGTAACCGAAATCGACACCGTCAAGCACCCCCACGGGGCGGGCGGTGACGAAGTTGCCACTGCTGACCCGGATCCGGGCATTATGCATGGGTGAATTGACCAGCCCCATGGACAACTGGCTCTCCAGATAGGCTCGGAGACCACCAATGGCCTCCATGACCATGGGCAGGTGTTGCTCGGGGGTGATCCTCAGTCCCCGATCAAAACGGGACTCGGCGCCGGCATTGTCCAGCCGGGCCTGGATCTGTGGACGCGCGCCGAAGGCAACGATCAGGCGCACACCCAGGCTGCTCAACAGGGCAATATCGTGGATGATATTGATGAAGTTGCTGTGCTCAATGGCATCGCCCGGAATCGTCAGCACCACCGTCCGGCCGCGATGGGCGTTGATGTAGGGCGATGAGTGGCGGAAACCGTGCAACCATTCGTTCGATTTCAATTCCGCTTCTCCGTCACAGGCAAAACTCCTCAATCAGTCCCCGGAGTATGCGCACTGTCGGTTCCAGCTGAGACAGCTCCAGGTATTCATCCGGCTGGTGCGCCTGGTCAATTGATCCTGGCCCCATCACCAGGGTCTCCAGACCCAGCTTTTGAAGCCACGGCGCTTCCGTGGCAAAGGCCACCGCGTGGGCCGTGTGTCCGGTAAGTTTTTCACAGGTCCGGACCAGAGCCGCATCGGCCGGCGTCTCGAACGGCGGCACCCCGTCAAACAGGGGCTCAAAGATCAGCCCAAGGTCCCGCCGCTCGGCTACGGGCCGGACCCTGGCAAGTATTGCCTGCCTCAGGTCCTCCATGGCCATGCCCGGCAGTGGTCGGAGGTCGAAGTGCAGTTCGCACTGGGCACAAATCCGGTTGGGATTATCACCACCGTGGATACAGCCCAGGTTCAGGGTGGGAAACTGGACTTCAAAGTTGGGGTTCCGGTACTGCTGCTGCCACTGGCTCCGGAGCGTCAGCAGTTCGGTCAGGGCCTCATGCATACCCTCCATGGCATTGCGGCCCAGGGCCGGGTTGGAGGAATGACCGGACTGGCCCTCAAACTTCAACCGCTCCATCATGATGCCCTTGTGCATCCGCACCGGCCTGAGACTGGTGGGCTCGCCGATGACCGCATAACGGGCCTTGGGCTTACCGGCTTCGGCCAGGGCCCGGGCACCATTCATGGAGCTCTCTTCGTCCGCTGTTGCCAAAATGATCAGCGGCTGTTTGAGCCTGGAGTTCGAATAAGCCCTGGCTGCCTCGATCGCCAACGGAAAGAAGCCCTTCATGTCGCAGGTGCCCAGACCGTACCAGCGGTTATCCCGCTCGGTCAGGGTGAACGGGTCACTCTGCCAGCGCTTGTCATCGAAGGGAACGGTATCGGTGTGACCGGACAACACCAGCCCGCCGCCGCCCCGTCCAAGGGTGGCAATAAGGTTGAACTTGCCGGGCGTACCGGGCACTTCGAGGATTTCCACCACGAAGCCCAGGGGTTCCAGCCATTCGGCCAGGGTGCGAACGACCGCTTCATTACTGTGATCCCACTCAGGGGAGGCACTGCTGATGGAGGGCAGGGAAATCAGCCGGGCCAGCATGTCCCTGAGTTCCGGAACCGCCGCTTTGGTGTCTGCAGACTGTGCCATAGTATCCTCTCAGCCTCGTCCGGGCTTGATCATGGGTGATCAAGGGTGATCAGGTGTTATTCGCTGCGGCCACGACGCCAGACTTCGAAGCCGGATACCGCGCTTAACAGCATCGGATAGGCCACCTCGCCGCCGGCCACCACCCGGGCCACTTCCAGCTCGCGCTCGGAGACACTGACCAGGCGCCCTTCCACCACATTATCATTGGAAAGGGTGACCCGGACCCGGCGACCGACCCACGAGCCAGCCGTTGCCAAAGGCTCGGCATACCACCCCTCCACCGAGGGATTCTCGCGAGGACCGGGGGACGATGCCGAAGCCTCGTCCTCCAGCTCGGGCTCGGGCGGCAGGGCCTCCAGGTATACATCCGGAACACCCGCTCCATTGTACGCCACTTGCCAGTCAGCCTCCTGACCTTCTGCACCCGGATTCCTGACCGGGATGCCCAACCAGTGCTCTGATGGCTCGATGGCAAGGTTCAGCACGCCACCCTCCAGCAGCCACTGACGGTAGAGCGCGAGCAGCTGTTCACTGGCCGCCAGCCCCCGGGCGTTCAAACCCTGTTCCAGCGCTCCGGTCGCACGGCGTGCCCACTCCATGGTATCCAGCCCCGCTTCCCGGGAACAGTAGGCTGCAATCCGACGCATCAGGCCGCCATCCCTGAGGGTGACCGCCATCGGTGCATCCGAACTGGCCAAAGTATCTTCCGGTGTCACCAGATCTACCCGGGCACCAGGCCAGTCCAGTTCCAGGCTGCCGGTGCCTGCGGTGTTCAGTTCGGCATGCACGCCATCGTTTGTCTGCTCCAACAGGAGCTCGCCCGCCAGACCGGTAATGCCCATCCGCATCAGGTCACCACTGCCCAGCTGCTGCCTCGGATCGGGCGCGCAGGGCAGTACCAGCAGTGCCGGGTCGCCCTCCACATTGGTGCCCTCGGCGGTCACCCAGTTCCGGAGCATGGTGGCATCAAGTACGAGGCCCAGGCCCTCGGCCCGGAGCAACCATGCCGGCGGCAGGTTGTCCGGATCGGCCAGAACGGTCAGCAGGGCCAGCGGCGAGCGGGCGTCGAATTCAACACGGCCCGACTCCAGTGGCTGAGTCAGACGGAAATCCTGCCACCGGGCATTGGTCAGTAACAGCCGCCCATCGATGCCGGAACCAATGGTACCCCGCTCAAGCACCCCGTAATCGTCCAGGGCCAGACGGGCTTCTGCCAGACGCTGGTCGGCCAGCCACCAGGTGGCCCCCTTGAAGGCTGCAAAACTCAAGAGGGCCAGCACAATCAGCAGGGTCAGCAGCCGCTTCATCCGGAAACTCCTCGGGTGGATCAGTTGCGGGAAATCAGAGTGCCGACACCCTCGTCGGTAAAGATTTCCAGCAGGCAGGCGTGGGCAACCCGGCCATCAATGATGTGGGAGGTGCGCACCCCGTTTTCCACCGCACTCAGGGCACAGCGGATCTTGGGCAGCATACCACCGTGGATGGTGCCATCCTCGATCAGCTCGTTCACCTGCTGGGCGGTAAGGCCGGTGAGAACCTTGCCATCCTTGCTCTTGAGACCGGAAACATTCGTCAGCAGGATCAGCTTCTCGGCCTTCATGGCTTCGGCCACCTTGCCCGCAACCAGATCGGCATTGATGTTATAGGAGGCGCCGTCTGGGCCCACCCCGATGGGCGCAATCACCGGGATAACATTGCTGCGGGTCAGCATCTCGATGACATCCACATTGACACTGGCGACCTCACCCACGTGGCCGATATCGATGATCTCCGGTCGCTCCAGCTCCGGGGACCGGTTGACCACCTCGAGCTTTCGGGCCCGGATCAGGTTGGCATCCTTGCCGGTCAGACCGACCGCGGTGCCGCCATGGGCATTGATCAGGGATACGATTTCCTTGTTGACCTGGCCGCCGAGCACCATCTCCACCACATCCATGGTTTCGGAATCGGTGACCCGCATGCCGTTGACGAAGCGGGATTCGATATTCAGGCGCTCCAGCAATTCGCCGATCTGGGGGCCGCCACCGTGCACCACGATCGGGTTGATACCGACCAGCTTCATCAGTACCACGTCCCGGGCGAAACTGCTCTTGAGTTCCTCGTTCTCCATGGCGTTACCGCCATATTTGATCACCACCGTCTTGCCGGTGAACCGTTGGATATAGGGCAGGCCCCGGCTCAGCACCGAAGCCACCTGCATTGCTGTTTCACGATCCAGCGCCATGTCGTTCCTTACCTTTGAAAAAACATTGATAACCCGACCGGGTCTGCGGGCATCCGAAATCGTCAGAATTCGGTCACAATATCGGGGGCCACCCGCTGCAGTTGTTCCCGGAACACCGTCCGGATCCGCTCCATGGCCTCCTGAGTCTCACCCTCGAACCGGAGCACCAGCACCGGCGTGGTATTGGAGGCCCGGCACAGCCCCCAGCCATCGGCATAGTCTACGCGAATACCGTCGATGGTACTGATGTTGCCGTCACCAAAATCCCCCTCGGCAGCGAGTCGCTCAATGATCGCGAACTTGCTGCTCTCGGTCACTTCGACATTAAGCTCGGGGGTACTGACATCCTCCGGAAAATCCTCGAATACCTCGTCACAATGCCGGTCCTCGATCCCGAGGATTTCCAGTAACCGGGCAGCGGAATAAAGGCCGTCATCGAAGCCGTACCAGCGCTCACCGAAGAAGATATGGCCACTCATCTCGCCGGCCAGCAAGGCGCCGGTCTCCTTCATCTTGGCCTTCATCAGGGAGTGCCCGGTTTTCCACATGATCGGCCGGCCACCGGCCTCGGAGATCACATTGGCCAGGCGGCGACTGCACTTGACATCATAGAGCACATCGGCGCCGGGATTACGGGACACCACATCCCGGGCGAACAGCATCAGCAACCGGTCGGGCCAGATGATCTTGCCGGTATTGGTCACCACGCCAAGTCGGTCCCCGTCGCCGTCGAAGGCGACACCGAGATCCGCACCCTCTGCCCGGACCCGGGCGATGAGATCTTCCAGGTTGGCCGGCTTGCCGGGATCCGGATGATGATTGGGGAAATCGCCATCCACTTCGCAGTACAACGGCACGACCTCACAACCCAACTCCTCAATGAGCAGAGGTGCCAGTTCACCGGCGATACCATTACCGGCGTCAACCACCACTTTCAGGGGCGCGGCCACCGCGATGTCGCCCACGATCCGGTCCAGATAGGCCCGGCGCACATCCTGGGAGGTTTGGTCTCCCTGGCCGCTTACCAGGTCACCCGCTTCAACCCGCTGGTAAAGCTGTTGGATGGCTTCACCGGAAAGAGTCTCGCCGCCGAGCATAATCTTCAGCCCGTTGTAATTGGCCGGGTTGTGACTACCCGTTACCATTACCCCGGAACCTGTCTGCAGCTCGTGGGTGGCGAAATAGAGCACCGGTGTGGGTACCGCTCCGATATGGATAACGTTACAGCCTGCCGCCATCACCCCCTGGGCAAGGGCATCGGCCAGTCCGGGACTGGAGTGGCGTCCGTCATAGCCGACACACAACGCATCGACGCCTCTGGTAATCGCCTCGGAGCCGATTGCCTGACCAATAACCCGGACCACATCCTCGGAAAGGGTCTCACCGACAATACCCCGGATATCGTAGGCCCGGAAAATCTCCGGAGACAGTTGCACAGCTGGAGCCGCAGCCGGCGCCGCTTCCAGAACGGGTTCACCGCCTGACGGGCTGGTTTCGCCGCTGAAACCCAGCACATCCTCGTCCCCGTCCATCATATCGATGTCGAGCACGCCCTTTTCCTGGAACAGCGGTTCGTCCTCCGCTCCGGCTTTGACCGGACTGCCCCCCGGGGAGGCGGGAGCCGTATTGGTGGCCCGGGAAATACGCTTATCCACCGTCTGGGCCAACCGGTAAAGGACCTCTCCGGCGGAAGCAATCATGTCCCACCGGAAACCGGGAGGTCGGGAGCGCTCGCCACCAAACACCTTCTGTGCCCACTGGACCAGGGCGGCAACATCCTGCCGCAGACTGCGCTGGGCGCTGCCGAGCAGGAGCCAGACCGCAATGGCTGCAAACAGAACTGGCACACCCACCATCAACGCAATAACGACCATGTCCACCGGAGGTACGGGCACCCGTGCCGGCCGGTAGGAAACCGACCAGTCGGGATTGACCAGGGTGCGGCTGACCGGATCACCATTACCGTTGCCTTTGCTCACAACCGTCCGGGCGGTATCGGAGACGGTCTGTACCAGCGCCAGCTGGCCACCCAGTTCCGGATTGACCACCGTCAGTAATGGCTGCAGCTGTGACGCCTCGAACACCATCAGCAGGCTGCCCGTCACCGCCTCGGTCTCAGGGTTGCGGACCGGGGTCGCAATCTGCACAAACCAGCGATTTTCCCGCGGGAAGGCATCCGGATAGAGCTTGTCTCCGGCTTCTGCCGTGCGCGCCAACTCCAGACCGGCAAAGCCGAGGAGGGCATCGTCATCGGTGGAACGGGGAATGGCGCCGGAAGGAAACAGATAGACAGCCCGGATACCCGGCAGGGCGCCCGCGAGCTGCTCTTCAGCCGCCACGGATTCGCCGCTCTGGATCGCCCGCTGGACGTAAGCCTGGGTCGCCAGACCCTCGACACTCTGCTGCAGCAGCTCCAGATAGCTGTTCAGTCGCTCGGCTGCGGCCGCCACCTCATGATTCTGCTGGACCTGCAGGCGCTTGTTTCCGGACGGCTGGACCACCATGAAATGCAGCAACACGACGGAGACGATCCCTGCCAGCACGACAACCAGGGCCTGACTGACTGCGATGGAAGTCAGGCGCTTCAGGCGGGGCCCGGAGGCCTTGCCCCTGCCCTTGCGTGCTTTCCATGTCTTCGCTGGCTTGTCGTCTGACGCGTCTTCTGAAGTCTTTTTCCAGCCGAACTTCATAGTCTATCCTGCGATGTTATTTTTCGTCCTGAACCGGCAGTTATTCGCCAAGTATAGCCGGCCGACAGTAGGCCGGCATGAACCCGGGGCAATCAGTGGCTCCCGGTAGAGCCGAAGCCACCCTCGCCCCGGACACTGGCGTCAAATTCATCCACGACTTCAAAGTCCGCCTGCACGACCGGCACCAGTACCAGCTGCGCGATACGCTCGCCTACGTTGACCGTGAAAGTGGTGTTGCCACGATTCCAGCAGGACACCATCAGCTCTCCCTGGTAATCGGAGTCAATCAGGCCGACCAGGTTACCCAGTACGATGCCGTGCTTATGGCCCAACCCGCTGCGGGGGAGAATCATCGCCGCCAGGGACGGATCGGCAATATGGATCGACAGCCCGGTGGGGATCAGCTGGGTCTGCCCGGGCTCCAGCACCAACGACTCTTTCAGACAGGCTCTCAGGTCCAGGCCGGCAGAACCTTCGGTCGCATACTCGGGAAACGGGAGGCTGGTACCGATCCGGTCATCAAGGATCCGGACCTGCAAGGTCTTTTTAGTCATGTAGTCGCTTCCAGGTGTTCACCAATGAGCGCCACCAGCCGGGTGGCAATGGTCTGTTTACTGTCCGGCCCGATCTGTTCCTGCCCGCCGGGCCAGAATACCGTGACCGCGTTGTTGTCGCTGTTGAAGCCCAGTCCCGGAGCAGAAACGTCGTTGGCGACGATCATGTCCAGCTTCTTCCGGGCCATCTTGTCGGTGGCATAACGGGCCACATCGGTAGTTTCCGCCGCAAAGCCCACGGTATAGGGCGCGTCCGCGCGCGCCGCCACCGTCGCCAGGGTATCCGGATTACGCACAAGCGCCAGGGACATGGCTGAGCTGGATTTCTTGATCTTGTCGCCGGCGCAAATCTCCGGGCGGTAATCAGCCACGGCCGCGGTGGCAATGAAAACGTCGCACCCCTCATCCACGGCAGCCATGGATTGTGTGAGCATATCCTCGGCAGTCATTACCGACCGTACGTCCACGCCCGGTGGCGGTGCGATGGTTACCGGCCCACTCACCAGGATGACCCTGGCGCCGGCAGCCCTGGCCGCATCGGCCAACGCATAGCCCATCTTGCCGGAGCTATGATTGCTGATGTATCGGACCGGGTCCAGCGGTTCCCGGGTAGGCCCCGCGGTGATCACTACCCGCTTGCCGCTTAGCGGACCCTGGTGCTCATCCAGAATCAACGACGCCAGAGCTTCCGGCTCCAGCATGCGGCCGGGACCGGTATCGCCACAGGCCTGATCGCCCTGATCGGGGCCCCAGACCCTGATCTGGGGATCTTCGTTCAGCATCGCCAGGTTGCGTTGGGTCCGAAAATTGCGCCACATGGCCTGGTTCATCGCCGGCGCCAGGGCAATGGGCACATCAGTGGCACAGCAGACGGTAGTCAGCAGGTCATTGGCCAAGCCGTTGGCCAGCCTGGCCATGAAATCGGCCGAGGCCGGAGCCACCACCACCTGTTCGGCCCACTTGGCCAGTTCAATGTGACCCATGCCGGCTTCTGCCTCGGGATCCAGCAGCGAGGTCCGCACCGGCTCGCCGCTCAATGCCTGAAACGTCAGCGGAGTTACGAAAGCCTCGGCACCGGAGGTCATCACCACACGAACCTCGCAGCCGGCCTTTTTCAGCAACCGCACCAGCTCGGCACTCTTGTAGGCGGCAATGCCACCGGTTACTCCCAAAAGAATTCGTTTGGCGCCCATATCGGCTCCACAATTCCTTATATTGAAAAGGGTTATAAGATAGCACGCTCGGTTATCAGGAACAGCACGGAGCGGAAATCTTAACATTTACCGAATGTTACTTTTTCAAGTAACCTTTGTAACCCTGAGAAACCATTCACGGTGCAGGAAGCGCCAACACAACCACCACCAGATGCAAGGAAGCCAGGCATGCCCACTTCTCTCTGGCCGGCAGACGAGCGCCCCCGGGAACGCTTGCTGGCGCACGGCCCAGAATCCCTTTCCGACGCCGAATTACTGGCCATTTTTCTCCGCACAGGCACCGCCGGCATGCCAGTGATGGCCCTGGCAAGGCACCTGATTGACGAGTTCGGCGGCCTGCGCGGGCTGCTGACGGCCTCCCGCCGGCAATTCTGCCAGGTCAGGGGATTGGGCACCGCCAAGTACGCCCAGGTCCAGGCCGCCTTGGAGATGTCCCGGCGGGTGATGGACGAACCGTTGCGCCAGGGTGATCCACTACGCTCACCGGCCGACACCCGCCGGTTTCTCACCAGCCGGCTGGGAACCTATCCCCACGAAGTGTTTGCCGGTCTGTTCCTGGACAACCGCCATCGGGTCCTCCATTACCGGGAACTGTTCCGGGGCACCATCGACGGCGCCGCCGTCTACCCCCGGGAGGTGGTTCGCCAGGCACTGGAGGACAACGCTGCTGCGGTCATCTTTGCCCACAACCATCCCTCGGGTGTGGCGGAACCCAGCCAGGCCGACATTTCCCTGACCCGACGCCTGAAGGAGGCCCTGGGTCTGGTGGATATCAGGGTTCTTGACCATATGGTTGTCGGCCACGGTGAGGTAATATCCTTCGCCGAAAGAGGATTGATGTGACTGTCAGCAAAATGACGCCCCGGATACTGGCCAATTTCCCAACAATTTTTTGCGTTGGGGGGCGAGTTCTGGTATAAAAGCGTCCCTTTCTGGCGGCGTCTGGCAGGCAGCGTTCCGTTTACAAGGCGCGAACAGGGAGCAAGCAGGCTCCCCGGCAACCAGAGACGCATTAAAAACGAATTCGTATTGATAGAGACCACTGCTCAGGTCGGAGGCAAGTATGTCCAGAGTTTGTCAGGTTACCGGTAAGCGTCCGGTATCCGGTAACAACGTATCCCACGCGATGAATCACACTCGTCGTCGTTTTCTGCCGAATCTGCAGAACCATCGTTTCTGGGTTGAGTCCGAGAAGCGTTTCGTGAAGCTGCGCGTATCCACCAAGGGCATGCGCATCATCGACAAAAAAGGCATTGACGCTGTGCTGGCCGATCTTCGTGCCCGCGGCGAGAAGGTATAAGGAGCCGCATCATGCGCGAGAAAATCAAGCTGGTATCTTCAGCAGGCACTGGTCACTTCTACACGACCAAAAAGAACAAGCGTAACACTCCGGAAAAGATCGAGATCAAAAAGTACGATCCGGTTGTCCGCAAGCACGTTGCGTACAAGGAAGCCAAGATCAAGTAATCCTGATCCGGCCTTCACAAAAAAACCCGGCATGATCTGCCGGGTTTTTTTGTGCCCGTGAAAAACATCAGAAGGTTTCCAGGTACCCCTTCGGCAACGCCACATCCATGGCAATGGGCAGATGGTCGGAGACCGGATAGCTCACCACCTCTGACCGGCGGATTTCCAGGCTCGGACTGACCAGGATATGGTCCAGCGCCTTCTCCGGGCGCCAGCTCGGAAAACTGTGCGCGGTCTCCGGTAATGGAATCAGGTCGGTCTGTTTCAGAGGAGTCTGGGTCAGAAGCTGCTCGGCGTGGGCATTCATGTCGCCCATCAGCACCACATGCCGATAATCCGCAATCTGTTCCCGGATATAGCCCAACTGCCGCTGCTGCGCGGCTTTGCTCAGGGACAGGTGCATCAGAACCAGCACCAGGGGATCCTCTTTCACACCATAGCGCGCGATGATGGCACCCCGCCCGGGAATCAGCCCCGGCAAACGGTGCTCGGTGACATCCAGAGGGCGGAACCGGCTGAGCAGGCCATTGGAGTGCTGGGCAATCTGCCCCATGTTCCGGTTCAGCTGCTGATACCAGTAAGGGATTCCTGCCGCCTCGGCCAGGTATTGCACCTGATTGATAAAACCGCTACGGAGGCTGCCGCCATCGCATTCCTGCAGCGCCACCACATCGTAATTGCTGACCAGCCGGGCAATCCGATCCAGGTTCTCGATACGATTGCGATAAGGCAGGACATGCTGCCAGCTGCGGGTCAAATAGTGGCGGTAGGACGTGGTATTGATGCCCACCTGGATATTGAAGGTCAGCAGCCGGATATGGCGGTGGGGCTCGAATTCCGGCACATGCTCGAAACCGGAACAGCGACCTCTCGGCTCCTGCTCCGACTTCAGCATTCCATCAATCTGTTTGCGAATACGCTTGTACATAGGCCGGCAGTCTCTTCCTGCCTTTATGGCCCGGTGGCAAGGCCGCGCCACCGGGCTATCTGTCATTGCCCGGCGTCGTGCTCCCTCTCCACCAGGTAATCCACAACCTTCAATACGGCCTCGTGACCACCAGCCATGGAGGCCGTCACTGTGTATCTCCCATCAATCAGCATAGTCGGTGTGCCGGTAACCCGTGCGCCGCGAATTTTGGCCTGGGCCTGCTGCATCTTCGCGTTCACACCGAAGCTGTTGTAATTTTTGAGAAACTCCTCCGGGTCCACACCGTACCCAGCAACGAAATCTGCCAGGGATTCGCCGTCGTTCAGGGGCCGGCGCTCACCGGCCAGGGCATCAAACAGAGCATCATGCACCTTCTCCCGCTCACCCATGGCCTCGAGGGCGTAAAACGCCCTGGCATGGGGCTCCCAGGAACGCCCCAGCGCTGCCGGAATACGAACATAATTCACGTAATCCGGGGCATCGGCTTCCCAGGCCTCGGCCAACGGCTTGAAGTTGTAACAGTGGGGGCAGCCGTACCAGAACACCTCGGCCACCTCGACTCCACTTTCACTTGCGGTGCGGACCGGCGTTTCAAGCTTGCGATAGTGCACACCCTCCTCCCAGCTCTGGGCACTGGCGGTTCCCGTAACGGCGACGGCCATCGCCAGAAATGCTGCCACTCCAAGTGATCTGATCATTCAACGTCTCCGATTTCCTGAATGCATTTTGTGAGGGATTATGACCCAGCAATCGGCAAAAGTTCCACAACGGAGCCGACAGCGGTGTATTACAGGATGGTAAGCAAGCAACAAAAAACCCCGCCAGGGCGGGGTTTTCCAGCAACACGTTCCGATATCAGTTGAGACCGGAAACGTAGTTGGCGACAGCCTCGATTTCGGCGTCGGTCAGCTTGGCGGCAACGTCCATCATGATGGCGGCGTTGGAACCGGTGTTTCGGGAGCCGTCACGGTAAGCCTGCAGCTGCTTGATGACATACTCGGCATTCTGACCACCCAAAGCGGGGTAGCCACCCGGCTCGTTACCCTTGCCCTGAGGGTTATGGCAGCCCGCGCACGCCGGCACACCGGTCGCCAGGTTGCCGCCACGGTAGAGTGCTGCGCCCTGGTCGATGGTGTCCGGGCTGGCCTGGCTCACGATCATGTCCTGGCTATCGAAATAAGCCGCCAGATCCTGCAGATCCTGCTCCGACATATTATCCAGAAGACCGGTCATCTCCGGGATGGCACGGTCACCGGCCTTGATAGCAGCCAGCTGGTCATAAAGGTATTTCTCACCCAGTCCGGACAGCTTCGGGTACACACCCATTACCGGCTTCTGGCCACCCTGGCCATGACAGCCTGCACATACCGCTGCGTTCTGTTCACCTGCCTGGGGATCTCCTGCTCCGTGTGCCAGCGTTGTAAGGCTTACACCAAGAACAACTCCTGCGATCAGTTTTTTCATGCTCGCTCCGCTTCTCTCATCTTAAAGGTATTCTTCATCATGCAGCCGGCAGGCGCTGACCAGGCAGGCTCAAAACCGGGACTGAAAGCGGCCACGCGCAGCGCGCCGCCCGGAATTGGTGTAGCATTATACATTAATCGCCAATAACTGAAATCCAAAGGAAAGCCAACTGTTGTGGACCCTGATCTGACTCAAAAATCCATCTCTTTTAACAGCGCCCGATTCCTGATCAGCGCGTCCCGGCTGGAAGAGTGTCCGCCCGATGTCGGGGCCGAGGTCGCCTTTGCCGGTCGCTCCAACGCCGGCAAATCCAGTGCGCTTAATGCCATCACCGCCAACGGCAAGCTGGCCCGTACTTCCAAGACTCCCGGACGCACCCGCCTGATCAACTTCTTCTCCCTGAACCGGGAAGGGTGCCGCCTGGTGGACCTACCGGGCTATGGCTATGCCAAGGTATCCCGGGACATGAAGGACGACTGGCAGCAACACCTGGGCCATTACCTGAATGACCGCCGGTGTCTGCGGGGCCTGGTCCTGGTTATGGACATCCGCCACCCGTTGACTGATTTCGACCAAATGATGGTGGAATGGTGCGAACATAACCACCTTCCGCTGATGATTCTGGCTACCAAGGCCGACAAACTGAAATTCGGTCAGGCCAAGACCGCCATGCTGGGCATCGCCAAAAAGCTGAAAACCTACCAGTGCGTGGAGCACCTGATCATGTTCTCGGCCACTTCCAAACGGGGCGTTGAAGAATGTCGGGATGCACTGAGCAATTGGCTGGAGGGGGAAGCGCCGGAACTGGCATAAAAAAACCGGTCTGCCAGGCGACAGACCGGTGAAACGTCAGGGTTTGCGACGTGCTAAAACCTGAGAACTCACTCAGGAGACGCAAGGAATGTCCGAATTCCCAACGTCACTTCTAAGACCGGCATCCACGCCTGAAGTTCCCGAATCGTTCATTTTTTACCCAACACTTCGCCTTTCACTTACTCTGCCCGGTTCAGACGGCCGGCCCGGCCGACTCCGGAAGTGACGGCCGGTACTTTTCCCGAAGCGCCATCACCTGTTCCCGGTAATCCGTGGTCAGATAGGGGATCTCCAGGGTAAGCACCTGGTAGATGCCCTGCTTCAATTCCGTCAGGCTGAGGCTGGCCGGCTCATCTGCGGCATGGGCGGTTTTCAGGAACGCCATCCAGTTGGTGATCACCAGCCAGACGTTCAGCGACATGGCCGAGCGCAGGTCCTCGGGCTGGGGTTCGATGATCCCTGCCTCCGACATCTTCTCGAAGATTTGACTGATCGCCGCCAGGCAACGATTGGTGAACTCCCGGTAATCCTTGCGCAGGCGGGTATCGCTGTCGAGCAGGTATTCCAGGTCCCGGTGAAAGAACCGGTAGCTCCAGAGTCCGTCAAACACGGATTCGAGATAAAAGGTCAGGTCGTCCAGGGTCAGCGACCGGTCCCGGGGGATATCCAGGTAGTAGTCCACCAGTTTTTCATACTCGAGGAAGATCTCGTAGATGATGTCCGACTTGTTGCGGAAGTGGTAATAGAGGTTACCGGGCGAGATTGCCAGGTGGGCGGCAATGTGATTGGTGGTGACATTGCGCTCGCCTCGTTCATTGAACAGATCGAGACTGGCAAGGAGGATTTTGTCTCTCGTTTTCATAAAGTTGTGAGCACTGGTTGTGATCTTTCGCTCGACTGGCCCGATCGGCCATCGGCGCTTGCTTGACTGCCTAGAGTATATACTCTAATAATAGTCCCTGATGCAAACTGGCTATTTTTTGGCCACACCACAAAACAGGTTGCCGGGTCGTGGTGCCGGCTGCCCAGGGGAGAATGTCATGGCTGCTACCGTCGTCCAGCTCACGGAGAGCAAAAAACACATCCAGCATACCCACCGGGTATTCGCAGCGCAGAAAAAGGCCTTCCGGGGCAATCCCTCGCCCTCGCTGACCGAGCGGCAGGACAACCTGAAGCGCCTGAAACGCGCGCTGCTCAGCAATCAGGACCGCCTCGTGGAAGCCATTGACCGGGATTTCAGCTGCAGGTCCCGGGACGAATCATTGATTGCCGAGGTGATGCCGTCGATCCAGGGCATCAACTACACGCTGAAGAACCTCGCCGACTGGATGAAACCGTCCAAGCGCCATGTCTCGGTGCTGTTCCAGCCCGCCAGCAACAAGGTGCACTACCAGCCCAAGGGCGTGGTAGGCGTGATCGTGCCATGGAACTACCCGCTGTACCTGGCGGTCGGTCCCCTGGTGGCCTCCCTGGCCGCCGGCAACCGCACCATGATCAAGATGTCCGAGTACACCCCGCACACCTCGGCGCTGTTCAAGGAAATCATCGAAGACAACTTTGCCGAGGACCTGGTCGCGGTGATCAATGGCGAAGCGGATGTGGCTGCCGATTTCTCCTCCCGGCCCTTTGACCACCTGCTGTTCACCGGCTCCACGTCGGTCGGAAAGCTGGTGATGCGCGCGGCGGCGGAGAATCTCACGCCGGTGACCCTGGAGCTGGGCGGCAAGTCGCCGGCTATCGTTTCCCCGGATGTACCCATGGAAGACGCAGCCCAGCGCATTGCCTTCGGCAAGGCCTTCAACGCCGGACAAACCTGTGTCGCGCCGGACTATGTGCTGTGCCCGGCAGACCGGGTGCAGACTTTTGTGGATGAATTCCGTTCCCGTTTCGCAGAAATGTACCCGAGCCTGCGGGACAACGACGATTACACCGCGATCATCAACGAGCGCCAATACGACCGTCTGCAGGATTACCTGGAAGACGCCAGGGAGAAAGGCGCGGAGCTGATCGAGATCAACCCGGCCCGTGAGGACCTGAAGGATGGCACCCGGAAGATTCCGCTGACTCTGGTTCTCAAGGCAAACCCGGACATGAAGGTGATGCAGGACGAGATTTTCGGTCCGATCCTGCCGGTGGTGGCCTACGGCACCCTGGATGAGGCCATCCACTACATCAATGACCGTCCACGCCCGCTGGCGCTGTACTTCTTCGGTTACGACAAGGATGAGCAGCAGCACGTGGTTGAGAACACCCACTCCGGCGGCATGTGCATCAACGATGCGCTGATGCATGTGGCCCAGGACGATCTGCCGTTCGGTGGTATCGGGGATTCCGGCATGGGGCACTATCACGGTCGCGAAGGCTTCCTGACTTTCTCCCATCACCGGGGGATCTTCACCAAGCAGAAGTTCAACAGCGGCAAGTTTGTCTATGCTCCGCACGGGACCGCCATGCACAGGCTGGTTTACCGGTTCTTTATTCGCTGATTCTTTTGCCTGTGAGTCTGGGTGCCTGTCGGCGATGGGCATTCCTTTCCGGGACACGCCGTGAATACGTCCCTGTAGGCTTGAGCAAAACATCCCTGTTTTGCACAGTCCCGGAAAGGAATGCCCATCACCGACGCCCGGTTTGGTTGCAGGCCGCATTACAACAATAAAAGAGAAAGGTCCGATGAACGATCAATCCGAAGTACGTTCAACTTCCTCCGATTTCGCCAACCTTGACCGCCGAAGTTTTCTGAAAACCGGACTCGGCGGAGCCATTTTTCTGGGTACCGTCAGCGCCACAGCCGGCCTGAGCGGTTGTAGCTCGACCCCAGCCGGCCGAGTGAGCGCGGTGGGCACGCGCATGGATGCCAGTTACGAGTTCCGTTTCCTGACTTCCGACGATATCCAGCTGTTCGAGGCCCTGCTCCCGGCGACTATCGGCCCCGGGCTGCCGGAGCAGCCGCAGGCGCGGCGCATGGCAATCGCCGGTACCATCGAGCGAATCGATGCGGGCATCCACAACTTCGGGCCGGCGAACCAGAAGGAATTGCGGCGCCTGTTCGATCTGCTCAACTTCGGACTGACCCGCGTCACCATCGCCCGGGTGTGGTCGAGCTGGCCCAAGGTGACTGCCGAGGAGGCCGATGCGTTCCTGGAGCGCTGGCGTACCAGCGGTATCGGCCTGTTCAACAACGGTTATATTGCCCTGACCAAGATCAGCAACGTGGCGTTCTATGGTTACGAGGATTTCTGGCATCTCTCCGGTTACCCGGGGCCGCCGCAATGGGCGGTGGATGCCCTCCCCCAGTTCCAGAACGTGTGACACCCAGCTGATTGACGGAGCCAACCATGCAGTTAAAAGATCGTATCGCCCAGGGCCTGGAATCCGGCTGGAAAGTCACCGATGGCGCCACCCTGACCGAGAACCGCACCCTTGAAGCCGATGTCGTGGTGATCGGCACCGGCGCCGGGGGCGGCACCACCGCCGAGATCCTGGCCAAAAGCGGCCTGTCGGTCATCCTTGTGGAAGAGGGCCGGCTGTATTATCAGAAAGACTTCAAGATGGACGAGCTCAGCGCCTACGCCAGCCTGTACCAGGAAGGCATGAGCCGGGTCACCAAAGATGGCGCCATCGCCATTCTCCAGGGCCGCTGCGTTGGTGGTTCCACCACCGTGAACTGGACGAGCAGTTTCCGCACCCCGGACGCCACCCTGAACTACTGGGCCGAACGCTTCGGTCTGGACGCTCTCGCCCCGGACCCCATGGCCCCCTGGTTCGATGGCCGGGAACAACGCCACAACATGGAACCCTGGGCGGTGGAACCCAACGTCAACAACGACATCCTGCGCCAGGGCTGCGACCAGCTCGGTTACAGCTGGAAAGTCATTCCCCGCAACGTCAAAGGCTGCTGGAACCTGGGATACTGCGGCGTCGGCTGCCCCACCAACGCCAAACAGGGCGCCCTGCTGACCACCGTTCCGGGAGCACTGGATAACGATGCCCACCTGATCCACGGCCTGCGGGCGGACAAACTCGTGATGGACCAGGACCGGGTCGACCACCTCCAGGCCAGCGCCATGGCCGCCGACGGCATCACGCCCTCCGGCATCACCGTCACCCTGAAGGCCCGACACTTCGTCGCCGCCGCCAGTGCCATCGGCACCCCGGGCCTGCTGCTGCGCTCCGGTATCCCCGACCCCCATAACCGGATCGGCAAACGGTCCTTCATCCACCCGGTCAACGCCTGCGTCGCGGAAATGCCCGAAAAAGTCGAACCCTTCTACGGCGCGCCCCAGTCCATCTACTCCGACCACTTCAACTTCAGCGGCGGCGTCGACGGCCCGGTGGGCTACAAACTCGAAGTGCCCCCTTTGCATCCTGCCATGTCCAGCGGCGTCATCCCGGGCCACGGTGACACCCAGATCAACACCATGGCCCGCCTGCCCTGGATGAACTCCGTCATCGCCCTGCTCCGGGACGGCTTCCACCCCGACAGCCCAGGCGGCACCATCGGCCTGCGCGACGACGGCAGCCCGTATCTGGACTACCCGGTCACCGACTACCTCTGGGACGGCCTGCGCCGCGCCTTCTACACCATGGCCGAAATCCAGTTCGCCGCCGGCGCCAAACGCGTCCGCCTCATGCATCTGGACTCCGACTGGTACAGTAGCTGGGCCGACGCCAAAGCCGCCATCGACCAGCTCCCCATGGAACTGCACCGCGTCCGCCTGTTCACCGCCCACCAGATGGGCGGCTGCGGCATGGGCGCCAATCCGGAAGAATCGGTGGTCAACGGCTTCGGGGAACACCACCATGTCAGCAACCTGAGCGTCCACGACGCCTCGATCTTCCCGACCAGCATCGGGGCGAATCCGCAGTTGTCAGTTTATGCACTTTCAGCGCGGAACAGTACGCGACTGGCCAATCGACTCAAGATCTGATCGACTCGACACGTTCGTACCACTTGTCCCAGAGTATCGGGGCGGCCTGCAGGAAGTCAGAGGCGGCCGATTGGGAGGGTTGTTCCGGGAATGTGCGGAGCCATGGATGGCGGAGCTCAAGCGCCACAGGGACGTGCTTGAGCGTTTCCCGGAACAACCCTCCCAATTGGCCGCACCCCCATCACTCTCATACCTACTCCAGGGCCCCGGGACCGCATAAGGCAACTACAGAACCCCCGAGAATGCTGATATGATTGCACCCAGCGAAGAAAGGAGCTGTGCATGTCCAAAGTCATCTATCCGGGCACCTTCGACCCAATCACCAACGGCCACACCGACCTCATCGAACGCGCCGGCCGCATGTTCGACGAAATCGTCGTCGCCGTCGCCTACAACCCCAAGAAACAGCCCCTCTTCGACCTGGAAGAACGCTGTGAACTGGTCAGAGCAGCAACGGCCCACCTGCCGAATGTGACCGTCACCGGCTTCAGCAACCTGCTGGCCGACTTCGTCCGGGAACAGGGCGCCACCGTCATCCTGCGGGGCCTGCGCGCCGTCTCCGACTTCGAGTATGAATTCCAGCTGGCGGACATGAACCGCCGGCTGGCCCCGGAAGTGGAAAGTGTCTTCCTGACACCCTCGAACCACCTGTCCTACATCTCCTCCACCCTGATCCGGGAAATCGCCTCCCTGGGCGGAGATGTATCAGAATTCGTCGATCCCGCCGTTGAGGCCGCTCTGAAGCAGAAGTTCAACTGAGTCTGAGGTACCCGCAAGATGGCCCTGATGATTACCGACGAATGCATCAACTGCGACGTCTGTGAACCGGAATGCCCGAACGAGGCAATTTCCCCGGGTGATGAGATCTACGTGATCGATCCCGACAAGTGCACCGAGTGCGTCGGCCACTACGACGAACCCCAGTGCCAGCAGGTATGCCCGGTGGACTGCATTCCGCTGGATCCCGAGCGCCCGGAAAACCGCGAACAGCTGATGGAGAAATACCATCGCCTGACCGGCAACTGAGTGACCGGATACAGAAAAGCCCCGGAGTCCGGGGCTTTTCTGTATCCGGACCTGTAAAAATCAGAGCAGAGGCGGCAACGGGATCTCGATACCGTTCACCGTCAGAAGCAGATCTTCCATTTGCCCCTTCATCACCAGGCGGTCCCCTTCCTGGACCAACAACCCCTGCTTGATCAGTGGCGCCAACTGCAGCATGACTGCCGGGTTCTGCTCGGCCAGTGCCAGGGGCAAGGTCAGATTCAGATCACCGGTCAGCCCCTGCATCACCAGCAGCATTGACGACGCTTGCTCCGCATCCAGTTCAGGATGGCGGATTTCCATATGGCCCCGGATATCACCTTCCGGTGTCGCTACTCTGAGCTCCGGTATGGCCATGGAAAAACCCGCCGCTGCCAGGCGTCGAAACGCCTGGTTGACCTGTTCCATGGCCTGCATCTGCCGCTCGAACCCGGTATTCTGACCGCCCTCCAGGGTGTTGGCCTGAAGCTCAGCCATCCCGTTCGCCAACTGATTCCAGCTGGCGACCTCCAGGTTGTCCAGGGCAAAGACCAGCCGATGCGGACCATAGGCCCCATCCAAGACATCCACCTGACCCAGGTTGAACTCGACCCGGGAATCCAGGCGGGTGTCGTCGTCCCGGGGTTCACTGGTACTGGTGACAATCACGTCCGACAGACTGACCGGCGAGCCGCCGACCGGGGAGACCCCCAGGGAATCCAGCCGCACTTCCCCCTGCCCGGTCCAGACATCGCCACTCAGGTGCTCCAGGGACTGGTCCAGCTGCAGGCCCACAACCCGAACCTCCATATCGGGATCGGAGATCGTCAACTCGGGCAGATCCAGCTTCAGCGTCACCTCACCCCAGAGCCGGGTTTCCAGGGTCAATGTGGGATCCTCGCCCGGAAACCAGTCAGCCTCCATTGAGGACCAGCCGCCAGCCGGCTCGAAGGTCATCAGGCTGCCGGTTATCCCGTGGGTGACGTGGGCGACGAACTCCAGGGGGCGGTTCTCGCCGGCTTCGGGATCCTGCAGCACCAGCGTGCCGCGCACCTCGGCGCCCAGTATGCCGCGCTGGTAATCTCGGGTGTCCACCTGCATGAACGGCTGGGTGTCGTTCACCTCGGTGACCGCCCGCTGCCACTGATGCTCGGTCAGGTACCCAACGCCCCAGGGCAGGATGCCACCACCAGCCAGCAGTGCCACACCAGCCACAATCCATGCGCGCTTCACTGGCGCCTCCGTTTGTCAGGTTTTGCCCGTCAGTCGCTCGAGCAGGACCAGCTGGGATGCAAAGCGTTCCTCATCCTCGGCCGGCTGATTCTGGATGTAGCTGCCATCCGGCTGCAGCATCCAGGACTGGCAGTTGTCGGCCAGGTAGGTATCCAGGTCTTCCCGGAGGCGCGCCACCAGCGCCGGGTCCTCGATGGGGAAGGCGGTCTCCACCCGGCTGAGCAGATTCCGCTCCATGCCGTCGGCACTTGAACAGTACACCTCCGGGCGACCGTTGTTACCGAAATAGTAGACCCGGGTGTGTTCCAGGAACCGGCCGATGATCGAACGGACCCGGATGTTATCGGACAGCCCGGGCACTTCCGGGCGCAGGCAACAGATCCCCCGGATGATCAGATCGATCTTGGCCCCGGCCTGGGACGCCCGGTACAGCGCCTTGATCAGCTGGATCTCGGTCAGACCATTGAACTTGAGAATGATCCGGCCCTTCTCGCCGAAACCCGCTTCCCGGTCGATCAGACTCAACAGGCGGCTGTGCAGGGTGAACGGTGAATGGAACAGTTTCTTGATTTTCAGGGCCTTGCCCATGCCGGTGAGCTGCTGGAACAGCTTGTTGACGTCGTCACCGATGGACTCGTCGCAGGTCAGGAAACTGTAGTCAGTATACAACCGGGCATTGGCGGCGTGGTAGTTGCCGGTTCCCAGGTGCACGTAACGCCGCAGGCGGCCCTCTTCGCGGCGTACAATCAGGATCATCTTGGCGTGGGTCTTGTAACCCACCACGCCGTACACCACGATCACGCCCGCTTCCTGCAGGCGGCTGGCCAACTCCAGATTCTCGGCCTCACTGAAGCGCGCCCGCAATTCGATGACGGCAGTGACTTCCTTGCCGCGGCGAGCCGCGTCCGCCAGGGCCTCGACGATCTCGGAATCGGCACCGGTGCGATACAGGGTCTGGCGGATGGCCAGTACCTGGGGATCCTTGGCAGCCTGACGCAACAGATCCACGACCGGACTGAAGTTCTCATAAGGGTGCAGCAGCAGGATCGGGCGCTTGCGGATGGCGTCGAACATCGACTCCTTACTGCGGATCAGCCGGGGGATGGAGGGTGAAAAGCCGGAATAGGTCAGGTCCGGCCGATCCACCAAGCCACCGACCGCCATCAGCCGGGTCAGGTTCACCGGTCCATGCACCTGGTACAGATCACGCTCGGTCAGGCCGAATTCGGTCAACAGGAACTGCACCAGTTCCTGTGGACAATTGTCTGCCACTTCGAGTCGTACGCCGTCGCCGAAACGGCGGCTGAGCAGCTCACCGCGCAGGGCCGAGGCCAGATCCTCCAGGTCGTCTTCCAACTCGAGGTCGGCGTTACGGGTCAGACGGAACTGGTAGCAGCCCTTCACTTCCATGCCCGGGAACAGTTCGTCAGCGTGGGCGTGGATCATCGAGGACAGGAACACGAGGTTTTCACCGCCATTACAGACCTCGTCCGGCAAACGTACCAGTCGTGGCAGGGACCGGGGTGCCGGCACGATCGCCATGCCGGTCTCGCGGCCGAAGGCATCCTTGCCATCGAGTTCAACAATGAAATTCAGGCTCTTGTTGACCAGGCGGGGAAACGGGTGGGACGGATCCAGGCCGATGGGGCTGACCACCGGCAGGATCTCGTCCTCGAAGTAGTTGCGCACCCATTCAGCCTGTTCCGGCGTCCATTCCCGGCGGCGGACGAAATGGATGTTTTCCCGCTCCATTTCCGGAATCAGGACATTGTTGAGGATGTCGTATTGTTCGTGGATATACTCGTGGGCAACCCGGCTGATCTCGCCAAGGGCCTGCTCCGGCATCATCCCGTCGGCACCGATGGTTTCACGGCCATACTTCATCTGCTGGCGCAGACCGGCAACCCGGATCTCGAAGAATTCGTCCATGTTACTGCTGAAAATACAGCAGAAGATCAGGCGGTTGATCAGCGGATGGGTGGTGTCCAGAGCCTGCTTCAGCACCCGATAATTGAACTGCAGCAGACTCAGTTCCCGATTGAAGTAGTTTTCGCTGGCATCCAGATTGATCTCTTCACCGGTGGGTGGGACTGCCACCGGCGCCGGAACACTCTGGTCACCATCCACCACCGCCTGTGTTTTCGCTGTTTCAGTTGTCATCGTTCCTCGATTCCGCGCTTGCGCCCCGATTGGCCGGGGCTGCGTTCCAGTGTGTCAGGATCCGCACCGCTGTTCCCGCATCAGACGGGCGGCCCGAACCGCAAAATAGGTCAGGATGCCGTCGGCGCCGGCCCGGCGCATGGCCATCAGGCTCTCCATCATCACCGCGTCGCCATCGAGCCAGCCGTTCTCCGCTGCTGCCATGTGCATGGCGTATTCACCGCTCACCTGGTATACGAAGGTGGGCACCTGAAGCTCTTTCTTTACCCGGTGCACGATGTCCAGGTAGGGCATGCCGGGCTTGATCATCACCATGTCAGCCCCCTCGGCCAGGTCCATCGCCACCTCGTGCAGGGCTTCGTCGCTGTTGGCGGGATCCATCTGGTAGGTCGCCTTGTTGCCTTTACCCAGATTGGCCGCAGAACCCACCGCATCCCGGAACGGGCCGTAGTAGCTCGACGCATACTTGGCAGAATAGGCCAGTATCCGCGTGTTCACATATCCGGCAGTCTCCAGGGCGTCCCGGATAGCCGCAACCCGGCCATCCATCATGTCCGAGGGTGCCACCACATCGGCGCCGGCGTCGGCGTGAGACAGTGCCTGGTTTACCAGGGCTTCAACGGTGACATCATTCAACACATACCCGTCATTATCGATGATGCCATCCTGGCCATGGGTGGTGAACGGATCCAGCGCCACGTCGGTAATAACCCCCAGTTCCGGAAAAGCTTTTTTCAGGGCGCGCACTGCCCGCTGGGCAAGGCCGTCGGAATCCCAGGCACCGGAGCCTGATAGATTCTTCCTGTCCGCCGGCACCACCGGAAACAGGGCCACCGCGGGAATCCCCAGATCCACCAGTTCCGCTGCCTGCTCAACCAGCAGGTCAATGCTCAGACGTTCAACACCGGGCATGGACGGCACCGTCTCCCGCTGCCCTTCCCCCTCCAGCACAAAGACCGGATAAATCAGGTTGTCCGGAGTAAGCTGGTTTTCCCGGACCAGCCGGCGGGAAAAGTCGCTGGCCCGGTTGCGGCGCAAACGGGTCGCGGGGAACGAACGGGACGTGGAACTTGGCACGGGTAACCTCCTGGTAAAGCAACAGTGTAGGGATGGACTGGTTGCCTGGCGCCGGAACGCCTGCTCTCGCCATGATACACGGCAAGGGCCCGTGGTTGCAGTTGCCGGGGAGACCGTAGCAGGGGTCGGTGACAGTTATATGACAACAGGCCCCGTATGGGGCAATGGACAGAGTCGGCCAACTACCCAGCCAGCTGCTATCATCAGCAGCAAAATATCGTGAAACGGCCAGTCAAGGGACAGGGGGCGGAGCTGCTCCACCCCCTGCCGAAATCAGAGGGAACGATTATTGAACCCCACGTCCACCTTGCGAGGCGAGTCGGAACGGAAGGCGGTATCCACTTGCTGGATTTGGCCGCCCTGCTGCAAGAAGGCTGCAATGTCAGCCTCCAGCTGCGCACGTACCCGGGCGCGACCGGCAACGGAATGGGTGTCGTCGCTGTCGCTGCTCCAGTTTCCTGACTGCTCCAGGTTGCTTTCGTCGAATTCACTCATGGTCTTCTCTCCATCAACGAAAACAGGTCCGAAAGTGATGTCCGACCCGGCGGGTGAACTCACTCTGTTTCGACGAAAATACCGCCTGCGGCCTCGTCTTGGCGTCTTTATAATCTCGTTTTGTTTACCGCGCTATTTCCTGGCAACGCCTTTTTTGTAATTTTTTGTAACAAGAAATAAGCCCATGATTTTACGTGACAAAATAACAGGGGATGCGCACCCTGATTCGTTGACACAAGAAATGAATAATGATTCACTGCTTACAAGGAGCCGGCATGGCCTATCGCGAAACGGAGAAAATGCGCCAGCGCAAGGCGCAGGCACGCCAACGCATCATCGACTGCACCTATGAATGCGTCGCCAACGGAGGGTTCCGGAGTGCCCGTATTACCCGCATTGCGGGCGTGGCCGGCGTTGCCACGGGAACTATTTACCGGCATTTCGAATCCAGAGAGGACCTGTTTGCGGAAATCTTCCGGACCGCTACCCAGCGTGAAGTGGATAAGGTCGCGGAAGCCCTGAATACCAACGGGGATGCCGCCGTCAGGCTCGAGGCCGCGCTCCGCCAGTTCGCGGAACGGGCCATGCGCGGGCCGATGATGGCCTGGGCACTGATTGCCGAGCCGGTGGACCCGAAACTGGAAGAAGAACGGCTGGTCTATCGCAGGGCCTACGCCGAACTGTTTGAAAAGGCGATCCGGGATGGCATCGAGGAAGGCTGCATTCCGGATCAGGACGCCCGCCAGAGCAGTACCTGCCTGGTCGGCGCCATTGCTGAAAGCCTGGTGGGCCCGCTGTCACCGACGCTGGCCGGCCAGATAACCATTGCCGATATCGACAAAAACAAACTGGTCAACTCCATCATCCGTTTTTGCATGCAGGGGTTGACCGGCACCAGGAGGTAGCCATGACCGCCCGTCAGCCCAAGCCCGAAGTAAGCGCACCCTTCACCGGGGACCGCTACCTTGCGGTGACCCATGAAGTCACCAACCAGCCGCCAGCCCTGGAGAACTACAACCTGTTCGACCACGACCAGGCGCTCCGGGAGGCCGCGGAACGGGAAGGCGCCGGCCACGCCGTGGACACCCTGCGTGCCTTCGGCGACCTGGCGGGGAAGGCTGCCACCATCGATCTCGGCTTTCGCGCCAATGCCAACAAACCGGCCTTCAATACCCACGACCGCTTCGGCCATCGCATCGACGAAGTGGACTTCCACCCGTCCTACCACGAATTGATGCGCATCGCCCTGGAAAACGGCCTGCACAGCAGCCCCTGGACCAACCCCGGCACCGGCGCCCATGTTACCCGGGCCGCACAGTATTACATGCACTCCCAGGTCGAGGCGGCCCACTGCTGCCCGGTCACCATGACCTTTGCCGCCATCCCCTCGATCCGCAAACAACCGGAGCTGGCCCGGGAATGGGAACAGAAGATCCTGGCCAACAGCTACGATCCCCGCAACGTGCCACACACCGAAAAGAGTTCCGTCACCATCGGCATGGCTATGACCGAGAAGCAGGGCGGCAGCGATGTCCGGGCCAACAGCACCCTTGCCTACCCGATCGGCACAGAAGGCCCCGGCCAGGCCTACGAACTGGTGGGCCACAAGTGGTTCGTCTCTGCGCCCATGTGCGATGCCTTCCTGGTCCTGGCCCAGGCTCCGGGCGGATTGTCGTGCTTCCTGATGCCCCGCTGGCGCCCGGACGGTACCAAGAACCCGTGGCAGGTCCAGCGCCTGAAGAACAAGATGGGCAACATCGCCAACGCCTCCAGTGAAGCGGAACTTCGCGGCGCCCTGGCCTGGATGGTGGGCGAGGAAGGCCGAGGCGTTCCCACCATCATCGAGATGGTCGCCATGACCCGTTTCGACTGCATGATCGGCAGCTCTGCCGGCCTGCGCCAGGCCGTAGCGCAGGCTACCCACCACTGCCGTCATCGCAGCGCCTTCGGCAACCGTCTTATCGACCAGCCGCTGATGCAGAACGTCCTGGCCGACCTCGCCCTGGAAAGTGAAGCGGCGCTGGCCTACACCATGCGCATCGCCCGCGCCCTGGACAACCAGGACCAGGAACACGAACGCCTGCTCGCCCGCCTGGCGACCCCGGTCGGCAAATACTGGATCTGCAAACGCACCCCCAACCACGCCTACGAGGCCATGGAATGCATCGGCGGCAGCGGCGTGATGGAAGACTGCATCATGCCCCGCCTGTTCCGGGAATCCCCGGTCAACGCCATCTGGGAAGGCAGCGGCAACGTGCAATGCCTGGACACCCTCCGGGCCATGCAGAAAGAACCCGACACCCTCGAGGCCTTCTTCCGCGAGGCCACCGAGGCCAAAGGCGCCGACGCCCGCTTCGACCGCTTCCTGGCACAGCTGCAGAACGACTTCGCCGACATCAGCGATTTCCAGTACCGCGCCCGCAATCTGGTGGATCGCATGGCGCTGGCCATGCAAGCCTCACTGCTGATCCGCAATGCCCCCAGTGCGGTGGCCGACGCCTTCTGCGCCTCCCGACTGGAGAGCAACGGCGGCATGAACTACGGCAACCTGCCCTCGGGCACCGACGCCGCGGCCATTATCAAACGTGCCACCCCTGTAGTAGGCTAGAGACAATAGAATCCAACCGAGAGATCCGGGAACCGGCGGGGAACCCCTTTCCATAACCTTGCGGAGCCATGGATGGCGGAGCAGAGCGTACAGGGGGGAAGCAGAGCGCTGATGAAGCGAAGCTTCATGCGATAGCAGAACGACAGCAATCTAGGATTGCTGGCTGGACCCCAGAGGGGTATTCACAGCGTGTTTTGGAAAGGGGTTCCCCGTCGGTTCCTGCACCCAAGTCTATGTCTGAAGCACTCAGAAAACTGCTCAACGAAAGCAACCGCCAGCAGCCCGTCATCACCCCCCATGTGGGCGTTATGACCCTGCACTTCCAGCTCTATGGCTGCGAAGACCTCAAAGCCAAACGCAAGGTGTTCACCGCACTGCGGGCCGTCTGGGGCAAAGAACCGGACCTGGCGGTGGCCGAGACCGCTGACCTTGAGGCCCTCGACTGCGCCACCTGGACCATCGCCGCCCTGGGCACCTCTTCCCAGCAGATCAGCCAACGCCTGGACCTGGTTGAAAAAGCAATCCAGGAACGCATTGATGCTGCCATACTGGAAGTGCAGCGCGAAATTCTCTGATTCCCGGGGCTCCGTGGCAGTGGCGTGTGGCGCAGCCGCCTGCCAGGCCGTATACTACGCCCCCTCAGGGACGTCAGCGCACCTGCCAGATGCAGGTTTACAGTTTGCCAATGCCGGACATGGATCCGGCCGAATCCGGGGGGCATCCGGAACCAGCCCCGCGGACGACCACTGATTCTGTGTGGTGCCTATGACCGGAAAGAAAAAATCCGCCCAGGCCTCGGTCGAGGCGATGTACCGTGTATTCACCGTGCCCGAGGCACCGGAATCCACTCTCAGCCGAATCGACCAGGACATCTCCCGCAACCTTGCAGGCTTCCTGCAGGAGCACATCGTTGCGGTCGAACGGGACCTGTCGGAAGTCGAGAAAGACTTCGCCGAGTACAACATCCCGGAGAAACCCGTGTTCGTGTCCGAGCAGGCCCAGTTCCTGCTGGACAAGCTCGTGGCCAACTCGGTACACACCGCGTCCCCGGCCTTCATCGGGCACATGACCTCGGCGCTGCCCTACTTCATGCTGCCGCTGTCCAAGATCATGATCGCCCTGAACCAGAACCTGGTGAAGACCGAAACCTCCAAGGCCTTTACGCCCATGGAGCGCCAGGTGCTGGGCATGATTCACCGGTTGGTGTACCAGGAAGACGGTTCCTTCTACCGCAAGTGGATGCACGACCCCCGCCACACCCTGGGTGTCATGTGCTCCGGCGGCACCATTGCCAACCTGACTGCCCTGTGGGTCGCACGCAACCGCGCCTTCCCGGCGGAAGGTAGCTTCCGCGGTCTGCACCAGGAAGGTCTGTTCCGGGCCCTGAAATACTACGGTTATGAAGGTGCTGCCATCCTGGTGTCCCGCCGCGGCCACTACTCCCTGCGCAAGGCTGCCGACGTCCTCGGCCTCGGCCGCGATGCCCTGGTGCCGGTGGATACCGACGACGAGAACCGTCTTCAGCCGGATGCCCTGCGGGGCAAGTGTCTGGAATTGCAGAAGCAGAAGATCAAGGTCCTGGCCATTTGTGGCGTGGCCGGCACCACCGAAACCGGCAATGTGGATCCGCTGGATGCCGTGGCCGACATAGCCCGGGAATTCGGCGCCCACTTCCACGTGGATGCCGCCTGGGGCGGGCCGACCCTGTTCTCCCGTACCTATAAGCCCCTGATGCGCGGCATCGAGAAGGCGGACTCGGTCACCTTCGACGCCCACAAACAGCTGTACGTGCCCATGGGCGCCGGCCTGGTGGTGTTCAAGGACCCCACCCTGCCAACCGCGGTGGAACATCACGCCCAGTACATCATCCGTAAGGGCTCCCGGGACCTGGGCAGCACCACCCTGGAAGGCTCCCGCCCGGGCATGTCCATGCTGATCCATTCCGGCCTGAAGATCCTCGGCCGCGAGGGCTACGAGATCCTGATCGACCAGGGTATCGAGAAGGCCCACACGTTTGCCGACATGATCAACGCCGAGGCGGATTTCGAACTGGTCACCAAGCCGGAGCTGAACATCCTCACCTACCGCTACTGCCCGGAGGACGTGCAGCAGGCGCTTGCGGTGGCGGATGAGCTACAGGCGGAAAAGCTGAACACCTGCCTGAACCGGATCACCAAGTTTATCCAGAAAACCCAGCGGGAGCGGGGCAAGGCGTTCGTCTCCCGGACCCGGCTGGAGCCGGCCCGTTACTACCACTTCCCGTGTATCGTTTTCCGGGTGGTGCTGGCCAATCCGCTGACCACCAGGGAAATCCTGTCGGATATTCTGAAAGAACAGCGGGAGCTGTCGAAAGACGAAGGGATTTCTGACGAGATGACGATCCTGCACCAGATGGCCGACGCGGTTCTCAAGCAACACGAGCCGAGCGCACGACAGGCCTGAGGTCTGGGGTGCTAGACAGGCTTCAAGGCAAGGGGGTTAACCTAAGTCCGCGTGAAAAGGGGAGGGATCTCCCAAAACACGCTGTGAATACGTCCCTGTACGCTCGGCTCCGCCATCCATGGCTCCGCACGGTTTTGGGAGATCCCTCCCCCTTCCCCGCTCCGAGGTTCAGTCAGACCAATCGTGCGCATTCGGCCCTGGCCAGACATTACGAAGGTCTCGCAATATCTTGATCAGTAAAGCGCCTCTTCGTCATCCAGCACATCGTGGATGATATCCAGGAACATCCGGTCCGCCTCGCTCCAGTTCTCCGGAATCCGGATATTGGTGCTGGCACTGATTTCCTCGGCAATCAGCTCGTTGGCGTTGGGCTGGCCGCGGTGTTTGCGGGCGATTTCCATGGACTTCACGGCAATGGTCGGATCGCTGAGCACCTTCTTGATGAAGGTCCTCAGCTCGTCAATCATCTTAGCCTGACGGCTTTCAACGGATGAACTCATACTTCACTCCCCGGACAGATAGGCTCGGGGGCGAGACACCCCCTTTTTCAGATAGTATGACCAAACTCGGTTTAGACAACCAGCCCGGTCAGATCAACAAGCCCCGGAGGGTAAAGAACAGGATCGCGGCCATGATGGCAGAGGCCGGCACGGTAATGATCCAGGCTGCGGCAATCTTTACCAGGTGTGAACGCTTGACCATTTCTTCCCTGTAAATCTTCTTCAGGCGCTTGCGCTCGGACTTGGACAGCGGCACCTGCTGCTTCTGTTTCTTGGCCTGCTTGAGCAGGCTCTCCATCTCTTCCACCGAGGCATTGCGGAAGTCGTCCAGGAACGGTTTGAGACGCTCCTGCTCATCCGGGTCGTGGTGCTCGATGATCTTGTGCAGCTGGGTGGCGTAATTGCGCTTCAGGTATTCACGCAGGAAACCGACACCGAAGACACCACCGATGGCGATGTGGGTGGAACTAACCGGCAGCCCCAGCTGGGACGCCAGGATCACGGTCAGTGCCGCAGAGAGGGCTATACAGAACGCCCGGGTCTTGTCCAGTTCGGTGATCTCGCTGCCCACGGTCTTGATCAGGCGTGGGCCGAACAGCATCAGGCCGACGGCAATACCCAGGGCCCCGACCATCATCACCCACAGGGGGATACTGGCGGAGGCGACGACAGCGCCGGCGGACAGGGCATCGTTGATGGCTGCCAGCGGGCCGATGGCGTTGGCCACGTCATTGGCACCGTGGGCGAAGCTGAGCAGGGCAGCGGCGAAGATCAGTGGCCAGGTGAAGAGAGTGTTTACCCCGGCGGAGCTGTTCTCCATGGTGGAGGCCTTCCGGCCGACGAGGGTACGAACAATCACAAACACCACCGCGGCCGCGACCAGGCCCACCAGGGAAGCCTCGAGGAAGTCCACCTTGATGACTTTCTTGACGCCCTTGATCATCAGGTAGGTGCCGAACGCCCAGGCCATGATGGCCACCAGCCAGGGGACAAAGGTGCGGGCCGCCGGCACCACGTCTTGGCGGTAGAGCACGGTTTTCTTGATGGCGAACAGAAACAGGGCCGCAAGCGCCCCGCCGAGGACCGGCGAGATCACCCAACTGGCGGCAATTTTGCCCATGACCGCCCAGTCGGCAATGCCCCAGCCACCGGCGGCAATACCAGCCCCAAGGACACCGCCAACAATGGAATGGGTGGTGGATACCGGCGCGCCCATCCAGGTGGCCAGATTCAGCCACAGGGCACCGGCCAGAAGTGCCGCGGTCATCAGCCAGATAAACGCCCGACCATCATCCAGACTGGACGGATCGATGATACCCCCCTTGATGGTGGACACCACATTGCCCCCGGCAATCAGCGCGCCGCCAGCCTCGAAGACTGCAGCCAGAAGGACTGCCGCCCCCAGGGACAGCGCTCCGGAGCCCACGGCCGGGCCCACGTTGTTGGCGACATCATTTGCACCGATGTTGATCGCCATGTAACCGCCTATGACAGCCGCAGCCATCAACAGCATGCTGCCGGGCATTCCATCGCTGAAAGAACCAACAGTCAGCCAGATGCCGAGAAGAAACAGCAGGCTGATTCCGACCCTGTATCTTTCCGTGGAAGGGCTGGTGAGGACGGTATCCAGGAATCCGGTTGAACGGGCCATAACAGATCAGGTCTCATTTGGTCAGAATGTAATCAGGCCGGTGGGCCGCGCGGCAACTATAATTTTTTTGTCACGAAATTGAAACCTGACCGTCATGTGGATACGCAGCATCCGCAAGTGTGATCCAGGACCGCGAATGCACAACAGATTGGCGCATAATGGCCAGATATGACGCCAAAAAATACAATAAAATCCTGAACTCCCTATGAGCCAGCCCCAGTCAATCAGTCACCAGGCTGCCGGTGCACGCGAGGATGCGCAGGTATCGCGGTTACTGACATGGCTATCATCCGCGGCCATCGTCTTCCTGCTGGGTATCGGTCTGAAGGCGTGGTACTCAGCGCACACGCTGCATGCCTGGGTGCTCTGGTCCTGCTCCGTTCTGGTGGGCCTGAACATGGTGTACTTTGCCTTCAGCGGCAACGGGGCGCGCCAGAAAGGCGGCCTGATTGTGGTGGTGGGCCTGCTGTTCGTGTACCTGATTGCCTCGGGCGGCGAGAGCAACACCGGCCCACTCTGGTTCTACGTCTTTCCGCCCCTGCTGTTTTTCCTGACCAACCTGAAAGCCGGCACGGCGGTCCTGCTTGTTTGTTACCTGGTTGCCGCCGTGGTGTTCCAGTTCCCCGATCTGCCGTTCATCACTGCGGAGTATTCCAGTGACTTCAAGATCCGCTTCTTTGCCACCCTCACTTTCGAGTCCATCTTCTGCTTCGTACTGGAAGCCGGGCGGCTGAAGGCCCGCAATGAATTGCTGGAACTGGTGGTGACCCACGAGCATGCTGCCAGGACCGACGAACTGACCGGCCTGTCAAACCGGCGGGACATGCAACACCGGCTGGTCAGCGAATTTTCCCGGTACCAACGTGCCGGACACCATTTCTCCATCGTGCTGATCGACCTGGATCTGTTCAAGACCATCAACGACGACTACGGCCATGACGCCGGAGACGCCGTTCTGCGCCAGTTTTCGGCCCTGGTGCAGGATGTTATCCGCCAGACCGACGTGGCCGCCCGCTGGGGCGGCGAAGAATTCCTCCTGTTGCTTCCGGATACCTCCCTGCTGCAGGCTCTTACCCTGGCCGAACGGTTGCGGGCGGAGGTGGCCGAGGCCAGGTTCGGCTTCAAGAATCACCACCTGCCGGTGACCATCAGTGCCGGGGTCTGCTCCATCGCCAAGGCCGCCTCCATCGATGATCTGCTGAAACAGGCTGATCTCAACCTCTATAACGCCAAGGACGCAGGCCGCAACCGCATCGCACCCAGAGTTCGCAGCCGGAGCGAAGACCACCCCGTGGGTTCGCCTTCTTGAGACCGTGCATCTCGCTCGCTATGATCAGGCGCGACTCGGGTACAAGGCCCGAATACGCCAACATTCACAGGACTCACAATGACAGCGATACGCATTCTGGTCGGGAGCGTTTACGGCGGTGCCCTGATGACCGCACGGGAGATCCGGAAGAAACTCGAGGCGGAAGGCCATCAGGTCTCCGTGCTGGAGAACCCGAAACTCTCCGACATCACGACCAATGACGAGCCTTTGCTGGTCTGCACCTCGACCACGGGCCAGGGCGAGATCCCGGAGAACCTGCTGCACTTCTATGTGGAGTTGAGAGAGCAACTACCGCAGCAACCCGGGCGCCCCTTTGGCATCATCGTGCTCGGAGACAGCTCCTACGGCGACACCTTCTGCGGAGCCGGCGAGCTGATAGAGGAAGCCTTGTACGAGACCGCCGCCCGGAAAGTGGGAGACACCCTGCGCATCGATGCCATGGAAACCCTGGAGCCGGAAAGCGAAGCACTGCCCTGGGTCAGCAACTGGATCCGGCAACTCTGAGCGGATTCTGCTAACGCAGCGAAGGCCGATCCGGCGCTTGAGCCACCGGTAACGACGGGTCATACTCGGGAGACAACGATAAGAAATGCGACAACCTGTGACCCTGACCCGCCCGCTCCAGCTTTTGTTCACCCTGATGGCCCTATCGCTCCTGGCAGCCCCATCCTTTGCTGCCGGTGAAAGCGTGCGTCCGGACATGGATTTCCTTTTGACCGACACGGACTCACCGGCAACCCCGGCACAGGCCCTGGCGATGGACGGCTGGCAATCACTGGAAGACCCGAGCCCGAACTTCGGCTATATCCGAAAAACCGTGTGGCTGCGCTTCCCGGTTCCTGAACGGGGCGACATCAATCTGCTGGAAATCGGTTACGCTCACCTGGACCACATCCGCTTCTTCCTGTTGGAAAACGGCGAGGTAGTAACCGAGGCCACGGCCGGCGACCGGCTGCCTTTCCTCGAACGCCCGGTGCTCTATCGCAATTTCCTGTTCCGTTTTGAGCATGCGCCTGACGCCAATCAGCAGATCCTGCTGGAAGTCAGCACCAGCGGAGCCGTGCAGGTGCCGGTGCACCTGTGGCACGACAAGGATTTCTTCGAAAGCGCGTTTTTCGAAGATCTGATCCATGCCGTCTATTACGGCATCCTGATTACCGTCATCTGCTTCAACCTGTTCATCTTCGTCGCGCTGCGGGAAAAGATCTACCTGTTGTACGTGCTCTCCACCCTGGGTTACCTGGTGATTATCGGCAGTCTGAATGGTATTGCCTACCAACTGCTGTGGCCGGCCAATCCGGAGATACAGAACCGGTCCATGGTGCTGGGCATTCCCTTTGCCATGGTCTTTACGCTCTGGTTCGCCCATGCGTTTCTCCAACTAAAGAACCAGAGCCCCGCCACCGCCCGGATCGTGAGCTTCGCGATCATCCTCAATACCTTTGCGGCGCTGGCCACTTTCCTGACCGACTACAACACCGCAATCCGGCTGGTGGTCGCCCTGACAATACCCAGCTGTCTGCTGCTGACACTGCTCGGCCCCCAGCAATGGCTCCGGGGCAACCGGCAGGCCATCTACTACACCCTGGCATGGGGTGCGCTGACCCTGGGCAGTGCGGTGACGGCAGCCAACAAGTACGGCCTGCTACCCAACAGCTTCCTGAGCGTTTATGCCATGCAGATCGGCTCGGCCCTGCAGGCCGTCCTGCTCGCCCTGGCCATGGCAAGCAGGATCTACCAGGAACGCCAGGACAAGGTGCTCGCCAGGGAAGCCGAGCTCCACGCCCTCGAAGCCCGCCGTAGCGTGGAACTGAGGCTGATGGATCAGGCTCTGCACCACCCTCTGACCGGCCTGCCAAACCGCAGCAGCTTCGAGATGATGCTCAATGACCTGATCATGCGGCATCCCGAAAAGCGCTACGGCGTCGCCGTGGTGCATCTGAACAACCTTTCTTCGGTCACCAAAACCCTCGGCCACCGCAACACCGACCGGATCCTGGAACTCGCCGCCCGGCACTACAATTCCGTAATCCAGACCATACCGGGTGCCCGGCCGGTCGAGCAGACCGACGAGCGCAACTACTTTCTGGCCTCCCTCGACCAGCAGTCCTTCGGCTTTATTGTCGATGCCACCCTGGCGGAAGCCTCCCCCAGGTCCGTGATTCTCGGCCTGGATAGCCTGCGGCAGTCAATCGATTACCTGGGCATGCAGGTTCCCCTGGACCCGCGCATGGGTGTGGCCATCTTCCCCGACCATGGTAGCGACGCCAACACCCTGATCCGCCGCGCCATCATCGCCGAAGGTTCCGAGCGAGCCCGGGACCGGGGTATGGCCTACTACAAGCCTTCCCGGGATGCCTACAGCGCGGATCGGCTGACTATGGTTTCGGAACTGCGCAAGGCCCTGGACGGCCACCAGCTGGCGCTCTACCTGCAACCCAAGCAATCCCTGGTCACAGGCCGGGTGGTTGGAAT
Organism: Marinobacter sp. DUT-1; assembly: GCF_050379415.1. Taxonomy (NCBI): domain Bacteria; kingdom Pseudomonadati; phylum Pseudomonadota; class Gammaproteobacteria; order Pseudomonadales; family Marinobacteraceae; genus Marinobacter; species Marinobacter sp. DUT-1. The sequence continues at coordinate 982,613 of NZ_JBNRLS010000001.1, forward strand.
GGAGGCGCTGATCCGGTGGCCCGGGCGCCAGAAGACAGTAAGCCCGGATGAGATCGTCCTTCTGGCGGAGCAAACCGGGCTGATCAAGCCGCTGACCCGTTGGGTGCTGGAGGAGTCCCTCCGCCTTCGCACACGACTGCTGGAACAGGGCTGGGACCTGGAGCTGTCCGCCAACATCTCGCCCAACAACCTGCGCGAGGCGGATTTTTCCCTCTACGTGCAACGCCTGATGAATCAGTACGATGGCCACCGGGGCGCAGTCACTTTCGAGGTCACCGAAACCTCGATGATGCTGGACCCGGCCAACTCGCTGGAGGCCCTCAATGCCCTGAACACGGCCGGAATCCGGGTCTCCATTGACGACTTCGGCTCAGGCTACTCATCGCTTTCCTACATCAAGCAGCTGCCCGCCAGCGAGATCAAGATCGACCGGTCCCTGGTCACAGAACTGCCCAGCGAGGCCGGCGACCGGGTGATTGTCCAGACCACCATCGACATGTGCCACAACCTGGGCTACCAGGTCGTGGCGGAAGGCGTGGAGGATCAGGCGACTGCGGATCTACTGAGAGATATGGGCTGCGACATGATCCAGGGCTATCTGGTCACGCCGCCGCTACCAGTGGATGAGTTCCTGGACTGGCTCAATACCAATGGCCGCCAGCCCTCTCGCAAGCTGGGTTAGGAACGTTTTCGGATCAGGGCTTCCTGGGTGGTGGATGCCACCAGCACTCCGTCCCGATTATAGAAGTTGCCCCGGTTGAAGCCCCGGCCGCCCGAGGTGCTGGGGCTGTCCTTGTCATAGAGCAGCCACTCATCCATGCGGAAATCCCGGTGGAACCATATGGCGTGGTCGAGGCTGGCCACCTGCATATTCTTGCTGGTGAAGGTCAGGCCATGGGGCTGCATGGACGTGGCCAGGAAGTGAAAATCGGAGGCATAGGTCAACAGGCACCGGTGCAGCACCGGGTCCTCGGGCAGCGGCCCCTGGGCCCGCAACCAGCTCTGCCTGTAGGGCGGTCGCTTCTCCGGCTGCAGCGGATTGACCGGATTCACCGGGCGAATTTCGATAGGTCGATCCCGCGTCAGGGTTTCCCGAAACCGCTCCGGCACCTGCGGCGCCAGGATCCTGCCGAGCTCCTGCTCGGACTTGAGAGTATCCGGATCGGGTGCGGTGGGCATATCAAACTGGTGCACGAACCCCGCTTCCTCGCCCTGGAAAGACATGGAGCCGGTCAGGATTTCCTTGCCGTCCTGACGGGCGATCACCCGGCGTACGGAGAAGCTGCCACCGTCCCGAACCCGCTGCACCTCGTAGTCGATCGGCATGCTGTGGTTGCCCGGACGCAGGAAATAGGCATGGAGAGAATGGCACAGACGACCCTCAACGGTGCGGCTGGCCGCCATCAGCGCCTGGCCGAGAACCTGGCCACCGAACACGTTGGGAAACCCCAGGTCTTCACTGTCGCCCTGGAAGTGATCGTCGCCGATGGGCGAAAGGTCCAGCAGCTCCACCAGCTTCTGTGTGACTTCTAGCATGCCTGCTCCTGTTAATTAGCTCACGAAGGGGTTTTCTACCCCAAGTACGGCTTTTTCGCAATGACAAGCATGCATGGCCTGAGACGACACCACTGCCACAGGCCATGGAGGGCTCAGGTGTGAATGGGTGGCACTTCCTTTGCGAGGGCCTGTTTTTCCACGGCGAAGCGACCCGTCACCGCAAACCCCAGCACCTCGCCCGCATCAGTGCGGAACAGCGCACGCACACTGGTACCCTCGGTTTCCACTTCCCACTGACCGTCGGCGCCGGACGGGGGGGGACACACGGCCGTCGGGCAACATGGGGTCTTGATCATCACCGGCATGGTGCCATAGCTCACCTCCGTGCGGTCGCCGGTGAGAGTCTTGGCCAGCGCCCGGGCACAGGCCATCAGCGGCAGCACATACAACAGCACATGACCATCCACCTCGGCGCAATCCCCCAGGGCATAGATGTCCGGGGCGGAGGTTTCCAGGGCGCGGTTCACCTTGATGCCCTTGCTGACATCCAGGCCGGCGCTTTCGGCCAGGCCCGTGCGGGGATGCAGACCCACAGCGGAAAGAACAACATCCGCCTCAAGACTCTCGCCGTTGGCCAGGGTCAGCCTGACGCCATTGTTGTGACGATCGATCCGATCGACCACGGTCCCCAGGTGAAACCGCACGCCCAGGTTCTCAAGTTCCTGCTGGACCGCGTTGGCGGCCGCTTCGGGTAACAGGCCCGGCATCACCACTTCCGACGGCGCGATGACGTCCACCTCGTAGTCGCCATTACGCAGATCGTTGGCGAATTCGCAACCGATCAGACCGGCGCCCATGATCGCCACCCGCTGGCCATCCGCCAGCGCCTCGCGGAAGGCCCGATAGTCCATCAGATCATTGATGGAGAACACACGCTCCTGGCCATCACCGGCAATGGTCAGGCGAATCACATCTGCCCCCCATGCCAGCACCAGCTTGCTGTATTTCAGTCTTTCATCCCCGAGAATCAGTTCGTGGGCCCCGGGCTCGATACCGGTCACCGTGGTGAAGGTCCGGAGCTGGACACCGAGCTGCTCCGCCATGGCCTCGGTGGACGCCTGGGCCAGGCCATCGGCATCCTTGCCCTTGGTGAACCCGGTGGACAACATGGGCTTGGAATAGCTGACGCCGTCATCGGCGGTAACCATGACCACCGGGGTTTCCTTGTCCTGTTTGCGGAACTCCCGGACCAGGGAGTAGCCGGACAAACCGGTCCCGACAATAACGATGGGGGCCTGTTCAGACATAGCGGTACTCCCGTGCGTTAACCGATCTCAATCATCTCGAAGTCTTCCTTGCCCACACCACAATCCGGGCACACCCAGTCCTCGGGGACATCTTCCCACTTGGTACCCGGCTCGATACCGTCTTCCGGCCAGCCCTCGGCTTCGTCATAGATCAGTCCACAGACCACGCACTGCCACTTTTTCATCAATACTCTCCCCGAACATTCGCATATAGTTGAAACGCTGCGCGCATATTAATTGTCCGACAATCGTACACGCAAGTTATTTTGCCTGTTCCCGGCTACTGACTCCTGTCATTGCAGGCCACCATGGCTTTACGGGTCATCATACCGGCCGCCTTCCCCGACACCAATGCCATTACGGACGGCCACCCGGAGAGTTTTCTGCCAATAGCCATAAATACAGATATTGGCCCCCGAAACCGCCCCTCCCTTCTGACCAACCACTCCGGTATAATCGCCCGTTTTAGACAGGATCCGACCGTTATGACCGATACCGTCGCCGAAATGAACCAGGTCATGGCCGAGGCCGACTGCCTGGTTGACGAACAGCAGGTACAGGCTGCCATCGGCCAGCTGGCTGACGACATCACCGCCCGTCTCAAGGACAGCAATCCGCTGGTGTTCTGTGTAATGAACGGAGGCCTGATCCTTACCGGCCAGCTGCTGACCCGGCTTACCTTCCCGGTCCAGGCCGAGTATCTCCACGCTACCCGATACCGCCAGGAAACCACCGGCGGCATCCTGGAATGGAAGCTCCAGCCCGAAGCCGACATGAATGGCCGTACCGTACTGATCGTTGATGACATTCTCGACGAAGGCACTACCCTGTGCGCGATTGCGGACTACTGCCTGGCCCATGGGGCATCCGAGGTCCTGACCGCGGTGCTGGTGGACAAGCAGCATGACCGCAAGGCCCGCCCCGGCCTGAAGGCCGACTTCACCGGCCTGGAAGTGGAAGACCGCTTCCTGTTCGGTTACGGCATGGACTACAAAGGCTACTGGCGCAACGCCCCCGGGATCTATGCCGTCAAGGGACTCTGAGCACCAACCGGGCATTCCCCTGACCCGCTGGTACCGTTCTCTTGCCGCAGCCAGCCTCCGCAACCCGGAGGTTCGTGGCCCGGCCAGTTACTGGCTGCAACTGGAGGGCTCCTTTACCCGCGCGCTGCAGAAAGAATGCCGCCAGTCCTTCCACGTCGAGATCCAGCGGGAAGGCTTCGGTCGCCCTACTCTCGAGGAGGCCAAACGTCTTGCCATACCCGAGCGCGAGCAGGCGTGGATCCGCGAGGTCCGCCTGTGCGGTGACGGGCGCCCCTGGGTGCTGGCCCGCACCATCATTCCCCTGGACTGCCTGGAGGGGCGCAACCGCATCCTTCGCAACCTGGGCAACAAACCCCTCGGTGCCTACCTGTTCAGCAGCCCCCGCTGGCAACGCGGCCCCCTGGAAACCGGCCTGTGTGTTCCGCAGGGCAGCGAACAACCCCGCCTGGCCCGCCGCTCGATCTTCCATGACGGGAATCATGCCCTGCTCGTGGGCGAATACCTGCTGCCGATCCTTTATTCCTGAGCCCGGCCTTTAACCGGCGGGAACCGGCTGGCTATAATCCGCAGATCTGTCGGTTTTTCCATTTGCTGCAACCGGATGCGCGCCATGATCCCGAACGCCATGCCCGAACATGTCCAGAGCCGCCTGACTGATTACGCCAGGCTGCTGCGAATCGATCGCCCCATCGGCTCACTGCTCCTGCTTTGGCCCACCTACTGGGCACTCTGGCTCGCCGGGGACGGCAACCCCGGCATCGGCAATGTCATCGTCTTCACCCTCGGCGTTTTCTTCATGCGTGCCGCCGGCTGTGCCATCAACGACTATGCCGACCGGGACTGGGACAAACACGTCAAGCGTACCCGGGACCGACCGCTGACCGCCGGACGCATCCAGGCCTGGGAGGCGGTTGCCCTGTTCGCCGGCCTGTGCCTGGTCTCGTTCCTGATGGTCATCCTGTTCACCAACACCCTGACCCTGTACCTGTCCTTTGGCGGGGTCCTCCTGGCGTTCATCTATCCGTTCATGAAACGCTACACTCACCTGCCCCAGCTGTTCCTGGGCGCCGCCTTTTCCTGGGCCATCCCCATGGCCTGGGCGGCGGAGGCCAACGAACTCAGCCAGCTGACCTGGCTGCTGTTTACCGCCAACGTGCTCTGGACCGTCGCCTACGACACCCTCTACGCCATGGTCGACCGGGACGATGACCTCAAGGTCGGTATCAAGTCCACCGCCATCCTGTTCGGGGATGCCGACAAGGCTATCATCGGCATGCTTCAGGCTCTGGTCATCCTGATCCTGGTGATGGTCGGCCACCGGGCGGAGCTGGGCGTGTTCTATTACCTCGGCGTTGCCGTCATGGCCGGCCTGTTTGTCTATCATCAGTACCTGGCCCGGGATCGGGCACGGGAGGGCTGCTTCAAGGCTTTCCTGAACAACAACTGGGCCGGCTTTGCGGTCTTTGCGGGGCTGGTGATCGACCTGTTGTTCCGCTGAGGCTGTCATATACTTGTCATACTTCGGCGTTGTAATGAGGCAGCAACAAATCAAGGTCTGACACAGGTTACAAACCATGAACGGAAAAACTGTCCTGATCGTCGATGACGAGGCCCCCATCCGGGAAATGATTGCCGTGGCCCTCGAAATGGCAGATTACGACTACATTGAGGCAGCGGATGCCCGGGAAGCCCATGCCCTGATTGTCGACAAACAACCCGATCTGGTCCTGCTCGACTGGATGCTACCGGGCACCAGCGGCGTCGAGCTGGCCCGGCGACTGAAGAAAGACGAGGCCACCGCCGACATACCGATCATCATGCTCACTGCCAAGGTCGAGGAAGACAACAAGATCCAGGGCCTGGAAGTGGGAGCCGATGACTACATCACCAAGCCGTTCAGCCCCCGCGAGCTCGTTGCCCGTCTCAAGGCGGTGTTGCGCCGTGCCACCCCGCCCGGTGTCGACACCCCGATCGAAGTGGATGGCCTCACCCTGGACCCGGTCGGCCACCGGGTAACGACTGAGGAAGGCGCTCTGACCATGGGCCCGACCGAATACCGTTTGCTCCAGTTCTTCATGACACACCAGGAACGGGTCTATACTCGCTCCCAGCTTCTGGACCAGGTCTGGGGCGGCAACGTTTACGTCGAGGAGCGCACCGTGGATGTCCACATCCGGCGGTTACGCAAGGCACTGGGGGACAAGTACGACCACCTGATCCAGACTGTTCGGGGAACCGGTTACCGCTTCTCCACCAGAGCCGCATAAGCACTGCCGGCCATCCATTCTGCATCAGGCCGGAACTGACACAAGGCAGCTTTCGATGCACCATAACTGGTCACGCTACCTGCGGATAATCATTGCCGGGCTCGCCATTACCACACTGGTGGGCTTCATTTTCGACAGGCCGCTGTGGGGCCTGACCTTCGGGCTGGTGGTCTACCTGTGGTGGACCCTGGTCCAGGCGCGCCGCCTCTATCATTGGCTGGCCAACCCCAGCGGCACCGATGAAGCTCCCCAGAGCATTGGTATGTGGGGCGATATTTTCGATGGCCTGAACAAGCTGCACCAGAACCACCTGCGCACCCAGGACCGGCTGCGTGCACGGATCAACCGGGTGCAGGAGTCCACCAATGCCATGCGCGACGGGGTCATCATGACCGACTCCCGGGGCGCGATGGAGTGGTGGAACGGCTCGGCCGAACACCTGCTGGGTTTCCGACGCAATACCGACCAGGGCCAGTACATCCATAACCTGATTCGAAACCCGTCGTTCAAGAGCTACTTTGATTCCCGGGACTACCGGGAACCGCTGGAGATCAACTCTCCGGCCAAGCCCCACATCCATCTGCAGATCCAGATCAGCCTGTTTGGCGATGACGACCGGCTGATCGTCGCCAAGGACGTCACCCGCCTCTACCAGCTGGAACAGATGCGGCGGGACTTCGTCGGCAACGTGTCCCACGAGATGCGCACCCCGCTGACGGTGATCAGCGGTTACCTGGAAACCCTGGTGGACCATGCCGACGAGCTACCCCCGAAATGGCGACGTGCGATCAACACCATGGCGGCCCAGTCCTCCCGCATGGAAGCCCTGATCACCGACCTGATTCTTCTGTCCCGGATCGAGACCGGCGAGCAGACGGTGGACGATTCCCTGACCGACGTCGACGCCCTGATCGAACAGATCTGTCACGATGCCAAGGCGCTCAGTGGCGACAAGCAGCATGAGTTTACCATCGATCTTACCGACCACCGGTTGCTGCGGGGTGATGAAAGCCAGTTACGCAGCGCCTTCTCGAACCTGGTGTTCAACGCCGTGAAATACACCCCGGCTAAAGGCCACATCACTGTTTCCTGGACCACCAACCGGGAGGGTGCGCACCTTTCGGTCAAGGACACCGGCATAGGCATCGATCCCGTACATATCCCCCGCCTGACAGAACGCTTCTACCGGGCCGACCCGAGCCGCCACAAGGATACCGGCGGCACAGGGCTGGGGCTTGCAATCGTCAAGCACGTACTGCTGAACCACGATGGCAACCTTGAAATCCGCAGCCGGATTGGCGAGGGCAGCGAGTTCATCTGCCACTTCCCGCGGGAAAGGCTGGTCGAGCGGGTACCGGAAACCACGGCGAACGATTAAACGGCTTCCGGGGAACCGGAAGCTTAAACAATTGTCATCCCCTCCCGGTGATTGCGGTATTTTCACAGCCTGAAAACACGCTACCATGACAACAACAGCTTCCACCCAAGACTATCCGGTTCGAGGTATCGAGTGCGCTTCACTCTCTCAAGGACATCCCGCGGGCCCCTGGCCCTGATCATTGCCAGCCTCCTGGGGTCCGCCACTGGCACCGCTTTCGCCCAGGAGCAGGCTGAGCCAATCAACCAGCAGGCCTTTATCGAGTGCAAGGCCCGGCTCGAGCAACAAGCCATCGAGGCTGGCGTCAGCCAGGCCACCGCCCGCCAGGTAATGGCGCAGGTGGAACACCTGGACCGGGTGATCGAACTGGATCGCCGGCAGCCGGAATTCACCACCACCTTCGCCGACTACCTGAACCGTCGGGTCAATGAGGCCCGGGTCAGTAAGGGCCGGGAGATGCTCGCCGAGCACCGGGACTTGCTGCAGCGGGTGACGGATGAAACCGGGGTTCCGGCGCCTTATCTGGTGGCGTTCTGGGGCCTGGAGACCAACTTCGGCAGCTATTTCGGCAAGATGTCCGTGCCCAACGCCCTGACCACGCTGGCCTGCGATGCCCGCCGGAGCACCTTCTTCACCCAGCAGCTGATCGCCGCCCTGCGCATCATCGATGAGGGCGCGATACCCGCCGACCAGATGGAGGGATCCTGGGCCGGAGCCATGGGACACGTTCAGTTCATGCCGACGGTGTTTCTCCAGCATGCGGTGGACGCCGATGGCGATGGTCGCCGGGATCTCTGGAACAGCCTGCCCGATGCCATGATGTCTGCCGGAAAATTCCTGCAGTCCATGGGCTGGGACGGGGACTACCGCTGGGGGCGCGAGGTATTGCTGCCCGACGGCTTCGATTACAGCCTGGCCGATGGCCGGCGCCTGGCATTGAGCGAATGGCGGGAGATGGACATCACCGATGCCTTTGGCAATGCCCTGTCCCGCGCAGACATCAAGGCCAAACTCGTGGTGCCTGCCGGGCACCAGGGACCGGCATTTCTGGTCTACGACAACTTCCGGGTGATCATGGGCTGGAACCGCTCCGAGTTCTACGCCATCGCGGTCGGCCACCTGGCGGACCGGGTGGCGGGTGCCGGCAAGCTGCAGAACCCGCCACCGGAGGATGCACCGGCCCTTTCCCGGGACAACATCATGGAACTGCAGGAGGCCCTGACTGATCGCGGCTACGACACCGGCAAACCGGACGGCATCCTCGGTCCGGCCACAAGATCGGCCATTCGCAAGTTCCAGGCCGCCTCCGGCATGGTTGCCGACGGCTATCCAGGACAAGCCGTTCTGGCCAGACTGAACGTATCTATCGCTAACTGATTCGATACGTAAGACAGAGGTCGATAAAGCGTCATGGATTCCATAACCCAGGTTGCCCTCGGAGCGTCCATCGCCGGTGCGGTCGCTGGCAAGACCCTGGGCCGGACGGCACTCCTGATCGGCGGTGCGCTCGGCACACTGCCCGATCTGGACGTGGTCATCGACTATGGCTCCGCCGTGGCCAATTTTACCCAGCATCGTGGTTTCAGCCACTCGCTCTTCGTGCTGGCCCCGCTGGCACTGCTGCTGGCCTGGCTGCTGTGGCGCTGGAAACCCATGCTGGACTTCAAACGATGGCTACTGCTGACCGGTCTGGTTCTGCTGACCCACCCGATACTGGATGCCTTTACCACCTATGGTACCCAGTTATTCTGGCCGTTTGGCCGACCGGTTGCCATCAACAGCATTTTCATCATCGACCCGGCCTACACCCTGCCACTGCTGGCCGGATGTCTACTTTTCCTGGTCCGACCGCCGGGCACGCGTGCCATTGCCGTTGGCCTGACTCTCTCCACCCTTTATCTTGGCTGGACCCTGGCCGCACAGCAGATCATCACCAACCGGGTCACGCCCGCGCTGGCACAGGCCGGAATGGACAACGCCCGGCTCATGGTCCAGCCGATGCCGTTCAACACGGTGTTGTGGCGGGCCACCGCCATGAACGACGAGCAACGCGTAGAAATCGTTACCGGCTTCCTCGACGGTGATCAGCCGCTAACCCTGGAAACCTTTCCCCGCGACCCGCAACTGGCGCAAGCCGTGGCCGATCTACCGGAAGTACGTCGCCTGGAATGGTTCACCGGAGGGTTCCTGGACTACGGCACCGACGGCAACCGGGTTACCGCTACCGACATCCGCCTTGGCCTCCCCGGAGCGCACCCCTTCACCTTCGATATTGCGCGCAATAATGGTGGTCGGTTCCTGCCGGTCACCAGCAGCCGCCTGCCCAGGCCGGCCGTCAATGACCAGGCCATGGCACATCTTTGGGATCGGGTGACCGGCCGAAGCGACGTATTCTGCCTTGCCTCCCTGAGCACACCGGCGCCGGGACAAAGCTGCTGATGCCTCTGCGCCTGGACCAGTTCATCGCCAATTGCACTGAACTGTCCCGCAAGGAAGCCAAGCGGGCGATTGGCACCGGCGCGGTTACCGTCAACGGCGCCGTCTGCAGAACCGCCAACCGGAAAATTCCCGAAGATGCCCGCGTCACTCTCGACGGCGAGCCCCTGATCCTGCCCGGCGAGCGCTACCTGATGATGAACAAGCCCGCAGGCGTGGTCAGTGCCACCACTGATAGCGAACATCCCACCGCTCTGGACCTGCTGCCTCCAGGGCTGTCCCGGGACCTGCACATCGCCGGACGCCTGGATCTGGACACCACCGGCCTGTTGCTGCTGACCACCGACGGCCAGTGGTCCCATCGTGTCACCTCGCCCCGGACCGATTGTCCGAAGACCTATCGGGTCACTCTCGGGGAACCACTGACGGACGTGGCGGAGCAGGCATTGGTGACAGGCGTGGTGTTACGTAATGAAGAGAGAGAAACCCGGCCGGCGAAGGTCAGACGGGTGAATGACACCGTGATTGAGCTGACCATTTCCGAGGGGCGCTACCACCAGGTCAAGCGCATGCTGGCCGCCGTGGGCAACCACGTGAAGGCGCTGCATCGCATCCGGGTCGGAGACATCGCCCTGGACCCGCAACTTGCCCCCGGTGAATATCGCGCTCTGACCGGGCAGGAGATCGCCAGCGTCAGTCAGGGCTGATCAGATCCGCTCGAACCGTTTGGCCTCAAGGTTCTTGCGGACCGCCCCGGCTTCGAACACCTCGCCATTCATGGCAATGTAGACGCCCGGCGGCAGCAGCTGCACCGCCGACCAGGCAAAGCCCAGATTGAACACGGCATCGGTACGGCGCATCCGGGCCGGCTGCATGGCTCCGAACAGCACGATGGTCCGGTCGGACAGGGACGACAGGCGTTCCGCCGTCTCGGCCATGCTATCCGTGCCATGGGTAATCAGGATCTTTTGCCCCTCACAACCGGCCACCGCATCAAACACCCTGGCCCGGTCGTCTTCAGTCATATCCAGGCTGTCTTTGCGCAACACCTCATGGATACGATAGCCGTCGTGAATGTTGGATTCCGACAACAATTCGGGCAACAGGGAGTCGCCGATCTCGAACTGACTGCTGGCGTCGAAATACACCTTGTCGATGGTGCCGCCGGTGGTAAAGATCTCGATCATGGTCGAAGCTGTCCCTGTCAGTTCACTGTGGAGGGGCCGTTGTCGGCAACCGCATAGGCCGCGTTCTTCTCCTGCTCATAGCGCCGGGCCGCCTTTGCGACGCTACCGGGCTCTCCGGTGTCCAGCCAGCGTTTGATGCGCCCGGAATCCCCGAGCGGCGACCGGGTCCCCAGAGAATCCAGCAGGACGGTTACAATCTTCTCGCCATTCATATCAGAAACCATCACCAGACAACGCCCCGCCTCGGACAGGTAACCGGTCTTGCTCAGCTCGACCCCCCAGCTGTCCCGGTGCACCAGCGGGTTGGTATTGCCGAAGGAAAGACTGTACCTGGGATTCCGGAAGTGAGCGCGGTAGTAACCGGTGGTGGAATAATCCCGGATCTCGGGATGTTTCAGGGTGGCATTGACCAGGCGAACCAGGTCCGAAGCCGTGGAGACATTGAGCGCCGACAAACCGGTGGGATCCACGAACCGGGAACCTGACATACCCAGAGCCCGGGCTTTTTCATTCATCGCGTCCACAAAAGCGTCGTAGCCGCCGGGATGATTGCTGGCCAGGGTGTAGGCGGCGAAGTTCTCCGAGGACATCAGGGCAATCCGGATCACCTCTGACCGGGGCAGGGTCGAGTCCACGCGGATCCGGGTGTAGGCATTATTGGCCGCCGGGGTGTGACGTTCATGGAAGGTGAGTGGTTGATCCAGCGGTTGGCCGGATTCCAGCACGACCAGGGCCGTCATCAGTTTGGTGACGGAGGCGATGGGCACCTGCCGGTCCGCGTTCTTTCCAAAGACCAGGTTATCGTCACCAACGCGGGCCACCGCAGCGTTCACCGACGCCAGATTCGGACCCGTACCGGCCTGCGTGGTGGTCGCCAGAACCATCACCAGAAGCAGCAACGCCCCGCTTTTCAATTTCCCGATCATACCTGTCACTGCTCCCCCTGTATCGAGCCTCGGTGATAGCGCCCCACTATATCAGCGGAGACGAATGTCTGACATGTCACATTTTCCCCGAAGCGTACTGGCCAGCAAATGCAAAATAACTTAAAAATCTGTAAAATTTCCGTTAATTCATGAAGTTACATTTCGTTAATTAATGTAACCCTTGTGCAACCGTCACGTCACCGGCAGTCAGGACTCCCTCCGAATGGATTCGCATGCCCAAAGCCACGCCAACGCACCAGCTCCGGTTGTCGGCCTGCGATACCCCGCGACACGCCTCAGACGATGGCTGCCCCTGGTCCTGCTGGCGGCAAGCGTTGCCTACGGGCTGGCTGCCACTCTGTGGCTGCTACCCGCCAACATGGTCCACGATGAGCCGCAATACCCTTCAATGGCAGACGCCCGTGGCGTGACCCTGCCCACGCATTCGGATTACCGGATCGGGCCGTTGCAAACGGTACTTGCCACCGGCTCCTGGCAGCGCGCGGATGGCTGGACCTCGAGAGACCTGGATCACTCTGGCGCAGGCTACCCCTACCGGCCGGTCACCTATCGTCTGCAGCTGAGCAACACCTCCGGCGCCCCGGTGGACCGAAAGCTGATAGTCGACGCGCCCTACCTGGACCACCTGACTCCGGTGCTGATCCATCCGGACGGACGCATGGAGCACTTGGCGACCCTGGGCGATCTCTATCCGTTCGATCACCGCTTTATCGGCCTGCCCCAGTGGATCTGGCCGGTGACCCTGGAACCGGGGACGACAACACTGCTGGTGGAGGTCCGGAATAACGGTCCGGTACTTCTGCCCGTCTCCCTGGCCCGGGCTGACGAAGTCATCAGCCAGGGGGCTGCCAACCTCGCCTGGAAAGCCTTCATAACCGGCCTGCTGGTGTTCGCCCTGCTGCTGAACCTGAGCATTGTATTCAGGCTCAGACGCCCCGGTCTGGCCTGGCTGAGCGTGCTCATGGTCGCGGTTATCTATAGCCAGCTGATCATGGAAGGCCTGGGGCTCTGGCTGCTCTGGCCCGAACGCCCTGAGCTCAACGCACTGCTCGGCGTCACCCTGCCGTTATGTCTGATCGCCCTGTGCGAGTTCACGCCCCATTTCCTGTCAGTGGGCAAGGTCGCGGCGGTGGTTCTCAGGCTGCTTAGTGTAATGGGCGGACTGCACTTGCTGGCAGCACCCTTCGCCCTGGCCTGGGTTGGACAGGACGCCTTCCTGGTGATCGGCGCCCTGGGTGGTCTGTTCATCTTCAGCCTTGCCCTGTGGCATCGGCGGCATGTCTACGGCCGCTATTTTGCCCTATCGATCCTGGCCATTCTCATTGGTGCCATCGTCACATCCATGCGTACTGTCGGCTGGCTGCCGGTCAACTACCTGACCGACTCGGCCTTCTTCCTGGGAGCCGCCCTTGGCTCGCTGATCCTGACCAGCGGCGTTGGCCGGTTGCTGGTGCAGGAACGCAAGCGCCGGATGGGTTCCGATATCCGGGTCCGCCAGGAGCGACAGTTACGCACCAGGATCGAGCAACGATACGACCAGCTGATGAAAACCCACCGGGTAACCGGCCGGCCCAACCGTCCCGTCCTGGAAGAGACCCTGGAAACCATTGACAGCAGCCAGACCCCCTTCAGCCTTTGCATCGTCCGGCTGGCCCGGTTCAACGAGGTCGAACAGGCCCTGGGGTATCGCACCGCCGAAGATCTGCTGAAGCAGTACCTTCGACAACTCAATAGCTTCCTGAAACGCAGCCTGGCCGGTCGGCTGGTGACCATCAACGGCCATGCCCTGGCCACGCTCGACACCGCCAACCACGCCTTCGCCTTCTACCGGGACCAGGACGGAAGCCAGGACGACCCGGCCCTGACCGCCATCACCGGTTGGCTGGGCGAGAACTTCCGGGAAGGGCGGTTTTCCTTCTCCTGGGCTGCAACACTCGGGCTCGCCCATGCTCCCGAGCATGGCCGGGATGCAGCCTCCGTGCTGTCGTCCGCCGGATTCGCGTCGTTGGATGACAGCCGTCCGTTGTCCGTCTATGACCCCTCGGTTGCGCACCGGCAATACCGTCAGCAACTCCTGATCCTGGATGTCGAGGCGGCCCTGAAAGCCGGTGAGATGTGGCTGGAGTACCAGCCCAAGGTCAACATCCGCGACGGACGTATCGGTTCCCTGGAAGGCCTGATCCGCTGGCATCACAGTGAGTTCGGCCGGGTGTCACCGGACCAGTGGATTCCCCTGGCGGAAGAGGTGGGGGTGATCCACCCGGTGACGCTTTGGGCACTGGATCGCGCCTGCCGGGACTTTGCGGCGTTGCGCAAGCGATTCGGGCCGCAGATTGCAGTCTCGGTCAATATCTCCGCCAAGGACCTGGCCCGGCCCGGATTCCACCGGGTCGCTGCCGGCATTACCCACCGCCACGGCCTGGCTCCAGAGAACATTCTTCTGGAGATAACCGAAACGGCTATGATGAGCGACCCCCGCATCGCCCGAAAGACCATCGGCGAGCTCAGTGACACCGGATTTCGTATCGCCCTCGACGATTTTGGCGCCGGGCATTCTTCTCTCGGCACCCTGGCCACTTTCGACCTGGACGAGCTGAAAATCGACCGCAGCTTCCTGAAGGACATCATGGCTGATCCCAGGCGCCAGAAGATTCTTCAGGTGGCCCTGGAACTGGGCGAGAGCCTGGATCTGGATGTGGTGGTGGAAGGGGTCGAGGACGAAGCCATCGCCATCTGGCTCCAGCAGTTCCCAGGCCTGTACGGCCAGGGCTACTACTGGGGGCCACCGGTGCGGCCGGGGGCGAGTTAGGGCAGGTCTGTGACCGCGCCTCTGGATGCCGAACTGACGGTTCGGGCGTATTTGGCCAACACTCCCCGGGTCACCCTCGGCGCCGGCGCCCGCCAGGCCTGTCGCCGACGCTCCATCTCCGCCTCAGATACGTCCAGCTCGAGGCGGTTGCTGATTGCGTCGATGGTCACGGTGTCGCCATCCTCCACCAGTGCAATGGGGCCGCCTTCCGCCGCCTCCGGCGTGATATGACCGACCACGAACCCGTGGCTACCACCGGAAAAACGGCCATCGGTGATCAGCGCCACGTCACTGCCGAGCCCCTTGCCCATGATCGCTGACGTGGGGCTAAGCATTTCCCGCATGCCGGGGCCGCCTTTCGGGCCTTCATAGCGGATCACCAGCACATCCCCGGCCACCACCGTGCCGTCAAGAATCCGTGCCTGGGCCTCCTCCTCGGAATGAAAGACCCGGGCGCGACCGGTGAAATGGGTACCTTCCTTGCCAGTGATCTTGGCCACTGCCCCTGTGGGCGCCAGGTTACCGTAGAGGATACGCAGGTGGCTGTCTGCTTTGATGGGATCCCCGAAGGCATGAATGATGTCCTGGCCTTCCGGATAGGGCTCAACGTCCGCCAGGTTCTCTGCCAGCGTCCGGCCGGTCACCGTCAGGCAGTCACCGTGCAGCAGCCCCCGCTCCAGCAACATCTTCATCAAGGGCTGGATACCGCCAATGGCCACCAGCTCGGACATCATGTAGTGGCCACTGGGCCTGAGATCCGCCAGCACGGGTACCCGTTTGCCGATCTCGGTGAAGTCCTCCAGATCCAGCTCCACACCGATGGTACTGGCCATCGCCAGCAGGTGCAGCACCGCATTGGTAGAGCCGCCCAGAGCGATGACCACGGTGATGGCATTCTCGAACGCCTTGCGGGTCATGATATCCGAGGGCCGGATACCCAGTTCCAGCAGGTTCAGCACCGCCGCACCTGCCGCCCGGCAATCCTCCGCCTTGGTTTCGGAGACCGCATTCTGGGCCGAACTTCCGGGCAGGCTCATGCCCATGGCCTCAATGGCCGATGCCATGGTGTTGGCGGTATACATCCCTCCGCAAGAGCCCGGACCGGGTATGGCGGTCTCCTCGATCTGCTTAACCTCGATCAGGTCCAGGTCGCCCCGGGCATGGGCGCCTACCGCCTCGAACACCGAGATGATGTCGGTGTGGTTCTTGCCGGGCATGATGGTGCCGCCATAGACGAACACCGATGGCCGGTTCAGCCGGGCCAGCCCCATCAGGCAACCGGGCATGTTCTTGTCGCAGCCGCCGATAGCCACCAGGCCGTCAAAGCCCTCGCAGCCGGCGGTGGTCTCGATGGAATCGGCAATCACCTCACGGGAAACCAGGGAGTACTTCATGCCCTCGGTACCATTGGCGATGCCATCGGACACGGTGATGGTATTGAAGATCAGAGACTTGCCGCCCGCCTCATCGGCACCGTCAGCAGATTCCTCGGCCAGCCGGTTGATATGCATGTTACAGGGCGTGAGATTGCTCCAGGTCGAGGCAATGCCCACCTGCGGCTTGCGGAAATCCTCATCGGTAAAGCCCACGGCCCGGAGCATGGCACGACTGGCGGACTTGCCAATGCCATCCACCACCGGAGATGAGTATTGACGGCGTTTGTCGTCTGTCATGGCAGCCTCCAGATCTTCAGGAATTATCGGTTCAGGATCTCAGATTCGGCGGTTAACCTCAAAATACCGGCCGGAAACAATATGCAGTCCCGAATGACCTGCATCAAGCACCCCCATGCCACCAGCCTCTACAATCGTTGACAGATCTGTCCAGCCACGGAGGCATCCGATGCCATCGCCAACACAATCCCAGCCGGTGCCCAGCACCGGCCATTCCCGCCCGGCATTCGCTCTGTGGCGCCGTGGCTACGGGGTCGTCCGTCATTCAGAGGCCACCTGCGCACAGGTTCAATCGCTGGCCGAGCGCCTGGTGCAGCGAGGACTGCAACCGGACACAGAAGCGGTCTATCAAAGACTGGCGGCGCTGGACCGCCTGACCAGCGCCGGTCTGTGGCTGGTGGTGCACATGACCTACACCCGACGTGTGGACACCACCGGAGCACCCCTTACCCCCCAGGATTTCAAAACCAGCCCGGAGGGCCATACCGGTGGTGCACTCAACATGGTCCCGGCCTACGCTGCCTACCTCGCCCTCAATAGCCTTACCGGCGAGACCCGGAGCTGGTTGATGGGCCAGGGCCATTGCGTGGCCGCGGTGGACGCACTCAACGTCCTGACCGGCAATCTCCATCCCGAGCAACAGGAGCGGTACCTCGGCGCCGAGGGCCTGACGCGGCTGGCTGAGGATTTCTACGGTTACCGCCAGAAACCCGATGGTTCCATGGCGGCGCCGATCGGCAGCCACGTCAACCCGCATACCGCCGGGGGCATCATTGAAGGTGGCTACCTGGGTTTCGCGGAACTCCAGTACGCCCACATGCCGTTGCCGGGCGAATCCCTGGTGGCATTTCTCTCTGATGGCGCCGCCGAGGAACAGCGTGGCAGTGACTGGGTTCCCCGTTGGTGGCGCCAGGAGGATTGCGGGCTGGTTCTGCCGATCATGATTGCCAACGGCCGACGCATCGAGCAGCGCACCGAGCTGGGCACCCGGGAGGGGCTCGAACGGTTCGAGGCGCATCTGAGCCACCGGGGCTTTGATCCGGTCCGTTTCGACGGCCGCGACCCGGCGGCCTTTGTCTGTGCCCTGTTCTCCATGGAGGAGGCGCTGAAGGATCACGGGCAAGCCGCGGCCAGCGGCGAGATACGCTATCCGGTGCGCATCCCTTACGGCATCGCCGAAACGGTCAAGGGTTACGGTTTCTATGGCGCCGGCAGCAATGCCGCCCACAACCTGCCCCTGCCCGGCAACCCCCGGATCGACGCCCGGGCACGGGAACTGTTCCATACCCATATCACGCCACTCTGGGTCAGCCCGGACGAACTGCAGGACGCGGTCCGGAAACTGGGGGAGCATGGCCTCCAGAACCGTCCCCTGGAGCGCGATCATCCCCTGGCACGCCGCAACCCGGAGGACCCGGTCATTCCCCGGCTGGCACCATGCCGGGAGCCGTCGTCATCACCGATGAAGGCGGTGGACCACTTTTTTCGGGCGCTGGTTGCCGAGAACCCGGCCCTTCGGGCACGGGTCGGCAACCCGGACGAACTTGCCAGCAACCGGCTGACTGGTGTCCTGAAAACACTCAAACACCGGGTGAATGATCCCGAAAATGACCAGGAAGATATCCACGGCAAGATCATCACCGTGCTGAACGAGGAAGCAGTGATCTCCGCGTGCCTGGCCAACAAGGCCGGGATCAACCTGGTAGCCAGCTATGAGGCTTTCTGCGTCAAGATGCTGGGGGCGATCCGGCAGGAACTGATTTTCGCCCGGCACCAGAAAGCCGTGGGCCGGCCCGCGCGCTGGCTCGGTTTCCCGGTTATTGCCAGTTCCCACACCTGGGAGAACGGCAAGAATGAACAGTCACATCAGGACACCACCTTCTGCGAGAGCCTGCTGGGCGAGATGAACGATGTCTCCCGGGTGATCTTCCCGGCCGATTACAACAGTACCCTGGCCGCGCTGCCTTCAGTCTATAGCGACCGCGGGCGGCTGACCTGCATGGTGGTGCCCAAGCGGGAGCGCCCCTGTGTTTTTGACGCCAGTGAAGCCGACACCCTGGCCCGGCACGGCGCCCTGGTAGTGGATGAGGACACCTGTGCAGGGGAACCGTTGCTATTGGTTGCCAATGGGGCCTATCAGCTGTCAGAAGCAATCCGGGCCTGCGAGCGCCTGCGGGAGACCGGAACCCCCTTCCGTCTGGTCTATGTGCAGGAACCCGGCCGTTTCCGCCAGCCCCGGGACGCCTATGAGGCCGCCGTCTGCGCCTCCGAATTCGAGCGGGAACGGCTCTTCCCCCACCGTCTGAAGCGCCGGGTCTGCCTGACCCACATGCGCCCGGAAGTCTTCCGCGGGCACCTGCATACCCTGTTTCCGGAGCCGGCCCACTCCCGGGTATTGGGCTACATCAATCAGGGTGGGACCCTGAACGTGGCCGGTATGCTGTTTGCCAACCAGTGTTCCTGGGGCCACGCGCTGGCCGCCTGTGCCCAGGTCATGGAACAGCCGCCGGGCGAATGGTTGTCGAGCGCAGAACTGGCTGCTGTCGAAGGTCGGGGAGATCCCTCGGTCATTACCCGGGGGCTGCCCACTGCCTGAGCCAGCGAGCACTTTCGGCGGCAAGTCTCTGGTTTCTGAGCTAGCATTTGTATTTCGAACCGTGGATAGCGAGACAGTTTTATGGAGTTGCCCGCATACCTCAAAATCATGGCCGACAAAGGCGCATCGGACCTCTACTTTTCCACCGGCACGCCGGTGATGATCAAGATCGAAGGCCAGACCAGGCCCCTGACCCAGACCCCCTTTCCGCCCGGCGCCGTCAAGAAGCTGGCGTATTCGGTGATGAACGATCGCCAGAGGGCCTCATTCGAACGGGATCTGGAGCTGGATATGGCCATCGGGGTGGACCACATCGGCCGGTTCCGGGTCAATGTATTCTGGCAACGTGGCGAAGTGGCGATGGTCATCCGCTACCTCAAAACCGACATTCCCTCGATTGAGTCCCTTGGCCTGCCCGGCATGCTCGAGCAGCTGATCATGGAACCCCGGGGCCTGATCCTGGTCGTGGGTGCCACCGGCTCTGGCAAATCCACCACGCTCGCGTCGATGATCGATTACCGGAACCAGCACCGCAGTGGCCATATTCTCACCATCGAGGACCCTATCGAATACACCCACACACACGGCATGAGCGTGATCAACCAGCGGGAAGTCGGTGTCGATACCCACTCCTACGCCGACGCTCTGAAGCGCGCTATGCGTGAGGCCCCGGACGTAATCATGATTGGCGAGATCCGGGACCGGGAAACCATGAAACAGGCGCTAACCTACGCAGAGACCGGGCACCTGTGTATCTCCACCCTGCACGCCAGCAATGTGGACCAGACGCTGCGCCGGATTGTGAACTTCTTCCCGGATGAGGCCCACCGGGAACTATTCATGGATCTCAGCCTGCACCTGCGGGCAGTGGTTTCCCAACGCCTCTTACGCAGTGTGGATGGCAAACGGGTCCCGGCAGTCGAAGTGATGCTTGCAAGTCCCTACATCAAGGAACTGGTTAACAAAGGAGAGATTGGCGGCATTGGCGAGGTTATGGAAAAGAGCCGGGAAATGGGCATGCAGACCTTCGATCAAGCCATCCTGGACCTTTACCACCAAGGCAAAATCACCAAGGACGAGGCCTTCTCCAATGCAGACTCAAGACACAATCTGGAAGTGGCCATCCGTCTTGAACAAGGCAAGATGGGCTCGGCCAGCTCGGGACTCCGCATCGACGACGGCAACTGAAAGCCCGCTGCTAAAACCTCGAAGGGAGCCCACCCGGCTCCCTTCTTTCGTTTGCATTTCGTGATGGTCGGGCGACGCTGTCGCTGATCACCCGCTGACGAACACCGGACCGACGCCGAAGTTCCAGAGAATGACGGAACCGACACGGGTGGACACCAGGATCACCAGGGCCACGGTCAGCAAGGCACCGGCATACATGACCGCCCGCTCCTTTTCGATACCCATGACGATCGGCAGGCCGTCATACATGAGCCAGGCGCCATAGCAGGCAGCAATCAGGAATACGATCGCATTGAACCAGGGCACCGGATACAGCAGGGCGAAGCCTGCCAGGAACAGCGGTGTGCAGGAGTATGCCGCCAGTGCAATGCCGTTGGACGGCACGTGCTCTTCCTTGGCGCCATAGGTCTTCGCCATCCAGTTAATCGCATAACCCAGGGCGAAAACCCCCACCAGCATGGCGAAATAGGTCAGTACACTCAGTTGCAGGGCGCTGATTTCTGTCAGTTTGATCAACCGCTCGTTACCCACCGTCCAGCCAAAATAGGCCGTCGAGATGTAAGCACAAACCGGTGCGATCGCCGCCAGAACCAGAACGTAGGCCACGTACAGTCGTCGCGGAGTTTCATGTTCTTTGCGAATGGACACCCACTCTTCATCGGGGTGCGTGAAAAGACCGAAGGCATGTTGCAGGAGCATGGACACCCCCTTTTTTTGCTGTTGTTGGTATGGTCAGGTACGTTTCCCGCACGCTGCTGGATCTGAGAACGGTACCTGAACTTAACTATAGTCAAGAATGAGGGGGTGGAAAGGCAGCTTTAATGCCTTTTTGTCATTTAGAAAAAGCTTTCAGATCCTTTGGTTCTGGCAAGGCATCAAACGCGCCGAACCGGGTTGCGGTTATCGCACCGCAGCGGCTGGCGAATTTCAGGGCATCGGCGAGCACACCCTCCGACGTCAACCACTGCCGAAAACCGGCGCCGGAAACCCGGTCCTGCCAGAGCCGGAAGAGCAGCCCGGCCACGAAGGAGTCCCCAGCCGCGGTGGTATCCACGGCACGGACCCGCGGCGGCTCGATCAGCAAGGGTTCCCTACCCGCGAACGCTCGCAGGGTAGCGGCGCCGTCCGACACCACCACCAACGGCACTCCCTGCTCTTGAAGGGTGTCCGGCACGGCCCCGGCATTCTCGCCATAGAGCTGTTCCAGCTCCTCCCGGCTGAACTTGACGATGTCTGCCTGCCGGGCGATCTGCCCGATGATTTCCGGCGCTTCCTGCCATGCCGGCCAGAGTCCGGGCCGGAAATTGACATCGAAACTGACCAGGCAACCGGCCTGGCGAGCCCGTGCCATCAGGTGCTGTGAGGTCTCGCGAATTGCCGGTTCGGTCAGGGTGTTAGAGCACAGGTGAAAGATCCGGGAGGCCCCCAGCGCGCTTTCCGGCAACTGATCCGGCCGGTACAGCAGGTCCGCCGTGGCGTTGCGGTAGAAGCTGAAACTGCGCTCGCCCTGGTCATCCAACGACACTATCGCCAGCGCCGTCAGTGCCGAGTCCGACATCGCCAACCGGGAGGTATCCACACCATAACCGGCCAACGCGCGGACAATCGTCTGACCGAACACGTCATTGCCCACCTGGCCGACAAACCCGGCGCGTCCGCCCAGCCGGGCAACACCGACCGCCACGTTGGCCGGGGCACCGCCGGGCTGTGGTACATAATGTACACCACCTTCGCCCTGCTCACCCCGCATATCAATCAGCGCTTCGCCGAAGCACAGAATATCGGACATCGTCTGGAACCTCTCGAACAGTTACGGGCAGCTTTCACGCACCAGCAAGTGAGTCTGCAGAAGGACATTCCGGTCCTCCTGCTCACCGAGGAAGATACGGGCCGCCACCCGGCCCTTTTCGGCACTCTGCTGGTAGACGGTGGTCAAAGATGGATGGATATTGGCGCCTTCCGGGATGCCGTCGAAGCCGACGACCCGGACATCGTCCGGTACCCTCAGCCCCATCTGCAATGCTGCCTGGATGGCTGCCAGCCCGATGCGATCACTCATACACAGCAGCAGGTCTGGCCGGGGCGAACTGGTCAGTGCCTCGCGCGCGGCCTGGTAGGCATCCTGGTGAGTGTTGGTGGGCGTGGACCAGATTCGCTCCGACGGCACCTGGTAACCAGCCGCTCCCAGGGCATCAAGGTAACCGTTGAGGCGCCGGACCGAAATCGCCCGGGTCTCGCTGAACAGCTCACGATCCCGGATCCGGCAGACCCGATCAGTGTCCACCAGCCTCAGGCCCAGAATGGCCACCTGTTCCGGCGGTGTGCGCAGGGCATGTTCGGCGCTACGGCGGGCGCCGTCGTAGTTGTCGATGTTGACCCAGGTACAGCCTTCCAGATCGAAGTCCACCACCACCACAGGCTTGCCGTGCTGCTTCAGGCGCTGGTAGGTTTCTTCTTCCTTGAGCCAGCCGTAGATGACAAAGCCATCGACCATCGATTCCTGCAGTCGGCTGCGCTGTTCATCGTGGCTGGAGAGCAGCAGCATGTTCATGTGTCGCCGATCGAGAACCTCGGCCACCCCGTGCAGGAATTCGTTGGCCACCGGATCGGTCAGACTGTAGGCCAGGTTGTCCGCCAGCATCACCCCGACAATGCCGGTACGTCCGGTCCGCAGACTGCGGGCGGCCGCATTCGGCCCCATGTAGCCCAGGCGCTTGCACTCCTCGAGAATCCAGCGCCGCTTCGCCTCAGAGAGCTGGTCCGGCCGATTGAAGGCATTGGAAATGGTGGCCGTGGAGACATTGAGTTTCTCGGCCATCGCCTTCACGGTTAGCCGTTTCGGCGTATTACTGACGGTCATGATTTCTCCACCGGTGTGTTTCTATGGTCAACGGCTCGCCGCCGCGGCCAGTCCGGCGGTTTCCGGCTGTCGTGCATGGGCTGGCAATGCCTGGTTGTTGCTGCCGAAGACGTGGACCAGGTGCGCGTCGGTACTCAACGCCACCCTCTGGCCGGGCGTGATCTCACAGGGTACCGGCTGGCGCACCACCATCAACTCTTCCATGGCCGGCAGCTCGATGTAAACGTAGGCCTCGTTGCCCAGGTACTCGACGTTAACCACCTCAAGACCGTGATCCGGTCCGGAAACTTCCAGGTGGAAGTGCTCGGGCCGGACGCCCACCGTGACCGCGTCGCCCTCTGCCAGCGCAGCAGTGTCGCGGTTGATCGCCAGTGTACCAAGTCCATCCACGTCGACCTGCGTCCTGTCGTTGCCTGTGCCTCCGGCGATCCTGCCCGGCATGAGGTTCATCCTGGGCGATCCGATGAAGCCGGCCACAAACAGGCTGGCCGGGTGTTCGTAAAGTTCATAGGGAGTACCGACCTGTTCGACATTGCCCTTGTTGAGCACCACGATCTTGTCGGCCAGGGTCATGGCCTCCACCTGATCGTGGGTCACATAGATCATGGTGGACTGCAGGCGGTCGTGCAGTTTGGCGATCTCGGTACGCATCTGGACCCGGAGGCTGGCATCAAGGTTGGACAGCGGCTCGTCGAACAACATGATCCGGGGCTCCCGGGCCATGGCACGGCCAATGGCGACCCGCTGGCGTTGGCCACCGGACAACTCCCTGGGTTTGCGGTCCAGCAGTTTTTCCAGCTGCAGGACCTGGGCGGTCTTTTCCACCCACTCCCGGATCCTGCCTTTGTTGGCCTTGCCCAGCTTCAGTCCGAAGGCGATGTTCTCGTATACGGACATGTGGGGGTACAGGGCATAGGACTGGAATACCATGCCCACACCCCGCTCCTTGGGGGATTGTTCGGTCACCACCTCGCCGTCAATCTCGATGTCACCACCGGTGGGGTCTTCCAGGCCGGCGATCAGGCGCAGGAGGGTGGACTTGCCGCAACCGGACGGACCGACAAAGACAACAAACTCCCCGTCTTCGATGCGCAGGTTCACGCACGGCAATATCTCTTCTTTACCAAAGGTCTTGTTGATGTTCTTCAGTTCCACGCAAGCCATGGTGGAGACTCCTCTGTTGATCGCCCGGCTCCGGCCGGGCGCTCCGAAGTTTAAAGTTCTGCAAACAGGGCCTGGTAGGGCGGCAGCACGAGGTCGCCGCCCTCGATACGGCCCTCGAAGCCGGGGTCACTGACGACCCTGCCGACAGCGAGGGGCAAGGGCGTCCGGATCTCGCTGCCGGTCAGGTTCACGGCCACCAGCAGCCTCTGCTCGTCGGTTCGGCGAATCCAGCACAGGGCATCGCCGGTGTCCTCGAGCAGTTCCAGGTCACCTTCCACCAGGGCTGGCTGTTGCTGGCGCCACTGGATGAGTTTGCGCACCCGGTTGAGGGTGGAATCCGGATCCTGCTCCTGGCCCTGAACCGACAGCTCCCGGTGGGCCGGGTCGATGGGCAGCCAGGGATCACCGGTGGTGAATCCGGCGCCGGGTTCCGGCGTCCAGGGCATGGGTGTCCGGCAGCCGTCACGCCCCTTGAATTCCGGCCAGAACTCAATGCCATAGGGGTCCTGCAGGGCTTCAAACGGCACCCGGGCCTCCGGCAGACCGAGTTCCTCGCCCTGGTACATGGACACGCTGCCACGCAGGGACAGCAGCAGGGCCATGAGAACTCGGGCATACGCCGCCGGATCGTCCACGCCTTCGCCCCAGCGGGTTACCACCCTCGCTACATCGTGGTTACTCAGGGCCCAACAGGGCCAGCCCTCGCCCAGACCATGCTGGAACCGGCGCACCACGTCACCGACCCAGTCCGGACCATGGCGGTCCGACAACAGGTCAAATGAGTAGGCCATGTGCAGCCGGCCGTTGCCCCGGGTGTATTCGGCCATGCGCTCAAGTGGCTTGTCGTCACCGATCTCGCCCACCAGAGTGGTGTCCGGGTAATGGTCCATCAGCCGGCGCAGGTCCGCCAGGAAATCCAGGTTCTCCGGCTGGCTCAGATCGTATACATGGCGCTGGTAGGTGTAGGGGTTCACGCCACTGGCCACGAAGGTCCTGGGCTGATCCGCGGGCACGGGCGGGTTATCCTCCAGGCCCTGGCTGTGATAGTAGAAGTTCACCGTATCCAGCCGGAAACCGTCGGTGCCCATGTCCAGCCAGAAACGCATGTTGTCCAGCTGGGCCCGGCGCACCTCCGGATTGTGGAAATTCAGGTCCGGCTGGCTGGCCAGGAAGTTGTGCAGGTAATACTGGGCGCGGCGGCTGTCCCAGGTCCAGGCGCTACCGCCGAAGATCGACAGCCAGTTGTTGGGCGGCGTGCCGTCGGGTTTCGGGTCGGCCCACACGAACCAGTCAGCCTTCGGATTGTCGCGGCTCTGGCGGCTTTCCTCGAACCAGGGATGGACGTCCGAGGTATGGCTCAGCACCTGATCGACGATGACCTTCAGGCCGAGACGATGGGCCTCCCTTACCAGGGTCTGGTAGTCGGCCATATCGCCGAACATCGGGTCCACACCGCGATAGTCGGAAACATCGTAACCGAAGTCCTTCATCGGCGAGGTGAAGAACGGCGACAGCCAGATCGCATCCACCCCCAACGAGGCCACGTAGGGCAGCTTCTCGGTGACGCCTCTGAGGTCGCCGATGCCATCCCCGTTGGTATCCAGAAAACTGCGGGGATAAATCTGGTAGATGATGCCGCCTTTCCACCATGGCTGGGTCATACAGAAAACTCCTTGATTAACCTTTGACCGCGCCCGCCGTCAGGCCGGACACGATTCGACGTTGAAAAATGAGCACCAGCACCACCAATGGCACGGTTACGATCACCGAGGCCGCCATCAGGTTGCCCCAGGGCAACTCGTGCTGGGAGCCGCCGGTAATCAGGGCAATGGCCACGGGCACCGTGCGCTGGTCGTCGGTGAGGGTGAATGTGAGTGCGAACAGGAACTCGTTCCAGGCAGCGATGAACGCCAGCAACCCGGTGGTGGCCATGGCTGGCCACATCAGCGGTACAAACACCTTGAACAGGGTGGTCAGGGGCGATGCGCCATCCACAATGGCGGCCTCCTCCAGTTCCTTGGGCAGCTGCCGCATGAAGGTGGTCAGTATCCACACCGTGAACGGCAGCGTGAAAATGGTGTAGGAGAAGATCAGCGCCAGCGGATCGTTGTAGAGGTTCATGGCACGGATCACCTCGAACAGTCCGGACAACACCGCCACCTGGGGAAACATGGAGACCCCGAGCACGATCATCAGCACCGCACTGCGGCCCCGGAACTGGACCCGCCCCAGGGCATAGGCCGCGGTCAGCCCGAACCCCATGGCGATCAGCACCGTGGCGAAGGACACCAGGACGGAATTCCAGATGCTCTTGACGAACGAACCCTGCCCCAGCACCGCCGCGTAGTTGGCAAAGTCGAAAGAGCTTATCCAGTACTCCACCGTGAACAGCTCTGAGCCACTCTTGAACGAGGTCAGGATGGCGTAATAGAACGGGAACACCGTGAACAGCAGGATCGCTGCCAACAGGATGGTAAACCCGATCTTGCCCGCAATTTTCTTCAGCAAACGGGAGTTCATGCCTCACCTCCGATCTGTTTGCGGCCGAGGTAAAGATAGGTGATGGTCGCCAGGGCAATGATCAGGAACAGCACGGTGGACGCCGCCGAGCCATAGCCGACATCCTGGAACTGCACCAACTGCTGGCGGGCGTAGACCGACATAGACATGGTGTCCTCGCTGTTGGAGGTCAGCACGTAGATGACATCGAACACCCGCAGGGCATCCAGCACCCGGAAGATGATGGCCACCATCAGCGCCGGGGTGATCAGCGGCAGGGTGACTCTGAAGAACACCCGGACCGGATGGATGCCATCCACTTTTGCCGCCTCGTAGCAGTCCGAGGGCAGCATCTGCAGGGCCGCCAGCGTCAGCAGCGCCATGAACGGCGTGGTCTTCCAGACGTCCACCATGATCACCGCCCACATGGACAGGTCCGCGTTGGCGGTCCAGTTCAGGGGCTCGGCGATGATACCCAGGGTCATCAGCAGATCGTTGATGATCCCGAACTGGTCGTGGAGCATCCAGCCCCACATCTTGGCCGACACAATGGTGGGAATGGCCCAGGGAATCAGGGTGGCGGCCCGAATCCAGCCACGGCCCCGGAACTGGGCGTTGAGGGTCAGGGCAATGATCAGGCCCAGCACCGTCTCGGCGCCCACGGAGACCACGGTGAAGAACAGGGTGTTCCAGACCGCCTGCCACCAGGTGGGATCTGCGAGGACCCCGAACCACATGCCATCGTCATAGACCAGATAGTTCTCGAAACCGACCCAGCTGTACTCGCTGATGTTGGCGAAACTGGCGTCGGTGAAGCTGAACCAGATGGTCCGGAACAGCGGCCATCCCGCCACCGCAGCCAGCACCAGCAGCATGGGGATCAGGAACACCCATGCCGCTCGCAGGCGCTGGCGGCGCACCTTACTGGCCTGCCGCCGGGCGGGGACAGAGGCGGTCGGCGTCTTGCCGACCGCTTCGGTTTCTGCGGGTGCTGGAGTGGTGTGTGACATGACCCGTTACCAGCCCCGGCGACCCAGACGACGCAAGTCGCGCTCAAGCGCGCCCATGGCCTGCTCCGGCTCCGCCTCGCCGGACAGCACGCTGTGAACGGAATTGAAGAAAGCATTGGACACGCGGCCGTAACTTTCGCCAGTCACCGAGGATGGCCGCGGCACACCATTCTTGAAGGTCTCGAACAGTTCGCCGAAGAACGGCACCGCCGCCAAAACTTCTTCATCCCGATATAACTCCGGGAGCGTGGGGTTGTAGCTGCCTTCGATCGCCCGGCGCTTCTGTTCCTCGTAGCTGGTCAGGTAACGCACCAGGTCAGCCGCCAGCTCCGGGTTCTCCGAATACTTCGACACCGCGAGTTGCCAGCCTCCCAGGGTTCCGGCATGACGTCCGTCCTCGCCACCTTTGGGTAGCGCCACCACGCCGACCTTGCCCTTCACCGGGCTGTCATCACTCTGGGCCAGGCTCCAGGCGTAGGGCCAATTGCGCATGAACAGGGCATTGCCGGACTGGAACACGCCCCTCGCCTCTTCTTCGGTGTAGTTCAGGACGGCGCGCGGAGAAATGGTGTCTACCCAGCCGCTGGCCAGGCCCAGGGCTTTGATCGCCTGTGGATTGTTGATGGTGACATCGCCGTCGGCGTTCACAATGGTGCCGCCGTTATGGCTGGCCACCCACTCCAGGGCGTCACAGGTGAGCCCCTCGTAGGCGCGGCCCTGCCAGACAAAGCCCCAGAACCTGTCGTTGCCCGCCTTGCGTTCAGCCTTCATGACAGCTTCAGCGGTGTCCGTCAGCTGCTGCCAGGTCCGGGGCACCGGCTGATCGTATTTTTCCAGTAGATCCTTGCGGTAATACAGCACCCCGGCATCGGTGAACCAGGGCATGGCAACAAGCCGGCCATCGACGGTGTTGTTGCGCACCAGTGCTTCGAAATGCCCGCTTTCGGCGCCGTCCATGTGCGGGGTCAGATCAATCATGTGCTGGGCCAGCATGCCCGGCCAGACCACATCGATCTGGAAGATATCCACGTCGCCAGACTGGGCGGCCAGCAACTGCTGGTACAGGGACAGACGCTCGGTGGCGGAGTTGGGGGTGGACACCACCTGAACCTCGTTGCCGGTCTTCCCGGACCAGGCGGCAACACCTTCTTCGCAAAGCTGACGCTCGGCACCCACGGCGCCGCAGGAGATGGTGATGGTTTCTGCCTGCAATCCGCCGCTCATCAGGCAGGCGGCTGCACTCCCGATCATCCAGTGTTTCAGGGTAAATCTGGACATAGTGATCACCTCAATTCAGTTTGTTGTTGTCTGTCTCAGAACCAGATTTCCATTTGTGTCCCGAAGGTCCACTGGCCGCTGTCGAACTCACTGTCCGCGCCCAGGGCGTCGCCCGCCGCGTAGTTCTCCAGCTCATCGTCCCAGGTGGAGTAACTGGCGAACACACGGATTTCGGGCCGGTTCCAGAATCCGCCGACCTGGGGCTTGAAGGTGGGTGCAATGGTGAAGCGGCTGTAGTCGCCATCGACGGTGTTTCGATCAGCATAGCCCAGGGTGGTGATGTCCATGGTCTGCCAGGATGCTTCGTACTGCATCTCGAAGTTGGCGGTGAACTCCTGGGCCAGTCGGGCGTTGAAGGTCAGCCACTGGTACTCGTCCCCCTTGATGTAGCGATCCTCGCTGGTCTCGGCGAGGATCGCCGGGGCAAAGCGCCAATTCTCGCTCAGATAGGTGGTGCCGTAGACACCCAGGCGGGTACTGACCGCATCCTCGTGCAGGTCACCATCGGCGCCGATGTTCTTGGTCTCGGCCCCAAGGCCCTGACCATGCATCACCGCCACCTTGAAGTTGCCTTCGGACACACCGAAGAAGCTGTCGCCGTGGTAGGCCAGCATAGTGTGGACGCCGGTCTCCGAGGCCTCGGTATTGCCTTCGACAACACGCTCGTCATTGTCCTGAGCCTTCATGGCACTGATCATCCACTGGACATTGCCGAAGTAGTTGTTGGCGGTGAGAATCAGGTTATCGGTACTGTAACTGCCTTCCGGCACAAAATCGGTGTCAGCCGCAAAATCCAGGAAGCTACGACCGTACAGGGAGAAGTTGGACTTCACCGAGTCGGTAAATTTCACGTCATAGATTCCAGCACCCAGACCGGCCAGGAAGACAAAGTCGCTGTCGAGCCAGTGAATGTCGAAGTTATCCCGGTCAAAGCGCTTGCCGGCCCAGATCGAGGCGTCCTCGAAAATACCGGTGAAACTGGCCAGATTGCTGAACTCCACGTAGGCCTGGCGCACGTTCAGGGCGCCGTCACCGGCAGTCCAGTCGTTGCTGGAGGTGGTGGAATCGGCAATCATCAGGCGGTAGTGGGATTTGGTGCCGTTCTCGGCTACCTGCTTGTAGTTGAGGATGGCTTCCAGATAGGTGTCCGGCTCGTTACCCAGACGCCCCACGGCACCGCCCACGGAGCCTGCCGGGGTCAGGTAAGGACCTCCCGGGGCACTTTGCAGGTCGCCATTGAGCAGTAGCCCGGAACGGGCATAAGTGTTAAAGGAGAAGCCCTCGTCGCCAGTGGCCTTGGGTTCGACTTCGGCCAGCCTTTCTTCCAGGGCCACCAGGCGCTCCTCGACGCTCTGCTGCTCCTGGGCTGCCAGGGACGTACTGGCAAGTGCCAGGGTGACCGCAAGGGCCAGAGGGTTGGGGTTTGGTGATTTACCAAAGATCATCTGTCGGAACCTCGTCTTGTTTTTGTAAGGTTTATTTTCGTCCAGTCGATGCTGACTTAATGCATTAAGTCGATAGACCAAAAAAATGGGTCCGTCGGGGTCAGGTGTGGAGCGTCTCCTGTTCTGGTGCCACGATCAATGCCTCAAGCCAGTATCCTTGCTTAACCATCAAGCCGGAGACGGTGATCCGAGCCCGATCTTAATTGATTAAGTGACAACCAAAGATAAAAGCGATAGTTCACTTCTGCAACCGTCAGGAGAACTTAAATTCAACTTAAATTTCAGGGGCTCCGGATGGCCCGTAATGGACCACCCGTAAGCAGGAAGGCAGGGGAAAGATCAGGCCTGACGGGGATCGGTCTGGGCTACCCAGGGCTTTTCCTTGCGGCTGTCCCGGAACGCCAGCAGGCTTTCAACGCCGGTGAAGTCCACCAGGTCCCTGAAATCCAGCCAGTCCACCAGGCAGTAAAGGCAGATCGCCGGGTAGTTCCAGGCCTCGAACTGCCCTTCCTCGACCTGAGCCGCGAGAGTCCGCAGGGTGGTCATGATCCGTTCCCGCTGCAGGTTGAAGAACATCACATCGGCGTCGACATCAATGCCGGAACGCTTGGACAACAGCAGGGTGACCGCAGAATCATTGGCGCCATCGATCAGCGTCAGTTGGTTCTGCTGGTCCCAGGTCAACGGATCACGGTTCTGTTTGGCGCTGATGTAGCGGGCAATGATTCGGGAGTCGTAGATTTCCTGCCCATCATCCTCGATCATGGGAATCTTAAGCGCCGGATTGTTGCGCCGCAGCTCGTCCCGGTCCTCGCCGTAGATATCCAGGTTGATGAACTCATAAGGTTCCTCATCCAGCAGGATACGGATGCGGCGCACGTAGGGAGAGGTGGTGGATCCAATCAGCTTCATATCTGCTCCGGTTGTCAGGTTCCCAGCAGGGTTTCAGGGTTTGTATAGGTATACCCGGTGGCTTCGGCCACTTCCCTGTAGGTCACCTTGCCGGCCATGACATTCAGGCCCGCCAACAGATGGCGGTCATCCTTCAGGGCCTGTTTCGGCCCCTTGGAGGCCAGGGCAGCAATAAACGGCAGGGTGACATTATTCAGCGCCAGGGTGGACGTTCGAGCCACCGCACCGGGCATGTTTGCCACGCAATAATGTACCACACCATCGACCACGTACGTGGGATTGTCATGGGTGGTGGGTTTCGAGGTCTCGGCACACCCGCCCTGGTCGATGGCCACATCCACGATGACACTGCCTTCGGGCATGCGCCGGACCATGTCCCGGGTGATCAGTTTGGGCGCCGAGGCACCGGGAATCAGCACACTGCCAATCACCAGGTCCGACTCGATAACTGCCTGGTCGAGGGTGTGGGCCGTGGAGAACAGAGTGGAAATCTGGTTACCGAAGCGGTGGTCCAGATGCCGGAGCACCTCCATGTTGCGGTCCACCACTGTCACGTGGGCGCCCAGGCCGACGGCCATGGCGGCGGCATTCTGCCCCACCACACCACCGCCAATGATGGTGACCCGGGCCGGATTGACCCCCGGCACGCCACCGAGCAGAACTCCCCGCCCACCGAGGTATTTCTCCAGACAATGGGCACCCGCCTGGATCGACATACGGCCGGCCACTTCGGACATGGGGGCCAGCAGCGGCAGCCGGCCGGCGTGATCGGTCACGGTTTCATAGGCAATGCAGGTCGCCCCGGATTGCACCAGGTCGTCGGTCTGCGCCTGGTCGGGAGCCAGGTGCAGGTAAGTAAACAGAGTGTGTTCGGGCCTGAGCAGGGTCCGTTCGCCGGCCTGGGGTTCCTTGACCTTGACGATCAGCTCCGCCTGTTCAAACACCTCCTCTGCGGTGGCCACCAACCGGGCACCGGCCTGCCGGTAATCGTCATCGGAAAAGCCGATGGCCGTTCCGGCTCCTTCCTCTACATACACATCATGACCATGACCACACACTTCATGAACCGACGCCGGAATCATGCCGACCCGGTACTCATGGTTCTTGATCTCCTTCGGAACCCCGACTTTCATGGACAATCTCCTGCACTGTGCCAAAGTGAATCCGTGAGTCTCTGGCTCAAGTGTAGTAAAAAGGACGGTATTCCGGATGACGCAATTGAATGCATCGGGTTTCCGGCCACGGCCGTATCAAACGGCACAAGAAAACCAGAACCAGAAGGAACAGGAGGAAGCATGAACCCGATAAAAACGACAGCCCTGGCAACCACTCTTGGCCTCACCCTCGCCAGCACAGGAGTTCTCGCCGAAATGCAGACCGAAACCATCGAATACACCATTGGCGACACGACCTTCACCGGTTATCTGGCCTGGGACGATGAGGATGAAGGTCAGCGCCCCGGCGTGCTGGTGGTTCACGAGTGGTGGGGCCATAACGAGTTCGCCCGGGACCAGGCCGAAAAGCTCGCGGCCGCCGGCTACACCGCCCTGGCGCTGGACATGTACGGCTCGGGCAAAGTCACTGACCACCCCGACACAGCCCAGAAATTCATGCAGGAAGCCACCAAGGACATGGACCAGATGAAGGCGCGCTTCCTCAAGGCCAGGGAACTGCTGCAGAACCATGAAAGTGTCGATGACGAGCGCATTGCCGCCCAGGGTTATTGCTTCGGTGGTGCCGTGGTGCTGAACATGGCCCGCCTGGGCGTCGATCTTGATGGTGTGGTGAGCTTTCACGGCGCCCTGGGTAGCCCGATCAAGGCCCAGGCAGGTGAGGTGAAGGCGCAGGTCCAGGTCTACACCGGCGGCGCCGACCAGATGGTCCCCTCCGATCAGGTCGCCGCCCTGGTCAAGGAAATGCAGGATGCCGAAGTGGACCTGACCCTGGTGACCTTTCCGGGTGTCCGGCACTCCTTCACCAACCCTGGCGCCGACAAAGTAGCCGAGGAATTCAACATGCCCATCGGTTATGACGAAGAAGCTGCCACCCGGTCCTGGCAAGGCACCATGGAGTTCTACCAGCGGATCTTCACCCAGTAAGGTGCAACCAGAGCGCGTCCCGAAAGCTCCGGGGCGCGCCCCTACCTGTTCTGCTCCAGGGCATCACCGATCGTTGCCCGCACCTCGTCCATCAGTACCTCCACCGGCTTGTCCGATGCACTCACCGGGGGATGGATGACAATGTGGATTTCGCCACAGGTAAAGGCGGCATGCCCCTTGGGCAGCCGTTCATGGGAGCCGGCGATGGTGACCGGCAGGATCGGCAGTTCGCCATCCCGGGCGATCACAAATCCGCCCCGCTTGAAGGGCAACAACTTGCCGTCCCACGAGCGGGTTCCCTCCGGAAACAGCAGGATACCGGTACCATTCGGCAGCTGAGCGACGCCCTGCTTGATGCTCTCGAGGGCGTCCGCCCCTTTTGACCGGTCGATGAACAGGTTACGGGACGTCTCCAGCGCCAGGCCGAACAGGGGCACCTTGCGCAGCTCCTTCTTGATCACCCACCGGTACTGCAGGCCAAGAGCCAGCACCAGGGCAGGCGGGTCGAAATAGGAAGCGTGGTTGCTGAGAATGACGTAGCGCTGGCCCGGCTGGATATGTTCCTTGCCACTGACTCGCAGGCGGATGCCGCACACTTTCAGGATGATCCAGGCATAGATCCGGGTACCGTGGAAAGCCGCATCACCCCGTTTGCCGGCAAGCGCAGCAATCACGATGGGCAGGAACAGGATCAGGGTAAGCAGGACCGCCCAGAACAGGATCCAGGTGGCCTTCAGAAATCGCAACAGCATGGAGGGAATCCCTGTATTTCTCGACAACCGGTTAAACGAGCAACAGGGGGACAAAGATTACATATTGCCGGGGAAATCACAAAAAAAGGCAGCCGAAGCTGCCTTTTTTGCGTGTTGCTGAATCCGTCAAGGATTACAGAGCAACAACGTTCTCCGCCTGAGGACCCTTCTGGCCCTGAGTTACGGTGAACTCGACCTGCTGGCCTTCAGCCAGGGTCTTGAAACCAGAGCCTTGGATGGCGCTGTAGTGAACGAATACGTCCGGGCCGCCTTCACGAGTGATAAAGCCAAAGCCTTTAGCTTCGTTGAAGAACTTAACAGTACCGGTAGTAGTAGACATACTTAAACTTCCTGAAATCAATCATTTACTCTACTGCCTCACACCACAGCGGCGCTCGGTCAGCGTTTGCGGAAATACAGAACTCGCTTAATCAAAAACAGGACGGCACTACTGACTACAGGTACGTCTTATTCATGAAACGCTTTACTGACTCTTTCCTTGAGATCCAACTCTACGCGGGAATCCCGGGAATGCCAAGCGAAATTTCAAAGATTTATGTAGGTAAAGATACCCACCGCCAGGGAGTCATCCCCTGATCAGGGAAAAGGTGTAAAAACCGAGGGCGGTCATCAGGATAGAGCCCACTACGTGGGCGAGAATGCCGGCCATCGCCATGCCCCACTTCCCCTCCTGGAGCGCCGCAAACATTTCCAGGGAAAACGTGGAGAAGGTGGTCAGGGCCCCGCACAGGCCGGTGATGGCAAACAGGCGCCACTCGGGCGATAGCGACGTGCCATGGGTGAAGTACCCCATGAGCAGGCCAATCAGCCACCCCCCACCGAGATTGGCGATCAGGGTCCCATAGGGAATGGCATGGTAGGTGGTGTTGAGCCAGAGCCCCAGTGCCCACCTCAGGTTGGCACCGATCACCGCACCCATACTTACCGCCAGAACCGATAGCCACATGCCAGTAAACTCCACCCCTAACACAGAAGGCGCCCGACGGGGCGCCTTCCATTACACTACGGAATATCCGGCGATGATCAAGCCGGATTGTGGTCGATCACGGTTTCCTGGTTGCGGGCAAAGGCATCGAACGGGAAATCGTCCACGGTCAGCATTTCCAGCACAACCTCCTCGTACTGCCGCATGAAGTCCGCTTCTTCCTTGGTATAGATGCCTGCCTTGAGAGCTGCCTCAAAGCGCTCCTCGGGATGCAACGCCGTCATCGGCAGCTCACCCTTGGCATACGCCTTGGTTGCCTTGCGGTAAAGCTGCTCGGCTTTGTCGTAATCCTTCAGCAGACCGTTATAGCGGGCCACCGGGTTCTCGACCGTACCCTCACCGTCGGTGCTCCAGATACTGGCCAGCAGCTTGTGGCGGATCGGGGTATCGGTGGAGATGGCTCTGGCCAGCTTGCGGGCCAGGCTGTCGTGGGGCGCATCCCAGCGACGCCCCAGGGGCATGGTGATTGCCCGGAGCGCCAGCGCCACCGACCGGTTCGGCAGGTTCTGCAGGAATTCATCCAGGGCGTTCTCGGTGCGATTGAGAAGTAGCTCCAGGCTGTATTCCATCACCTCCCGCTCGCCTTCGACCGGCTGGGTCTCGTGCCAGTTTTTCAGCACCATGGACGCCAGGTACAGGTTGGACAGCATGTCCCCCAGCCGGGCAGATATCAGCTCACGCATCTTCAGCTCACTGCCGAGGGTGGTCATGGCGGCATCGGCGCACAGACCAAACGCGGCGCTGAACCGGGCCACCGCCTGGGCGTAGCGACGGCTGGAGCTGTCAAAAGGCACATCGGCACGGCCCAGGCCCAGCGCCTGGGTAAAGGCCCTGGACGCGTTGCCGAAGATCAGGCCGGCGTGGCCGAAAAACGCCTTGTCAAAGGCCCGGATGTCGTCGTTGTCCTTGGCCGCCAGTTCCTCGAGAACGTAGGGATGGCAACGGATCGCGCCCTGGCCGAAGATCATCAGGCTGCGGGTCATGATGTTGGCGCCTTCCACGGTGATCGACACCGCGGCGCCGCTGTAGCCGATGCCCAGGTAATTGCGGGGCCCCAGGGTGACGGTCTTGCCACCGTGGACATCCATGGCGTCGGTGAGGATGCCGCGCTGGAACTCGGTTAGGTGGTATTTCAGAATCGCCGACGGCACCGCCGGTTTCTGGCCGTTGTCGATCATGTTGGCGGTGTGATTCACCGCGGCCTGGGCGATGTAGGTCTTGGCAGCGATGCGGGCCAGGGGCTCCTGCACGCCTTCCATCTCGGCCACCGGAGTGTTGAACTGCCGGCGGATACGGGTGAAGCCACCGGCAGTCCCCACCGAATAGGCCGCAGCGCCCGCTGCGCCTGACGGCAGGGTAATGCAGCGACCGACCGACAGGCACTCAACGAGCATGCGCCAGCCCTCACCGGCCATCTTCTGGCCACCGATGATGTAGTCCAGCGGGATGAAGACATCCTTGCCACGGATCGGGCCATTCAGGAATGGCGTA
Source organism: Marinobacter sp. DUT-1 (assembly GCF_050379415.1). Classification (NCBI taxonomy): domain Bacteria; kingdom Pseudomonadati; phylum Pseudomonadota; class Gammaproteobacteria; order Pseudomonadales; family Marinobacteraceae; genus Marinobacter; species Marinobacter sp. DUT-1. The sequence goes on from NZ_JBNRLS010000001.1 coordinate 1,019,457, forward strand.
CCGATCGGGCAGTGGCGACGGCCGATTTCCATGCCTTTGGTGTCCCGGGGAATCAGGGCACAGGTAATGCCGTAGTCTTCGGTGTCGCCGAGCAGACCATCCGGATCAAACATTCGGAAGGCCAGGCCGACGACGGTCGCCACCGGTGCCAGGGTAATCCAGCGTTTCTCGAAGTTGAGGCGGATACCCAGCACTTCCTTACCGTCCACTTCCTGCTTACAGACGATGCCGGTATCCGGCAGCGAGGTGGCGTCCGAACCCGCGCGCGGGCCGGTCAGGCCGAAGCAGGGAATCTCCCGGCCATCGGCCAGGCGCGGCAGGTAGTACTTTTTCTGTTCTTCGGTGCCGTACTTGACCAGCAACTCGCCGGGGCCGAGGGAATTCGGCACGCCGACGGTGACCATCAGCATCTCGTTCGCCGCCAGTTTCTGCAGTACCGCGGTCTGCGCCTTGGCAGAGAACTCCAGGCCACCGTATTCCTTGGGAATGATCATGCCGAAGAACTTCTCTTTCTTCAGGAAGTCCCAGAGTTCTTTCGGGAGGTCAGCCCGCTCCACCGCGATATCCCAGGAGTTGCACATGGAGATGGCATGGGTGCACTGGCTGTCCACGAAGGCCTGCTCTTCCTCGCTCAGGCCGTTGTTGCGGTTGATCAGCAGGCTGTGCCAGTCCGGGCGGCCGGTGAACAGCTCCCCGTCCCAACCGACGGTGCCGGCCTCCAGGGCTACCTTTTCGGTATCGGACACCTTGGGCGCCACCTTCTTGAACATGGCGAAGATGCGGGGGGTCAGCCAACCCTGGCGGAAGCCCGGCAAGCCGGCTGCGGCCGTGGCAGCGGCACCGAGAAACAGTACCAGTGCCAGCCAGCCGGAGGCAAAGATCCACGACAGGAAGCCGACCACCACCATCACACCGATGGCGGGTTTGGCCCCCGCCTCACGGCGCATGACGATCAGCAGACCCGCCAGCGCTACCACAAACAGAATGAAAGTCATCATAGGTTTTCTCTGTCCTCCATGGATTGCGAGAACTCCGGCGGCTGACGGCTGCCAGCCGGCCCCGGAGCACCAAGACTACACTGTGTTACGTTCACGGTACCTCATCAGATGAGGGCTGGCCAGCAATTGCTTCTCAGTCAGGGGGTTACCGCCATCAGGCGGTCACAATCACGCGGATCCCTTCCAGGGCCAGGCTGGCATGGCTAACCGCCTCCCGGGCCGCCGCCAGCTGGTTGCGGAAATAGTCGATCTCCTCATCCCGGATGGCCGGGTTGACCTTCTGCAGAGCCTCAAGCCGACGGATTTCCGGGCCGAACACGGCCTCGACACCGGCCAGAGCTTTCTCCTTCAAGGGCTCCAGATGGGGTTCTGACAGGCGCTCGGCGTGATCCACCATGGTCTCTACCTGGGGCCGGATCTGGGGCACGATCGCCTGTGCGGTGCGGCGGCGGATGTTGGAGCACAGCTCATTCAGCCGGTCGTGGGGCAAGGCGGCAGACAGCTCCTTGCCATTGACGTCCACCAGCAGCCGCAGGGGCGATACCGGCAGGTAACGGGTCAGTTGTAACGACTCCGGCGCCGGGCAATGCACGGTGAACAGGGCCTCCATCAGCAACGTCCCCGGTGGCAAAGCTTTTACCGAGAGGCTGGCCAGTGCCGCCTTGCCGAGCCCTGAGCTGGTCACCGAATCCATCACGCCGGTCACCATCGGGTGCTCCCAGCTCATAAAGGCAAGGTCTTCCCGTTCCAGGGCCTGTTCCCGGCTCCAGGTCACGGTCAGGCCGTCCTCCGGCAGGTCGGTGACATGCCCGGCGTGGTAATGCTCACCGGGCCTGAGCACATCCGAGTGCTCGCCATGGTCTTCCACGTCCACGCCAAGGATGTCGAAGGCTTCGATCATGTAATCCCGGACCTGGGCGGAAGCCTCTTCCTCCTCGATCCGGCCGATCAGCTCCTCGGCCACGTCCCGGCGACAGGAATTCAGTTCGATCAGGGCGTCCCGCCCGTTCTGCAACATGGTCTTGAGCCGCGCGGTTTCATGGGCAGAGGTTTCGGTCAGTTCGTCCAGCACACCGGTGTCGCCATCGATGGCCTGCTGCCAGCGGTCCTGCACCGCCTCCTGCACGGCCACGCCAACGGCGCAGCTCTCGGCAAAGGCATTCAGTCCCTCATGGAACCAGCGATACTGGACCTCCTGGCTAGTACCCTCCAGGTACGGGATGTGAATCCGGATGGCGTCGGTCTGGCCAATGCGGTCCAGCCGGCCGATGCGCTGCTCCAGCAGGTCCGGGTTGGCGGGCAGGTCGAACAGCACCAGGTGATGGGCAAACTGGAAATTCCGGCCCTCGCTGCCGATTTCGGAGCAGATCAGGGCCTGGGCGCCCTGCTCGCTGTCGGCGAAATAGGCCGCCGCCCGATCCCGTTCCACCAGGCTCAGGTGCTCATGGAAGGCCGCGCTGCGAATACCGGCGCGCAGCTGCAGATAATGCTCCAGCGCCATGGCTGTCTCGGCATGGGCGCAGATCACTACCACCTTGGCCGGACGTAGGCCCAGCAGGGTCTTCTCCAGCCAGGCGACCCGGGGATCCTCGGCCAGCCAGCGCTCCTCGGCCCGGCCGTGCTCGGGACTCAGGCCCTCCAGGCCCACATCGAGGCCGTCATAGAGTTCCGGGCATGGCAGTTGGACCGGCTCCGGCTGGCGTTCGGGAAAGCCCCGGATCGCCGCACGGGTATTGCGGAACAGGATCCGGCCGGTGCCGTGGCGGTCGAGCAACGCGTCGATGATCGCCTGCCGGGCATCGCTTTCCTGCTCCAGCTGGTCCAGTTCATCGCCGAGCCAGCCGCGGAGGGCCTCACGGTCGGCATCACTGATCGCCTCATCTTGCTGCAGGCGACGCACCACCTGGTTGATGCTTTCGTACTGGGATTCCTCTTCCCGGAATGTCTCCAGATCGTGGAAACGGGCCGGATCCAGCAACCGCAACCGGGCAAAGTGGCTGGCAACGCCCACCTGCTCCGGTGTGGCGGTAAGCAGCAGCAACCCCCGGGTCCGGGCCGACAGGGATTCCACCACCTCGTATTCCGGGCTCGCCGCTTCCGGCGCCCAGGCCAGGTGATGGGCCTCGTCGACGATCATCAGATCCCAGCCGGCGGCCAGGGCATCCTCGCGGGCGCTGGCGTTGTTGGTCAGGAAATCGAGGCTGCACAGGACCAACTGATCGGTCTCGAACGGATTTTCCGAATTTTCGTCGCCGAAGATGTGATTCACCAGGGCGTCAATGTCATCCTCATCGTCCTTGAGAGCGTCATAACGCTCCTGGTCGATGATGGAAAAGCGCAGGTTGAACCGGCGCAGCATTTCCACCAGCCACTGGTGAATCAGGGAATCCGGCACCACGATCAGCGCCCGCTTGGCGCGACCGGTGTGTAACTGGTAATGCAGGATCAGGCCGGCCTCAATGGTCTTGCCCAGGCCGACCTCATCCGCCAGCAGGACCCTCGGCGCGTGGCGCCGGGCCACTTCCTGGGCAATGTAGATCTGGTGTGGCAGGTGCTGGGTCCGGGCACCGATCAGACCCTGGGCAGGCGAAGCCCGCAGACGATCCTGGTGTTGCACGGTGGCATAACGCAACCGGAACGCTCCGTTACGGTCAAACTGGCCGGCAAACAGACGTTGGTGCGGGGCCGAGAAATTGACCGAGCCGGCCAGCTTCACTTCGGAGATCTGGTGGATATTCTCACCGTCATCGGCGTGGTACATAAGCACACCGCCGATATCTTCCACGGCCCGGACGATGTAACGGTCGCCGTCAAAGGTCTCTATGTCCTCGCCGATCTGGAACACGATGCGGGACAGTGGCGCGTTGTCGATGGCATAGGTACGCTCCTCGTCCGCGGCCGGAAAACCCAGGGTGACCCGACGCCCGGAGATATCCGTGACGATCCCCAGACCCAGCCCGGTGTCGCTGTGACTGACCCAGCGCTGACCAATGACAAAATCCGATGTTTCCAAGAAGCCTCCAAACCGATATTACGTGCAGAATTTTTGCAGAACTTATTTGAGAGCTGAGCCGTTTTCCCGCACCCAGTAAGCAGTCGCGCCGCAAACCGCCGCAGGCACCACCACCAGATTCAGTACCGGCACCATTGCCGCCAGCGCAACGGGCAACCCGAACCCCAGGGCCGAGAGCCGGGTATCACCCAATAGCCGGCGCAGTGCCGGAAAACTGACCTTGTGGTTATCCGCCGGGAAATCCACGTATTGCAGGGCCATCATCCAGCAGTTGAACAGGAACCACAGCACCGCCGCCGCCAGGTTGACCACGGGAATAAGCCCGATGATGAACAGGCCGATAGCGCGGGGCAGGTAGTACAGGATTTTCTGGACCTCCCGCCAAAGGGCACGGGGAATGTCCTTGATGATTACCGCCCAGCTGTCATCGGTATTGATTTCCTGGCCGGTGAGATGCTTCTCGGTAAGCTCCGCCAGGTAACCGTAGAACGGGGAACCGATCAGATTGGCGACAATGACGAACCCGTAGGCCAGCATCAGCAGGATCACCGCGCCGTACAGGATCCAGAACAGCCAGTCGAGGGCCTGCAACCAGGTCCAGTCCGGCAGGAAACCCATGGCCATGGCAATCAGCGCAGCAAAGCCCTCGGCCATGAAATAGAACAGGATTCCGAACAGGAAGATGTTGATGACAATGGGAATGACGACGAACAGGCGCAGGCCGGGCTGTCGAATCAGGCGGAAACCCTCCCCCAGGTAACCCAGTCCGCGAAAAAAGTTACCCTTGAGCATGGCTGGCTGATCCTCCGCTTCAATGACAGTGACGGGGCGCAAAGCATATCATGTTGGCAAACATCCCACAGCCCGGAAGGACCCTCGGAAACTCCCCATGGCATCATTCAAACAACACGGTCTGGCTCTGCTTCAAAACCGGACACTCTGGCGGGTAGCGCTGGCGGCGTCCCTCATCGCCATCGTGGTTCTGGCCACCATGGACACCCGCTACCCCATGCCGTCCACCCCCAGCGACAAGATCAACCACCTGATCGCCTTCCTGGAGTTGACCATCCTGACCCGTTTGGCCTGGCCGGAACTGCGGGCACTCTGGTACGTGCCGGCACTGTTGCTGTTCGGCCTGGCCATTGAACTGGTGCAGGCGACCCTGCCCTACCGGGATTTTTCCCTGAAAGACCTGCTTGCCGATGGCGTCGGTATCGCTATTGGCCTGCTGCCCTGGCCGGGGCTGCCCAGGGCCGGAAAGCTGGACTTAAGAGATTCGCCCGATTCATTGTGAGATATTTCCTACATTGCTGTGCGAGCTTTCAGCATCAATGAGTGCGAGGGCATCGGTTAACGCGCTTCATTTCAAGCTAACCCATTGATCTGATTGAAACAGCCAGAATGTGATACAGCATTCAAAAGGTAATACCCGCCCCCGTCACACGTTTGTCAACGCTCCCTTGCTATAGTGATTTCGTCAGGGATGACAAGGAAGTGGACGACGCATTGGATGCACCCCGGCACGGAGCGCGGGGAGAGGCAAGGACACAGGGACGCCTCGCTTAAGGGAAAATTAACCGGAAAGCCGGCTAGGATGCTGGCGCCAGGGAGCGGAGACCAGGGACCAGCAACAAGGCAGTTGCCCCAGCGCATGGACGCGCCGACCTGTTCCGAAAGGGTGGCCAAATGGTCACCCTTTATTTTTTCAGCCCCCGGCTTTTGCCCGATAGATCCTCACCCTGTTGAATTCCTCGAATTCGTTGAGATCCGGCCAGGTTCTGGCTTCGATCACTGCCTGTTTTTCATAACAGTCATTACCAAGATCCCTGACCCGGGAATCCGCCAGCAAGACCTCTGACGCCGCGGCCAGAAATACCTCCAGCAAAGGGCGGTTTTCCGGGTCATAGAGTACGTCTGCCGCGGTCACCAGATCGATGCCCTCGGGGCGCCGGTTCCAATCATCGCAATACTCCAGGGTCACACCGTTGAGAGCTGCGTTGGCCCCCGCGGCGTCCAGGGCCGCCGGATCCAGGTCACAAGCGATCACCCGCGACGCACCGGCCAGTGCGGCCGCCACAGCGACCACACCCGACCCGGTCCCGAAGTCCAGCACCACCTTGCCCCGGACAACATCAGGATGTTCGAGGATCCATTGCGCCAGTACCTGACCACTGGCCCAGCAGAACGACCAGTAGGCCGGCTCCGCCACCACCGCCTGGGCTTCGTCATGGGACAGGGGGCCCTCCAGCACCGCCGGGTCAAACAGGCACAGGGAAATTTCCGGGCAGCCCGCGGGCCGGGTCTCTGCCACCCGGCCCCGGCTCAGGGTCTTGCGCAAGTGTTCGTTCAACCGTTCCGGTGACATCCTCCCTCCAGTTCCGGATCCAAAAGGTCGGGTATTGTACCCGCCCGAAGGTCCAGCGGCAGCGCCCAATGGGCAGAAAGACACCGGATCCGTTATACTCTCGCCTCACATTTTCAACCTCCAGGTCCGTGAAATGGCGACCCGATCCGACACCGACGACTACCTGTCCCTATTCCTCAACGACGTGCCGCTGATGGATGTCCGGGCACCGGTGGAGTTTGCCAGGGGCAGCTTTCCCAGTGCCGAGAATGCCCCACTGATGAACGATGAGGAACGGCACCGGGTCGGGATCTGCTACAAGGAAAAGGGCCAGGACAAGGCCATTGAACTGGGCCACCAGCTGGTCTCCGGCGATATCAAGGCCCAGCGCATCGAGGCCTGGAAACGGTTTGTTGCCCGCCATCCGGACGGTTACCTGTTCTGTTTCCGTGGCGGATTACGCTCGCGCCTGACCCAGCAATGGATTAAGGAATCAGGCATCGACTACCCACTGGTCAAGGGCGGCTACAAGGCCCTCCGCCGGTTCCTGATCGACAGCCTCGAGGAACTGATCGAAAAGAGCGAGTTCCGGGTGCTGAGCGGGCGTACCGGTACCGGCAAGACCCGGGTGTTGCACCAACTGCCCAACCCGGTGGATCTCGAGGGTCTGGCCAACCATCGTGGCTCGAGTTTCGGCCGCCGGGTCACACCCCAGCCTTCCCAGATCGATTTCGAAAACCGCCTGTCGGTGGCCATGCTCAGGGCCCACCACCTGATCGGCGGACCGATTTACCTGGAGGACGAGAGCCGCCTCATCGGCCGCTGTGCGCTGCCGGAAAGCCTGCGGGAACGTATGGCCAGCGCGCCCCTCCTGGTTCTGGAACAGCCGATGGAAGAGCGTATCGCCATCATCCGCAAGGACTATGTGGAAGACATGCATGCCGACTACGTAGCCCGGGACGGCGAAGCGGCGGGCTGGCTGAACTTCCGCGACTACCTGTTGTCCGCCATGGACCGCATCCGCAAACGCCTCGGCGGCGAGCGCCACAAGCAACTCCGGGCTCTGATGGAAACCGCCCTTTCGACCCAGGAGCAGCAAGGCGACCTGCACGGCCACGATGCCTGGATCGAAGCGCTCCTGACCGACTATTACGACCCCATGTACGATTACCAACTCAGCCAGAAAGAGGGGCGGATTCTTGTCCGTGGAGGCCCCGAGGTCATCATCGAGCAAGCCAGCCTGGCGCGGTCTGCGTAAAACACCAGACCCACCGGACCCTCTAGCTGTTATACGCCTGACGAAAATGTCTGCTATAACCAACGCTGGAAGGTACCGGTTTTATCAGCTTTTTTCGAAGCCTGAACTCACTCTGAAAAACTCTAAGGAACAAGGAGTCCCTTGATGGAAGACCTCATTGGCGCCAACGGGCGCGCATCCGAACTGCTCGACCAGGCACTGGCCCTGGTGATGACGTATGCCCCCAAGGTGGTGCTGGCGATCATCACCCTGGTGATCGGCATGTGGTTGATCAACAAGTTCATAGCGATTCTTGATAACAAGCTCGGCCAGAAAGATCCCACCCTCAACAAGTTCCTCTGCGGGCTGATCGGGGCAATCCTCAAGATCCTTCTGCTGATCTCCGTGGCTTCCATGGTGGGCATTGCCACCACGTCCTTCATCGCCGTTATCGGTGCTGCCGGTCTGGCGGTCGGCCTGGCCCTTCAGGGGAGCCTGGCTAACTTTGCCGGTGGTGTACTGATCCTTATTTTCAAGCCCTTCAAGGTGGGTGACACCATTGAAGCCGAGGGTTACCTGGGCGCCGTTGATGAAATCAGTATCCTCTACACCATCGTCAACACGTTCGATAACCGCCGAATCGTCATCCCGAATGGCAGCCTGTCCAATGCCACCCTTGTCAATGTCAGCATCTATGATAAGCGCCGGTGTGATATGACGTTCGGAATTGGTTATGGCGATGACATCGATAAGGCCAAATCCATCCTGAAACGGTTGATGGAAGAGGACGAGCGCAGCCTGGTCGAGCCAGCTCCCCGCATCTGTGTTGCAGGCCTCGGCGAGAGCTCGGTTGATCTGATGTTCCGGGTATGGGTGAAGACCGACGACTTGTGGCCGTATTACTGGGATATGCAGGAGAACGTCAAGAAGGCCTTCGACGCGGAGGGCATCAGCATTCCGTTCCCCCAGCGCGACGTTCATCTTTATAAAACCGAGTGAACCGTATCGCAATTGATACATCCGGTTACTCGCAAACTGCGTAACCTCAACTAAGATGAGCAGTAAAGGCAAGGTGTTGAAGCGGCACCTTGCCGAACCCCGGCGGAGCCAGGTTCCTCAACGTTCAACGGCTCCGGGACGCTGTCATTGCTGGTAGGAGGTTGTCGCTATGCCGGTACAGCAGTTGAAGGATTACCTCGACCAGGCAGGTGTGGAATACATGTGCCTGTCTCACCCCCCGGCGTTCACGGCCCAGGAACTGGCCCACCACGTCAAGATCGCAGGCGACCGCGTCGTCAAGACCGTCATCATCGAGCTCGATGGCAAGATGGCCATGCTGGTGATGCCCGCCACCTGGCGTATCCGCTGGGACCGCCTGTCACAGATTCTCGATACCGATTTTGTCGACCTGGCCGATGAACAGGAATTCCAGGATCGCTTCCCGGACTGCGAAGTGGGTGCCATGCCACCGTTTGGCAACCTGTTCGGCATGACCGTCTATTGCGCCGAATCCCTGACGGAACAGCCAGAGCTGGCCTTCGCAGCCGGCAGCCATACCGAATCAGTGCATATGAAGACCTCGGACTTCCTGAATATGGTTCAGCCGATGGTACTGAACCAGGGCTTCGTAAAACCCGGCGCCCGCAAACCAGCCTGGCTGGTGAAACGCCGCCGGCACCGTGAGCTGGATGAAAAACGGGTGTCCGGAGCCGCCGGCTACTGACAACCCGACCCCGGGTTGATCCGGGTCGCTTGTCTGAATGCCTCCATCGCGTAAACTGACGGCATCAGACAGGAACCCGCTATGACTCAAGCATTTGATATTGTCATTGTCGGCGCCGGCATGGTCGGTGCTGCACTTGCCACCGGACTCGGCCGGGAGGGCCTTTCGGTCGCCATGATCGACCGGGCTTCCGCGCCCGAATTCACCCCCCGAACAGCCCCCGATATCCGCGTATCGGCCCTGAGTGTTGGTAGCGAACGCTACCTGGACAGCCTGGGCGCCTGGTCCCGCATTCTGGACATGCGAGCCACACCCTACCGTCGCCTGGCGGTCTGGGACGAAACCCCGCACCCCCTCAGCAGACTGGTGCCTCGCCGGTTGACGGAAGTAACCTTCGACGCCATGGATCTGGGTGCTCCGCACCTGGGGCATATCGTGGAAAATTCCGTCACTCAGCAAGCGCTCTGGCAGGCTGCCAGGGGCGAGCCGGGCGTGACCATCCTGGCGGGCTCCGGTGTTGCCAGTGTGACCCAGGATGAGGAACAGGCGACTATCACACTGGAAGATGGCCAGATGCTGAGCGCCAGACTGGTGATCGGTGCCGATGGTGCCCAGTCCCGCATCCGTGATATGGCCGGGATCGGTGTCACCCGGGACCAGTACGGCCAGCAAGCCATGGTCATTTCGGTGCGTTATCGAGGTACAGTGGAGGACATCACCTGGCAGGGCTTCTACCCATCCGGGCCCCGGGCCTTCCTGCCACTGCACAGTGCCGGTGAGGCCTTCCCCGGGGAGAGCTGGGCGTCACTGGTCTGGTACGATTCACCCGAGCAGCTGGCACACCTGAAAAGCCTGGACGACGAGGCCCTGAGGGCCGAGATCCAGAGTGCTTTCCCCGAAGATCTGCCGCTACTGACCCACATTGATGCGCGGGCCAGCTTTCCCATTGCCCGTCAGCACGCCAAGCATTATTTTTCCGGGAGAAAGGTTCTGGCGGGCGATGCAGCCCATACCATCAACCCGCTGGCAGGTCAGGGCGTGAACCTCGGATTCCAGGACGCCCAGAGCCTCCAGGCCATGATTCGGGAAGCGGTCCGTGCCGATGGTGATCCCGCCAATCCGCACTGGCTCGCCCGCTACGAGCAGGAACGCCGCCCAGCCAACCGGCGGATGATGATGACCATGGATCTGTTCTACCATCTGTTCAGCAATCGTATTCCACCGGTCCACCTGCTGCGCAACCTGGGCCTGGGCACTGCCCGCGCCCTGCCCTTTGCCCGCAATCGGGTCGCCCGTTACGCCATGGGCATAGACGACCAGTTGCCAGCGGTCCTCAAGCAGCTTACCGAACGGCTACCGGGCCTGGGCCAGCTTTAAACGATCACTACTGAAAACAAACAAGGAGTCACCATGGCAGAGACGATTTTCTCCAAGATCATCAACCGCGAAATCCCCGCGGACATCGTGTACGAAGACGACATCAGCCTGGCGTTCAAAGACATCAACCCCCAGGCGCCGGTGCACCTGCTGGTAATCCCGAAGAAGGCGATTGCCTCCATCAATGACATCGAGGAAGGTGATCGGGAACTGGTAGGGCACCTGTATTACGTGGCCGGCAAGCTGGCCAAGGAAATGGGCTTTGCCGAGGATGGCTACCGGACGGTTATGAACTGCGGGGAGAATGCCGGGCAGACGGTGTTCCATATCCACCTGCACCTGCTGGCCGGCAAGCCGTTTGGCTGGCCGCCGTATACCGATAAGATGAAGCAGGCCTGAGGGGTGACATGAAGCCGGGGTAAGAAGCGTGAAGACGGGGTCAGAAGAAGGCTTTCTTCTGACCCCAACCTGGCGGCAAATCCCGAGGCTTGAGCATGAAAAAGGGGTCAGATGAAGGCCTTCATCTGACCCCGACCTGGGAGCAAACCCCGAGTCAGCGACCAACCACCCGCTCGGCTTCTTCCACCGGCGTGTGGCGCACGTCCTCGCCCTTGACCATGAAGATCACGTTCTCGGCGATGTTGCAGGCGTGATCCCCTACCCGCTCGAGGGCTCGTAGCACCCACATCACGGACATGCAGCGCGAGATGTTACGGGTGTCTTCCATCATGAAGGTCAGCAGAGTCCGGGCCGCAGCCTGGTACTCTTCATCCACGCGCTTGTCTTCCTTCATGATGCGCAGCGCCTGCTCGGAATCAAGCCGGGCGAAGGCATCCAGGGAGTCGTGCAGCATGCCGAGGACATGGGTGCCGATGTGACGCACCTCCACGTAGCCCCGCGGCGCCTGGCCCTCCTCGGAAAGCTTGATCGCGAGCTTGGCGATCTTCTTGGCTTCATCGCCGACCCGCTCCAGGTCGGCCACCATCTTGATCACGGATATGACCAGTCGCAGGTCCCGGGCTGTGGGCTGGCGACGGGCGATGATCAGGGTCGCTTCCTCATCCAGATCCATCTCCATCTTGTCCACTTGCTTGTCCTTGGCGCGGATCTGCTCGGCAAGGTGGCCGTCGCCGTCCACCAGGGCCTGGATGGCATTCTCCACCTGGGCTTCGACCATACCACCCATTTTCAGGAATTCGGTCTTGAGCTCCATGAGCTCGTCATTGAACTTGTGGGAGATATGATCCCCGTAAACATCATCCTTCTTTGTAGGCATACTATCTTTCTCCAAAATTCCCCAGATCCGGAATCAGCCGAAGCGACCGGTGATGTAGGACTCGGTCAGTTCATGTTCCGGCGAGGTAAATACCTTGTTGGTCTCGTTCACTTCCACCAGATGGCCGAGATGGAAGTAGGCCGTGCGATGGGACACCCGGGCCGCCTGCTGCATGGAATGGGTCACGATCACGATCGTGTAGCTCTCTGACAGCTCGGCGATCAGCTCTTCGACCTTGGCTGTGGCGATGGGGTCCAGTGCCGAGCAAGGCTCGTCCATCAGGACAACCTCCGGGCTGACCGCAATGGCACGGGCAATGCAGAGACGCTGCTGCTGGCCACCGGACATACCGGTCGCGGTGGCATCCAGGCGATCCTTGACCTCTTCCCACAGGCCCGCTTTACGCAGGCTGTTCTCGACGATCTCGTCCAGATCCGACTTCCGGTTGGCAAGGCCGTGGATACGGGGGCCATAGGCAACGTTGTCGTAGATCGATTTCGGAAACGGGTTGGGTTTCTGGAACACCATACCCACCCGGGCACGCAGCTCCACCACATCCCGCTTGGGATCGTAGATGTCATTGTCATCCAGATGCAGCGAGCCCTTGACCCGACAGATATCAATACTGTCGTTCATCCGGTTCAGGCAGCGCAGGAAGGTGGACTTGCCGCAGCCGGACGGGCCGATAAAGGCAATCACCTCATTGCGGGCGATGTCCAGGCTGATGTTCTTGATAGCGCGGTCCTGGCCGTAGAACACCTCGACATTGCGTAGCTTGAACTTGGCGTCGTCCGAGAAGGGACGGCCCACTGTCTTGCCCTCCTCGATCACGGTTTCCGCCGGCTTCTCTTCCTGGACAGGAACAACATTTTCTTCTGGCATTTCAGCTTCACTGGTTACCGTTGTATTCAGGGTATTCATGGAAATTCTCCTTACCACCGGCGCTCAAGACGCTTACGCAGCCAGATGGCCAATGCATTCATACTGATCAGGAAGGTCAGCAGCACCATAATCGCTGCAGACGCGCGTTCGATAAAGGCCAGTTCCGGACTACCCGCCCACAGGAAGACCTGCACCGGCAGCACCGTGGCCGAGTCAAAGAAGCCATCCGGTACATCCACGATGAACGCCACCATGCCGATCAGCAGCAGCGGCGCGGTCTCGCCCAGCGCCTGGGCCATGCCGATGATGGAGCCGGTCAGCATTCCCGGCATGGCCAGTGGCAACACGTGGTGCAGGACTACCTGCATCTTGGAAGCGCCGATGCCTTCTGCGGCCTCGCGAATCGACGGCGGCACACTCTTGATCGCCGCCCGGCTCGAAATGATGATGGTCGGCAGGGTCATCAATGTCAGCACCAGACCACCCACCACCGGCACCGAACGGGGCATGCCGAACAGGTTGATAAATACGGCCAGACCCAGCAGGCCGAAGATAATGGACGGTACCGCCGCCAGGTTGTTGATGTTCACCTCGATGAAATCGGTGAGCTTGTTCTGGGGCGCGAACTCTTCCAGATAGATGGCTGCCGCCACACCGATCGGGAACGACAGGATCAGAGTCACGAACATGGTCAGCAGGGAACCCACCACGGCGCCAAGAATACCGGCTTTGGAAGGGTCCCGGGAGTCACCGTTCTGGAAAAAGACATCGTTGAACGAGGTCTCCACCACACCGTCTTCCTGCAACTGATCCACCCATGCCTGCTGCTGTTCGCTCAGCTTGATGGAATAGGCCTCGTCGCCAGCGTGCTTGGCGTAGACATCCACGTCCGTATGGGCCAGGAACGTCATGGTCCGGGTGGTGTTCAGCCACTCCGGATTTTCCTTCAGTCGATCCCTCAGCGTCACCGAGGCGTACGGATTGATGAGATCGCGCACCGCATCCCGATCGGTTTCCGTTGCGGATGGAATCTCCCGGATCAAAGCCTGAACGAGAGGCTCGACGAAATCCGCCATTTTCAGTTGGCGCTCGTCGGTGGCATCGTCCAGGTACATCATTTCGCCATCAATCTGGACTTCCATCGTCAGGGTCGTCTTCATGAACCCGGTATAGCCCTTGCCGATGATGTCGGTAAACAGGATCACCAGGGCGGCGAGAGCTACCGCGATTGCCGCGATGCCATAGGCCCGGAACCGACGTTCCTTGCGATAGCGGCGCTTGAGGGACTGGCGGACGATCTCCGCCTGAGAGCGTTGGTCAGTCATACTGTTCCCGATATTTGCGTACGATTTTCAGGGCAACCACATTAAGCAACAGCGTCGCCAGGAACAGCATGGCGCCCAAGGCAAAGGCGGCCAGCGTCTTGGCACTGTCGAATTCCTGGTCACCGGTGAGCAACGTCACGATCTGCACGGTCACCGTGGTGACGGTTTCCAGGGGATTGGCGGTCAGGTTGGCCGCCAGGCCGGCTGCCATCACCACGATCATGGTTTCGCCAATGGCACGGGACACTGCCAGCAGAATGCCGCCCATGATGCCCGGCAGCGCCGCCGGGAAAATGACCTTCTTCATGGTTTCCGACTGGGTGGCACCCAGGGCCAGGGAGCCATCCCGCAGGGACTGTGGCACCGCATTGATCACGTCATCCGAGAGCGAGGACACGAAAGGAATGATCATGATGCCCATTACCCCACCGGCGGCCAGGGCGCTCTGGGACGACGCTTCAATACCCAGGGAAGCTGCCAGATCACTGATGAACGGGGCCACGGTCAGTGCTGCAAAGAAGCCATAAACAACGGTGGGGATGCCAGCAAGCATCTCAAGGAGCGGCTTGACGATGCTGCGCACCCGTTTGTTGGCATACTCTGACAGGTAAATGGCCGAGAGCAGCCCCACCGGAACCGCCACTACCATGGCAATCGCGGAAATCAGCAGAGTGCCAGTAAACAGCGGAATCATGCCGAATGCACCCTCGGCAGCGATCTGGTCTGCCCTCAGAGCTGTTTGGGGGCTCCAACTGGTACCGAAGAAAAACTCGAAAAACGAGATCTTTTCAAAGAACCGGAAAGTCTCGAAAGCAACCGAGAAGATGATGCCGAGAGTCGTAAGAATGGCCAGCGCGGCGCAGGCAAAGAATACCCACTTGAGAATGGACTCCACTTGTTCCCGGGCGTTGATCCTCGGCCGAATTCGCAGCCAGCCCAGAAAGCCGGCCAGCACCGCCACCGAAATCACCAGGGCCGTCATCAGCAGCCGACTCTGGTCCCGCAACGCCTTCAAGCGCTCGGCCGCCTCTGCAATCGGCGCCTCAACGAACCCGGGAGGCAATGCACCACTGGCCACGTTGCTGATTTTGCTCAAAAGCAGACTGGCACTGCCTTCATCCGCGGGAATCATTTCCGGCGGCAGGGAGCCGATCACCAGCATCTGAATGACCTTACCCTGGAATGCCGCCCACAATGCCAGCACGACCAGCGCGGGGATGCCGCACCATAGCGCTGCCCGGGCACCATAATAGAATGGCAGGGACTTGAGATGACGTATCCCGCCCAGGGGCATCGCCAGCGCCCGGGACCGGGCATAGCCCAGACCGTATGCGACGACGGCCAGGACCAGGGTCAGTAGAAGGAGATTGGCAGGTTGCATGGATTATCCTGTCTGACGCTTCAAATAGGCAACAAGTGTAAAGATTCAGAATGAGTTTCGCACTTGGTACTTTTTACGTACGAAAGGGTGCGAGCCCGTGAGGACTCGCACCCTTGTCAGCTACTTGACTGTGTAACTGGCTTACATAAGCTCTTCTTTCTGCAGGTTCGGCATGTTGGCTGCCTTGTCCTGCAGGTCCATCAGAGCGTCACGCGGCGGAACGATCAGGCCAACGCTCTTCAGGTAGCCGTTCTGGCCCATGGCCGCCGGGCTGACAAACTCTTCAACGTACTCGGACATACCCGGGATAACGCCGACGTGGGCCTTCTTCACGTAGAAGAACAGGGAGCGGGCAACCGGATACTCATCAGCAGCGATACCTTCAGCAGTCGGCACCTTGCCGTTCAGAGTCGCCGCCTGCAGACGGTCAGCGTTCTCTTCCAGGAAGCTGTAGCCGAAGACGCCGTACATGCCTTCGTCGTCGATCAGCTTCTGCACGATCAGGTTGTCGTTCTCGCCCGCTTCGATGAAGGCGCCATCTTCGCGGATGCTCTGGCAAACCGCTTCCATGTCGTCCTCGCTCATGTCGGCGACGGCGGGCAGATCTTCACAGCCACCCTGCAGGGCCAGCTCATTGAAGGAGTCACGGGTACCGGAAGTCGGAGGCGGACCCATCACACGAATGGCAACGTTCGGCAGGTCAGAATCGATCTCGCTCCACTTCTTGTACGGGTTCGGGATCAGCTCCTTCTGGTTTTCCGGGTTCGGCACTTCCTTGCCCAGGGCCAGGAACAGCTGCTCCAGAGTGAGATCCAGGTTCTGCGCTTCTTTGGAGCTCGCAATCACGATGCCATCAGAACCGATACGGAACTCGGTGATATCCTTGACGCCATTGCTCTGGCACATGTCGAATTCGGACGGCTTCATACGACGGGAAGCATTGGTGATGTCCGGGTGCTGGGTACCGATACCCTGGCAGAACAGCTTCATGCCGCCGCCGGAACCGGTTGACTCCAGCTTGGGGGTGGCGAAGTCGGTCTTGGTGCCGAAACGCTCGGCCACCACGGTAGCGAACGGGTAAACAGTGGAGGAACCCACGATGCTGATGGTGTCACGGGCCATGGCCGGTGCGGACATGGCGGCTACGGAGCCAGCCAGCGCAACAGTGGCGAATGCTTTGTTCAGTTTCATCACGTCAAGTCTCCATTATTTGGTTAGGACGTTGTGTCGGATGTGCTTTACCGATGACTGCATCCTAGGGGCACTCTGTGACAACTTTGTTACAGCCTTTGAAATATAGTCGCCAACTCACAAATTTTCTTGCAGCCCGCGTTCAGGCCATTAACATGCGGGGTTAAAACAATTCCAGTACCTATAAAGGCAGACTCCATGACGGCTTTTGACGATGACAAACCCGCCCCCCGGGGCGAACTCACGATCCAGGTAATCCCCCTTCCCGCCGACACCAACGCCAACGGCGACGTGTTTGCAGGTTGGCTGGTAAAACAGATGGATCTGGCCGCCGCCACCATGGCAGGCAGGATTTCCCAGGGCCGCAATGCCACCGTGGCCATGGACCGGATGGAGTTTCTGTCGCCGTTGCGGGTGGGCTCCCAGGTTGGCTGTTACTGTGAACTGGTGGATATCGGCCGCAGCTCCATGAAGATCAATGTGGAAGTCTGGACCCTGGACCGCACCGCCAAGAACCCCAGAAAAGTTACCGAGGGGCTGTTTGTCTACGTGGCGATCGATGAGCATGGCCGGATCCGGGAAGTGCCCGAGCAGGGCCTTTGACCGTCATTGCCAGCCGTGTAACAGACGGGCGTAGTTCAATCGTTCCCACGTTTGAGCGTTCGGAGCATTTTCCAGGGAAAGAACGCCCCGGGCTTCGGTCAGTGAGTCGTAGCCCATTGCCGACAGTCTGTTCTGCATCTCCTCAGTGATCCTGGCCAGAGCCTCGGGCCCTTCAGCCAGCAAGGCCGAGACCACCTGAACGGCCGTGGCGCCCGACAGGATCGCTTTTGCCGCATCGTCCCCACGGTGGACCCCACCCGAAACGGCCATTTCTAGTCCGGTTCGGCCAAACAGCATGGCAATTCCATGTAGCCGCAACGGCAGTTCAGCGCTGGACGACAACACCACGTCCCGGCTCAATGCCAGCTCATCCAGATCCATATCCGGCTGATAGAATCGATTGAACAACACCAATCCCCGGGCTCCGGCGGCTTCCACGCCGGCCACAAAGGCCGGTAGTGCGGAATAGAAAGGCGACAGTTTGACGCTGACGGGGATGTTGACCTGCTCGACCACCGAGCGCACCACTTCCAGCTGGCGCTGTTCCAGTGTCGCGGCGGTATCGGCAGGATCCGTGGCCAGATCGTAGAGGTTGAGCTCGATGGCCGACGCACCGGCGCTTTCCAATTCCCCCGCATGCTGGACCCAGCCGCCAGGGGAAACGCCATTAAGCGAGGCAACCACGGGCACATTCAGCGCGCCCTGCAATAGTTCCAGACGTTTGAGGTAACTGCCGGAGCCCATCTCGAACATCTCCGATCCTGGAAAAAACGAGGACGCCTCGGCGTCCATGTTGATCCGGGAATCGATGAAGCGATGGGCCGCCATCTGCTCCGCCACCAGCTGCTCTTCGAACAGCGAATGCATCACCACGGCACCGGCGCCGGCATCGACACACGCTTTCAAGGCATCAAGATCATCGGTCAGCGGGCTGGCACCCACCACCAGGGGCGAGCGCAGATTCAGCCCGAGCCATCGGGTTGTCAGCTCAGTCATGTGGTTTGCCCTCCCCCTGTCCGGATTCCGGATGTTCGTGAGGCTCGAAATGGATGCCCGCCAGCTGCTTGTAGAGTTCCCGCTGGTCCTGCGCTGCCTCAGTGGCGGCGGCGACCAGCTTTTCATACCTTTCCGGGTCCCGCAGTTCCAACATGCGGAAGCGGGCTTCCTCTTGCATGTAGGTTTTCATCGGGACTTTCTGACGCACCGAATCCAGCTGCAGGGGCGGCAGGC
The DNA here is from genome assembly GCF_050379415.1 of Marinobacter sp. DUT-1. Lineage (NCBI taxonomy): Bacteria > Pseudomonadati > Pseudomonadota > Gammaproteobacteria > Pseudomonadales > Marinobacteraceae > Marinobacter > Marinobacter sp. DUT-1. The sequence continues at coordinate 1,038,037 of NZ_JBNRLS010000001.1, forward strand.
CCTGGTCAATGCGCCGGGGATCGAAGCGGTAGATCGGCCAGGCCCAGCTGTCCACCGCCCGCTTTTGCTGTGCCGGTGAGTGCACCAGGTCGTAGCCATGGGCGATGCACGGACTGTGGGCAATGATCAGCGCGGGGCCATCGAAGCTTTCAGCCTCCTGCAGGGCTTTGGTGGTTTGGTTACTGTGGGACTGCATAGCAATCTGGGCCACGTAAACGTGGCCATAACTCATGGCCAGCAAGCCCAGGTCTTTCTTGCGGGTTTCCTTGCCGGCAGCCGCAAACTTGGCAATCGCGCCCATGGGCGTGGCCTTGGATTGCTGGCCCCCGGTGTTGGAATACACCTCGGTATCCAGCACCAGCAGCTTGAGGTTCTGGCCGGAAGCCAGGGCATGATCCAGGCCGCCATAACCGATGTCATAGGCCCAGCCATCACCACCAATGACCCATACGCTCTTCGGGCACAGCTCATCGGCCAGACTGGCCAGTTCCTGCGCCTCCGGCCCCTGTTGGTCGGCCAGCCAGTCCCGCAATCTTGAGACCGCCTTGCGCCGTGCCGCCATGGCCGACTCGTCAAGGGTGGCACAGGGGCCGGTCAGGTCGTTGTAAAGTTCTTGAGGCAAACGTTCGCTCATGCCATCCAGCAACTGTCGGGCCCGTCCCACCAGCTTGTCCAGCCCAAGACGCATTCCCAGACCCAGTTCCGCCGCGTCCTCGAACAGCGAATTGTTCCAGGTCGGCCCCCGGCCGTCGGCATTCACCGTATACGGTGTGGTGGGCAGGTTGCCGCCATAAATGGAGGAACAACCGGTGGCATTGGCAAGCAGCAGACGGTCACCCAGTAACTGGGTGAGCAGGCGGATGTAGGGCGTCTCGCCACAGCCGGCGCAAGCGCCGGAGTATTCGAACAACGGGATCAACAACGGCAGCGATTTGAAATCCCGGGGAATACGGTCCCTGGGAACATCCGGCAAGCTGCGCAGGAACTTCAGGTTTTCCGCCTCCGCCTCGCGATGCGCCTCCATAGGCTGCATGTTGATGGCCTTGCGCTTGGGCTGTGTGCGGTCCCTGGCAGGACATACTTCCACACACAGGCCACAACCCGTGCAGTCCTCCGGCGCCACCTGAATACGGTAGTCCAGGCCTTCCAGTTCCGCCGTGTGGGTTTCGGGAACAGTCTCGAAGGTTTCCGGACCATTTCGCGCCGCCTCCGGGTCGAAGACCTTGCTGGTGATGGCGGTATGGGGACAGATCATCGCGCAGAAGTTACATTGCACGCACAGATCGGACTCCCAGATCGGAATCTCCTGGGCGATGCTGCGCTTCTCGTACTGGCTGGTCCCGCTGGGCCAGGTGCCATCCGGCGGGAAGGCGCTCACGGGCAGCTTGTCACCCTGGCCGTCCATCAATAGCCGAGTGACTTTCTGTACGAAGTCCGGCGCATCCTCCGGCACCCTGGGCGGCCGGGGGCGTGTGGCTGTTGCCTCGTCCGGCACCGGCACTTCATGCAGATTGTCCAGTGCGGAATCCACCGCCTCCACGTTGCGGCGAACCACCTCCGGCCCGCGACGACCCCAGGTCTCGCGGATGGCGTCCTTGATGCGGGCGATTGCCTCGTCCTTCGGCAGAATGTCGGCCAGGGCGAAGAAGCACACCTGCATCACTGTGTTGATGCGCCGCTCCAGCCCCGCTTTCTCCGCAACTTCCGCTGCGTCAATCACGTACAGGCGGGCCTTGCGCTCCACCAGCACCCGCTGGACTTCGACCGACAAACGGTCCCAGGTCTCATCCTTTGACCAGGGAACATTCAGCAGTACCGTTGCGCCGTCAGCAGCGTGCTCAAGGACATCGAAGCGCTCGAGGAACTGGGGTGCATGAATGGCCACAAACTGGGCCTTGCGGATCTGGTAACTGGAACGGATTGGCAAGGGGCCAAACCGTAAATGGGAAACCGTGGTGGCCCCGGATTTCTTGGAGTCATAGACAAAATGCCCCTGGGCAAACAGGTCCGTGCCCTCGCCCAGGATCTTGATGCTGGCCTTGTTGCTGCTGACAGTGCCGTCGGCCCCCAGCCCGAAGAACAGGGCCCGGCGGGTTTTCGGCGATTCGATATCCAGTTCTTCATCCACCTCCAGCGACAATCGGGTAACATCGTCACGAACACCGAGGGTGAAACGCGTTTTCGGCCCCTCCGCCTTCAGCTCGTCGAAAATGGCGCTCACCATCGCCGGGGTGAATTCACGGGAAGACAGACCGTACCGGCCTCCGATCACCCGGGGCAGGGTCTGCCGCTCGCCCCGACTCCAGGCTTCCATCAGTGCCCCGCTGACCTCCAGCAACAGCGGCTCGCCCTGGGCCCCGGGCTCTTTGGTCCGGTCCAGTACCGCCAGATGCTCCACGGTGTCGGGCAGCGCGGCCAGGAAACGGTCGGTGGCAAAGGGCCGGAACAGGCGCACCTTGAGCACACCCACCTTCTCCCCCTGCTCAAGCAGCCAGTCCACCGTTTCATGGGCGCACTCCGCCCCGGACCCCATCAGGATGACCACCCGTTCCGCCTCGGGATGACCCACATAATCGAACAGCTGGTACCGCCGCCCAGTGACCTCGGCGAACCGCTCCATCACCGCTTCCAGCTTCTCCGGGAAAGCCTGGTAAAACGGGTTTGTGGCCTCCCGGGACTGGAAAAAGGCATCGGGATTCTGGGAGGTGCCCCGGACCACCGGCCGGTCCGGGGTCATGCGGCGCGCCCGATGGGCATCCACCCCTTCATGGGACACCAGGCCCTGCAGTTGCTCATCGCTCAGGGCGGCAATCTTGGAAATCTCATGGGAGGTCCGGAAGCCGTCAAAGAAATGCATCACCGGCACCCGTGCCTCCAGGGTGACCGCGTGACCGATGGCAGCGAGATCCTGGGCTTCCTGAACTGACCCGGAGGCCAGCAGCCCGAAACCGGTGCCGCGGGCGGTCATCACGTCGGAATGGTCGCAGAAGATCGACAGGGCATGGGTGGCAACACTGCGGGCGGCAATGTGCATGCAGAACGGCGAGAGCTCGCCGGCTATCTTGAACAGGTTGGGCAGCATCAACAGCAGCCCCTGGGAGGCGGTGAAGGTGGTCACCAGCGAACCCGACTGCAGGGCCCCGTGCACGGCCCCGGCGGCGCCAGCTTCGGACTGCATTTCCACCACGCTGGGAACCTGCCCCCAGAGATTGGGCCGGCCAAGAGCCGCCCAGTCATCAGCGTGTTCTCCCATCACCGACGCCGGGGTGATCGGATAGATGGCAATGGTCTCACTCAGGCGATAGGCCACCGAGGCCACAGCTTCGTTGCCATCAAGGGTCTGGAACGCCATGGCCACTTCTCCCTGTCATAACCGTCCAACAGTCATGAGTCTAGGCAGGGCTTCTCACTGCCGCAAGCGGCCAGGCGTTCGATGGGTCGACCAGCCCCTGGTCAGTGAGCCATCAACTGATCCACAGCATCAGGCTTGTCGTGTACACCGAAACGGTCGACGATGGTGGCACTGGCCTCATTCAGGCCAACCACCTCGACATCGGCACCTTCCCGGCGGAACTTGACGACCGCCTTGTCCAGTGCACCCACGGCCGTTATATCCCAGAAATGAGCCCGGCTCAGGTCGATCACCACATTGTCGACAGCTTCCTTGAAGTCAAAGGATTCAATGAACTTTTCGGAAGAGCTGAAGAACACCTGACCCACCACGTTGTAACGTCGGGTATCGGACGCCTGGTCATAGTCCGACGTCACCAGCATGTAATGACCCACCTTGTTGGCGAAGAACAGGGCGGCCAGGAGCACGCCAGCCAGTACACCGAAGGCGAGGTTGTGAGTCGCCACCACCACGATCACGGTAACCACCATGACGATGTTGGTTGAGAGCGGGTGTTCCCGGAGATTTCTGATGGACTCCCAACTGAAGGTACCGATCGACACCATGATCATCACCGCCACCAGCGCCGCCATGGGTATCTGGACCAGCCACTGGTCCAGCACCAGTACCATCACCAACAGGAAAGCACCGGCGGTAAAGGTGGAGAGCCGGGTACGACCGCCGGACTTGATGTTGATGATGGACTGACCAATCATCGCGCAACCGGCCATGCCACCGAGTAGCCCGGCACCGATGTTGGCCACACCCTGGCCCTTGCATTCGCGATTACGGTCGCTGGTGGTGTCGGTCAGGTCGTCCACGATGGTCGCGGTCATCATGGATTCCAGCAGGCCGACCACGGCAAGCCCCAGGGAATACGGCAGGATAATCATCAGCGTCTCGAGGTTGAGCGGCACATCCGGCCACAGGAACACCGGCAGAGTGTCCGGCAATTCACCCATATCGCCGACGGTGCGGATATCCAGACCCAGGATCATGGCAACGGCGGTGAGAGAGATGATGCACACCAGCGGTGACGGCAGGACCTTGCCGACCACCGGAACCAGCGGGAACAGGTAGATGATCGCCAGACCCGCAGCGGTCATGGCGTAGACATGCCAGGTGACATTGGTCAGTTCGGGCAGCTGGGCCATGAAGATCAGGATCGCCAGAGCGTTGACGAACCCGGTCACCACCGAGCGGGAGACAAAGCGCATCAGTGCCCCGAGCTTGAGGTAGCCTGCAATAATCTGGAACACCCCCGTGAGCAGGGTCGCGGCGAGCAGGTACTCGAGGCCATGCTCTTTCACCAGCGTGACCATCAGCAACGCCATGGCGCCGGTGGCAGCTGAAATCATCCCTGGGCGACCGCCCACGAACGCAATGACCACAGCAATACAGAAGGAAGCATAAAGCCCCACTTTCGGGTCCACACCTGCAATGATGGAAAAGGCGATGGCCTCCGGGATCAGGGCGAGGGCCACAACGATACCGGCGAGCAGATCGCCCCGAACATTGGAGAACCAGTTGTTTCGTATACTGCTGAGCATATTCGTGTAATCCGATTAAAGGTTTCAAAAGCCGGGCAACAGACACCAGGCCGATTCCTGTGAAGCCAGAGTCTGGAGAAAAGCCATGACAATCGCTGTTCCACGAGCAAGATATCGAGCGTAACGAATACACGTGGCCGATGACCGCGCACCGGCTGGATGCCCAAGCCTTGCTGCACTATCGAGAGGGAAGGGAAGTCTGACTACTAGGGTGGAAGGATCGTCACAGTCTGGTTTCAGTATCTTTGATGAAAATCAGGCATCAGCCGAAAAGAGGGCGCGAAGTCTATCAAAGCCCTGATGAAAAAGTAAGGTCGCTCTTCCCGGCATGGATCAGGTCATCAAAGAGAGAGCGGTATTGAACTGCCAGCACCGATGCCCGCCAGGCATCCGGCCTGCAGGCTTTTGGCTGGCATCGAATCAGCTGTTCCAGGCAGTTTGCAGCGGCTTCCGCTTCCGCGTCGGCGGCCTGTTCGTGACTCTGGTATCGGCAGATGTCCGGCACATATTCCGGGTAGGCCAGCCGGTCGGGGGCCAGGGGCACACACCCGGATGCCATGGCCTCCAGCATCGACAGCCCCTGAAAATCATGCAGAGCCGTAGAGACAACCATATCCGCCATGCTGAGCAACCGGTCATAATCACCCCGGCTTTCGAGGAATCCCCACTGTTCTATCCGGTCACCAAACGCCTCACGAATCTGGCCAAATGCCGGTGGATGCTTCCGGAAACTCTCGCCGACAACACTGAGCCGAAACGGAATGGATCGCCTGTCGAGAACCTGCAGGAGTTTCAACAGGCGATCTGGGCCCTTGTCATATTCCCAGCGATGGTTCCAGAGCAGGTGGGGCCGGGCCCAGTTCACGCCACGATCATCGGCAAACAGACGGTCCTCAATCGGTACCGGTATCACCCGGGACTTACCACGCAAAGTTTCGATCAGCCCTTCGGGCACTCTGTCAGGCAGTTTTTGGACGAAAGTATCGACACCATCCAGAAAACTGTCCCGATTCCAGCCACTGTTGAACACCACACAATCGGCAGAAAGCGCGCTGTAAAGGTTCACCATCTGTGGATCGGCACTGCGGTTCTGGCCACTCGATACCGGAAAGGCGAACTGGTTTTCGTGCATGTACAGCAGGCAGGGCGTACTTGCCAGACGCGGGTGCAGACCGCGCAGGGTGGCCAGATCCACCATGGAGGTAGCGATAATCAGATCCCAGTGTTCCTGCAGGAGCGGCTCATTCAGCCAGCTCAGTGGATTGCCCCGGATACGCCAGCGGAAGAACCTCGGAGGCAATGCCAGGCCGTGCCAGTGGAATTCCGGCAACAGTGCCGCCAGTTGCTCACGCCAGCGCTTATGACTGGCGGCGTCGTAACCGGACAGCACTAGCACTCTCGGTTTGGACATATCGTGCTTCATCAGGGTCACGCCCATTAACCAGACTTAGCGTCAGGTAGCGCTCTGGACAGCGACCACAGCCCGAGCACTGGCCCGGGCACCAGCAGCAGAACCACCCAGACATCCAACTGGCCCCATAATCCGCTGGTCAGCCAGATGGCGGGCAGGGTCAGCCCAAAGCCGACCGCATTCATTACCGCCAGCGAAGAACCCACCGATTCCTTCGGTGCCGTTGCCGCCGCCAGTGCCGAAAACTGTGGCGAATCTGCCACCACCGCAATCCCCCAGACAACCAGCAACCCGATCAGCAAGACCGGGGCCAGCCCGTTCAACCAGGGATACAGAAGGCAAAAAGCCCCGGACACCATCAGCGCCCGCCGGGCCACCCATTCGCTGCCCAGGGTTCGGCTAAGCCGGCCGCCACCGACGCAGCCCGCAGCGCCAATGCCGATCACCGCGAACGACAGCCAGGGAACCAATGCCTCACCCTGCCCCAGACGCTGCAGTTCCCGGCCAATGAGCAAGGGTGTCAGTGTCCAGAAGGCGTAAAGCTCCCACATATGGCCGAAGTAGCCACCGGCCACCGCCCGGAACCTCGGTATCCGCAGCGCCGCCAGCCCCTGGCTGAGGGGCAGCCGGCCACTGCTTTTCGGCAGGTGCGGCCCGTCGCCCAGCAGGAACACCAGCAGCCCTCCGGCCAGAGCGAGGCAGGACGCCGCCATCAACGGCCACTCCCAGGGCATGCCGAGCGTTGCACCGCGCATCAGGTGTGGCAGTGCCGTACCGAGAGTGAGCATGCCCACCAGCCAGGCCAGTGCGGCACCGGCGTATTTTGGGGTCCAGGCGATGACCATTTTCATACCCAGGGGATAGATGCCGGCGAGACAAAGACCGGTGGCGAACCGCAGGAGGAAATCGAGTGGTGGCCAACCGGCGGCGAAAACAAACCCACCATTGACCAGGGCACCCAACAGGCTCGACAGGGCAAAGATCCGGCTCGCACCAAAGCGGTCCGCCAGACCGGTCACAGCGATGGTCAGGGTACCGGCGATAAACCCCGCCTGAACCGCCAGCGTCAGCCGGCCCAGATCGGTTTCCGTCAGGCCCAGTTCCGCAGACAGCGACAACCAGACGCCATTGATACTGAACCAGAGCGAGGTGCCGAACAGCTGAGCCAGCACAATAACAGGTAAGGGATAGCGTCTTAGCAGGTCGATCATTCTTGTTGTCTTTTATGCGAGCGATGGACCAAGCCTAGCTTCACGGAGGTTGTTTCGCCCATGCTACTTTGGTGCCTGGCAAATGATTGGCAAGGCCTGGTGATTTGAAGTGGTAATATCGTTACACGGAATCTACACAACCACCAGCCACCCAGCACCGGAGCAACCGCATGAATCTCCGAACTCCCATAGCTGTCCTCTTCGCATTGAGCCTGACACCGACTCCGGGATTAGCGGACGTGAGCCTTGCGCCATTTGCAGGTTTTCGTATGAGCAGTTCGGTGGATATCGAGACCGCCGGCGCCAGCACTTCAGACCAGATCGACTTCCGGGATTCCGCCAGCCAGGGGCTGGTGTTCAATTTTGATCTTGCAGAGGCCGGAAAACAGGGAGAACTCTATTTCGGGCGGCAGAGCACCTCGGCCAGACTGGACAATGGTCTGTTCGCGCCGGGCGTGGATTCCATCGACCTTACAATCTACCAACTCCAGTTCGGCGGGCTGTATTTCCCGGGTGGCCAGAATCACGGCGGTTTTGTCTCTGGTGTGTTCGGCGTTACCCGGCTCGAACCGGACGATTCGGGGTACGAAACTCACCACCGGGCCGCCCTGTCCCTCGGTGGTGGCTATCAGTTTTTTCTGACTGAACAACTGCGCCTGCGGCTGGATCTGCGCGGCATTTATACAGCTCTGAATTCCGGAGGTTCCGCGTTCTGCTCAGGTGGCTGCGAACTCAGATTCGAAAGCAGCGGCTACCTGCAGGTGGAAGCCGCCGCAGGGCTGGCCATTCGGTTCTGAGGCCCGCTCAGACTGCCACTGGCCGCCGCTCGGGCAACATCATGGATAGCAGCGCAGCCGTGGCCACCAGACCGGACGATATCCACAGGCATGCCTCCAATCCGTAGGCCTGATACACCCAGCCGGACAGAATGGTGCCCAGCAAACGCCCGGCAGCATTCGACATGTAATAGAAACCCACATCCAGCGACACGCCATCGCCACGGGCATAGCTAACAATGAGATAGCTGTGCAGGGAAGAGTTGACGGCAAACAGCACGCCAAATAACAGCAGGCCACCAACAATGACAACCTGCGGTGACCAGCCCGCCGTCAGGCCCATGGCGATTGCTGCGGGAATCAGCGCCAGGGCCGCAGCCCAGAGCACGGCAGGCTGTTTGCCTTCCCTGTTCCCGGTGATGCGCGGCGCAAGGGCCTGGATAAAGCCATAGCCGATAATCCAGGTGGCCATAAAGCCGCCCACTTTCCAGAAGTCCCAGCCGAACACCGTGTGCAGGTAGACCGGGAGAGCCACTACAAACCATACATCCCGGGCGCCGAACAGGAACATCCGTGCGCCAGAGAGCACGTTGATCGCCCGGCTCTTGGACAGGATATCGGTGAACTTCGGTTTTGCCTTGCTCTTGCCCAGTTCCTGCTTGAGCAGGAACAGGCTGGCCAGCCACACTAGCCCCAGCACCACCGCCATGAGGATCACCGCGCCCTTGAAGCCGGCCGCCATCAGCAGCACACCGCCAAGGAAGAAACCCACTCCTTTCAGGGTGTTCTTGGAGCCCGTCAGAATGGCCACCCACTTGTACAGGGTGCCCTGCTGCTCGTCCGGGACCAGCAATTTGATGCCGCTCTTGGCGGACATCTTGTTCAGATCCTTGGCAATGCCGGACAACGCCTGCGCCGCCATTACCCACGGTACCGTGAGCATGGCCGCCGGCACCGCCAGCATGGCCAGAGCAACAATCTGCAGGAACAGCCCGGTATTCATGGTGCGGTTCAGGCCCATGCGGGCCCCCAGGTAGCCACCGACCAGGTTGGTCACCACCCCGAAGAACTCGTAGAAGATGAACAACAGGGCGATTTCCAGCGGCGAGTAGCCGAGCTGATGGAAGTGCAGCACGACCAGCATCCGAAGGGCCCCATCCGTCAGGGTAAACGCCCAGTAGTTACCGGTGATGACCAGATACTGTCGAATTGCGGCCGTCATATCACGCAGAACCTACCCTGCGCGCCAGTTCCGCGGTGCGGTTGGCGTAACCCCACTCGTTGTCATACCAGGCATAGATCTTCACCTGGGTGCCGTTGACCACCATGGTGGACAAGGCATCCACGATGGACGAGCGCGGATCGGTCTTGTAATCGATGGACACCAGTGGACGCTCCTCGTAACCGAGGATGCCCCTCAGCTCGCCTTCCGCCGCCTCTTTCAGCAGCTCGTTGACAGTCTCCCTATCGGTGGCCTGATTAACCTCGAACACGCAGTCGGTGAGTGAGGCATTGGTCAACGGCACCCGCACCGCATGGCCATCCAGCCGGCCTTTCAGTTCCGGGAAAATCTCGATGATGGCGGTGGCCGATCCGGTGGTGGTGGGAATCAGGGAACTGCCACAGGCCCTGGCCCGACGCAGGTCCTTGTGGGGCGCATCGATGATGGTCTGGGTATTGGTCAGGCTGTGGATGGTGGTGATGGAGCCGTGCTTGATACCCAGTTTTTCGTGAATCACCTTGACCACCGGTGCCAGGCAGTTGGTGGTGCACGAGGCGGCGGTCACGATCCGATCATTGGCCGGATCAAAGATGTCGTCGTTCACGCCTACCACGATGTTCTTGGCCCCCGCTTCCTTGACCGGCGCAGTGACCACAACCCGCTTCACGCCCTGATCCAGATAGGCCTGCAGGACACTGACCTTCTTGTTAACGCCACTGGCCTCGATCACGAGATCGCAACCGGACCAGTCGGTCTCATCGATGCCCTTGTTATGGGTCACCCGGATACGCTGACCCTCGATAACCATGTCCTTGCCGTCGGCAGCTGCCTCATGGCTCCAGCGGCCATGAATACTGTCAAAATTGAGCAGGTGCGCCAGGGTCCCGGCATCAGCGCCCGGGTCGTTGATGGCGACAAATTCCATGTCCGGCCACTCCCAGGCCGCACGCAACGCCAACCGGCCAATTCGGCCGAATCCGTTAATTCCTACCTTGATCTTGCTCATGATGTTCTCCTTGCGCGTTGGCTAATCTGTGCGTGGATAGTCAGGGGCACTGCACTACCGGCCGATCCGCCATGGCCTGTAATCTGGCCAGCGGCTGCTCGATCAGTGCCGCATTGTTCCGTGCGGTTTCATCCAGAACCTGCGCAATCCACTCTGGCAGTCGCGGATTAAGGTAATAATAAACCCACTGGCCCCGGCGCTCCGTTTCCAGCAGGCCGGCATCCCGGAGTGAGGCCAGATGGCGGCTGACTTTTGGCTGGGACACCTCAAAGGCCTCGGTCAGTTCGCACACGCAGAGTTTTTCCTGGTCCTTGATCAGCAACAGCGCAGCCAGGCGAAGCTCATCTCCCATCGCCTTGAACATGGTCACCGGGTTGTAGCTTGCCTGCTTCAGGCCGGTTTCTTTCTGGTGAACCAGGGTGAACAGGCCGATGCGCTCTTTCAGTTCCTTGAGGGTCAGGGCAAAAGTGGCGTGGCGGTTAGCTTCGGCAGGGTCCGGGAAGTCCCAGGCAATCTGCTGGGCTCCGGAAGCCACCAACGTGCACTCCCGGGCGGCCTTTTCACACAGGGTAATCACGTAATCCCAGTCCTGACCCTGCAACTCCGCCAGCGACTTGCTGTACAGCCCGTCGGTGGGAATACCCGCTTCCTGCAACACCTGTAGTGCCAGAGGGTGAGGCCGGGAAGGCTCAGTACCGGCACTGGCCACCTCGAACCGGTCACCGGCCATGTGCCGAAGCAGGGCTTCCGCCATCAGCGAGCGGGCGCTGTTGGCGGTACAGACGAACAAAACACGGCGCTTCATATCTCACATTCCGCATATTTGATTTTATGTATATCTATTTTTGTGCATACTATGTGCAACATCGCCCTGAGTAAAGGAATCCGCCAACAAAATGAACATCCAAGACCTCCCCAACATCGATCCGGAACTGTTCAGCGCCCCCACTACGGACCGACTGTTTGAGGCAACGTCATCTTCACATCCGCCACGAATTCTGTTGCTGTATGGCTCCCTCCGTGAGCGCTCCTTCAGCCGCCTGGCGGTGGAAGAAGCGGCCCGCTTGCTTGAGGCCATGGGCGCGGAAACCCGGGTCTTCAATCCTCGTGGCCTGCCCCTGGCCGATGCCGAGGACGCCTCCCACCCCAAGGTTCAGGAGCTGCGGGAGCTGGTGCAATGGAGTGAGGGCATGGTGTGGTGCTCCCCGGAACGCCACGGGGCCATGACCGGGATCATGAAAACCCAGATCGACTGGATTCCCCTGTCGCTGGGCGCGGTTCGGCCGACGCAGGGCAAGACCCTGGCTGTGATGCAGGTGTGCGGGGGTTCCCAGTCGTTCAATGCGGTCAACCAGTTGCGAGTTCTGGGCAGGTGGATGCGCATGGTCACCATTCCGAACCAGTCGTCGGTGCCCAAGGCGTTCATGGAATTCGACGACAACAACCGCATGAAGCCCTCGCCCTACTACGACCGCATCGTGGATGTCATGGAAGAGCTGGTAAAGTTCACCCTGCTGGTGCGGGACCGCAGTGATTACCTGACCGACCGCTATTCCGAGCGCAAGGAAAGCGCGGAGGCCTTGTCCAAGCGCGTGAACCAACGTTCCATTTAAGGATGCGCCATGAGCAGTAACGAACTGACCGCTGAAGCTTCATCCGGCGGCATGGGGATTTTCGAACGCTACCTGTCGGTATGGGTGGCACTGGCGATTGTGGCCGGCGTGGCGCTGGGGCAACTGGCGCCGTCGGTGCCGGAAACCCTGTCCCGCTTCGAATACGCCCAGGTGTCCATCCCCATCGCCATCCTGATCTGGGCGATGATTTTTCCGATGATGGCGCAGATCGATTTCAGTGCCGTTGTCGGTGTTCGCAAAGAACCAAAAGGTCTGGCCATCACTACTACTGTGAACTGGTTGATCAAGCCGTTCACCATGTTTGCGATTGCCTGGTTTTTCCTGACCGTGGTGTTCGAGCCGCTGATTTCGCCACAGCTGGCGAGCGAGTATCTGGCCGGCGCGATCCTGTTGGGCGCCGCGCCCTGCACCGCCATGGTGTTTGTCTGGAGTTATCTTACCAAGGGCGATGCCGCCTACACCCTGGTGCAGGTGTCCCTGAACGACATCATCATGCTGTTTGCCTTCGCGCCGATTGTGGTGTTTCTGCTGGGCATCTCTGACATTCAGGTGCCCTGGGATACGGTGCTGCTGTCGGTGGTGCTGTACATCGTCATTCCGCTTACCGCTGGCTACCTGACCCGCCGCACCCTGATTGCCCGCCATGGCCAGCGCTGGTACGACGGGGTGTTCATGAAGCGGCTGGGGCCGGTTACGCCGGGGGCGCTGATCGTCACCCTGGTGCTGCTGTTCGCCTTCCAGGGCGAGGTAATCCTGAACAATCCGTTGCACATTGCGCTGATTGCCGTACCGCTGATCGTGCAGACCTTCCTGATCTTCTTCCTGGCCTATGGTTGGGCCCGGCTGTGGAAAGTGCGCCACTGCATTGCCGCACCCGGCGCCATGATTGGTGCCAGTAACTTCTTCGAGCTCGCCGTCGCTGCGGCTATCGCCCTGTTCGGCCTGCAGTCCGGGGCTGCGCTGGCAACGGTGGTCGGGGTGCTGGTGGAGGTGCCGCTGATGCTGGTTCTGGTGCGCATCGCCAACAAGACCCGGGACCATTTCCCTGAGTGAAACACGGATGCCAGCGCCGGAGCATCGTTGCCCGACGCTGGTATCAGCCCGGTAATCTGTTCAGCCCACCCCCGCCCTGCTAATATTCCGCCCACATTTGAAGCACTGAACCGAACGGAACCCACAGAATGGATCTTTTCCAGGCCCTGTTCCTTGGCCTTCTCCAGGGACTGACCGAATTCCTGCCCATTTCCAGCTCCGCCCACCTGATCCTGACCCCGGCGTTCTTCGGCTGGACCGATCAGGGCGTGGGGTTCGACCTGTCAGTTCACGTGGGCACGCTCCTGGCAGTGGTACTCTACTTCCGGCGGGACGTGTTCGGCATCGCCCGGGACGGACTGATCTCCGTGGCTCAGCGCAGGCTTGTCGGCCAGGGTGCCCTGGCCTGGTACCTGGTGATCGGCACCATCCCGGCGGGCCTGGCCGGACTGGCCTTGCTGGACATGATCGACAACGAACTCCGGGGCGCCTCGGTGATCTTTGTAACCACCCTGGTATTCGGCATCCTGCTCGGTATCGCCGACTGGCTGCCCAAACGCCAACGCACCCTGGACAAGCTCAACTGGAAAGATGCAGTCCTGGTGGGCATCGCCCAGGCCATGGCCCTGGTACCCGGCACCTCCCGCTCCGGCGTCACCATCACCGCCGGCCTGTTCCTGGGAATGACCCGGGAGACCGCCTCCCGGTTCTCCTTCCTGCTGGCCATTCCCATCATCGTATTGGCTTCGGCAGTGAAGCTGCTGGAAGTCGCTACTTCCGATGTGATGGTAGACTGGAGTGGATTTCTGATTGGTGGAGTGACGTCGTTCCTGATGGCCATTACTGCCATTCACTTCTTCCTGAAGTGGCTGAACACGGTGGGGATGTGGCCGTATGTGATCTATCGAATTGTGTTGGCGGGGGTGATTTACGCGGTGCTGATGTAGACATTCTGGATGTGGGGGAAGGCAGGTGCCGGGTAGGCCTTTCCAAAACACGCTCCTTGCGGCACGTCCATGTGACGCTTGAGCTCCGCCATCCATGGCTCCGCACAGTTTTGGAAAGGCCTACCCGGCACCTGCCCCAAGCTCGGAGAAACCCAAGGGGTCAGATGAAGGCTTTCATCTGACCCCGTTTTTACCGCGGAGTCAGACCCGAAAGTGGGGTCAGAAGAACGCTTTCTTCTGACCCCTTTTTCATGCCGGAAAGCCTCACCAGCCCTCTGCTACCCCCCCAAAAAAACCTCAGCAAGCCTCCAGCGGCGCATAAGCCAACACCAGCCACTTGGCGCCATCATCAAAGTTCACCTGCACCCGGGTATGGTGCCCGCTGCCCTCGCAGTTCATCACGATCCCCTCACCAAACTTCGGGTGCCGAACCCGCTGCCCAAGGCTGAACCCGGCCTGCTGGGCTGAATCCTGGCTGAACAGGCTTTCGTTGGGGCGTTCCACCAAGGCCGGGCGGGTCACGGTGTTTCGCAGGCGGACTTCCTGCAGGCAGTCGCCCGGGATCTCGCGCACGAACCGGGACAGTGCGTGGAATTTCTCCTGACCATACAACCGCCGGGACTCGGCGTACGTGAGCACCAGCTTTTTCATGGCCCGGGTGATACCGACATAGGACAGGCGGCGCTCCTCTTCCATCCGGCCCGGCTCTTCCAGGGACATGCTGTGGGGGAACAGGCCCTCCTCCACACCGGCCATGAACACAAGCGGAAATTCCAGGCCCTTGGCGGAATGCAAAGTCATCAGCTGCACGCTGTCCTCATGGCCGTCCGCCTGGGATTCACCGGCATCCAGGGCGGCCTGGGCGATGAATTCCGCCAGCGGATCCACGCCCTCTTCCACCTCGAAGTCCGACAGAGCGCTGACCAGTTCCTCCAGGTTCTCCACCCGGGCCTGGCCTTTCTCGCCCTTCTCGCTGGCGTGATAGTCCTTCAGCCCGCTGACCTCGATCGCCTGTTTCATCAGGCCCTGCAGGGAGGCATGGTCCACCATCTCGGACAGGCCATTGATGATGTCGAGGAACGACTGCAAACCGGTTTTCGCCCGTCCCTTAACCTGACCCGCCGCCAGCAGGCGCTCGGCGGACTCCCACAGGGAGATGCCCTGTTCGGTCGCGTATTCCCGCAGTTCCGCCAGGCTCTTGGCACCGATACCGCGAGTAGGCACATTCACCACCCGTTCGAAAGCGGCATCATCCCGGTGGTAATGCACCAAGCGCAGATAGGCCAGGGCGTTGCGGATTTCCTGGCGGTCGTAGAAACGCAGACCACCATAGACCCGGTACGGAATGCCCTGGCGCATCAACGCTTCTTCCAACACCCGGGACTGGGCATTGGAACGGTAGAGGATCGCGGCCTCACTGCGCAGGTTACCCTCGTCCACCCAGGCACTGATGGAATCGGCGATATAGTTGGCCTCGTCCTGCTCGTTGAACGCAGCATACAGGCTGATCGGCTCACCCTCGGGCCCATCGGTCCACAGTTCCTTGCCAAGACGCCCCTGGTTGTTCGCGATCACCGAGTTGGCGGCCTTGAGGATGGTTTGGGTGGATCGGTAATTCTGTTCCAGACGCACCAGCCGGGCGTTGGGGAAGTCCCGCTGGTACTGCTGGATGTTCTCGATTTTCGCACCGCGCCAGCCGTAGATGGACTGGTCGTCGTCTCCCACAATGGTCAAAGGCACGCGGTTGCTGGCCAACACTTGCAGCCAGGCATACTGGATGGTGTTGGTGTCCTGGAATTCGTCCACCAGCATATGCTGGAAGCGCTGCTGGTAATGAGCCAGAAGCTCAGGCTTGTACAGCCAGAGTTCATGGGAACGCAGCAACAATTCGCCGAAGTCCACCAGCCCACCCTGCTGGCACAGCTTCTCGTACTGGCGGTAGATCTTCAGCATGGTGGAGGTGAAGTGGTCGCCGGGATTCTCCTGGATATGGTCCGCCCGCAGGCCTTCATCCTTCTGGCTGTTGATAAACCACTGGGCCTGCTTCGGTGGCCAGCGACTCTCGTCGATCTGGTTCTCCCGCATCACCCGCTTGATCAGCCGCAGCTGATCGTCACTGTCCAGTACCTGGAAGTTCTCCGGCAGGCCGGCATCCTGCCAGTGGGCTCGCAGCAACCGGTGGGCAATTCCGTGGAAGGTTCCGATCCACAGCCCCCGGGTCGGGATCTGCATCATCTGCTCGACCCGGTAGCGCATCTCCTTCGCTGCCTTGTTGGTAAAGGTCACCGCCAGGATGGCCGTCGGTGGCACCCGGTCCACGGTCATCAGCCAGGCAATCCGGTGCACCAGTACCCGGGTTTTGCCACTGCCGGCGCCGGCCAATACGAGCAGGTGGTCGTTCTGGGCGGTGACAGCTTCACGCTGGGCATCGTTCAGGGGATCGATGATGTGGGAGACGTCCATAGAGATTCGGTTCGCTACTGGTTAAATAAACAGGCTTGGGAGTATAACAGGAGATAACAGGGGTTGTCGGGGCTTGGGATAGCCCTCTTTAACTGGAAGGTGGTTGTACAAGTGAGAGCCGCCGGAAAAGCCCTCTCCGTCAGTCAGAAAGAGCGCGGGGGAGATTCCCCTTCAGGACTGTCTGTGGCCAGGGATGGCCACAGTCAAGCGCACATGGATGTGCTCGTAGCGTGTCCTGAAGGGGAACCTCCCCCGTGCGACATCTCAGAATCAGAGAGCTAGCGGAATCAGAAACCCCGCGGCACGGTTTGCGGCTCCACAAACTCGAACAGGCCTTCCAGACCACCCTCACGACCGATACCGGATGCCTTCATGCCACCGAATGGCGCTTCCGGGGTCGGGCCGGTGCCTGTGTTCCAGCCGACGTGGCCAAAACGGAGGCCGGCGGCCACGCGCTGGGCGCGGTCGGCGTCGGCGGTGAAGACGTAGGACGCCAGGCCGAATTCGGTGTCGTTACCGGCGTCGATGACTTCCTCTTCGGTGCGGAACAGGGCCATCGGAACCAGCGGACCGAAGGTTTCTTCCTGGTAGCAGCACATCTCCCGGTTGACACCGAGCACCACTGTGGGCGGGAAGAACAGGCCGTCACCAAGCTCACTCGGCTGCTTGCCGGCCACCAGGCTCGCACCCTTTTCCAGGGCGTCGTCCAGGTGGCGTTTGACCTTGTCGAAGCCCTGTTTGTTGATGAGCGGGCCGATATCGACGCCTTCATTCATGCCGTCGCCAACGGTCATCTTGTTCACGCGCTCTGCCAGTTTCTCGCCAAAAGCGTCGGCCACTTTCTCGTGGACGAAGATACGGTTGGCGCACACGCAGGTCTGGCCACCGCCCCGGAATTTGTTGGCGATCAGGTTATCGGCTGCGGCGTCCAGGTCGGCGTCTTCGAACACGATGAACGGCGCGTTACCACCCAGCTCCAGAGCCAGTTTCTTGACCTGGTCGGCGGTGTCGACGATGAGCTTGCGGCCCACTTCGGTGGAGCCGGTGAAGCTGAGCATGGGCACGTCCGGGCTTTCACACAGAACCTTGCCGATCACGCTGGCCTTGCCCATCACCAGGTTGACCATGCCGTCCGGCAGGTCCAGTTTGTCCATCAGGCTGAACAGGGCAATCATGGTCAGCGGGGTTTCGCTGGCCGGCTTGATCACGGACGGGCAGCCGGCCGCCAAGGCCGCGGACAGCTTCTTGGCGATCATGCCGATGGGGAAGTTCCACGGCGTAATCAGGCCGGTCACCCCAACCGGCCGGTAGTGCACGGTCCAGGTGCAGTCCTTGGGCTTCTCGGGGATGGTGTGGGCATCGAGGGCCTGGATGTGCTTGGCGCAGTAATCGAAGAAGCCCGCGGCGTAATCCACTTCGCCCTGACCCTCTTTCCACGGTTTGCCGTGTTCCATGCAGAGAATACGGCCGATTTCCTCGCGGTTTTCCTTCAGACTGTCCCGAATGTCTTCCAGCCACTTTCTGCGGGTCTCGATGGAGTAGGGGGTGGTGAGCTTCAGCGCCGCCTTGCCGGCGGCCACGGCAGCCTCGACATCCCGCTCCGGCATTGACGGTACTTGTGCGATGACTTCGCCGGTTGCCGGATTGTAGACATCAAAAGTGTTACCTTCGGCGTTGTCTGTCCAGCGACCGCCAATGTAGCCAGTCAGCTTTTCCAACAGGGGTGACTCGATCATCTCGGCTCCTCTTTCGGTATTTGGCGGCGCCCCTTCCGGGACGGCATTGCGTCAGTGGCTCATGTCTTTCATAGTGAGTGTTGTAGCGTAGCCTGTAAAGTCAAGGGCGGGCTTTTGAACATCCTCCGACTGTGCCTATACTCGGAGCATTACCATCCCAGGAGGCCGGACAATGAAAGCGTTTTTCCATCCCGCACAGGATCAGCATATTCCCCAGACCTACTTTACTCGTGGGCAGATGCGTCAGCCGCAGGAAGTGCCTGATCGTACCGGTCAAATGCTGGACGGCCTGAAGGAGATGGGTATTTCGGTTCTGCAACCGGCGGACCAGGGTGCCGGCCCGATATCGAAGGTTCATGATCTGGGCTACCTCCGCTTTCTGGAGTCCGCCCACCGCCGGTGGAAACAGATGGATGACTGGGGTGACGAGGTGATCTCGAACATTTTCGTCCGCTCTCCCAATCACCTGACCGGTATTCTCGCCGAGGCGGCCCGCTACCAGGCCGATGGCAGCTGTCCGATTGGTGAACACACCTGGCACGCAGCTTACTGGTCAGCCCAGAGCGCCCTGGGTGCGGCCGATGCACTGATTGCCGGCGACAGGACGTCCTATGCGGTATGCCGACCGCCCGGACATCACGCTCGCCGGGACGCGGCCGGTGGTTTTTGCTACCTGAACAACGCTGCCATTGCCGCCGAACACATGAAATCCCGGTTCCCGAAAATCGTCATCTTTGATACCGATATGCACCATGGCCAGGGTATCCAGGAAATTTTCTATGACCGAAGCGATGTCCTTTACATCTCCATCCATGGCGACCCCACCAACTTCTACCCGGTGGTAAGCGGCTTCGAGGACGAGCGTGGCGAGGGCGAAGGCTACGGCTACAACATCAACATGCCCATGCCCCATGGCTCCAGTGAGGAGGATTTCTTCGCCAAAGTGGACGAGGCCCTGGCCGCCATCAAGCTGTTCCAGCCTGATGCCCTGATCCTCACCCTGGGCTTTGACATCTACAAGAACGACCCCCAGGCCAAGGTATCGGTATCCTCGGAAGGTTTCCACCGGCTAAGCACCCACATCCGCCGGCTGGGCCTGCCCACGCTGATTGTGCAGGAGGGCGGCTACGACCTTGAGGCCCTGAGCACCAACGTGCAGCAGTTCTTCAGGGGACTGGAAGGCTGAGACTCACCAATTACGAGGCCGGGGCATAAACCTTGACATTGTCGTGCCCCTCGGCCTTCAGGTGGCCGGCGTGCATCCGGCTCATGGTGCCGCGGTCGCAGTACAGCAGGTACTGACGATTCTGCGGCAGTTCCTCAATCTGCTGATTAAGTTCATAGAACGGGATCTTCAGGACCTGGTTGTTGGTCAGGTCCAGCGGTGACCGTTCCTCTTCCGTCGGATGGCGCACGTCGATGATGACGTCGTTCACCGCCGGCGTTTCCACCAGTTCCACTTCTTCCGGCGTGACCGTCGTCTCCAGCAGACGGTTGACCGGGGTTTCGGTCCGCTCCTCGACTGCCCGGACCAGTACCCCGGCGTCCATGTTCGCCTCATCGGCCTCGACCCGGTGCAGCTTGGCGCGGGTTGCCGGCTTCTGGGAGATCACGCCACAGTATTCCGGCATGTTGCGGGCGAAGGACTCGGTGCCGATGTCATGGGCAATGCGGATGATTTCCTGCTTGTCCATGGCGATCAGCGGCCGCAGCACCACTTCGTCACTGGCCCGGTCCACCACGTTCAGGTTTGACAGGGTCTGACTGGACACCTGGGCCACCGCATCCCCCATCACCAGCCCGGCGACGTTGAGCTCACGGGCAATTTCGGCCGCCGCCTTGAGCATCTGACGCTTGAGCACCACGCCCCAGTGGCGGTTGTTCACCGAGCGCATGATCTCGGCCACCACGCCTTCGAACGGCACGGAAATGAACTTCACGTTGTGGGAGGCGCCATAGCGCTCCCACAGGTAATGCACCACCTGGCGAACACCGACCTCATGGGCAGTGCCACCGAGGTTAAAGAACAGAAAATGGCTGCGCAGGCCACGGCGCATCATCAGGTAGGCCGCCACGGAGGAGTCGTAGCCACCCGAGATCAGGGTCATAACGCTTTCCACCGAACCCAGCGGGTAGCCGCCCAGTCCCTGATGCTTGCGTCGGGCGATGTGAAAACCGTCCTCCTTGACTTCGATCCGTACCTCCACCTGCGGTGATTTCAGATCGACACCGGCGGTATCGAAAGCTTTGCACAGTGCCGCCCCCACCGAGCGCTCGATATCGATGGACCGGAAGTCGTGGGTGCCCAGACGTTTGGCTCGCACAGCGAAGGTCTTGCCATCCAGGCGGCCAGCAAAGGCCGCGACGGCTTTCTCACCGATATCTTCCAGGGACCGGAAGGGATACACCGCGATTTCCTGAATGCTGGAAATGCCCGGGATGCGCAACAGGGCGTCAATAACCGGGCCATAGAGACCCCGATCATCCGGAACCTCCACGTCCACCCGATCCCAGCTGCCCTCCACGACGATCTCGTGATCGAGTCGGGCCAGGAGTTTGCGAATGTTCTGGCGGAGTTGTTTCATCTGCTGCCGACGAACGGGCTTACTCTTAATGGCAACTTCCGGAGCGGGACGTATCAGTAATTTCATAGATCGGAGTATTGTCGGGTGGCGTACAAAGAGGAAAGCGCTTAGTGTACCGTTTTGTCAGAGTGCCTCAAAATCCGGCATTGCCGAAACCTTCAGGAGTTTCACCATTAAATGACAGAACCCACGAACAACGCCCTGGTTTCCCCGGAGGGCGCCCTTGAAATCCTCTCCAATCATGAAGTCAACCGGCTCAAGGACCGGAGCGAGGGCGGTCTATACCAGCTGTTCCGCCAGTGCGCCCTTGCGGTGTTGAACACCGGCGTGGAGACCGACAACTGTAAGGCCCTGATGGAGGCCCACGCCGATTTCGATGTGAGATTGGTGCCCCAGCCCCGCGGCTTGAAGCTGGAGTTGGTCAACGCCCCCGGTTATGCCTTTGTCGATGGCCAAATGCTGCGGGCCATCCGCGAGCACCTGTTCTCCGTGCTCCGGGATATCGTGTACACCCACTCCATTCCCCAGACCATTGCCGGGTTCCGCCGGGATAATCCCGAAGACATCACTAACCTGGTGTTTCACATCCTGCGCAACGCCGGCGTACTGGAAGCCGGGCGCCAACCGGATATGGTCGTTTGTTGGGGTGGCCACTCCATCAGCCAGGCGGAGTACCAGTACAGCAAGGAAGTCGGCCACCAGCTGGGCCTGCGCGGGCTGAGCATTATTACCGGCTGCGGCCCCGGCGCCATGAAGGGACCGATGAAAGGCGCCACCATCGGCCATGCCAAGCAGCGGGTGAAGAATGGCCGCTATGTGGGCATCACTGAGCCGGCCATCATCGGTGCCGAGGCACCGAACCCGATCGTCAATGAACTGGTGATCATGCCGGATATCGAAAAGCGCCTCGAGGCCTTCGTGCGCTGCGGCCACGGTGTGATTGTCTTCCCGGGCGGCGTAGGTACCGCCGAGGAAATCCTGTACCTGCTCGGCATCCTCCTGCATCCGGACAATTCAGACCTGCCGTTCCCGGTCATTTTCACCGGCGAGAAGGAAAACGCGGAATACTTCGAGATGATCGACAAGTTCATCCGCAACGCCCTTGGTGACGAGGCCGCCAGCAAATACGAGATCATCATTGATGATCCGGCCCGCGTCGCCCAGGCCATGAGGAAGGGCATGAAAGAGGTGGAGACGTTCCGCCGCGCCATGCAGGACGCCTACTACTTCAACTGGATGCTGAAGATCGATCCGGTGTTTCAGCTGCCTTTCGAGCCCAACCACGACAGCATGCGGTCACTGGAACTGCACCGGGACCAGCCCGTGCACATGATTGCGGCAAACCTGCGCAAGGCATTCAGCGGGATCGTCACGGGAAATGTGAAGGAAAGCGGGATTCGCCAGATTCAGGAGAAAGGGCCGTTCGAGATCGCCGGGGATCCCTCGCTGATCAAGCCTCTGGAAGCCATGCTGGAGCAATTTGTGGCCCAGAACCGGATGAAGCTGCCCGGTCTTCAGGCCTACCAGCCCTGTTACCGTATTGTCAGTGGGGCTGCCTGAGCGGCCCCACTGACATCAAGCCGGAGCTTACTGACCACCTGCCGGCAGGCTGGCGTAGTAAGCTGCCAGGTTGGCGATATCCTCATCGCTCAGGGCTGCAGCCTGGCCTTGCATGATGGCAGCCTGGCCACCGGAACGCTGCTTGTTCTTGTACGCCTTGAGTGCAGACACCAGATACTGCTCGTTCTGTCCGGCAAGGTTCGGATAGGTCGGGATCTGGGCCATACCGTTCTGGCCGTGGCATGCGGCACAGACGGCAGCCTTGGCCTTGCCAGCCTCAACGTCGCCTGCGGCAGAGGCCAGGGTCGGCAGGGCAACAGCAGCAGACATCAGTCCTGCAATCGCGAAGTTCTTGAATTTCATAGTTACTACCCTCTCATCGTTGTCGGCGTGAAAATGCCGTCAGGTGTTATTAAAACTCGACTGTAATGCACTTATAGCACAGAGCGCGCCTGGCTCAAATGTGATAGATCAAGGCGCTCATTTCGACAATCGTCCCCTTTACCGCACTCGCGGGTTAGTGGGAAAGTACGACAACGTAGAATACCCAGATTTCTGTTTTATCCAACCCGGAGACACACCCCATGTCCGTAGAGGTCCAGGAACTACCCTGCCGTGAAGGCTTTCTTGGCTTGCTCACCCTGAACTCGCCCGGCACCCTCAACGCCCTGAGCGAAGCCATGGTGGAGCAGACCCAGAATGCCCTGGATCGCTGGGCAACGGATGACAGGATCTGCCTGGTGGTGCTGCAAGGGGCCAGTGACCGGGCCTTCTGCGCCGGCGGCAACATCCGCCTGCTCTATGACGCCATGACCGGTCACGGTGACGATGAAGCCCCCTCCCGCTTCTTTACCCGGGAATACCGGCTGGATTACAGCCTGCACCGGTTCCCCAAGCCGGTTGTCGGCATCGGTCATGGCGTGGTCATGGGTGGCGGCCTGGGCCTGCTGTCCGCCTGCCGTTACCGACTGGTGACGCCAGACCTCACTCTGGCCATGCCGGAGATCTCCATCGGCCTGTTTCCGGATGTCGGGGCCAGCTGGTTCCTCAACCGCCTGCCGGGACGCCTGGGCCTGTTCATGGGACTGACCGGTGCCCGGCTCAACGTTACCGATACCCTGCGGGTAGGCCTGGCGGATATGGCATTGCTGCCTGAAGACCGGGACACCCTGCTCTCCCGGTTGCAGGAACAGCACTGGACCGGCGAGGCCGCTGCCGATGACAACCGGTTGTTCCGACTGCTCAACCAGATGCCTGCACCGGATTACCGGGCGCTGCCAGCAAGCAACCTGGAACAGCACGAACAGGCAATTTCACGCCTCAGTGCCGGTGAGGAACTGCCCGCCGTGGTGGATCAACTGCTTGGGTCGGACATTGACAGTGACTGGTGGCGCGCCTGCATCGACAACCTGCGCGGCGGCTGCCCGGTCTCCGCCTGGCTGGTGTGGACCCAGCTCAAGAAAGCCCAGCAGATGTCCCTGAAAGACGTGTTCCGGATGGAACTGGCCATGGCTCTTGAGTGTAGCCGGCGCCCGGACCTTCCCGAAGGCATCCGGGCCAGAATGGTGGACAGGGACCAGAAGCCGGTCTGGTCCCATGCCTCGGTGGCCGATGTACCAGAGGATGTCGTGGCCGCCCACTTTAAACCGGAGTGGGACGACGAAACCGACCCGATGCAGTTGCAGTAAGGAACTACGGCCGAGCTCCGGCCTGGACCAGCAACATCTCCAGATCCCGGCTGTTGATGGCCCGGGCCCGGCTCAGGGCGGTACTTCCGTCTTCGGCCCGGTAGTTGACGTCGGCGCCGGCCGCCAGCAGCATTTCCGCCGTCAGCAGGTCCCCGCTGCCGACAATTTTCATCAGCAACGATTTCCCCCCCTGACTGACATTGACGTTTGCCCCGGCGGCCAGCAACACCTTGACCACGGACAGATTGCCCTGCTCGGCCGCCCGGATCACCGGCGTATACCCTCGTTCATCCACCGCATTGACACTGGCACCGGCCGAGAGCAGCAGCTGGACCAGCCGACGACTGCCGTCACCGGCCGCGACCATCAGGGGCGTCGACTCACCCGGCGCGGTAAGATCCGGATCCGCTCCCTCACTGAGCAGGTACCAGGCCACCCGGTCACGTCCGGCGCGCACGGCCGCCATCAGGGGGGAGCCCCGCTCGGTCAGGGTATTGAGTGAGTGGCCGGCTTCTGCCAGGGTTTTGACGTCCTCAAGGTTGCCGGCTGCCGCTGCCCGAATCAGCGGCGTAGCGGTCTCGGTGGCCGTTTCCCGGGCGAGGTTGCTGGGTTCATCCCGGGTGGCACATCCCGACACCAGCAGCGAGAGCAAAAGAGGCAGGAACAGTGCGTGGAAGGAGCCGGATCCCTTGGCCATATCAACAATCTCTGTTTTGAAATGTGGGCCTATTCTGCGCAGGGCACGGCGGGAATTAAATCGAGCGGGTCACATCTCCGGCCCGTTCTCCAGGAGTTCCCGCACCAGTGCGCGCAGTCGGTCCTCGCCGTCCCTCTGGCCGCGACACAAGCCGGCGGCCTGCGCATCAGCCCAGGAGCGGCCCTGAAGCACCGCTGCTGTCCACAGGGCCAGGTCTTGTCGCGTCCTCAGCCAGTTCATGACGCCCGGTACCTGCCCGAGCTCCCGGAGTACCGGAAGGCAAAGATCAAAGCCCCTGTGTCCGTGGCCAAAGTTGTCCAGATCACGCCGGTCATCATCATTCAGGATGCGGGTTGCCGGAAGGTCGTCGCTGATGGCCGCCAGCAGTTCCGCGGGCATTCCGCACCAGTGCCGCGGGACCAGTGTCAGCCAGTGCCGGGCCAGCCGCCCCCTCAGTCGATCGACCAGCTCGACTCCCTGGGGACTCGATCCGCTCAGCATCTGCAGCGGATACTCACCACTGGTATGCTCCCGTTGGAACCCGACGCGAACTACGCTCAGCCCGCAGGACTGCCAGAAGGCGAGCAACTCCGGGCTGCCACCAAAGCTGGTGCCCAGGCTATCCAACTGCTGCTCTGCCACCCAGTCCCGAGCCGCTGCCACCAGGCGTTTGCCGATACCACTGCGGCGAGCCGGACTGGCAACGGCAACCCGGACTACCCGGAGGGTTTTCTGGGTTGAGGCTTCCGGAAATCCACTGTGGGAAGCGAGAGACTGGGCCAGTAGATGGCCCCGGATACGACGCTGCCCCCGCGTAACGTTCTGTGACAGTTCCGCGCTCAGTCCGCCCTCAATGGCGCCCCAGAGCACCCCGACGATGTGGCCTTCGTGCCAGGCGCACCAGCTGACCGCAGACGGATCATCCAGCCACTGGCGAAGATCGGTCGGGGTGGTCCGGTAGTGGGCGTCAACCAGAAGGCCAAACGCCTCGGCGAGTTCGGGCTCCGGCGCGTCGGCGGGGCACCACCGATCAATCCGGATGGCTTTGGTCGGAACCCGGGCATCGTCCCGGACCATGCCGGAAGCGGATAGCAGGAACAGATTGGAGGCCAGCGCCTCCAGTGGATCCCCCGCGGCCCAGCGCACTGGCTCGGTCAGGGTGGCGGATTGCCAATGCGGGGTTTTGCGGTCCAGCACGGAGCGGAACCGGATGGCAAAGCCGCGGCCTGCGCCTTCGTAGCCATGGACTGTGGAACAGAACGCCACCCTCGGCCATCCCAGCAGGATAGCCTCGAGAACCTGGGGCGGGATCGCTGCCGCCTCGTCGACCAGGACCACTTCGGCCGCCGGTCTCCCGGCCAGCAATTCCTGCACCGGCAGGAAACGCAGTTGGGCCCCGGTCCGGGTGACGAGGCCGTTGCCATCGTCAGCTGCCAGATCGTTCCCGAGGGTTTGCCGGGCGTGGTGGAACAGGGTATCAACGCTCTCGCGGGTGGGTGCTGTCACCAGAATGTGCTTGCGGCCCTGTTGTAACAGTCTGGCAGCGGCGATACCCAGCGCCGCGGATTTACCGCGGCCCCGGTCTGCGGTGACCACGAGAGGGCGCCGGCGCCGGCCCTGGCCGAAGTGGATCAATTGTTCAATCAGGCGCTGCTGGTCATGGGTGGTAGCCACGGTGAAGGGGTTGTCTGGCGCCTGCAGTGTCGGTGTCCGGGTACGCCCGGGATCTTGGGCGTCAATCCGAATCACGCCGGGATCGTTGCCGAGAATGGAGACCATGCGGCAAGCAAATGGGTGATGCTCGGCGTTGTCGAGGCCGGTGCGCCGGTAGTCGGGATCCGCAAACTGGTCCCAGTCGGCCAGCGGCGGCATCAGCCAGAACAACAGGCCCCCGGCCTTGAGGGTGCCGGTAATCGCTGCCAGGCCATCCGGCGGGTTACCCTGCCAGCCGTCCCAGACAACTACTGCCAGTTCGCGGCCCAGCCAGTCTCTGGCTTTTGCTGGCGGTACCGGAGTGAGGCCTGGCGAGGGATTGTCATCACTGGGGCCGGTCCAGATACCGGGTGACTGGTGGAGTTCGGGCAGGGTTTGTTGAAGCCATGCCAGCGCACGGTCACGGTCGCCCTCGACGAGGACCAGTCTTCGCTCGCCGAGGGCGCCAAGGTGCTCAACCAGCGAACACCAGGCTTGACGCCCTTTGGCTTTGTCACCGGCGGACCGGGTCATCAGTTGAGGTCTGCGGCGTGGGCTTTGAGGTTGTTCAGGTCGCATTTTTCGAGGGCGGCCTGGTGGGTCGCCCGGAGCCGGACTCTGGGGGCGCAACCGGCTTCGAACGCTTCCTGCCAGCGGGCGGCGCAGAGGCACCAGTTGTCGCCGGCTTTCAGACCGGGGAAGCCGAATTCCGGTCTGGGGGTGCTGAGGTCGTTGCCCTGGGCTTTGGAGAATTCGAGGAAGGCGTCGGTGACGACGGCGCAGATGGCGTGGAGGCCGAGGTCATCGGGGCCTACGTTGCAGCAGCCGTCGCGGTAGAAGCCGGTTTCGGGGTCGGTGCCGCAGGTTTCCAGTTTTTCGCCCAGGACGTTTACTGGTTCTGACATTTCCATCTTTCTTAGACCTTCTGGTTGCGGGGGCAGTAAGTTGGGAGAGCCCCTTCCAAAACCCGCTCCTGGCGGCACGTCCATGTGGCGCTTGAGCTCCGCCATCCATGGCTCCGCACAGTTTTGGAAGGGGCTCTCCCAACTCACTGTCATGCCTGTGAGTCATAGGCCGTGAGGCATCAACAATTGTTTTCAATTATGCGGGACCGGTATCCGCACTACCAGTTGCCCAGTACAATACCGGCCATGCCGACCAACCCCCAAATTCCTGACACATCCAACCTGCCGGATTTTCTGACCGATGAGCAGCGGGCGATTATTACCGCCGGCTACGAGCATTCGGTGATTACCGCCGTGGCGGGCAGTGGCAAGACGTCGACATTGGCCTGGCGGATCCGGTATTTGCTGGAACAGGGGCATGATCCGGACCGGATGCTGGTGCTGATGTTCAACCGCAGTGCCCGGGTGGATTTCGGGCGTAAATTGCAGGAGGTGTGTCATCAGTCGGGGCTGGCGTTGCCGGAGATCCGGACGTATCACGCCATGGGGCTGCGGCTGTACAAGCGGTTTGTGCGGGAAGGTTATCTGCCAGGGTTTTCGGACAAGATTCTGACCGAGCAGGAGATCAGTTTTCAGGCCTGGCAGCTGACGCGGCGGTTGGCGCCGGAGGATCTGGCGGATGAAATCCGGCGCAACAAGAAGGATTTTGTGGAGACGGCCACCGGCTTTATTGACCTGGTGAAGACGACGCTGTCGCCGGCGGAGATTGTGTTCGAGGAGTTGGGGTATTCGGACAAACACCGGTACCTGATCGATCTGTTCCACAGCTTCGAGCAATGGCGTAAGTCCCAGAGCCGGATCAGTTATGCCGATATGTTGTATGAGCCGGTGATGGCGATTCACCAGAATCCGCCGCTGCAGCGTTTGGTGGGCAACAAGATGGATCTGATTCTGGTGGATGAGTACCAGGATACCAATGAGATCCAGCACCTGCTGCTGCGCTATGTCGCCGGTGACCGGGCGCGGGTGACGGTGGTGGGGGATCCGGACCAGACGATCTATGAGTTCCGGGGCGCGAAGCCGGAGTTTATTCTCAAGCGATTCAGTGATGAGTTCGAGAGTCCGCTGGAGCAGACGCTGAGCTATACCTTCCGTTATGGCCATCGGGTGGCGCTGCTGGCCAATCATCTGATCTGTCACAACACCGGTCGCAAGGATGTGCTTTGCCACTCCCATCCGTCGACGCCGAACACCGCCATCCATCTGCACCGGGTGGAGAGTGACAGCGACCAGGTGCTGCAGATTCTGAAGAACCAATCCGAAGAGTCTCTGTCGGCGACAGCGATTCTGTTCCGGGTCTGGAGTCAGAGTGTGCCAATCGAGCTGAAGCTGCTGGCAAGGCAGATCCCCTACCGGATCGATGCCGGCAAGGGGGCGCTGTTCAGCCGCGAGGTCCAGGCCATTACTGCACTGCTGATGATAGTGACCGGGAAGCTGACGCACTTGCCGGATGCGGATCGGCTGGAGCTCGCCCGGTTATTGCTGCGGTTTCCCCATGTCGGGCTGAAGGAGCCGGAGCTGGAGAATCTGGCGCAGTTTCTGGCCGGTTTCGGCGAGGCCTGGCATGAGCGGATTCTGGCCATGGATTTCGATGCCCTGGCGCCTATGCCTGCCCGCAAGCTGCGCAAGCTGGGCGAGGTGCTGGGCCAGCTGTCCGGGTTCAAGGGGCCGGTGGCGGGGCTGATCAGTGTCTATGCCGAGCACACCGACCTGTACGAGGGCATCCGCAGCCTGGCGCTGACCCATGAGAGTGCCGAGGAGCGGATCGATACCGTGCAGGGGTTCCGGCAGTACCTGAAGGGCCTGGATGTGGATGCCGAGGGGGCGTTGACGCATTTGAAAACCCTGAAACAGCAGGCCGGTGAGAACAAGGAAGGCGGCGTGCTGCTGTCAACCATTCACCGGACCAAGGGGCTGGAATGGCCGGTGGTGATCATTCCCGGCCTGCAAGAGAAGTACCTGCCCTATTCCCCCCGGTCCAACGACGATGCCCGGGCGTTCCTGGAGAGTGAGCGCCGGTTGTTGTACGTGGCCATGACCCGGACGCGGGAGTTCCTGCATCTGATCAGCCGGCCGGTCAGCAAACGCCCCCATCTCGATGGCGACCAGGGGCCCAGTCGGTTTGTGGAGGAGTGCTGTTTCGAGCTCTCGGAGGAACTGGGGCAGCATCTGGACTCTGACGGCCGGACCACTTCACCCATCAGGCTGGAGGCACCACTTACCCCAGTCAGCCAGCGCTATGCCCAGCGGGAAGGTGTCACTCTCGAAGGCACCGCGCAGGCAACCGATGATCGGCAGGCGCCGGTCTGGCACAGTCAGCGGGTGAGCCATGCCATTTTCGGGGCTGGCAGTGTTGTCGGTGAAGACGAAAGCTCGTTCGAAGTCCGCTTCGATAACGGTGACACGTTGAGCTTCAGCAAGAGAAGCGCGCACCTGTACTTCACCACATTGGCCTGATCCACCATCCTGCCCACACCGTAACCCCGTACAATTGCGGCGGTAACAAAATGTTTCATTTCTTTGTCTTTTTTGTCTTACTGGCCTAGTTTTCAGGTAAAGCCCTAATTTTCTGCAAGAAAGCAGTAGCAAGAACGACGACCGAACAGGAGGTTCAGCATGAACGTCATGCGCCCGATAGCTTTAGCCGCCCTCACCGCCAGCCTGGCCACACCGGCGCTGGCAGAAGAGCGCCAGGAAACCATCTATCTCAACCCTTTCGCCGGCTTCCAGTATTTCGATGACAAGCGGGACCTGAGCGAAACCGGTACCTTTGGAGTGGGCGCAGAATATCGCTTCACCCCCCACTGGGCTGTTGAGGCCGTGTACTCCCGTGCCGATGCCGATCGCAAGGGCGCTCCGGGATCTTCCGATTTCGATGAGATCCGACTGGATGGCACGTACTATTTCGCAGGTCAGGATCAGGCCTGGAACCCATATGTGTCCCTCGGCGCAGGTCATGCTGATTTTGGGGAGGATGCAGCAGCTCCCCGTACCTCTGGCAGCAACCACGACGAATCCCGGGTGAATGTCGGGGCCGGTGTTCGCTACAACGTCAGCGACAATATTTCCCTGCGCGGCGATCTGCGCGAGTTCCACGGCATTGACGAAAGCACCTTCGACACCATGGTGTCCCTCGGTATCAGCTTTGCGTTCAACCGCACCGTTGGTGAAGCCGCGCCAGCCGACAGCGACAACGACGGCGTACCCGATAGCAGCGACCAGTGCCCTGGAACTACTGCGGGCGCAGTTGTGGACAGCACCGGCTGTGAGCCGGATGCGGATATGGACGGCGTGGCCGATGCCCGGGATGACTGTCCGAACACGCCTCGAGGCGCAGAGGTTGACGCCCGTGGCTGTGAGCTGGACAGCGACAACGATGGCGTTGTGAACAGCAAGGACCAGTGCCCGAACACCGTCGCTGGCGCGGAAGTGGATGCTACCGGCTGTGTGGGTGTGGTCGAGACCATCGAAACTTTCGAGATCGAAGTGCGGTTCCCCACCAACAGCTCGGTGATCGGCAATGCCTACGATGCTGAAATCAGCCGCGTGGCCGATTTCCTCGAGGAGAACCCGGAAACCATCGTTGAGATTGCCGGTCACACTGACAGGGTAGGTGACGCCGACTACAACCAGCTCCTGTCACAGCGTCGCGCGGAAGCCGTTGCCGAACGCCTGACAGGCCCACTGGGTGTGGATCCGGAACGTGTGAACGCCACGGGTTATGGTGAGGAAGCGCCCATTGCCTCCAACGATACCGCGGAAGGCCGTGCAGCCAACCGTCGCGTTGAAGCCCGTATCCAGATTCGCCGCTAACGCGACGCCGGAACGGACGAAAGGCGCCTGCGGGCGCCTTTCTTTTTGGTATCAACGAAATCATCACTGGCGACAACAACATGAATCGCGCTCTGGCACTGACAATCCTGTTGATGGCCCTTCCCGGCAGTGCCCTGGCCGAGGTCTACCGATGCGAAAGCAACGGCTCGGTGACCTTCTCGGACCAGCCCTGCGGCAGTGATGCCCGGGCAATCGAGATCCAGGACAATCGGATCGGCGGTAGTATCAACCAGAACCTGCCCGAGCCGGCCAGCAGGGATTCCGGGCTTGAGGACAAGAAGACCGAACTGCCCGAGGAGGCCTCTACCTGTCGCTTCATCAACTCCACGGATCTGCGACGGTACCTGGTCCGGGAGCAAGTGGTGCAGGGCATGACCCGGGACCACGTCCGGCGGGCGTTTGGCAATCCCCCGGAAGTGCACACCAGCCCGCGGGAGGTCTGGATCTACCAGACCCGCTATTACGGCGCGCTGTATGAACTCACCTATGTGTACTTCAGGGACGGTTGCGTGGAGCGGGTGGAGTATCGCAAACCCTGACCGCATCCAGCAGCAGGTTACGCGGAGTCAGTGAGCGGTCACAGAAGCTCCCCAGCCGCACCCGGTAACCCTGTTCTTCCAGGGCCACGGCATAATCCAGTACCAGCCAGAGCTCCAGAGGCCGGCGGAACAGGTGACGTAACAATTCATGGCGGCGTACCTGTCCGAACCGCTGCCGGCCCGCATACAGCCAATGGTCCCAGTCCACCCGATCGGGCAATTCCAGCTGTTTTTTCCGGGCCGCCCATCGGCAGAAGGCTTCAAAACCCTCATTCACCAACCGGGGCGGATGGGAGGGCACCG
This sequence comes from Marinobacter sp. DUT-1, assembly GCF_050379415.1. Lineage (NCBI taxonomy): Bacteria > Pseudomonadati > Pseudomonadota > Gammaproteobacteria > Pseudomonadales > Marinobacteraceae > Marinobacter > Marinobacter sp. DUT-1. The sequence goes on from NZ_JBNRLS010000001.1 coordinate 1,070,279, forward strand.
GAAGGTATTGGTCAGAGCCCTGCACATGCCTTTGCAGGGCGTCAAACCCCAGTCGCCACTGGCTGACCAGCGCGGTCTGCGCCCGCACCCCGGCAGGGGCGGTAACGGTTTCCTGAACTGCCAACCTCAGATCATTCCGGGTCAGCCTGAGTGCCTGCGGGTGTGCCTTCGCCTGCACGGAGAGGAGTTGATACTCAGAGTGAGCGGTCAGGTGGTAGCAACAGGGCGACAGGCTCAGGCGCGGTGCGCAGGCGGCGCTACCCCGGCGGATCAGCTGGCGATGCAGGTCACCACAGGCATGCAGGGCCACGCCATGGCTGCCGGCCGGCCAGGACAGGTCTTGCGCCATCACGTCCTGGCAATGCAGGGTCACGTCATCGGCAAACTGGCGGGCCAGCCGGTTGCCGTCATCCACCAACGCCGGGTCCCACTCGAAGCCCTGCACCGGTTCCGGGCATTGCCGTGCCAGGGTCCGTGACAGGTGACCCTTGCCGCAACACCAGTCCAGCACTGGTCGGTTCAAGGGGATCACTGAAGCCGCGAACGCCCCCGCCTGCAGCCGCTTGCGACCGGGCATGTCGGTGGCAGCCACCTCCGGCAGGGTTGTCCCGGCCACGGTTTCCGGGGAGGGAGAGAGAACCGGTACCGCTATTCTCTGCTCATAATCGGCCAGGCCCGGAAGCCAGCCACTGATCCGCCTCGCAAACTCGCTCAGGTGCTGTTCGTAGTAATCGCAGTCCTCATCACTGAGGCCCTCAAGCCAGGCCGACAGCTCTGGACGCGCCTGTGCCCAGGCCGGGGCCGGCTCCATGAACGGTGCCGGCCGCCAGAATTCTGCGTGGCCTGCAAGCCAGTCGTTCAACGCCTGCCATCGGCTATAAAAAGATGTGGTCGGCTCGTGTAAACTCGCGGCCGGAGGAAATGTCATGCAACTGGCCTTTGTACTTGTCGAACCCAAGGTTCCTGAAAACGTCGGAGCGGCTGCCCGTGCCCTGTGTACCATGGGGTTCGGCGAACTGTGGCTGGTGAATTCCGACCTGCACACCCGTCCGGAAGCCCACTGGCTGGCCCACGGCAGCGATCATATTCTTGATAACGCACGCATTTTCCCTGATCTGGCGGCAGTGCGAAACTCCGTAGACCTGCTGATGGGCACCTCCGCCAAGCCCCGTCACAACCGCCAGGACTGGCACACCCCGGACCGCTTGCGCACGGTGCTGACTGACAAGGGCGATTCCGTGGCCGCCGCCGCCCTGGTGTTTGGGCGCGAGGACCGGGGCCTGGCCAATGAGGAACTGGCCCTGTGCGACCTGCTCACCGGCATTCCGATGAAGGTGGCCTATCCCTCCCTGAATCTGGCCCAGTCGGTCATGCTCTATGCCTGGGAGATGTCAGGGCTGTCCGTCAGCGGCGCAGCAGAAAGCGTCAAGCCCGCACCCGCCGAGGCCGGTTTGGGCGCCCTGCGGGAACGCCTTGAGCACCTGTTGCCCGAGGTCGGTACGCCCCCGGAAGGCAAGCTGTCGCAATGGGTGTTCGAACGCCTGCCACTGCTGTCGGAGCGGGACATCGGATTCGTCCACACCCTGTGCGGCAACATCGAACGGATCCTCAGGAAGAAATAACCCTACTCTTGAAAGCGTCCCGGCCGGAACGCGTCCAGGTTGACCGGTGAAGCTTCGCCGTCAATCACCCGGGCAATGACGTCGGCGCTGCCAGCGGACAGAGTCCAACCGAAGGTGCCGTGGCCGGTGTTCAGATAAAGGTTCTCTCTCGGGCCCCGGCCAATGATGGCCGGGCCGTCCGGGGTCATGGGCCGGAAGCCGGTCCAGGTCTCTGCCGCGTCCAGGTCGGCACAACCGGGATAGCGGGATTCCACCGATTTGCGAATGGTGGCAATACGGGCTTCCGGAATGTCCCGGTTGAAGTCCGCCAGCTCCACAAATCCGGTGGCCCGCAACCGGTCGCCCAGCCGGGTGGAGACCACCTTGTAGTTGTCATCGTGGATGGTGCTGACCGGCCCGTGTTCCTGATTCTTTAGCGGCACAGTGATGCTGTAGCCCTTGATCGGGTAGATGGGCAGATCCAGTCCGAGAGGCCGCACCAGTGTCGGTGACCAGCAACCGGCACTTATCACAAAGGCGTCCGCCTTGAGGATCTCCCGCTCGCCATCGGCATTGCGCAGGGCGAGCGCATCCACCCGGTGTTCATCGGCGATCAGGTTATCCACTTCAACGTTGTAGCGGAATTTCACCCCCTTCTCCTCGCAGGCCCCCGCCAGAGCCCGGGAAAACAGGTGGCAGTCGCCGGTGCCGTCGGTTTCGTAGCTCAGAGCACCGTACAGAGGCCCACCGCCGACCATGCCGGGCTCCACTTCCCGTACCTGTTCCGGTGTGAGCAGTCGCGACGGGATACCAAGCTCGGTCAGCAAGTCATGTACGGCGCGATACCCCTCCAACGCCTCCGGCGTGCTGGCAAGATGGAGCAGCCCCTTATGGTCACCGTCAAAGTCGAGGTCCAGCTCTTCCTCCAGCTTCAGGAAGCGCTCCCGGCTGTGAATGCCCAAACGCAGCATGGCCCGCCGGTTCAGACCGAACAGGCCCGGCGACCAGGCATAGCGGAGGGTGGCAAACATGAACTTCACCGCTTCCACCGATGGCGGCATCCGCAGCTTCAAAGGACCGTCCTGTTTGAACAGCCATGGCAATGCCTTGAACACCATCGAGGGGTCCGCCCACGGGTAAACCACCCCGTAGGAGCGCTGGGCAGCGTTGCCCTTGCTGGTTTCATTGCCGGCAATATCATGGCGCTCGATAACCGTTACCTGGTGGCCCCGACGGTTCAATTCCCAGGCTGTGGTTACTCCGACCACACCACCACCGACTACTACAATGTGCATGCACGCCTCCGCGTCCGTTATTTTCAGCTGACCCCGTTCTTGGCCAACAATTGCCGGTATTCCTTGAGCACCGCGTCATCTTCCGCCGGATAGTCCGGGGCCAGTTGCTTGAGCTGTTCCGCCAGCATAGCGGCCACAATCGCCCGGGCCTGGGGTTTCCGGTCTCCGGGAACCACAAACCAGGGTGCTTCCCGGGTATGGGTTGCCGCCACCGCCTGCTCGGCAAAGGCCCCATACTCCGCCCGTCTGGCCCAGCCATCAATATCGGATTTATCGAATTTCCAACGCTTGCGGGGCTTGTCCAGGCGTTTGAGCAGGCGCCGGCGGTGCTCGTCTTCAGACAGGTTCTGCCAGATTTTCAGGATTTTCGTGCCCTCCTGCACCAGGTGGCGCTCGAAATTACAGATGGACTGGTAGCGGTTATCCCAGTTGTAACTGTCCGCGGCATGGACCGGCCAGACCCGCTCGGCAATGACCGCTTCGTGATGACTCCGGTTGAACGCGACCATCTCGCCCAGACCCGGCAGGTAGGGCGTGACCCGCCATAGAAAATCATGGCGGACTTCCGCCCCTTGCGGCCGGCTGAACGACCAGGCATGGAAGCCAGCAGGATCGGCATAGGTGGCGAGGGTACGGATCAGGCTGTCCTTGCCGCTGGTGTCGGGCCCGTGAACCACCACCAGAAGAGCCCGCTTGCGATTGGCCCAGAGCCGGCGCTGATATTCGCCGATCTCCTCCAGGCTGGCTTCCAGGGCGGGGATCTCCCCGTCATCGTCCAGCAACGTGGGGTAGTCCCGGAACCGGGGCCTGTCGGGATCAAAACACCAGGCATTGGCGAACGCCGATACATCCATAAAAGCCTTTCCCATAGTCATAGTCCGAAACAGGTTAACAATCGCACAAACTGGTAAACTTGCGGGATCAAGTTCCCAGAATAGCAGCCAGACCAGAGGTTGCGATGGAGTTCAGTCAAAGCAATGAGCAAGAAACGTCGTGAGATTCCGGTTTTCGATCACCCGATCATCGAAACCCACTGTCACCTGGATTACCTCAAGGACCGCCCACTGGAGGAAACCCTGGAGCAGAGCCAGAGGGTGAACATTGAACGCGTGATCACCATCGCGGTGTCACCGGAGAACCTGCCCAAAGTCCGGGAACTGAGCCAGGTCGCACCCTGGGTCTACGGCACCCAGGGGATCCACCCGCATGAGGCGGAAACCTACACCGGTTCGGTGGAGGAAGAGATCCGCGCCCACGCCGTTGACGACAAGATCGTGGCGGTGGGTGAGATCGGCCTGGATTATTTCTACGACAACGCCGACCGCCAGGTGCAGCGGGACGTCTTCCGCCGTCAACTGCAGATTGCCTGTGACACCGACCGGCCGGTAGTAATCCACAGTCGTGAAGCGGACGAGGACACCATCACCATCCTCAAGGAGTTCGAGACCACCCTGAAACGCCGTGGCGTCATTCACAGCTTCACTTCCGGCCCGGGCCTGGCCCGCTATGCTCTGGATCAGGACTGGTGCCTGGGCTTCAACGGCATCACCACCTTCAACAAGGCAGAGAACGTACGGGATATCGTGCGCATGGCGCCCATTGAACAGATCCTGCTGGAAACCGATGCCCCGTTCCTGACGCCGGTGCCTTACCGGGGCCGGGAAAATGCGCCGTTCTATCTGCCCTTTGTGGCCGAGAAGATCGCCGAGGTCAAGGACTTGCCGCTGGACCAGGTTCTGACGCAGACCTATGCCAACAGCCTCCGGACTTTCTTCCCCGAGCGATGACCGCGACCGTCTTCCAGATTCTCGGCGGGCTGGCACTGTTCCTGCTGGCCATGGAGATGATGACCGATGGCTTGAAGAATGCCGCCGGACGCCACCTCCGTCACTTGTTGGGAAGCTGGACCAAGACACCCCTGCGAGGCCTGGCGGCGGGTTTTCTGATCACCGGTATCGTGCAGTCCTCCGGCGCGGTTACGGTCGCCACCATCGGCTTCGTGAACGCCGGCCTGCTTGGGCTCTCCCAGTCCCTGGGGGTCATTTTCGGCTCGAACATCGGAACCACCATGACCGCCTGGCTGGTGAGCCTCGTGGGTTTCGGCTTCAATATCGAGGCCTTTGCCCTGCCCCTGCTGAGTCTCGGCATGGGGCTCAAGCTGGCCACCAATAACACCCGTAGCGAGGCACTGGGCCAGGCGCTGGCCGGCTTCGCCCTGTTTTTCCTGGGCCTGTCGATCCTGAAAACGTCGCTGGAATCCCTGACCGTGGGAATCGACAGCCAGACCCTGGTGGATATGGGCTACGGATTGCCGATGTTCATCCTGATCGGCTTTCTGGCCACGGTGCTGACCCAGTCCTCCAGCGCGGCCCTGGCCATCGTCCTGACCGCGGCCGCCGGCGGGCTGATCCCGTTGAACAGCGCTGCTGCCGCCGTGATCGGCGCCAACCTGGGGTCCACGTCCACTGCTGCCCTGTCCGCCCTTAAGGCCACCGCCAATGCCCGACGCCTGGCCATCGGTCACATTCTTTTCAACGCAGCAACCGGCGTCATCGCCCTGCTCATTCTGCCGGTCATGCTCTGGGTCGTGGCCCTGATGGCCCGCTGGCTTGAGCTGGACGCCAATGTCGCGGTGTCCCTGGCTCTGTTCCACACCCTGTTCAATGTCCTCGGGGCACTGCTGATGCTGCCGTTTACGCCCCACTTTGCCCGCTTTCTGGGACGGCTGTTCCGCAGCAAGGAAGAGGATAACGCCGAGCCACGGCACCTGGATAACACCCTGGTAGCCACGCCGGAACTGGCGGTCGCCGCGGTGGATGAGGAAATGAAGCGCCTGATCGGCCTGATCCGGGGGCTGCTCAGGGTCTGCCTGGACCGGGAAGACCTGAGGCCGGCACAGATCCAGCCCAAGGCGGACGCCTGCCGGAGCCTGAACACGGCCATCGTCGATTACGTCTCGAGAGTCCGGGCCGAAAAGATGCACCCCTCAACCGTGGATGCCCTGACCCTGAGCATCCGCACCTGCCGGTACCTGATGGAAGCCACAGACCTGGCGGCGGAACTGCTGAAACTCAAGGAGGCCCAGGACCAGCCAGGCATGGTCCGGCTGTCCGAATCCCTGGAGCGGTACATCGGCACCCTGCGAACTCTGGTGGCTGCAGATGAGCCTCTGCCGGGCACCATGGACGAGGAGGAGACAATCTACCATCAGCTGAAATCAGAGCTGCTAGCCATGATCGTCCGTCGGGAGATCGCCACCACCGATGGCGAGACCACCCTGGATACCCTCAGCTCCATCCGTCGGCTGGTTGACCAATGGAACAAGGCGCTCGCCTGGCGGCCAGTGTCCCGGCTTGTGAACGGAGATCAGGAACCCGCATCGAACCCGCAGTAACGGTTACGTCCCTGCTTTTTGGCCTCGTACATGGCCTGGTCAGCCTGACGCAGTAACTGATCACCGTCCAGCTCCTGAGCCTGGGGGTAAAGGGCATAACCAATACTTGCTGATACCTGTACCCGGTGACCCGCCACCAGGACCGGTACCGAGACGGCACGCAGCAGTCGTGCCAGCAGACTTGTCAGCACGGCCGGTTCCTCGATATTCACAACCAGCGCCGCAAATTCATCGCCTCCGATTCGAGCCAGGGTGTCCTCTTCCCTCAACTCGGCTCGCATACGGGCGGCCACCTCAATCAATAGCTCGTCACCTGCCTTGTGGCCAAAGGCATCGTTGACCGGCTTGAACTGGTCCAGATCAATGTAGACCACTGCCAATGAATCCCCCTGGCGCCGGGCCTGGGCCATGAACTGGCTCATCCGGTCGGCAAACAGTACCCGGTTCGGCAGATGGGTCAGCGCATCGTAATGCGCCATGGTGCGCAATTCCTTCTCATGAGCCTTGAGCTGTGTGATGTCAGAGAAAATGCCCATGAAGTGGCTGATGGCACCCTGTTCGTTCCTGACCCCGCTGATCGTCAACGCCATGTTAAAACGCTCACCATTGTGACGCTTGCTGACAAACTCGCCGGACCAGAAGCCGTTTCTCCGGGCGCTGGAGAACACTCCGGCCCCCTCCTCCAGAGGCAATGGTGGCAGGCCACCAATCGTGCTGGTACGGGTCCGGCCGGTAATCTCCACATAGGCATCGTTGACGTCGATCACCGAACCATGGAGGTCGGTGATGAAAATGGCTTCACGGGCATGATCAAACACACTGGCCGCCAGACGCAGGCGCTGCTCGGCTTCCTTTCGGTCCGTGACGTCATACCAGGAACACAGGACATAGGGCTGTATATCGCCCTTTTCATGAACCGGCGCCAGCGTCATATCGACCCAGATTTGCGAGCCGTCAGAACGCCGGAACGCCCACTCGACCTGCACCACCTCATTCCGGCGCACCCGACTCAGAAGCTTTTGCATTTTTTGCCGCGAAACTTCGCCATCCGGCTGCATCCGCGGCGAGAACGCGGCAATGTCCTTGCCGAGGATCGATTGTGGTACGGCAAACCCCAGCAGCTCCAGAGCAGCGCGATTGCTGTCTACATAGGTGCCATCGCGGAGCATCAACATGGGTTGAGGCCAGCTCAGGATCAGGCGGCGCAGTCGCTGCTGCTCGGCCGCCAGCTGCCGTCTCTTCCGGCCCAACCAGAACATGGAACCGGTCAGTAACAAAACCAGGATCGCAATGGCGGCCAACCAGCCCCAGTATTGTCGAACCAGCTCCGGCCAGGTCAGACTCGGTATCTGGTCATAGGGTTCAACCCGTAGTTCCCGGGCCAGGTATTCCACAGGCTGGTAGTCGGCGGGCGGGGCGAAACCGGCAATACCGGCACTCAGTGCCGCCGGATAATCCTCCTCGATCGCGAACAGAGCCGACGCCACCCGGCGGACAATGTTGCTGTCCACATGGGGCAGAGCGACAACCGGCCATTCCGGATACAGACGTGTGGAGACAACATAGGGAAAGCCAACCAGATTCTGACGATTGAGGATCTTGATACGGTCCAGCAAAGAAGGATCGTCCTCCGCCAACTCCTCGAGGATACCGGTCCTCACAAAGCCAATCTCAGCGTCTCCCCGGAGCACCGACCGTATCACCCGGTCATGGCTTCGAACCAGCTTGATCCGGTTGTCTCTGAACACATCTACGCCGGCCTCCCTCAATTCCAGCGCCTGGGCCTGGAAGCCGCCCAGAAAATGGCGCCCGGGCGAGGCAATCGTCCTGTCCTGGACATCCGCCAGGCTGGTGATGTCGTCCTGACCGGCTGTCGTAAAAATCACGCCGCCAAGGCTCGCCGTTGCGACCTCGCCCTCCCTGCGCACCAGGGTCGCCAATACGCCGGAAAGGCTGCGTTCGCTGCGGATGATCAGAAACTGGCTGGGGTTGGTGAGGAAGAAATCCAGCTGGTTTGAGACCAGAGCACTGCGCATCCTTTCATGATCAAGCACCTCGAGCTTTACAGGGACCCCGATCCTTCCGGACAGATAATCTGTCAGAGGTTGATATCGCTCCTGGATAATGGCTTCGGGCCGATAGGCATAGACGCCAAACCTCAGTTCCTGAACGCCCTGTGCAATGACGGTCCCGGAGAAGGACAATGACAGAGTGACGAGCGCGAGGCACCCGATGAGGCACTTCCTCACGAACCACTCCTGGGCAGGAAGTCACTGCTGGCAAAACGGGTCACTTCCAGCGCCCGGGCAATCTGCCCCTCCCGGGCCAGCATCCGCGAGAGCTTGCGGGCAACCCGTTCGATCCGGCCATTCTTCGCCAGGTACCGCTGATTCGAGGCCAGGTCCGGCAACATGACCGAGGCCAGCGCGGACCTGACGGCCGCCGGCGAGGTGCCCTGTCGGGTAGCGACCCGGTAGATGGAGTCATACTGGTTTCGCACAAGGTGGCGGAGGCCGGCAAAATGCGCCTCCAGTAAAGCACGAACAGCCACTTCTCCCGACGCGGCGAATGCCCGCGTCACCACAAGCACGTCAAAGATTGTCTCGGGCAATTGGCTGCTGTCGAAGAGCCTCACACCGCCAAGGCCAACGATGGTTGATGCAGTCGGCTCATAGCAGGCGACGGCGTCCAGATCTCCCCGCCTCCAGGCGGATAAATGCTCATCCATCGGGAGATCGACTATCGTCACCTTATCCCTTGCAATGCCGGCCCTATCCAGAAGATTCAACAGTAAGGTGCCGGAAACGCTAGACATTTCCGCTCCAATCCGACGCCCTCGCAACTGATCAAGGTTTTCGATCTCCGGCTTCACCACCAGCACATCGGCGCCCACGGAAACATTCGTTACCCCCACCACCAGCAATTCGGTGCCCTGAACATGCACCCGAATGGCCTCATCCAGAGTCAGTGCGGCGCCGTCAATGTCACCGGATTCCAGGAGCTCCATGGAGTCCAGTGCCGATTGCCCTTTTGCCAGCGTCACGGAAGAGGGAAGCCAGCCGAACTCCTCGGCAAGGTACAGTGGCTCATAGCCGATCCATGGGTGAATTCCGAATCGGAGCGGGCGGGCAGTACCGCAACCACTGAGCCCCAGGGCGGCAAAACCGGCTGCCAGAGAGGCTCCCAGAAAGTGGCGGCGGTGCATCAGAAACTCCGGACCAGAAAATTACACTTTGCTCATATTCTTATAGGTTCTCATCTTACTGTCTGCCATTACAGCGGTAAAATCCCTGTTAGCAATCCGTTGGCAGTCGACCTTATCCGAGCGACAGGAACACGCCCATGAGCACGGGCGAGAAGAATGAAAGCAGGAACCCCGAAGCGATGGCCACCGGCACACACGCCAGCCCCCCGCTACTGCGAATCACCGGCAACGTGAAGTCCATGGCTGTTGCGCCACCATAGCCGATGGCCATCGCCGGGCGGGCCGCGATCAACAGGGGAATGATCGCCAGTGCGATGATCTCCCGCAGCACATCGTTGAGAAAGGCCACCCCACCCCAGGCCGGGCCGAGAGCATCACCGATGACGATACCCGACAGGGAGTACCAGCCAAATCCCGAAGCCAGAGCCAGCACATCATGCCAAGGCAGTCCGAGGACCGGTATCAGCGTTACCCCGGCGACCAGGGAGCTGGCCATCACGGACAACGCCATGCCCAGCCCTTGCCGGTTCATCAACAGCTTGTGCAGGGACAGCCCGGCATTGCGCAGCTGCAGACCGATCAGGAACAGCAGGAGCATCAGTGCCCAGGTGGCCACCTGGTCGGTCATGGGCAGGGCCGGCAGCAGAAAATAACCGGCAACCAGGCCGGCAATCACCGCCACCAAGGGCTTCAACCCTGCCAGGAACAGGCGCCGATACCCGGGCCGCCCTTCGCTGTCATCCTGCTCGACCTGCATCGGCTGCCAACGGTGAAACAGCCACAGGCCGAGCATGTTGGCCACGAACAGCAAAGCGACCAGGGCGGTGACCTGTACCGCCATGTTGCCCAACTGGGCCGCCAACCCCTCCATCTGACCCAGTCCCAGGCCCAGTAACGCCAGGATGAAATACACGAGGGTCTCGACGGTGTAATGGATAAACGTCATCAGCCGGCGATTGGCCAGGGGAATGGCAAAACCGAGAAACAACGGTGCCAGTATCAGCAGGGCTCCGGTGAGCATGGTGTCCTCAAGCTGGAATAAGGGGGAAACGTCCCGGGCGGGATGCGGGAATGGCTGAAAGACTCAGGCTTAGTGCAGTACGTGGCCCGAGCGGTCCTGTACCAGCACCCAGGGCGCCACAACCACGGCCCAGAGCTCGGCATTGCGATCGTACCAGGTCCGGGCTACGTCAGGGGCTACATCCCCCACCTGCCCTTTCTGCATCCACTGCTCGAACTGCGCCTTGTTATCGGCGGTGAGTTCGGCGGCAACCTCCAGCAAATCCAGCTCCGGCGCCACGCGCACGACCTGCCCCCGGGCAAAGTAGGTCTGGAGTTCGTGCCAGTTGATGCGGGAGGTTTCGAGGTTGAGTTTGGCCTTGATGTCGTCTCGGGAGGATTCAGCCATGGGACCTTGTCTTCGTTCAACGGGTTGTCGGGAAGGGCGCCAGCTTACCTGAAATCGAAGGGTAAAACACGGGGTGAAGATGGGGTCAGATGAAGGCCTTCATCTGACCCCACTTTCACTCCGTCAGGCGGTCTTCAGCATCTCACGCACCACGTAGTGCAGGATCCCCCCATGCTTGAAGTACACCGCCTCATTCGCGGTATCAATCCGCGACTTGAGTTCACAGCTGTCGGTAGAGCCATCCTTGTACTTCACCGTCATCTTCAGGCTCTGGCCCGGTTTGATGTCGCCGGACAGACCCTCGATGCTGATGGTTTCCTCACCGGTGAGCTTCAGGCTCTTGCGGTCCACACCTTCCGGGAACTGCAGAGGCATTACCCCCATGCCGATCAGGTTGGAGCGGTGGATGCGTTCGTAGGATTCCGCCACCACGGCTTTGACCCCGAGCAGGCGGGTACCTTTCGCCGCCCAGTCGCGGCTCGAGCCGGTACCGTACTCCTTGCCGGCAACGACCACCAGCGGCGTGCCGCTTTCCTGGTATTTCATGGCGGCATCGTAGATGGCCATCTGCTCGCCGGTGGGCACGAACTTGGTGAATCCGCCTTCCACGCCATCGAGCATCTCGTTCCTGATGCGCACGTTGGCGAAGGTGCCGCGCATCATCACTTCGTGGTTACCCCGACGGGAGCCGTAAGAGTTGAAATCTTTCGGCTCCACACCATGCTCCTGCAGGTATTTGCCGGCCGGAGTGTCCGGCTTGAAGGAACCGGCCGGTGAGATGTGATCGGTGGTCACCGAGTCACCCAGCAGCGCCAGGATATTGGCATCCCGGACATCCTCAATAGGATCCGGTTGTTCGCCCATACCCTCGAAGAACGGCGGATGCTGGATATAGGTGGACTTGTCGGACCACTCGTACACCTTGCTCTCGGGCACCTTGATGGACTTCCAGGTCTCGTCGCCCTCAAACACCTCGCCATATTCCTTGCGGAACATGTCGGTTTTCACCTGCTCCACGGCCTCCGCGATTTCCTTCTGGCTCGGCCACAGGTCTTTCAGATAGACCGGGTTGCCGTCCTTGTCGTTACCCAGCGCGTCCTTGCTCAGGTCGACGCGTACGTTACCGGCCAGCGCGTAAGCCACTACCAGCGGCGGCGACGCCAGCCAGTTGGTTTTCACCAGCGGATGCACCCGGCCCTCGAAGTTGCGGTTACCGGAGAGCACCGACGCGACCGTCAGGTCACCATCCGTAATGGCCTTCTCCACTTCCTCCGGGAGCGGACCGGAGTTGCCGATACAGGTTGTGCAACCGTAGCCCACCAGGTTGAAGCCGAGCCTGTCCAGATCTTCCTGCAGACCGGCCACCGCCAGATAGTCGGTAACCACCTTGGAACCCGGGGCCAGCGAGGTCTTCACCCAGGGCTTGGTGCTCAGCCCCTTCTCCACCGCTTTTTTCGCGATCAGGCCGGCGGCCATCATCACGCTGGGGTTGGAGGTGTTGGTGCAGGAGGTAATCGCGGCAATCACCACGGCGCCCGGGTCCAGGCGACTCTTTTCCCCGTTCATGTGCAAGGGCTGACTGGCCGGATGTTCAAAATAGGCATCCTGCGCACCCACAGCGGTACCGCCACCTTCAGATTCCAGGTTGGCTTCCCTGTTTTCGGCGGGCCCCTCGGCGGTTTCCATCAGCAGTTCGAAGGAGGCTTTCATGTTTTTCAGGGCGACCCGATCCTGAGGACGCTTGGGGCCGGCCAGACTGGCCTCGACATCGCCCATATCCAATTCCAGAGTATCGGTATACACCGGCTCATGGCCCGGCTCGCGCCACAGGCCCTGGGCCTTGGCGTAGGCTTCCACCAGCTCCAGCTGGGCGTCATCGCGACCGGTCAGGCGCATGTAGGTGAGGGTCTGCTCATCCACGGGGAAGAAACCACAGGTGGCACCGTATTCCGGGGCCATGTTGGCAATGGTGGCCCGGTCCGCCACCGGCATGTCTTTCAGGCCATCGCCGTAAAATTCGACGAACTTGCCCACCACACCTTTCTTGCGCAACATTTCGGTGACGGTAAGCACGAGATCCGTTGCGGTGATGCCCTCCCGCAACTTGCCGGTAATCTTGAAACCGATCACCTCGGGAATCAGCATGGAAACCGGCTGACCGAGCATGGCGGCTTCGGCTTCGATACCGCCAACACCCCAGCCCAGGATGCCCAGGCCGTTAATCATGGTGGTGTGGGAGTCAGTCCCCACCAGGGTGTCCGGATAGGCGATGGTCTTGCCGTCCATGTCTTTCTGCCAGACGGTCTTGCCCAGGTACTCCAGGTTCACCTGGTGACAGATACCGGTACCCGGTGGCACCACCCGGAAGTTGTCGAAGGCCTGCTGGCCCCAGCGCAGGAACTCGTATCGCTCCTGGTTGCGCTCCATCTCGATGGCCACGTTATCCTTGAACGAGGACGCATCACCAAACTTGTCCACCATCACCGAGTGATCGATCACCAGGTCCACCGGCGACAGAGGGTTGATCAACGCCGGATCCTTGCCGGCCTTTTTGACCGCTTCACGCATGGCCGCCAGATCGACCACACCGGGCACCCCGGTGAAGTCCTGCATCAGCACACGGGCCGGACGGAACTGGATCTCGGTATCGGATCTGCGATCCTTGAGCCACTGCATCATGGCATCGATGTGGGACCGGTCGACCGTGAGGCCATCCTCGTTACGCAGCAGGTTCTCCATCAAGACCTTTAGGGAGAACGGCAGGCGGTTGAGATCGCCCAGGGTTTTGGCTGCCTCGGGCAGGCTGTAGTAATGGAAGGTCTTGCCACCCGCATCCAGGGCGGAAAGGCTATTCAGGCTGTCTTTTCCAAGACTTTCATTCGACATGTGGTGCCTCCTTTTCGTCGTTATCCGAACATTCCGGAAGGCTTCTCGGGAGCCCTTTCATCATACTGCTTGCAAGAACGCGCTCCGCGACAGACCAAACAGGGTGATGACAAGGCACGGCATTGTGAAGTCACCTTTAACTATTGCAGCTATTGGCAGGACTTCAACCGATGGCCGGTGAATGTTCGGGATCACTTCCGTGAATATCAGACCAAGGTCGACACCGAAAGTTGCAGAGAAAGAACAGGCTCACCGCCGGCCCGGATCTCAGGTCTGGCGCTCCCCGTACAGCTGGGCATAGATACCTTCCCGGGCAATCAGCTCCTCATGCCGCCCCTCCTCGATGATTCGGCCATCCTCGAACACGCAGGCACGATCCGCCTGTTTCACGGCACTGAGCCGATGCGCGATGATCAGGGTGGTCCGTTGCCTGAGAAAACCCTCCAGGTCCCGATGCAGCTGATATTCGGTCTCGGCATCCAGCGCCGAGGTGGCCTCGTCCAGAATCACCAGCGACGGATCGGACAGTACCATCCGGGCAATGGCCAGGCGCTGGCGCTGCCCCCCTGACAAGCGGACACCCTGACGGCCGATCACGGTATCCAGCTGCTTGGGCATGGCCGCCACCATGGTGTCGAGCTGGGCAATACGCAACGCCTCCCACAGCTCGGCATCCGGCTTGTCCCGGCCCAGGGTGAGATTCTGCCGGACGGTGTCGTTGAAGAGGGCAGGATGCTGCAGCACGGTGGCCACATGTTCCCGCAGCCTCGGCAGCCCGATCCGCTGCACCGGCACATCGTTGATCAGCACCTCACCCTGCTGCGGCGTGTACATGCCGAGGATGATCTGCACCAGGGTGGATTTGCCACCACCGCTGGCACCGACCACCGCCACTTTTTCACCGGCATCAAGATGGAGGTTAATGCCCTGCAACACCTGCTCGTCGTCATAACCGAAATGAATATCCCGCAGCGTCAGGCTTACCGTGTGGTGGCCACGGAACGGGTCCTCCAGTGCGGGATAGCGCGGCTCCTCCTTTAGTTCCAGCAAACGGTTAATGCGCCCCAGGGCAGCGTTGGCGGCGAACCAGGCGTATTGCATGTTCAGCATTTCCTGGACCGGAGTGAGCATGAACCACAGGTAGCCGAAGATGGCGAACATCATGCCGATGCTCAGGTCGCTGAGTAGAACCGTGACCATCGCCGCGGCCCGGAACACGTCCACACCGAACTGGAACAGGGCAAAACTGGCCCGGGTGGCCGCATCACTTCGCCACTGGAAGCGAATGGCATGATCCCGGACCACCCGCGCCCGGTCGATCAACAGTCGCAGGTAGTGTTTTTCCCGGTTGGCCGCCCGGAGCTGGTGAATGGCGTCCAGGGTTTCGGTCAGGTCGCCCTGGAATTCCTCGTAGGCGCTGTTCTCCCGACGCTTGAGCTCCTTGACCTGCTTGCCGATCAGGATGGTGGCGAAGATTACCAGCGGGTTGAACAGTAGAATCAGCAACGCCAGTTGCCAGTGCACCCACAGCAATACAACAGCGGTACCGATTACGGTCAGGCTGGCCACCAGGAACCGGCTGATGGTGGTACCGAGGAACTGGTCCATGGTGTCCAGATCGGTGATGAAGTGGCTACTGATGGCCCCGGAACCACGGGTCTCATACTCCGACATGGCCACACGCTGGAGCCGGCCCAGCAGCCGGGAGCGCATGCGGAACACGACATCCTTGGAAACCTTGGAAAATTCCCGGGATTGCAGGACATTGAAGAACAGTGCGGCGGACCGGAGCAGCAGCGCTGCCACCACCATCAACCCAATGTAGACCACAGGCTCCTGCCACGCGGCAGGCAGGATGGCATCCATGACCGGAAGTACCGGCCCGGCTTCGTCCAGCAGAACCTCGTCCACCAGTACCGGCAGCAACAGGGGCACCGGTACGGCCATGACCGTTGCCAGGATCGCCAGCAGGTTGGCGCGCACCAGACGCGGTTTGTGCTTGAGTGCCAGCAGAAAGATGTCGCGCCAGCGGTAGGGCTGATGCCCGCCAACGGAATCAGCCGGCTGTTGCAGGTTATCGTGTTGCAAGACTCCTCCGGACCCGAATGTCTTCCGTTCAATACGGAGAGTGTGAGCTGACAGTCTACCTGTTAACCAGGTAGCTGCGCGGCCCGTTCAGTTCTGTCATCATGACCCGCCTGACTCTGACGGACCAGGAACCCGACCCGCTGTGAAACACGATTGCCACTACCACCCCGGTGAACCCGCCAAATGGCACTGCGGCGAATGCCAGATCCACTACTGCAGCCGCTGCATGCCCGATGCCGATACCCGCCAGCGCAAGGCGCTCTGTCCGCATTGCAGCAAGGCGATGCGCTACCTCGGTGCGGCCACCGAGGCGGTCCCGTTCTGGAACCGGATCGGCGCGTTTTTCCGCTACCCGTTCCACAGTGATCCGCTGATCGTGATTGCCATCTGCACCCTGGTGCCGGTAATCGCCCCGGCAAACCTGATCGGCATCCTGATCTGGATTGTGCTCGCCCTGGCTCTGTTCAAGTATACCTACGCTGTGATCAATCACACCGCCGAAGGCCACATGAAACCACCGCCTGTGGCCGTAGCCTTTACCGGCAGCGGCTTTGATATCGTGGTTCTGCAACTTCTGGTGTTCGTGGTGATGGGTGGTCTCGTCGGGGCCGCGGCCATGCTCGGCGGCCCAATCCTGGGAATGCTGGCCATCGCCTTTGTCGTGCTGGCCCTGCCCGCCAGCATCATGGTTCTGGCCATGGAACGCTCGGTGGGGGCGGCCGTGAATCCCATGAACCTGGCTCTGCTGATTTCCCGCATCGGGACACCCTACTTCCTGCTCTACGGCTATCTGATCCTGCTCACCCTGGCCTCCGGTGCCGCACAGGATTTCGCCCTGAACCACTTCCCGCTATGGTTCTCCCAGCCCCTGGCCGGCTTCCTGAACAGTACCTTCACCCTGATCTTGTTCCATATGCTCGGTTACCTGCTGTTCCAGTACCAGGAGGAGCTGGGTTTTGCGGCAGACGTTCAGGATGGTGAGACCCTTGCCCAGGCGCAGAGTCGGGACAGGAGCGCCCGCTTTGATGCCGATATCGACATGAACCTCAAGGACGGCAATTACGACCGGGTGCAGTCCATGCTCAGGGAAGCCTTGAAACGGGACCCGGAAAATGCTCTGAGAATCGCCCAGCTGTACAAGCTGCTGATGGCCCGCAAGGATGTGCCAGAGCTGCATCGTTATCATGCCCGGATTCTCAACTGGCTGGCGAACAGCAACGACGGCGAGAGCATTGCCAAACTGGTTTCCCTGCTGCAGGAGGCCGAACCCACCTTCCGGCTTGAGGACCCGGAGCTGTCTGTCCGCTGCGCTCGCGCCATGTATCACCGTGGCCGCTTCAAACCCGCCCTGCGCCTGCTCCAGGATTTCCACAAACGGTTCCCGGACAGCGACCAGCTGGCCCCGGCGTATCTGCTGGTGGCGCAAATCCTGGCCAACGGCCTGCAACAGTGGGAGAAGGCGACGGCCTTCCTGACGTTTATCCAGAAAAAGTGCCCGAGTCATCCGCTGCATGGGCAAATCGGGACGTATCTGGAACAGGCGGAGAAGCAGGAGCCGCTGAAGGGGCCGAAGGCGAGCTTTGCTGTAACGGAGTGAGGGATGAACGTGAAGTTGGGGTCAGATGAAAGCATTCATCTGACCCCGGTTTGGAGACGAACTCGCGAGGTTGGTCTGACGTAGGGGTCAGAAGAACGCTTTCTTCTGACCCCGTTTTCACCGCCAGCCCCTCCGCTCAGGTCAGCAACTGCCGATAATGCCGCGCCTTCGGCTCCATCTCCCGCTTCTCGAACTCGCTTACCAGCAGCCGGCAGGCCTCTGACGTCAGCAATTCATCTCCCGTCGCCCGCAACCGTTCGAACGCCTTCTCGGCGGCCTTGAAATTCTGCTGTTTCAAGCTGGTAAACAGCACCCGGTTGTGGTCCTCGGCGGCCAACGGCTGGTGATGCTCGCCCTTGCCGAGATATTCCTCCCATACTTCAACCATCTGCTCTGGCTGACGCCGGCTAAGGGCATCTTCCATCAGTTCCCGGGTACGGTCCCGGTAGGCGGGCAGGTCCGGCCTCAGCTTGGCCAGCTGGTACAGGTGCTCCAGCAAGATGGGCCGATCCGGATAATGCTGGCGCAGGGCCTCAAACTGCCGGCGGGCCAGATCGAATTCCATCCGGCCCAGGCTCGCCATGGCCTGGGCATAGCTGGTGGTAAAGCGGGCATCCTGTTCGGCTTCCTCCGGCTCGAAGAATTCCTCCCGCACATGCAGCCAGCTGCGTCCGAACAGCCAGACCAGGCCGGCCCCCGCTACCAGGCCGCCGGCGTGGGCCATGTAGGCGACACCGGTCGCTCCGGCGAACCAGTAATCGTAGATTTCCTTGCCCAGCCAGACCGGCAGCATGGCCAGCGCCGGTGCCCGGAAATAGTTGAAGTACACGCCGAGAAAATAGAAAAACCGGATCTTCTGCAAACCGTAGATGGCAACGTACATGCCCATCAGACCCGAGATCGACCCCGAAGCCCCTACCAGGGGGAGCGGGCTTCCCGCGGAAAAGGCCGTGAACACCAGGCCGGAAATGGCACCACACACCACGTAGGCCACCAGAAACCGCCCCGGGCCCAGCGCCTTCTCCACCGTGAAGCCGAGCAGGAACAGGAACAGCAGGTTACCGATGATATGGCCCCAGCCACCATGCAGGAACTGGTACGTAATCAGGGTATAGGGTTTGAGATCGGCGGGCACCAGGCCCAGCTGTTGGGCACTGAGCTGGCTGATGAAGTCCCGCTCGATCGCGGTCCGCTGATCCAGCCAGTATGCCCGCTGCGACGGTGCCCAGAGGATATCGCGGTTCTCCAGCAGGTAGTGGTAGAAGTCGCGGTCCATCATCAGGCTGATGGCGATCCAGAAGTCTGCGTTCTCCTCCTGCAGCTGCTGGAATTCCCGAAGGTCATAGACACGTTCTTCCTCACCCCGGAACTGGATCTGCCGTTGCAGGTAATCCTCGTAGACCGGCGCTTCCAGCTCCTGGAGATCGTGGGATAGATACTGTTCAACCGCCTGCTCGATCTTGCGGCTGTCTCCGCCCTGGTAAAACAGGAAAACCAGCAGGCAGGCGAACATCAGCCCCAGAGTAACCAGGGGCGGGCGTTTCCAGTTAACGGCGTTCTCGGCAGGGATAATCAGCATCGGCGGTCACAATTCATCATATTCTGTCCCTGAAAATCTGCTTTTTTACCACAGCCCTGCCCGCATTTCCCGGTGTAATAGGTCTTGTGGCGACGGTTACACCGGCTTAAGCCGAGAAATGTGGACAGCCCCACAGATAGCGGAGCCGGTGCGGGACACTGTCACACCTGAGTCATATAAATGACATTAAATCGGTGGCAGCCAGACGATGCACCCGCGTCCTATCGACCTTTCGCCAATTGCCGTTATTCCTGCCACCGCCAATAGTGAACAGGAATAACAACAAAAACCGGATACTGGAACCAAGGAAACTGCACATGACCGTACTCGTTTTGGACAACCCGGAACTGCTGGCCAAAGCGGCGCTGGCATCAGGTTTTACGGCGGCGATGGCCACCACTGCGGGGCAACGACCTCATCGAATGAAATTTCATTTCGGTTTCAACAAGCATTCTCTGGACCATGATGATCTGGAGATCATCCGCCGGCACGCCGCCTACCTCCGGCAATATCCGGGGTTGAAAGTACGAATCCATGGCCATGCCGACAACTTCGGCACTGAGGATTACAACCAGTTCCTGTCCCGATTGCGGGCCAGCACCACCGCCCGGATCCTGATCCGGGAAGGCGTGGGCGAAAACCAGATCCAGCTGGCACACTGGGGATCAACCCGGCCGCTGGCCACTCTCGAGGATCACTCCGCCAACCGGCGCGTGGAACTGGAATACCTGACCCAGGAAATGGCCCAGGCCCTGTAATCCCGGGAGACCATGCCACAACGGAAAACGGGGGCCATGGGCCCCCGCTTGCTTTTTGACGGATCAGCCGCCGTATACCTGCCAGACGTTCCAGAACAACAGCAATGATGCCACCAGAATGGCCAGCCAGGTCAGGATGATGCCGATCATCCGGGCCGGGTGAGGCCCCCCATGGCCATTGATCATGCCCCAGGCGTGCAGGATTCGCCCCACCACCAGGGCCATGCCGGTCCAGTACACGAAACCACTGGGCACACCATTGAGTTCCGCAAGCCCCAGCATCAGCAAACCCAGAGGCGCATACTCAACCAGATTCGCATGGGCGCGAACCGCCGCTTCGAAAGCCCGGTCCTCGGTAACGCCAAGGCCCTTGCGGTACTTGAGCCGGAACCTCACCACCTGGGCCGAAAGCACCAGCAGGAGCAAACCGATTACAGCGGCAAAGACACCGGTTACCGGGACAATCATGCTTAACCCTTCTTGATCTTGTTAACGATGGCCAGCAACAGAACGGCCCCCACGGTCGCCGTCACCAGCCGGCCGAGAGCGCCGTGGGCCGCCAACTGCAGAAGCCCGAACAGGAAGCCACCAATAAACGAGCCGACAATACCGATACCAATGTTGGCCAGTACACCAAAGCCACGCCCTTTCATGATCAGCCCGGCCAGCCAGCCGGCCACACCACCAATAATCAGAAAATATATCAGGTTCATCTCTCGCCTCTCCCTGAGGATGCTTCAAGAAACGGTCAGTCCACGCAAAGACTGCCCTGTTTCCTGCGGTGCTTCAAGCACTTCCGGCACCAGAGGCGGGCGTGATGGAGGTAATGGCTTCGGCCATCCGGGACCGGCAGCGCTCGATCAGCTCGGGCACATCCTCGGGCTTGAGATCCGTTGTTTCGATCGGAGGGAGGATGCGAATGGCCACCGGTTCACGGCGCCCCAGCAGGCCGCAGGTCTTGTCGGCGTATTCACTGGCGCAGACCATCGTAATGGGGGCACCGGAGGCAATCGCGGCATAAAAGGCACCCTTCTTGAAGCTGCCCAGCCCCTTGCCATGGCTACGGGTACCTTCGGGGAACACCCACAGGCTTTTCCGGTCGTGGGCGATGGTTTCGCCAACCAGCTGCATCGCCGCTATGGCTTTCCTGGATCGGCCCCGGTTCAGGATGACATTGCCCCCGAGCCAGAATACCTGACCGAAAAACGGCAACCAGACCAGAGAGGATTTGCCGACGGTGACCGTCCGGGGAGGAAGCAGATCCCCCATGACGAACAGGTCATCGTTATGCTGGTGATTGGCGATCACCACGGTGGGCCGATCCCGGGGCATGTTCTCCCGGCCTTCCACCGGGCGTTCCATGCCCAGGATACAGCGTCCAAAGCGGGCGACAACCCACCCCAGCATACGGTTGTTATCCGGATTGAACGGGCGGGCAAGGTACAGGACCATTGCAAACAGGCTGATTACCGGCACGCTCAGCCACGCCAACAGCTTTCTCAAAACACCCATCAGGTACAGCTTCTCTGTTACATAAAACTGGCGCACAAGTGTACGCCAAGGCTATAGCCCTGCAACAGTATCAATTTGTTCCAGCGAGTTACCCGGTGCCGGGGCCTGGCGCCTTGCTGTTACCACATAACGCAGCGGCCCGCCGGCATCCAGGCTCTCGAACGGGTAGCATGTCACCAGCAGCAGCGTGTCAGGGGACAGGCGCTGGGTGTCAATCTGCTCCCGGCGACTGTCCACCACCCGGGAAGCCTCAACCCGGTAGTCCTGCCACTGGCCATCCTTTCCCTGCAGGCGAATATCGCTTCCCGGCGCCAGCTCGTTGAGCTGCCGGAAGTGGGTATCCCGGTGGCCGGCAATGATGACCGGGCCCTCACCGGGCAACCCGCCAAGCACCCGGCCCGGACCGAAGGCCAGGCTCTCGCCGTGGGCACCCTCCAGCACAATCATGGACCGGTCCAGTTCCGGCAGCGCCATCCTGGCCACCGGCCAGGTGTCCGCCCAGGGCCAGGGTCGGGTTTCGGTCTGCCGGGCCTGGCTTTCCGCCCAGGCAAGTGCCAGCAGTTCCTGGGCGACCACCGCCTTGATGGGAATCCACAGCCCGAACACCAGCAAGGTGGCGGACGAACTGAGCAGCAACAAAAGGATCCGGCTCACAACGCTACCCTCCCGCGCAGGAGCACGATCGCGCCACTGAACATCAAGCCGACCAGCGCCAAGGCAATGAGTAGCGGTGAAATTGTGGCCGTCTGGGGATATCGCAACATTCCGGCCGAGGTACCGGCCGGCAACAGGGTAGGCACGCTGTCAGCGAATAACGGATCATCGCCCGAGCGCACCGGTGTGCTGTCCACCGCCACGAAGCTGGTAAATGGCGACATCAGGCTGTGGGCCATCGCCAGCCGGACAATCTGCTTCTGGTCCGGCTGCTCGCCCTGAACCCTGGCCCGGTCCAGCAGGCTGTCAATCTTGGCGCGGGCCCAACGCCGGTGCAGCCCGGCACCCCCGGCAGACTGCCGAAGGTCCAGTTTACGCTCCCAGCGCCTGCCATCCGGTGCCAGGCCGGTTATCGATAGCTGCCCCTCCGGCGGCACACCGCGAACGACCTGGACCAGCGGTTCACCCCGGAACAGGTCGCCCGGGCGTTCCGGGTAGACTTCCGCCCCGGCCGCCGGCCATTCGGTCCGAAGCCCTGTCAGCATCGGCGCTTCCATGGCCGAGAACAGGGCCTCCAACGGGCCACCGAGATCCGACGGATTGCTGACGGCGGTATAGGTACCCCTCCCCCAACGGGCCGCCTCCCGCATGAAGTGCATGTTGGGGGCCGAACCGATCCCGACGGTGAACAGACGCCGGTTGCCCAACTGCTCGTGAATCTGCCGGAACAGCTCCGCCTCGTTGCCCACGGCACCATCGGTGATGAATACCACCTGCCGGACCCGTGCGGCATCCTCTGTTCCGTCGACGCGGTCACCGCTGAGCGCCAGCGACAGGGCCGAGCTCATCTCCGTACCCCCCTCGGCCTGTAACCGGCTGACATAACGACGGGCGCGGGCCAGGTTATTGCCATTGGCCGGCACCGGCGCCATGAACAGGGCATGGGGTTGTGAATTGAACTGGATGACATTGAACCGGTCTTCGCTGGAGAGGGTATCAAGACCCCGCCCGAGCGCCTGCCTCGCCTGGCGTATCGATTCGCCGGCCATGGAACCGGAGGTATCGATCACGAACACCAGTTCCCGGGGCAAGGTCTGATCCGGAGCGGCCCCGGGCACCACCATGGTCATCAGGTAATCCTCGCCGCCGAACTGCTCGTGGAAGACCGCTGCCACCGGCTCACTGCCACGAACGGGGCGCCAGCGGAGCACGAAGTCCCGGTTCATCAGCACTGTCCCTTCCGACGGCGACACATGGACCTGCCGGCCATCGGCCCGGGTTTCCAGGTCGTGGCCGGGGCTGGTGACGTCCGCCAGTTCCAGTCCGGCATTGAGAGACACGCTGATCCGGGCCCGGTGGCTATCGGCGGAAACGTCCTCCGGTCGCACCGTGAACGGACTGATGGCATCGGCATCCGGCACGTCCCTGGTGGCAATTGCCCAGCCCTCGCTCCAGCCAGAGACCTCGCCCGTCGGCAGCAGTGGCCCGGGCATGTATCGCGGTGTCAGTGTGGTGGGCAGTCGCAACGAGAACTGACCGTTCCGGTAATCCACCGGTTGCTGATAGCGCAACTCGATGGTGATGTCTTCCCCGGGCGGGATATTGGCTACCCGGGAAGTGAACAGATTGGGGCGCTGCTGCTCCACCGTCGCAGCCTGCCGGCCGCTGTCCCGCGCCTCCGCATACTCGTGTCGGGCCTGCTCTTTCGGCCGTACTTCGCCGATAATCGTACGCTCACCCACCGTCATGGCCAGGGCATAAACGCTCGCTTTCTCTGGCAGTGGGAACACAAAGACGCCTTCGCGCCAGTCGTCACTGGTGTTGCGGAAGCGCCGGGTTAGGCGGGTGTCGGAAATCAGTCCGCTGACCGTGACATCAAAGTCACTTTCAAGCACCAGCGCGGGCGCCTGCCAATTGCCCCGGCTATCGGTAAAATGCAGCAGCCCCGGTTGGAGTTCGTCGGCCACATTCGCTTCGGCGTAAAGGGGCTGAACGAACAGAAGCAACAGAAACGCCAGCCAAAGAGTAATGCCCTCCATGAACCGGCGTAGCCGGGCCCGGGTTGTGGTTTTTGCCGGCACTGAAAGTCTGAGCAGGGTCGTTGATAGCATCATCACAAGGTCCTTTCCCGATCAATTCCGTGGATGACCGCTATTTCACCAACCCGAAAGGTTCAGGCCGTGGCAGAGTGCGACAATACGACGACGAATAATGATCAATTGTGGCAACAGGCCCCTGGACCTTGTTCTGGCCGGTTGCCATGGTTAAATAGGAACTCCATTCAGGCAACCGGTCGATGACCATGAAGAAACACCTTGTGCTGATCGAAGACGAACCGGCGATCCGGGACAATTACCGGGCCGCCTTCGAGCGCCGAGGCTACCGGGTCTCAGCCTACGGGGACCGGACTTCGGCTTTTCAGGCGCTGCACCAGGAATTGCCGGATCTTGCCATCATTGATGTCGGGCTTGGCGATGAGCCGGAAGGCGGTTTCCTGCTGTGCCAGGATCTCAGGCAGCTGTCGATGACCCTGCCGATCATCTTCCTGACGGCCCGGGACAGCGACATCGACACGGTTCATGGACTGCGGCTGGGCGCCGATGACTATGTCACCAAGGACATGAGCATCGATCATCTGCTGGCCCGGATCACCGCACTCCTGCGCCGGGCCGATGCCTGGGCCGAAGCGTTGCAGAAACCGGATGAGCTGCTCCGGCGGGGCCGGCTCACCCTGAACGTGGACCGGATGACCGTAGCCTGGAACGACCAGCCCATTGACCTGACCGTCACCGAATTCTGGATGCTGCACTCACTGGTCCGTCACCCCGGCCATGTCCGCAGCCGGGATCAGCTGATGGACGCCGCCAGCACCGTGCTCGATGACAACACCGTGACGTCCCACATCAAGCGCATCCGCCGCAAATTCCAGCAGGTGGATGACCAGTTCGACGGCATCCAGACCGCCTACGGCATGGGCTATCGCTGGAACGCCCATGAGGTCTGACCCTTGAGTCTCAAGCGCCAGCTTCTTGTTGCCAGCCTGCTGATGCTACTGATTCCCTGGGCGGGCCTGAAATTCGTGCTCGAACTGGATACGGCACTGCGGGAACAGGCTATCCGACAACTGGACTCCCGCGCCGATCAACTGGCGGAGCTGGCCGGAGACCGGCTGCTGGGCGAGCCGGCAATCCCCGCCAAAACGCCGGTCATCTATGTTGCACCCCTGACTCAACCGTTCACAGCGGATGGCTACGGTTCCGAATGGCCCGGTTACGACGACTCTGCCGCGTCCCAGCCCTGGCAAGGCACCCGGACCGACAACGGACTGCAACTCCGGTGGCAGGCAGCCAGCAATGGCCAATACCTGTATCTGCTGATCCGCCTGAGCGGGCGCCAGCCCCGGTTCTTCAGCCCCGCGATGCCTGAACAACCTCACGATTACCTGAAACTCTGGCTACAGACACCAGCCACAGCGGTGGACCAGTCACCGGGGCACCAGGCCTGGCTGATTCGACCGTCGGCACCCGGCGAGCTCTATGGCCAGACGGACAGCCGGGAACCGCGCCCGGATTACCGTGTGAAAGGCGCATGGCAAGAGCACGGCGAGGGCTGGCAGCTGGAGCTCCAGTTACCGCAACCACCGGAAAACAGCCGGCTGGGTTTCTCTGCGCACCGTGACGGGGAAACCCCATTGGCGACGTCACTCGAGCCACTACCGGTACTGGTCGGGCCACGCCCCGCGCTGGAACGCCGGCTGGAACAGCAGCTCGATCCGGGCCAGCAGGCCCGGATTGTCGAGCCGGCCGGCTGGGTGATTGCCGAAGCCCGCAAGCACGGTAATAATTTGTCACCGGAATTCGACAGCCTCAGTCCCGTGCAGGTCCTGGAACAGATCAGCCTCAACGTCCTGCGTTACCTGATCCAGATCTACCAACCGGAGCCCGGGGTCCTCCCTGACCAGGCCCGCCAGCTGGAGGCCCGCTCCCTGCCGGAACAGGGCCTTTTCCGGCACCCGGATGACAGCCGATGGCTGCTGGTCACCAAGCCGGTTTTCGGGGACCGGACCCTCATTCTGGAACAATCCCTGGACCAGTTGCTGACCCTTTCCGGCTCTACCCTGGGCTCGGTGATTGCCCGCAGCACCCTGATCATCGTTGCCCTGACCCTGGTTCTGCTTGGCTACGCCAGCTGGCTGTCCTGGCGCATTGCCCGCCTGCAGCGGCTGGTGAGCGCCACCGTGGACGAGGACGGCCGGATCACCGGTACCCTCCCCGAGACCAGTAGCCGCGATGAACTGGGCCAGCTGCAGGCACACTTTGCCCAAATGGTGGAAAGGCTGCATGGCTATAACCGCTATCTGGAAAGTTTTTCCCGCCGACTGTCCCACGAGCTGAAGACCCCCGTCGCGATCGTGCGCTCCTCCCTGGAAAATCTCGCCCATGCCCAGTCCGAGGCGGAGCGCCAGCAGTACCTGGAGCGCGCTTCAAACGCCACGGAACGTCTGCGCCAGATCCTCCACGGCATGAGCGAAGCGGCACGACTGGAACAGAGCTTCGACCAGGCTGACAGGGAACCCTTTGACCTGGCCGAAGTGGCCGCCGGCGCCACGGCCGCCTACCAGGGCCTGGACAGCACCCACCAGATTCGATACGTGGGCCCGGAACACGGCTGTAACCTGACCGGTTCCCCGGAACATATGGTGCAATTGCTGGACAAGCTGGTGGACAACGCCCGGGACTTCACCCCCGAGCATGGATTGATCGAGGTCGCCCTGACACAGCAACCGGAACACCTGGAACTGTCCGTGTTCAACCAGGGCTCGGCCTTGCCGGAGGATGGCTCTGCCGACATTTTCGGCGCCTTTGTATCCCACCGGGCAGGCAGCGGCGAGGGCCACCTGGGGCAGGGTCTGCTGATCGTGCGACTGATTGCCGAGTACCATGGTGGCCGGGTCGAAGCTGCCAATGAGAACCATGGTGGCATTGACGGGGTGCGTTTCCGGGTTATCATCCCGGTCAAGCCCAGATAAGCCCGGATTCTGCTGTGAGCACACGACTGGAACATCTCGACATCCATCCCCTGCGGGATGACCTGTACAACGAACTCCATTCCCGGCCCTTTCAGGTACTGCCTACGCCGGCGCGGGTGACCCAGATGGCCATCCTGACCACACCGGAGCAGCGCCGGGAGCAGTTCCGGCACCTGCAGGAACTCCACCGACTGCTGGGCTACCCGGTTCCCGAAGAGGAGGTTGGCTGTTTCGAGCAGACCTTCGGCACCCTGAAGGTGCGCCGGGAAATGCACATGGAGTTCGCCTCCTACACGTTTACCAATCTGGCCGAAAGCAGTGCCGATCCTTTCACCGAGACCGGGATCACACCGTTGCCCGAGGGCTGGCTGGAGCAGTTGGCAGGCACCGTGATTGCCGCCTTCCACGTGGACATCCGCCCGTCATCCCACGATGCCGCCAGCGACCTTGCCTTTGTCCGCCAGCATTTCGAGGGCCTGCGCCTGGTGGGTAGCAGCCCCCAGGAAGGCGCGGCCAGGATCTGGGGCACCTTCAAGCTGCACAGTGACGGCTTCGGTCGGTTCATGGTCCAGAACCACCACATGTCCAACAGCCAGCTGGGCCGCCTCACTCAGCGCCTGATGGAGATCGAGACCTACCGGCTGATGTCCCTGCTGGCCCTGCCCGTGGCCCGGGAAATCACCCCGTCCCTGAACGACATGGACCAGAAGCTGGCAATCATCACCCAGGCCCTGGCCGACAACCAGGACGTGGACGAGCAGAAGCTGCTGAGTGAGCTGAGTAACATCGCCGCCCGGATCGAGGCCTTCCGTGCCCATTCCACCTTCCGCTTCTCTGCCACCCGGGCCTACCATCGCCTGGTGCTGACCCGACTGGAGGAGTTGCGGGAAGACGAGCTTTCCGGCCACCTGACCATGACCGAATTCATGACCCGGCGGCTGACGCCGGCGGTGAAAACCTGCGAGGCCGTAAGCGAGCGGGTTGAAGATCTCAGCCGGCGCGTGGACCGGGCCTCGGACATGATGCGCACCCGGGTGGAGCTGGCCATCCAGAGCCAGAATCAGCAGCTGCTCAGTTCCATGGACCGCCGGTCACGTATCCAGCTGATGATGCAGCACACCGTGGAAGGCTTCTCCGTGGTGGCTATCTCCTACTACCTGATCGGCCTGCTGAAACTGGGACTGGACGCGCTTTACGACAGCGGCGTAGCCTTCAACAAGACCCTGGTGTTGGGCATTGCCATCCCTGTAGTCATGGCCCTGGTGTTCCTGGGCATCCGTATCGTCCATCACCACTTCATCAAGATGGCCAGGCGGCAGTAGCTCAGCGGAACCGGCTGTCTCCGGCCACCTGCCGGAAAAACTGCTGGGCGGTACGCCCGTTGCGCACGCCTTTGCCGGTGGCAAAGCGGATGGCTTCCAGGTGCAGGGCATCCCGGTCCTGCACTTCCGGAAACAGGGCGTCGATGGCCTCCAGATAGACATCTTTCGCGAACGGATAGAACGACAGCTGCAGGCCGAACCGGTCCGCGAGCGACACCTGCTCCTCGATCGCCTCCGCCGGATGCAGTTCGCCGTCCCGTACCTCGCTCTTGAGATTGTCGCTCATAAACTCCGGCATCAGGTGCCGGCGATTGGAAGTGGCGTACACCCGGACGTTTTCCGGCGGCAACTCCAGGGAGCCTTCCAGCACACTCTTCAGGGCCTTGTAGCCGGATTCACCGACATCGAACGACAGGTCGTCGCAGAAGATGACGAACCGAAACGGCAGATCACAGATGTCATCGACGATCTCGGGCAGGTTCACCAGGTCGTCCTTGTCCACCTCGATCATACGGAGCCCCTGATCCCGATACCGGTTCAACAGGGCCTTGATCAACGACGACTTGCCGGTGCCCCGGGAGCCCCAGAGCAGCGCGTTGTTGGAGGGCTCACCGGCCAGGAAGCGTTCGGTATTGCGGGCCAGCGCCTGCTTCTGCCGGTCGATGCCCTTGAGATCGCTCCAGCTGATCGGGTCCAGCCGCCGGATCGCCCGCAGACCCGAGCGGTGGCGGCGCCAAACCGCCGCCGGAGTGTGTTGCCAGTCAAACTGCGTGGTGCTCATAAACCTTCTTTCCTATTTCGTCTGGCGTCAGGCTGTGGAACACTGACTGCCAACCTTGATTCATAACAGGAGACTTTACCGCAAATGGCCGTAAAATCCGTCGCCCTTGTGGCGCACGACAACAAGAAGAAGGAGCTGGTGGACTGGGCAAACGAAAACCGGACCAGGCTGGCTCCCCTGCGCCTCTATGCCACCGGCACCACCGGTCGGCTGTTGCGGGAGAGCCTCGGGCGGGACGATCTCAACTGCCTGCTGAGCGGCCCGCTGGGCGGCGACCAACAGATAGGCGCCAAGATTGCAGAGGGCGAGATCGACCTGCTGGTGTTTTTCTGGGATCCGCTGGAACCCCAGCCCCACGACCCGGACATCAAGGCCCTGCTGCGCATTGCCGCCCTGTGGAACATTCCCGTGGCCTGCAACCGGGCCACCGCCGAGTTCGTACTGACTTCCGCCTATATGACCGACGACCAGCACCATCCTCAGAAGCCGGACTTTTCCTATTACACCGGGCGCGACGTCAATCAATGAGCCGGGCTTGAATTCAGGCACCGGCGGAACTATCTGGTAATCAGACCCACTTTCCGAGGAGTACCCGATGTCTGATCCACTCCAGATCAAGTGCCCCCATTGCCTGAGGACCAACCGCGTACCGGCCGCCCGCCTGGGAGACAAGCCCAACTGTGGTGCCTGCAAGAAGCCATTGCTCAATGGCGATGTGGCCAATCTTGATGATGCCTCCATGGCCGGCTTTACCGGCCAGTCCGACCTGCCCGTGCTGGTCGACTTCTGGGCCAGCTGGTGCGGCCCGTGCAAAGCCATGGCACCGGAGTTCGAGCAGGCGGCCCGCAACTGGGCCGGTAAAGTCGCCTTTGCCAAGCTCAACACCGAACAGGCTCCGCAAGCTTCCAGCCAGTATGGCATTCGCAGCATTCCCACCCTGATCCTGTTCCGGGGCGGGCACGAAATTGCCCGCAAGAGCGGTGCCATGCCCGGCGCCCAGCTCTCGGCCTGGCTCAATAGCGAACTGGGCTGAAAAAAGGACGGGCGGCACTGGCCCCACGGCTGGCGATCCGGTGCTATGATGGCCTCAAAAAGGAGGATAACGCCATGGCACGAATCTATCAGGACAACTCCCTGTCCATCGGCAACACGCCGCTCGTCAAACTCAACCGCGTCAGTGACGGCGCCACCATCTGGGCCAAGATCGAGGGCCGCAACCCGGCCTACTCGGTAAAGTGCCGGATCGGTGCGGCCATGATCTGGGATGCAGAGAAACGCGGCACCCTGAAACCCGGCATGACCATCGTCGAGCCCACCAGCGGCAACACCGGCATCGCCCTGGCCTTCGTCGCCGCCGCCCGTGGCTACAAGCTGATCCTGACCATGCCCGCGTCCATGAGCCTGGAACGCCGTAAGGTACTCAAGGCCCTGGGCGCCGAACTGGTGCTGACCGAGCCGGCCAAAGGCATGCCCGGCGCCATCGCCAAGGCCGAGGAAATCTTCGCGTCCGACCCGGACAACCACTTCCTGCCCCAGCAGTTCCAGAATCCGGCCAACCCCCGTATCCATGAGGACACCACCGGCCCGGAAATCTGGAACGACACCGACGGCGAAGTGGACATTTTCGTCTCAGGGGTCGGCACAGGTGGTACGCTCACCGGTGTGGCTCGCTACATCAAGGGCACCAAGGGCAAGGACATCACCGTGGTCGCCGTGGAGCCCACCGATTCCCCGATCATCACCCAAACCCTGAATGGCGAGGAGCCCAAGCCTGCCCCCCATAAAATCCAGGGCATCGGCGCCGGCTTCGTACCCAAAAACCTGGATCTGGATCTGGTGGATCAGGTGGAAGCAATAACCAATGAAGAAGCCATGGACATGGCTCATCGACTCATGCAGGAAGAAGGCATCCTGTGCGGGATTTCCTGTGGTGCCGCCGTAGCCGCCGCGATTCGCGTCAGCAAGCAGCCGGAGCACCGGGGCAAGAACATCGTGGTGGTGCTGCCGGATTCGGCGGAGCGGTATCTGTCGTCTGCGTTGTTTGCTGACCGGTTTGGTGAGCTGGAGAACGTACAGTAACAGCCCTCGTACGTCAGTCCCGTCAGGGACTGACGTCAAATACTCCATGCACTACTTCGTCGCCACCAGCGTCCGTGATCACCGCGGTAATAACGTGCTGGCCTGCCAATCCCTCAAGGCTGAATCCGTATGCATCACGCGGAGGCTTGGTAACCGTGCCCGCGAAATCCCAGGGGGCACGGTTTTCCACCTTGATCGGGCTGCCCAGTCGGTCCGGATCATCCAGATAGAACGCCACCCTCTTCATGCCGTCGAGGTCAGGCACAAAGATGTACACCTCACCGCTCAGGCTTGAGCCGTCAAGCGGCACCGGGTTGCTCCGGTCCGCCGCCAGGGATACCGCCAGGGAGTAGAGCGAGGGTTGGTCATAGACGAGACTGACCGGGACACTCAGTTGCTCTCCGGTCCCTGCTTCAATCACTACATCCGCCTGGTACTGGCCGGGGGAAAGCGCCGAGGCATCGGCGGTCAGCACAAGCGTTTCAGGTAGCACTCCGGCAAGGGGCTCGACGCCCAGCCAGGCCGCCGTGCTGCGCGCGCTGTAGTTCGGGTTACTGCCATCGGTCATCTGTACCAGGACATCCTGCTGAGCCAGTGACTGAGGCGGCGTTAGTCCGAACAGAACGCTGCCCGGGGTGGCATCCAGCTGCGGGACATCATTGGCCACCATGAATCCGGCCGACACCAGAACCTCAAGCCCCCCGGAAATTGTGAGGCGGGCGCCCAGTTCATGGCCACCATCCGCCAGCGTCCCGGTGTCATAGGGATAAGCGGTATCATCGGCGGCAGTGCCGGCCAGATCGAACGGGGGTACATTCTCGGTTTTGGTGACAACGCCGGTACCGGTCGGATCGTCCATGTAAAAACGCACCTGGCTAACGTCGGTATCCGGACTGGTGAAAATGTATTGTTCACCCTGCAATATGGCGCCTTCCAGGGGAACGGCTCCCGTCCGCTCGGGGCTGTTTGACACCCAGAGACCATAACTGGAAGCGCCAACCCGCAACACCACCGGCACCCAGGTGGCATTGTCTTCCCCGGCAGTGATCTGCAAGATGCCGCGGTACTCACCGACCGCCAAACCGGAGGCATCTGCCACTAACTCTATACTTGCCGGCGTCACTCCTGAGACCTGAGAAAGCGACAACCAGCCCGGGACCTGGCTGATGTCAAAATCAAGTGCAGCGCCATCGCCACCGGTTACATTCAGACTTTCAGAGACCACCTCACCCGGCTCGGCAAGCAATGCAACCTGCCGAGGCTGCGCCACCATCTCCGGCGCACAGCCATTGAACGAATACCTGACCCGGTCTATCTGCAGCGGCACAGAACCATCGCCTTCAACTCCGAACACATCCACATCGAACGTGCCCGTGGCCGTTACCGAAAGGTGGGCAAAATGGTGCAGGGTATTATTCCGGAACACCGTCCACGCAGGCGGCTCGGACGTACGCCAGGGCGAGAAGTCGAGAGAGATATTGCTCAGCTTGCCACCGGGGGCAACCTTCAGCCAGCTCACACCATCCTCTGGACCATAACAATGGCGATTGTCTGACGTAGGCGTGTTCGTGGCAGGCACATTGACCAGCGGATAGGTTCGTTCATAGGACTGATCGTGGGCAGTGAGTACCACCTGGACACCCGCAGCCTCAAAGATCGGCCCGAGCTGGTCACGAAGTGGCAGGGCAGAGGAATGATTGGTGCCCTCCGAGAATGGGGCCGCGTGCAGATAAGGTACCAGCCAGCGTTGGCCCCGGCCTCTGGCAGCTGCCAGATCGGCGCTCAACCAGTCCAGCGCATCCTGCGGAAGCTGCTCGTACTCATTCAGTCCGAAGATCGATACAAAATGAGCCTCACCGGCATCAAAGCTGTACATCCGACGACCATTCCAGCCTTCGGGCGTCACAAAGTAATTAACCCAGGTGTCAAAGCCCTCCCCCAACAGCACTTCATGGTTGCCATAGGTCGGCATCATCGGGCTTTGACTGGCGATTGCCGACATCTGGTCAAACCAGGCGGCAATGGAACGCTCGAGAGTGACATAGCGCTTATCGGTATTGAAATAGGCGTAGTCACCGCCCAAAAGCACCAACCGCGGATTGCGCAGGGCAATCTCCAGAATCACCTGCTCTGTACCGGTGGCCAGCCCGTCAAGACGACCGACCAGGCCGGTATCGGCAACAAAAATTGCATCAAAGTCCGCGGGCCCCGGTGCAGGTGCGGTATAACTCTCGTATACCCGACTCCAAACGTCCGGAGCCAGCGCTGCACGAAACTCATAACGCGTATCCGCAAGCAGTCCCTCAAGGTTGACCAACAGATACTGACCATCCGCTGTGGAGTGACTGACCGTACCACTGGCCTGCGCCCAGGCACTCTCACCAGCCCGGCGGTAGCTCACCGTAGCCGGAGTTCCCGCAAGCGGCGAGAACCACATCACTGCCAGCGATCCGGAAGGATTGCCTTGCCAACCGGTATGCAGCTGCCCGGCCTCACCCCCCGGCTCCGGTGGCGGCTGGTTGGCAACCTGCATCAACCCCTGAAGGGTCTGTACCACCGAACCACCCTGGTAAAGCTCGGCACTGACCTGGTAGTTGCCATCCACCAGGTTACGGGTGTCGTAGGCATAGGCCAGATCATCCGGAGTAGTGCCGGCAAAGTCCCAGGGAACGCGGTTTTCAGTCTTGACAAGTGTACCGTCCAGATAGAAGCGAACCTGATCCACCGCATTGGCATCGCCCACAAAAATATAGACCTGGTCCTGTAGCGGCGCTGTCTCAAGGCTCTGGGGCGAGCTTCGATCCGATGAGAGAGACACCAGTAGCTCGGCGCCAGACGCACGCAATGGTAAAAGGGCCAGCACCAGAAACAGGGTGAGGAACAATCCAGTAGCACACGTCAAAGAGCGGGCGTGGCGGGGAAAAGAAAAGAAGCGCCGAACCATAACGACCACCTCCCGGGGATAGGATCGGGGGACCGTAAAAGTTCAGCATATTCAGTGCCAGCTCTCTAAGCGCCTGAAAGCTTTCCCGAAGTAAAATCATCGGGGATGCTGGCGGCATCGAGCTGTATATTTTTCTGACACTTTTGATGTGGAGAACAAGAGGGGCTCAGCCATCCCTGGCCGAGGCCTTTCACCATCAGAACTGATATTTCAGACCGACCCGGCCGGTATCAAACTCCGGTCCATCATTGGTGACCTGGCCGTTGAAGTCATCCTCGTCAACATCGACGTTGTAGCGATTGTATTCCGCGAACGCCGTCAGCTTTGGCGTCACCCGGAAGTCCACACCGGCGCCGACAAAGGGACTGACCTCGTCGTAGGTCTCGCTCTCGTCGAACGCATCCACATCCAGGGCGGAGACGAACGCACCGGCCTTGCCGTAGACCCCGAAGCTGTCGGTCAGTGGCAATCGCCCGACCGCACTGAGTCCCGCGCCCTTGAGCTTGGCATCCACATCATCCTCGCCGAAGTTACCGAAATCGATGTACTCCGCCTCGAGGGCAAAGAAGGGCGTGAACTGGTAGCCCAGCGCAACACCCAGCAGATCGTTCTCATCCTCGAACTCACCGCCGTGGGACTTGTAACCACCGTAACTACCACTGATGTAGGGCCCGGCCGGATCACGGCTGACGCTTTCCTGCGCCCACACCGCCGGGGCCGTCGCAACCGCTGCGGTCAGAACCGTGGCATACGCAAAACGTGCTTTGTAGCTCATTGCGCGTCTCCCTTTGAGGTTGGTTTCCTTTCGCCTTAACGGGCAATCGCCTCTGATGTCTTGCGATTGCTTGAAACCACCCTATCGAGATTTGGCGCTGTGGGGGGTTAAAACCGGACTAAGATTTATTCACATCTGGTTCATTCGGTGGGCAGTGACGACTCGTACTCGCGAAACATCTGCTCTTCTGAGCTCGAAAGTATTAGTCGATACTTTTTCGTGATTCTGAAGAATCGCGCTACGTACTGACATCTCCCGGATGGTGACAGCCAGCTACCCAGTCCTCTCGCTCCCTTGCATCGATTCAAACTCGCTTCAACGGGCCAATGATTTACAGGATCGTTCGCAAATTTCTCGCGCTTTTCCCTAGTCCAGCCTCGAGCTCCGTGCTCCCAAGCCCAACGTAAAGGGACCAAGTGTTTTGTACCACTAAAAGAGTAACTAGCATTTGACACCCCAGAGCATACTATTGGTGCCAGCAATTTATCGTTCGGTGAGGTCGCAAAGCGGATATTCGGGTTGGACGATAAGGCCAGTGGTAATGGGCGCCAACTGAGCGCAGCGCAGTTGGCGTCCCGTTGACCACCTTGTTGGACCTAATTTTCGGTCGCCGCTTCTGACAGAACGACTAGTGTGTGCGCCGAAACCTTCGCAGATACCTCAAAAAGATCTTTGGCGCTAATCTCAAATTCTTCCGAAATTTTGAACACAGTTTCTGCCTTGCTCACGTCCCCAAATCCAGGGTCAGGATAGCGTCCAGCCCACATGGTGAAATGGGTTAAACCATCTAGCACAGCTTTCTCGCGCGTCGTCAGGTCCGGAATGAAGTCAGCCAAGCGGCTTAAGTTATGATGCCGATGTTTCCTTTCCTTTTCTTCGTAGGCATCGACTCCCATCCTTATGATAATCATTGCTTTAAGGCAACTCTCCAAGCCGTATCCAACTAGCATTAGAGCCACAGCGTGATATTGGCAGTGGGCTACACCTCGCATATCCTCTGGAAGACTCTCGAATTCAGGAGGGTTTTGAATCAAAGAGATTGCTGCGGTGCTCAGTGCTTGAGTATGCGATAGCCATAGGACAGGTGACTTCAAATCCTTGCTGGTAGGGCCTTTGAGGAGATCAACTGGAAAACCATTAATTTCCTGGGCGAGCGCCCATTTGTGCCAACCCAGCATGCTATATCCTAAAGGGTCTTTTCCGAATGCATCGGGTTCGGGGCCCAATTTCTTCTTCATGTCCATATTTATACCCACCGCGGAGCGAAGCGGCGGCCCGTCAGGGACGTCCACCCTACGCGAATTGTTATGACTTTAGGCGTCTCTCGATAACGGGCAGAGACTCCTCGAAGCTATTTGCTAGGGCAAATGCATTATTCCTTCCATGCTTTTCAGCCCAGCTCAAAAAATCCGTACAGTCTTCTTTTAAACCCACATATCCAAGCCACGTGTTGCAACCCGCAAGCGTATCCCAAATGTGCCTGTCATGTTCGACAACTCTTAGTCCTATAACAAAAATTTTTGAAGCTCGATTTACCTCTTTAGCCCACTGCTCCTGTACTTCTTTGACAAAATCACCACAATGCAGGACCTGCTTTCCTTTTGAGTAAACCGCAATTGCGGGTGCGATCGAGTCTGATCTTTCACAGAATGATCGGGACTCATCTGCACTTGCTGGCTTAATGTTGGCTTTTAAAATTCCTCCCCCCTCCTTGGGGACTACAAATCCAACCCCCTGAATTTGATCGGGTTTCATATCAGGAAGGAAGTTGCATGAGCCGTGTATTTTTAATAAGGAAATGTTGTCTAACTCAACTGGAAGCCCACCATAGGTTATATAGTAACCGTTATCATTAATGCACTGCTCTAACAACAAATCATAATTTGTGGTGGATATAACCGGTTTCTTTTTTGATTTTTTTATTATTTTGATTAGTTGGTTGTAGTAATTTTCACTACCAGCTTTGAACTTTGTAAAATACTTTGCCAAATCAATCTGCAATGGCGTTATCTTTACTGGTTCTCTTTCCCATAAAAGCTCCATGCCGGACTCAAAATCACCAGTTTCCAGAATCTTTACTACTTCTTCATCAAGCTCTCTCGCAACTTGTGACTCCAACTTCAACTCAGAATAGAGGCGAGGACCCAAGGGAGGCGGATACGGTTTACAGTCAGGGTTTCCATAACTAGCTCCAGCACCTATTACAAAAAGCACACTCACTCGGATACCTCTTCCGTCATAACGAATGATATGGACTCCCCCTGCTCCCGCGGCATCAATGTTGCACATTGATGCCGCGGGAGCAGGGGGGCCACGTAGCGGAGCACAGCGGCCCGTCAGGGACGTCCGGCGGCCACCCGGCCGCGTACTGATGCGAATTGTTAAAGTCGTTCA
Organism: Marinobacter sp. DUT-1; assembly: GCF_050379415.1. Lineage (NCBI taxonomy): Bacteria > Pseudomonadati > Pseudomonadota > Gammaproteobacteria > Pseudomonadales > Marinobacteraceae > Marinobacter > Marinobacter sp. DUT-1. The sequence continues at coordinate 1,107,580 of NZ_JBNRLS010000001.1, forward strand.
AGGCTTGTTCTGAATTTTAGACCACACTGCTGGCCCAAAAACGAACGCCAATGCAATGATTACCATTGCGTGGACGATGTGGCTCTGCGCGACAATTCCCAGCGCAATAAGAACGCCAGCAAGGAACTGACTAACCACGAGCAAGATGACCAGTCCACCAAGAGTTGGAAATAGATTTGGGTAGGTTTTATGGAGCCACATTCCTAGACCGCCAATTCCAAACAGAATCACCACCCCGAATAGTACGCTTGGATCACCGCCAACTCCGCCCCGCGCGTATGCATTACCGCTGAAGCCAACGACAAGAAGACCCAAAATGTTCGCAAAGCGCATACTCACCATCCCTGTGACTTTATCGCCTGCAGCATGCGCGCCCACGGAGTGGAGCCGAAGGCGCAATGTAATGGGCGTCGCCGTGCCTGCAATTGTTAACCAATCCAAAAACCAAATCTAAATTTTCCTTTGCTCGAAGAGTTCGTCGAGCTCGGTTCGTTTTTCTTTGAGGAAGTTCTGAAACTCTGCCTCACTTAGCTGATCGCAATTATATTTCAGGTAGCTCATGCCGAAGTTCGGTGTCATTACAGTGAGTACCATACTCTGTCTATCTAATCTAAAGTCGAAATAATCCTCACGGCTATTTTTAAGGCCAAAGGAGATTTCGGTGCTGTTTTTTTGAACTTTTTGAACATCATAAATATACCCGACTCCAGCGGCATCTTGATCTTGAGAATCGACGAGATGACCGGCGGTAATATATTGATTGTTTTCATTATATTTGAATACAAAATATGAGTATCCAGTCACGGGATTTTTGAATTCCTCGGTGGACTTGCACGCAAAAACCATGTGGTCCGCCAGTTTCTGCTTCAACTCCGCCTTCTTATCGTCAGCGCAACCGCTTAGAGCTACGATGGCACCGGCCAAGAAATACCCGAAAACAGTGAGCTTTTTTCCTTTGAGCACGAGCACCCAATCTCCTTTTCTCTGGTTAACGTGGAATGGCGACGAAGGAGCCATGGAAAGGGCGTCCGGCGGCCATAGGCCGCGTACTGCTGCGGTTTGTTAAAAATTCCCTGCCTCTTCAACCAATCGACTCCGAATTTTTGTCAGCCTGGCTTTTTCCTCGGAAATTTTGTTCTTAAGAGAAACAAAATTCCTGCTTTTAAGATCATCAACTACATCGTTGTGAGTTTTTGCATGAACTGTCAGAGTCTCTGCAAAGCCTTGGCTGACGGCACGCCCTTGGCCCATATCCATTAAGCGTTCAACGGTCGTGTTTACTCGCTTCACTGATCTGTAGTAGTCATTTATCTGTTTCAGCAAATCGAACTCAATATTACTCGTCTCTGGGAAACCGACCTCCCAAGCATCTACGACCAGAAACTCTCGAGGAGCCTCAAGTTTCAGAATTGGAACTGCGATACCCATCATTTGACTCATGATCTGTTTTTGCCGAGGTGTCATTTCCTCCTCATCTTCAGAGGGGGACTCAGACATAACTTCGATCATGTCGAAAGGCTCGCCAAACTCGATGGCGACTTCATAATTTTCGTGGAGTAAAGAATTTATGTTCTCGTCAATCTCGGACTCAATTCGACGCAGGTACTCCACATCCTTTCGAATGCTGTATAGGATCTCTTTGTTCTGCGTATACTCAAACGATTTTGTCAGGCTATACATTCCCACGCCAAGTGAGGCTAAGCCTGCCAAGGAAGCCCCCAAAAGCGCTGATATTATTTCTCTTTTATAGTCGAGTAATTTGATGGGAAAGACCTCTCTTTGTTTTTAACAGCAATTAGGCAGCGCGCTTTATCATTGCAGAAATTTGACTGCATCATTATTACTGACTTTGAACCATCAATCGCGCTACACATAAATCAATAAAACAATAGCTTAGCCGAGCATGGCCATCTCTGCCATGTAATCATTCAGCGTCTGCAATTTGCTCCGCCAATCAGATCAGATGAAATGGCCGTGATTAGCTTGGAGGCTCTGGAGGAAAACCCTGACTCGAATGTTCGCTTTTGTTAAGAGATTTTGAGAGACCACCGCTGCCGAACTAGGTCATCCAACGTGTTCGGAGCAGTCAACTTTATGTGGCTCCAGGAACCCCCTGAGAACACATAGGTTTTTTTGAGCGCATATTGCCTAACAAGATGACCACGCTTCCAAAGAGCGTAGACGGTTCAGTCAATGACGCCCCCGGGCCCACTGTCTATACTCCCAGCATCCACCTCAGGACATAACGACCAAAACCAAGGAGAACCCCATGAGTGACCTCAAAGCCAAGTTCGATGACGCGGTGAACTACATCCAGACCGCCGAAGGCGATTTCAAACCCTCCAACGAGATGAAGCTGGAATTCTACGCCCTGTACAAGCAGGCCACCGAGGGCGATGTCTCCGGTAACCGCCCGGGCATGATGGATTTTGTCGGCCGCGCCAAGTATGACGCCTGGGACAAGCTCAAGGGCATGTCGAAGGAAGATGCCATGCAGCAGTATGTGGACAAGCTTGAGACACTGAAATAACCCGTTGTTCAAGGGCCTGGGGCGATTTGTAATCGCCCCTTACAAACCGTAAAAGGAATTTTTTGCGACGTTCAAAAGATTGTCATAAGATGCGTCCAACATAACAACAACGATCCCAAGCGGAAGAGTTTTACCCATGACAATCACCCAGGCACTGGAGCAATCTCAGCCGGACCTCGTCCGTCGTCTGACCGCTGCCATCCGGGAGCAGCAGCTCAACCAACGCGCAGAACAAACCTACCTGCACTGGATTACCCGTTTCGTACTGTTCCACGACTCCAAGGACCCCGAGGCTCTTGAAAACGAGGATCAGCAGCAGTTTCTCAGCTATCTCAGTGAAGGTATGCGGGTTTCCCGGGCGCGCCTGAACCAGGCTCGGCAGGCTCTGACATTCTTCTACGAGAAGGTCCTCGGCAAGTCCGAAATGAGCGGTGTGGCCGCCGCCTGAGGGATCGCCCCTCAGCGGCCAATCAGGTTGGTGTTGAGGGTATCGTAAGTGCGATTTGCCGGTGGCCGGATCACGTAGTTATTGCTGTGGGTCTGGCCCGGTACGGACTTGGGATTACTGAACCGGATATCCACCGGAATTTCCGAGCGCCCCAGATCGGTCCGTTCATCCCGGGGCTGAAGGGACAGCGGGTCCAGATAGAAGTCATCGTCGGAGCGGGGCTTGACTGCCACACCCTCGGCAGGCGCCGCCAATCCCCCTTCGACAACCGTGTTGGCCAGAGCATCCTCCTCGATGGAACGCAGGGGGATGGTTTCAATAGTGGAACGTTCTTCATATTGAAAACCTTCGGCCCCGTCCGATTCCGCTAATGCCCATTGGGTGCCGAAAGCCAACCAACCCATGATCATCAGGCCGCTAATCCATTTCATCTGATTGTCCCTGCCCAGGTCCTTGATGACGATTTTCAGTCAACTCTCACGACCATCATGTTAACCGCCGCTCAGGTGTCATTTTTGTGACGTGCTTACAAAGCTCAAGAAATAAACATCGTTTCAGTTCTTGTCCAACGACTTTCTCAAACTAGACTGCATTTTTATAAGTGAAAATCGTAAACTAGACGAGATTTCAGGCTTCGGTAAGGACCCTAACCAATTGCATCCAGGCGCAGCAAAAACACAAATTCCCCTCAACGGGGAGCATTGATGAGAGACGTCTTTCAATTCCTGTCTGCGGGTGATTTCGCTCGAAAGGTCTGGCCCATTCTGATGTCTTTTGCGGTGGCACCTGTGCATGCGGAATCGCCGTCTCCGGCAAATGATCTTTGGGATCTCTCACTCGAACAGCTAAGCCAAATCCGCGTTGTTTCCATTGCCTCGGGCACGGAAACGCCTCTGGACAAAGCGGCCGCCATCACCTCTGTTATCAGTGAAGAGGAGATCCGGGCCATGGGAGCAAACGATCTCGACCAGGTGCTCGAGACCGTTCCGGGGTTGCACGTTAACTATTCGGACCAGACCTATTCACCGAAATACATCTTCCGGGGCATTACTTCCAGCTTCAATCCACAGGCCCTTATGCTTGTTAACGGGATACCCGTAACAACAGCGATGTTCGGCAATCGGGGGAATGCCTGGGGAGGCATGCCGATCAAGGCTATCCGTCGTATCGAGGTGATCCGGGGCCCGGGGTCGGCCCTATACGGTGCAGATGCCTACGCTGGTGTCATAAATATCATCACCAAAAACGCCAGAGACATCGATGCTACAGAAGCGGGTGTTCGTGCGGGGGAATTTGATACCGCAGGTGGATGGGTCGAAACGGCAGGACAGCTGAATGAGATTGATCTGAGCCTTTCACTGGAATATCAGACAACGGACGGCTGGGATAGAACCATTGAGGAAGATGCCCAAACGCAGGTTGACCAACAGTTCGGCACCTCGGCTTCCCTTGCTCCCGGTCCGGTGAACACTTCTGTAGATCAGGTTGAGGCCCGGGTTGAAGCCAATGCAGAACAATGGACATTCCGTGCGGGACTGCAGGACCGATCAAACATCGGCACGGGGCCCGGTGTCGCGCAGGCGCTGGATCCACGTGGTCGTTTCGCCTCCAAGCGCATCAACAGCGATTTCACCTACAACTGGCTCGACGTGGCTGACGGGCTCGACATCGCGGCCAGACTCAGCTATTTCAACGTAACCCAGGAGCCGGAAGGGGATATTTACCTGTTCCCGCCCGGCGCCTTTGACGGTGCTTTCCCCTCCGGACTCATTGGCAATCCCGGATACGATGAGCGGCAATGGCGTGCTGAGATCAACTCCACCTATAACCCCACCGGGAACCACCGCATTCTCTCGGGAATTGGCGCCTTATGGGCCAGCCTCGAGGAAGTGACTGAACGTAAAAATTACAATGACGACTTCACACCCAAGGATTCCGTAGTCGATGTGTCCTCAGATCCCGACCAGGTTTGGATGCCAGAGGAAAGCAGACGTAACTACTACGCTTTCATTCAGGACGAATGGCAATTCAGACAGAACTGGCAACTGGTAAGCGGATTTCGCTTTGACCACTTCACTGACTTTGGCAACACGATAAACCCTCGTGCGGCGCTCATATGGGCAACCAGCGACAAGATCACGACCAAGTTCCTTTATGGTCGTGCTTTCAGAGCGCCATCACTGAACGAGCTGTATGTGTCCAATAACCCCGTCACCGAAGGCAATCCAGACCTGGAACCAGAATCCATCGATACCTATGAAATAGGGCTGTCTCATGCTGTGGACTCAGATCTTTCCTATGGGATTAACCTGTTCTATTACCGAATTGACGACCTGATTAACGCAGAGCCGATTGAGGGTCCGGTAGCCACACGCTACGAGAACTCCGGTGAGCGTCGGGGGTACGGTGGGGAATTCGAGCTCCGCAAAGCCATAACGGACTCACTCTCGATGGTCGGGAATTATGCATTTCAACGCGCCGAGGAACGCAACACTGACGCCCGGGTTGGCGATGCACCGGAACATCAGGTATATGCCCGCCTGGAATGGGAGACCATCGCAGACTGGCAGATCAATACTCAAATTAATTGGGTTGGTGAACAATATCGCCGGCCAGGTGATGACAGGGATCCTGTCGACGATTACACAACCATTGACCTGACGATTCTGGGCAATAGAGTCTGGAGGGAACTCAATGTTTCGCTAATCGTGCGCAACCTGCTGGATGACGATGCGCGTTCACCCAGCCCCTTCGCTGAACCCAGTCCTGCCGTGCCGGGTGACTTCCCGCTTGCGGGAAGACAGGTTATCGGCGAGGTCAGTTACCGTTTCTAGGTAATGCTCCCGTTGGTGTCAAACCAGTCGCGCTTGGGCGGCCCCTCATACTCCACACTCTCGCACCGGACAGGGAAAAAACTCCCCTCCGGTCTCGCAATCGCCTCCTGATAACAAGGAACCATGCCAGTGAGAAAGCAAGGCGTCATAAATAACTGGTACTGCCGGCAGTTAAGGCCAATATCGGCTGCCAGACCCGCGTGCAGCGCGGCAATATTCATCGAAAAGCCATAGCGGGCGTTCAGATACTCATAGACATCAAAAGACATCTTCAGATAACGCCCATCGGCAAAGCCGTATTCCCGAGCTTTGTTCATCATGAACGGAATACGTTCATCCGTTTTAGCTAGTGGGCGCCCATAGCCGTACAAGGTGCGGCCTGAGGACTTTTCGCGCTCCACGAAGTCCTCAAGCGTGCCCCCACCGTCACAGTACTCCCCAGCCCGATAAAAGAAATCCAGCGCCCTCACTTCGGGCCGTCGTCCATAGATAGAGGCTTCCGAAACGCTCAGCCCAGCCATCAGCGATAATGACGCAGTTGAGCGGGCACTCGCTGCCAATGCCGTAACATGATTGGGCCAGATAGACGGATCCGGATATGCAGTTGACACCCAGTATGATCCCAGCAGGTCGGCAACACGCTCCCCAGGATCCCGGCCCAGTATTGCGTGCAGATACAACCGAATCCATTCCGAATCGCCAAGGTCCCGATGCAGGTCCTCGCCGTGGAGAACGATGCGATCTGAAAGAAATGCTTTCCCTACACGGGTACGCCAACGTGTTTCGGTTTCAAGCAAACGTTTATGCGTCACGACAACCTCCAGCCTCTGAACTCGCATTGGGCCGGCTATCAGCGGAAGGTTCCAACTCGACACCGGGGCCGTAATACGGGAACTTTTTCCAGCCCATCTCGCCCTGCTCTATCGCGTGGGCGGCGGCTCCGGGCAGGCGCAGAATGAGGTACAACATACTTGCCTGATCGGCATTGAGCCTGAGGTCTACTAAGGCGGCGGCAGCGACACCACTCATTGCCAGGGGATATCCGACAAGCCGCTCGAGATCTTCCCGGTGTTCTTTGAGCCAACGGAGTGCTCCGTCGCCCGGACCTAGCTCCGAAAGCTGATTCAAGACCTGTCTGACCGGTGTGGGAGTGACATCTCCGTTCGGATCGAATCCCGGCGCATGCTCCATCGGAAGCCAGATGTCCGCGTGTTCCCGTTTTTCAGGATCGGTAAGCGCTCGCACCCAGCTATCAAAATCCGTCCCGCACGACTTCCAGGCGTTCACACACTCAACCACCTCCTGTGCACCACCATACTGGCCTGCACCGACCGCCAGTGCGGCCATCAGCGCAGAACTGTGATTGGTTCCCGCTACTCCTGCGTTCATCGCCGCGCGGACACTGGCTTCACGCGGACCAGGGTTGGCCAACGCAATGGCGAGCGTTTCCAGAAGCCGGGTACACGAAGTCGAGGGTCTTTCACCGCGAAACATCACCAGAAGGTACTCGAACCATCCTGCGTTTTTCAGGATCTGACCATAGACATCGTAGCCCTGGCAGTAGCAGGACTTCGCTGCAAACGGATTATCTGGCTCAGGCTCCTCCAGCCAGAATTTCGAGTGATATTTATATTCAGAACTCATCAATCACCTGTATCAGTTTGCGCCCGTGAGCACTTTGATGCGTGCCCCCATTGGCGGAATCTCGTCTGGATCAATCGCTATATCCAGCAAACATGGCCCCGGGCGCCCCAGGATGCTCTTGATATCCAATTCCAACAGCGACTCCATTGACGCAATGCGATAGGACTCAATCCCCATTGCCGCGACCATTGCAGCATAGTCGATGACCGGCAACTCATTCGCGATTGCTTCTCCTCCCCCGATTGCCTGGCCGTGTCGAACCATACCCAGGGCCGAATCATTGAGCACAACCAGCAGCACATTGAGATTCTCCTGCAACGCAGTGGTCAGCTCCTGCCCCGCCATCAGGTAACTGCCATCGCCTGTGAAGCAGATCACCGGCGCACCCCGGACCGCCTCCGCTACGCCTATGGAAGCGCCAATGGCCCATCCCATGGAGGAAAAACCGATGCCGATATAAAAGGGTTGCCCATGAACCCTGGTGTTATCCCGAGCACCGGTGTTCCAGTGATGTATGCCCCAGAGATAACTGTTTCCGCTATCAAACAGAACATGAGCATTGTCCGGACAAATATCGGACAAATGCGTCATCAGCGCTTGGGGTTTCACACACCCCTGCCGGGTCAAACAACCAGTACGAAGCTCGGGCGCAATAAATGCAGGAAGTTCCTCAGCGCTAATGGAAACGCTCTGACGGCATTGCGCTTCCTCTTTCATGGATTCCAGCAATCGTCTTGCGACGACTCCCGGATCCCCCAGCAAGGTAGAGGCTGCGAATGCCGAGCGGTACAAATGATCAGGATGATCGGAAACGTGAATGAGTCTCTCGTTCATCATGCCATCGGGATTCCAGCCTGATGTCGTCACTTCGTCCAAGCCACTGCCGACCAGCACAACCCGTTCAGCGCACTCAGCGCTCAACACCCGGGTCGCGCTTTCATGACCAGCGAAACCGAAGACCCCCTTGTTCAGCGGGTGGTAACTGTTGATCAGCCCTTTGGCACGGGGAGTGGTCACCAGATTCCAACCTCTGTATTCAGCCAACCTCACCCAATCCTTCACAGACGCTTGCGCCCTCTCACCAAGCACTACGGTCACATTCCGGGCGTCACGGACCAACGTGAGGGCTTCGCTCAGCGCCGTTTCAGGCGGCGCCCCTACCTGTGCAATCACAGGATTCATCGTGCAGGGTGCCCCTTCCCGGGTCAAACGATGTCTCATCACATCGTTGGGAATTGACAGGTGCACCGGGCCCGGCCGCGGTCCGAATGCAAGGCTGATCGCCTGAAGGAGTTTCGGTTCGAGCTGATCGGGGTGAGAGACGAGCGAGTTGTACCGGGTGCACTCAGCCAGCATGCGCAGAGTGTCGATACTTGTACAGGAGCTCTCCTGTAGCGATCCCTGGCCAAAGCGCTTCAAAGCAGTTTGTGCAGTGATTACCAGTACCGGCACGTTGTCGGCATAAGCCGCAGCGACGCCCGTGATCAGGTTGGTGGCCCCCGGGCCTGCTGTGGAACACACTACCCCAAGTCTTCCGGAAGCGCGGGCATAACCATCCGCCATAAAGGCCGCGCCTGTCTCGTGCCGGGCAGTCACCGGGCGAATAGTCCCTCGTCGGCGGCTTCTCGCCAGGGCGTTATAGAATGGCTCTATACTTCCCCCCGGAACACCGAAAACGTATTCGACTTCCAACTTCTCCAGATACTCAAGGATCAGATCACCGCATTCGAATACCACTGCTACAGGTTCCTTATTCGACGGCTTTGGTCAGCGTTCAACAAGTGGCAGTGGCATAGGCTTCCTGATGCCATAACCTTGAGCATAATCGATGCCCAGGTCTGTCAGGGCATCCTTGATAGCGTCGTTTTCCACAAACTCGGCAATCGTCTGCAAGCCGGCTGCGTGGGCAATCCGGTTACAGGCATCCACAATCCCGTGGTCAACCGGATCTTCCAGCATGTTTCGGACAAAACCACCGTCGATTTTCAGGTAATCGATGGGCAATGCCTTCAGATAGGAAAAGGAGCTCATTCCCGAACCAAAATCATCCAGGGCGAATTTGAATCCGTCGGCGCGCAGTTTATCGATAAAACCGATAGTCTCGTTGAGGTTGGAGATGGCTGTGGTTTCCGTGATCTCGAAACAGATACTGGACGGCCTGATGCCATACTCCAAGGCCTTGTCCCGGATATAACGATAGAGCCCTGCATCGCTCAGGGAGCTGCCCGAAAGGTTAATAAAATACGTATTACCATTTTCCTGACTGAAGTTACTGGCTCTGACGGCATCGAAGGCCAGCTCAATCACGCGCCGATCAATCCTGGGCATCAGACCGAAGCGCTCGGCGCCCGGGATGAATGCACCCGGTGGTACCAGGTCGCCATCGTACTTCAGGCGCACCAGAAATTCTGTGTGGAAACTGCCGCTGCTACTCCCGGAAAGAGCCTGCATTTGCTGGTAATACAGAACGAAATGGTTTACGTCTGACCGAAGCGCCTCCTGCAAACGCCCGAACCAATCCATGTCGCTTTGTCTGCGACGCATGTCCTGATCGCTGGCCTGGAAAAGCTGGACATTGTCACGCCCCCGGTCCTTGGCCGTATAACAGGCGAGATCAGCCTGACTCAGTGCCTCGCCTGACGACCGGGTTTGGGGGATTATCTGGGCCATGCCGATACTGAGTGAAATCGAAAAGATCTTTTTCTCCCAGATAAACCGGTATTCCCGCACCTCTTCGCAGAGTTTTTCAGCAATCTCTCTGGCATGAAAAACATCACAACCGCGCAGCAGAATGCCAAACTCATCGCCTCCAAGCCTGGCAAAGATGTCATCCACCCGGACGATCCGTTTCATACGGGCTGAAAGCTGTTTCAGCAGCTCATCGCCAGCAAAGTGCCCGCAAGTATCGTTCACCACTTTGAACTGGTCGAGATCAAGAAAGAGCAGGGTATGGTTTTCCCCGGTACTGCGCGTCTCATCGATGGTCAGTGACAGCCGGCGCTCGAACTCCCGCCGGTTTACCAGTCCGGTGAGACTGTCGTGATACGCCAGATGCTCGAGTGTCGACTCGGCACTACGTTTCTCCCTGCGGACCTGGGCTTCCTGCAATTCTCTCTGGATCGCGGGGATCAACCGGGCGGTGTTCCCCTTCATGATGTAATCCTGGGCGCCGCCCTTCATTGCCCGCACTGCCTCATCTTCGCCAATCAGGCCGGAGACGATAATAACGGGCAAGTCAGGGCAGGCCTGCCTTGCAAGCTGAAGAACGGAAAATGAAGTAAACCCGGGTAACACGTGGTCTGTAATAACGATGTCCCAGATACTTTCCTGAAGAGCCTCCTGTATCGAGGCCTCGCTATCCACCACCCGGTATTCCGCCTCAAGGCCCCCTATGCGTAATGCTCGCATCAGGAGCACTGCATCGTCCTCGCTATCCTCCACCAGGAGGATCCGAAGCGACGGGTTCGTTACCGCTTTCAACACCGTCTCACTCATGGCATTCACCTGACTCGACTGAAGGAAGTGAATTGACGTTCAACCAATAGTTTGCCAACACTTCCATGCGCTCCTTGAACTCTCCGTAATCAATCGGTTTGGTAAGGTAGCTGCTTGCCCCGAAGCGGTATGCGTCGGCAAGTTCATGTGGTTCATCTGTCGACGTTATCATGACGACTGGTATCCACCGGGTATTGGTTGATGACCGTAACGCTTTGAGCACTTCCAGGCCATTGATTTTGGGCAGTTTGATATCCAGGAGGATGACTGCAATCGAGTCGAGATCAATTGTGGGGGGGCCGCTGTCAGAACCAAGCAAACAATCCAATGCTTCCTGTCCATCGTGCAACACGTGAATCGCGGTTTTATTTACAATTCCCGAGAGTGCTCTCACCGCAAGAAACTGATCATCCGGGTTATCCTCCACCAACACGATCGATCTTCTATCCATTCAATATAAATCCGCTTTCTTAACCCATTGAAGACAAGTGTGACGGCTCCTGCCCATCCTTCCTTGCCGTCCATCAATGCTTCGACTGGAACCCTGGATTGCTTGTACTTCTCGGCAATTCTACGAAAAAAGAGGCGCCTTTATTTACTTCAGATTGCGCGCGAACGCTTCCTGCATGGCGATTGACGATACGGTAAACCGTTGCAAGCCCAAGACCGGACCCGGGGAAATCGCTCGGTGAATGCAAACGATTGAAGGAAACAAACAGTTTATCCGCGTATTTCATATCAAAGCCTACACCATTGTCATCGATCTGGATGGTAACTGTGTCGGATTGGCGCTCAGCGGAGACCCGGATTTGACGCTCCGGCTGCCGCGAGGAATATTTCCAGGCGTTCTGGAGCAGGTTCTGGAAAGCCACACGAAGTAACCTCTCATCACCAGCCACGTAGATACCGTCCTCGATCTCGACAAGCGAGCGCTTTGTTTCGTCAACTTCCTTCAGCTCCTCAACAATCTCCTTGAGCATTGTCGAAAGATCGATAACATCAACATCGAGCTGTTTCCGGCTTACACGGGAAAGTATCAACAAACCGTCGATCAGACTTCCCATCCGCGTCGTGGCCGCTCGTATCCGTTGCAGGTAATCCTTGCCGGTAGCGTCCAACTGATCGGCGCAGTCTTCTTCCAGCGCCAGACCAAATCCCTCAATTGCGCGCAGCGGTTGCCTCAAGTCATGGGACACAGAATAACTGAAGGCCTCCAGCTCGCTGTTTGCAAGGCGTAATTGCGATGTGCGGGTTTCAACAACACGCTCCAACTCATACTTGCTACGAGTAATACGCTGATTCTGTTGCTGAATTGTACCGATCATGTCATTGAAAGCCATGCCCAGCCGGCCCAGCTCATCATCGCCCGCGACCCTGACCCGGACAGAGTAATCCTCTTCCCGGCCGATGGTTTCAACTGCGTCAGAAAGCTCCTGAATCGGTTGTGAAACCAGACGCTGCAGTCTGAACGCGATCATCACAAGAATGGAAATAATCGTTATTGAAATAACCAGCACAAAGAAAATGAATGTGCGGATATGTTGACGCAGAACTTCGAGCCGGGATTTCAGAAAGAAAAAACCGACAGCCTCCCCTTCGATGAGAATCGGCCGCATCATGGAGTAATAATCTTCTGAAAACCCGTCAGCCGGCGCAGCAGACAGGGACGGACAGACCTCTTCTGCTTCGTCCTCAAAGGCACTTAACACACCCCCGTCGGCGTCATAGATGCACACCTGCTCGATGGTTCCGATCTGGTCGAGGCTGGCAATGATAGTGCTCAGTTGGTTGCGATCCCTAAAGAGCACCGCCGCCGCCGACTGCTCCGCCAGAATACTTGCGACTGTGTTGAGTTCAGATTCGAGCTGCTTCTTGTATACCTGATGTTCGACGACCACCAGACTGATACACACAAGAAAGATTCCAAGGCAGCTAACGGACAGAGTCAGAAGTAACAGCTTGGCCTTGAGAGGCAGAGACCGCCAGTAATTCAAAGTGGTCATCGGAGCACCCTAACGGCAAGTTCAAGCAAGCGGGAATTTATCAGCAGCCCGGCATCCTTGGCAGCCTTTAGATTGATCTCGAATTTGATGACGTTGCCCTGCTTGACGTAACCAATGACACCACCGCTATCAATAAACCCCTTCATGTCGCTGACGGTCAGGATGCCCTTGCTGATAGCGCGCTTCGCAATTTCAGACAGTTCACGAGGAGCCGAGGAGTTTACGAACATAACCTGGCAGGCATCAGACTGCTCGATCTGATCAATAAAAGAGAGGGAAATGGTGCGTCCCTGCGCGCTGCGACCGCGAATTGGCTGAATAGCGTCCCAAACCTCTTTGTCATCAAGTACACAAAGGGAAAGGTTCGACGTTTCAGGTGGCGTCTTCCACTCGACAAAGCGAGTGAAGTTGTATAGATACGCCGCCTTGATTTCAGCTTCTGAACTGACCTCTGCCTGCGCAAGGACGTCGTGAGCGGCAAGCAACAAAGCGAAGATAACTACCCTGAGCACTCCCGGGGCTCTCCTTGTCATTCTTAATGGTTATTCCTGCACGCCCGAGTCTCAAGGTTCGAGTACAAGTCTTGAAGCGAAGAGTAGCATCGGTAAGGAGTCGATAAAACTTAAGGGGTCAAGTTATAGCGTATCTGTGTGATAAACCATGAGGTTTCACCCTCCGGAGTCCTGACGATGACCTCGTCATCAAGACATTTACCAATCAACGCACGGGCCATGGGTGAATTGATGCTGAGATAGCCTTTGCTTAAATCAAACTCGTCCGCGCCCACCAGTCGGAAGGTCTGTTCCTTGCCGTCCTCATCCTCAACAGTTACCCAGGCGCCGAAGAACACTTTGTCCCGTTGCTCAGGAAGCCGATCCACAACGGTCACTTCTTCCAGGCGCTTGCTGAGAAAACGAACCCTCCGGTCGATCTCGCGCAACTGTTTCTTGCCATAGATATACTCGGCGTTTTCCGAGCGATCGCCAAGGGCAGCAGCCTCTCGTACAGCCTGGGTCACCTGCGGACGTTTCTCCTTCCAGAGGTATTGCAGTTCCTTGCGGAGCGCCTGTTCGCCCTCCGGCGTGATATAGCGCGGCCGGGCACCGCCGTTACCGGATGCCTGATTCATTTGGGTGTGATTCCTCTGTTGCCCTGGCCCGGGAAGCGGCCATAAAAAAACCCCGTAAGAACGGGGTTAAGGCTAGCGCTGTGCTGGAGGGAGAAGCAAGCGGTTGCTACCGCTCCTTCCTGTCTACAATACCCATTCTCCACACATCACATTACCCCGCTGTGGCCAGCGAATTACCTTTTTGACAGGCTTTGACCAGGTCCAAATTAGGTTGCACAGCCTAGAGCAACGGCGTTAGCGTTCAGGAATAGCATTTTCGATCGATTGGATACTGACGGAGATCCGACCATGAATACACAGAAGCTCATGCAGCTGGCACTCAATGGCGTCGATACCTTGGGTTACAGGCTCGAGCAGCTGGGCGTGACCAGCAAGATCAATCGCCACAATCTGGCAGCCTTCATGTTCGCCGAACAGAAGCACTGGGAAGGCGAGTGGGACAGCATTCAGGCGAAGGTGGATCGCCGGCGCTCGCAGTTCGAGCACCTGGCGCATGACGTCGAGAGCCGGGCGAATGCAGTGATCGGTCCGGTCCGCGACCGCTTCAACCGGTTCCGTGCCAGCCAGTAATCAGTGGCCTGATGTTTCTGCCGGTGCCTTGGTCTCCGCACCGGCAGCTTCCCCCGATTCTGCCTGGGTCGCCTTGATCCGTCTTCGGGCGGCAGTAAAAGCCGGCATCCGGACCGTTACGGTCAGCCCCGGTGATTCCTCTCCCGGGTATGTGTCACTCAGAACGATACGCCCCTGATGGATTTCAGCAACCGCACTGACCAGGCTCAGACCGAGGCCGTTACCGGGCAGTGACCGGCTCTTGCCGACCCGGTAGAAACGCTGAAAGACCTGATCCTTTTCATCATCGGGAATACCGATGCCGCTGTCCTGAACCTCGAAGATTGCCTCGTTGCCTTCACGCTTGACCACAATACCGATCCGGCCTTTTTCCGGCGTGTACTTGATGGCGTTATCGATCAGGTTGCTGATCATCTGGAACAGCAGGTCCCGATCCCCCTCGATCATCACGCCCTTGGCCAGGGATTGCTCGAAATCCTGTTCCTTGTCTTCCGCCAGCGCTTCGTAGAGCTCACAGGCATCGGACACCAGCTCGTCCAGGGAGACCACCTTCATGTCGGCGGCATTGCCCCGGGTTTCCAGGCGGGCAATCCGCAGCAGGGCGTTAAAGGTGGCCAGCAACTGGTCCGCCTCGGCGACCGCCTGGCCGACATGCTCCCGCGCTTCCTCGTCGTTCACCGTGATCAGGGTGTTTTCCAGCTGGTTGCGGAGGCGGGTCAGTGGCGTCCGCAAGTCATGGGCAATGCTGTCGGAGACGTGGCGGATCCCCTCCATCAGGTACACGATCCGGTCCAGCATCTGGTTGAGGTTTTCCGCCAGCTGGTCGAAATCGTCGTCGGTACCCCGGGTGGGTATGCGCAGGGACAGGTGGCCGTTCATGATCCGGCGGGAGGTGTTGTTGATCACCTCGATCCTTCGGGTGGTACTGCGGCTCATCAGGAAGCCGCCAAGCAGGGCCAGAGCCAGGGTGATGCCCATGCCCCAGTTGATGGCGGTTTCGATCACCCGCTTGAGGTTGGTCAGCTCATCCACATCCCGGCCGACCAGCAGGCGCAAACCGCCCTGGACCTCGAAAATCCGGGCACGGGCCAGCCGCTCCGGGCCGGTCCAGCCCACGGATTCGTTCAGGGTGAAATTGATCCAGCCGCTCTCCGAACGGCTGCCTTCCGGCCAGGCCTCAATGTTGCCGGCCAGCTTGAGGAAGTCATCGGTGGTCAGCAGATAGATGGATTTGGCATTGGGGTCCCGGGCAACCCGCTCCCGGATGATGGTAATCAGGCCATTCACACCACGGCCCCGGTACTGCTCCGCCAGACCGGCGATTTCCGCCTCAATGGTCTGGTCGGTCTGGGCAGTCATAAAGCCCGCTGTACGCCAATAAATGAAGGCCAGTAACAGGAATACCGAGGTGGCAAAAACCACCATGTACAGCAGGGCAAGCTGGAAGGTAGAGGTTCTTAGCTGACTAAGCAGTTTCACGCAGCATGTATCCTGCACCCCGGATGGTTTGCAGCAAGGGTGTATCGAATTCCTTGTCGATCTTGGCGCGCAGGCGGCTGATGTGAACGTCGATCACGTTGGTCTGGGGATCAAAATGATAATCCCAGACTTTTTCGAGCAGCATGGTCCGGGTCACCACCTGCCCGGCATTGCGCATCAAGTATTCCAGCAACCGGAATTCCCGCGGCTGCACGTCAATATTCTTGCCGGCACGTTTGACGGTGCGGGCGAGCAGATCCATCTCAAGATCCGCGACCCGCAATACGGTCTCGGTCTCGGCGGCCTGGCGATGGCGACGGATCAGGGACTCGATCCGGGCCAGCAGTTCCGTAAAGGAGAACGGCTTGGTCAGGTAGTCATCACCACCTCCACGCAGCCCTTCTACCCGGTCATCCACGTCGCCCAGGGCGCTGAGAATGAGCACCGGGGTCTGGTTGCCAGTGGCGCGGACGGTTTTGATGATGGACAGACCATCCATTCCCGGCAGCATCCGGTCGACGATCATGATGTCGTAATCTTCACTGGCCGCCATCATCATGCCTTCCTTACCATCGGCGGCATGATCCACAACGAAATCGGATTCTTTCAGTCCCTTTACCAGGTAATTGGCTACGTCCTTATCGTCTTCGATTACCAGTGCTTTCACCGGTTCCCCTCCTGATAGCGGATAACATTAACTGTAAGGTTACGGAGAAGACTAAAGTCCGGCCAGTTACGATCTTGTAAGAGGGTGTCGCCTTAGGCGACGGTCACACCGGGCCAGAGAACCACGCCAGCGACGCCCCCGTTTCCCCGGAAGGCCGGTACTCCGCACTTACCCAGCCATCGTAGTCCAGACGATCAATCGCCGCGAAAACATTCGAAAAGTTAATCTCCCCGGTACCCGGCTCGTGACGGCCCGGATTGTCGGCAAACTGGATGTGACCAATCCACGGCAGCAGGCATTCCATGGTCCGGATCAGGTCGCCCTCCATGATCTGCATATGGTAAAGATCGTACTGCAGGCGCACATTGTCCATCTCCACTTCCTCGATGAGGGCCAGCACCTTGCCCGAGGTATCCAGGAAGAACCCGGGCATGTCCACCCGGGAATTGATGGCCTCCAGGCACAGCGTGATCCCCTCGGCATCCAGCTTTTCGGCCGCGTAGCGGACATTGGCAACCAGGGTTTTCCATGCCGTCTCCTCATCGAGGTCTGCGGGCTTGAGCCCCGCCAGGCAATTCACCTGTCGACAACCCAGTGCCTCGGCATATTCGATCGCCCGGCCGACACCTTCCCGGAATTCATCTACCCGGTCCGGCAGGCAGGCAATGCCCCGCTCACCAGCATCCCAATCCCCCGGCGGCAGATTGAACAGCACCTGGGTCAGGTTATTGACCTCCAGTTCCCGGGCGATATCTGCTGCGGGGAAGGCATAGGGAAACAGATATTCCACACCTTCAAAGCCGGCCTCCCGGGCTTTGGCAAAACGCTCCATGAAATCCACTTCGGTAAAAAGCATCGACAGATTCGCGGCAAAACGGGGCATAACGCTTACTCCTTGGGGCCTCGACCAAGAGAACCCATCAGGGTTCCGTTCAGGTGTTCCAGTTCCAGCAGCAGACCGCTGTGATCGACATCACTGTGGCCATTGGCCACCAGGGACAGATACTCATTATGCACCTGCTGGGACAGCGGCAGGGTCAAACCTTCCGCCCTTGCCTCATCCAGAATCATGCGCAGATCCTTGAGCTGAATCCTCGACGGCGCACCCGGTGCAAAATCCCGGTCAATCATCCGCTGCCCATGCAGCTCCAGAATCCGGCTACCGGCAAAGCCACCCATCAGCGCCTCCCGAACCGCCGCCGGATCGGCCCCACCCTTGGCCGCCAGCAACAGCGCCTCGGACACCGCCCCGATGGTGATGCCCACAATCGCCTGATTCGCCAGCTTCGCCAACTGCCCGGCACCTACCGGCCCGATGCGGGTACATTTGCCCATGGCCTCGAACACTGGCCGCGCCCGCTCAACATCCGCCTCCGAGCCACCAGCCATGATACTCAACCGCGCCTCGGCCGCTCCCAAGGTACCACCGGAAACCGGCGCATCCACATAAACGGCGCCCTGCTCCCGCGCCAGTTCCGCGTGCCGACGGGCCAGAGAGGGCTGAACCGAGCTCATATCGATCACCAGCGCACCGGACTTCAGCGCCTCAATGGCGCCCTGCCCGACCAGCACGTCCTCAACTACGTCACCGTTCTCCAGCATAGTGATCACAATGTCCGCCTCGCGAACCGCGTCAGCCGGCGTTTCCGCAATCGTCGCCTCCCCGGCAAACGGCTCACACTTACTGGCGGTGCGATTCCAAAGCGTCATCGGAAAACCCGCGTCCAGCAGGTTCCGCGTCATGGGCGCGCCCATCAGGCCGATGCCAAGGAAAGCAATTCGAGGATGTTGATTTGTCATTTCTTGTACTCACAGCTGTGTCGCGAAAGGCATTTGGGAGGGGCTTTCCAGAACCGTGCGGAGCCATGGATGGCGGAGCCGAGCGTACAGGGACGTATTCACAGCGTGTTCTGGAAAGCCCCTCCCAAATGACTTTTGCAGCCCGCCAATGCCAGCCATTATACAAACAAAAACGCCACCAACCGCGAACGGTGGTGGCGTTTTTTCAATCGCTTGGCGAAACCCAATCAGGCCGCTTCAGCCATCTTCACCTTGATCTTCTTCATGGCATTCTTCTCAAGCTGGCGAATCCGCTCTGCGGATACCCCATACTTGTCCGCCAACTCATGCAGCGTGGACTTGCTCTCGGACAACCAGCGCTCGCGCAGAATGTCCTGACTACGCTCATCCAGGCTTTCCAGAGCCTGCATCAGGCGACCATTGGAATCCTCGGACCAGTCCGCATTCTCCAACTGGGTCGCCGGATCACTGCGGCGATCTTCCAGATAGTGCGCCGGTGCCTGATAGGCCTTGTCGTCATCATCGTCCATCGGACCATCGAAAGCCGTGTCCTGGGAAGCCAGCCGGCCCTCCATTTCCCGGACAACCCGCGGTTCCACACCCAGGTCTGCCGCCACCGCGTTAAGCTCGTCATGACTCAGCCAGGCCAGCTTCTTCTTCTGGCTGCGCAGATTGAAGAACAGCTTGCGCTGGGCCTTGGTGGTGGCCACCTTCACGATCCGCCAGTTACGCAGAATGAACTCGTGAATTTCGGCCTTGATCCAGTGCACCGCGAAAGAAACCAGGCGCACCCCGTATTCGGGATTGAAGCGCTTGACGGCCTTCATCAGCCCGACGTTGCCTTCCTGAATCAGGTCGGCCTGGGCCAGCCCGTAGCCGGAATAGCTGCGGGCAATGTGAATCACAAAACGAAGATGAGAGAGTACAAGCTGACGGGCGGCTTCCACGTCGCCTTCATAATGGAGCCGTTCCGCCAGCTCCTTTTCCTCGTCCGCTGAGAGCACTGGGATGCGACTCGCAGCCTGAATATAAGACTCGAGATTGGCACCCGGAACCAGTCTGTCAACCAGTTGTAAACTCGTACCCATTCAGTTACCTCCGAACCTGACGACCTGCAAATATAGCAACTAAAAATTAGACCGCCAAGAACTTGATAAGTTCCCGAACTCTCCAGTAAAACGTTCTAAATCAACTATCTGGAAAATTCACTGTTGCTTTCGCTGATTCTCAAACTACGTCAGCGCAAGCTGTGTTTTCAATACGGTTTTCCCGCGACCCGGATCACCGTTCCGGGTCATCCACCGGCAATATCGCCGGGCTCTATGTCATCCAGATGACGCTTCACCGCGACCCATGCGCCAAGCCAGCCTAGCAGCATTGCCACAATAATCAACGCCAGTACCCCATCAAGACCAAGACCGACCAGGGCAAAGTCACTCCGGTACAGGCCGGCCAGCCGTTCGATGGGACCACTGAGCCACCAGAGCGAAAGTTGCAGCAGGATCCATGCGACTACTCCGCCACCCAGGCCATACCAGGCACCGGTATAAAGAAACGGCCGGCGAACGAAGGCATCGGTGCCGCCGACCAGCTTGGCCACCAGGATTTCGTCCCGGCGGCTCTCGATCGCCAGCCTCACCGTGTTGCCGATGACCAGGATCACCGCCGCTGCCAACAGGATCGCCAGCGCCCAGACTGCCCGGGCCAGCAGGTCGGTCATGGCATTGAGCCGTTGCAACCAACCCAGGTCGACCTGGACCCGCTCAACCCCTTCCAGGCCCCGGACAAACGTGACCAGCGCCTCCACCCCGGTGGCCGAGCGGCTACGCTCGTCCGGCGTGATCAGCAGGGTGTGCGGCAGGGGGTTC
This sequence comes from Marinobacter sp. DUT-1, assembly GCF_050379415.1. Classification (NCBI taxonomy): domain Bacteria; kingdom Pseudomonadati; phylum Pseudomonadota; class Gammaproteobacteria; order Pseudomonadales; family Marinobacteraceae; genus Marinobacter; species Marinobacter sp. DUT-1. The sequence goes on from NZ_JBNRLS010000001.1 coordinate 1,128,047, forward strand.
TCTTCAAGATAGTCCAGGGCATCTTCCAGGCCCGAATTGGCGCGGAATTCCGCCAGCGCCTGCTCCCGGTCCACGAGTTCAATGTCTGAAATGCGGCTGTCGGTGCGGATCTCATCCACCAGAGCCCTGGCATCCTCAAGCGGCACCTCCAGCTGGAGATAGGCGGTGACCCGGGCACTGCTCTCCCAGCCAGCACTCACGCCCTGCAAACTGGTCAGCAACAGCAGCAATGCCACCGGCAATGCCAGGGCGACACCCATAACCGTCCAGGTCATCCCGGTTCCCACCGGCGTCTTCCACAAACGGCGCGCACTGTCCCTGGACACCTTGCGGTGGTGATCAAAGTAACTCCGGGCCTGCTCCTTCCAGGGGGAGCGCCCCGTTTTGGCACCCCGGGCAGTATCGACTTTCCGACGTGAGTCAGTGGCCACTGACACCTCCCGGCGCACCCTGCAGGGGCGAGCTGCCGCCGGCAATCAGACGGCCGTGATCAAGCGTGAGGGTGCGGCGGTCCATTTCATTCACCAGGCCGATGTCGTGGGTGGCGATCAGCACGGTCACGCCCACCTGACTGAACCGGGTAAAGAGGTTCATGATATCGGCGGAAAGCTCCGGATCCAGGTTACCCGTGGGCTCGTCCGCCAACAGCACCGGAGGCTTGTTCACCACTGCACGGGCAATGCCAACCCGTTGCTGTTCACCGCCGGACAGCTGCATCGGATTCATCTTTTCCTTGTTGAGCAGGCCCACCTTATCCAGCGCCGCCCGCACGCGGCGGCCGATATCCCGGGGGGACGCGCCCATCACCTCAAGAGGCATGGCCACGTTGTCGAAGACGGTGCGATCAAACAACAACTGGTGGTTCTGGAACACCACACCGATATGGCGGCGGATGTAGGGAATCTGCCGGCGCGGCAGGCGGTTGAGGAGCTGACCACCAACCACCACTTCCCCGGCACTGGGCCGCTCCATCACCATGATCAGCTTGAGCAGGGTACTCTTGCCGGCCCCGGAGTGGCCGGTCAGGAAGGCCAGCTCACCCCGGTTCAGGCTGAAATTGACCTGCGCCAGCGCCGTGTGGTCGCTGTCATAGCGTTTGGTGACCTGGCGAAACTCGATCATCGGTGACTACTGCTCCGGGTAGAATGCGGCCTCAGTCAAACAGCGCGTCGACAAAGGTCTCGGCATCGAAACTGCGCAGGTCTTCGGCCTGCTCGCCCACACCGATAAAGCGGATCGGCAGCTGCAACTGACGGGCAATGGCGAATACGATACCGCCTTTTGCAGTGCCGTCCAGTTTCGTCAAGGTAATACCGGAAACCCCTACGGCCTGCTGGAATACCTGGGCCTGGCTGAGGGCATTCTGGCCGGTGCCGGCATCCAGCACCAGCATCACTTCGTGGGGGGCGGATTCGTCCAGCTTCTTCATGACCCGAACGACCTTGGCCAGTTCGTTCATAAGGTTTTCTTTGTTCTGGAGACGACCGGCGGTATCGGCAATAACCACATCCGTGCCGCGGGACTGGGCGGACTGGATCGCATCGAAGATCACCGAGGCGCTGTCGGAGCCTGTTTCCTGGGCAACGACCGGCACGTTATTGCGCTCGCCCCAGACCTGCAGCTGCTCGACCGCCGCGGCCCGGAAGGTATCGCCCGCAGCCAGCATGACCGACTTGCCATCGGCCTGGAATTTCTTGGTGAGCTTGCCGATGGTGGTGGTTTTGCCCACGCCGTTCACACCGACCATGAGAATCACATAGGGCTGCTTGCCCACATCGATCTCCAGGGGCTTGGTGACATCCTTCAGCAGGCCGTGCAACTCATCCCGCAATGCCTTGCGCAGCGCCTCACCGTCTTTGAGCTGATTGCGCTCAAGCTTGTCGGTCAGCGAATCGATTATTTCGGAGGTGGCGGTCACACCGACGTCGGCCATCAGCAGGGTAGTCTCGATTTCCTCGAGCAGATCCTCGTCAATCTTCTTGCCGACAGAGAACAGGTCCGCAAGACCACCGGTCAGGCTGGCGCGGGTCTTGCCCAGGCCCTGCCTGATCCGCTCGAGCACGCTGACCTGCGGCTCCGGTTCCGGCTCGGGCGCCGCCGGAGCAGGCGCTTCCACCGGTTTCTCTTCCGCAGGGGCCTCGGCAGGGGTCTCCGGCGCTGCCGGAGCCTCGGCTTCGGCGGAACTCTTCGCCTCGGGCTCTTCGGCCGGGGCCGGCCCCCTGGCTACCTCCGGCTTGCGCTGGGGAACAGGCTTCGGCCGGGGTACCCGCTTGCGGTTACCGGCGATGTCCACCACAAAGAAGAGCACCAGGAGGGCCAAAAGGCCGATTGAAATCCACTCTGCCGTCATAGTTCTACCATCTGTCTGGAAATGGGCGGGCGAAAACAAAGCCGACATTCTAGCAGACTGCTTGGTTTAAGTGAGGGGCCGCCGGCTTATCCACAGGGGAGCGGCTTTCCGGTACCATAACGGCGCACCGAAACACCTTGCCCAGCACCCCGGAGCACCCCATGGCCCAACGCAGAACAGCCCGTCGCAAACCTGGCCCACAGCCCCGCAAACCCGACGCTCAGAGCGGTAGCGGCGAGCTGCGCATCATCGGCGGTGACTGGCGCAGCCGGAAGCTCCGATTCCCCGATGCCGGCGGCGTGCGGCCCACACCGGCCCGAACCCGGGAAACTCTGTTCAACTGGCTGAACTATCACCTTGCGGGCGCGGACTGTCTGGATCTCTTCGCCGGTTCCGGCGCCCTCGGCCTGGAAGCCCTCTCACGGGGAGCGGGTGCCACGACACTGGTGGATCACACCCCGGTACTCGCGCGGGCCCTGCGGGATAACCTGCGTTTGCTGAAATCGGATAAGGGCGAAGTCATCTGCCAGACCGTCGAAACCTACCTGGCACACCGCCAGCGCCCACCCTTCGACATTGTGTTCATGGACCCGCCCTTCCGGCAGGGCTGGCTGGAAAGACTGTTTCCGCTGCTGGAGTCGCAGCAATGGGTGAAACCCGGAGGCTGGGTGTATGTCGAGTACGAAAGTGAGTTGGCAATGCCGGCGGTGCCGGGAGGCTGGCAACTGCATCGGCAGAAAACGGCTGGGCAGGTGACCTATTGCCTGTTTCGGGTGTCCGGGGAGTGAACGAAAAAGGGGTCAGATGAACGCTTTCATCTGACCCCTTGTTCAACGCCGTGCTTAGGCTGCCGGCCGCAGTGAGTAGGCCCGCAGATGCGCGGCAAAATCTTCCAGGTAGCGGATGCCACTGGCTTCCGCCTCCTTGCACCAGTCCATCAGTGCCTGCAGTTTTTCCTGGGGCTTGAGCCCGCGCTGGCGCCACAGAGCCTGGAGCTCATGACTCTTTTCATAAATCTGTCTGAGAATCTCATGCCGCTCCAGCACGGTTTCCAGGTGCTCTTTCTCCCGGGGCTGGATCAGCGTGGCTTCCCGTGACAGCAGGCGCTTGAGCTTGCGGTAGCGCGGGCGGATTTCGTCATCCATCAGCGCCTTTTGCTGGCGCAGGACCGGCTCCATCACCCGCTTGCGGTACTGGCGCATGATGTCGAAGCGGTTATTGGCAATCGCCATCACGGTTTCCACATCCACGTCCTGCTTGCCCGGCACGTAATGGGCGATGGGGCGGTAACCCTTGGGCTTGGCCAGACCGAACAGCTGGAACAGGCGAATGTACCCCCAGCCAATGTCCACCTCGTACCAGCGCCGTGACAGCTTGGATGAGTTCGGGTAGGTGTGGTGGTTGTTGTGCAGCTCTTCGCCGCCGATCAGGATGCCGATCGGTGAGATGTTGCGGGCATTGTCTGCACACTCGAAGTTGCGGTAGCCCAGGTAATGGCCGATGCCATTGACGACGCCGGCCGCCCAGACCGGGATCCAGAGCATTTGTAACGCCCAGATCCAGATGCCATGCACCCCGAACAGCATAAGGTTGAGCGCGGCCATGAGGATGATGCCCCAGTGCTTATGAGGGGTATAGAGCTTGCGTTCGACCCAGTCTTCCGGCGTGCGCTGGCCATAGCGTTGCAGGGTCTCGGGGGTTGCCGCCTCGGCGTAGAGCTCGGCGCCCTCGAGGAGCACTTTCCGAATGCCCAGGACCACCGGGCTGTGGGGGTCTTCCTCGGTTTCACACTTGGCGTGATGCTTGCGATGAATCGCCGTCCACTCCTTGGTGTTCTGGGCGGTGGTCAACCACAACCAGAACCGGAAAAAATGCGCCAGTGCCGGATGCAGGTCCAGCGAATTGTGGGCGGAATGGCGGTGTAGATAAAGCGTCACGCTCACGATGGTGACGTGCGTCAGGGCCAGGGCAACCAGAATCAGTTGCGGCACCGAGAGGTCAAGAAGACCGTTGAACCACATAGTATTTCCTCAAATTCAGATCCGCGGCTTGCAGCCGTTCGGCGGGCGATACATCAGGGTATTTCGCAAACACTCGAAGGGGAAACAAACCAACACCACAACTTTAGCGTACAGCTGTTCGCTGCAACAACCGAATTTGGCCGAAAATTTGTTACTGATTACACTTGTCTGCCCTGTTTGGTAACCATGCCCGTTGCAGACCACCGGAGACCGCCCTGCGTGCCCGAATTACCCGAAGTTGAAACCACCCGCCAGGGCATTGCCCCCCATTGTGAAGGCCAGACCATCACCGAAGTCACCGTTCGCAATGGCAGGCTGCGGTGGCCGGTTCCGGAGGACCTGGCCGAGCGCCTGACCGGCCAGGTAATCCGCAGTGTGGACCGGCGCGCCAAGTACCTGTTTATCAACCTCGATGGCGGCACCGTCATTGTCCATCTGGGCATGTCCGGCAGCCTGCGGGTCATCACCGACAACGCCCCGCCCCAAAGCCATGATCATATTGATCTGACCCTGGCCTCCGGCGTGATCCTGCGTTTCAACGATCCCCGGCGCTTCGGCTGCTGGCTCTGGACCGAAACCGCCGCCAGCCATCCGTTGATCGCCAATCTGGGTCCGGAGCCACTGTCGCCGGAATTCAGCGGCCCCCTGCTGTTCCGACTGTCCCGGGGCAGACAGACACCGGTGAAGTCCTTCATCATGGACAATCACGTGGTGGTGGGTGTGGGCAACATCTACGCCAACGAGGCCCTGTTCAAGGCTGGTATCCACCCGAAACGCAAAGCCGGCCGCATCAGCCCGGACCGCTACCACCGGCTCGCCGAAGCCATCCGGGAAACCCTCAGTGCCGCCATCCTGATGGGCGGTACGACCCTTCGGGATTTCGTGAACAGTGACGGCAAACCCGGCTATTTCGCCCAGTCCCTGCTGGTCTACGGTCGCGGCGGCGAGGTGTGCAAGGAGTGCGGCACCACCCTGAAAGAAATCCGGATGAACAACCGTTCCACCGTCTATTGCCCGAAATGCCAGCGCTAGTGTCCCAAAACGCACATTTTGCAACGAAAAATCGTTTGAAAATGCGCAAATATGATTCATAGTTAACAGAGGATTAATGCTCACGGTCTACAATAGGGTCGTCCTTTAAATGTCCGACCCTCATGCCGACATTGCCAAAACCGAGCATCTACAGGGCCGACAAAGTTCAGGAGACAGTACAATGACCCGCAAGATTTCCCGCACACTCATGGCCACCCTGGCAGCCTGCCTGATGGCTTTCTCATCCGTGGGCCATGCCCAGGCCGTCGATGAGACACCGTCTGCCCTGGCCATGACCGGAGACGCGCTCTTTGTTCGCCCTGCCCTGCTGGCCACCACCATCATTGGCAGCGCGGTTTACCTGGTGTCCCTGCCATTCTCCGCTCTCGGTGGCAACGCCGGTGAAGCCGGCGAAGTACTGGTGGTTGGCCCGGCCAAGGCCACCTTCGTACGCTGCCTCGGCTGCACCCGCACCGGCAAGAAACCGGAAACGGTAGAACAGTCGGGCAACTGATCCCCACGAATCCGTATTTTTCCGGCTTGTCTTGGCCGGTATTCTCCGGCAGCCTGAAGAAAATCTCTTCAGGCTGTTTTGTTTATGGTGGATTGGTCTTCCGTTGAGACAGTGTTCCTCGATATGGATGGAACCCTGCTCGACCTGCACTTCGACAATCACTTCTGGCTCGAGCACCTGCCCCGGCGCTATGCCGAGCAGTTCGACCTGCATCCGCAGCAGGCCAAAGACACCCTGATCCCCATGATCATGGCCGAGCGGGGCTCCCTTAACTGGTACTGCACCGATTACTGGAGCGAGAAACTGTCCGTTGATATTACCGGGCTCAAGGCCGAAGTGGGTGACCGCATCGGTTACCGCCCCCATGTCACGGATTTTCTCGAAGCCCTCAAATCTGCCGGGCTGCGCTCGGTGATCGTGACCAACTGCCACCCCGATCCGCTGGCCCTGAAGCTCGAGCGCACCGGGCTTGATCGTCTCGTGGACAGCATCGTTTCCAGCCACGACCTGGGAAAACCCAAAGAGGACCCCCTGTTCTGGCAGGACCTGAAGTCAGTAACTCCTTACACCGCTCCGGCTACCCTGATGGTGGACGACAGCTTCCCCGTACTTGAAAGTGCCCGGACCGCAGGCATCGGCCAATGCCTGGCCATCCTGGCGCCGGACAGTCGGCAGCCGGCGCGGGAACGGCATCCGGAGATCCCGAGCATCCACCATTTCAACGAAGTCCTGCCTGCACTTCGGCAACGCCAACCCCTGCCATCAAACCGGTGAGCCGGTTATAATTCGACCATACGCTCATCAGGTGAGGAGACATGACGGCGACCAACGCTGAGGAACAGAAGGTACGACTCGACAAATGGCTCTGGGCTGCCCGTTTCTACAAGACGCGCTCCCTGGCCAAGGAAGCCATCGAGGGCGGCAAGGTTCACTACAACAGCCAACGCAGCAAGCCCGGCAAGATCGTGGAAACCGGCGCCAAGGTAACTTTGCGCCTGGGCTGGCAGGAAAAGGTGGTGATCATTGACGACATCAGTGACCGCCGCCGGGGCGCGCCCGAGGCCCAGAAGCTCTATCACGAAACCGAAGAAAGCGTGAAACGTCGCGAGGAACTCGCCTGGCAACGTAAAACCATGCAGGCGGCCCAGCTACCTCCCGCGCGCCGGCCCAACAAGAAGGACCGCCGGGATATCCGGCGCTTCCGCGAACAGCACGGTATCTGAGTCCCGCTCCGGCGGGACCCACCAACCCTACACCCCGATTCCAGTATTCAATTTCCAGGAGACAGACCATGGCATCCCGTGACCAGTTCCAACGCTTTATCTTCGAGCACAGTCAGGTGCGGGGGGCCTGGGTACAGCTGGGTGAGAGCTTTCAGGAAATCGGTAGCCAGGCGCCCTATCCGGATTCCGTGCGAGAGCTGCTTGGGGAATCGCTGGTTGCCAGCGTGCTGATGAGCTCTTCCCTGAAATTCGAGGGCACGCTGTCACTGCAGGCCCAGGGCGACGGGCCGATCAGCACCCTTATGGCCGAGTGCAGCCACGACCGCTACATCCGTGGTCTGGCCCGGTTTGACGCGAACTCCATCCGTGAAGAGGATTTCGAGGCGCTGCTAGGCCAGGGACGCATGGCCATCACCATTACGCCGGCAACAGGCCAACGCTACCAGGGCGTTGTGCCCCGGGAAGAAAACAGCCTGTCCGGGTGCCTGGAAGAGTACTTCGAGCGCTCCGAGCAACTTGCCACCAGCCTGTTCCTGTTTGCCGACGAGAATGGCGCCGCCGGCCTGATGCTTCAGCGCCTGCCCGGCCACACCGAGGCGGACGACGAGCTCTGGGAGCGAGTCAACCACCTGGCCCGCACCGTCGAGGCCAACGAGCTTCTCGAGCTGGACAGCGAAACCCTGCTGCACCGCCTGTTCCACGAGGAGACCGTGCGCCTGTTTGACGCCGAGCCGGTCGCGTTCCGCTGCAGCTGTTCCCGGGAGCGGACCCTTGGCGCCCTGGAAGCCATTGGCAAAGAAGAGTGCTACAGCATTCTCGATGAACAGGGCGTAATCGAAATGGATTGCCAGTTTTGTCATGCTCACTATCGTTTCGATAGAAATGACATTGATCACCTTTTCACCGGTCATACGTTACACTGAACGCGGACTTATATTTGCCCGGAAGCCCCATCTGGCGCGGCTTCCAGGGCAGTCGTTTTTTACCGGCGTCTCTGGCATAATAGCGCGCCTGAATTGACCCGATTGCTCAGATTTCCGTCAATTTTGGGGGGACGGCCTGGGCAATCACGAAGACATCCCGAGGGCGAGGTCGAAGTGAGCAACACTTATACTGATCTGAGTACAGCACGACTGGTCGAGCTGGCACTGGCACGTAACGAAGGCCAGCTGGCTTGTAACGGTTCACTGGTGGTGAAAACCGGTGATCGTACGGGCCGGTCTCCTATGGACCGCTACATCGTCGAGGAGCCCAGCACCTCTGACGATATCCAGTGGGGGCCGATCAACCGTCCATTCGACGCTGACAAATTCGATGCCCTGTGGGATCGCGTGGAAGCTTACATCGCGGAAAAGGACCAGTTCGTTGCCCACGTGCACGTCGGCTCCGACCCCGAGCATTACCTGCCGGTGAAGATGGTCACCGAAACCGCCTGGCAGAACCTGTTCGGCCAGAACCTGTTTATCCGCCCGGACAGCTACAACCAGGCCGACAAGCAGGAATGGCAAATCCTCAACGCCGCCAACTTTGAATGCGTACCCGAGCGCGACGGCACCAACTCCAATGGCTGTGTGATCATCAACTTTGCCAAGCGCAAGGTCCTGCTGGCTGGCATGCACTACGCCGGCGAGATGAAGAAAGCGATGTTCTCTGTGCAGAACTTCCTGCTGCCAGAGAAAGACGTCCTGCCGATGCACTGCTCCGCCAACGTCAGCGAGACTGGCGAAACCTGCCTGTTCTTCGGCCTGTCCGGCACCGGCAAGACCACCCTGTCCGCCGATCCGCACCGTTACCTGATCGGTGACGACGAGCATGGCTGGGGTACAGGTACCGTGTTCAACATCGAAGGCGGCTGCTACGCCAAGTGCATCGACCTGAGCCAGAAGAACGAGCCGATTATCTGGGACGCCATCCGTTTCGGCGCCATCGTTGAAAACGTGGTGATCGACGAGGAAACCCGGGTACCGGATTACACCGACGTCTCCCTCACCGAAAACTCGCGTTGCGCCTACCCGCTGGAGCACGTGGAGAAGCGCGTGCTCGAGAACCGTGCCGGCGAGCCGTCCCACATCGTGTTCCTGACCTGCGACATGACCGGCGTCCTGCCGCCCGTGTCCATCCTTAACCGTGAAGCGGCGGCCTACCACTTCCTGAGCGGCTACACCGCTCTGGTAGGTTCCACCGAGATGGGCTCTTCTTCCAAGCTCAAGTCCACCTTCTCCACCTGCTTCGGCGCACCGTTCTTCCCGCGCCCGGCCGGCGTCTACGCCGAGCTGCTGATGAAGCGCATGGACGAGTTCGGCAGCAAGGTCTTCCTGGTCAACACCGGCTGGACCGGTGGTCCCTACGGCGAAGGCAGCCGTTTCAGCATCCCGACCACCCGCGCCATCATCGCCGCGATCCAGAACGGTGACCTGGATGATGTGGAAACCGAGCACCTGGATACCCTGAACCTGGACATCCCCAAGCATGTGCCGGGGGTCGATACCGAACTGCTGAACCCGCGTCAGACCTGGGTCAGCCCGGACTACTATGATGGCAAGGCGCAGGAGCTGATTTCGCAGTTCGTTGAGAACTTCAAGAAGTTCGACGTGGCCGACTCCATCGTGGAAGCGGGTCCGAAACTGAGCTGAGTTTCGAAATGAAAAAGGGGTCAGATGAAATCTTTCATCTGACCCCTTGTTCGTTCAGACCGCCACTACCTGGGACCGCAGCCCATACAGGGCGTACAGCACTTCCTCCTGCTCCCGCTGACCAACACCATTCTTGTCCAGTGCCAGCAACGCATCATCCAGAACGGCCATGAACTCGGCCGGAGAGATGTTCATGCCACGGTGTGCCGAGATCATATCCTTGCCCTGATAGGCATCGGAGGGGCCTCCCGTCGCGGTTACGAAGAAAGTAGCGGCCGCGTGCTTGAGTTTTGCCAGATCAACGTCGGCAAACCGGACGCCAACCAATTTGTTAGCGGCGTGGTTATCAACCACATCATTGGCAATCCTGGTGATGCCTTCCACACCACCGAGTCGATTGAATAATGATTCAGTCATGATGCCCTCCTTGCGCCTTTTGCGCTTCGAACAATCAAAGACTAGCATTACCGATAGATAGAATTACTACACAATCTGTAGCCATTCCTGTCGTCTTACTCAGCCAGGCGGGGAGGATCTGCGATGCTCAGTTATGGACAATTCTGCCCCCTAGCCCAGTCTACCCAGCTTCTGTGCGAACGATGGACGTTCCTCATCATCCGTGAGCTGATCGCCGGCAGCACCCGGTTTTCCGAACTCCAACGGGGCCTGCCGTTGATCTCGCCCACCATGTTGTCCCGACGACTGAAAACCCTTGAGCGGGCGGGCGTGATCCGAACAACGGCCGAGCAGGGTCACTCCCTATACGAACTCACAGAGGCGGGCCGGGAGCTTCGTCCGGTGGTGGAGCTGCTGGGTGCCTGGGGACACCGGTGGGCCAGGTCTGACCTCAGCGATGGGGATCTGGATGCCGGCCTGCTCATGTGGGACTTGCGCCGGAACATTAATCCAGACGTTTTCGGTAATCGGCAGGTGGTGGTGGAGTTTGAATACGCGGATGCCCCGAAAGGTGCCCGGCACTGGTGGCTGGTCGCGCGTGATGGAGAAATCGACCTCTGCCTTCACGATCCGGGCCATGAGGTCGATCTGCTCGTGCGCAGTTCCCTGAGGGCCATGACCCGTATCTGGATCTGCGAACAAACGCTCAACGAGGCGGTACGATCGGGAGAAATCAGGGTTCTTGGCAACCCCAAGCTCGCCAGCAGGCTTCAGGACTGGCTCACCGCCAGCCCGCTGTCAAGGCTCGGAACCGCCCCACCGCCAGAGGTGGTCTGGAAGTCGGCGAATCAGGCGTAGAAAATCAGCGGACCAAAAGCCACCACCAGCAAAGAGATCCCCATGGCAATCAGCGGCAGGATGATCCGCTCGTGGCGCTGGTAGAAGGTGCCGGTTTCCTGCTGGGCTGCCGTGACTTCCGCCTCGCCCACCACCTGCCGGGTCAGCAGATGGTTCAGGGCGACCGGCGGACTCAGGTAGCCGAGCTCGAAGGCCACCAGGGTGACCATCCAGAAGTGGACAGGGTGAATGCCGCTGGCATAGGCAATACCGGCCACGGTGGCGGTCACCAGGATGACGGCCCCGAAGGCGTCCATGATCATACCGAGGATGACCAGTATCACCACCATCAGCAACATCGCAGACCAGGCGCTGTCGAAGGCCTGGGGGAAGCTCTGCATGATGTGGGAGCGCTCGATCACACCGCCGATGCTGACCGAGAGCCCCAGTAACAGCAGCAGGGCGCCGATCTCGGCCGTGGTATCGTTAGTCGCACCCCGGACACTGCGCTCCAGACCCTGGTGGTTGAGCTCGCCGGACGCCCTGCCCCTGCGGTTTTTCAGGCTGATATGCTCATACAGCAGGATTGCCAGCATGATCACCGGCAACAGCCGGGGTGCCGAGAATTCATCCATGGTCACATCCAGGGCAAAACGGTAGAACAGAACCACCACCGCAATCACCAGGACGTAGGGAATCAGCGGTTTCAGCGCCTGGATCATGGCCGGGAACGCCACGGAAGAGGGCGCAAGATCAAACGGGCTCTGGCGGTTCACTGACAGCGCCACCAGGGTGAACATCGCAGCAGTGAGCATGAACACCCAGATACCCCAGCCGAACAGCTCATCGGTGGTGACTTCCCGGTTCAGGTAGGCGATCACCACGACCAGCAGACACGGCCTCAGCACCACCCCGAGAGAGCCGGACATGGCGGTCGCGGCCAGGGCCAGTTGTCGCCGGGCCCCGGCGGCACGAAGTTCGCTATAAATCACCGCGCCCGCGGCAATCACAAAGATCCCCGAGGCACCGGTGTAGGCGGTGGGCACAGCCGCCACCAGGACCGCCACCACCGCCAGCATTTCCGGTGGCATGCGCCAGGGCCGGAATACGTTGAACACCAGGGTGGCCAGACGGGTCTGCTTGAGCATCATGCCTACCCAGACATACAGCCCGACGTTCAGAAACATGTCCGCCAGCTCCATCATCTTCCCCAGGTAGATGCCAATCCCGGAGGAGTGGCCGATCAGGGCGAAATAGGTACCGGAGATCAGGCACATCACGGTGTAGAGCGGGACCGCCAGGAACGCCTTGTTCAGGCTGCCTCCATCCTGGAGATCCGCCGGCATCCGGAACAGACGGTAGAGACTGGCCAGGGTCAGGCAGGCAAAGCCGGCAATCCACAGGTTGTGCAGCAGCAGTTCCTCACCGGAAACCGAAGTCTCCGAGCCAAGGCTGGACTGGCGGAAGATTACGCTGGAACCCAGCAACATGGCATTGGCAACAGTTTGCAGGGTGTGGGAAACGGTATAGTCCAGACGGGTTTCCATGGCCCGCATGGCAATGTGATGGCGGGTCAGGGTCGCGGTCACCGCGCACAGCATGACCAGTATCACCAGGATGTAGCGCTGCGATTCCAGGCCTATGGCAATGACGTCTGCAACGAACAGCTCCACCGCCCGGTAGGCCTTGACTCCCGGCGTCAGGTTGTCCTTCAGGTTCTGATAGTCCCGATGGGCTTCCCTGCAGTCGTCAACCGATCGTTCGATCGCCAGGCGCACCTCGTCCGGATCTTTCTCTTCCGCACCGAGCAACGCTGCCATCGGGTCGTCGCCGTCCGGCTCCTGGGCCATTTCGGACGCAACGGCAGCCTCGATATCCCGGTCCGGATCGCACTCCGGTGCCACCGGATCCATCCGCAACTTGTAATAACCACTCCACAGCTGCTCACCGGTCTGCAACATCCGGTTGTGGATGTCGCTGCTGGTGGAGAACAACACCACCGCCAGCAGCAGCAAGCAGGCCGGCAGGGACGAAAACCACTCCAGTCCGGTACGACGAAAACCAGCCTTGGTCATAACTACCTATCCCCGGGAAGCGATGGTTTACAGCAGATCGTCCAGATCCATGGTTTCAACCGATTTTTGCCGGTCGTCCCAGAAGGTGCCGAGCTGACCAAGCGGCGTGCGGTGCCCGGTATTCTCGACCCACATCCGGTCGGAAATGGCCACGATCATGTTGGTGGCCATGGCATCCACGAAACGCCAGTCCTCGCTGGCGGGATCCTGCTCCAGGGATTCGGCATGCTCCCGGATGACCTCCCGAAGCCGTGACTCGTCACTCTTGTTCAGGGCGGCGATGGCATGGAACACATGCGGCAGGCGGACACCTGCGGCCTCGCCCTGATCGTCAGCAATCTCCAGCCGCTCAAAGGCATCCTCGCCCTCGGGCTGGGCCCCGGGAATCATGGCCCAGACGGTGGCACGCAACGCCATGGGCGCTCCCCACCACTTGTCGTTGGCCAGGCAACCACTCCCCCGGGCCACGACAGAACCGATATTGGCCGGCACTCCGATCGACGAGGTGGACTGGATCTGGGCATTCAGTGCCTGCAAGCCAGAGAGCAGGCCGGCGAGGTAGATGAACTCGTCCATCTCATCCTCGAATTCCGGGCACTCGCCGGTCCCGACCTCGCCGTAATGGGCATTGTGATGCTGCCAGGCCCGTAAATAGCGCCGGGAGGCCAGAGCGTAGGCCCGTTTCTGGCGGATCATGGCATCCTCCGCTTCCTCGGCCTCCATTCCGTTCAGGGCCGCCAGGGCATCCAGCTCGTGCTCCCGGGCCTGCTCCTCAGCGCAGCCACCGGAGGAAAGGTACAGCATGACCGCCAGCTGATCCGGTTCGTCAGTGACCCGGCCGAAAGACATCAACAGGGGTGCAGTGGCCTCGCTCATGGCACAACCCATGGCCAGATCCTGTGACTGCATCAGGTAAGGCACCGTGTGATTGCGGGAAAAACCCTGCATGACGTCACCGGTGGTCTTGTACATCATGTGGTCAATCACACCGCAGCCGGTGACCAGGGTCGAGACGGCAAACGTGGCGAGCAGGCCACGGAAGCGAGCCCGGAGAGTGCTCGGAGATCGAGGGGAATTGCGGAGGTCGGTCATGACTTCTGTACCTTTTTTACATTCTTGTTCTGATCACGCGGACTCATCGCCGGCAGCCGGCGTAAATGTTACGAACTGTAACCGGCGGGCATTATGGCCTGTCAGGGCCGGTTTTTATGAGACGGGGGCCGCAAATGAAGCCCCTGGCCGGCGTTTTTGTAACAACCCGGTTTGCACAATCAGCGCCGAGCCACTATAGATTTCTGTCGACAACGACAATAAGAGGACTCTCCCATGCGTAAACCTGAACTCGCTGCCGCCATCGCGGACCGCACCGGCATGACCCGGGAAAAAGCGGGCGAAATCATTGCCGCTTTCACCGACCAGGTATCCGCCGCTGCCGCCCGGGGCGAGGATGTCAGCCTGATTGGCTTCGGGACTTTCAACATCCGCAGCCGTGATGCCCGCAGCGGCCGCAATCCCCAGACCGGGGCTTCCATCCAGATTCCCGCCAGCAAGACCGTCGGGTTCAAGGCGGGCAAGGCCCTCAAGGATGCGGTTCAGTAAGGAGCACCGGGCCCGCACGGCGGGCCCTCGTTCTCAGGAGGCGCACTCCGCACGGGCACCATCCACCCGGCACCGGATTGCCTTCATCAGCTTGATGGCACGCTCGTCGTAAACACCGTCCTCCAGCAGGGACAGGCGCACCTTTCTCAACATCTTGTCGTACTCGGCGGTATCTTCCTGCGGAAGGCTCATCCAGACATCTTCGGGAATGCCGGCTTCGGCCTCGGCAATGATTCCGTAGGCCTCGTCCAGACGCTGGATCGCCTGATCACGAACCATCTGGCCGGCATCGTCCGGGAAGCGGTCCCGGTGCATGATCACCTGGAAATTCATGTAGGCAATCGCATAGCGAACCACAGCACCGTCCGGGTTCACGCCCTTGTACAGTTCCAGGGGTTGGTAAGCCACCGCCGGAGCATAGGCGAGATCGACGCTGCCGTTGTTGAACTTGCCAGCGAAATTGGCAGAGTTTGAACCTACAACCGAGGCTCCAACGTGCCGAACCATCCGCACCGACGCCTCGTCATAATCCAGGGTCGCAATCCGCTTGCCCTGCAGTTTTTCAACAGAGTCGATGCTGCGATCCCGGGTGTGAAGGTAGATCGCGCCGGCCGGGAACACGCCGGCCACCTCGTAGGGTCCGTTCACCAGGAACGGCCGGGCCTTGGGTTGGCTCAGGGTGTTGTACAGCAGGCGCATCTCCTCCTCGCCCGGCACGGCACCCATGGCCTCAAGACTGCCGGTAAACTTGTTGAACTCGCGGGCCCGTGTGCCGGTCAGCAGGACGGCATCACACTGACCGGCCTTGAAGTCCTCGGCTGCCACCTTTTCATCGGTATAGGCCCGCAGGTCCAGCTTGATGCCCCGCTTGAGGGCCACGGGCTGGAAGGTTTTAGTGATGGCGAACAGAGGGCCATTGGCCCCCACCGGGTCAAAAACGCAAAAACTGCGCTCGAGGATCTCCTTGGACGCCGGTTCCTGGGCCTGGCCAAGGGAAGGAAACAACAGGGAGGCGCACAGGGTGGCGGCCACAGCCACCCGATGCGGGAAGTTTGCTGGTTTCACGGGATAACTCCTGATTTATTATTGTCGGGCGCCGGAACGTCCGGGTGCCGGCGTTGCCACGTTGTCCTTGAGCGACCTTAGGTCGACCGGTACAAGAATACGTTGGCACAGGTGCCTGCCATCAAGGTCTTTTCAGCAAGAGGGGGGGATTCTGTGATGGTGTCGACAGAGGTCACCGGACCCCTGCCGCATTTCCGGGTTCAGGCCTGCAATGCATCCCAGGCCTTGCGGCCCTCGACCAGGGTCATCCGGACCACCCCCGGCAGTTCTCGGCCGATGACGGGTGCATGGCGTCCAACTGAAACCAGGGAGCTGTCGTCAGCGGTCCAGGTCGCCACCGGATCAAACAGGCAAACGTCGGCCATATCACCTTCGGCCAGTCCGGCGCTCCGGCCGATGACCGAAGCCGGTCCGGTGGTCAGTGCCCGCACCAGGTCGGTCAACGCAAGCTCATCCCGGCTAACCAGCTCCAGACCCATGGACAGCACGCTTTCGATGGTGGACAGGCCCGGTTCGGTGGCAGCCAGCGGTGCCTGCTTGGCGGCTGAATCGTTGGGCTGGTGCTGGCTGACAATGGCAGCAATGACGCCTTCCCTCACGCCGGCCACCAGGGCCTTCCGGTCGGCTTCCGAGCGCAGCGGAGGACGCACATGGAAGCGGCTGTCAAAGCCGGCGAGGGCATCCTCGGTAAACACCAGCTGGTGCATGGCGACGTCGGCAGTGACCTTGATACCTCGCTGCTGCGCGTCCGCCAGCATTTCGACACTGCGGGCACAGGAGAGCTGGCTCAGATGCAGACGCGCACCGGTCTCCTCCGCCAGTAACAGCATTTCCATGACCGCGGCGGTCTCCGCCACCTCGGGAATCCCCAGAAGCCCCAGGCGGGACGTCACCAGGCCATCATGGGCATAGCCGTCTGCCGCCAGGGCCTGGTTTTCCGGGCTGAACATCACGGTCAGTCCAAAAGTCTGGGCGTAGGCCATACAGCGGCGCAGGATACGGGCATTGCGCACGCCCCGGGAACCGTTACCCACGGCGACGCAGCCGGCATTCCTGAGACCTGCCATGTCGCTGAGCAGGTCGCCCTCCAGCCCGCGGGTAATCGCGCCAATGGGCAACACCCGGATCGGAGAACGACTGGCGGCCACATCCCGGATCAGGTGCGTCACCGCGCCGGAATCATTGACCGGTGAGGTTTCCGGCGAGGCACAAACCGTGGTGAAGCCTCCATGGGCCGCGGCCCGCGTTTCCGACGCAATATTGCCCTTCTGGCCATTGCCCGGTTCGCGCAGGTTACAGCACAGATCAACAAAGCCCGGAGCGATCACCCAGCCTTCCGCGTTGATGGTGTCGTCGACATCGGCACTGAGGGCCTCGCTGCCGGTGGCGGCAATCCGGCCATCCCGAATCAGCAGGGCGTCGTTGTCGGCTTCCCGGCCCTGGCCATCAATCAACCGACCACCGGTAATCAGCAGCAGCGGCGAGAATTGGTTACGGATATGACTCATGCCTTTGCCCTCTCTGCCCTCTGCTGACGTTCTGCCACCTGGCCACCCATGGCCATGGACATCACCGCCATCCGGATGGCGATGCCGTTGGTGACCTGGTTGAGAATGACCGACTGGGGTCCGTCTGCCACCGCCGATTCGATCTCCACCCCCCGGTTGATCGGCCCCGGGTGCATCACGATGCACTCCGGATGGGCCAGGGCCAGCTTATCGCGATTGAGGCCATACAACCGATAGAACTCCCGTTCACTGGGCAACAGGGCCCCTTCCATGCGCTCCTTCTGGAGCCGCAGCATGATCACCACATCCAGGTCTTTCATGCCTTTTTCCATGTCGTATTCGACTTTACAGCCAAGGCTCTCCACATCCTTGGGCAGCAGGGTTCCCGGAGCGATCACCCGGACCTCTTCCGCTCCGAGCACATTCAGCGCCCGGATCTGGGAGCGGGCGACACGGGAGTGCAGGACATCACCGACAATGGCGACTTTCAGGCCGTCAAACCGCTGCTTGTGCTGGCGAATGGTGAGCATGTCGAGCATCGCCTGGGTGGGATGGGCATGGCGCCCGTCTCCGGCATTGATGATGGCAACCCCCGGCGTCACGCTCTCGGCGATGAAATGTGGTGCCCCACTCTGGGAGTGGCGCACCACAAACATGTCGCTGGCCATGGCCTCGAGGTTGAGCAGGGTGTCCGACAGGGATTCGCCCTTGGAGGTGGCGGAGGTGCTGATATCAAGGTTCAGAACGTCTGCGGACAGGCGCTTGGCGGCAAGCTCGAAGGTGCTTCGGGTACGGGTACTGGACTCGAAGAACAGGTTGACCACCGTTCGCCCCCGCAACAGCGGCACTTTCTTGATGGTCCGCTCCCCTACTTCGATGAAGGAGTCGGCGGTATCCAGGATATCGGTAAGCAATTCGCGGTCGAGGCCGTCGAGGGTGAGGAAATGCCGCAACTGACCATCCCGGGTCAGCTGCAAGTGGTGCGGGGAGGGGTCATGTGCGGTCATGGGTCGCCTGTTTGCTGTGTTGCCGTATGGAATCGCTGGTTACTGCCCGGTTTCCTGTAGTTCAATGCGCAGGGGATCGGGGCCCCGGAGCTTGACCCGTTGGTGGGCATCCAGGGACAGCACCCGACCGGCTACATCCGGCTGGATCGGCAGTTCCCGGGCGCCGAGATCAATCAGGGTGGCCAGTATGATACTGGCTGGACGACCGTAGTCGAAAATTTCGTTCATGGCGGCACGGATGGTCCGGCCGCTCATGATGACGTCGTCGATGAGGATGATGTCCCGGCCCTCGGTATCGAACGGCAGGCTGGACGGCTTTACCTTCGGATTCAGACCGATTCGGCTGAAGTCATCCCGGTAAAAGGAAATATCCAGCTCTCCGAAGGCCTGATCAATGCCCAGGCGCTTGCTGAGCACGTCCGCCAGCCAGACGCCGCCGGTGCGTATACCGACCACCACCGGCTCGGTGACATTGCGCTCCTCCAGGATCCGGCGCAATCCCGTTTCCAGCTCATCCAGCAACTGGTTGATATCAAGCTGTGCGGTCATCAGGTCCTCACTGTGTTTCAGGTCAGCCGGAAGTCTCAGCCGGCGCTATTATCCTGTTCCCGGAACCAGGTTTCCAGAATCAAAACCGCAGCGCGGTCATCGACACCATGACGGCCGAAGTCCCGGCTGCCACCCCGGGCCATGACCTCACCCTTTGCCTCGAAACTGGTGAGACGTTCATCCACCATCTCCACCGGGTAATGGAAACGGCCGTGGATACGATTGCCGAACTTGCGGGCCCGGGCACACATCTCGTTCTCGGTGTCGTCCATGTTCAGGGGCAGCCCCACCAGCACCAGGTCCGGTCGCCACTCCTCAAGCAGTTTTTCCACCACCGACCAGTCCGGAATGCCGTCTCGGGCGGGGATCATCGCCAGAGGCTCACCGGTCCCCAGCAACTCCTGCCCCGCAGCCACGCCAATCCGCCGAGTGCCGAAATCAAACGCCATCACCCGGCGATTGCCCGCGTCAGGCATGGCCACCGAACTCGGTCAGCTGGTTCAGATCGATGCCAATCAGCTTGAGAACCGCCTGGTAACGGTCCTGAGCCGGGGTCCGGAACAGGATATCGGTACTGGCCGGACAGGTCAGCCAGGAGTTACTGCCCAGTTCCTCCTCCAGCTGGCCCTCGCCCCAGCCGGAGTAGCCCAGCGCCACCAGGAACTCTTCCGGGCCATCGCCCCGGCCGATGCCGGCCAGAATGTCCCGGGAGGTGGTCAGCAGGACGTCCTCGGCAACCTCGGCGGTGTTCTGCCAGGTGGTACCCGGACTATGCAGGACGAAACCACGTTCGGGCTGGACCGGGCCACCGCTGTACACCGGGAGATCCAGTTCGGAGCCATGCATGTCCAGCTGTTCCAGGATCTCACCGAGGTGGATGCCCAGGGGGTAATTGATCATCAGCCCGAGGGCGCCCTCGTCGGAATGTTCACAGATGTAGATCACACCACCGTGGAAACGGGGGTCGGCCAGCCAGGGCGATGCCACGAGAAAGTGGTGCTGCAGACTGTTCGGAGATTTTCTGGTTGCTGTCATCCGGATGTCAGCCCCCGCCGTTGGAAAGACCAGGTTCGTATGATTTCCAGCTCATCCACTTCCTCGCGCATGTCTTCCGGAAACGGGGCGAACGGGGATGCCATGCGTACGATGCGGATGGCGGCGTCGTCCAGGACCCGGCTGCCCGAGGATTGCAGGATAGCCACTTCCTTGATTGTGCCATCTTTCTTGAGTGATACCAGCATCCTGAGCGTACCGTAGATGCCCGCCCGCCGGGCTTCGGTCGGGTAATTGATATTACCGACCCGGGTAACCTTGCTGATCCAGTTCTGGACATACCAGGCGTTGGTGGACTTCAGGGTAGAGGCAGAGGTGACCCGCATAACCCGCGGCTTACGCGCGTATGCCTGCTGCTGGGCATCAAACCGTGCTTCCAGGCTGGCGATTTCCAGGCTGCGCTCCATCAGGCTTTTTTTCTTTCGTACCGGCTGCGGTTCCGGCTCGGCCTTTTCCTCCGGATCGGTCACCTTGCGGCTGGAGGGCGCGGTGGTCTGGACCACCGTCTGCTCCTGCTGCTTCACCGGTTCCGGCCGGGACGGGGGCTCGGGCTGCACCTGTGCCGGCTCCGGCTGGCTGACCTCGGCCGGTTGGGGTGTGGTCATTTCCCGGGGTTCGTCTTCGGTGCCACTGCCCTGCTGACTGGTCTGCGCCAGGAAATCAGCCTTCTCCGGGGCCTTCTCGTCTTCAAACTGGGACAGGGTGATTTCCATGGTCTGGGCCGACGAGCGCGGAGGCTCCGGCGCGAAGGTAATCCCCAGCACGATAATCGCGTGCACGGCCAACGCCATGAACAGGGTGAAGGAAAACCGGTCAAAATCGCTTACCTGAACTGCCATTCCTGTTCCTGATCCTGTCGTTGGTCCTGCACTGCTCGCCTCGCTCTGTCGGTTACGCCTGCTTCAGGCGCTTTTCAATGGCATCCATCAGCATGCCGCCGATATCGATCCCGTAAGCCGCATCCAGTTCCCGGATGCAGGTGGGGCTGGTTACATTGATTTCAGTCAGATAGTCGCCGATTACGTCGAGACCGACAAACATCAGACCCTTCTCCTTGATCGCAGGAGCGACGCGGGCACAGATTTCCCGGTCACGATCGGTCAACTCCCGGCCCTCGCCCCGGCCACCAGCCGCGAGATTGCCGCGATTCTCGCCCTGGGACGGAATCCGCGCAAGGGCATAGGGCACCGGCTCGCCCTCGATGAGCAGGATCCGTTTGTCGCCATCGACAATCTCGGGAATGAATTTCTGGGCCATGGCCTGGTGGGTGCCATAGTTGGTCAGGGTCTCGATGATGACGCCCAGGTTGAAATCGTTCTCCCGCACCCGGAAGATCGAGTGACCGCCCATGCCGTCAACCGGCTTCATGATGATATCACCGTGCTCGGCATAGAACTCGCGGAACCGGTGCGCCGAACGGCTGACCAGCAACGGCGGCGTCAGGTCCTCGAACTGGGTGGCGAACAGCTTCTCGTTGCAGTCCCGCAGCGTAGCGGCCGGGTTCACCACCAGGGCGCCCTGCAGTTCCGCCGATTCCAGAATGTAGGTGGCCATCAGGAACTCCCGGTCCACCGGCGGATCCTTGCGCATCAGGATCACATCCAGATCGCCCAGAGCCCGGTCCTGGCTGCCACCGAAGCTGAACCAGTTCTCCGGGTCCATATGGACAGTCAGATCCCGGGTGTGGGCCATCGCCCGGCCTCCGTCGAGGTACATGTCCTGCAACTCCATGTATTCGATCTCCCAACCCCGCTTCTGCGCGGCCAGCAACATGGCGAGCGAACTGTCTTTCTTGAACGTGATGTTTTCGATGGGATCCATCACGATCCCGAGTCGGACTGTCATAGTGTCTCTTCAGCTCCTGGGAAGTAAAAACACGAACCGGTCAGCAGAGCGGACCGTGCGTTAAATGCTATCCTGAGACGTCAGATGGTATTGTACCCGAGCCGGGAATGCATCCGGAGATATCCTCAGGGGATACGTGACTGTGCGGGCAGAAGTACATTTAGTCACAAACTAATACTTTTTATATGGCCATCGATATTCTATAACTGAGCGGGGTTTATAGAAGAACCTTGAGGTTTGTGTTAAAACCCCCCGTTCCAAAATAAAGATAGTCGCTGAGCGCAAGGCAGTTGGACAATGGATGACAACTTCGAGAATCTGAAGATTATGGTGATCGACGACAGCAAAACGATTCGTCGCACCGCAGAAACCCTCCTCAAGAAGGTCGGCTGTGAGGTCATCACCGCGACTGACGGCTTTGACGCTCTGGCCAAGATTGCCGATTCCCAGCCGGACATCATTTTCGTAGACATCATGATGCCGCGCCTGGATGGCTACCAGACCTGCGCACTGATCAAGAACAACTCCTCTTTCAAAAAGACGCCGGTTATCATGCTCTCCAGCAAGGACGGACTGTTCGATAAAGCGAAAGGTCGCATCGTAGGCTCTGACCAGTATCTGACCAAACCGTTCAGCAAGGACGAGCTGCTAAACACCATCCGCCAGTACGTGCCACAGGCGGAACAGTAAACCTGCTGAAATCAAGAACCATCGAGGAAACCATGGCCCGCATTCTGATTGTTGATGACTCCCCTACCGAGGTGAAGAAAATTTCCACCATCCTGGAAAAGCACCAGCACGAAGTCCTGACCGCCGATAACGGCGCGGATGGTGTTGCCAAGGCCCGCGCCGAAACGCCGGACCTGGTACTGATGGACGTAGTCATGCCCGGCCTGAACGGCTTTCAGGCTACCCGCCAGCTGACCCGTGCACCGGAGACTGCATCCATCCCGGTTGTCATCGTCACCACCAAGGACCAGGAAACCGACCGTGTCTGGGGCACCCGCCAGGGCGCCAAAGGTTATCTGGTAAAGCCGGTGAACGAAGACGACCTGATCAAGACCATCAACAGCCTGATCGCCTGACCCTCACAACCTTGGAGTACGCATGTCCGCCCAGGCCGCCCCTTTTGCCGTTCTGACGGATATCGCCCAGCGCAGCCGGTCCATGGCCGCCGGCCTGCCGGAGCAACAGGAAGCCGTTGAGCTGTGGAACGGCATTGGCTTCGTGTTATCGGGTGAGCACTATGTGGCCCCCATGGGTGAAGTGACAGAAATTCTCCACGTTCCCCGTTTCACACATATTCCGGGTGTACGGCCATTCTTGCTGGGCGCCGCCAACGTGCGCGGCCGCCTGCTCCCCCTGGTCGATCTCGCCAGCTTCTTCGACATTCCCCGCTCCTCGCGCAGTCAGCGTGACCGGCGGGTTCTGGTCGTCGAGCAGGGGGATGTGTTCAGCGGGCTGATCGTGGACAGCGTCCTGGGGATGCAATATTTCGCAACCGACAATTTCCGGGAGGCGCCGCAAGGGGTCCCCGAAAGCGTTCGTCCGTTTGTTACAGGCGGCTACGAGCGTAACGAGGAAGTCTGGAGAGTGTTCTCCGCTGCCGATCTGGTGGCAGACGAGCGCTTCCTGGACGTCGCGCAGTGGTAAGGGTGGAGACACTGGCAGGAACATCACCCTGACCGCCTGAAATCCGCTAACACAGACTTGCCAACATATTTGAAGAGGCCGGGAGCCAGAACATGAAAAACAGAGCCGGAAGATTGGGTATGGGACAGGGAGGCAACAAGCTCGTTGCCGGCCTGATCGCCGCACTGATCGCACTAACCGTCCTGCTCGTTGCCGTGCTGTTCATCATCAACCGTGACAGCCAGAACGATCAGCGATACATCGCCCAAACTGCGGAACTGCGGGTACTCTCGCAGGCCATTGCGAAAAACGCGACCGAGGCCGCCGGCGGTACCGCCGAGGCGTTCGACCAGTTGCGCCGCTCCCGTGATGACTTCCAGCAGCTCTGGACCAACATTACCGAAGGCAACCCGGAAACCGGCCTGCCACCCAGTGAGCTGGCACAACAAAGCGGGGTTCAGCAGAACTGGAACATTGTCCGGGAAAATGCCGACAGCATCCTCTCCACCCAGGACGCCGTGCTGGGCCTGCACGAGGTTGCCCGGACGCTGAACGAAACCATCCCCCAGCTGCAGGTGGAGTACGACGACATCGTACAGATCCTGCTGGACAACGGCGCACCGGCCGAACAGATCGCCCTGGCCCAGCGCCAGTCGCTGCTGGCAGAGCGTATCGTCCGTTCTGTTAACAACGTACTGTCCGGTGACGAGGACGCAGTTATCGCCGCCGACCGGTTCGGCCGCGACGCCAGCCTGTTCGGCCGGGTTCTCGACGGCCAGCTCAACGGCAACGAAGCCATGGGTATCTCCCGGGTAACCGATGAAGACGCCATCTACGGCCTGGAAGCGGTTGCCGAGCTGTTCGAGTTCGTTTCCCAGAACGTAGACGCCATCCTTGAAGCCTCTCCCGACCTCTTCAAGGTGCGCACCGCTGCCAGCGATATCTTCCAGAACTCCGAGATCCTGCTCTCCGAACTGTCGGTTCTTGCCGAAAACTTCCGTACCCAGCCGGCCTCACGCCTGGTCAGCCCGACCCTGGCGTTTATCATCCTGGCCGCGATGGTTGCCATCGTTGTCTTCATCGGTCTTGCCCTGTACCGCGAAGCCCAGGCCCGCCTGGCTGCGACCCAGGAGCAGAACGAACAGAACCAGAACGCGATCCTGCGACTGCTGGACGAACTCGCCGACCTGGCGGATGGTGACCTGACCACAGAGGCCACGGTAACCGAGGACTTCACCGGTGCCATCGCCGACTCCATCAACTACGCGATCGACCAGATGCGCGGACTGGTACAGGCGATTCGTGGTACCGCGGTACGGGTAGCGGGCGCCGCCCAGGAAACCCAGTCCACCGCGATGCACCTGGCCGATGCTTCCGAGCACCAGGCCCAGGAAATTGCCGGGGCGTCTGCCGCAGTTAACGAGATGGCGGTATCCATCGACCAGGTATCCTCGAACGCCGCCGAATCCTCCGCGGTTGCGGAGCGGTCGGTTGCGATCGCGAAGAAAGGCGCGGAAGTGGTACAGAACACCATCCGCGGCATGGACAACATCCGGGAGCAGATCCAGGAAACCTCCAAGCGGATCAAGCGTCTGGGTGAATCCTCCCAGGAAATCGGTGACATCGTATCCCTGATCAACGACATCGCCGACCAGACCAACATTCTGTCCCTGAACGCCGCGATCCAGGCCTCCATGGCCGGTGACGCCGGCCGAGGCTTCGCGGTGGTTGCGGACGAGGTTCAGCGCCTCGCGGAACGTTCCTCTGCGGCAACCAAGCAGATTGAAGCCCTGGTTAAGACGATCCAGTCCGATACCAACGAGGCGGTAATCTCGATGGAGCACACCACCGCCGAGGTGGTCCGTGGTGCCCGTCTGGCTCAGGACGCGGGTATTGCACTCGAGGAAATCGAGAACGTATCCATGTCTCTGGCGGAGTTGATTCAGAACATCTCCAACGCCGCACGCCAGCAGTCGTCTTCTGCGGCCCACATTTCCAACACCATGAACGTTATCCAGGAAATCACCTCCCAGACCTCGTCCGGTACCAACGCGACCGCGAAGTCTATCGGTAACCTGGCCGAGATGGCGTCCGAACTGCGGTCTTCTGTTGCCGGCTTCACCCTGCCGGAAGAAGACGTGGCCGACGAAGAACAAGAGGAAGACAGCGACGTTCCGGTGGTGGGCTGACCAACGGCCCGGGGCAGCTGACAGTTTATGGCGCATACGCACGACAACCTGTCACCCGCCGAAGGCATCTGGTCAATGCGCCGCCTTCCGGATATGGATGCGGCGCAGTTCCACCAGTGGCAGACCCTGCTGGAGCACCGCACCGGGATAACCCTGTCGGCCGATCGGCGCTCGTTCCTGGAGACCAATATCGGAATCCGGATGCGGGAGATCGGCTGCAGCAGCTACCAGGCCTATTACGAGAAGATCGTATCCGGCCCGGACGCCGTGGTGGAGTGGGCGATCCTGGTGGACCGGCTGACCGTTCAGGAAACCCGGTTCTTCCGGGATCCCGACGCCTTCCGGATGGTGTCCGATTATGTCCTGACGCGACCGCGTGAGCAGCTGAGAAAGCGTGCTCTGGAGGCCTGGAGCGTCGGATGCTCCACCGGCGAGGAGCCGTATACGCTGGCGATGGTACTGAATGAGTGCATGAACCAGCTGGCAATACAGCCCCTGTTCGGGGTCACCGGTTCCGACATCAGTAAGCCCGCCATCGACAAGGCTGGCAGGGGCCAGTTCAGCGCCCGGAAATTACTGGGCATGGACGAAGTGCTCAAGGACCGGTATTTCCGCCCCGCCGAGCGGAATACGGTCGAAATCGTAAAGAGCATCCGCGATCGGGTGTGTTTCACCAGGCTCAATGTTCTGGATCTGGACACCGCACCCATGCACGGAATGAACATCATCTTCTGCCAGAATCTGCTGATCTATTTCCGCCGCTGGCGCCGGCGGGAGATCGTGAAGCGGTTAGCAGAAAGACTGGCACCGGGGGGATTACTGGTGCTCGGCCAGGGAGAGTTGACCGACTGGCAACCACCCGGCCTTCAGCGGGTACCCTCGGAACATGTTCTGGCGTGGATCAAACGCCAGGCCGACGAAGAATAACCGGAGTGGTTATGGGCAATCACCATGACAGCATCGCCCTCGACTGGGTTCGGGGAGAAATACAGGACACGCTGACCCAAGGCCAGCATGCACTGGAAGCGTATGTCGAGAATCGTGACGACACCGCGCGCCTGCGCTTCTGCCTGAATTATCTCCATCAGGTGCATGGCACCCTGCAGATGGTGGAACTCTATGGTGCGGCACTGCTCACCGAAGAGATGGAAAAGCTCACCCAGGCGATCCTCAACGAGTCCGTCAGCAATGTGGACGAGGCGGTTGATATCCTGATGCAGGCCATCCTGCAGCTGCCCCAGTATCTGGAGCACCTGACCAGCAGCGAAGATGATTTCCCGATGGTGCTGCTGCCGATGCTGAACGATCTCCGGGCAGCCCGGGGCGAAGCCCTTCTTTCCGATACCTCGCTGTTCAAGCCGGATCTCAGCCGGGCGCAGATGAGTGTCAGCGGTACCACATCCCGGCGCCTTCAGGATCCGAAAGTCCTCGGCCATATCCGAAAGCTCCGGCAGATGTACCAGTTCGCCCTGGCGGGCGTGGTCCGCGAGGAAGATCTGGATGCCCAGTTCAGTTACCTGCAGAAGGTCATCCAACGGCTTGCCCGCCTGTGCCAGAACACACCGCGCGGCGAACTGTGGAAAGCCGCCAGTGCTTTCGTGGAAACCCTCCAGGCCCATGCGAACCCGGTCAACGCAGCCGTTAAGTCCCTGTTGCGGGAACTGGATGCCGAAATCCGTCTGCTCACCGACGGCCAGGGCAATGTCCTGCAGCAACAGGCCCCGGAAGCGCTGTTCAAGCACCTGCTCTACTATGTGGCCCGTGCCCGGGACCTGGACACGCCGCAGGTCCAGGCTCTGCGTAATGACTACAAGCTCAACATGGCATTGCCATCGGACGATGACGTCGATGCCGCCCGTACCCGGGTATCGGGGCCGGGCCGTGAGGCGATCCACTCGGTGGTCAGCGCACTGAATGAAGAGCTGGCCAAGCTCAAGGACCAGCTCGATCTGTTCGTGCGCTCCGAGCTGCGCCAGAACAGCGAACTGGACGATCTGTTGCCCGGCCTGCGCCAGGTAGCCAACACCCTCGCCGTGCTCGGCCTGGGTATTCCCCGCAAGGTGGTGACCGAGCAGATCGAGCTGGTGGAAAAACTCAGCGACCAGATGGAACTGGTGGACGACGGCACCCTGATGGATATAGCCG
Source organism: Marinobacter sp. DUT-1 (assembly GCF_050379415.1). NCBI lineage: Bacteria > Pseudomonadati > Pseudomonadota > Gammaproteobacteria > Pseudomonadales > Marinobacteraceae > Marinobacter > Marinobacter sp. DUT-1. Next base: position 1,155,720 of record NZ_JBNRLS010000001.1, read on the forward strand.
GCGCTCTGCTGTACGTCGAGGCCAGCCTGGCCGGCCTCGACACCGACCGTCAGGTCGAGGCCCAGGACCAGGCGCGTCCCGGCGACGCGATCAACCTGGGCTCCCGTGAACTGGGTGAGGCCAGCTCTGCCCTGTTGCGGGAGTCGCGCAACACCCTTGAGCAGGTCAAGTCTGCCATCGTGAACTTTATCGCGTCCCAATGGGATACCCGTGAGATTGAGCACGTCCCGGAATTGCTGCACAGCATTCGCGGCGGTCTGGCGCTGATTCCTCTCGATCGCGTGGCGGACATGCTTGAATCCGCCGAGCGTTACATCACCGATGTTCTTCTCGGTGGCAAACAGGTGCCGGACTGGAAACAGCTGGACACCCTGGCCGACGCCGTCACCAGTATCGAGTACTACCTGGAACGGCTGGCCGAGGGTATCAGCGAAAACGATGCTGTACTGCAGGTCGCCGAAGACAGCCTGGCTTCTCTCGGATTCCCGGTCGGTGCCGAGCCCACCTGGAATGCCCCGGAAGCGGAGCCGGAAGTGCCGGCAGAGGTGGAGAGCCCTGCCGGGGAGTCGGTCGCCGCGCCGGAGGAAGCCAAGCAATCCGATGACGATCTGCTGGACGACGAAATCCTGGAGATCTTCGTTGAGGAAGCCGGGGAGGTCCTGGAGACCATCCACGATTTCTATCCGCGTCTGCGCCAGAACCACGACGACCGTGAAGCCCTGACCGAAGTCCGTCGGGCCTTCCACACCCTCAAGGGCAGTGGCCGCATGGTGGGCGCCACCAGTATCGGCGAACTGGCCTGGTCGGTGGAAAATCTGCTCAACCGGGTTATCGATCAGACCATCAAACCGACCGACGATCTGTTCACCCTGGTGGATGAGGTCAATGCCCGGATTCCGACCCTGATCCAGGAATTCCGGAAAGGTGAGGCGGACGGCCAGGTCGATACCCTCATCCAGCGTGCCGAAGCCATGGCCGATACCCGGCGCACTGATGCCGAGCAACCAGCGGCAACCCAGGCCCCTGAGTCCGCCGAAGCCCCGGTCACCGACGCAACTCCAGCACAAACGGAAGCCGTTCCTGCTCCCGAAGCGCCGGCCGGAGGCGACGATGACGACCTGATCGATGATGAAATCCTCGAGATCTTCGTCGAAGAGGCCGGTGAGGTCCTGGATACCATCCGTGAGTACCTGCCGATGCTGCTGCGACAGCACGATGACCGCAGCGCGCTCACGGAAGTCCGCCGCGCCTTCCACACCCTCAAGGGCAGCGGCCGTATGGTTGGCGCCAATATGGTCGGTGAGCTGGCCTGGTCCGTGGAAAACATGCTCAATCGCGCCATCGACGGCTCGATTCTGATGAACGACGACATTGCCGCCCTGCTGCAAGATGTCACCGAGGCACTGCCGCCGCTGATCGAAGACTTCGAAAAACGCCGTGCGCCCTCGACGGACACCTCGGTTCTGGAGGCCCGTGCCAACACCCTTGCCAACGGCGAGATCCCCGACACCGGTGCCATGCCGGCCGGCACAGAGGCCGCCGAAACGGAACATGAAACCGCCGCCGAAACCGATGAAGCCGACGACAGCGGTGTGGACCCGGTCCTGCTCGACATTTTCGAGAGCGAAACCGAAACCCACCTGCAAACCCTCAAGGACTACCTTGGTGCGATCGGCGACAAGACCACCGTCACCTATACCGACGACCTGTCCAGGGCCCTGCATACCCTGAAGGGCAGTGCCCATACCGCCGGTATTACGCCCATTGCCGAGGTCATCACCCCGCTTGAGCGCTTTGTAAAAGAAGCCCGCGCCCAGAACAAGCGGGCTGATCGGGAAGTGATCGCGCTGATTGAGCAGGCCTGCGATTTCCTGACCCGGGGTCTGGCCCAGATTCGGCAGAACCCGCAAGCACCACTGGCGGGCACCGACGAATTCCTCGAAAGGCTTGAGAGCATCAGCCGCTCCACCCTCCGAGCCACTGCCGAGGACGACACCTGGGAGCCGACCCGACAGGCCGAATCACAACTCGTGCGCCTGTTCCTGAACGAGGGCCTGGATATTGTCCTCGACGCCGAACAGATCCTTGACCAGTGGGCAGCCGATCCGACCGAAACCGTCGCGCTGGCGCAGCTCCGGAACGAACTGGAACAACTGACCGAGGGAGCGGCCGATGCCGGTCTCACCGATGTCTCGGCGCTTGCCGGGGCCCTGAAGAACGCCTATGTGGCGGTCGCCGACGACCATCAGGCGCCGGATGAGCATTTCTTCACCACTGTCCGTGCCGGTCATGAGCAACTGATCGACATGATGGATCAGGTCGCTGCCGGCCTTGCCACCGGCTCCGATCCCGAGCTGCTGGCCCGTATCGAGACATTGGCCGAAGGCGTGAGCGAGCCGGTCGATACAGCCGGCATCGATGCATCCGATACACCGGAGACCTTCGAGCAACAGTTCAGCGACGAGCTCGAAGAGATTGACCTGAGCTTCGACACCGATAGTCCGGACGAGCCGGAGGCTGGTCCCGAGGGGCATACCGAAACCGATCAGCTACCGCTTCCGGAAACTGACGAATCGGACGACGAGCTCGATCAGGAGCTGGCCGAGATCTTCCTGGAAGAGGCCCGCGATCTGATTGACAGCACCGCTGAAGCGCTGCAGAACTGGAGTGAAAATAACAGCAACCTGGACATCCTCAGGTTGCTGCAGCGGGATCTGCATACTCTCAAGGGCGGCGCCCGCCTGGCCGATATCCCTGCGGTAGGTAACCTGTCCCATGAACTGGAAACCCTGTTCGAGGGCCTGACCGAGCAGCGGCTGTCCATCAATGACCAGCTGTCCGACCTACTGTTCCGCAGTCATGATCGGCTCGCCGGCATGGTTGAGGCCCTGGAGAACAGTGAGACACCAAGGCCGGCCCCGGATCTCATTGCCGAGATCCAGGATTATATGGGCAGCGCCACCGGTTCAAGGCCGGTTACCGATGTAGCCGCTCCCGAACCGGAGCAAGAACCCGAACAAGCCACGGCACCAACGCAGGACGCCGCGGAAGAAACTACCCGCGAACCGGCGGAAGAGGCTCCGACAGACCTTTCCCATCTGGATCCGGAGCTGGTGGGCATCTTCCTCGAAGAGGCCTATGACCTGATCAACTCCACCGGCAGTGCTCTGCACACCTGGAGCGAAAACCCCTCCGACACGTCGGTGGCCGCCGAACTGCAGCGCGATGTACATACCCTGAAAGGGGGTGCCCGCATGGCCGGCGTCAACGCCATCGGCGACCTCACTCATGTGCTTGAGGATCTGTTCGAAAAAGTTGCCGAGGGCCGGTTGGCTGCGTCCGAGGAAATGACGGACCTGCTGTTTGCCTGCCATGACCGTCTGGCCCAGATGGTTGAGCAGGTCGCGACCCAGAAACCCTGCCCGCCAGCAACCGACCTGGTAGCCCAGGTGGAGTCGGTCATCCGCGGTGAAACCCCGGCCACCCCGGCGCCGGAAGTCTCCGGGGAGCAGACCGGCCCTGGCGCCGAATCCGGTCTGGAGGAGCACCTGGAGACGGCCTCCGACAACGACCTGATCGGCATCTTCCTCGACGAGGGTCTGGAAATACACGCGGCCATCGATGAATGCCTGGCCCAGTGGAAGGATGAACCGGAGGAACTGTCCGGGGTGACCCAGCTCCAGCAGGAGCTCCATACCCTGAAGGGCGGTGCCCGACTTTCAGATGTCGACCCCATTGCCGAGCTGGCCGAAGCCTGGGCCGAGGCGCTGGATCCCCTGATTGGCGGCGCCAACAACCAGCATGCCCTGCTGGAATTGAGTGAACAAGCCAATACCAGCCTGAAAACCATGCTGGCCGCCCTGGAAGAAGGCAATAAACCCGAAACCAGGCATGATCTGGTCGAGGCTTTCCGGTCCGCCGGAATGGATGGGGCAGCCGACACGTCCGGCGCTGAGGCATCCGCAACGGCCACAACTGACTCTGTGGATCCGGAAGTACTGGAGATCTTCCTGGAAGAAGCCGGCGAGATCATGGACCAGCTCGAGCAAGTGCTCGAGAACTGGCGGAAAGACCCCGGCAATCACGATTTCAACCAGGAAGCCCAGCGGGCGCTGCATACCCTCAAGGGTGGTGCACGTCTGGCCCAGCTGACCGAACTTGGCGACAAGGCCCATGCCTTCGAGACCCGGTTGATCGACCTGGGTGGCAACGCTCCGGACGACGCCCAGTGGCAGACCATCACCGCCGATCACGATGCGATCATTGCCCTGGTCGGCGAGGTTCGCCGTCGCTTCGAAGGCGGTGCAGTTGAACCGGAGGGACCTTCCGCGCCCGAGGCCGGTCCTGCCCAGGCCGAGGAAACCCCGGCCGCCGGACCTGAGCCCGAGGCTGAGGCCGCGCCAGCTCCGGCACTAAAACCGGAAAAAGCGCCGGCCAAAGCGCCATCTCAACCGCGGAAAAAAGCCCCGGAAGTACAGCGGGTTCAGGAAACTATCCGGGTTTCGGCACCGTTGCTGGACGAGCTGGTTAACCTGGCCGGTGAGACCAGTATCACCCGTGGCCGACTGGAGCAGCAGACCAGTGACTTCGGCCACACTCTGGATGAAATGGCCGCCACCATCGAGCGTCTGCGGGAACAGCTACGCCGGATGGAGATCGAGACCGAAGCCCAGATCCTGTTCCGAGCCGAACAGGAGCACGGACCGGACTATGGCGAGGACTTCGATCCTCTGGAGATGGACCGCTATTCCGCCATCCAGCAGCTGTCACGGGCCCTGACCGAATCCTCCTCGGACCTCGCGGACCTCCGGGAAACCATGGCTGACCGGGTCAGGGACACCGAAACACTGTTGGTCCAGCAGTCCCGGATCAATACGGAACTCCAGGAAGGTCTGATGAAGACCCGGATGATTCCGTTTGCCTCCATGGTGCCCCGCCTGCGCCGGATCGTCCGCCAGATCAGTGGCGAGCTGGGCAAGAAGGTGGACTTCGATGTCCGTAACGCGGAAGGGGAGATGGACCGCAACATCCTGGAGCGCATGGTCGCGCCCCTGGAACACATGCTGCGCAACGCACTCGACCACGGCATCGAAGCTCCGGAAGACCGCAGGAATGCCGGCAAGCCCGAAATCGGAGAAGTGACCCTGTCCCTGACCCGGGAAGGGGGCGACGTGGTGCTGCGGATGATTGACGACGGCAAGGGCATTCCCTCCCGGGTCATCCGCGACAAGGCTATCCGCCAGGGATTGCTGCGGGCCGATGAAGACCTGTCAGAACGGGAAGTCCTGCAGTTCATTCTGCAACCGGGCTTCTCCACCGCCGAGCAGGTCACCCAGATTTCCGGCCGCGGTGTCGGCATGGATGTGGTGGCCAGCGAGATCAAACAGCTTGGCGGCAGCCTTGATATCGATTCCACTGTCGGTCGGGGCACCACCTTCACCGTGCGCCTGCCGTTCACGGTATCCGTGAACCGCGCCCTGATGGTAACGACCGGTGAAGACTTCTACGCCATCCCGCTGAACACCATCGAAGGTATCGTGCGGGTCAGTACCTACGAGCTGGAGGAATACTACAAGCCGGATGCGCCGATGTACGAGTATGCCGGCCAGCAGTACCGTCTGCAGTACCTGGGCAGCTTGCTCAACAGTGACCACCAGCCCAAACTCCAGGGCCAGGCACTGCCACTGCCGGTGATCCTGGTGCGTGGTGCCGAACAGCCCATGGCCCTGCAGGTGGACAGCCTGATGGGCAGCCGGGAAATCGTGGTCAAATCCCTCGGTCCCCAGTTCAGCTCGGTTCGAGGGGTCTCCGGTGCGACCATCCTCGGTGACGGTAACGTGGTGGTGATCCTCGATCTCCCGGCCATGCTGCGTTCGGATATCCTGTCCGACCGCCAGCGTCTGGCAAACCTGGAGAAGGCGCGGGAAGCCGCCCGCTACGAAGAGCAGATCACCACCGTCATGGTGGTGGACGACTCGGTCACCGTGCGGAAGGTTACCTCCCGTCTGCTCGAACGCAACGGCATGGAAGTACTCACCGCCAAAGACGGCCTGGATGCGGTTGCCCAGCTGCAGGATCACAAACCGGACATCATCCTGCTCGATATCGAGATGCCGAGAATGGACGGCTTCGAAGTGGCCAGCTTCATTCGCCACGACGACAACCTGCGGGAAACGCCGATCTGTATGATCACTTCCCGGACGGGGGAGAAACACCGCGAGCGCGCCCTGGCAATCGGCGTCAACGAGTACCTCGGCAAACCGTTCCAGGAAACCGAGCTGCTTGAGACCATCAAGCGGCTGACCGGAACCGAGTAATGGCCGGCCAGGGAGGCCGGCCCCGGGTCGGAATCGTGTCCGATGTGGTCCTGCAGCGACACCGGCTGCAGGCCGCAACGGCCAAGTTCGGACTCGAGATCTCCTTCTGTGGAGATCCCCAGCGGTTGGAATACCAGCCGCAGTTTCCCGAGGCGGATCTTTGGCTGATCACGCTGGAAGACGAGGCCGACCACCCTGCGCTGTTCGATCTGTTGCTGGACAATACCGAGGCTCCGGTCCTGTTTGGACTGGATCAGGCCCCGAAGCCCGGCAGCACCGATTATTTCCGCTGGGAGCGTCGGCTTCTGGGAAAACTGGAAAAGCAACTTGGCCATCTGGAGGAGCTGGACTCGGAGACGACGCTCGAAAAGCTCGAAGACGAGCCAGCGGTACCACAGAGCAAGCCCGAACTGCCCCACTGGATCAAGCCTGCAGCCCCCGATTCCATTGCCGAAGAGGTCTGGATTCTGGGTGCTTCCCTGGGCGGGCCGGCAGCGGTAAAAACCTTTCTCGATCACCTGCCGCAGGGACTGCCCGCGGGGTTTATCTATGCCCAGCATATCGACGACAATTTCACCGGGGTGCTGACCCGAGTCCTGGGCCGTGATGCCTACTACCGGCTCAAACCGGCACAGGAAGGCTACCGGGTCCGCAACGGAGATGTGGTGCTGATGCCGGTCGAACACGAGTGGCGGCTGGACAGTAACGGCGCGCTGACCGAAGTGAACAAACCCTGGCCTGGGCCGTACGGCCCGTCCATCGACCAGGTACTGCTCAATGTGGCTGACCATTACCGGGCCCGCTGCCATGCTATCCTCTTTTCCGGCATGGGCAACGATGGCGCCCTGGCCGCGCCCATCCTCAAAGCCTTTGGCAGCCGGATCTGGGTCCAGGAAAGCAGCAGTTGCGGCAACAGTTCCATGCCGGATTCCGTGGCCGCCACCGGCTGCGCCAGCTTTACCGGCACTCCCGAGCAATTGGCCCGGGAACTGATCAAAACCATTGAAAAATCCTGCCTGCTCAGAGGCCGGCAGAAACGCGATTCCGCCTGAGGACAGAAACGATGCCAGAAAACCGTCAAACCCTCCCCTGCGTCATGATCCCGATGACCGGTCGGCAATTGTTACTGCCCAACGTTTCCATTGCCGAAGTTGTGGACTATGCCAGTGAAGAAGCCGGTTCCAACACCCCGGATTGGCTGGTCGGTTATCTCGACTGGCGAGGCCTGGAGTTGCCGGTGATTTCCTACGATGCCGCCAACGGCGGCAGCCTGATGGTGCCGGGCGACAACCGGGGCCGGATTGTGGTGCTGAACACCATTGGCGAACATCACAATGAAGTACCGTTCATGGCGCTGGTCACCCAGGGGATTCCGAGCCAGGCTCGCCTGACTGAAGCGGAAGTTAACCAGCTTGAAGGCGACACTGGCCCGGCAGACCTGATGAAGGTCGAAGTGGAGAGCGAGGAGGCGTGGATTCCCAACCTGGAATACCTGGAATCCCTGGCACGCTCAGCCCGCCGCTAGCTTCCCACTCCCGCCCGATCATGGCAGGGAACCCTGGAAATGTTATAATGTATCAAACTTTCCAGGATTCCCGTCATGGCAAGCCAAGCACTTCCCTATCGCCCCCATAACCATCAGGCCTGCGTCAGCCAGGCACTGGCTGATGCCCGGGCCATCTGCCGGGCCCGTAACGCGCGCCTGACGCCAACCCGGGAGAGGGTCCTGGAACTGATCTGGCAATCCCACAAGCCCCTCGGGGCTTATGACGTTCTGGCGGAACTGACCGCCGAAGGCCAGAATGCGGCACCACCGACGGTTTACCGGGCCCTGGATTTCCTCCAGCAACATGGACTGGTGCACCGGATTGCCTCTCTCAATGCTTTCATCGGCTGTGCCCACGCCGGGGAGAACCACACCGGCATGTTCCTGATCTGCCGGAGCTGCGGCAATGTCCTGGAACTTACAGCCCCCGTCGTCTCCGGAGCAATCGAGGGCGCCGCCAAAGCCGAGAACTTCAAGGCCGAGGAGGTGACCCTGGAGATCGCCGGCCTGTGCCCGAGGTGCCAGTCGGAGGCCCGCCATGACTGATCCCCTGGTGACTCTGGACAACCTCACGGTCCGGTTCGATGACCGTCCCGCCGTGGACCGGGTCAACCTGAGTGTCCATCGCGGCGACATCATCACCATTATCGGCCCCAACGGCGCCGGCAAGACCACCCTGATCAAGGCGCTGCTGGGCCTCCAGCCAATCACCGGAGGCAAGGTGCAACGGGCGCCAGGTCTGGTGATCGGCTATGTGCCCCAAAACCTTCAGATGGAAGGCACCCTGCCCTTGAGCGTCAAGCGTTTCATGGCCCTGAGTGGCCGCAATCGCACCGAATGCCGGAACGCCCTGGCACGGACCGGTATTGAACATCTGATCAACGCCTCGGTCCATCATCTGTCCGGTGGTGAAAAACAACGATTGCTACTGGCCCGGGCGCTGGCCCGGAAACCGGACTTGCTGGTACTGGACGAGCCGGCCCAGGGTGTGGACATCAACGGCCAGGCGGCGCTCTATGAACTGATCCGGGAGCTTCGCGATGAACTCAGGTGCGGCGTCATCATGATCTCCCATGACCTGCATCTGGTCATGGCTGCCACCGACAAGGTCATCTGCCTGAACCAGCATGTCTGCTGCAGCGGCTTTCCCGCCGATATTTCCCAGGACCCGGCCTTCATCGAAACCTTCGGCCGATCGGTGGCCGAATCGGTGGCGGTGTACCATCACCACCACAACCACCGCCACAACCTGCACGGAGACGTCGTCCTCGGCCATCCATCCTCAGCCGATAGCCACGGAGACAGCTGCAACCATGCCCATCATTGACAGCGTCCTCAACGACTTCTTCTGGCGCGCCCTGATCGGTGGCCTGGGCGTCGCCCTGATCGCTGGTCCCCTCGGCTGCTTCGTGGTGTGGCGGCGCATGGCCTATTTCGGGGACACCCTGGCCCACTCCGCACTGTTGGGCATTGCCCTGAGTTTCCTGATCAGCGTGCCACTGAATGTCGGTGTCATCATCACCTGCGTGGTCATCGCCCTGGTTCTGGTGGCCTTCTCGAGAACCCGAGCCCTGGCCACCGATACGCTGCTCGGGATCCTCGCCCACAGTGCCCTGGCCATTGGTCTGGTCACCCTGAGCTTCATGCCGGATGTGCGGGTCGATCTGACCGGGTTGCTGTTCGGCGACCTGCTGGCCATGAGCCGGGATGACCTGTTTTGGATCTATGGCGGGGCCGTGGTCATACTCGTGCTGCTGGTTACTCTGTGGCGAGGCCTGCTGATGAGCACCATTCATGAGGAGCTGGCCCGGGTGGAAGGTTTCCCGGTGGAGCGGCTGCGGCTGGTCTTGATGCTTATGTTTTCGCTGGTCATCGCCGTGGCCATGAAAATCGTCGGCGTGCTGCTGATTACCGCTCTGCTGATCATCCCAGCCGCCTCGGCACGGCGGCTGGCCCGCACACCAGAGCACATGGTGGGGCTGGCCATGGTTTTTGGCTTTGTCGCCGTCGGTGGGGGCCTCGCGCTGTCCTGGCACCTGGACACGCCAGCCGGTCCTTCGGTGGTGGTGACCGCTTTTCTGGCCTTCCTGGTGACCTATAGCACTACGGCGAGAACCGCGACCTGATTCTTCCCATGCCCCTCGGGCTGGTCTATGGTGTAACCATCGACGCAGCTTTGGATCGGGAGCCACCGGCTGCTCCCGGGGAGACTGACGCATGGAGAGCCGTTCTGCCCCTGGCACCGGGCCATTGTTCTGGCCCGCGCTCTGGATTCCTCTCGTTATCCTGGTCACCGGGCTGATCACCACCGCCCTGACCGCAAATCTGAAAGCCGACCAGGCACGGGAGCTGGCTGACGCGCGCTACCGTGCCCAGCACCAGGCCATCGTCAATCAGTTGCTGGCCAATGCGCCGACCTACCTGGACAGCGACACCCCGCCGGCGAGCTGGCTCCCCGTCATTCTCGGGGACACGCTACCGGACCAGCTGGGGTTGCGCATCGACACGCTGCAACGGCACAGCAAGATTCCCATCTTGCAGCTACAGGCTGAAGGTCAACTGGATCCCACCCTTGCCCTGCGCACCGAGGTCCAACCCGGCAATTACCACTGGATGCTGACCACGGTGCCCACGTCGGCGCTGCTGGGGAAGGCCGCAAATCAGGCCCGGACCCGTACCTGGATGGTCGGCCTTGCATTGACCCTGGTCGCTGCCGGGTTAGCGCTCATGCTCTGCCGGCGCCTGCATGACCTGCAACGGCGAATCCTGGAACTGGAACGGAGGGAACAGGGGGCCGATCAGCAAATCAACAACCTGCAGGTGGAAAAGACCATTTTGCGCCAGGCGCTCAACGACAGCGAGGAACGCAGTCGCGATCTGGTCACTCTGTCCGGGGCCCTGATTGCCGAACTCGACGACCATGGCGTAATCGGCTTTATCTCGGCGCAAAGCGCCTCCCTGCTGGAACAGGCGCCAGCGGATCTGACCGGCCAGCCGTTTCAAGATCTGGTGACGCCGCCCTTCCGGGACAACTTTCAACGCACCCTGGAGGCGACGCGCCACGACAACCAGGCACAACGGATTGACCTGGATCTTCTGGTCAGGAACCGGGATGCACCTTTGCCCGTGGCCGTGCGCATCAGGGCGCTCAAGGACCCGGTCCACGGTCTGATGGGGTACCGCCTGAGCGCGACACCCACAGGCAAGACCAGCGACTAGTCCAGCGTCTTGTGGGTGCCGTCACACACCGGTGGCGAGCCGGTCCGTTTACAACCGCAGAACCAGATCCACTCGGTTTTCTCGGCGGTATATGTCACCGGTGTGAATCCGGTTCCCTTGTGGGACCCGTCGCAAAAGGGCTGGTTGTCACTGTGTCCGCAGGCGCACCAGACATAGTTCTTGCCGCCTTCGACCTGCACGGCGTAGGGGCTTTTCTTTGCAATCCTGGGTTCCTGGTCCGGCATGGATCCTCCCTTTTTACCGACTCTGTCGGTTCAGTATAGCCAACACTATTACAACGGTTTGATCACATCTGCCAGGCGGCCTGACTCGACCAGCTCCAGGAATTCATCCCCCAGCCGGTCACTCTCGGCAATCGCCTTGCGCCAGGAACGCTCCCGGCCGGCATCGTCACCCACGTACTTCTCGAAATCCTTGCGGTCCGGGAGCTTCCGGTCCGGAAGCGTCTGCAGGTACTCGGCAGAGGGGGCCACCAGCAGCACATCCTGCAAGCGGTTGGCATCGCCCCGGCGCCAGGGCAGCGACTTGTCGAACCACCCGGGCACCACCTTGTCGGTAAAGTGCGGGTACAGGATCACACCCGGCTGCTGGTAAGGCAGATCCAGGTGGTAATCCAGCAAACCGCCATCACGGTAGACACCTTCCGGTGCACCGGGAATATTACGCACCCCGGACATCACCAGCGGGATGGATGCCGAGGCCAGCAGGGCCGGCAGCAGGTTGTCACTGGTCAGGGCCACCTCGTGGCTTGGGAAGTCCACCAGTTTGGATACCGGCGTTTTCAGGCGGGCATCGTGAATGATGCCCCGTTCCATGAAGCGGCCCAGATGTCGGCGGCTGACCATGTTGGCACTGATGGCATTCATCAGCCCCAGTCCGAGCCGGCCCCGGGTGTCGTGCTCCAGCAGACCCAGGCTCCGCACCACGACAATATTCAGTCGATACCAGGGGTGGTTCAGGATGTACTCCTGCCGGCCACCAAGCAGTTCCTCCAGGAACTGGATGCTCTTGCGGGTCACCTCCGCCGCACTCACGCCCTTGGCAAAGCGCTGGGAAGTGTAGAGATCCGCCAGGCGTGCCAGCTGCGCTTTGGGGTCGTCCGAGGAGGCCAGCGCGGCAAAACGCCAGCTGCCAATAGAGGAGCCAATCAGGGCCCGCTCCTGCGGTGCCCCGGGCAGCCAGTCCCCGAAGATCGCCTGGTCCAGTCCGCTGATGCCGAGCGCTTTCGGACCGCCGGCGGCACCGGGTATTACATGGACATCTTCTGGCGCCAACGGTTTGTCTTTGAGCCGTTGAAGGGCTCGGCGACCGGCCCGGACAGTCAGGGCCGGAACTCGGGTATGGATGGCGGTCATGGCAGACTCCCTGTTTCAGTGCCGGGGAGTGTATCGAAAGGCATGAGTAGCGGCCAACTGAACAAAACTAATGGTGGCCATAAACCGCGCTTTCTGCTTCATTAATAAGCAGAGATCGAGAGCGGACCTGCATGCTTTCACGGAATGTAAGCTTGGAACACCACCGGGAGAAGGTTTTGAACATCACGCCGTCCGACAGTTCGCTGGCACCAACCCCGACCCTTGCGGTTCTCGGGTTCAAGCGCCAGTTGGTGTATCACCTTCACTTCTGGGCATTCATAGCCGTGGCTCCGCTGGTGCTGGTGCAGTGGAAGCAGGACCACCGTGTGCTGTCCGGGTTGCTTTTCCTGTTCTGCCTCAATGCGCTGCTCGTGATTGCCTTCCTGCGCCTGAGGGGCAGCTATTTTCTGAAAGGGAGGCTGTTCCCGCTGCTGGCCGTGATCTGTGCCGCCTACTCCACCAGCATAAATGGCCATGCCGGTCTGTACTGGGCCTATCCTGCGGCCACCGCGCTGTTTTTTCTGTTGCCATTGAATGAGGCCGTTGTCAGCAACATGGTCTTTGTCGCAACCATGGCCGTGGTGTCATTCCTGAAATTTCCGGAGGCAGATTTCTGGCGTATTACCTTCTCTCTCGGACTGACCTGCCTGTTTGCCGGGATTTTCGCCTGGCTCGTAGGTAAGCTCCAGCAGGAACTCACCCGTTTGGCAACTACGGATCCCCTGACCGGGTGCCTGAATCGGTCCCAGCTCTCCGATGTGCTGAACAGTCAGATACAGATGCGGGAGCGCTATGACCGGATATCGAGCCTGGTCCTGCTCGATCTGGACTACTTCAAGAGCATCAACGACCAATGGGGACACCTGGCCGGCGACAAGGTCCTCAAGGAAATGGCGTTGCGGTTGCGCAAACGATTACGGGAAAACGACAAACTGTTCCGGATCGGCGGCGAGGAATTCATGATCGTGCTGCCAGAGACCGGCGAGCCGGATGCCAATACCCTGGCCCACCAGCTGCTTGCCGGCATCAGCGGCAAACCGTTTCTCGACAATATCAAGCTGAGCGCCAGCGCCAGCGTGGCGGAAGTCAGCCGGGGCGAAACCTGGTCCGTGTGGCTGAACCGGGCCGATCAGGCACTTTATGAAGCGAAGTCCCGCGGACGTAACCAGGTGATCAATGCCGGCCGACCGGAGCCCGCCAGTACCCCTGAACCCGACAACGGAATTCCGGACCCCGTTACCGGCTAATCGCTAGCCACCTGCTTGCGGAAATCCCGGTATGCGGTGAACGCGTCCCAGGGGCTTTCAAAGTGGGGATAATGGCCAACATTGCGCAGGCTGACCACATCCGGCTCCCGGATCAGCTCGCGGTAACGCCTGGCCATGGCGACACCGGAGACCGGATCTGCGGTGCCGGAGATCAGCCGCATGGGCTGGCGGGCCGACTGGAGCGCACCCACCCACCGGTTCCGGTGACAGCGACGCTCTTCCATGAACTGGATCAGATGGTGCAGGATGCCGCGGCCGTTGTTGTAGGTCAGCAGGTGCCAGAAATCCTCAAGGTCCTGGCGATCCGGCGGATTCTGGGGGCCAAACAGTCGCCGGAAGTTGTACTCGAAGGCGCGACGGGTGAGGCCACGGCTGATCAGGCCACCCAGAGGACTGCGCAACACCCGCTGGATCAGCAACGGGTTGTGGACCTCCGGGAAAAGTGCGCCATTGAGGAAACAGACCGAACCGATCCGGAAATGCAGTCGCTCCTCCTGATCCCGGGCCAGCAACTCCTGGACCACGCTGCAACCGTAATCGTGGGCAAAAAGGTGCACCGAGCCCAGCCCCAACCCCTCAAGCCAGCCCTGAACCAGATCCGCCTGATCTTCGATACTGTAATGGTAACCGGTGGGTTTGTCGGAAAAGCCAAAACCCAGCATGTCCAGCACCAGTACCGAGTGTTGCTGGACCAGCATCGGCCAGATCCTGCTCCAGTCCCAACTGGCGGTGGGAAACCCGTGCAGGAGCACCAACGGCTCGCCCTGACCGGCCATCCGGCTGAAAATGGCGTGGCCGCCGTAGCTGAACCACTTGCCTCCCTGCTGCCATCCCTCGAGACTCTCCGCCTCGCGCACCTGGGCACCTGCCCCGGTTCCGGCTATCACGTGATCCATGGGTCGTCCCCGACATGTGACTGAATGCCTGAAACTTTAAAGCAAAGAACCGGAACCCGCCATAGGCTGCACGTGCCTGTCGGCATGGCATTCCGACAAAGTGGTCTTTTCTCCCGCCAGCTGCGTAAAGCGTAGAGATGAGGGGCGAATTGCCTTAAGCTTTGGCCCTTGAAAGTGACAGCCAACCGGAAACGATTATGAGCAAACTCCTTGACGACCTCGCGGGCCACTACCGTGCCATCATTGACGGACTCGGCGAAGACCCCGACCGCGAAGGTCTGCAGGACACCCCCATGCGCGCGGCCAAGGCCATGCAGTTCCTGACCCGAGGCTACCAGCAGGATCTCGGCGACCTGGTCAACAATGCCGTATTTGAATCGGCCATGGACGAAATGGTGGTGGTCCAGGATATCGAGCTGTACAGCATGTGTGAACACCACATGCTGCCATTCATCGGCAAGTGCCACATTGCCTACCTGCCCCAGGGAAAGGTATTGGGCCTGTCGAAGTTCGCACGCATCGTCGACATGTATGCCCGTCGTCTGCAGATCCAGGAAAACCTGACCCGGCAGATCGCCGAGGCTATCGAGAGTGTCACCCACGCCAAGGGTGTTGCCGTGGTGATCGAGGCGCAGCACATGTGCATGATGATGCGCGGCGTGGAAAAACAGAACTCCCGCATGAAAACCTCGATGATGCTGGGGCAGTTCCGGAAATCCCAGGCGACCCGTACAGAGTTCCTCAACCTGATCGGCAACAACCGCTGAGCCCCCACCGGGTAAGGAAGACCGTATGACAGACGTTATCGGCAATAAACAGGCCCGGGTGCGTATCAAGAACCTGTTGCTGCGCGCCTATATTGGCATCAAGGAAGAAGAGATCAACAACCAGCAGGACGTGGTAATCAACGTTGAGCTGACTTACGATGCCGGTGATGCCATTCACCAGAACGAGATTGAGGCGGCGCTGAATTATCGCACCATCACCAAACAGATCATCGCTCATGTGGATGGCAACCGGTTTGCGCTGCTGGAACGTCTGACCCATGAAGTGCTGAGCATTGTCATGGAGCACGAGGCGGTACAATGGGCGCAGGTGGAAATCGACAAGCCCCACGCGTTACGCTATGCCGAATCCGTGTCTGTGTGCCTTGAGGCGCACCGTTAATCCGTATCAGAGAAGCTTCCATGCCCAGCAATTCCCCGGAACAGATCCGCTCCATCCTGGAAAACGTGCACACCATTGCCTTGGTGGGCGCCAGCGAAAAGACCAACCGGCCTTCCCATGAGGTCATGGAATTTCTCCAGCACCAGGGCTACCGGGTGATCCCGGTCAATCCCCGGTTGGCCGGCAAGACTCTTTTGGGCGAGACCGTATTTCCAGACCTGAAGTCCGTCCCGCAGACGGTGGACATGGCAGACCTGTTCCTGGCCCCCGAACGTACCGATGCAGTCATCGACCAGGCAATCGAGTTGAAAATTCCCGTGGTATGGATGCAGATCGGCGTCATCAACCAGCCGGGTGCGGCCCGGGCCGAGGACGCCGGTCTTACGGTGGTGATGGACCGCTGCCCGAAACAGGACATCCCGCGCCTGGGCATCACCAAAAGCCATTGAGGGGCGATAATGGCCCCCTCTAATAACACTCTCGCCCGCGCCCTGCTGAGCCCTGTTTTCCCGGCGCTCATCCTGCTGGCGTTCCTGGCCCTGGCGGCCGGGTTGCGCTATGGAATGATTCAGCAGGACAACCACCAGATCCGGGCCAACCTGGCCAACGAAGCGGTCGCCATGGTGGACCACCTTGAGCGGGAGTTCACCATCCACGCCCAGGCCATCAACCGGATGGCTGCCCGGCTTCAGGTCGAACCAGAAACCACCGAGGCCGCCTGGCGCGCTGATGCCCGCCACTATCTCAACGATTTCGGGGTCTACCAGGCCATCGAATGGATTGACCGGGATTTCATCATACGCTGGCTCGAGCCGGTTTCCGGCAACCAAAGTGTTGTGGGTTACAACGTCGCCTTCTCCGACCGCCGTCGCCAGGCCCTGGAGACGGCGCGTACCACCGGCCAGTATGACATTTCCGGGATCATCGACCTGAAACAGGGTGGTAAGGGCATGGTGATCTACGCGCCGGTGGGCTCCGGCGCCAACAACAACGGCTTCATTGCCGGCGTCTTCCAGATCGAGACCCTGGTCCAGCAACTTCTGACCAGCCGGGTGCTGCAGTCATTCCAGGTGGGCATCCGGGACAAGGGTGTGCTCAGCTACCAGCTGAACAGGCTGGCGGAGACCAGCGGAACTTTCGCCCATACCGAAACGGTCGACCTGCCGACCCTGGATTGGACTCTGACCATCAGGCCCACCAGCATCTGGGTGGCGAGCCAGCGCAGCGACTGGCCATGGCGGACCTTCACCGCTGTCCTGTTCATGGGCCTGCTGACCAGTCTGACCACCCTGATGGCCCAGCTGATTCTCAAGCGCAACCGGGCACTGCTGAAAACCCGCCGGGAACTGGAGCAGGAGATTGACCAGCGCAAGGAGATCCAGGAGGACCTGGCTCGCCTGGAATCCACCGATACCCTGACCGGGCTGGCCAACCGCCGGTTCTTCATGGAGGACCTGACTCACTCGCTGGGCATTGCCGGGCGCCAGAACCGGCAGGTTGCGCTAATCATGCTGGACCTGGACCGGTTCCAGATGCTCAACGACTCCCTTGGCCACCAGTTCGGTGACGAGCTCCTGGTCAGGGTTGCCGAGCGGCTGAACCAGCTGAGCGATGAGCGGATCCTGGTGGCCTATTCCGGGGGCGACGAGTTCATGTTCTGCCAGCAGCAGGTGGAGAATATCGATGACGTCATCCATCTGCTCGGGCACATCAAGCATTGCTTCGAAGCGCCCTTCGAGGTCCACGGCGAAGGCCACCGGATTACTGCCACCATGGGCGTGGCGATCTACCCCCAGAGCGGGCAGGATGCCGATACCCTGTTACGCAATGCCGATGTCGCCCTCTACCGTGCCAAGGAGCAGGGTCGCAATTCCTACCAGTTCTATACCGAGGGCATGCAGGAACGGGAAGTCACCCGCCTGGAGCTGGACAAGGATCTGGACAAGGCGCTGGCCAACAATGAGTTCGTACTGCATTTCCAGCCACAGATCGATCTGGAAACCGGCGAGATCAACAGTGTCGAGGCGCTGATCCGCTGGCAACACCCACGCCGCGGCCTGTTGTCACCGGTGGAGTTCATTCCCCTGGCGGAGGAAAGCGGGCGCATCACGGAGATCGGCCGCTGGGTGGTGGCGGCCGCGTGTCGCCAGCTCGCCGCGTGGAAAGGCACGTCCTGCGAGGACCTGCGTATTGCCATCAACCTGTCCGGGCGGGAACTGGACGATGAGCACCTGGTGGATGACATCCGCGAGACCCTGGAAGCCGAGCACGTACCCGCCAATCATCTGGAAGTGGAGCTGACGGAAGAGATCTTCATTCAGAATATTGAGCATAACCGCAATCAGCTGGGCCGGCTCCACGAGCTTGGCGTCAATCTTGCCATTGATGATTTCGGTGTGGGCTATTCCTCCCTGGGCTACCTGCGGGACTTCCCGGTGGATCTGCTGAAGATCGACCGGTCGTTCATTACTTCGGTGACCGAGCGCCACGATGACTCGGTGATTACCCGGGCGGTGATCAATCTGGCCCACAACCTGGGCATCCGGGTGATTGCCGAGGGCGTGGAGACCGAGGAACAGCTGGATTTCCTCAGGCAGCACGGTTGTAACCTGGTCCAGGGCTACCTGATCAGCCGACCGATTCCTGCCGCAGAGCTGGAGAGAGCCCTTGAGGCGGGGCTTTTGAATCTCGGCACTCCGGAGAGCACCGGATTGTAATGGCCGGTCGTTATCCCCATGATGTCTGGAACAATTCTATGGCGTGTGTTTTATGGCAGCGAAGTATCTGACTCCCGATCAGGATGCGCAAATCCGGCGGTGGGAGCGCTGGAACCGCAATTACTTCATTTTTGCGTTTGTGGCGCTGACGGTGGTTCTGGTGTTCAGTAGCCAGTTGGGGCTGTCCAGTGGCGAAAATTGGGGCTCACTGGGGGTTCTGATTGCGGCCCTGATCGCACCGATCATCATGCTCCAGCTGCGGCTGCGGTGCCCGGCCTGTGGCCACAAGATCGGCTGGCAGGCGAAGCTGATGGCGCCGGATCAGTGCAAGACCTGCGGAACCTTCCTGCGCGCCAAGGGGCGCTGACCTCTCCTTCCTCAAAAAAACCTTTGACCTGTGAGTTGCTCACAGGTTTTAGCCTATATTTATGATTTGATTCTGGAGCATGCCGCGCCGGGTGTGGTGCCTGTTCCGAAAACCGCTGCGAGTACCCCTCCGGGGTCCAGCCAGCAATCATAGATTACTGTCGTGCGGCCGTCGCATGAAGCTTTGCTTCATAAGCGCTCTGCCTCACCCATGTACGCTTGCTCTCCGCCATCCCTGGCTCCGAGCATTTTCGGAACAGGCACCACACCCACCGCTCCGCAAGCTTCAAGGATCAACGCTCCCGACCCAAACGCAGAGTGACTGAGCCGATGAAAGTCAAAGAGATCGCCCAGGCCGCCGGTGTGAATCCCGACACCGTCCGCTTCTATACCCGGGAGGGGCTGCTCAATCCGGCCCGCAACCCGGACAACAACTACCAGCAATACGATGCCGATGACCTGCGCCGGCTGCGGTTTGCCCGCAAGGCACGCCAACTGGGGTTTTCGCTGCCGGAGATCCGGTCGATCCTGAATCAGGCCGATGATCACCATTCGCCTTGCCCGATGGTGCGAGAGGTATTCGAGAAGCGGCTGGCTGAGGTCGAGCGGGAGATTGCCGAGTTGCAGCAGCTGCGGGAGCGGATGAAGAGTGCCCTCGGGATCTGGCGGGAAATGCCGGATGGAACGCCGGACGGTCATACGATCTGTCGGCTGATCGAGCATTGGGATGATATGGCTCTCGCCACCAGCGGGGAGGAGTAAACAGATGAGTGAGATAACCGAACTGCACCGGGCATTGTCCATTTCAGGGGCATCCTGTCAGGGCTGTGCCAAAAAGATTCGTAATGCCCTGGAACCTCTGACCGGTGACACTGATTTGGTGGAGGTGAACCTGGAAGAGCAGACCGTCGCATTGCCCGAGGGTATCGACGTCGCGGATGCGGCGCGCCGGGTGACGGACGCAGGCTACCCGGCTGAGCCGGTCAAAGAGACCAGTGAACAACCGGCCAGTTGTTGCGCCGGCAAGGCGAAGGCGGAGGATTCTGACGAGCAACCTCACCAGGACTACTCCGGGCACCAAGCGGAAGAGTCGGATCAGGGTGCCACAGAAGCGCCGACCGGGGGTGACCAGATCAGCCTTTCAGTCTCGGGAGCTACCTGCGCCTCCTGCGTGAACACCATCGAGAAGGCGATGATGTCGGTATCCGGTGTCACTCATGCCCATATGAACCTGGCGGATAATACCGCAACAGCGACCGGGGAGGCGGACCCTGAGGCGTTGGCGAAAGCCATCGAGAGTGCCGGCTATGGCGCCAGTGTGATCGAGAATGCCGACGATGCCGATGAGCGCAAGCAGGCGGAGGATCGCAAGCAATACCAGTCGCTGCTGATCAAAATGGCGGTGAGCCTGTCCCTGGGTCTGGGCCTGATGATCTGGGGCATGGGCTTCGGCTCGATGATGGTGACCGAGGCCAATCAGACCACCTGGCTGGGGCTCGGGGTACTGACGTTTATCGTGATGGCTGCCACCGGCGGGCACTTTTACACCGGGGCCTGGAAGGCATTCCGGCATCACAACGCCAATATGGATACTCTGATTGCCGTCGGCACCGGGACTGCCTGGCTGTATTCCATTGTTGTGGCCAGTGTGCCGGAACTTTTGCCCGAGATGGCGAGGCACGTTTACTTCGAGGCCTCGGCGATGATCATCGGTCTGATCAATCTGGGCCAGGCACTGGAACTGCGGGCCAAGGGCAAGACTTCCGAGGCGGTCCGGCGCCTGCTGGATCTGAGGGCGAAGACCGCCCGGGTGATCCGGGACGGCCAGGAGCAGGACATTCCGGTGGAAGAGGTGCGCAAGGGCGACCGGGTCCGGGTCCGTCCGGGCGAGAAGATTCCGGTAGATGGCCTCATCCGCGAGGGCAGCAGCCGGGTGGACGAGAGCATGCTGACGGGTGAGCCCATGCCGGTCAGCAAAGCCGAAGGTGACGAGGTCTCCGCCGGTACTCTGAATACCCACGGCTCAATGATCTATGAGGCCACCCGAGTCGGTAGCGAGACTGCCCTGGCGCAGATCATCCGGCTGGTGAAAAAGGCCCAGGGTTCCAAGCCCGCCATCGGTCGTCTGGCGGACAAGATCTCGTCGGTGTTCGTACCCACGGTGATGATCATCGCCGTCTTTTCGGCGCTGGTCTGGTACAACGTCGGGCCGGAGCCGGCGGTGGTGCACATGATGGTGGCTGCCACCACGGTGCTGATCATTGCCTGCCCCTGTGCACTGGGTCTGGCCACGCCGATGTCGGTGATGGTCGGTGTCGGCAAGGCGGCCGAATATGGCGCCCTGATCCGCCAGGGGGATGCCCTGCAGACCGCCGGCAAGCTGGATCTGGTAATCCTCGACAAGACCGGCACCATCACCGAGGGGCATCCTGCGGTCACCCGCGTGCATTCCGCCAACGGCGGCGAAAACCGGCTGTTGGCCCTGGCCGCCGGCCTGGAGCAGCATTCGGAGCATCCGCTGGCGGAGGCGGTTCTGGCAAGGACCCGGGATGAGGGCGTCGAACCTGAAAAGGTTTCCGGCTTCGAGGCCATCAATGGCAAAGGCGTCCGGGGTGAGCTGGATGGGCAGACCGTACGCCTCGGCAATCGCCGCTGGCTTGAAGGCGAGGGCCTGACGCTGGACAGCCTCTCCGAGGCCGCCGATACCATTGCGGAAGAGGCCGGCACCCCCCTGTTCCTGGCCCTTGGCGATGAGGTGCTGGGGGTGATCGGAGTCGCGGACGCCATCAAACCCGACTCAAAAGCCGCCATCAAACGGCTACACAACGCCGGCATCAAGGTCATGATGGTTACTGGTGATGTGGCGGCAACCGCAAGGGCCATAGCCAGCAAGGCGGGCATTGACGATTACCGGGCGGAAGTTCTGCCCGAGGACAAAGCCGAGGTGGTCAGCGAGATGCGGGGCAAAGGCCATACCGTCGCCATGGTCGGGGACGGTATCAACGATGCGCCGGCACTGGCGGCAGCCGATGTGGGCTTCGCCATCGGCACCGGCACGGATGTGGCCATCGAGAGTGCCGCCATCACGCTGATGCGTGGCTCCCTGCACGGGGTACCCGATGCCATCGAGATTTCCCGGGCCACGGTAAAGAACATTCATCAGAACCTGTTCGGGGCCTTCATATACAACTCCCTGGGTATACCGGTGGCCGCGGGCCTGCTCTATCCTTTATGGGGCATCCTGATGAATCCGATCCTGGCCGGCGCCGCCATGTCCCTGTCTTCGGTCACTGTGGTCTCCAACGCCAACCGACTGCGACTGTTCCAGACCAGTCACAAGCCGGAACGCCATGAATCCAAGGAGGAGAACTGATGGACACTTTTCTGGTCAATGCTGGAGGACTTGCCCTGATGGCCGCCATTGTCTGGTGGTTCTGGCTGACTGGCTCCGGCAGCACAGGCTCTGACGAACACCAACATCATTGAGGTGAATACCATGAACAGACATACTCTTGCCCTCGGCCTTGCCGCCGCCCTCGGCTTCAGCACCGCGGCCCTGGCCGGTGGTGCTGCCCAGAATATCCACGTGTACAAGTCCCCGACCTGTGGCTGTTGTGCGGACTGGGTCGATCACCTGGAGGAAAACGGGTTTGAGGTGAAGGTTACCGAAACCAACGACCTGAACCCGATCAAGATCCAGGCTGGGCTCACGCCGGCCCTGGCAAGCTGCCACACAGCGTTTGTCGGTGACTATGTGATCGAGGGCCACGTACCGGCCAGTGACATTCAGCGCCTGATCTCCGAAGCACCGAAAGCCAGGGGCCTGAGTGTACCCGGGATGCCGCTTGGCTCTCCCGGCATGGAGGTCGGTGACCGCAAGGACCACTACAAGGTGATCATGTTCAACGGTGCCGGCCAGACCCGGGTTTTCTCCGAGTACAATTAACGGCCGACGGAGGCCTGTCACTTACGGCAGGCTCCGACTTCTGTCTATTTTTCCTACACTGTCGTTTGCCAGTGTTCTATGATGAGAATCAGGTCTCAACTGGAACACTGGCAAGGACACCCCTTGAGTCTCAAAACCCGCATCCTTGGCCTCGCTGCAACACTCATCATCGTGGCGGCGAGTGCATCCTGGCTGGCTTACCGTGAGCTGTCAGAAGACATCATCGAACGCTGGGGCCAGCAAGTCGCAGAAATACAGGTCCGTTATGACAGCGCCCGTTTGCTGCAATCCCTGGAGCGTGAGATCGGTCTCGCGAGGCAGATGGCGAACTCGTCAACCCTGATCCAGTGGGCGCAGTCCCCCGACAACCCTGATCTGGAGGCCGAAGCCATCCGGCAGATGGAGAGCTTTCGCTCCAATTTCCGGGACAACAGCTACTTCGTCGCACTGCGCAAGAACGGGCACTATTACTACAACAACGCCGCGAACGAATACGCCGGCAACCAGTACCGCTACACCCTGGACGCCAACAAGCCCGAGGACGCCTGGTTCTTCCAGCTCATTGAAGAAGGGCGGGATTTTCACCTGAACGTGAATCCGGATGTGGAGCTGGGCGTGACCAAACTCTGGATTGACGTATTGATGCGCAATGCCCGGGGGGAAATACTCGGGATGGTGGGTACCGGCCTGAATCTGGACGATTTCCTGCAGGATATCGTGGATATCGGGCAGGACGGCATAACTACCCTGTTTGTCGACTACAACGGTGCCATCCAGCTCTACCGGGACCGCAACTACATCGATTTCGCCAGTATCATCAAGCCGGAAGGCCAGAAGAACACGGTCGACCTGCTGTTCGACGATCCCCAGGACAAGCAACAGATCCTGGGCATGCTGCAGATGCTCAAGCAGCGGGAAGGCCGGGTCGGTGCGGTTGAAAGCGGATTCGTGACCGTGGATGGCCGCAAGCATCTGGCCGGCGTTGCCTTTCTGCCAACCATTGGCTGGTTCGAAATCACCCTGCTGGACCTCAATACCCTGATCCCAACCAGTTATCTCTGGCCCCTGGTTGCAGTATTCCTGGTGAGCCTGCTGATCTCACTCCTACTGTTCCACCTGATCATCCAGTCCCGCATCCTCCGGCCCGTGCTGGCACTGGAAGATGCCGTCAAGCGCCTTCGGGAGGGCAGTTTCAATCTGCCCTACCTGCCCAAACCGGACAACGAGATCGGGCGCCTGGTGGACCACTTCGAAACCATGGCCAACCGGGTTCAGCTTAACACCCGGGATCTGGAACAGCAGGTTGCCCACCGCACGAAAGAGCTGCATCGGCTGGCAAGGATTGACACTCTGACCGGCCTGAAGAACCGCCGGGGAGTCGACGAGCTTCTGGCCGAGGAGATTGAACGGGCGCGGAGAGATAACCGGGCTTTTGGACTGATCTGGCTGGATATCGATCACTTCAAGACCATCAATGACAGGAACGGGCATCAGGCCGGGGACGAGATTCTCTGTCGTGTCGCGTTGTGGCTCAAGGCCAATGTGCGGCCCTATGACCATCCCGGTCGGTGGGGAGGAGACGAGTTTGTGGTGCTGTTGTCTCCCTGTGATACCGCAACCCTGGAGCAGATTGCCGATCGCATCCGTGCCAGCGTAGAAGAAGAAAGCCGCAAGACCGGATTGCCGATAACCGTCAGCATCGGCGGTCATCTCTGCCAGCCAGGGGAAAACAGTGACACCATCCTCCAACTGGCAGACCGTGCTCTGTATGCGGCCAAGGACCAGGGTCGCAACCGGGTCTGTATTACCCGCCCCGACGAAACCACCGTGTCGCCGGGGGTGTGAACCGGGGCTGTCGCCCCGGCCGGTTTCACATCAGTACAGGTAGGGTGCCAACGCCAGTTCCAGTCGTGCCTGGGAGGCGTACAGATTGGCAACTTCAACCGCTGGTGCGGCCGGCGGCATGGCTGTCGGCCAGGCCTTCTGCAGCTCGTCCAGCACCTTGTTGGCATCACGCCAGGCTTCCTTGTTATGTTTCACCATGCCAGCCTTGTTACGCTCGAGGTATTCCCGGGCAGCCAGCACAAAACCACGGCCATCCTGGTATTCGTGAACCGCGACGAAGCGACCATCCTCAAGGGCCTCGTCGTACTCGAGCACAGCCTGTTTGGTCAGAGAGAGCATCACTTTTGCCACCGTGGCCGGAGACTCGGGCTGGTCCCCGGAAACAGCAGCAACGGCCTGCTCCAGCGACTTCCAGGCAGCGTTGAAGTCGGCACTGACCTCCGACCATTTCCCGACCTTACCAGCTTCCTCCGCCAGTGTTTTCAGGCGTTCGCCGAGCCGATCCTGACCGTGGGCTTCCAGGCCACGCTTTGCCATCGGGTAGACTTCAATCCAGGGATGGGTCAGGTGTGGACGACCCTCGGCAACCTCGCCCGCCTTGATCAGCTCCCGTGCGGCCATCAGATGCCCCTGCATCATGTGGATCATTGCGATCTGGGCGCCATCGGAAGCCACTGGCGAAACGGCGGCTCCACCTTCTCCGCCTTCTCCGCCTTCTCCGCCTTCTCCGCCTTCTCCGCCGGAAGCAAAGTAACTGAAGGCGTCGCCCATTTCACCACCATGGTGTTCACCGCCTTCGCCACCATGGCTTTCGCCACCCTCTCCACCGTGGTTTTCACCGCCTTCGCCACCATGGGTCTCGCCACCTTCACCACCATGGTCAGCAGCCTTCACCATTTCCTCATGGCCGGATTCACCACCTTCCCCGGCCCAGGCGCCCGAGCCGGCCAGTACGGTGGCCACACCGATGCCCATCCAGAGTTTCAGTTTCTGGTCTTTCATGCAGAATGCTCCTTTTAACCGTCCGCCCGCTATCGAATCGACAGCGACATTGATGACTGGTACCAGTTGCGGCATGATGCTTCAAACCGTTATCTAATTGCAAATTATTCCCATTATCCTATGGAGTGACCATGATTCTGTGTATAGGCAACATACTCACACCAGAGCAGGTTTCGCGGATTCGGGCGGCGCTGGACGCTGGCCAGTTCCAGGACGGCCGCAAAACCGCGGGCTGGCACGCACGTCTGGTCAAAAATAATGAACAGATGGCATTCACCACGGACCAGGCGAAAGCGCTCCGGACAGAAGTCGAGACAGCACTGACCGGCCACCCGGTCTTCCAGATGGCCGTTCGCCCCCGAAAGATGACGCCCATCCTGTTCAGCCGCTATCGGGACGGGATGACCTATGGCAACCATGTGGATGATCCGGTCATGGGCCGGGGCGAGAACCGCATCCGTACCGACATTTCCTTCACCCTCTTCCTCGATGATCCGGAAAGTTACGACGGCGGCGAGCTGGTAACGGACACCACCGCTGGCGAGCAGTCTTACAAGCTGCCGGCGGGCTCGGCTGTGATCTATCCTTCATCCACACTGCACCGGGTTGAACCGGTGACAAGGGGCCAGCGACGGGTGGCCATCGGCTGGATCCAGAGCACCATCCGCGACCCTGCCCAACGTGAAGTGCTTTTTGACCTCGACACCGCCCGCCGCCAGATCTTTGAGCGTGAAGGCAAAACGGCGGAATTTGATCTGCTGACCAAATCCCTGGCGAACCTGCAGAGGTTCTGGGCGGAAATCTAGGAGTGAGCGGGGTTACCACACCGTATCTGACGGCTGCTTTCATAACCGTTATACTCCGCCCCAACATCCAATTTTTGCAGCCAGGTTCCTCTTAACATGCTCAACGCCGACGCTCTCAGTCAATTGCGCCAGCTCAAAACCGATATCAAGGAAAACAAGGTGGTCTTCCCCGGCACCGTGAAGGCCACCAACGGGCGCTTCGGCTTTGTTGCCCTCGATGAGGGTCGAGATGTGTTTCTTCCCCCCGAGGAGATGCAGAAAGTGCTGCCGGGCGACCGCATCAACGTCACCGAGCACGAGGTGGAGAAAGGCAAGACCCAGGGCGTGGTGGACGAAGTGCTGGAAACCCACCTCACCACCTTTGTCGGTCGTTACCTGATCAAGGGCAAGGGCCACTTCGTGGCGCCGGATACGCCAGGCATCAACCGGTGGATTTTCATTCCGCCCAAGGAGCGCAAGGGCGCCCAGCCCGACGACTACATCTACTGCCAGATCCACCGCCACCCGTTCAAGGATGGCAAGGGCCAGGCCCGGGTGCTGCGGATCATCGGCAAGGCCGGCGAGCCAGGCATCGAGCGGTCTTTCACCCTCGCCAGCTTCGACCTGGCCGACGCCTGGCCGGACTCGGTTCAGAAACAGGCGGACAGCCTGAATGAGGATAGTCTGGAAGCCCACATGGAGGGCCGCGAGGATCGTACCGACCAGCCCTATGTCACCATCGACAGCCCGGGCACCCAGGACATGGACGACGCCCTGATGGCGACACCGAATGCCACCGGCTGGACGCTCTCCATCGCCATCGCCGATCCCACCGCGGTGGTCAAACCGGGCACTCCGGCCGAGGAAGAAGCGTTCAACCGGGCCACGGCGATCTATTTCCCCGGCGAGCCCCTGCCCATGCTGCCGGACGCCATCAGTACCCGTCTGTGTTCGTTGATGCCGGAGGTGAAGCGACTGGCCCTGGTGTGTGACTTGCAGGTCAACAACGATGGCAGCCTGGGCGATTACAGCTTCCACCAGGCGGTGATCCGCTCCCGGGGCAAGCTCAGCTACGATCTGGTATCTCACCTGATCGAGGGCCGTGAGGACGACGAGATCAAGGCCCTGCCCGATGTAGTCGCCAACAGTCTGGACCAGCTGCATCAGGCCGCTACAGCCCTGCGCAAGTGGCGCAGCGAACATGCCCTGCTGAGCGCCGATCGGCCGGAATTCCGCCTGCGTCTGGACGAAAACAAGCGGATCCGGCTGATTGAACCTGCGGTCCCGAACGAGGCGCATCGTCTTGTGGAAGAGTGTATGGTGGCGGCCAACCGTTGCGCTGCGGACTTCCTGCAGGCACAAGGCGGAGGTCTGTTCATCCAGCATCCGGGCCTGCGCGACGACCGTGCCGAGAATATCCGAAAACTGCTGGAAAGCCACGCGCCGCACCTGGCGGACCTGGATGCCAATTCTGCCGAGGGCTTCAAGGCCCTGATGAAACAGACCGAAGAACTGGAGGCGGAAGTGCCGGTGAAGGCGATCATCTCCCGGCAACTGGCCCGGGCCGAGTTGGGCTTCGAGGCGGCCCCGCACCAGGGCATGGGTCTGGGTGCTTACACCACCTTCACCTCGCCGCTGCGCAAGTTCTCCGACTTCTACGTGCATCGGCTGATCAAATCGAGTCTTTGGGAGACTCCAATCAAGCCGCTCAGTGCCCAGCAGCTTGAAGCCCTGCAGGCCAGCCAGATCCGGGCTCGCCAGGCGGCCAATTCACTGGAAGCCTGGCTCAAGAGCGACTATGCCAGGGCCCTCAAGGAGGAACCCATGGCCGGTACCATCAGCCGGACCGTTCCCTCTGGCTTCTTTGTCCGCCTGGACTGCAATGGTCTGGAAGGCTTTGTCAGCTGCCGGGACCTGGAGGGCAAGTTCAGTTTCGATCCGGTCACCCTGCGCCTGGTGCACAACAAAAACGGCCGGATCTTCCAGCTGGAGCAGCGGGTAAATGTGACCTTTGCGGGCGTGGATGACGAGCGTCGCCAGATCAACTTCAAGCTGGTGGACGCCGAGGAAATCCAGAACGGCAAGGACGCCACGGAGCGTTGAAAAACCGACCAGGCAGGCGCATCGTAGGTATGAGGACAAAGCCTTTTAACGGAGGTGCGCCATGCCCATCAGCCCGCAAGAGTTCCTGAAGAAATACGGCTTTGACAAGGAAGAGGAAGAGCCGGACCACAGCCTGAGGCATAACGCCATGGAGCATGCCAGGCATCTGCGCCGGCCCCATGCCGGCACGCCCCATGACTGGGAAGAGTGGGAGCGTTACAAGCGCGAGCATCCCGATGAAGTAGAAGACGGGGACGATGACTGAGTCGTCCCCGTCCGTTTACTGATCCCCCAGCATTCTCTCCAGCCGCGCGTCCTTCGCCTGCCAGAGTTCCGCCAGCCAGTTCTTCACGTTACGACGATGCTCGGCATCGGCTGCATAGTCCCTGCCCTTGAGGTGTTCCGGGATGGTCTGGGTGTGGATCTCCATCCGGATAGCCTTCACCTTGCCACAGAGAAACTCCCAGAAGGTGGGTGCGCCATCAGGATAGGCAATGGTGACGTCCACCAGGGTCTCGATGGAATCTCCCATGGCGTCCAGCACAAAGGCCACACCGCCAGCCTTGGGAGTCAGCAGGTGCTGATAGGGAGATTTCTGTTTGTCGTGTTTGGCCTGGGTAAACCGTGTGCCTTCGACGAAGTTCATGACGCTCACCGGGGTGAAGCGGAACTTCTCGCAGGCGTGGCGGGTGGCCTTGAGGTCCTCACCCCGTTTTTCAGGGTGCTTGATCAGGTATTCCCGGGTGTAGCGCTTCATGAACGGGAAATCCAGGCCCCACCAGGCCAGGCCGATCACCGGCACCCAGATCAGTTGCTGCTTCAGGAAGAACTTCAGGAATGGGGCCCGCCGGTTGAATACCCGCTGCATGGCCAGGATGTCGACCCAGCTCTGGTGGTTGCTCAGCACCAGGTACCAGCTCTCCCGTTCCAGTTCATCGGCACCTTTCACATCCCAGCGGGTCCCGTGGGTGAGCTTCATCCAGCCAATATTGCAGGCGACCCAGGCTTCGGCGATGGCGATGATCCAGCGGGTGCACAGGACGCGGAACCCCTTGATCGGAATGATCAGCTTCAGGGTTGCCGGGATGTACAGCAGGATGCACCAGAAAAGAGTATTGATGCCGAGGAGGATGGAATTGAGTACGCCCTTGACCGGGGCCGGTAGGAAACTGAGCATGGCTTTCCTGCTTTTGGTTTTTGTGTCCGATGGCTCCGCATGATAGCAAGGGCCGACGATAATGGGCAGTGGCCCGATGTGACCGGTTTGCCAGGCGGGGTGGACGGTTTTGCCATAGGCACCGCCCTCTTCCGGGGTTAGCCTTCCCGCCTGTTTTCTCTAAACTGGTAAGACCCACTGTTCCATGGATATCCCGATGCCCAATCCGTTCAAGTCAGTGCTCGACAAATCTTCGGGCCTGACCCGCCAGACTGCGATTTATGCCGGCAATGCCTTCGACCGGGTGTTCCGGGCCGCCAGCCTGGTCCAGGCCGGACAGACACCCTTTGAGACTCTCCATTCGGACGGCCTGGTCAGCCTGCGCTACTACCCGCCGTTGCAGGAAGACTTCATTGAACTGGACGATCTGACGATCCCGGTGGAACGGACCACCCACCGCACTCCGATCGTCATCATCCCGCCACTGGCGGTCAACATGCTCATCTATGACCTTTTCCCTCAGCGCAGTCTGGTCCGTTTCCTGCGCGCCAAGGGTTTCGAGGTTTACCTGATTGACTGGGGCGTGCCGAAGCGCGAACACAGCCACTACAACCTTCACACCTATGTGGCAGAGCTGCTTCCCGCCTACCTGAATCGGGTAAGGGAACACAGCGGTGAGCAGGAGCTGTCCCTGCATGGCTGGAGCATGGGCGGGATGTTCACTCTGTTCTATTCTGCCCTGAGCCAGGACCAGCATGTGCGCAATGCCATTGTGCTGGGTTCACCCATCGACAGTCACGCTTCCGGATTCATGGGGGTGGCGTCCCAGGCCATTGCCGAGGCGGCCGAGGTGGTTCGCAAGCGTACGGGGTTTCGCATCCACAACCTCAAGCCGCACTGGTTTCACACGCCCGGCTGGGCGAATACCCTTGGGTTCAAGCTGACCAATCCGGTCGGCAGCGTGATGGGGTACTGGGAGCTGATTGTGCGTCTGGGGGACCGGGAGTTCGTAACCAACCATGCCACGACCTCCGCGTTCCTGGATCGAATGGTGGCCTATCCCGGCGGGATTATTCAGGACACGGTGGTTCGGGTGTGGATTGACAATCAGTTGTCGAAGGGGGAGATCCAGATCGGCGAGGATATTGCACGGCTGGAGAACGTGAGTGCCAACTTACTGGCGGTTGCCGGTAGTGAGGATACGATGGTGACGCCGGGGGCGGCCAAGCGGGTGATGGATCATGTGAGTTCCGGGGACAAGACGTTTCGGGTTGTGCCCGGGGGGCATATGGGGATTCTGGCTGGGAGTAAGGCGCCCAAGGAGAGCTGGTTAAAGATGGCAGAGTGGTTGGCTCAGCGGTCTGACTAGGTTATCCGGTCTTCAGGCTTCCGACTCCGAGCATGGCGGCATGGGTTGGACAGGGACTTCCAAAACCCGCTCCTTCGGCACGTCCCTGTGACGCTTGAGCTCCGCCATCCATGGCTCCGCACAGTTTTGGAAGTCCCTGTCCAACCCACGCCTCCGCTAACCTTGTAAGTTTGCCAAAGTTGTGGGCAGCTCGGCGAGGTTACTTATCACAGCAGACGGTTCTATCCCCCAGTCTTCAAAAACCTTGTCAGAGTCGCGCTGCACCCAGATAGCTTGCAAACCCGCAGCCCTTGCACCAATCACATCCCAGGCATTACTGGAAACGAGGCATAACGGCTGATCCCACGCTCCCGTAGCCCGCCGTGCGTAGGTGTAGACGGCCGGGTCCGGTTTGAAGCTCTTGATGTCGTCGACCGAGACCAGGCCGTCGAACTGGTCCAGCAGGTTGTTGTGCCCCAGCACCTTCTCCAGCGCCGGGTAACTGCCGTTGGAGAACGCGAACAGCGGGTATTTACCCTTCAGCGCCTGTAGCGCGGGCTGGGAATCCTCGAACGCGGGTAACGCCAGATAGGCGGCCATCAGTTCGTCTTCCCGGTCCTGGGACAGTTCCAGCTTTCGGGTGGCCATAGCGTAGCGCAGGGCCTGGCGGGTGCAGACGCCGAAATCTTCGTAGGCTTTCATCAGGCCTTTGCGGAACGAGAACTCCAGCTGTTTCTCACGCCAGAGAGCGGCTACCGATTCCGCCTGGTCCCCGGCGTCTTGCCGTAACAGGTCGGACATGCCCATGGGATCCACCAGGGTGCCGTAGACGTCGAACGCCAGATGCATGGTCATAGAATGAGCCTCGTTTCGTGTAGTTGTCTTGTCCGTTACGCCTAACCGTACTACAGAAGTCCCACATTTTTGAATAAACACTCAAAGCGCAGAGATGGCCGACCACCCGGGCACGGGTTACACTGCCATTCATGAACCCGATTGATACATTGAACCTGGATTTTCGCGCGCTCAGTACCTTCCTCGCCGTTCTGGACGAGGGCAGTGTGTCGCGGGCCGCCGTGCGGCTGGGCGTGACCCAGTCGGCGGTCAGTCATACGCTGGAGCGACTCCGGCAGGCGCTGGGGGATCCGCTGTTCGTGAAATCCGGTCGGGGCATCGTGCCAACCCGCTATGCCCTGCAGGCGGGGCCGCATATTCGGCAGATTCTGGACGACCTGCAGTCACTCTCCGCCGGCCCGCCGTTCAGCCCGGCCACTGCCGAGTTCACGTTCACCATTGCCGCCAACGATTACCAGAGAGACCTGTTACTTCCGGGCCTGGTCAAAATCCTGCGGCGGGAAGCACCGGGGATCAGTTTGCAGGTAATTCCATCCGGCATTCCGAATGCCGATATGCTGCGCAAGGGCGTGTGCGACCTGATCATTTCACCCCACCCGCCGGAAGCCACGGACATCATGCAGCGGGGGCTGATGGCCGATCGCATGGTGGTGTTCTATGACCCTTCCCATCGCGAGCCACCTAATGATCTGGCGGACTACCTCAAGGCCGATCACATCGCCCTGCTGTTCGCCACCGGCGAGAAACCCAGTCTCGATATCTCGATCTCGGCACGGGGCCTCACTCGGCGCAATGTGGTCACGGTCTCCAACTTCTCCGGGCTTCCCGAATTCCTCCGGGGCACCGATATGCTGGCAACGGCACCGGAGCGGATGAGCAACCACCTGATGCGGGATTTTGCCTGGGTGCCGCTGCCCTTCGATTTCAAGCCCTTCACGCTGCTGATGCTCTGGCATCGCCGCAACCAGAACGATCCGGCCCATAAGTGGCTGAGAAACCAGGTGAACGCGGTTGCAGCCACCATGAACAAGCTTGACGGCTAATCAATTAGTTTTGTTCATATATCCTATGAACGATAGCCCCGTTATCTTTCGCCTCCTTCCACCCTAGACTTCCAACACGTAGTAGGTCGGCCAGGTTGGGATAGCCTTTCCGAAACACGCTCCTTGCGGCACGTCCATGTGACGCTTGAGCTCCGCCATCCATGGCTCCGCACAGTTTCGGAAAGGCTATCCCAACCCGGCCTGTCGAACTCTTTTGATAACGCAACAGGACCGCGATGCTCACACTCACTAGTGTCTGGACAACGATTTTATTGGCAGCGGCCGTCGCCCTGGGCCCCCTGGCGACGGACATGTACCTGCCTGCGCTGCCGCAAATCGGCAGCGACTTCGGTACCGGCACCGACCAGGTCCAGCTGACACTGAGCCTTTACATGGCGGGCTTTGCCATTGCCCAGCTGATCTGCGGACCTCTTGCCGACCGGTTTGGCCGCAAACCGATCATGATTGGCGGGTTTGTCCTGTTCGCACTGGCCAGCCTCGGTTGTGCCCTGGCCACCAACATTGAAACCCTCCAGGTCTGCCGCTTCCTGCAGGCTCTGGGCGGTTCCGCCGGGCCGGTCCTCGGCCGTGCTGCGATCCGGGACATCTACACCCCGCGCGAAGCCGCGAAGATCCTCGCCATCCTGGCCAGCATCATGGCCGTGGCACCGGCGGTCGCACCAACCATCGGCGGTGTACTGGTGACCGGCCTGGGCTGGTCGTCCATCTTCATTGCGCTCGGCGCTTACGCACTGATCATGGCGGTGGTGGTCGCCTACGGCATCCCCGAGCCCATGCGCCCGGAGCATCGGCAGCCGCTCAAACCCCGAGCCCTGGTCCATAACTATCGTCGCATCATCACGGACGTCAGCTTCCTGGGCTATTCGCTCACCAACGCCGCGATCTTCGCCGGACTGTTTGCGTTCCTGTCCGGTTCCTCTTTCGTACTGATCGATTTCCTCGGTGTCGATCCCCGGCACTTCGGCCTCTACTTTGCCTGCATGGTTGCCGGCTTCATCATCGGCAACCTCACCGCCGTGCGCCTCGGTCGCCATCTCCTGACCGATCAAATCCTCGTTCGGGGACTGATAGTTGCCGTAGCCGGCGGAACCACCATGGCTATCCTGGCATACGAGGAAATGTACAACGTCTGGGCCGTCATCCTGCCCCAGGCCCTGTTCATGATCGGAACCGGCATGGTCCTCCCCCAGACCATGGCCGGCGCCCTGGCCAACTTCCCCACCATGGCCGGCTCCGCCTCCGCCCTCTTCGGCTTCATCCAGATGGCCCTCGCCGCCATAGCCGGAGGCCTCGTCGGCCACTTCCACGACGGCACCTCCCTGGTCATGGCCAGCATCATCGCCGTATGCTCCGCCATCGCCATGGCCTGCTACCTGATCCTGGTCCAACGCCACCCGGCTCCCGGCTTCGAGCCGCAAAGTGCGTCCACTCGATAAATAAAGCTCCGATTTTCGTTGCGGGCTGCTTCGAGGTTCGGGGGGCGATCAGGGCCATGCTTTCCAAAACTGTGCGGAGCCATGGATGGCGGAGCTCAAGCGCCACAGGGGTGAGGCCGAGCGTTTATGAAGCGAAGCTTCATGCGACAGCCGAACGACTGCAATCTATGATTGCAGGCTGGACCCCGGAGGGGTGCGAAGGAGCGTGTTTTGGAAAGCAGGCCCCTACCCGGACTGGCACCCAACCAAAACAGCGATAATGACAATCAAAGTCATCCAAACTAGTCTGGGAGGAGTAGATCAGTAAAACCCCAAACCGGACTCAACAAGGAGCCAAAATGAGCAAAGTCACCCTGGACGGCAACCCCATCGAACTGAGCGGCAAATTCCCCCAACCGGGCGACAACGCTCCCCCCTTCACCCTGACCAACAGCGGCCTGGAAGAAGTCAAACTCGACAACTGGAACGGCAAGCGAAAGATCCTGAACATCATTCCCAGTATCGACACCGGTGTCTGTGCCGCCTCCACCCGCAAATTCAACGAGAAAGCCGGCAATCTGGACAACACTGTCGTACTGGTTGTCTCCGCCGACCTGCCCTTCGCCGCCTCACGCTTCTGTGGTGCCGAAGGCCTGAAGGATGTGGAAACCCTGTCCACCTTCCGTAACTACTCGTTCCAGCAGGACTACGGCGTCGCCATCCAGGATGGCCCGCTGGCCGGCCTGTGTGCCCGTGCCGTTGTGGTGCTGGACGAAAACAACAAGGTGCTGCACAGCGAGCTGGTGAACGAGATCAAGAACGAGCCGGACTACGACGCTGCCCTGAACGCACTCTGATACCCTCCCGATCGGGTTCGGGGTGATCCCCCGGACCCGACATCTTATCTGCGTTATACTCTCCTGCCTTTTCACTCACTCCTGAAACCACGCAGGCTGTTTTGAACCAGACACCCGAAAACACGAGCCTAGGCCGTCAGCTCTATGACATGACCTGGCCCATGCTGTTCGGCGTTCTGTCCCTGATGACCTTCCACCTGGCCGACAGCGCCTTCGTGGGTCAGCTCGGGCGCGATCCGCTGGCCGCACTGGGGTTCACCGTGCCTATGCAGCAACTGGTCAGCGGCATGTATGTGGGCCTCGGCATCGCTACCACCGCCATCATCTCCCGCACGCTGGGCCAGGGCGACGAGATCCGGGCCCAACGCCTGGGTGGGCTGGTTGTCACTATCGGTGCCAGCCTGGCGATGATCCTGTGCCTGTCGGTATGGCTGCTTCAGACGGTGATCCTCGACCTATTGGGGGCCGAGACCGCCCTGCGGCCGGTGATCCGGGAGTACTGGGCGCCCTGGCTGGTGTCGGCCTGGACCGGAGCCATGCTGTATTTCGGTTACGCCGTCTGCCGCTCCAATGGCGATACCAAACTGCCCGGCTACATGATGATTGCCACCAGCCTGATCAACATCGCCCTGGATCCGCTGTACATCTTTGTTTTCGGCTGGGGTCTGCCGGGTGCGGCCTGGGCCACAATTACCGCTTTCGGGCTGGGCGCGCTGGTGGTCTACCCGGCCCTGATAAGGCGCCACTGGCTCAGGTTTGATCTGCTCCAGCTGAAATTGGCCGCAGCCCTGCGACAGCTTGGCAGCATCATGGCACCGGCCATGGTCAGTCAGTTGATGCCACCGGTCTCGGCCATGCTGGCCACGGCGCTGGTGGCCGGTTTCGGTTCGGCGGCAGTGGCGGCCTGGGGGCTGGGTACCCGGCTCGAATTTTTCTCGATCGTGGTGGTGCTGGCTCTGACCATGTCCATGCCGCCGATGATCGGGCGTCTGCTGGGGGCCGGTGAAGTGGAGACCATCCGCCGACTGGTGCGCATTGCGGTCCGGTTTATCGTGGTCTGGCAACTGGCCCTGGCACTGATCTGGCTGGCGGCTTCCGGTCTGGTTTCGACGCTGTTTACCCGGGACGCAGATGTCCAGGACATACTGGTGAACTATCTGCTGCGGGTACCGCTGAGTTACAGCGGGTTGGGGGTGTGTATGCTGATGGTCTCGGTGAACAATGCCCTCGGGCTGCCGATGCGCGCACTGCTGATTTCCACCCTGCGGCTGTTCGCCTGGTACCTGCCGATGCTGTGGCTGGGCTCGCAGATCTCCGGGCTTACCGGGCTGATGTCAGGGGCGCTGGTGGGCAACCTGCTGGCCGGCACCACCGCCTATTTCCTGTACCGTCAGGGCATGACCCATCTCCGCCAGCAGGAAGCGCCCGCCTGATTGCGGGCACTTGCTGAACCGACGGATTCAGGAATCCCCTGATTCGCTCCCCGCGAAGCGTGACCGGAAGCTGTCCGGCATGGGTGCCACTTGCCGGCGCTGGTAGTCGAAGAAGACAAAACCATACTTGGCCAGAGCGACGGGTTGGCCGCCGTCGGCCTTGGTGACCCGGAATACGAAGTCACCGCCGTACTTGTTGAAATCCATCAGGCCGACCTCGAAGCGCAGCATGTCCGGGTAGAAGGATTCGGACTGGTACATGGTGGCGAGGTCGGTGATGATGATGCCGATGTCCTGCCGGTCGCTTTCTTCCACGCCGTATTCCACGAGGAACTGGGCCCGGGCTTCGGACAGCATGGAGATGAGGGCGTCGTTGCCGAGGTGGTTGGCGCCGTTGATGTCGGTGATGCGCACGGGCATTCTGGTTTCGAAGACGAAGGCGTCGTCCGGGAAGGAGAGTTTGATTCGGGCCACGATTGGTCACCTGTCTGGATGCGGGTTGCTGTTGCCGCGAATCATACGCTCTTGGGTTTTACTGTTCACCCTGTGGCAAATTCAGTTATCTTGCTCTTTATCTTATCTCCGCGCATCGACATTTGGAGCGAGTGGCGATCGGGGTGAGCTTTCCAAAACCCGCTCGAGCACGTCCATGTGGCGCTTGAGCTCCGCCATCCTTGGCTCCGCACAGTTTTGGAAAGCTCACCCCGATCACCACCCAGCCCCCTGACGCGCACTGACGTAATGTACATAACGGAAACACTATGGATATACGCCCTGCCGCCACACTGATCCTCCTACGAGACACATCCGAGGGGCTTCAGGTTCTGCTCCTGCAACGGACCTGGAAAGCCGCTTTCATGCCCGGGTACTTTGTTTTTCCTGGTGGGGCGGTGGACGTTCAGGAACCCCATGGCCGTGAACACGCCATAGGTCCGGCCGATGCCGAGATCAGCCAAATCATGAGCCTGGATGAAGGTGGTGCCGATTATATGCTGGCTGCCGTCCGGGAGTGTTTCGAGGAGGCAGGGATTCTGCTCGCGCTGGATGAGCAGGGGTCGCTGGTCGACGCCGATCACCCGGTCCGGAAGGAGCGGATACCGCTGTTCAAGGGTGAGGTTTCGCTCGCAGAATTGTGTCAGAAAAATGCCCTGACGATTCCCCTGGACCGGGTGGCTTATCTGAGCCACTGGATTACGCCACCCGGACCGCCGCGGAGGTTTGATACCCGGTTTTTTGTGGCGGCGGCGCCGGAGGGGCAGGATGCTTCCCATGACGGGGTAGAGACCATTGATCATGTCTGGATCGATCCGGCCGAGGCCCTGGAGGAGCATCGCAGCGGCAAGCGGTTGCTGGGGCTGCCGACGATCCGGACGCTGCGGGTGCTCAGCGATTTTGACACCACCGAAGCGGTCATGCGCTATGCCCACGCCAATCCGCCGGAACCCTATCCCAGTCAACCGTGGCCGGCGGTGCGCAAGGGCAAGCCGGTCACCCTGGAGCCCGGCTCGCCGGCTTATGATGAAGCGGCCAAGCTGGATCCGGAAGGCGAGGGATCCACACAGGCGGAGATCGTGCCCGGGGAAGCGGTGGAGATTGCCGCCGGTGTGGTACGGCTTACCGCGCCAAACCCGGGCATGATGACCGGTCCGGGCACCAATACTTACCTGCTGGGGCATGAGCGGTTTACGGTTCTGGACCCGGGCCCGGATGATCCAATCCATATAGAGCGGATTCTGGAGCTGACCGGGGGCGTGATCGATCAGGTGGTGGTGACCCACACCCACATCGACCACTCGCCGGGTACCGCCACGCTGAAAGAAAAGACCGGTTGCCGTGTCTTCGGCTGGCCCGCGCCTGCCGGTGCCTCCCAGGACCAGTCGTTTGCGCCGGACGACCAGCCGGAGCACGGCGATCTGATTGTCACCGGGGCCGGACTTCTCAAGGTGCTCCATACCCCCGGCCATGCCTCGAATCATCTGTGCTACCTGCTGGTGGACCAGGAGCTGTTGTTTTCCGGTGATCACATCATGCAGGGTTCGACCGTGGTCATTAATCCGCCGGATGGCGACATGAAGGCGTACATCGAGTCACTCTATGAGCTGCTGACGGAACCTTTGAGTTACATCGCGCCCGCCCACGGTTTCCTGATGGCCCGTCCCGAAGCGGTGATCGACTTCCTCATCACTCACCGCCTGTCCCGTGAGCACAAGGTGGCCAAGGCCCTCAAGGAGTTGTCCCCGGTCGGCCTGAAAGACCTGACTGCCAGGGCCTACGACGATGTACCGGCGGCGATTCATGGTCTGGCCGCGCGCTCGGCGCTTGCGCACCTGTTGAAGCTGGAAGCCGATGGTCGTGCCCGGGAAGAGGAGGGGCAGTGGTTCGGTAATGATCACACCTGATCATGGCAGCCTGCCCGGGTTCAAGGAGCCTCTGATTAATGAAACGGGCATTAAACCTTTGTCACAGCTGTATCCATCGCGGCCAATGTGACTCTATCCTTTAGCGCCAAACCACGAACGTTGAGGAACTATGCTGTTTGACGCCTCCCGAACACCGGGCTTCCTGTTGGCACTGGCCGCCACGCTAGGTCTCTCCTCTCTGCCCGCGCTGGCCGAGGACTCCCCTGCCAACTCCACCAGCGAGACGGCCCCGAAGGAGGTCCGGGTGGCTGAACTGGCGGAGGATGAGGATGTCGAGGACATAGAGCAATCCGAACCTCTGGAATCAACCACAACGGAAACGCGAACGGAACCGGAGTCCGGCCCCGATACCGGCGCCAAACAGCAGGCCACGCAAGAAGAGCCGGCCCAGAAGGTTGCCCCGAACATTGACCTGAAAGAAGTCGTGCCCGAGCCCACGCCGTCAGCTACCGTGACCACACCTGAACCCGAAGCCGGCCGGGAAAGCGAAAAGGAAGCGGCACCGGAAACCGCCCAGACCAAGCCCGAGCCCGAGCCGGTGCCGGCGAAGGCCACCAGCTTTACCCTGCTCGGCAATGAGGTACTGCCGGGCACTTCGACCCGACTGGCCTGGTCCCCAGGCATCCAGATCGCAGGGCTGTCACAGCCCACGCCGGTACTGGTGGTCAACGGCGCCAATGCCGGCCCCACTCTTTGCCTGACCGGGGCGATCCACGGGGATGAGCTCAATGGCATCGAGATCATCCGCCGTACGGTCTATGATCTCAATCCCGACAAGCTCAACGGCCGCGTCGTGGGTATCCCCATCGTCAACCTGCCGGGGTTCCAGCAAGGCAGCCGCTACCTCCCGGACCGGAGGGACCTGAACCGGCACTTCCCCGGCAGCGAGGACGGCAGCCTGGCGGACCGGATTGCCCATTCCCTGTTCGAGAACATTATCCGCCGCTGCAATATGCTGGTGGATATCCACACCGGTTCGCTGAAACGCACCAACCTGCCGCAACTTCGGGCCGACATGAACAACCCGGATGTGGCTACTTTCACTCAGGGCTTCGACCGCATGGCAGTGGTGCACAGCACCGGATCGCCGGGCATGCTCCGCACTGCCGCGGTCGAGGCGGGGATCACCACGGTTACCCTGGAAGCCGGTGAATCCCATCGCATCCAGGAACACCAGATCGAGGCCGGTGTGAACAGCCTCACCAGCCTGATGGAAAAGCAGGGCATGATCTCCAGGATGTTCGTCTGGGGGGATCCGGAGCCGATCTATTACGATTCGGACTGGATACGCGCTGCTCATGGCGGCATTCTCTTCAGCGAGGTGAAGCTGGGAGACCGGGTCACCGAGGGCGAAATACTCGGTTATGTCGCCGACCCGATCACCAATGCCCAGCATCCGATCCGCTCCAGTGCCAATGGCCGAATCATCGGCATGGCGGTGGACCAGGTGGTGATGGCCGGCTTTGCCG
Source organism: Marinobacter sp. DUT-1 (assembly GCF_050379415.1). Lineage (NCBI taxonomy): Bacteria > Pseudomonadati > Pseudomonadota > Gammaproteobacteria > Pseudomonadales > Marinobacteraceae > Marinobacter > Marinobacter sp. DUT-1. Next base: position 1,196,290 of record NZ_JBNRLS010000001.1, read on the forward strand.
CCTACCACATTGGTACGGAGGCAGAAGTGCCAGGAGAGTAGTATGCTAGTCGTTTTTTCACCCAGCGGATGAAAAACGACGGGAGAACCGCTCTTGGCTTCGTCACAGTCCTTCTCGAAATCCAAGGCACTGGCCTACACCGGGCTGGTGCTGACGCCCCTGTTCTGGGCCGGTAATGCCGTGGTTGCCCGGGGCACCGTGCAGGACATACCCCCCCTGTCCATGTCGTTCTGGCGTTGGATCATCGCCCTGGCGATCCTGTTGCCCTTTGGCCTGCCCGGGGTCTTGCACCACCGGCAGGTGATCCGCCAGCACCTCGGCTCCATGGTGGCGCTGGCCACCTTCAGCGTGGCCGCGTTCAACTCGTTGCTGTACTACGCTGCCATCACCACGACCGCCACCAACATCGCCCTGATCAACGCCACCATCCCCATCTTCGTGGCCCTGCTGGCCTGGCTGATGCTGGGCGACCGCACCCGCCCTATCCAGGCCCTGGGTATCGGCCTGGCAGTGCTCGGCATCCTGGTGGTAATTGCCCGGGGCCGGCTGTCGGTGCTCACGGGCCTGCAGGCCCAGCCCGGTGACCTGATCATGGTCGCGGCGGTGTTCAGCTGGGGCCTGTTCTCGGTGCTGTTGCGCCGCCAGGCGGTACCGCTGCCGGCGCTGACGTTCCTTACTACCCAGATCCTGCTTGGCACCCTGATCATCCTGCCGTTCTACCTGATGGACCTGTTTTTCTTTGCCGGCGGCTTTGACCTTTCCCGCGATACCGCCCTGCCGCTGCTCTACTTCGCCATCTTCCCCGGCATTCTGGCCTACGGGTTCTGGAACCACGGCGTGCATACCATTGGCCCCGGGGGTGCTGCCATTTTCATGTATCTGACCCCGGTTTACGCGTCCGTCCTCGCCGGACTGTTCCTGGGCGAATCCCTGGGGCTATTCCATATCGTCGGAGGTGGCCTGATTCTCGTGGGACTGTTGCTGGCAACACGGGTCAAGCGACCCGCGTTTCACAAGGCCGAAGACTAGGCGGGTCGTGCTGCGGCCATTGCCCGCTCGATCCGATCCAGCACCTCCACGAGGGTCTGGCGTGGGCAGCCAATGTTCAGGCGCATGAAGCCGCTGCCAGGCCCGCCAAAGCTGATACCCGGATTCATGCCCACGCCGGCGTCCTGGACAAAGAACCGTTTCAGGCCGGCATCGTCCAGCCCCAGTTCGCGACAATCCAGCCACATCAGGTAGGTCCCTTCGGGCGCGAAGGTGGTGATGCCGGGCAGGCGGCCTACGGCATCGACCACATAATCCCGGTTCCCCTGCAGGTACACCGTCAACTGGTCCAGCCAGGTGCCACCAGCCCGGTAGCCCGCCTCAAATCCGGCCACGCTGAACGGGTTACATTGGGGCAGGTGCATCTGATCAAACACAGCCTTGATGGCCTGGCGACGGGACTGATCCGGAATCACGAGGGCTGAGAGCCCGAGTCCCGGCATATTGAAGCTCTTGCTCGGCGCCACTGCGGTGACCAGGGCATCGTCCGGCTCGGCCAGGCTGGCCAGCATGGCATGGCGAGGAGCATCGGGGAACACAAGGTCACAGTGAATCTCGTCGCTGAGCACCACCAGATCATGGCGTCGCGCAATATCCAGTACGGCCCTGAGTTCTTGCTCCGACCACACCCGGCCCACCGGATTGTGCGGCGAACACAACATCAGGACCCGGTTTTCCGGCCGCGCCGCACAGGCCTCCAGATGGTCCAGATCCATGGTATAGCGAATTCCGCCATCCTCGGTCCTGTCAGCACCCAGCGGGTTCTCGACGACAGTCCGCCCGGTCAGCTTCACCGAACTGAAAAACGGCGGGTACACCGGCGGCTGGATGATCACGCCCTCACCGGGGCCAGCATAGGCGAGGCAAGCCGCGTGCAGCGACGGCACCACCCCCGGCGCCATCAGGATCCACTCCCGGCGGATCTCCCAGCCGTGCCGCTGCCGGAACCAGTCAATCATGGCCTGGTACAGGGACTCCGGGAACAGGGTGTAGCCGTAGACCGGGTGCTCGGCGCGCTGCTTCAGTGCCTCGGTTACCGCCTCCGGGGCCGCGAAGTCCATGTCCGCCACCCAGACCGGCACGACGTCTTCCCGGCCAAAAACCGCCTTGCGGGCGTCGAACTTTACGGAACAGGTGTTCTCACGGGACAAAGGTTGATCAAAACGGGGCACCGGTGCTCTCCAGGGTCGGAATTCGAACTGACTATATCGGTTATTGTGTCCACCGCGAGGGTGTCAGGCAAACCCTTGGGCTTTGGTCGAATTCCCGACAATAGCATTTGCCAAGTTCCGCGTTACTTGCGAACCTAACCGTTTATTCATCCGACTTTTCCTGTTTGCCGGAGCCCTCCAATGCTTGGCCAGATTCTTTCCACGATGTTGCCGGTGTTCCTGATCACCGGCTGTGGCGCCCTTTACGGCCGTTACCGCAGCCCCGATATAAAGGGCCTGAACGTGCTGAACATGGAGCTATTTGTGCCCCTGCTGGTGTTTGCGGTACTGGCGGACCAGCAGGCGCCCCTGCAGGAATACGCCAGGCTTGCCCTGGGCGCGACTGTGGTGGTGCTCGGCTCCGGCATCGTGCTGTACCCGTTGGCCAAGGCACTCAAGCTGAACCTGAAAACCTTCCTGCCGCCGATGATGTTCAACAATTCCGGCAACATGGGCATTCCGGTGCTGCTGCTGGCCTTCGGTGATGCGGCCCTGCCCGCGGCCATCGTGTTGTTCATCGTCGAGATGCTGCTGCATTTCAGCGTGGGGCTTTATATGCTCGATCCCCACACCTCAATCATCCAGCGCCTGAAGCTCCCCATCGTGTTCGCGTGCGTTGCCGGCCTCGCGGTCAACCTCAGCGGCATCGCTCTGCCTGACACCCTGCTGGAGAGCATGAACATGCTCGGTGAGGTGTGTATCCCGCTGATGCTTTTTGCTCTGGGGGTGCGCATGCTCGACATTGATTTCAACGACTGGAAACTGGGCCTGCTGGGGGCCATTGCCTGCCCCGCCAGCGGCCTGTTGCTGGCCTGGCCGCTGATTGCCGTGCTGGACCTGCCGGGTCTGCAGGCCGCCTCACTGTGGGTGTTCGCCGCCTTGCCTCCGGCGGTGCTCAATTATATGGTTGCTGAGCAATACCAGCAGGAGCCCCACACGGTGGCGTCACTGGTCCTGCTCAGCAACCTCGGCAGCCTGATAGTGATGCCGATCGTGCTGGGACTGGTGTTTGCCGCGGGTTACGTATAAGGAAAATACAGCATGTCCGAAGCGGCTGCGGTAGTTCGCGCCTTTCGCCCCAACTTCCTGGTGCTCGCCCCTCTTTGCGCCGGACTTGGCGTGGCCGTCGCCTGGCAACAGGGTGGATCGCCAGCGCTGATCGACACTGTTCTGGTCTTCATCGGCGCCCTGCTCGCCCACGCGGCGGTCAACCTGTTCAACGAGTACGAGGACTTTGTCTCCGGCCTGGATATGATCACCCGTCGCACCCCCTTCTCCGGCGGTAGTGGCGCGCTGCCCGAAGTACCTTCGGCGGCAAAGGGCGTGCTCGCGGCCGCCATCGGAACCCTGGGCGTGGTGACGGCCATCGGCCTGTATTTTCTCTGGCAACGGGGGCTGCCCATGCTGGTGCTGGGCGTTACCGGTATTGTCCTGGTGCTGACCTACACCCGCTGGATTACCCGCCGGCCCATCCTGTGCCTGGTCGCACCGGGCCTTGGATTCGGACCGGTCATGGTTCTGGGTGCCATCGTCGCCCTGGGCGGCAGGATCGACACTTCCGCCCTTCTGGTAACCCTGGTCGCTCAGTGCCTGGTGAGCGAACTGCTGCTGATCAACCAGATTCCCGATGCCGATGCCGACCAGAAGGTGGGCCGGCGTCATCTGGTCATTACCCTGGGCCGAACGGCCGCCGCCCGACTGGTCGCGGTGCTCTTGCTTGGCAGTTATGTTCCTGTCCTGGCGGGCGCTCTGCTGGGCTGGTTACCGGCGTGGAGCGCCCTTGCCCTGTCCACCTTGCCGGTCAGCCTGTGGATTTCCCGGCAACTACCTCTCGTGCTCCACAACCCGGAACAGCTCAACGCGGTGCTGGGAACGAACGTGGCCGTCCTGCTGTCCACATTGGCGTTACTGATTACCGGACTCAGCCTCTGAAAGCCAACCGGGTTTCCCATCCGGACTTGATCCCGATCCTTGCAAGTACAGGGACTTTGGCCGATGGTTAAGGTCAGATTTTGTTGATTTCATTCATGATATGGAGGTCTGCCCATGAGCGTTCTGCTATTACTGATCAGTGCCCTGGTACTGATCTACCTTGGCATCGGAGGCACCGTGGCGGCCGCGGTGATGGCCATTGCGACGGTTGTCGGCCTGTTCCAGGATGAATGGCATATTCTCAGCATCATCTTTGGCGGCATTTTCCTTGCTCTGGCGTTGATCCTGGTCATTCCCGGCGACCTGCGCCTCGATAAAATCAGCCGCCCGCTGCTGGGCTGGGTTCGCAGCCGCCTGCCCAAACTTTCCGATACCGAACAGGAAGCGCTCAGCTCCGGTTCCGTGGACTGGGATGGCGAACTCTTCTCGGGCAAACCAAACTGGAACAAACTGCTGGACGCCAAGCCCGCGCACCTGACCAGCGAGGAGCAAGCCTTCCTCGATGGCCCGGTGGAAAAGCTCTGCGCCATGCTCGATGACTGGAAGATCACCCACGAGCATTACGACCTGCCGGACAAGGTCTGGAAATTCATCCGGGAGAATGGTTTCTTCGGCCTGGTGATTCCCAAGGAAGATGGCGGACTCGGTTTCTCCAACACCGCCCACTCCGAAATTGTCATGAAGATCTCCACCCGCAGCGTCTCGGCGGCGGTCACTGTCATGGTGCCCAACTCCCTGGGCCCGGGTGAGCTCCTGATGCACTACGGCACCGACAACCAGAAACAGCATTACCTGCCCCGCCTCGCCCAGGGCGAGGAAATTCCCTGCTTTGCCCTGACCTCCCCGGTGGCCGGTTCCGACGCGGGCGCCATTCCGGATAAAGGCATCGTCTGCAAGGGTGAGTGGAACGGCGAGGAAGTTCTCGGCCTGAAGGTGACCTGGAACAAGCGTTACATCACCCTGGCCCCGGTGGCCACCCTGATCGGCCTGGCCATCAAGGTCTACGACCCCGACCACCTGGTGGGCGAGAACGACGACGTGGGCGTGACCTGTGTGCTGGTTCCAAAGGACACTGACGGTGTGAACGCCGGCGCCCGCCACCTGCCCATGAACACCGTATTCATGAACGGGCCCACCTGGGGCACCGATGTTTTCATCCCCATGGAACAGGTCATCGGCGGCCAGGACATGCTCGGCAAGGGCTGGACCATGCTGCTCGAGTGCCTGTCCATCGGTCGCTCCATCTCCCTGCCCGCCCTGGGCACCGGTGCCGGCAAGGTGGCCAGTCTGGCAACCGGCTCCTACGCCTACACCCGGGAACAGTTCGGCCGCTCCATCAGCCAGTTTGAAGGCGTGCAGGAAGCCCTGGAGCCTATCGCCGGCTATACCTATATGATGGATGCCGCCCGCCTGCTCACCTCCGGCATGCTGGACCGGGGCGTGCGCCCGTCGGTGCCATCTGCGGTGCTGAAGTACCGCAACACCGACCTGATGCGGGAAGTGATCAACCACGCCATGGATGTGGTCGCCGGCCGCGGCGTCATCACCGGCCCCCGCAACTTCCTGGCCCGGGCCTACCAGGCGGTGCCCATCGGCATCACCGTGGAAGGCGCCAACATCCTCACCCGCAGCCTGATGATCTTCGGCCAGGGCTCCATCCGCTGCCATCCGTTCATCGTCGAGGAAATCGAAGCGGCGGGCATGGAAGACGAAGACAAGGCCGCGAAAAAATTCGACGGCATCTTCTACCGTCACCTGGCCCACACCACCCGCAATGCGCTACGGGCGTTCCTGCTGGCGCTGACCGGAGGTGTGATCGAATCGGTACCGCGCCACGGCGAAATCAAACGCCACTACCGCCAGCTGGCCAGGTTCTCCGCGGCCTTCGCCCTGATGACCGACGTCACGCTGCTCACCGTCGGCGGTGGCCTGAAAGCCCGCCAGCGCCTGTCCGGCCGGATGGCAGACTGCCTGGTGCACCTCTACTACGCCACCGCCGTGATCAAGCAATGGCATGAGGAAGGCTATCCCGATGACCAGCGGCCGCTGGTCGAATGGAGCCTGAAAACCTGTATGCGGGATCTGCAAGGCTCCATGCGCGAGGCCATCATCAACTTCCCGGTCCCGGCCCTGCGCTGGCCGCTGCGCCTGCTGGTATTCCCGCTTGGCGCCACCGGCCTCAACGGCCCGGACGACCGCCTCGGTACCAAGGTCGCCCGCACTATCGTCGAGGATACCCCGGTCCGCCAACGCATCAGCCGCGGCGCCTATACCAACATGGACCCGGAAGATCCGCTGGGCCGCGTACTCAACGCCTACAAACTGGCCAACGAAACCGCCGACATGCGTAGTCGGTTGCATGAGGCCATCCGTAACCGGGATGAGGACGAGCTGGATGGCATTGCCCTGTTGATGGGCCACGAGCGCAAGGAACTGGTGGACTGGGCCTGCGCCCAGGGCGTGGTAAAAGCGGATGAATGCGACAAGCTACTGGAAGCACTGACCGCCCTGTACGACGTCATCCGGGTTGATGCGTTCGAAGGCGACGGGCTCAAGGCCCTGTCCCGCTGCGCCAAGGGCAAGCGCAAAGTAGTGGAAAGGTCCGCCCAGGAATAATCAGGAAGGGAAATCGGCGTATGGCACGGGCCATACGCCGCGACCATTAATACCGTCCGTTCAGGATATCCACAATCTCCCGGGTATCCTTGATGATGGTGTAGACCTTGTCCTCGATCTCGACACGCTGGCGACGACCGTCGATATCGTACACCCGACCGTAACGCAGCAGCTCCCGATCGAAGTAATCTCCCCGCCGATAATCCAGCTTCTTCTGCCAACCCGGTGGCAACGGCTGACCGCGCTCGACCTTCTTCTCCAGACCCGGCGGCAGCCCATTGCTTTGGGATGGCTGGGCCATCACTGCCGCGGGCAGGAGAGCACTGACAAGCACAACGGATTTCAACAACAGCTTCATATCGAATCCCTGGTTGGAATTGAACATTTGAATCAGATTACTACTAAGACGTTCCCTGGCCCTGACTCGTTCCTTACCATCTGTTCAGATACCCTCCGAGTTGCTATCACCGCTACTTCGCAAGCCTCCCCGGATCGCCTCATCCACCAACCAACGCCGCAGCATCTGAATACCCCGCTCCCGCCGCCGACTGGTCTTCCAGGCAAAATAGAACTCATCCCCCGTCATCACCGGATGACAGGGTAGCCGGACAAAGTCCTCCGAATCCTTGCGGGTGCTCAACATGTAATCGTTGGTCAGCGCGATGCCCTGATGAAACCTGGCGGCCTCCAGCGCCAGCAACATGTGACTGAAGTGCTGGATGCGCGCACCTGCCGGAATGTCCCGATCCACGGCCTTGTACCACACCTCCCAGTCCCCGGCCGGTTTCTCGAAAATGCTGTGGGTCGACAGCAAAGGAAATTGTGCCACCTCATCCGGCGTCAAGGCCTCGTTATCCGCATCGGCACCTTCACGCCCAAGCTCCCGCCGGATCTTCTGCCAATAGTCCTGGCTGCACACCGGGAACAACTGCTCCACATACAGCAACTCATAACTATAGGCCGGTGAGTCCTTGTGGATGGTGATGAAACAATCCGCCACCCGATCCGACAACACCGGGTTCTCACTGCTCATCTCCAGTGCCAGATCGATCTGCGGATGCAACCGCTGAAGCTCCGGCAACCTTGGCACCAACCAACGCACCGCAAACGAACTGAACACTGACAAACGGATACGGGCTTCCTCGTGCCCCAGCAATTGCTCACTGGCCCGTTCGATCTGCAACAGCGCGGAACTGACCGCATCCAGATACTGCCGGCCCTCATCGGTCAGCGTCAGCGTCCGGCCGCTACGCCAGAACAGCTGCTCGCCGAGGTAGGTCTCCAACTGTTTGATCTGATGACTCACGGCACTCTGACTGACCGCCAGTTCCTCGGCGGCATGGGAGAAGCTGTTAAGGCGGGCGACGGCCTCGAAGACGGGGAGCGCTTTCAGGGGTGGCAGTTTCATTATCTAAATTTCTAATGGGTCAACAATAAAGATCATTTTCTCGGATATTAGCATGATCGTAGACTCACCACCGAAGCCTGTGTCATTCCAACTCGAGATTGAGATTCGATCTCACGAAACGTGGTATTGCTCCAGGCCAGAGCCACCAAGGCTTGGACGGCTACTTTTGTCCTATCAGGAAAAGTGCCTCACCATTTTAATGTGAGATTCCTCCTGTTTTATCTCGTTTTGGCGTTTGTCAGTCGTCTGTCGTGGGTCGGACTTTTCTGGCAGTGACAGTGCTAAATCACATTCAACCAGGCGCGATACGGCTTGCGCCTGCCAAAGCCGGAACCATGGGAGGTCGTCATGTCAGGTAAAACCGTAAATAGCGCCATCCTGTTACTCGTGATCGGCAATGCTATGGCCATTTTGTCTGATGTGTTTATCAAACTGCTGGAACCCGGCGCCCCGATCTTTCAATTCGCTTTCCTCCGTTGTGTGCTCACGCTGGCCTTCCTGCTGCCTCTCGCTGGTCAACTGAACCGGGGGCAGCTGTTCAGCGGTCTGAAGGTCCACACGCTCCGAGCTCATATTCATCTGGGCGGCATCCTGTGCATGGTCGTGGCTCTGGGCAATCTGCCGCTGGCTACCGCCAATGCCCTCTTCTACGGCGCGCCGATTCTGGTGATGGTGTTTTCGGCCCTGGTTTTCCGGGAGCGGCTGACGCCCCTGAGCGTACTGGCCGTATTCAGCGGTTTCACCGGCATCGTAGTAATCCTGCGCCCAGTGGAATTCAACTGGGCAGCCATCGCCGCCCTCGGGTCCGCACTGGCACTGGCAATCAATGCAGTCATGGTCCGACAACTGCCGAAACAGCAGTCAACGGTCCACAAGCTGTTTCTCAATTACCTGCTGATCCTGCCGGCAGCCGGTGCCCTGGCGCTCTGGGAGGGGGCCGAATGGTCGCCCGGCATACTTCTGAGTGCCGCTGGTTCCGCCTTCTTTATTCTCGGCTACAACATCACCGTGCTGTTGGCCTATCAGCAAGTGGACGCCAATCAAGTCACCAGCGCCGAATACACTGGTTTAATCTGGGCAGTGCTGATTGGCTGGATAGGGTTCAATGAGATGCCCGATCTTTGGTTCGCCGTAGGCAGTGCCATGATTGTGGTGCCGCTGATTATGGTGGGGTTGCGTTCGCGTCAGCGGAGCCACCGGGTGCTCCAGGCTCACCCGGTGAATGGTTGAGACCCTCGGCCAATAACGGTGCGAAGGGATTGACCTGCTTCCATCTGGGTGGACCTAATACGGGGTCAGGGTCAAGTAACGAACGTTACGAAGGAGCAGTTGGATTAAACGCTGGGGGCAGGTCACTGGATCGGGTTAAAACCCGTTATTAGCAATTAGTAGCTTGGAATACTAATTAGTATCTGGCGTTACTAAATGCTACTAAAGCACGCCCGTTGGAGCGCAGTATAAAGGGCGTCCGGTGGTGGCCCGAGGGGCTGGAGCAGACTCTCCCCATTCTAGTGGACACTCCTGGCCTAAGATAAGCACAGGAGAATGTGCGAGGAGCAGCCGCGTGATAATTCTCACAAGTCGATTATGATTGGCGGATTAACTGGACGATATTGAGCATCACACGTGCTCGCGTTGGCAAACTTTAGCCCGTCGCTCTCTCGAATCGCAAAGCCATAACTTTCATGAATATGACCGCAGATGTGAGCCTTGAGTTGACGCAGCTCATCGATTTTCTTGGCGAGCGGATAGCAGCCAACGTGTTCACCGATATCAGGAATCCAGTCGAAAATGCCTAATGCTGGTCCGTGCGTCACAAGCACGTTAGTATCCTCAGGGACAAGCTTCAGTCTCTCCCATCTCTCGCCTTCTTTCGCGTTGAAGCTCATCCATCGGAAGATCGGCTGCCAAGGAAAGCCGTAGAATTTCAAGCCTCCGGTCATTGCCGCTTCCCCGCAGAGGTAACTGATTCCGTTTTTCTCACACATTTCGCGGGACCAATAGGGGTATCGAACAAAACAGTGATCGTGATTGCCAGCGATGAGAACTTTGTCCTTGTGCTGCTGAGCGCCCATCCAGCGCGTGAAGTCATCAAGCTGCGGCAGAGAGCCTGATCCGGTGCAATCTCCCGCGTGCACCAGGACATCACCATCGGGTAGAGGCAGCATCTTGTCATGCAGACTGTGCGTGTCTGATATGCAAACAATTCTCACCGCTACTCCCACGGACAGTCTGGACTGCCCCACTCAGCGCCCACGGGCCCCCCGACGGCACCTTGGAGCTTTCTCTTTTTGATCCAGTCGATCGCGATCTTGTCCATGTATTCAGATGGGATTTCAACAACAAGCACGTCCCAGGATTTGCCTTTGAAAGTCTCTTTTTCGACTCGAAATTCCTGCGGATTATTCAGTTCTAGAAAAACTGACTTTGGTTGCTCGCTGAGCAGCTCCTGGTAATACAGGTGATAATTCGGGCCGCTGGAAACTGAAGCTTTTGTGCTCATATCTTGGCTCGCTAGTCGTCAATGCTCTCGAAAAGATTGCTCAGTACCCATCATATTTCATAACGCAAAATAATGTTTAAAAACATATATTTACGTCATTCTCAGTGTATGCCAACATAGTGGACATCGCCAGTCCTAAGTTGCAAAAAGGCGAATGACTTCCCTGGCGCTGGGGCCAACTTGTAGGTTTAGAATTCAATGCCACTGATCTGGAAGAACGCAATGTATTTAGTTTTCAATCACAAACAGACAAAAACAGAAAATGCTTCTTTGCATCTACCTAGAGGGGAGGATGATTAGCATGCGATCTACCAAATACCGCGGCCAAGTCTCTACACGTTTCTTGAGGGTGTCTCGCTAGTTTGATTCCTTGACCTACCCGTACGGCGCGATAAGGGACAAGGCTCGCTGCGGCCGATCTACGCTATGTTGCTGGCTGATCAGGCTACGGTTGTTGCCCCTAGTGAGGAATTTTGGTGGGTTCCGATTGCGGAATAACTACCACCCTACTCAGATTATGACCGCGAGCTCATTGAAGCTCTCGCTACCATCAAATCCCGACTGAATGAGTCAGATTTAAAACATAGCTTGGCAAGGCCAGAGACTGACACCAGAAAGGGCCGGTCGTTGAGGTCGCAAAGCGGACATTGGGGATAATGAGCCACCAGAGCGTTCAGCTACTTACTGAATAGTAGGAGCAGAACTTCTAGAGCTAACCACCCAAAGAAAACAACTATTGATATCGGCAACACCCTTATAAATGCGTCAAGAAGAGATATAGCGAAAAACAGAAATATGTTGTTGTTCATTCCATGCCAAGGGCCACTCACCAAGCCAAAATATCTTGGCCCCCTCTTTCCTGGATCGTCGAAATAAAGACTGGAGTCAGCAGCACGCCCAAGATCTGCTAACGCAACTAGCCAGCTAGAGCCAATCTGCCAGTTTGCCATAGCAAGTGTTACGCCCAAGAGGAACGTCCAAACAAAATCAAAAGAGAGTTCGTAACGGATGCTCGCAAAAACTGCCGCAAAAAAAATGCTCCAGTGGAGAAGAGAAGGGGGATCATCCTTGTCTACATAGACAAAGAGAAACCCATTCCTATTAATGATTGCATCACGCAACCTTTCTGCACCGTGTGTTAAAAGGTGGTTTGTACCGGTTATTTGGAAATAAAGCTCTTCTCGCTCCTTTTTACTGAGATTAATCCAAGCTAAGCGTATGTAATGTATAATATATCTCAGGACGATTACGTGAAAAATGGTAGAAGCTATAAGCACATATATAGCGTTTTCTTGGGCTATAGGAATGCCAAATATTTCCGGGCTTCCGTCTCCAATTGCCCTGTTAACAATGGAGGCGCAGAAGTAGGCCGTTACACCTACAATTAACAAATTAAGCAACTTGAGACTATTGCTCAAAGCGGAGTGTATGTGAGCCTTTGCTTCCATTTCGAGCCCCTAAATACTAAAGCCAAGTTTTTAGCTAGTTTGATTATGATTAGAGAGTTTTAGTTGGCAGCACTGATTCGTTTTCCTTTCTTTCATTTCGCCCAACTATTCTATAATTTTTAGGGGCATGTAAGCCGAAGAGGGCTCAATTATCGAAATTACTTGGCAGTGGTCGTTGGTTTTCGAATCCGAGAGGCTCACGAAAAATTACTGGAGCGTCTTTCGTTTCACTCTCCACTTTATTAGAAAAATTGGGACCCGGAGGTCGCAAAGCGAACATTAAGAATTTGGAATAATGCCCGTCTCATGCGCCAATTTAGAGCCGCGGAGCGGCGGAAAATTAGTCTCTGTGCAGCCGATTGTTAAACCGCACCCCACTTCAGGTAAAACGCGAAAAATGGGTCGGTTATGTGCAATTTTTGCTCATCTTTTTCCCAATCAATAACAGGTGTTGATGCTTCATCATTCGCGGCGATATCCGCAATGCGCTCCAAGACACGCGTTACTTCATGGGCTTGAGGTGGCGCCTCATTAAGGACTTGTCGAATTGCAGAACGCAATTGCTCATAATCCACGGTTTCTAATCCAGGAGAAAGAACGCTAAGGGCCTTTAGAACGACACCATAAATGTCGGCGGTTCCACCTTGGCTCAGCTCCCTTTGAATTCGATCGGAACGCTGGCGTGGACCTTTTGAAAGCTTGTCATAAATAACCTTGCCGGTACCTTCAGCAACCTGACGAAACAGGCCCTCGGGTACAGAATAAATTGTCACTCCGGACCGAACAGTCTCAGTTACTCCTTCCCTAAGCGCTAGACGTTGGCAGAACTCCTGCATTAAGTGAGGACTGCCATAGGCCTCTGAAGATAGCTTTTTACTGATTCCTGAAGCTAACTTAATCCTTAAAAGCGGAAAACCTGTCCGTGCTATCTGCTCAAGCTCTTCGCCCGTCCAAGATGGTACTTCAATGTCCTCTATACGCCCGGTCATTTCTCTTTCGACTTTTACTGCGTCGTACCGTCTGTGGGGGATCGCAATGAGCACCACAGGTAGACCCTCAAAGATTAGGGGCTTCAATGCCCGAATGACTGAACCTTGGAAGTCCCTATCTAAATAGTGGAAGTCGTCAACTATAATTGATCCGTCAAAATCGCGTAATGCGCGAAGCGCCGCAGTTCTGGGGGTCAGCTCCAATTTCTTTGCGGTTCCAGCCGTGTCGCCCTTGCTGAGCCCCGTTTGGGTCTTTCCTTTTAAATCAGCAACAAGAGGCACATTTATTCCGCCCTGTACTTCCCCCTCCACCGATTTTGTACTCGATGCGCTGTTAGTTTGCTCGAATGTCGACGACTCACCTAGCTCGTGAAGGATAGATGTCCAAAAATCGTTTTCGGAATCAACGCTACCACCATCAATCCAGATGTTCTCTCCAACATTGGCCCTTGGTAAAACCGTGTTGACCAGTACAGTCTTGCCAGACTTTGTCTGTCCAGTAACCGTGATTAATTTATGAAGATTTTCCACAGCATTTCGCAATGAGACCTCTAAATTAATTGCTTCACGAGGTACGTACGTCAATTTAGGCATACCGCCCGGGACGAAAACTTTTGGTGTTCTGTATTTTTTCACTATTTCTTCCCTATGCGGTTTAACGTCAAGCTTTGCGGCAATTGTGGAACCGCGCGGCGGTGGAAGAATTGCCCGGCAGCAGCGACTGGTTATGCCTCTTCTAATTTGGCTTTAACCCTTGCTGCCAGATCGGCGTAGTTTCGAGCTGTTTCAGGTGTGACATCAGAGTCGGTACCATGCACTGCATCATTTCTGATCCGCCGAAGCTTATCTAGCATTTGCAAAACGCCTTGCCCCAAGGCTGGAGTGTCTAAGTTGTTCCATTGTATGCTTTGAATTCTATGGTGAGGCGCTGTGTGTGAATTGGCATACTCAATACCGTGCCTTTTTTCATAGTCGGTCATTGCCTCCTCAACTGATAGCCAAGCGTCCAAGATAGCTCCTCTCGGGCTGTCCTCGGCGAGTCTATTGATTCTTGCTCGCTCCGAATCTGAATCAGCTTCCGTAACAGCACCCAAAGCTTTGTCAGCGCTGATTGCTGCCGCCTCTACCTCTTGCGCAAGATCAATTTCAGAGTCTTTATGTTTAATTTTTGTGATTCTTGCCAAAAGGTTGGCTACTTCCGCACGCAAGAGAATCACTATGACGACCACTGCTATGGGCCATGCTAGGGCTTTGATCGTTGCTGCTGTGAAATCTAGGAAATCCATAACACCCCGTAGGCGGAACGCCAGCAATAAACGGCGCCCTGACAAGGGCGTCCGGTGGAGGCCCATCGAGCCGGAATTTAATTGCCTTGTTAGGCAACTGGTCACTACAGCTGAGAGAGAATCAACCGAGCTTCATTTTCCATGCCCATTTCAGCAAGATATTTAGCAAAAATGTGCCAAGGAGGAATATTGCTCCTATAACCTGGGTCATCAGGGCCTGTGTACATTCCGCCACCTGGCCCTGTATAAAGGCCACCGTCCGGACCAGTGTACAAACCACCACCAGGGCCGGTATATGCACCCCCGCCGGGACCCGTATAAAGTCCACCGCCTGGGCCCGTGTACAATCCTCCACCCGGCCCGGTATACATTCCACCTCCGGGCCCGGTATACATGCCACCACCTGGGCCGGTATACGCACCTCCCCCTGGGCCTGTGTACATTCCGCCACCTGGCCCCGTGTATAAGCCACCTCCAGGTCCCGTGTACAAGTTACGTGGCCACATAGCGTTCTCCTTTCTCTATTTTTGCCTAACGCTTTTGTCTAGCGGCGCCCCGACAGGGGTGTCCGGTGTAGGCCGCAGGTCAGAACAAACAACAACTTGTTAGGCCTGCGGAGGGGCCCCGAGAAAACTGCCCTTGATCTCATATTTCCCTCCAAATCCGTGTGGACCTTTCCAATAAACCGATAAAAGCTTGGTTAAACGACGACCATAGGCGGCAATCAACCATTCATATTTCTCCCAAAGCCCTTCATCGAGGGTAGATGGTTGAACACTGGTCTCTTTGCTAAGCGCACACGGATACCTAGCCCAAGATTCATTGCCCTCCTCAAATGCTTTCAGAGTGCCCCGACCCTTTGTCTTGTATGGGATGTTAGTAGATTTTTCTGCGAGGTCAGTGAGTTTGTGAGACTTCAGAAATTTAGAAAGCTTGCCGTTAGAAATCCAACCCGGGTTCTCGTAAACCAAGAATGCCTTAATCGCATTCTCCAGAGCAAAGGATGCAAGGAGGAAGGTTGATCTGTTCGTATTGTCCCAAGTTGCCTTGTTTCCAGACCTATAATCATGATGTGTGAGGTGCCCGCGACCAAAGCTTTGCCTCAATTCGACGGCCTGCCCGTGCAGATCGTCAGCAACCAAGAACCAGCTGTGTGGACATGCCAAGTCTACGAATTCCTCATTGGTCATCATGTTCCCTGATGTTTGATTCACTGCCTAACGCTAGCAGCATGCGCGCCAATGTAATGGAGCCGAAGGCGCAATGTAATTGGTGTCGCCGTGCCTGCGCTGGTTATGCGCGTTTTCAAATTAGCTGCCATTCCCATCGCGCTCATTAATATGCTGCTTCGTTTCATCAGGCACGACTTCAGAATAGAGAAGTTCAAGTTCCTTTGGTTTGGAAATCATTTCGTCAGCGATAAAATTTAAGACGTGAAATAGCTTGAATGCGATATCCCTTCCGTCCTTCAAATCTATCTGTCCGGGATGCACAGAGTTGTTGCCAACTACCCTCAAGAGATCAAGCGCTTGTTGGATCTTTGGGCTAAGCCCATCAGAAACAAGTTCCTTGATGTCGCTATTGATATTCTTCCCGGATTTTCCAAGCTGCTTTAACAACAACTGCAACGCCAGCCTGAGTAATGCGGTCGCACCCCGTGGGGAGTCACCAACTATACTAGCGGCTTCCAAATATAAAGATCGTATTTCTTCGTCCATGTCTGAATTAGGGGGAGCGACTGGAATAGTCGGGGGAAATACAAGCTCGCCTTCAACCCATAGAGTGAATTTATCGCAAGAATCGCATGTCGCGACAGAGAACCCAGGGGGTACAAACTCCGGCATATGCCGACCATTGGCATCGTTGACTTGTCGAATAAACTGCGCAATTGCCTTTTGCTCCCAGTCCACGATAGATCCACGATAATCATAAAAAACGTGACTGATGATGGTATTGGCAGACTCTGCTGCCCGCCTAACGTCAAACCAGGTCTGCTGGGCGACAACCCTGCAATGTGGGCACTGGAATTTTTTACTACCGAAGGTCGGGGCTAGATCCATCTTTAACTCCTGACTCTAAAGAACAAAACAGCAATTAGGCAGCACGCTTTACCATTGCACAAATTTGACTGCGTCATTATTACTGACTTTGGACCATCAACTGCGCTGCACATCAATCGTTAAAACAATAGCTTAGTGGAGCATGGCTATATCTGCCATGTAATCATTCAGCGTCTGCAATTTACTCCGCCAATCATACTGAATGAAATGGCGGTGATTGGCCTGACGGCTCTGAAGGAAAGCCCTGACTCGAATGTTCGCTTTTGTTTATGAGGGAACTATGTGGAGCGGAGTGGCAAAATCCACTCGGTTTCCCTCTATCTTGACGAGATACCCTTCACCCAAACCATTGACATGGCACCAAGGCGCCCTTATCCAAGCAAACTAGGATCGATACCTGCTTTATCCAAAGCGCGCCTAATTCGGCGTCGATACTTGTCTGCGGTACCACCGTGTTGAGCCGCCAGGTCTACGAAACTCCAGCCCTCGAGCTTTCGCTTGATCAACACGATGTCTTCTCCCGATAGGCCCTTCGCTGACAGCAAGGAATCGACACGTTCCTCGTCCAAGGATGCCAAACTCTCGGTGTGACTCAAGTGTTGATCCCAGTAGTCGGAGTCGTCCGCTAATTCCGAATCAATGACGTACCTCGCCCTAGCACCGGTACCGCCTTGTTCATTTTTCAGTGACCACCTTTTGAGCCGCGTATTGCAGTAATTCACTACTCCTATCATGAGGTAACGTGCAACCGGATGAGCCATCACACCCTTCTGATCACCAATTTCGTCAGCAGCGTCTTTGACTGTTAAAGAGGTCGTTCCGCCATCGATCGCATTAAGTAGGCGCAAGGTGACTTCGTTCAGAGCATCTTCTGCAACTTGATGCACTTCAGACCCTTCTGTTTTTCCAAGGAAACGACCCAGCTTTTTCTTAACGACTGAGAGCGCTCTGCTCTTCACATCTTCGTGCGTCGCAATACGTCCGATCTCTTCAGTACTCAAATTTTTCGTCGAGTAGTCCATGCATCCTTCCTTCTTGTATGCACCCACGCATCATTAACAAAATTTAATTTTTTAGTATTTCGAAAAAAAATCCGAACTTTCCCAGTTTTTTTGTCCGGTTTTGCTCCGCTGTTTAGTTACTTAGCTATGAACAGGTGGGTATCAACATTCCACAACCTAAATTAAATGCGTTTAAAAACAGCACCTTACACTCTTGCGCCGGCTCTGTTTTTAACTATTCATTGATATCCCAACAAGCAAAACTGGAGTAACGAATGCAGCAACGTGAACTCGTCAAACAATCACCGATTCGGTCTTCCTACCTCACGCACTCAGCCCATTTTGGCCGAGTGTTCGCGGTCGAAAGCACTCTCGAGCTCGACTACCTGAACCTGCTTAGGTTTGAGAAAACCGCCGAGTCCGTTGTAAGCCAACCCTTTTCAGTCCGATTTCATCTTGCTGGTCGCCCCAGGCGCTATACACCTGACTTTTTAGTCGTCGAGCAAGGAGTCGAATACGTCGTCGAAGTGAAAACACGGAGCGCGGTGAGCAATCCGGTGTTTTGCCATAAGGCACAAAAGCTTAGCGTTTTTTTTAGGGAGCGGGGCCAAGTTTTTCGAGTTTTAACTGAAGATGACATTCGCCCCGGGCATCGAGCTCAGAATATCCGATTCCTGGTGCCGGTACTCGATACGCCGGCACCACTGGGCGAATTCCAAGCGCTTCTCAACGCCACCGAAAAGCGTTCTGCCTCGATGTCAGAGCTTCAAAGCCTTCTTGGTGTTCTCGACATTGACTGCTCGTTTATTCGACGCGCCGTCGCCCACCAACTGTTGCAATGCGACCTGACAGGGCCTTGGGTCGATCTGGACTTCATCTGGTAACCCCTTTACTCCCAAACACTTCGAAAGGAGCCAACTATGTTTAATACCCTCGCCGTGACCGGAAATCGCGTGTCTTTTCACAACCTACACGCGACTCTGACAACACTGCCCGACTCGAGCGTCGCTCTCACGTTCGACGACGAAAGGCAGCCAACCATAATCAAGTCTCGCAGTGAGATTGAGTCCGAATTCGGCAAAACCCTTCATCTCATCCCGAAAGGGAAAGCAGCCGCGCCCAAAGCGCCGGACGTGTCGGTTGCAGATTATGAGGAGCTGAAACGACGTTCTGCCTATCTCGAGGAGTTGCAGCGGCGTACGAAAAAGAATGGTGTTGGTGGGGTTAAAATCCGGCAACAGGTCATTGCAAGAGTGGCGCGGGAGATTAAGGACACTAACCCGATCTCTCCTGCAACTCTTGGGCGTTGGTCCAAGAAAGCGCAAGAGCACTCTCACGGCATCGCATCGACGCTAGCTACGACGAAGCGCCGTCGCAAACCCTCCTTCTCCCAAGATGTCCAGGATTTGGCGTTGGAGATAATTGACGATTATTACCTCCAGCTCGGGAATCCAACACTCCAGTATGCTTACGACTGCTTTACGGAGGAGTTCGAGCTCAGGTTTGGACCGGAGGCTAGAAGACCCTGCCGGGAGGTGTTCCGCAAGTGGGCAAAGCAAGCGTGCGACCCGATTGAATTTATCGAAAAACGCGAAGGTCGACGAGCGGCAAAAGCAGCCGGGCGCAACGCCAAGAGAAAACTTCAGACTGAACGGATTTTGGAGCGAGTCGAAGCTGATGCTGTGAACCTGGCCATTGGCGTCACTGATGAGGGAGGCCGATACCTCGGACCTGTGACACTGTTTGCCGTGATCGACGTCTACTCACGCTCAATTCTGGGTCTAACCGTCCAGGTTGGGCGCGGCGAATCTGCCGGCTCAGTGATTGACAGCTATAAGCATTCGATTTGCCCAAAGCCACTGGATTCCCTGCCCAGCACCGTCCAAAACGACTGGCCGATGTATGGCGCGCCAGAGACGATTGTGAGCGACGGCGGCTCGGGTTTTGCCAGCGTACAAACCCAGGCTTTCCTTCTCGACGCAGGGTGTCAGTCCCAGATCGTGCAAACATATGCTGGGTGGCGCAAACCCTTCGTCGAACGATTCTTTCTGACTCTACGCCGTCGCTTTGCGCAGACACTCAAAGGCTATTGTGGAAAACATACGGATCGTCCCAACCTGGATGCGACGATCCATGAGAAAGCCTCAATGACGTTGCAGCAATTTCGAACAGCCCTGTACGAATGGGTCATTGATGAGTATCACCAAACGCCTCATCGCGGTTTGAACGGTAAGACCCCCTATGAGGTTTGGGAAGAGCAAGCACGTGTGTTTCCACCGCATTTGCCCGTCAACTTCGAGCGCATCAAATTCACCATGGGTGAAACCAGAACCTGCACCATTTCAGGAGATCACGCGCATCAGGGAATTCAGCTCAATAATCTGAGGTACAACGACCCTGACAACAAGCTCAAACACATTGGCATGACCCTTCGAAGACAAGGCCAGACAGCTCAAGTCACGGTGGAATACACACACAATGACCTCCATTCGATCAACGTCGTGGATCCAATCACTGATGAAATTTTCCAAGCCTTCGTAACAGACCCGGATATTAAGCAAGGCACAACGCTCGCTGAGCTTAAGGTCTTGCGCGCAAGCACTTATGCCAATAAGGGGTTCACCGGTCGGCGTAACGCGAAATCAAGCCAAACCGTCATTAATGCCAACGAAGCGCACGACGAAAACATGCGACAAGTTCGTTCGCGGCGCACTCAACCAGCTCCGACAGACGCGCTTGAAGCAATGCTCATGAAGGCAATAGGAGAGGATGACACCCTTTCCCCTCCGGCTATCGGAAAGCATTTGACATCAACTGAATCGCTTGAACCTGGCGCAGAAGAATACGGTACCGATGGAGAGTACGAAGATGATTGATCGTGATAACCAGAACCACCGGGGACTGAAGCCGACGACGGTCGCTTTTGCCAACTGGCGAACACGACACGAACGCTTCAAGCAGGCCGTTGATGACATTCAACATACCCATGCCATGTCTGGCGTGGAAGGCGTCGGGATGCTACTGATGGGGATACCAGGGCTGGGAAAATCATCAATACTTGCTTCATACATCAAACATCATCTTGCAGAGCGTAAGGATCTGGAAAGTCCCGGTCGCTCGAAAGAGCCCATCATTCTTGTGTCTGTGCCGGCGGAACCAACGCTCAAGACACTGATTCAGGAGATCCTCCTAGCCTCAAGTTACGAGGGATCCATAAAGGGAACTGTTGGCGAACTCAAACAGAAGCTCAATGAGCTGATTGAACAGCGAGGGGTAGAGCTGCTCATTTTCGATGAGTTTCAGCATTTTTTGCGCGAGCAAGCGAAGTCCAATACGCGAGGCGTGGTTAACCACATCAAATTGATGATGGATAAGCATAAGCTCGCGGTGGTTATGGCTGGCACACCCGCCGGTTACAGATCGATTGCTCACTACGACGAACTGTATCAGCGATTCGCTCTACGTCAGACTCGTCTCGCCCCGTTCCAGATTGACTCTGAGGAGAATCTCCAAGCCTTCGGTTCTTATTTGAGAGCGTGCACTAGATTTCTTCAGCGCCATGGGTTCGAGTTCATTCCCCTGGCTAACAAGGAAATGATGGTGCGCGTTTACGTCGCGACGAAAGGAATTCCTCGCTTAATAGCGGGGCTCATAAAGACGGCGCTTGAAAGCGCAGAGCAAGGAAAGGTGATTACTCAGAAAGATCTTACTAAGGCGTTCGCTAAAACGTCAATGAACCCGGCCCTTAAAACCTTTAATCCGTTCAGTGCACCGTACGAACGAGTTTTGGAGCGTGCCGGGGAAGCTCAGAAAAAAGCGGCTAGTGAGGACCGGAAGAGCTGGGATATTCATTGATGAAACGATTCGCACTTCGACCGGAACCTTATCCCGACGAATCGTTCAACGGCTTCTTGTTGCGCGTGGGGAAGCTCAACTGCGTCTTCAAGCCAACCGAAATCCTTGACTGTCTGGGCATACAGACCACGGCCGCGTCCGGACATTCCGGGTGGCTCGAAGCGCCGTCCAGGGAAACTTTCAGGGCACTGGAACGTAGGCTTGAGAGACCTCTAGAGAGTCACAGGGTGCGATTCAAAGCACGAGACCAACTTCCATGGCTGCGCTCAAAGCACCGGATGATTTCTGATCTACGCCTCGGATTCCCGCGGATTTGTCCGAGCTGTGTGTCGGAGCAAGGCTTTTTGGACTGGCGGTGGGGGCTGGCGGTAACGGCCCATTGCCCAAAGCACGAACGTTTGCTCATAGAGAACTGCCCTAGCTGTCACAAGAAGCTCAACTGGGACGGGAGCTTGCTTATTGGCTGCCCGGACTGCGAAAAAAACTGGGATGACATGGAGCTCAGCCGCGCATCGGAGGTCACGGAGACGGAACTTCATCTCTGGAAAGAGATGGGCTCGGAGTCCGGCGACTTGGACGAATCACGCTTGAGAGATATTTGTCTGGCGATCAGTGTCGCAATGCGACCATTCGACCTGATTCACGAGCGGGTCAAACACTGCCCCAGTCTCACTGGACATTCGGATTTTGTACGTCGTGCTTATCTGCTCCTCGAGAGCCCAGACATGAATGCATCCTGGCGCAAACAGTGTCATCAAAGCAGAAAAGCAGTCCGCTTTTTGGGCACGGATTTCGTGGAAGCACCGTGCAACGTGTTCAGTGCTCACTTGGAGCAAAACTGGCGAGGCCCTCATGAGGAAGCTCGGCGTAATGATGAGACACCCGCTCCAAAGCATAATTTTCCGGAAGTCACGGAGTACATTTCCCAATCGAGGCGAGACAGGAAGCTCGAATCGAAAGGAAGCTCTGGCTATCGGTATCACGTAACCGTTCAGTCCTTCGCAGAAATTACCGGCATGAGCATGGAGTCTGCTCAGGATTTTTTTAGAGGGGACGCCTTAATTGCTCACAAAAATGTGCGCTTCTCTCGTCGCCGAAGGTTCGATCTACGGCAGTTCCGTGGAGTCATGCGTGCGCTACCGGATCCCGAGGATTCGATTGAAATTTTCCCGAACAACCCAGCGTTCAAGAAGCATTTGACCACGTTTGGGCAACTCGCCAATGACGTCATACTTCGTCGAATCCCCGGCGGATTCTCGAAAGCCCGTGGAATCCAGAGCCTATTTCTTAATCGGTGCCGATTTGAAAAGTGGCTAACTGATCAGCTTTTCCGAAACGCAAAAAGAGAACTGAAACTTGAACAGGTCACCGAGGCTCTCGATTGTACGACTCAGAACGTACGTGATCTCGTAAAAGCTGACGTACTCAAATGGGCGAAAAGCCAAAACGGCAAACCGAGAGTCCGCGGGCGGTCTTTTTGTGAGCATGTCATGCTTTCAGCACGGGCGAGATAATAAGCGGTTAAACCAGACAGGAGCATGTCACTATCGGTCGTAATTTCGCTTAGTGCTTAACCCGTGTTTTATAGACCAGCCTAGAGGTATTTAGGGATAAAGCGTTCTACCTAAAGTACACTACAGTGATACTTGGGATCCGTCTTATGGGTCTAAAGTCCAGCATAGCAATATTCTGTGGAGTCTTGCCCGTGGCACGAATGAAAGCAAAGTACCGGCCGCATGAGCGCTTTGAGGCCGAAGCCGATCTCAAGCGCAGAATGGCGTGTGGAGAGGTGACCGTGGGGGCCGCTGTGCGCGAGCTTCGGCAGCGATTTGCTGGACTCACGATTGAGGAGTATGCGAGAGCTATCGGGATTTCGAAGACGACCCTAGTGAACATCGAGAGGGATGACCCCCGGGTGCTGAGAGGATCCATCGAGAAGGCAATCGCTCCGCTTGGCTGCAAACTGACGCTGTTCTGGAAATAGTATCGATTAGCGGGATTTGAACCGGTCTCAGGAGGATCGGTATCAGACGCCACTACCCAAGGCGATTAAAAACTAGTACTCACACAAAACGGAAAAGGCCACTGATCAGCTTGCACGTATACTCGAGATGGCCTCTTCAAGAACTGCTTGCATAGCACTTGGGTGAGGCACGGAGCCACGAACACCACCTTTATTAGGCACGCTGTGATCCATAGCTTTGACCTCTTTTAGATAGCCCTCCAATAAAGGAAGCGCATTCTTGCTTCTGATTAGTCCAAGCGCCTGAATGATTTGAAGTTTAGCCGCTGGTTCCTCGCGATAGAACCTGCTTATCAGCATTGTCGCAGACGCTTCTGCCTGTATTTTTCCAATTGTTTCTATTGCGCTCATCCTTACTGACAGATTCGGGTCATCAAGCACACGATAAAGCGCCTTCAATAGATAGGCGTCGCGGTTGTCAACCATCAGACCCAAGCCGCTCGCTGCCATGTTTACTAGCTCGGCGTCCTCATGCTCCAACAGCTGTGCTAAGCGTGGAATATATTCGCGTGCTTCCAAGTAACCAAGATAGAAACAAGCCTGCCCAACAACCTCTAGGTCGTCGTCCTCCAAGTATTCAGCAACCTCTTTTGCATGATCAAGGTTACCCGAGTAGCCAAGGCTCGATATATGAGCAATCTTTTCTACTTTAGTTTCGACCATCCTTTTCTCTCCACTTTCACCGTCTCTCGGGCCAGAGCATGCCAGCAACATAGAAACGGAAAGAAACACTAATAACCTTAATAGCTTGTCCATATTTATCTATCTTCCTGGACATACAAAACCCGATTCCCCCGATGGAACTGGTATGGCAGCGAATGCGCTCTCTGGGCCACCACCTGACCTTACTCCACAACTGGTATACATCGAGTTAAGCAAAGTGCCAGCCGCTCCATTATGTATGGCGTTGACGAGCTTCAATGAAACGCCTCGAGCACGATAATTCGCCGGTCCACCTTGCTCTGTTGAATTGAATGGGTATTCGTCACACTGTTGTGAAGGCCCACGTCCAATACATTCGGGAACAGAAAGTCTGGTGTACCAACTTCTGTCAAACCCTCCTCTCTTATAGTTCAAAACTGATGGCAACCCCCTTGTCCTTTGGGCCTCCCAATAGTGATTGGATGCGTCCCACATATTTGCACCAAAGAACACCGTTGGCACACCGAGTTTGCACTTATCGTTCCCATTGATAACACAGGTCCTCGCTTTCACTTTTGCAACCGATATATCTAAGTGAGTTACCTGAGCATCAGTCTGAACCGCATCTCCAGTCATAACCATTAACGAACTAACGAGGCTTACTCCAGCGGAATGGTAACCAATCGAGGAAAGCGCTCCCATAATGCTGATGTTGCCCATGCTCATGGTCAATGTCATGTTGCCAGATGGATCCACGCCGTTTACCGGATCTGCATTTCCGTACAAGTATTTATGCAACGTGATCGGATCATGAGTGATCCCCATCCAGCTATCCTGCTGGGTGAACCGCCCAACTCCCTGATCATAATACCGCGCGCGCAGATAGTACTGATCCAGGTTTGAGTCCAAGTGCTCCCCGGTATACCGATAGGCATTCTCGGTATCGCCGGCACTGCTCAATAACACCCCAAACGCATCGTAGTCGTAGCTGTCTGTTAAAGAGCCGCTCGCATCCGCCAGTGCCCGGGCGGAACCTTGGCCGTCATAGAGGTAGTAAGAGGGTGTTCCGGCACGGGTCTGGGAGACCAGGTCATCGCCGTAAGTGTAGTTGACCTGGGGGGGGTGCCGTTGGTCACCTCCACCAGCACCTGGGCGCAGTCCCGGTTGCTGTCCACCACGTAGTGGGTGGTGAGGCCGTTCTCGGTCTTCCGTGTGCGGATACCGTCGGCGTTGTAGCCGTAACTCGCGCTCAGGCCCGGTTTTTCCACTTCGATGAGCTTGTTGCGGGCATCGTAGTGATAGCTGGTCACCTAGCCGTCTTCGGTCTCGGTCAGGGTGTTGCCGTTGGCGTCGTAGCTGTAGCTGGTGGCCGTTAAAGTCAGTATGGTTTAGGCGCAAGGCTACGCAATTTTCACCAAGGGTTCTTTCATGAACAATCCCTACCAAACCATTTTTTCAGTTGGATCTTCAAGTGAAAACCGGGCTTCCACGGATTTAGCTAATCGTCGTAATAATCTACAAAGTTAACCCAATCTTCTTCTTTCTCATCCCTCGCCCACCGCTCGGAATTCCCTATACCTTTGTCATCCTCCATTACGGACGATCCAATAAATGGCCCTAAAACCACCGGAACTTCACTAGAGCTTATACTTACACCTATTTTTGTTACTCTGTGACAAAAGCTGGCAACTCTTGTATGCGGCATTTTTTCCAGAATTCTGTCTACGAGCTCCGCTGCATTTTTTACAGACGAGGTTTTTACCAAAAAAGTTGTGTCCTCACCATCAGGACCTTCTATGCTTTCTTCGTTACCCCATCGAGTTACTAAATATAGGTTGGTCATAACT